>NZ_VIVC01000001.1:0-1565444 GCF_007828705.1 Pseudomonas sp. SJZ131 | reverse complement strand
AATCGTGGTCGCACGCCAATCCCCCACCCAACAAAAATCCCCTGTAGGAGCTGAGCTTGCTCGCGAAAGCGGTCTGTCAGTTGATATCAACCTCAACTGGCCCACCGCCATCGCGAGCAAGCTCGGCTCCCACATTAATTGTGGTCGGACGCCAATCCCCCACCCAACAAAAATCCCCTGTAGGAGCTGAGCTTGCTCGCGAAAGCGGTCTGCCAGTTGATATCAACCTCAACTGACCCACCGCCATCGCGAGCAGGCTCGCTCCCACATTAATCGTGGTCGAACGCCAATCCCCCACCCAACAAAAATCCCCTGTCGGAGCTGAGCTTGCTCGCGATGACGGTCTGCCAGTTCATATCAACCTCATCTGACCCACCGCCATCGCGAGCAAGCTCGCTCCCACATTAATCGTGGTCGCACGCCAATCCCCCACCCAACAAAAATCCCCTGTAGGAGCTGAGCTTGCTCGCGAAAGCGGTCTGTCAGTTGATATCAACCTCAGCTGACCCACCGCCTTCGCGAGCAGGCTCACTCCTACATTAATCGCGGTCGAACGCCAATCCTGCATCCTGCAAAAATCCCCTGTAGGAGCTGAGCTTGCTCGCGATGACGGTCTGCCAGTTGATATCAACCTCAACTGACCCACCGCCATCGCGAGCAGGCTCACTCCCACATTAATCGCGGTCGAACGCCAATCCCCCACCCAACAAAAATCCCCTGTAGGAGCTGAGCTTGCTCGCGAAAGCGGTCTGTCAGTTGATATCAGTGCCAACTGACCCACCGCCATCGCGAGCAGGCTCGGCTCCCACAAGGTTAATGCGGCGTTGGCAATTTCAGTTCTGCGCACAGGCCGCCGCCCTCGCGGTTACGCAAGGTCAGCGATCCGCCGATTGCCAGCGCCAGTTGCTGGGCGATCGCGAGGCCCAGTCCGGTGCCGCCGGTGCTGCGGTTGCGCGAGTTCTCGACGCGGTAAAACGGTTCCATTACCTGCGCCAGATCCTCCTCGGCAATCCCCGGCCCACGGTCCATTACGTTGACCGACAAACTGCCATCGGCCAGCACCTTCACCACCAATTCGGCCGCGCCAGCGAACTTCAGCGCGTTGTCCGTCAAGTTCACCAGCACCCGGCGCAACGCGTGCGGTCGAGTGTCGATGACGGCGGCGCTTTTGCCGCTCAGTTGCACCTGTTTGCCCATGTCCTGATAGTCAAAAACCAGGCTGTCGAGGAACGAATCCAGATCGGTGCGGCGACTTTCTTCGGTCGCGCCGTGAATGCTGCGCGCGTACGCCACGCCTTCGCGCACCAGGTGTTCCATCTCGCTGAGGTCGCTCCACAGTTTGTCTTTCTCGACGCAATCGTCCATGAACTCGGCGCGCAGTTTCATCCGCGTGATCGGGGTTTGCAGGTCGTGGGAGATCGCCGCCAGCAATTGCATGCGCTCCTTGAGATACGCCGCAATTCGCGCCTGCATCGCATTGAACGCCCTGGCCGCGTGGGCGACTTCGGTCGGGCCTTTTTCGTCCAGATGCACCGCCTTGGTATTCGGATCGAGAGTTTCCACCGCCACCGCCAGCCGTGTCAGCGGGCGGATGGCGATGCGCACGGCCAGCCACGTGCAGGCGATCATCAACGCCAATTGACCGAGCAACACAATCGGCAACCACGGCGACAACGGCACCATTGCCGGCCTTACGTCGATGGTCACCGGGCTGCCATCAGTGAGTTTCAGATGCACTTGGAAATGCTTCTGCGGCCCCGGAATATCCGTCACGGTCATCGGGTATTCCATGCCGATTGCGTCTTTGATCGACGTCACCGCAACCGGCATATCGTCCATCGCCGCGCCCGGCGAACCTTCGCCGAGCAAGTAGCGGTAATTGCGCCGTTCCAGTTGCTTGAGCCAACCCGCGCGCTCGTCTGCCGGCAAGCGGTCGAGGATCGCAATCGAGGTCGAAACGTCGGTTTCCAGGTTGCCGAGCATGGTGGTCTTGGCGCTTTCGTAGCGCTCGTAATACTGCGCACCAAACGACAAGACCTGCGCGAGGATCAGGCCGATCAAGAAGATCAATGACAACCGCGAGGCGAGGGTGCGCGGCCAGATCAGGGTGCGTTTCATGCCGATGCCCCGAGTACTTCGACCGGCAGCGAAAACACGTAACCCTCACTGCGCACAGTCTTGATGTAGGCCGGTTCGCGGGCATCGTCGAGCAAGCGCTGACGCAAACGGCTGACCAGCAAGTCGATGGAACGGTCGAACAAATCGGCGTCGCGGCCCTGGGTCAGGTTGAGCAATTGGTCGCGGTTGAGCACTCGTTGCGGATGATCGAGGAACACTCGCAGCAAGCGATATTCCGCGCCGCTGAGGGCGACCATGGTGCCGTCGCTGTCGAGCAGATGCCGCGCGGAGGTGTCCAGGCGCCAACGCCCGAACGCCAGCAGCCGACCGCTTTCGCTGACGATCAGGTTGGGCGGCAGCATGCGCGTACGGCGCAGCACGGCGTTGATCCGCGCGAGCAATTCACGCGCGGCGAACGGCTTGACCAGGTAATCGTCGGCGCCCATTTCGAGGCCGATGATGCGGTCGGTTTCGTCGTTGCGCGCGGTGAGCATCAGCACTGGCGTGGTTTTGTGTTTGCCGGCGCGCAATTCGCGGCAGAGGGTCAGGCCGCCATCGCCGGGCATCATGATGTCGAGCACGATCAGGTCGACCGGTGTTGATTCCAGAAACGAACGCATCTGCCGACCATCCGCCACGACCGTGGTGCGCAAACCGTTCTTCTTCAGATAGTTGCCGACCAGTTCGCGAATCTCGCGGTCGTCGTCGACGATGAGAATGTGATCGACATGTTCCATGGGTGACGCCTCTGTAAATGGGGGATGTCGCGCAGTCTATCGGGCCTTTGTCCGCTCGCCCGCAGGCCTTTGTATTCCACTGTATCTGCGCTGTCGAGGGATACATGCGGACGCAAAAACGTCGATTTTCCGGGCTTTTGTATCGCTGTGTATCGGGCGCTGGCTTTGATACGTAACGACTGATTCAGGGCAAATCCCGACACAGGCGCGATACCTCGCACGCTTTTAATGGACTCCATCGAGGCAAACCAGCAGGCCTCGAATCGACTAACCATTGAAGACTTGAGGATTACCGCCATGAACACCAAAGCCATCTACGCCGCTTGCCTGTTTGCCGCCCTGAACATCTGCACCTTGTCGGCCCGCGCTGAGGCGGATGTCACGCCGAAAACCTACACCTACGGCACGCATCTGGACATTCAGAAAGTCGTGTCGCTGAAACAGGACGCCACGCCGTCGTGCGGGATCGTCAATGCACGGCTGACCTACCTCGATTCGCAAGGCAAAACCCAGGCACTGGATTACAGCAAATTCTCCGATGACTGCGCCGACGGCAGTTGAAATGGCAAGGCAATTGCCAAATTTCCGCAACCCCCACAATCCCCGCAATCCCCTGTGGGAGCCGAGCTTGCTCGCGATGAGGCCAGTCGCCTCAATATCTACAGCGACTGACCCACCGCCATCGCGAGCAAGCTCGGCTCCCACAGGGGTTGTGGTGGCTCCTGCAGGGTTGTGTTCTGTTTTGATTATTTCAGGTGACCTGCTATGTTTCTCATCGCATTTCTGGGCGGTATTTTGACTGTCCTCAGCCCGTGCATTCTGCCGGTCGTGCCGTTTCTGTTTGCCGGGGTTGAACGCACGCGCTCCTCGATATTTTTCACATTGGGCGGCATGGTTTTGACCTTCGCCCTGATCGCCAGCCTGGCCGTGGTCAGCAGCGAATGGGTGATCCAGGCCAACAACACCGGCCGCCATGTGGCGCTTATTGTCATGGTGGTGTTTGCGTTTTCGCTGATTTCCGCGCGCATCGGTGACTGGCTCGCACGCCCGTTCGTGATACTCGGCAATCGCCTCGACCCCGGCAAACGCAAAATGTCCGGCCCGCTCGGTTCAGTGATGATCGGCGTTGCCACCGGTTTGCTCTGGGCCCCGTGCGCCGGGCCGATCCTCGGCGTAATCCTCTCCGGCGCCATGCTGCAAGGCGCCAACGCGCAAACCAGTTTGTTGCTGGTGGCTTACGGATTAGGCAGCGCGTTGTCGCTGGGCACGCTGATCTTCGCCGGACGCAATCTGGTCAATCGCCTGAAACCATCGATCCCGGTCACCGCTTGGTTGCGGCGCGGCGCCGGCGTGGCGGTACTTGCGGCGGCAGCGGTGATATCCACCGGCGTGGACAACGCATTGCTCGCCGGCACCTCATCCGAAAGCGTCACCCGCGTCGAGCAAGGCCTGCTGGAAAACGTGCCGAAGGTGCTCGATTACCTCGTCAGCAAGGTCAAGGCCGACAACGCCATTGACACTGCCATCGACACCGACAAGCGCCCGATGCCGTCGCTCGACGGCGCGGTCGAATGGCTGAACTCACCGGCCCTGAATACCGCAGCGCTGAAAGGCAAAGTGGTGCTGGTCGATTTCTGGACCTACGACTGCATCAACTGCCAGCACACTTTGCCGTACGTGAAGGATTGGGCGAAAAAGTACCAGGAGGAGGGCCTCGTGGTCATCGGCGTGCACACCCCGGAATACGGCTACGAACGCATCATCGATAACGTCAGGGATCAGGTGAAAAAACTCGGCATTACCTACCCGGTGGCAATCGACAACAACTACACAATCTGGCGCAACTTCGACAACCAATACTGGCCCGCCCACTACCTGATCGATGCCAAAGGGCAGGTGCGTTATACCCACTTTGGCGAGGGCAGTTATGAGACGCAGGAACAGATGATCCGACAACTGCTGCAAGAGGCAAAGGCGCCTGCCGCGTCTTAATTTGCCAGCACCAAAACCTGTGGCGAGGGCATTTGCCAACTCGCCACAGGTACTTTGGTGTTTGAAAAAAATGCGGATATCCAGCGTTTTTCGCAACGACTGTTAACTGGGTTTAACAGTTTCACCGCCATTCATCGGCGAGCGCTGTAACCGCGCCTATCTCCAGACGATCGGCGAAGACGCGGCGCAATGGCGGGGCGATAGTTGCAGAGCAGGGTGCTGCTGGCCCCTGTCCCCATAACAAGAAGATTCACCATGGCGGAACCGTCGTCCGTCAGCGCCTGATCTGTGTTTTCACCCGCCAGGGAGCATCACCTCATGAGCACACCGATTGATCTCACTGCCCTGAAAAACCGTCAGATGGCCGCTTGGGCCAGCGGCGACTATGCCGTGATCGGCACGACGTTGCAGATTGTCGGCGAGCAACTGGCCGAAGCCTGCGACTTGCGCTGCGACGAGTTGGTGCTGGATGTCGCCGCCGGCAATGGCAATGCCACGCTCGCCGCGGCACGTCGCGGATGTCAGGTGACGTCCACCGACTATGTTGCGGCGCTGCTGGAACGCGGCGAAGACCGCAGCCGCGCGGAACGGCTGGAGGTGATTTTTCAGGTGGCTGACGCTGAGGCGTTGCCGTTCGAGGACGCCAGTTACGACGCGGTGCTCTCGACGTTTGGCGTGATGTTCACGCCCGACCAGGCCCAAGCCGCCTCGGAATTGGCCCGAGTGGTGCGCCCCGGTGGCCGCATCGGCTTGGCCAACTGGACGCCCGAAGGCTTTGTTGGCCAGATGTTCAAAACCCTCGGTCGTCACTTGCCACCGCCGCCCGGCGCGCAACCGCCGTCGAACTGGGGCAACGAATCCTGGCTGCACACGCATTTTGATGATCACGATTTCCAGACTCAGGTCACGCGGCGGCATTTCAACTTTCGCTACCGCTCGGCGGCGCACTTCATCGAAATCTTCCGCACCTGGTATGGCCCGGTGCACAAGGCATTCGCCGTGCTACCACCGGAAGGCGCCGAGGCGCTGGACAAGGAATTGACTGAATTGCTCAACAAACTCAACCGCGCGGGCGCCGATTCACTGGTGGTGCCAAGCGAGTACCTGGAGGTGGTGATTACCAGACGCTGATCGTTGAGAGGTTTGTCGGATGAGGTTGTGGGGCCTGACAGGACGCCATCGCGAGCAGGCTCACTCCTACAGGTGATCTGTGTTTGGCCGCAAATGTCTTGTCTGCACGCTACCCACTGTAGGAGTGAGCCTGCTCGCGATGTCGGTCTGTCCATTGAAATAAAACCCGGCTGACGGAACCATTCACCAACAGGCACCGCCGCTAAATCCGCTGTTCCATGATGATGGTGCGCTCAGCGCCATGGAATTCATCGCGCACTTTCACAAAACCCAATGTCAGGTAGAAACCTTCGGCGGTAATCGAGGAGGGGACGCGCAGGGTTTTAATGTTGGCATCGCGGGCCACGGAGCGCAGCGTCGCCATCAGCTGCCTGCCCAGCCCAAGACCTTGATGGTCAGGATCAATAAACACACTACGAACAACGTCGTGATCCAGGCTCGCAGCTGCAACGACGCTTTGATCAACCGTCGCCACAAACACCTGCCGCACGCTCATCAACGCAATAACGGATTCGGCAGAAAAACCTTTCTCGACCCGGGCAATCACATCAGCCGGGTAATCCTGGGCATTGGATCGGCGCAAAGACTGAACGATAACGCGGCTGATCGCAGCCGCATCATCAGCACACGCAAGACGAATCTGACTATTCACCTTTCACTTATCCCTGTGATCACCACCGATCTCGGCACCCTTGCATCGGCACGCCGCACGGTGGGCGGCGCTCCGAACGGAATGCGCACAAACGTTTACTTGTGACGCGAAACGTCAAACCACTCCATCGCCGTGCGCCAGATGCAAATCCCCAGGAAGTACGCCGACATCAGCAGCCACAGGCCCATGACCAGCGGGTTGATCACTGGATGGTTGACCACCAGCGACAAACTGCACAGCAGCCAAATGGCGGTGACGGCAATGTTGATCGGCATGAACTTGCGCACGCGGAAAGGGTGCAGGAACTTCATCCGCGTGACGGTCAGCAGCGCCAGGCCGATCACGGTCAGGAAAGTCACCCACGGCGACGGGCTGATGATGTACAGGCACAACGCGACGACGTTCCAGGCAGCGGGGAAACCCTGAAAATAGTTGTCTTTGCTCTTCATGTTGACGTTGCAGAAGCAGAACAGCGACGACACCAGAATCAGCGACACGGTCAATAGCAGCGTGTATTCCGGCAGGGGAATGTAGCGGTAGATAAACAGCGCCGGGATAAATACGTAAGTCAGGTAATCGATGACCAGATCGAGGATCGAGCCATCAAAACTCGGCAGCACCGATTGCACATTGACCTTGCGCGCCAGTGCGCCATCGAGGCCGTCTACGATCAGCGCCACGCCCAACCAGAGCAGGCAATGCGTAGCTTGATTTTCCAGCAGCGCGAGGGTGGCCAGGAAAGCAGTGACCACGCCAGTCGCGGTAAAACCATGGGCGCCCCATGCTTTGAGCCTGGCGATGTGTAGGGTTGATATCACGGGGGCGTTCTCCAAAAAGTGAAGCAAGCCAGTCAGCACCCTTCTATTGGGGGCGTCGGCAAACCGGGGCGGGTTGCAGGTATCGACCGGAAAAGCGGGAATAAGGTTCACCACCTCTCAATCTTAGCTGGCTCGCACGGAAAAACGGTGGAGAAATTTGCCGGGGTTTCCCAGGACATTGTGTTGAAGGGGCCAAATGTTTTGGTACTCGCGGCATATTGGCCTTCGATTCAGCCAGACGGTGCTGGCGCAATCACCACCGGGGACTATGTTTGGCTGACTGCTTATGCCTGTTTAAGCCACGTCTTTTAATGAGGATGGCGTCATGAACACCAGCGATCTGCTTGAACAACTCCTGCGCGGCAGCCAAGGCTCGACGTCGCAGCAACGTGGCGGCGCTTCGCCGTCGACGGGCGGCCTCGGTGGCTTGCTCGGTGGTCTGTTAGGCGCAGGCTCGGGCGGCGGCAGGGGCGGCGGCAGTGGCGGCCTCGGCGGTCTACTCGGTGGCTTGTTGGGCGGTGGCTCGGCGTTGGGCGGTTCGGCGCGCACGCGCTCGGCCGGCGGCACTAATTACGCGGCACTGGCCTCCCTCGGGATGATGGCGTTTCAGGCCTATCAAGCCTGGCAACGCAGCCAGGCTTCGGCGCCGCAACAGGCGCCGCGCACTGTCGATCTGCTGTCCGGCCCAGAAGTCGAGGAACACAGCCACGCCGTGTTGCGCGCCTTGATCGGTGCCGCCAAGGCTGATGGCCGCATTGATGCCAATGAAAAACAGATGATCAGTGCTGAAGTCGCCCGCCACACCGACGACCCGCAACTGCAGCAATGGCTCGACGACGAAGTCGCGCGTCCGCTGGATGCTGGCGATGTGGCGCAATCCGCCACCGACCCGGCGATGGCAGCGGAAATGTATCTGGCGAGTGTGATGTTGGTCGACGATCAGCAGGACGCCGAGCGCGCATATCTGGATGAACTGGCTGCAGCGTTGAAGATCGAGCCAGAGTTGCAGTTGCATCTGGAGCAGCGAGCCAAGAGTGGCTTGGCTCAACAATAAAACAATAAGCAGCCTGCAAGGCCACCGGTAGGAACAACTCCTACCGGATGCCCGAACAGATTATAGGGCTGCTCAAAAACAGGCGTTATTCGCGGCCGTCGTCAGTGTCGTCAATATCGTTAAGGGCTCTTTCGGTCAACGAGATGCAATTCTTTTTGCCTTCTTCCGTGCCTTTAGCCTGTTCCTTTTGAGCATTTTCTACGGCTTGTTTAATCCTGGCATTCAACTCGACACTCTGGACTTTCATCTGCGGCTGAGCATCTTTGATTTTTTGCAGATTGACAGCGCAAAGATCGTCCGCAGCAAATGCGGCGGGCGCCAATAACGTAGCAGCAACAAACAATCCGGCAAGTGCAGAACGCTTCATGGAAATCTCCCTAATGGATAGCTCGACGCTGGTGCAAAAAAATCAGCCCGGCACCGGCTCAATATCAGAAACTCTAAAACTCGTCAGAAACTCTAAAACTGCGGATTCGCCAGGCGCGCCTTCCGGCAACGCCTACCGAAACACGGGTGTCACCCCAAGATTATTGATCGCCCTTGGTGTTGTTTTGAATGTCCTGCAAGGCTTGCGTGGTTAACGAAATGCAATCCTTGGTGCCTGCTTCAGTGCCTTTGGCCTTTGCCGCTTTAGCCTTTTTCACCGTGTCTTCAATATTGGTTTTAAGCCCCTCGCTCTGTACTTCCGTACTCAACTGAGCGTCTTTGATCTTTTGCAGATTGACCGTACACAGGTCCGGCGCAGCGAACGCGGAGGGGGCCAGCAATGCAGCGGCAATAAACAAACCAGCAAGTGCAGAACGCTTCATGAACATCTCCTTAATGGATAACTCGGTGGTTGGGTGAACATCCAGCCCGACACCGACTCAATATCAGGCCCTGAAACAGTGCCTGGAAAATCACTATAGCTAACGATGGCAAAAACGTAGATCAACACACTTCAGGCATCGCGCAACAAGTCATTAGCGTTCAACAACTCGTAGGCAATTTCAGGCCGTTTCTCCAGACTGCGACGAATCGCGGCAGGAATAGATGCACGCGTCTTGCGACACAATCCCGGCAACTCTTCAACAGTGATGCCGATCCCACGCATGGTTCGCACTTCATTGAAACCTGTCGCCAACTCCACGCGAATACCCAATTGTTCAAACATCCGTTGTTGCACTCGTTGCAGGTCGGCGAGGCTTTGCAGATTTTCCAGCCGATCAAGCAGGCGCTTCTCCTCCTGACGCGTCAGAAACAGGATCCGCACATCCGCTCCTGGGGTTTCCAGCAGCGGATCGCGCCCGCAAATGCAGGCGCCGGGCGGGCAGGGTGAGCGAATCGGTGCGGAAGTCGTCATGGGCTCAATCATAGAAGCCCATCAACGGTTTTGCCCACAGCGATTCGACGGACCTCAAGGGCAAGCAGCCAATGCGCCTGCCCCTGACATTCACCCAAATAAACCACGGCGGTTAATGAGCGGCCAACCCTTCGTACTGCACGAGAATCGCATTCGCCAGGTCTTCATCGGTGGCATTCAAACCAGGGTTGTCCTGGCGAATCTGTTTCAACACCGATTCCATATAAACCCCACGAATCGCGCCGTCACTGGCGACAAACGCCGACACGTCATCACGGGCCGGAATCACCATTTTGTGGTCTTTGAAAGTGGAATACAGAGAAGCGGATACCCCGGCGGAGGTCGCGACATCGCCGGCGTCCACACGGGCGAAAGCCGAACCGAACGGCAGGCACAAGACAAGACTGGAAACGAAGAGCATGCGGCGCATGGCGGTGTCCTCCAAAAGCGCGGAGCAAAAATGAAGTAGCACATAACGTAGGAGGCTCGCCGACGAGCAGAGTTCAATGGCGCTGTTGTTGCTGTATGGTCCGCTCGCCCCCAAAGGAGAGCTGAGATGATTGAACTGGCAACCTGGAACTTGACGATTCCTGTCGGCACACCGGCCAAAGTCATCGATACCCCGAGATTGGTGGATGGCTATTCCGACCAATATTTCCGATCTGGCGACAAACTGTTTTTCTGGGCGCCGGTCACCGGCTCCAGCACCGCGAAATCCGAATTCCCCCGCAGCGAACTGCGCGAAACCCTGAGTGACGGCACGCTGCGCAACTGGACCTATCCCGAAGCCAATCACCGCCTCAAAGCGGTCTTGAAGGTTAACCAAGTGCCCTCGATCGGCAGGATCGTGATTGGCCAGATCCATATCTATCAGGGCGAAGGCCCGCTGCTGAAAGTTGAATATCAATACGACGCGGCCAGAAAAAAGGGCGATGTGATTGCCAACTATCGGCTGAAACCCGGCAGTGAGGACGTGACCATCGTGATCGCCAGGGACATCGCCCTCGGCAAGACATTTTCTTATGAAGTGCGCTTCAGTTCGGCGGGTTACTTGAACGTCGATTCACAAGGCTACAGCTGGGGCAAGCAAATCAATTCGAGTTGGAAGAACAAAAAGCTGTACTTCAAGGCTGGCGTTTATGCGCTGGACAACACTGGCTACAAGAATGAGGGCGGGCAGGTGACGTTCAGTCAGCTGGATGTAGCGCATACGCAGCGTTAGATCGGGTTGGGTTAATGGCCTTATCGCGAGCAGGCTCATTCCTGCATCCAGTAGGAGCGAGGCTTGCCCGCGAAGGCGATCTGTCACGCAGCAGTGATGGTGGCCGGCGTGACGCCATCGCGAGCAAGCCCGGCTCCCACAGGGTTTGGTGTTTTGGCAAGAGCCTGTGAGCGTGGTCGCGAAAGCGTTATTCAGTGCAAGTCATTGCTCAGATCCGAAACGCCTGACGTCCCACTAACAGCCACTTGCCATGCTGTTTCTGCCAGATCTGCAAGTTCTCGATTTCGGTCGGTACCACTTCGGTGCCATTTAACGCCTGCGCGGAAAAGTGATTACGCACTAGCGCGGTATCGCCCGACAGGGTGATGGTCTGCTTCTGCATCTCCAGCGTTTTGAAAGCGCTCTTGCCAGTTTCGATGTCGGCAATAAAGGCTTTTTTGTCCTGAACCTTGCCGCTCGAATGGCCGTAACTCAGGGTCGGCGCGGTGAGTTTTTCCAGCGCGGGGATGTCTTTGTGCAGCATGGCTTGGGTCAGATGGTCGACAGCTTGTGCGACATCATTCTCGGCAGTCGCCGGGGCGGCGGCGACGTAGCCGCTGAAGAGGCACAGAAAACCGATCAGCAATTTGGCTTTGGTCATGGGTGTTTCCTTGTTGTTGTGGGGTACGAACCGACTTTATTTGTCAGTCGTCGTACAACGTAGCAGATATTTCTGGATGTGTGCAGCGGTTGATTTGAGTCGCCATAGCCATCTGTCGGGCGTGAGGAACGGCGGCCAGGCACGACCCTTCCAAGAGAAAACAACCCTCGAGAGAAGCAGCCATGAACAATGAACAAAAGCGTGAAGCCCTGGTTGCCTGGTACAAAATGTTGCGCCAACCAGAAATCCGCATGGACAGCGAAGAGCAATACGATGAACTGCTGAAAGCTGCCGATGAAATGGAGTGTGCCGGGCTTATCAATAGTTCGGAGTGGCGGGTGTTAGTCAGGGAAGCAGGCGTTGCATTTGCCAATTCGATCCAAGGTGTTGGCGGCGGTACCTGAGTAAGCGCGCAAGGATGGGCAAGTTATGACTAAAACAATTAGCGCGAATGATCTTGGCATTCAATTGAACAAGGGCGATGAAAGCGCCTTGTTCAAATGGTTTATTGCCAGTTTCCTGATGGGTAAACGCATTCAACGGGATATCGCTGCAGAGGCGTATCGCGTGATTGTCGAAAAACATTCGCGCGATACCGCACGCAAGTTGTCCGGTTGCAGCCATCGAGAACTGGTGGTGATGCTCGGCGAAGCGCATTACGTGCGTTACGACGAAACTACGGCCGAGCGCTTGCGCCATCTAGGCAAAAAACTCGTCGATGAATACGCCGGCAAGATTGGCAACATTCAAAATGCCAGCGAAGATCGCAAAGACTTCGAAAAACGTCTCGGCGAGTTTGAAGGCGTCGGGCCGAAAACCATCGAAATATTCATGCGCGATGCGGCGGCGGTGCTCTATTGAGTTCGCTTTATATCGGCTGTGCCGGCTGGAGTTTGCCGCGGGAACATTGGCCATTGTTTCCCGAGCCCGGCACACACTTGCAGCGCTATGCGGCGCAACTGAACGCGGTCGAAATCAACAGTTCGTTTTATCGTCCGCACCGGCCAAAGACGTATTTGCGTTGGGCTGAATCAGTGCCTGCGGGATTTCGCTTCTCGGTAAAGATGCCGAAGTTGATTACCCATGTTCAACGTTTGCAGCAGTGCGAAGGCTTGCTTGATGAGTTCCTGTCGCAGTGTTTGCAGTTGGGCGACAAGTTGGGTTGCCTGTTGATTCAGTTGCCGCCGTCGCTGGCCTATGACCCGGCGGTGGCAGAAGAATTTCTGCGCATGCTGCGGCGCCGCTACGAAGGCACGGTGGTGCTTGAACCGCGCCATGAAACCTGGCGGGCAGCGCATGGTTTGCTGGTCGATCAGCGAATTGGCCGAGTGGCCGCCGACCCGTCGCCAATCACCGGTGGCGAGGTGCCGGGCGGTTGGTCCGGGGTCCGCTATTGGCGGATGCACGGTTCGCCACGGGTTTATTACAGCAATTACGATTTGCAACGATTGCAGGCGCTGGCGGCGAAAATTCAGTTGTCGGTAGAGGCGGGGGCCGAGACGTGGTGCATTTTCGATAACACGGCGAGCGGGTGTGCGCCGGGGAATGCGCTGGGTTTGCGTGGGTTGCTTAGGGCTTGCGGGTTGGATTGAGGGTGTTCGGGCGGGTGTCTTCGCGAGCAAGCTTTGTTCCTGCGAATGAGGGCGGACCTGCGCAATCGGGGGAATCTGCAGGGCAATTCCCGGACCGGCAGGTCGCGAACAGACGCGCGGGTGTGCCTGGCGTGATATTCTGCGCGCCAACTTGCTTTGACCTATTCAGTTAGTGCGCTCTTGCGGCGTGCCAACAGGATCAATGTCGCTCAAGTAGCTGAAGCCAATAATGATAAAAAGTCAGTTCAGTAGGGACATATAAACTGAGGTCGATGGACACGTCGGCCTTGTGTGCCCACCCTCCAATCCTGCTGTGCGAGAGCCCACGATATCCTGCCTGAATGTCGTGAATCATGGTCCTTGCGAGTGCGGATGGAAGGGCGGATGGCGTTTTATCATAGGTGCTACAGATGCTTAAGAAACTCAACACGGCCCTGCTGGGGCTGGCTTTGTCGATGGGGATCACGTCCGCTCAAGCGGAAGAGGCAAAGAAAGTCGATGTGCTGCTGATTGGCGGCGGCATCATGAGCGCGACCCTGGGTGTCTGGCTCAACGAGCTGCAACCGGACTGGTCGATGGAAATGGTCGAGCGCCTCGATGGCGTCGCCCAGGAAAGCTCCAACGGCTGGAACAACGCCGGTACCGGTCACTCCGCACTGGCCGAGCTGAACTACACGCCGGAAGACGAAAACGGCAAGGTGCAGATCCCGAAAGCCGTTGAAATCAACGAAGCTTTCCAGATCTCCCGCCAGTTCTGGTCGTGGCAGGTTCAGCAGGGCGTTCTGAAGAACCCGCGTTCGTTCATCAACTCCACTCCGCACATGAGTTTTGTGTGGGGCGATGACAACATCAAGTTCCTGAAAAAACGTTACGAAGCCCTGCAAGCGAGCCCGCTGTTCGCCGGCATGCAGTACTCCGAAGACCCGGCGCAGATCGCCAAGTGGGTTCCGCTGATGATGGAAGGGCGTGACCCGAGCCAGAAAATCGCGGCCACCTGGACGCCGATCGGCACCGACGTGAACTTCGGCGAAATCACCCGCCAGTTCGTCGCGCACCTGCAAACCACGCCCAAGTTCGACTTGAAGCTGTCCAGTGAAGTACAGGACATCACCAAGAACGACGACGGTACCTGGCGCGTCAGCTACAAAAACCTGAAAGACGGCACCAAAACCGAAACCGACGCCAAGTTCGTCTTCATCGGCGCGGGCGGCGGTGCATTGCACTTGCTGCAGAAGTCCGGCATTCCTGAAGCCAAGGAATACGCAGGCTTCCCGGTGGGCGGCTCGTTCCTCGTGACCGAGAACCCGACCATTGCCGAGCAACACTTGGCCAAGGCCTACGGTAAAGCTTCGGTGGGCGCACCGCCGATGTCGGTTCCGCACCTGGACACCCGTGTTCTGGACGGCAAGCGCGTCATTCTGTTTGGCCCATTCGCGACTTTCAGCACCAAGTTCCTCAAAGAAGGCTCGTACCTGGACCTGCTGACCAGCACCACCACCCACAACATCTGGCCGATGACCAAAGTCGGGATCAAGGAATACCCGCTGGTCGAGTACCTTGCTGGCCAACTCATGCTGTCTGACGAAGACCGCCTGAATGCCCTGAAAGAGTACTTCCCGAACGCCAAAGCGGAAGACTGGCGCCTGTGGCAAGCCGGCCAACGCGTGCAAATCATCAAGCGTGATGAAGCGGCCGGTGGCGTGCTGAAACTGGGCACCGAGATCGTGACCTCCGCTGACGGCTCCATCGCCGGTCTGCTGGGCGCATCGCCGGGCGCATCGACCGCTGCACCGATCATGCTGTCGGTCCTGCAAAAGGTCTTCAAGGATCAGGTTGCTTCGCCAGCCTGGCAGGAAAAACTGCATCAGATCGTGCCGAGCTACGGCACTCAGCTGAACGGCAATCCTGAGAAAGTCGCAGAAGAGTGGGCTTACACCGCCAAGGTGTTGCAGCTGACTACTCCGCCGGTAATCCCTCAGGCCGCAGCCCCGGCTGCGACTGAAGCACCGACTGAAGCACCAGCGGCCCCTAAAGCCAATGCTGCCAGCGACATGGCTCTGTAACTGACAGCCAGTTCGCAAAAAGCCCACTGAACCGGTAACGGTCAGTGGGCTTTTTTGTGCGCGCGTTTCCAACTTTTGCCGCGAACTCCCCACCTTGTAGCAGCTGGCGGAGCCTGCGTCCGACTGCGCAGCAGTCGCTGAACCTGCAATTGCGGTCATCCTGACCCACCGCGTGGGCTGATTTCACGACTGCTGCGCAGCCGGACGCAGGCTTCGCCAGCTGCTACAAAGACCGGGGACTATTCGGGGACTCACGCGCTTTCTTTTTTTACTCGCTGCGCCACCTCGCCAGTCACCCCAGCAGTAATCACCCCGGCACCCGGGGCAATATGGGTCACGGTACTGGTTACTGTGCTGCTGATATTGCGCGTGTACGCGTCAATCGCCACGCCGCCGCGCATGTGCGCCGAGACCATTTGCGGAGAAATAACCGTGCGGGTGATTGTCGAGCTGACGGTGCGAAACAGATTACCCAGCGCCGAGACAATCGAAATAATGGTCAGCGCGGCAAACGGCACCGACAGCCACATCACGCTCATTTTGAACAATGCGTGTTCGGTCGGCAGGCCATTCAGGCTGCGGCAATAGACAATCGCGGCGATCAGGTAGGCAACGGCAAGTCCGCCAATTGCCAGCGGATCGCGGATGTCGAAGGCCAGGCGCGCGAACAGCAGGCCGTAGATGACCACGCTGGCGAGCACATCCGGCATCAGGCTTTTCAGGCCGTCGAGCGCTTTGGAGATGTTGTAGATCACAAACCCGATCAGCACGATCCAGCCCAGCACCGGAATCACCGCCAGCGCCATGACCAGCAATGACAGCAACAGGCCTTTGATGATGCCGTGGTGCAGGTTGTTGCGCACCAGATAGAAAACGAAGTAGCCGCAGGAAAAAACCGCGATCAGCGCGATGGACGCCAACGCCGCTTCAGGCTGAAGGAAAAAACTCAGTCCGCCGACCGCAATCATGAAGGCCAGGCACAGGTAAGCACTTTTAGTCATCGATGTTCATCCGTGATCAGGAAGCAACCCTGTGTTGTCCCCAAGGTGGTGCATGCTACTAATTAGCCATTACTTTTGTCGAGTCGGCGCGTAATGCGAAAAATCAGCCAGTTGCTCAACTTCGGCGGGATTAGGCAATAACTCTGCAGGATGCGGCCATCGCATCTGCCAAGCCGTGTCCTATCCTCTGTGCAGCGCCGCGCCACACAGTCGCAAATATCAGCGAAGACTTCTTCAACGTTCGTTCAACGGATTGACCTGAAGTCATCCACTTGAACGATTCAGCAACTGCGACACTCCTCTCTATTCAGCCGCTAACCCTAAGCCGCTAACCCTAAGCCACAAACCCTAAGCCAAAAACCCAAAAGGTGATTTCCATGGCCAAGACTTATAGCTACGCCGCGCAGAATCCCAAGGACTCGCTCAAGCCCTTCACTTTCGAGCGCCGCGCGCCAGGCGCCGATGATGTGCAGATCGACATTCTCTACTGCGGCGTCTGCCACTCCGACTTGCACACCGCGCGCAACGAGTGGCAGAACACCTTGTACCCGTCGGTGCCGGGCCACGAAATTGTCGGTCGGGTGACCGCCGTTGGCGCCAATGTCAGCAAATTCAAGGTCGGCGATCTGGCCGGCGTCGGTTGCATGGTCGACAGTTGCCAGCACTGCGCCTCGTGCGCCGAGGGCGATGAGCAGTATTGCGAAAGCGGTTTCACCGGCACCTACAACGGCCCGGTATTCGGCGGCGAAAACACTTTCGGCGGTTACTCGGACAACATCGTGGTCAAGGAGAAATTCGTCCTGCGCATCTCCCACGACGACAGCAATCTGGCCGCCGTTGCGCCGCTGCTGTGCGCCGGCATCACCACCTATTCGCCGCTGCACCACTGGAAAGTCGGGCCGGGGCAGAAGGTTGGCGTGGTCGGCCTCGGTGGGCTCGGGCACATGGCGGTGAAGATCGCCCATGCGATGGGCGCGCACGTGGTGCTGTTCACCACCTCGCCGAACAAGCGTGAAGACGGCTTGCGCCTGGGCGCCGATGAAGTGGTGGTGTCGAAGAATCCGGATGAAATGGCCAAGTTCGCCAACACCTTGGATTTCATCCTCAACACCGTCGCCGCGCCGCATGACCTCGACGCGTTCCTCAATCTGCTCAAGCGCGATGGCACCATGACGCTGGTCGGCGCGCCGGACAGCCCGCACCCGTCGCCGTCGGTGTTCAACCTGATCTTCAAGCGCCGCAGCCTTGCCGGCTCGTTGATCGGCGGGATTCAGGAAACTCAGGACATGCTGGATTTCTGCGCCAAGCACGGCATCGTTTCGGACATCGAAATGATCGACATCCAGAACATCAACGAAGCGTACGAACGCATGCTCAAGGGCGATGTGAAATACCGTTTTG
Organism: Pseudomonas sp. SJZ131; assembly: GCF_007828705.1. Lineage (NCBI taxonomy): Bacteria > Pseudomonadati > Pseudomonadota > Gammaproteobacteria > Pseudomonadales > Pseudomonadaceae > Pseudomonas > Pseudomonas sp. SJZ131. Next base: position 1,547,681 of record NZ_VIVC01000001.1, on the reverse strand, counting down.
TCATCGACATGGACAGCCTGAAGAAAGAAGCCAACGCAGCCTGATTGAGCTGTGCAACTGCGGCCCGGCCTCATCGGTCGGGCCGCTTGGCATTCCGGTAAACAAAAGATTCTGCCTATCACGCGCAAATACTGCGGCTATTAGCGCTCCTCCGAAGACGGTCTAGTCTTACCTTTGCGCTGGCGTCTGCCGGTCGTTCAACACCTGATGAAGAGATAAGAAAGAGTCACAGGCTTGCCGTGGGCCCGTGTGCTGGCGAATCGTTCGCCACCCTCCAGAGTTCCCGTGCGGCCGCGGTGCGCAGTTGCTTCAACTGCTCGGCCGGAAACCTGTGTCCTTGATTTCGCTGATTGCTATTGCTGGCCCAGGCCGGGCTGGGTAGCGCGATGAACTCGACCAAAGGTAGCTCATACATGGCAACTGAATCGAAATGCCCGTTCAATCACGCGGCTGGCGGTGGCACGACCAACCGCGACTGGTGGCCGAACCAACTGAACCTGAAAATCCTCCATCAGCACTCGCCACTCTCCGATCCGTTGGCCGAGGGTTTCAACTACGCCGAAGCGTTCAAAAGCCTCGATTTTCAGGCGTTGAAGCAGGATCTGACCGCGCTGATGACCGATTCCCAGGATTGGTGGCCGGCCGATTTCGGTCACTACGGCCCGCTGTTTATCCGCATGGCGTGGCACAGCGCCGGCACTTATCGCACCGCTGACGGGCGCGGCGGGGCAGGGTCGGGCCAGCAACGGTTCGCGCCGCTGAACAGTTGGCCGGACAACGTCAGCCTCGACAAGGCGCGCCGTTTGCTGTGGCCGATCAAGCAGAAATACGGCCAGAGCATTTCGTGGGCCGACCTGATCGTGCTGACCGGCAACGTTGCGCTGGAGTCGATGGGCTTCAAGACGTTCGGTTTTTCCGGCGGGCGGCCGGATGTGTGGGAGCCGGACGAAGATGTTTACTGGGGTTCGGAGCACAAATGGCTGGCCGGCGACAGCCGCTACGCCAAGGACAACGCGCCGATGCAGGAACCCGGCGAAGGGCCGCTGGTGGCCGAACCGGGGGAAAACGAGGACAGCCGCACCGATAACGGCCGCGACTTGGAAAACCCGCTCGCCGCCGTGCAAATGGGCCTGATCTACGTCAACCCGGAAGGGCCGGAAGGCAATCCCGATCCGGTCGCGTCGGCCAAGGACATTCGCGAAACCTTCGGTCGCATGGCCATGAATGATGAAGAAACCGTGGCGCTGATCGCCGGCGGTCACGCCTTCGGTAAAACTCACGGCGCCGGGCCTGCCGATAACGTCGGCGCTGAACCGGAAGCGGCGGGGCTTGAGCAGCAAGGCTTTGGCTGGAAGAACAGCTTCGGCACCGGCAAAGGGCCCGACACCATCACCAGCGGTCTGGAGGTGACCTGGACCACCACGCCGACGCAGTGGAGCAACAACTATCTGGAAAATCTGTTCGGCTTCGACTGGGAGCTGACCAAAAGTCCGGCAGGCGCGCATCAGTGGACGCCGAAAAACGGTGCTGGCGCCGGGATCATTCCGGATGCTCACGACCCGTCGAAACGGCGTAATCCGACCATGCTGACTTCGGACCTGGCGCTGCGGTTTGACCCGATCTACGAACCGATTGCCCGGCGCTTTCTGGAAAATCCAGAGCAACTGTCCGACGCCTTCGCCCGTGCCTGGTACAAGCTGATCCACCGCGACATGGGCCCATTGTCTCGTTACCTTGGCCCGGAACTGCCTGCCGAAGAGCTGTTGTGGCAAGACCCGATTCCCGAAGTCGATCATCCGTTGGTTGATGAAAATGACATCAGCGCGCTGAAAAGCAAAATCCAGAATTCGGGCCTGAGCGTCGCGCAATTGGTCTCGACGGCGTGGGCGGCGGCGTCGACTTTCCGTGGTTCCGACAAGCGTGGCGGCGCCAATGGCGGACGCCTGCGCCTGGCGCCGCAGAAGTTCTGGCAAGCCAATCAGCCTGAACAACTGGCGAATGTGCTGGCGAAACTCGAAAGCATTCAGAACGAGTTCGGCAATGGCGGCAAGAAGGTCTCGCTGGCGGATTTGATCGTGCTGGCGGGCAGCGTCGGCGTCGAGCAAGCGGCGAAAAACGCCGGACATGACGTCACGGTGCCGTTCACGCCGGGACGCATGGACGCCTCGCAGGAGCAAACGGATGTCGAATCGTTCGGCTTCCTCGAACCGATTGCCGACGGCTTCCGCAATTACCTGAAAACCCGTTATCGCGTCTCGGCCGAAGCGCTGCTGATCGACAAGGCGCAACTGCTGACGCTGACCGCACCGGAAATGACCGCGCTGGTTGGCGGTTTGCGCGTATTGAACGCCAATGTCGGCCAAAGCAAACACGGCGTGTTCACCGAGCGGCCGGAAGCGTTGACCACGGACTTCTTCACCAACCTGTTGGACATGGGTGTGGAGTGGCAACCGACCTCGGACGCACAGGAAGAGTTTGAGGGACGCGACCGCAAAACCGGCGCACCGAAGTGGACGGCGACGCGGGTCGATCTGGTGTTTGGTTCGAACGCGCAGTTGCGCGCCTTGGCGGAGGTTTACGCCAGCAGCGGGGCGCAGGAGCAGTTCGTCAAAGACTTCGTCGCAGCGTGGGTCAAAGTGATGAACCTCGACCGTTTCGACCTCAAGTAAACCGCCGTAACAACCAAACCCGCTGCTCCGTCAGCGGGTTTTTTTATCAGCCCTCCAAACGCCACAACCCTCCTGTAGCAGCTGGCGAAGCCTGCGTCCGGCTGCGAAGCAGTCGCCCCTTCATGGAAACGCGAAGTCTCAGACACACCGCGAACACAGCTTATACGACTGCTGCGCATCCGGACGCAAGCTTCGCCAGCTGCTACATGTAAGGAGTGTGTTGCGAGGGTTTGTTATCTGATCCGTATTTTCTGGTGTTATCTGCGTCTGTAACCAGATCAGTGCAAGTCCCAGAATGCCTCACCGGCCCGGCCGCCCTGAGATCAACTTGTCTCACTGCGCCTGTTGCGCCGCAACCTCAAGTAGTAGGAGGCCTGATGGCTAGAATGGCGATTTTCCTGGGTGGGTTTCTGGTGCTGACGATTTTGATCGGAGCGCTTGCGACGATTTCTCCGGCCTGAACACAAAAAAGCCCAAGATCCTTGGGCTGGGGCTACCACAGGTTTAGTGGCAGGCATGACCACAGGTTTTGGGTCAGGCTTGACCGCAGGTTTAGGGCAGGTCCAGCCACAGCTTTAATGGCAGATCCTGCCACGGTTCTGTGGCAGGTCTGCTTGCAGGTTTTAACGCGCTGACGTTATCAGTTCCCATCCGCCACTTTGCGTTCGATCTCATCGGTTTTGCGCCGTAGTTCTTCGGCGTCTTGCTCTTTGACGCGGGTCGAAGTCGGGGTGATGACTTCGTCGACGGCGCGGGTGTCGTCGTCGCGGTCCTGAAGATCGCGTTCGACCACGTTTACAGGTTTGCCCGCCGTATCGGTCGGCAGGGGATTGGCTGGGTTTTTCGAGTCATTGTTCATATCGCGTACCTCCATTGGCTTAAACGTTGGATGCAACGACAGGCGCGGAGTTCGAGTTTTTTACTGTTCGCTTTGCCGCCAGCGGCGCGCCTGCACCAGCACCGCCGGGGCAAAATGCAGCGCCATCATGCGCACCAGATGATGGGTCAGGATAAACACCACGTTCAGCCCTCCACCGAACGCGACAATGGTGATGGTTTCGATGGCGCCGGGCATGTACGCCATCCACAACGTCAGCGGGTCACTGCCCAGCACACGCGCGGCGATGCCGGCAAACGCGGCAGCCGTCAGCAACATCAAACCGACCGACATCACTCCGGCGCGACCATGGCGCAGCAGCTCCGCCAGGGAAATATCCTTGAATTTCGCACCGATCAGCACGCCGAGAATCAGCGTGGCGAAATCCACGCTCCATTGCGGCATCTGGAACTCTTGCAGGTAGCCAAACTTGATATAGACGCCGGTGACAATGATCGCAGTGAGCATGAACGGCGCCGGCACGCCGATGCGCAACAACACGCGCCCGAGCACGATGCACACGACGATCAGTGACAGCGCGATCAGCCCGGTATTCATGTCCAGCGCAGTGCTTTCACTAAAGGCCAGGTGCACCGGTCCGGGGATCAGAAAACTCACCAGCACGGTAATCGACAGCAGCCGCACCAGGTGCACAACGATGACTTTGCTCGACGCGCGCTCCGATTCGAGCAAGTCGAACACTGCCGCGAGGGCACCGGGGTAGACCGCGATCAGCGAGTCCTTGGCGTTCCAGCCCGAGACCTTGAACAGCCACAAACCGGCGAGGCTGATTTGCGCCATCAGGCACACAAACAGAAAACCCAGGCTGGGCAACAGCGCGGTGGCGGTCTGGCTGTCCCACGATTTGAACATCAGCCCCGTGGCGATCCCCAGCACGATTTGTACGTAGCCGAGGCTCAAGGGCAGGGTCGGCGAGAAGCGCAAATTGCTGGCGATCAGCGCGGTGCTGAGGATCGAGCCGAGCAGCAGCCCGTGGGGCAGGCCCTCGTACTGCAACGTGGCGCCGACCGCAATGGCGATCAGCAAACACAATAATGTCTTCATGAGTCGTCCTTGATCCGGGGGCAATCGGTAGCTTGCTTCCATTCTCGCCAGCACGTTCTCCCACTTATCGGCATTAAGCGTCAAGCGCCGTGTGCGTGCCGCGCAACAAAAAGCCCCGGCGCTTGAAGGGCGGCGGGGCTTTGACGGCTGGTCAAACCTTGTGGCGACTAACCAGAGAGTGCTTAGACGGTAGGTGCCGCATCGGCTTTTTCGGCCGGCGACGGAAAGTGCATTTCCTCGCTCTCGCCGATGGTGCTGTATTGCTCGCGCAGTGCACGCAATTCCTTGGTGCCCATTTTGTCGAGGCACAGCAAGGCGTTTTGCGCTTCCTGGCTGGCGCGCAGCAATTCGTCGATCTTCAAATGCAAAATGTCGTTGTCGCGGTTCTGGGTGTTCTGAATCAGGAAGACCATCAGGAACGTGATGATCGTGGTCGAGGTGTTGATGATCAGTTGCCACGTGTCGTTGTAATGAAAGAACGGCCCGGTGCTTGCCCAGACGACGATCAGCACGATGGCGAGAATGAAGGTTTTCGAACTGCCGGCCCAATTGGACAAAGATTGGCAGAATTTTGCAAAAGTCATAACGGTGAAATCCTGAAGAATGTCAGTCATGGACCGCAGGAGATTCTTGAAATTCTTTTTTACATTTTAAAAGTCCGACGAAAAGTCGTTTCTCGGCTTGAGCGCTCTATCTCGGCAGTCCCGGCCTCTGTAGGAGCGAGGCTTGCCCGCGAAGGCGTCGTCATGGTCAACATCTCCGGTGACTGATCTGTCGCTTTCGCGAGCAAGCTCAGCTCCTACAGGGGTTGGGTTGGGGGAGGTTGGGTTGGATTGGGTTAGACGTGGTTGGACGAGAATTACAAAGCGCCACCGATCAATCGCAGATACTCGGGGCTCTCGGAAATGGAGTTGTGGCCGACGCCGTTGATCACCCGCAGCGATGCCACGCCCGGCACAAAATGCCCAAGCAAGCGCTGCGTGCTCGCACGCGGAATCACCTCGTCATCCTGCGCCGCGATCAACAACGTCGGCACCCGAATGTGCGCGGCGTATTGCGCAGAATTGAAGGTGTCCTTCAACAACCACTTGATCGGGAAAATCGGATATTGCCGGGCGCCGAGTTCCAGCAGGCTGTTATACGGCGTGATCAAAATCAGCCGCGCCGCCGGGCGTTGACTGGCGAGGCGGATGGCGACGCCGGTGCCGAGGCTGCGACCTATCACCGCAACTTCTGAATGTTCGGCATAAACCCGGTCAAACAGATCCAGCGCATCGCGCGCAATCGCCTCTTCGGAAGGGGCGCCAGAGCTGCCGCCAAAGCCACGGTAGTGCAGCAAATACAAGGCGTGCTCCGGGAAAGCTGCGGCGAACGAAGGCAGATTCTGCGAGACGTCCTCGGCATTCCCGCCGAAATAAATCAGCGCTTTCGGACCCTCGCGCTGCCGCACGGACACCTGCAAATCCGCATCGGCGACGGCCAGCTTCAGCACGTTCTTGGCGGCACCTGGCGCACTCGGTTGCGGGAAATAAATCAGCGAGCGTTGAAACACGAACAACGCCAGGCAGATCAGCAAATACAGCGCTGCAATCGCGACAAGGACGTACACCAGAATGCGTGGCATGCGGCTGATTTTTCCTGAAGACATGGTTAACCGAGACCCTCAATCCACCCATCGCGGTTCACTGTGGGAGCAAGGTTTGCCCGCGATGACGGACGCAAGATCCCATTGGGGGCAAGCCATGCGCCTACAGATAACGCCTGAACCAGGCAATCGTCCGGTCCCACGCCAGATTCGCCGCCGCCTCATCAAACCGCGGCGTCGAATCGTTGTGGAAGCCATGATTGACCCCCGGATAAATGTACGCCTCATAGGTCTTGCCCGCCGCTTTCAACGCCTGCTCATAGGCCGGCCAGCCTTCGTTGATGCGCGTGTCCAGTTCGGCGAAATGCAGCAGCAGCGGTGCCTTGATTCGCGGCACGTCCTTGCTGTCGGCCTGGCGCCCGTAAAACGAAACGCCGGCGCCCAGTTCCGGATAGGCCACGGCCGCTGCGTTGACCACACCACCGCCATAGCAGAACCCGGTTATACCGACCTTGCCGGTGCCCGCGTCATCCTTCATCAGCCACTCGATGGCGGCGAAGAAGTCGTTCATGAGTTTTTCCGGGTCGACGGTCATTTGCAGCTCGCGGCCCTTGTCGTCATTGCCGGGATAGCCGCCCACCGAGGTCAAGCCATCGGGGGCGAGGGCGATGAAACCGGCCTTGGCCACGCGCCGCGCGACGTCTTCGATATACGGGTTGAGCCCACGGTTTTCATGCACCACCACCACCGCCGGCAGCTTGCCCGTGGCTTTTGCCGGGCGCACCCGATAACCGCGCACTTGCCCGTGGCCCTTGGGCGACGGATAGGTGATGTATTCGGCGATGATTTGCGGGTCGGTGAACGCGACTTGCTCGGCCATCGCGTAATTGGGGTTCAGCGAAGCGAGCAGGGCGGACGCGGTCAGGCCGCCCAAGGTGAACAACGCCGCGCGATCAAGAAACTCACGGCGGTTGATCTGGCCGTGCACGTAATAGTCGTAGAGTTCCAGCAACTCGGGGGCGAAGTCTTTTGCGGTCAAACGGGTCATTAGTCTTCCTTTTGATCAGTTTCAAGCATTCGAAACCTTGGCCGTGCGGATGAACAGCGCGCGGACCTTGTCCCAGAAGTTGCCGCCCAACACGAAAAAGCTGCCAACCAGCATCACGTCGCCGAGCAGTTGCAGTTGCCACAGGTTCGGGCGCAGTCCTGGCCAGAAGCTGTCGACATAGGGTTCGAGAAACGCCGAAATCAGCGGCAGACAAAACATTACCAGGCCGATCCGGTGCCGCAGCGGGCCGACTTCGGCATCCGCGCTGGGCGCCAGCGACGTCACGTAGCCAAACACGTTGCGCTTCAATTGCTGGAAACCGGCCTTGCCCATCACCGCGATCACCAGCAACAACAACACCTTGTTGCTGATAAACAGCACACCGGTCAGCGCCGCCACTTTGGAACCCGGCACTCCGATGACGGCGGCCAGCGGCACCATCAACCATGACCCCAGCATCACGCAGAGAATGATAATGCCCAGTTTGAAACGCCAGCCGGCGGAGTGGGATTGAGTGGTCATGTCGCTCGCACCTGTGTTGATGGAGAACCTTAATGGAGAGCCTTGATGAAGAGCCTTGATGAATTGCAAAGCGTAGCAGTTGCCGGATAAAAGCGAGCCGTTGCGGGTTTTGCCTGGCGGCGTCCCGGTTTGCTTCGGGCGGCTATGCTCCAGTCATCTTCCTTGGCCGGGAAATCGTTCATGCCCGCACGCGCCGCCATGCTCCTGTTTCTGCTGCCGCTGCTCGGCCTCTGCGGCTGCACGCGCGTTGGTCCGGACTTCCAGCCGCCCGGCGAGGAATGGGTCAAACACTGGAGCACGCCGGCGCTGCAACAATCCAGCGAACGCGGCGCGAGCCCGGATCTGCGCCAGTGGTGGCAGGTGTTCAATGACCCGGTGCTCGACCAGTTGATCAGCGCTGCCGACGCGCACAATTCGAGCCTGAAAATCGCCGGCCTGCGGGTGCTCGAAGCGCGCGCACAACTCGCCATCGCCCGCGCCGGGCGTCTTCCGCAATTCCAGCAGGCCAGCGTCGATTTGCTGCACGTCGAGCGGCGCCAGTACAAAGGCGACAACCCGCAGAACAGCCGTTTCTGGCAATTCAGCGAGGGGTTCGACATCGGTTGGGAACTGGATTTCTGGGGCCGTTTCAGCCGCGCCATCGAGTCTTCGGACGCCAGTTATTTCGCCGCCCAGGCCAATTACGAAGACGTGCTGGTACTGCTGCGCGCGCAAGTCGCCGACAGTTATTTTTCCCTGCGCACCACCGAAGCACGGCTGCGCGTTGCCCGCGACAACACCCGCCAACAACAGCGCAGCCTCGACATCACCCGCAAGCTGTTCAACAGCGGCCAGACCGCCGAGCTCGATCTGCAGCAGGCCAACACGCAATACCTTGGCACGCTCGCGAGCATTCCCAGCCTTGAGGATCAATTGCACCGCACCCGCAATGCCCTCGCGGTGCTGACCGGGCAGGCGCCGGGCGATTTGCCGCAAGTCACGGTCAACGAGGAACTGATCCCGCTGGTGGACCGCGCCGTGCTGCAGGAGGTGCCGGCCAATCTGCTGCTGCGCCGCCCCGATGTGCGCGCCGCCGAACTGAATGTCGCCGCGCAGTCGGCGTTGATCGGCGTAGCGCTGAGTGATCTGTATCCGTCGCTGAGCTTGCTCGGCAGCATCGTCTGGAGCGCCAATTCGCTGGGCGGCAGTTCCAACACGCTGGAGATTGTCGGTGGCCCGAGCCTGCGCTGGAACCTGTTCGATCACGGCCAGATCAGCAACAACGTGCGGGTTCAGGATGCGCGTTTGCAGCAACTGATCGAGGTCTATCGCGACACCGTGCGCCAAGCCGCCCGCGAGGCCGACGATGCCGCCAATGGTTTGAACAAAGCCCTTGAACGCGAGCGCATCCTCGCCCGGGCCGAAGTCGCCGCCCAGCGTTCGCTGGTGCTGGCGCGCGCGCAATACACCGAGGGTTTTTCCGACTTTCAGCGAGTGCTGGATGCGCAACGGGCACTGCTCGAATTGCAGGACAGCTACCTGATCAGCCGCAGCACGGCGGTGAGCAATCTGGTGGCGTTGTACAAGGCGCTCGGCGGTGGCTGGTATGCGGCGCAACCGCTGCTTGACCAGCCGACACGCAAGCAAATGGACAACCGCACCGACTGGGGCGGCCTGCTCGACGCCTCGGCGGACAGCCAAGCCGCTTTTCCGCAACCCTTGAAGGTGAATGACGATGAGTGAAGCCGTCCCGCCACCAATTGCCGAACCTGCGGCGGCCCCGGAGAAGAAGGCGATCAAGTGGGTGTTGCTGGTGATCCTGATCAGCCTCGCCTGGTATCTGCTCGCGGACCGCTTCACGCCTTACACGCAGCAGGCGCGGGTCGGCGCGTTTGTGATTCCGGTGGCGGCGGAAGTGGCGGGCCGGGTGGTGCGGGTCAATGTGCGCAATAACCAGGACGTGCGCGCCGGCGATATTCTGTTTGAAATCGATCCGCAGCCATATCAGATCGCTGTGGACCGCGCCCGCGCCGACCTCGAATCGACCCGTCGGCAGATCGGCGCCAGCACCGCCGGCATCGCTTCCGCGCAAGCCTCGTTGCGCGCGGCGCAGGCCAACGAAAACCGCATGCGCCAGGACAATCAGCGTCTCGAAAGTTTGTACCGCGCCGACCGGGGCACGGTGTCCGTGCGTTTGCTGGAAGTGTCGCGGGCCAATCTCGAACAAGCCTCCAGCCAGGTCGCCGCCGCCGAGGCCGAAGTGCTGCGGGCGAAAGAGCAGGAGGGCGGCAGCGAGGCGGAAAATGCCTTGCTGCGCAGCGCGGCGACGGCGTTGGCGAAAGCTCAACTGGACCTCGCCAACACCCGCATCGGCGCGCGTTCGGCCGGGTTGATTACCGACCTGCGCACCGACGTCGGCCAGTTTGCCGGCGCCGGCAGCCCGGTGATGACCCTGATTGCGATCCACGATGTGTGGGTCATTGCCGACATGACCGAAAACAATCTGGGCCTGATCCAGGCGCAGACGCCGGTCGCGATTGTGCTCGATGCGTTGCCGGGCGAGGTGTTTCAGGGCCGCGTGCGCAGCGTCGGTTATGGCGTCAGTGTCGGTCAGACGCCAGCGCCCGGGACCTTGCCGAGCGTGCAGAACAGCCGCGACTGGTTGCGCCCGGCGCAGCGTTTCCCGGTGGTGATCGAGTTTGATGAAGATGCGGCGAACCGCCTGCGCGACAGTCGGGCGATTCGTGCCGGCGGGCAGGCTGAAGTCATGGCGTTCCCCAGCCACGGCCATCCGCTGAACCCGCTCGGCCGGGTGTTTTTGCGGCTGATGAGCTGGATGTCGTATGCCTACTGAGCGCGATCATCGGGCGCAACGTTGTTTGCGTCTGGCCAGTGGCACCGCGCTGTGCCTGGCGGCGAGTTTCGGGCTCGATTTGCCATTGCCGTTTCTCGGCCCGGTATTGGCGCTGCTGTTGCTCGCCACGCGCAATCAGCCGTTGCCGCTCAAGGCTGGCGTGGTGTTAGCGCTGGTGGCGCTGCTGACCACGGGCATCGGCTTGCTGTTGATTCCGTTGCTAAGGTATTACCCGCTGAGCGGTTTGCTGCTGATCGCGCTCGGATTGTTGCTGGTGTTTCGTTTTGGATTGCGCGGCGGCAATAACCTGATCGTGACGTTTCTGGTGATCGGCCTGACGATGATTTCCGCCGCCGGCACCGCCAGTTTTGAATTGGCGCTGATGGTGATGGGGGCGCTGGTCAAGGGCTTGCTGCTGGCGGTAATCGTGGTTGCCGTCAGTCATGGGGTCTTCCCCGAACCGCTGAATGCGCCGCCATCAACGGTCGCTCCGAAACTCGCGGCGCAGGATGTTGACCGCGTGGCGTTGCGGGCGACGCTGATTGTGCTGCCGGCATTCCTGTTGGCGCTGATCGATCCGGCAAGTTATCTGCCGATCATCCTCAAAGCGGTCAGCCTTGGTCAGCAGAGTTCCACGCGCAACGCACGCGATGCTGGATTCGAACTGCTGGGGTCGACGCTGCTTGGCGGGTTGTTGGCGGTGGTGTTCTGGTGTGCGCTGAGTGTGTTTGTGCACTTGTGGATGTTCTTTTTGTGGATGCTGCTGTTCGCCCTGTTGCTCGGGCGCAAGCTCTATGCGCTGAGCCCGACGCGGTGCAGTCCGGGGTTTTGGCTGAATACGCTGGTCACGCTGCTGATTTTGCTGGGGCAGTCGGTGCAGGACAGCGTAGCGGGCAAGGATGTCTATAGCGCGTTTGCGGTGCGCATGGGGTTGTTTATTGCGGTGACGGTGTATGCGTGGGTGATGGTGTTGGTGCTTGATCGACCGCGCAAAACCGTTCACCTATAACCGGACTGCAAACAGTAAACCCTTGTGGCAAGCCCCCTCGCCACAGGGGCTGTGTCCGCTTTGGGCTGGAGGGGCTGGAGGGCCTGGTCAGTCGGCTTTCGCCCGGCGCAGTTCTTCAATGGCGTCGATCAGCGCGTCATACGACACCGGTTTTCCGAGATGTCGGTCGAAGCCGGATTTGCGCGATTTCTCGACGTCGCTTTCAGCGCCATAACCGGTCAGCGCAATCGCCGGGATCGGGCGAATGTGCGGCAGAGCCCGCAGCGCGCGCATCAGTTCATGGCCGCTCATGCCCGGCATGCCGACGTCGGAAACCACCACGTCGAATTTCCCGGTTTGCGCCGCCGCCAGCGCCTGGCGCGGTTCGGCGAAGGCGATGACATCGGCATCTTCCATTTCCAGAAGCATCTTCAGCGTCTCCAGCACCTCGCGCGAATCATCCACCAACAACACCGTCAAACCGGCGAGGCGTCCAGACTGTTCGCCTGCCTTGGCCGGCGGTGTGACCTGGTCGTCCGGTTGGCTCAATGGCAGCACCACAGTGAACGTGCAACCCAAGCCCAGCCCGGCAGATTTGACGTGGACGCTACCGCCATGGGCCTCGGTCAACTGGCGCACCAGCGACAGGCCGATGCCCAAGCCTTCGCGGTGATGCGTCGCGTGCTGATTGGCGGCCTGACCGAACAGGTCGAACACTTCGTGCAGGCTATCCGCACTCAGCCCCAGGCCGCTGTCCTGCACATCAAGCCGCGCCATCTCGCCTTCGCGCGAGGCGATCAAACGGATCTGGCCACCAATCGGGGTGAACTTCAGCGCGTTGTTCACAAGGTTCCAGACGATCTGCTCAACACGGGTCGAGTCGGCGTCAATCACCAATGCTTCGGGCAATTCAAGCTTCACATCGACGTTCGGATGAGCGTTGATTACCACTTGATAAACGTCCTGGAGCATCCGGTTCAAATCCACAGTGCTGCGCTTGAGCCGCAGCTTGCCGGTGCGCACGCGGGCGACGTCGAGCAAGTCATCGATGATCCGCGCCTGACTGCTCACGGCGTCGCAAATGGTGTTGACGGCTTTTTCCGCCGGCGCGGTGGATTTGATCAGCGGCAGACGCCGCAGCAATTCGGCGTTGAGCTGGATCAGGTTCAGCGGATGCTTGAGCTCGTGGGACATCACCGCGAAAAACTCATCCTTCAAATGGCTGTTGCTCTGGGTGTCGGCCAATTGCTGGTTTTGCTCTTCGTGCAGGCGCTTGTGGCCGGTCAGGTCACGAGCGATTTTCACGTAGCCTTGCAAATTGTCGCCGCGCAGGAGGGTGACTTCGCCGCTGCAATAAAAACGGCTGCCATCCTTGTGCAGGTGCCAGCGTTCGTCTTCGTTGCGACCGTGAATGCGCACCCGCGACAGCTCGTTTTCCGGGATGCCGGCGGCGCGGTCCTCGGCCGAGAAAATGAAGTCGTAATACGCGCCTTCGGCCTCGGCTTTGCTGTAGCCGAAAATTAGCTCCGCACCTTTGTTCCACGTGGTGATGATGCCCAATTCGTCGAGCGTGATGATCGCGTAGTCGCGGGTGCTTTCGGCGACCAGGCGCATGCGTTCTTCGCCCTGGCGCAACTCTTCTTCAGCGGCGTGGCGCTTGGTGATGTCGATGAACGTCAGCACGGTGCCGTCGATGTGATCGGCGCTGGAGCGGTAGGGCAACAGGCGCGCGATATACCAGCGATTGTCGGTGCTGCTGACTTCGCGCTCGATCATGTTCAGCGACTCGAATACCTGCGTGGCGTCGCCGGCGAGGTCGTCGTAATTGAGCCGGTGGGTGATGTCGAGCAACGAGCGCCCGGTGTCCACCGGCAGCATGCTGAAGATATCGGTGGCGCGCGGGGTAAACCATTTGATGCGCATGCTGCTGTCGACAAACACCGTGGCGATGTCGGTGGAGGCGATCAGGTTGGTCAGGTAATCGTTGATCTTGTCGGTTTCTTCGACTTTGGTTTTCAGTTCGAAGTTGACCGTCAGCAGCTCTTCGTTGATCGACTGCAACTCTTCCTTGCTGGTCTCCAGCTCTTCGGTGGCCGAGCGCAGTTCTTCGTTGATCGCCTGCATTTCTTCGTTGGAAGCCTTGAGCTCTTCGCTGGAGACTTCCGACTGTTCAATGGTGTCCTGCAACTGCAACTTGGTGCGCTGCAACTCGCGCTCGAGGTTGGACAGCACCTGATTTTCAGTTTGCAGCACGGTCGAGTTCGAGGCCTCGGACGGGTCGACTTCGACTTCGTCGAACATCAACAGGACCAGTTCGCTGTCGGTTTCCTCGTCGCGATACGGGTGGGCGATCAGGTCGACGCGGTAGCTTTGATCGTCGCGTTTGATCGCCACCGTGCGCGACTTGACCACCTGACTGCCCTGTTGCGCCTGGAACAGCGTGGTGCGCACTTCAAGGCGCAGGTCGGGGACAATCAGCGTCAGCAAATTACGCGATAACTCGCCACCGACATGGCGCAAATAGCGCCCGGCACTTTCGCTCATGTGCAGGATGTCGGCGTTGGTATCGACGATCATGCTCGGCGGCGCCGAGTGTTCTATTGCACGTTGGTGAATGTCGGCGAATGACAACTTGCGCGGCTTGTTGCTGGGCGGGACCTGGCGGGTAATGTCGGTGCGCACATAGCCTCCACGTGGCATGGTCGGCGCACGGCGGCTGCTGCCGGCGCCGGTTTTGGCGCGGAAGATCCGGTTGCGTTTGTCGACCGGGGCAAACAGGTCGTGGCAGGCGTCGGCACTTTCGGAGGTGCCCAGAAACAGGAAGCCGCCGGGACGCAAGGCAAAGTGGAACATCTGCAGGATTTCACGTTGCACTTCGCGATCCAGATAGATCAGCAGATTGCGGCAAACGATCAAGTCCATGTGCGAGAACGGTGGGTCGGACAACAGGCTGTGCTTGGCGAACAAAACCTTTTCGCGCAGCTCTTTGCGAATCCGGTAATGCTGGTTTTCCTTGCTGAAGTAATGCCGCAAGCGGGTCGGTGGCACGTCGGTGACGATGGCTTGCGGATACAAACCGCCACGCCCGACGCTGATTGCGCGTTCGTCGATATCGGTGGCAAACAGCTGCAACGCAGCCTGGCTGGCGTCGAGTTGCATCTGGTCGTTGAGCAACATCGCGAGGCTGTAGACTTCTTCGCCGGTCGAGCAACCGGCTGACCAGACGCGAATTTCTTCTTTCTCGGGGTGCGCCGAAACGGCGGCGGCAACCAGTTGCGGGATCACGTCGCGCTCCAGCGCTTCGAAGGCTTCGCGGTCGCGGAAAAAATTGGTCACGCCGATCAGCATGTCGGCGAGCAACGCTTTGGTTTCCTCCGGACTGGTCAGCAGGAAACGGTAATAAGCCGCGAGGTCGGGCTGCGCGGTGACTTGCATGCGCCGTTCGATGCGGCGCAGCACCGTGGCGCGTTTGTAGTGCTTGAAGTCGTGACCGGTGCCAGCGCGCAGTTGCACCAGAATGTCGCGCAGCAACTGTTCGGCAGCCACCGATTCGCGTTCGGCGACGGAGGCGATGGTTTGCAGGTCGGGATCATTGACCGGCGGCAGGCTGATTGCCTTGGCGTTGCGCCACAATTCGAGCAATTTTTGCGGCATCTCGACCACCGGCAACACCAGATCGACCATCTGCGTTTCAATCGCCGCGCGCGGCATGCCGTCGAACTCGGCGTCTTCCGGCGCCTGGGCCAGCGTCACGCCGCCCTGTTCCTTGATGCGCGACAAACCCACCGCGCCGTCCGAACCGGTGCCGGACAACACCAGGCAAAACGCGCGCTCGCGGTGCACGTCCGCGAGGTCGCGGAAGAACAGGTCGATGGCCGAGGTCCGGCCCAGGCGTGGGTCGGCAGGGCTGACTTCAAGCCTGCCGTCGTTCATTGCCAAGCGGTGCGCGGGGGAAATGACATAGACGTGATTGCGTTCGATCGCCACCGATTCGGTGACTTGCAGGACCGGCATCTTGGTCGATTCCTGGATGATCTTGTCGGCGATGCTTTCGTGGTCCGGCGACAGGTGCAGGATGATCACGAACGCCATGCCGTTGTCCTGCGGCATGTTCTCGAAAAACAGTTTGATCGCTTGCAAACCCCCGGCGGACGCGCCAATACCGACGACACCAAAGTCGAGTTGGTGCTGCGGTTGTTGCTTGGGTTGCGCAACGTTGGTTGATGCGTCAGGAGAAGTGGTCATGCCGGTGCCTTGGGAAGGCGACGTGCTACGCCGCGACAAAATTTATCAGGCTTGCGCCCGCCTCGAGAAACCATCGAAAGCGCCGTTTTATTACTGCAGCCGCGACCCGATAGATCCATCCGCCGGTGCTACGCAGCGGCGGTGAAAATCAGCATTCTAATCGTAAAACGGGTGGAGGTTTAAACGAGGAACCGAGTCGACTATTCAACGCGCCCTGGCGTACTGACTCAGTTGTTTAAGCTTAGTCGATTATCAAGTGATGAGTTGCGACGGGGAAGGTTCCCTGTCGCCCCGAAAACATGCTCGAAAATGCTCCCTGATGGCGAGCGAGCGTGCTCGCTCGCCACAGTTCCACAGCGGGGCGCGCCGTTGGTCTGAGCGGGTGTCAAGGCCCGCCGACCACCATGCTGCTGAACGGCGCTACATACGCCTGCAATGTCACCAGCCCGCCGACCAGAATCGCCAGCACAATCGAATGGAAGAACACGTAGCGCAGAATTTCGCCTTCATGCCCATACCAGCGCGTGGCGGTGGAGGCGACCACGATGGACTGTGCGTCGACCATTTTGCCCATCACACCCCCGGAACTGTTGGCCGCTGCCATCAACACCGGGCTGATCCCCAGTTGCTCGGCCGTGACCCGCTGCAAGCCGCCGAACAGCACGTTTGACGCGGTGTCGGAGCCGGTCAACGCCACGCCGAGCCAGCCGAGCAGGGTGCCGAACATCGGGTAGAAAATCCCTGTCGCGGCAAATGCCAGGCCCATGGTCGCGTCCAATCCGGAATAGCGCGTCAGGTACCCCAGCGCCAGCATCGCAACAATGGTGATCAGCGAATAACGCACCACCCACAACGTTTTCAGGTACTGGCGTGCCAATTGCGGGATCGAATAACCCATCAGCAATCCACCAAAAATCGCCGCGAAAAAAATCCCGCTGCCGGTCGCGGTGAACCAGGTGAATTTGTAGATCGCTTCTTCGGTTTTCGGCTGCGGCACCACCGGCGGCACTTTCTCGATTTGCTGGTGCAACGTGGTGAAGGTCAGGGCCGGGGCGAAGATCGGATTGGCTTCGCGCACTGGTTTGCCTTGCGGGTCGAGCCGCTGCGACTGGGTTTGCGGATCCACCACGGCGCGGGTATCGAACATGTTTTTGAAACCCTGCGTGCCCCAGGCAAACACGAACACTGTGAGGATGATCCACGGCATCCACGCGCGCATCACCGCAGGTTTGGCGTCCCCGGCAAACGTGCCGCTGGTCTCGGTTTTCTGCTCGTGTTCGGGGTCGATTTTCGAGTTGTCGACGCGTCCCGAGAGTGCCGCCGAGGTGTGGATGGTCGCTGGTTTCCAGACCTTGAGGAAACCGGTCAGGCACGCCATGGAGATCAGTGCGGCGATCACGTCCACCAGCATCGGCCCGTGGTAGTTCGAGACGACAAATTGCGGTATGGCAAAACTGACCCCGGCGATCAGAATCGCCGGCCAGATTTCGAGCATCTTGCGCCACCCGGCAAACGCCCAGATCAGCCAGAACGGCACCAGCACCGAGAAGAACGGCAGTTGCCGACCGACCATCATCGACAGCTCCATTTCATCCAGGCCGGTGACCTTGGCCAGCGTGATGATCGGTGTACCGAGGGCGCCAAACGCGACCGGCGCGGTGTTGGCGATCAGCGCCAGGCCCGAGGCGGCCAGTGGCGAGAAACCCAGGCCGATCAAAATCGCCCCGGTCACTGCCACCGGCGTGCCGAACCCGGCCGCACCTTCGAAGAACGCGCCAAAACAGAACGCGATCAGCAGCAGTTGCAGGCGCCGGTCGTCGGTGATTCGTGCGAGGGAATCCTGCAACACCTTGAACGAGCCGTTCTCGGTGGTCAGACGGTGCAGGAAAATGATGTTGAGGACGATCCAGCCAATCGGCAGCAAGCCGTTGGCCGCGCCGAACAATGCCGCCGAACCGGCCATGTCAGCCGGCATGCCGAAGGCAAAAATCGCGATCAACAGCGCCGAAGCCAAGGCCATTAACGCCGCCAGATGCGCCTTCACGTGGAAAAATGCCAGTGAAGCGAGCATCACCACCACCGGCACGGCGGCCATGAAGGTCGATAACAACGGATTGCCGAACGGGTCATAGATTTGCTGCCAGACCATGTTCCACCTCTGCTTTTTATTGTTGGAGGCGCAGATCCTTTGCGGGTTGACTGGGTGGAGTATAGGTGGCAATCCGCCGCTGTCCTGTTGCAGGTGATTTCGCGGGCAAATGAGGGATTTCGCGGCATATCGCTGGTCTGCATAGAAGCTACATTGAATAGCTACCAACGGTTTGAAACGTCAACGACACGAGGAGTAGGGCAATGACCGAGCGCCATTTGGTCCACACGGAAACCCTGTCGAACGGGTGCAGGATTGAAGTCAAAGCGAGGATTCTGCGCGATGGCTCGCTGCAGATGTTTATCGGCGTCTACCGGCCGGACGGTACGGTAATCAGTGAAGACCATGAGCCCAAGCCGCATCTGCTCGACATGGAGGATGCGTTTGAATGGGCCATCGAACAGGCGCGCACCCTCGGCAACTCGCAGCAGACGCTTTAGGCGTTGCTGCCAATGCCGCCGATCAGAAGGTGAACTGGCGCGACGACAGTTGGGCCAGCTCGGCGTCGAGCAGGTGTTCGACGAGTACGTCATTGAGAAAGCGGAATTGATCGTTGAGCCCGACCACTTCGTTGCTGAAGTGATTGGCGGCGGCGGGCATCAGCAAGGCTTCGAACTGTTTGTCGAACACCAGCGCGAGGTCTTTGCGCGAGACCACATGCTGCGAATAGTAGTTGCTGCCGAATACCGGGAAACTCACGGCCAGGTTGACGATGTGGATCATGACGAGTGCTCCTCGGTTTGACCGATGTCCAGGAAAAAACGGGCAAACAGGGTCAGGGTGACGGCGCTGAGGGCCAGGCAGGTCAGCAGATGAATCAACATGATGTGCCCCTCCGATGCGGGGATGCGTTGGCGATGGGGCTGATGGTGCATCGGGCGGTTTTTTTGCGGAAGGCGCGCGTGGCGATGGTGGTTATCGACGTGAGTGATGGTTGAGTAATGAGGGGTAGCGGCTGATCGCAAAACCTCTGAACGACGCCAATCCCTGTAGGAGTGAGCCTGCTCGCGATGCTGCTCCATTGCCCCATCAACCTCCACCCACCAGACGAACGGCAAAAACCCTCAACCTATACTCAACTCAATACCTTTATGAGCACCGGGCAGTCCGCCCGGCGTCGCCTGCAGGACACCGCGATCTTGGACCTGCGTTCGCTGATCGTCGCCGTGTTGTTGGTCTTGGCCGGATGCGCCACGCCTGCGCGCGCGCCGGTGGTTGCCCCGGCGGTTTTCGTCGCGCCCGCCACTTGGCAGCAGGTTGATCGGGAGATCGTCGCCGCGTCGCAATCGGCCACCGAACAGACCAAAATCTACGCCCGTGGCGCCATGGATTATTGGCGCACGCGGGTTTACCAATTGACCGAAGAAAACTTCATTCCCTGGTTCAGCAGCTATTGGACCCAGGAATGGCTGTCGATGAAGGTCAGTTGGTATTCGATCAGTTCGCAGGGTGAGCAGGATGCGTCGGCCAAGCGTTTGGCCGCGTATTTGCTGGAGCAATATCAGCAGCGGGTCTTGGCGCCGGCAGCCGTGGAAATTGATCCCGAGGCGATTCTCGGTTTGGCCACGGCGTTCTACGTCGACATCCTGCAGGAAGAATTGCAGCGCATTTCCCAGCGCCACGGCGTGCCGATGGCGCAACTCAATGGGCGCTTGCAGAAAGTCCCGGCGATTGCCCTCGGGCCGCCGCCGGCGCGCAATGCTTCGCTGTATCAGTTGATGCAAGCCGAGCCGTTGAACACGTTGCCGGCGTATGCGGCGCTGATCGACAAGATCCACAAGGCCGGTGGCGACAAAGGTGTGGATTCCACCGATACGGCGATGGCGCCAGTAGCCAAGCGCGCCAGCCAACGCATGGAAGCCGAAATGGCCCCGCGCGGCGCGGCGAGCGCGGTGGCAGCAGCGGCGGGGCGCTTTGCCGGCGGTTTGATTACGGTTGGCGTGGCGGGGATCCGCGCGATTCTTCAGGCCAATGACCGACCCGACAGTGAAGCGCTGATTCGCAGCAGTCTGGGCAATACCTTCGATAAAGCCTGGACCAAACTGGTGCAAAACCCGACCACCGGGGTAATGGCGGGGACGCTGTACATCGCCGGGCAGGTCGAGGGCAGCCTCGGCGGACGCGCTGAAGTATCGTCGGTCAGCTCAAACAGTGGCGCTGTCGATTGGAACCCGCCGCAAGCGACCAGTGAGCAGATGTCACCGTGATTGATGGCATTCATGGTTGAACCGACTTGTGAGGTGAGGCAGCTAATCTGAGCTGAGACAGGTTTGTGGGGTGAGTCAGCACCTGTTGGGTGAACCAGCTCCTGTTGGCTGAACCAGATTTCGTGAGGTGAACCAGATTATGAGGGGTGAACCAGATTCCTGTGGCGAGCGAGCTTGCTCGCGTTGGGCTGCGCAGCGGCCCCTGTTTGTTGGCCCTGAAAGAAGGGGAGTGCTGCGCACTCCAACGCGAGCAAGCTCGCTCGCCACAGGATTTGTTGTTGGCCAGAAACCGTGGTTTTGTCCTGGATCGTGAAGCAGATTATGTGAGGTAAACCAGATTATGTGGGGTGAACCAGATCCCTGTGGCGAGCGAGCTTGCTCGCGTTGGGCTGCGCAGCGGCCCCTGTTTGTTGGCCCTGAAAGATGGGGAGTGCTGCGCACTCCAACGCGAGCGAGCTCGCTCGCCACAGGTTTTGTTGTTGGCCAGAGACGGTGGTTATTTCCGGAATCGTCTGGCCAGACACAACCACCCGCGTCAATCCGCTGCTGTCCGATGGTGAACGGCTGATCTCTGGCGGGATCACTCCGCCGACGGGGTGATCCGGCAACTTTTGCGGTTGCGGATTTCGCTATCCGTCGGCCGCTCCCGCACAAACTCGAAACGCGGCTCACCTTCGCTATAGTGAACCAGCCAGCCCCAATCCAGCTCGGCTTCATCCTGGCCGGGTTGCGGCGGCATCGCCCACCACGGCTCTTTGCTGATGATCTGTCGCATGGCGCCCTCCGGTTGATGCGGTTGGTTCAACTATAACGTGCATGTCCGGAGGTGCCAGGCGTGAGCGACGAATCCCATGAGCCGAGCAAGCGGCTGTTCTTCGCCCTGAGCTGCGCGCCCGAGCAGCGCCGGGCGATTGCGCAGTGGCGCAGCGCCTTGCAACTGCGTCACGGACGCCCTGTGCCGGCAGAAAACTTTCACCTGACGCTGTTGTTTCTGGGCGACGTGGGGCTGGCGCAGATTGCTGATATTTGCAGCGCCGCAGCGAAGGTCCGCGTGCCGGGCGTGGCGTTGCGCGTCGCGCTGGATCGTCTGGATGCCTGGCGCAAATCCGCAGTGCTGGTGCTGGCCTCGGAGCAGGCGCCGCCGCCGCTGTTGCGGTTGGTGTATGCGCTGGAGCAGGCGATGTTGCCGTTTGGTTTTGCCGTTTTGCCGAAGGAGTTTCGCCCGCATTTGACCTTGATGCGCGACTATCGATTGCCGTTGCCTGAGGTTGCGGCGCCGCCGGAGTTCGTCCTGCGCGCCGAGCATTTCACCCTGTTCGAATCGCACAAGGGCCGCTATCGAGCGCTGGCCGAATGGCCGCTGCTGTCCTGAATATCCAGCAGGAATTTGATCGTTCCCACGCTCCGTGTGGGAATGCAGCCCGGGACGCGCCGCGTTCCATCCACTCCCGAACGCCGAGCGCGGAAACGATCAGTGAGGTGATTACTTGCCGAGTTTTACCCGCGTCCAGCCACGCGTCATGACGCGTTGCACGCCAATTGGCATGTCGGGAATTGCGTACAGCGTCGCCATCACTGCTAGCGACGGATACGAGCCCGGATCGTCGCGAATCGCTTCATCCACCAACGGCGTCGCGGCGGCATTGGCGTTGCTGTAGCCGATGTTGTTGGTGATCTCGGCGATGATGTCCGGGCGCATCAGGAAGTTCATGAACAGGTAGGCGTTGTCGACGTTCGCCGCGTCCCGTGGGATCGCGACCATGTCATAGAAGCTGCCGGCGCCTTCCTTCGGAATGCTGTAATCGATCTTCACTTTGTCGCCAGCCTCCTTGGCGCGCGCCTTGGCTTGCAACACATCGCCGGAATAACCGACCGCCACGCAGATGTTGCCGTTGGCCAAATCAGAGATGTACTTCGAGGAATGGAAGTACGCCACCGACGGCCGAATCTTCATGAACAGCGCTTCGGCTTCGGCGATTTGCGTTTTGTCCTGCGAGTTCACCGGGTAACCCAGATAGTGCAGCGCGGCCGGCAGCATCTCGGTCGGCGAATCAAGGAAACTGATGCCGCAAGCTTTGAGTTTTTCCGCGTTCTGCGGTTTGAACAGCAAGTCCCAGGAGTTGGTTGGCGCATCGGCCCCGAGCACTTCCTTGACCTTGGCCGGGTTGAAACCGATACCGATCGAGCCCCACATGTACGGGAAGGCGTGCGCATTGTCCGGGTCGCTGGCCGAGGCGTTTTTCAGCAGCACCGGATTAAGGTTTTTCCAGTTCGGCAGCTTCGATTTGTCCAGTTCCTGATAGACGCCAGCCTTGATCTGCTTGGCCAGGAAGCTGTTCGACGGCACGACGATGTCGTACCCGGATTTACCCGCGAGCAGGCGTGCCTCGAGGGTTTCATTGCTGTCGAACACGTCGTAGGTGACGCGGATACCGGTCTCGTCTTCGAACTTTTGCAGCGTGTCCGGGGCGATGTAATCCGACCAGTTATAAACGCGCAAAACCTTGTCGTTGGCCTGGGCAACCGTCGCCATGGCGCCCAATAAGGACAGTGTCAGCAGAGCCCTGCCAAACATTTTCATCGGTACAACTCCATTCTTTTTTATTCAAAACACAAGCGTGTGGCGAGTGAGCTTTCTGTGGCGAGGGGGCTTGACCCCGTTCGGCTGCGAAGCAGTCGTAAAACCAGTGAGCGCGGTGTACCTGATACACCTCGGTTGCAGGTTTTGGGGGCGCTTCGCGACCCAACGGGGGCAAGCCCCCTCGCCACAGGGTTGGTGTTCACTTGACCGATCAGCAGCAACCTCAGGCCGTCGCTCCGGCTCTTTGGCTGTTGGGTTGTGTCCACGATTCATTGGCCGTCTGGTCCATCGCTTCCTGGATCGCACGTTTGCGGTTGGCTTCGGCGCGGCGGCTGAAGTACCAGACCATGAACGTAACGATCGACACCGCCAACAGAATCAGGCTCGCCACCGCGTTGATCTCAGGTTTCACGCCCAGACGCACCGCCGAAAACACCTCCATCGGCAGCGTCGTCGAACCCGGCCCGGAAACAAAACTTGCCAACACCAGGTCATCCAGCGACAGCGCAAACGACATCATGCCGCCCGCCGCCAGTGACGGCGCGATCATCGGAATGGTGATTAAAAAAAACACCTTCAACGGCCGCGCGCCGAGGTCCATCGCCGCTTCTTCAATCGACAGATCCAGCTCACGCAAACGCGCCGAGACCACCACCGCCACATACGCTGCACAGAACGTGGTGTGGGCAATCCAGATAGTGACGATGCCGCGTTCCATCGGCCAGCCGATCATCTGCGCCATCGCCACAAACAGCAGCAACAGCGACAGACCGGTGATCACCTCCGGCATTACCAGCGGCGCCGTCACCAACCCGCCGAACAGCGTGCGACCTTTGAACCGCGTAACCCGCGTCAGCACGAACGCCGCCAGCGTGCCCAGCGCCACCGCCGCAATCGCGGTGTAAAAGGCAATTTCCAGCGAGCGCACGACCGAGCCCATCAGCTGCGTGTTGTCGAGCAAACCGACGTACCACTTCACCGACCAGCCGCCCCAAACCGTCACCAGTTTCGAGGCGTTGAACGAGTAGATCACCAGAATCAGCATCGGCAGGTAGATAAACGACAGGCCGAAAACCAGCATGAACTTAGAAAATCCGAAGCGTTTCATCCCCGTGCCTCCATCTCTTTGGCCTGGCTGCGGTTGAACAGCAGAATCGGCACAATCAGGATCAACAGCATCACCACCGCCAGCGCGGACGCTACCGGCCAATCGCGGTTATTGAAGAACTCTTGCCACAGCACACGCCCGATCATCAGCGTCTCCGGGCCGCCCAGCAGTTCTGGAATCACGAACTCGCCGACCACCGGAATGAACACCAGCATGCAACCGGCGATGATGCCGTTCTTGGCCAGCGGCACGGTGATTTTCCAGAAATTGTTGAAGTTGCTCGAACCCAGGTCCGACGCGGCTTCCAGCAGGCTGTTGTCGTGCTTGACGAGGTTGGCGTAGAGCGGCAACACCATGAACGGCAGGTAGGCGTAAACCACGCCGATGTACACCGCCGTGTTGGTGTTGAGGATCTCGATCGGTGCCGAGGTCAACCCGCTCCACATCAGGAATGCGTTGAGCAAACCGTTGTTGCTGAGGATGCCCATCCACGCATACACGCGGATCAGGATCGCGGTCCAGGTCGGCATCATGATCAACAGCAGCAGGACGTTTTGCGTTTCCTTGCTCGCTTTGGTGATCGCGTAGGCCATCGGAAAACCGATCACCAGGCACATCAAAGTACTCAGCAGCGCGACTTTCAACGAGCCGAGGTACGCCGAAACGTACAGCTCATCCTGGGTCAGCAGGCTGTAGTTGCCGAGGTTGAGCAGCAGTTCGAATTTCTGCTCGGCAAAGGTGTAGATCTCCGAGTACGGCGGGATCGCCAGCGCCGCTTCCGAAAAGCTGATTTTCATCACCAGAAAGAACGGCAGCATGAAGAACAGGAACAGCCAGATGAACGGAATCCCGATCACCACTTTGCGCCCGCTGGGGACCAGTCTGAGGAATTGCTGATTGAAGGTTTTCATGAGCGCAGTACCACGCCGCTGTCGTCTTCCCACCACACGTAGACCTGATCGTCCCAGGTCGGACGTGCGCCCCGGCGTTCGGCGTTGGCCATGAACGACTGCACGACTTTGCCGCCCGGCAGTTCAACGTAGAACACCGAGTGGCCGCCGAGGTAGGCAATGTCGTGGACTTTGCCGCGGGACCAGTTGTAGCGAAATTCCGGTTGGGTGGTGCTGACGAGCATTTTTTCCGGGCGGATGGCGTAGGTGATCGACTTGTCCTGCACCGAGGTGCTGACGCCGTGACCGACGTAAATCTTCTGTTCCAGATCCGGGCTGTGGATGATCGCGTGACCTTCCAGGTCCTCGACCACGGTGCCGTCGAAGGCGTTCACGTTGCCGATGAATTCGCAGACCATGCGGCTGACCGGCGCTTCGTAAATGTCCACCGGGCTGCCGATCTGGGCGATCCAGCCGAGGTGCATGATCGCGATGCGCTCGGCCATGGTCATGGCTTCTTCCTGGTCGTGCGTAACCATTACGCAGGTCACGCCGACCCGCTCGATGATCTGCACCAACTCAAGTTGCATCTGCGAACGGAGTTTTTTATCCAGCGCGCCCATCGGTTCGTCGAGCAGCAGCAACTTCGGCCGTTTCGCCAGCGAGCGGGCGAGGGCGACGCGCTGACGCTGGCCGCCGGACAACTGATGGGGTTTGCGTTTGGCGTATTGGGTCATGTGCACCAGACGCAGCATTTCTTCGACGCGAGCGTCGATTTCGCTGGCGGACAAACGATCCTGCTTGAGGCCGAAGGCAATGTTCTGCGCCACCGTCATGTGCGGGAACAGCGCGTAAGACTGGAACATCATGTTGATCGGCCGCTCGTACGGCGGCATGTCGGTGATGTCGACGCCGTCGAGCAGAATCCGCCCTTCGGTTGGCCGCTCGAAGCCTGCGAGCATGCGCAGCAGGGTCGATTTGCCCGAGCCGGAACCACCGAGCAGGGCGAAGATTTCGCCGTGATGGATTTCCAGGGACACGTCGTCCACGGCCACGGTTTCGTCGAACTTTTTGGTCACGCGATCGATTTTCACCAAGACCTTTTTCGGTGCCTGATGACCTTCAAGAGCCTTCCTGTAAGTGCTGGAGGCGTTTGCCATTTGAAACTCCCAACAGGTTTCAGTCGTCGGGCCAACGCGGCCTGACTTAATAGTTGATTGCAAGCCCTGCCGGTACGGATGTCCCTTGTAGGAGCAAAGCCTGCTCGCGATGAGGGCCTGGCAATCGACATCAATGTTGAATGTTCGACCGCCATCGCGAGCAAGCTTTGCTTCTACAGGGGTAATCCATACCGCTCGGGCTTATTCGGCGCCGCCATCCTGGCTGCCTGGTGGTGCTTGTTGTTGTCGTGTTGCGTTTTTTACGCGTGAAGAAGCAGCGCGCGTCGGCGCACCCGCCCGTTCACCGGGGCAGTTAAATCGATAGATGAGGGTTTAAGTCGTCAGCGTTTTTTACGCAGCGCCGCGCGTTGCCGGCACGCGTCGCCAAACGCCTGGAAAATTCTCAAATAAGCAGGGTTGTCCAGCACCTGCCATTCCGGGTGCCATTGCACGCCGAGCGCAAAAGCCTGGCTGTCCACGACCGAAATCGCCTCGATCAAACCGTCCGGCGCCACTGCCTCGCAGCGCAGGCCCGGTGCCAGTCGATCAATGCCTTGGCTGTGAATCGAGTTGACCTGAAACTCGGCCGGCAACTCCAGCGCTTCGAACACGCCGCCGGGCTGCACCGCCACCGCGTGGGCCGGTGCGTATTGCACCGCCAACTCGGGACTGTCCGCCTCGCGGTGATCGAGCATGCCGGGCAGCTCATGGACCTTCTGATGCAGGCTGCCGCCGAGCGCCACGTTCATTTCCTGAAAGCCACGGCAAATGCCCAGCACCGGAACACCGGCGGCAATCGCTGCGCGCAATAAAGGAAGAGTTGTGGCGTCCCGCGCCGGGTCGTGATCCGTGCCCGGAGCACTGGCGGGGCCTTGATAGTGGATGGGTTCAACATTGGACGGGGAGCCGGTCAGCAACAGACCGTCGAGCTGCGCGAGCAGGTCGTCGATTTCCGTCACTTGGCCCAGGGAAGGAATGACCACGGGCAACCCCAAAGCCGCGACGCTGACAGCACGCAAGTACTTGTCGCCGCTGACGTGGTAGGGGTGCGGGCCAATCTGTTTGACGCACGCTGTAACGCCGATCAATGGCTTGAATGCCATTTTTATCACCTCGAAGTTTCACACTTGAACGAGCTTTTCCGGAGCTTAGCCTTGTTGATTTTAATTAACAACTCTCATGTAAAAAATTCTAAACGCCGACCGTCCGATGCTCAGGATCTGCGCGGGTCTGGCGCCTTGATTGGCACTCTCGTGCCCATAAAAGGCCCGGGAATAAAGGTTGAAAGGCCAAGTGTTCGCTATTGACTTCACTTTGCCGTTCGGGTTGACTGGCCTCGCTACACCGTAGTGAACATAATAATTAACAGCTAATAGGTGCATCATGTCGGTCCCTCTGCGTACCGTTCAACTCAACGAAGCAAACGCATTCCTTAAGAAATATCCTGAGGTTTTGTACGTCGACCTTCTGATTGCGGATATGAACGGTGTGGTGCGCGGCAAGCGCATCGAACGCACCAGTCTTCATAAGGTTTACGAAAAAGGCATCAACCTCCCGGCGTCGCTGTTTGCTCTGGATATCAACGGTTCTACGGTGGAAAGCACCGGCCTGGGTCTGGACATCGGCGACTCAGACCGAATCTGCTACCCCATCCCCGACACCCTGAGCATCGAGCCTTGGCAGAAGCGCCCAACCGCGCAATTGCTGATGACCATGCACGAACTTGAAGGCCAGCCGTTTTTCGCCGACCCGCGTGAAGTTCTCGCGAATGTGGTGCGCAAATTCGATGAAATGGGCCTGACCATCTGTGCGGCGTTCGAGCTTGAGTTCTATTTGATCGATCAGGACAACGTCAACGGTCGTCCGCAATCGCCGCGCTCGCCGGTGTCGGGCAAGCGTCCGGTGTCGACTCAGGTGTATCTGATCGATGACCTCGACGAGTATGTCGATTGCCTGCAAGACATTCTCGAAGGCGCGAAAGAGCAGGGCATTCCTGCCGACGCGATCGTCAAGGAAAGCGCCCCGGCGCAGTTCGAAGTCAACCTGCATCACGTCAACGACCCGATCCAAGCCTGCGACTACGCGGTGTTGCTCAAGCGTCTGGTGAAGAACATCGCCTACGACCACGAGATGGACACCACGTTTATGGCCAAGCCGTATCCGGGCCAGGCGGGCAATGGTTTGCACGTGCACATTTCGATTCTCGACAAGGAAGGCAACAACATCTTTGCCAGCGAGGATCCCGAGCAGAACGCCGCACTGCGTCACGCGATCGGCGGTGTGCTCGAGACCCTGCCGGCGCAAATGGCTTTCCTCTGCCCGAACGTCAACTCGTACCGCCGTTTCGGCGCGCAGTTTTACGTGCCGAACTCGCCGAGTTGGGGCATCGACAACCGTACCGTGGCGGTGCGCGTGCCGACCGGCTCGCCGGACTCGGTGCGCATCGAGCACCGCGTGGCGGGTGCAGATGCCAACCCGTACTTGTTGATGGCGTCGGTGCTGGCCGGGATTCACCACGGCTTGACCAACAAGATCGAGCCCGGCGCCCCGGTTGAAGGCAACAGCTACGAGCAGAACGAGCAGAGCCTGCCGAACAACCTGCGCGACGCACTGCGCGAGCTCGACGACAGCGAAGTCATGGCCAAATACATCGACCCGCTGTACATCGACGTATTCGTCGCGTGCAAGGAAAGCGAGCTGGCCGAGTTCGAGAACTCCATCTCCGACCTTGAGTACAACTGGTATCTGCACACGGTTTAACGGGGTGGGCTGTTGGGTTTGATGTTGGATGTGATGGCCTCATCGCGAGCAAGCTTTGCTCCTACAGTTTTGCGACGTGCACAATTTCTGTGCCCGACACAAACCCGTAGGAGCAAAGCTTGCCCGCGATGACGGCCGCGCTATCACCACTGCAATCACCTGACACGCCATGTCCCAACGATCACTCATTCCCCCGCGTCGAGTCACAACAATGACAAACACTCGCAGTGACTGGGAGCAACGCTTTCAGTCCTTATCCATCGAAGGTCGGGCTTTCATCGACGGCCAATACCGCGATGCACTCAGCGGTGACAATTTCGAATGCATCAGCCCGGTTGACGGCCGTTTTCTGGCCAATGTCGCCAGCACCGACGAAGCCGACGCCAACGCCGCCGTCGCCGTCGCGCGGCGGACCTTCGAGTCCGGCGTCTGGGCGCGCCTCGCACCCGCCGAGCGCAAAACAATCCTCATTCGATTCGCCGATCTGATCCTCGCCAACCAGCAAGAATTGGCGCTGCTCGAAACCCTCGACATGGGCAAACCAATCAGCGATTCGATGAACATCGACATCCCGGCGACCGCCAATGCGATCCGCTGGAGCGCCGAGGCCATCGACAAAATCTACGACGAAGTCGCCGCCACGCCGCACGACCAACTCGGCCTCATCACCCGTGAACCTGCGGGCGTGGTCGCCGCCATCGTGCCGTGGAACTTCCCGTTGATCATGGCCAGTTGGAAGTTCGCCCCGGCGCTCGCGGCGGGCAACTCGTTCATCCTCAAACCGTCGGAAAAATCCCCGCTGACCGCGATCCGCATCGCGCAGTTGGCACTCGACGCAGGCATTCCGAAAGGCGTGTTCAACGTCCTGCCAGGTTACGGCCACACCGTCGGCAAGGCGTTGGCGTTGCACATGGACGTCGACGTGCTGGCCTTCACCGGCTCGACCGCGATTGCCAAGCAACTGCTGATCTACGCAGGGCAAAGCAACATGAAACGCGTATGGCTCGAAGCAGGGGGGAAGAGTCCAAACGTGGTGTTCGCCGACGCGCCGGATTTGCGCGCGGCAGCACAAGCAGCGGCGGGCGCGATTGCTTTCAACCAGGGCGAAGTGTGCACCGCCGGTTCGCGGTTGCTGGTCGAGCGTTCGATCCGCGAGCAGTTCATTCCGCTGCTGGTCGAAGCGCTGCAAGCGTGGAAACCGGGGCACGCACTCGACCCGGAAACCACCGTCGGCGCGGTCGTCGATCAGCGCCAATTGGACAACGTTTTGCGCTACATCCAGGTTGGCAAGGACCAAGGCGCGCAACTGATCGCGGGCGGCAGCCGCACCCTCGAAAGCACCGGTGGCCTCTACGTGGAACCGGCGATTTTCGACGGTGTGACCAACGCCATGACCATCGCCCAGGAAGAAATCTTCGGCCCGGTGCTGTCGCTGATCACCTTCGACACCTTCGATGAAGCGCTGGCGATTGCCAACGACAGCATCTTCGGTCTGGCGGCGGGCGTGTGGACCAGCAACCTGAGCAAGGCCCACACCTTCGCCCGTGGTTTGCGCGCCGGCAGCGTCTGGGTCAATCAGTACGACGGCGGCGACATGACCGCGCCGTTTGGCGGGTTCAAGCAGTCGGGTAATGGTCGGGACAAATCGCTGCATGCGTTCGACAAATACACCGAACTCAAAGCGACCTGGATCAAGCTCTGACACCTCTACAACGGCGGCCGCCGGCGATTGCCGACGGCCATCGGAGAACTTTATGAAGCACACCACACATGTAAACAGCTACTACGCCGCCACCCGCAATTTCACCGGCGATTTTCCGGTGCTCGAACAAGCGGTGGACTGCGACGTCTGCGTGATCGGCGCGGGTTACACCGGTTTGTCCTCGGCACTGTTCCTCGCCGAAGCGGGCTACAGCGTGACCGTGCTCGAAGCCGCCAAAGTCGGCTTCGGCGCCAGCGGTCGCAACGGCGGGCAACTGGTCAACTCGTACAGCCGCGACGTCGACGTGATCGAAGAACGTTACGGCGACAAGACCGCCGAAGTCCTCGGCAGCATGATCTTCGAAGGCGCCGACATCATCCGTTCGCGCATTCAGCACTACGACATCCAGTGCGACTACAAGCCCGGTGGCATTTTCGCCGCGCTGAACAAAAAGCAACTCAAAGGCCTGGCCGAGCAGAAAAACAGTTGGGAGCGCTACGGCAACAAGAACCTGCGAATGCTCGACGCGGCGGATATCCAGCGCGAAGTCGGTTGCGACAACTACGTCGGCGGTTTGCTCGACATGCAGGGCGGCCATATTCATCCGCTGAACCTGGCGCTCGGTGAAGCCTCGGCGATCATCGGCCTGGGCGGCAAAATCTACGAACAGTCGGCAGCGGTGGAAATCACCTACGGCGAGCCGATCACCGTGCGCACCGCCAAAGGCCTGGTCCGCGCCAAGTATTTGCTGATCGCCGGCAACGCCTATTTGCCGCAAGACCTCGACAACCGCGTGACACGTAAAAGCATGCCCTGCGGCTCGCAAATCGTCGTCACCGAACCGCTGTCCGAGCGAGTCGCGCGCAGCCTGATCAAAAACGATTACTGCGTTGAAGACTGCAATTACTTGCTCGATTACTACCGCCTCACTGCCGACAACCGATTGCTGTACGGCGGCGGCGTGGTCTACGGCGCGCGTGAGCCGGACGACATCGAGCAGTTGATCAAGCCGAAAATCCTCAAGACCTTCCCGCAGTTGAAGGACGTGAAAATCGACTACCGCTGGACCGGCAACTTCCTGCTGACCATGTCACGCATGCCGCAATTCGGCCGCATCGAGAAAAACGCCTACTACATGCAGGGCTACAGCGGCCACGGGGTGACGTGCTCACACCTGGCCGGAAAACTGATCAGCGAAATGATCCGCGGCGACGCTGAACGCTTCGATGCTTTCGCGTCTCTACCGCACATGCCGATGCTCGGCGGCCGCACCTTCCAGGCCCCACTCACCGCCATGGGCGCCGCCTACTACGCCCTGCGCGACCGCTTCGGCATCTGACCACGCAATATCTGTAGGAGCTGGGCTTGCTCGCGAAGACGTCGGTACGGTCAGAATTGCTGTCTCCTGACCCACCGCCATCGCGAGCAAGCTCAGCTCCCACAGAATCTCCATGCCAAACAAAAAACTGCGCCCAACCACGGTCAATCTGTGGGAGCTGAGCTTGCTCGCGAAGACGTCGGTACAGTCAGAGTTGCTGTCACCTGACCCACCGCTTTCGCGAGCAAGCTCAGCTCCTACAGAATCTCCATGCCAAACAAAAAACTGCACTCAGCCACGGTCAAACTGTAGGAGCGAAGCTTGCTCGCGAAGACGGCGGTACAGTCAGAACTGCTGTCACCTGACACACCGCCATCGCGAGCAAGCTCAGCTCCCACAGGATCTCCATGCCAAACAAAAAACTGCACCCAACCACGGTCAATCTGTGGGAGCTGAGCTTGCTCGCGATGAGGCCCTGTCAGTCACCATCAATCCCGCTAGAGCCGCCAAAATCGCAACCTGACTCAACCCCGCCAGGCTTTTTTACCCCCCACCCATCGAACCTGCTGAGCAACACCCGCAAACGTGATTTAATACCCGCCTTTCACGTTTCTGGGACAGGGAAGCGGCGTACCTCGCGGCCAAAAGTCGCCCGCCATCCACCCCCATAACCCCTTAAGTCGTTCACACATAAGGCTGTCATGGACACGGGCTCACGACTCAAATTAGTACGCGAAAGCTACAAACTGTCCCAGCGCGAGCTGGCCCGGCGTAGCGGCGTCACCAATGCCACCATCTCCCTGATCGAACAGAATCGCGTCAGCCCCTCCGTCAGCTCACTGAAAAAACTGCTCGAAGGCATCCCCATGTCCCTCGCAGACTTCTTCACCTTCGACCAGCCGCCGCGCGAGCACCAATACGTATTCCGCGCCAATGAACAACCGGATCTCGGCCGTCATGGCCTGCGATTGCTGCTGATCGGCGCTTCCGTGCCGAGTCGGCAGATGCGCTTGCTGCGCGAGCAATACGCGCCGGGTGCGAGCTCGGGTGAGGAACCCATCGTGCACGCTGAAGGCGAGGAGTGCGGGCTGGTGACGCGCGGGACGGTTGAGTTGACCGTGGATGGGCAGATCAGCGTGTTGAACGCGGGCGATGGGTATTACTTCCCGACCACGCTGCCGCACCGGTTTCGCAATATTGGCCAGGATGAAGCGGAAATTATCAGCGCGAATACGCCGGCTAACTTCTGATATGTATTTGATGTAATGCCCCAAGGCCCCGCCAGCAATGGACGGGGCTTTTTAGTTCTCCGTCCACGGATGGTAAATGGAGATTGAGATGTTCGACATCAGACGTGCCGTTCACAGCGATGCTCAAGTCGCGTTCGACATACGCCTTCGCGCGATCCGCCATCAATGTATCGGTGCGTACACCGCAGAACAGATGCTGGCCTGGACGGCTGGCGCTGCCGAGGATGGTTACGACGTTTTGATGGATAAGTATTTTTATCTGGGATGTGTGAAGGGTGAGCCGGTGGCGACCGGGATGCTGGATTTGGAGGGCAGGGAGATTGGGGCAATCTTCGTATCGCCGGAGTTCATGGGGCGCGGGATCGGCCTGAAAATCCTCAATCATTTGGAAGCACTGGCGCGGGATCTGGGACTAGCCGAAGTGAAACTGGACGCAACTTTAAATGCAGCGGATTTCTATCGCAGATGCGGGTACGTTGGCCAGGAAGTGTCTATTTACCATTCGCCTTCTGGGCTTCGGTTAGCTTGTGTGCCAATGGTGAAAGAGCTCGTAGGTTAAGTTGATGCGAAAAGTTTATAGGTCGATTTGAATGTACTGATCTGTCGCTTTTTTTGGTGGTTAATACTTTAAAAAGCGAAATATCTTACATACATCTCCTTTTGGTGGCATGGGCATGTGCGATTAGCAGGATAATTCTGTAAGACCATTCTGATATTGCAGAGATAAGGGTTTTTTCTGCATTACACAAATCAATTGAGGTTAAAATTCAGCGGCATAGCGAGATGTTGCGTCCAGAGTTTGTATTTTGCTTGTCGGAAATATTAATTTCAATAGTGTGAGAATAAATTCGTGCGTATCAAAAATACTGTGGATGCAGTTGTTATATTTTCCTTGTCGCTTATCCTCTGTTGGGTTTATACAATTTTCTTTATCTGGTTGCTCAGAAAACTTGTACCTCTCGAAGGAATGATTCTGCAAGCCATGACAGTCTTGATGTTTCTGATATTCGGAGTTATGCATTATTTTTATTATGCGCCAGCGCTAAAGGCTCATTTGACAGGGCTTTCAGGGCCTCCTAAAAAGTCACCGTTGTTTGTTATATGTTTTGACATGGTGGGTGGTTCGATGCTGTCTACATTTTTCATTATGGCATTTGTTGAAGAATTTTTTTTCTTGGATGAGGCCATGCATATAGTTGTAACCTATTCGGTATTCGTCGTTTTAATATCAACTTTATTTATGAGATTCAAAATGAAGCTTGGGCCCCCTCGTCGGCGATGAGCTAAAACGTTGAGTGTGTTCGCTTCTGTCGGGAAGTGATCTGCTCTTTCTGATAGCTCTGATTGGTTGACGCTTAGAGGTAATTAAATCCACTATCGTCCATGCTTGGTCCTCTCTATGAAATTACGGAATATCGGCAATTATATTAGAATGCTCCCGTTGATATTATTGTGCACAGGTTTCTGCACGATGGTGATCATGTCGTTGATACGCAAGTTGGTGCATCTAGAGAATTTTTACCTAGTGATTACTTGGGTGATAATTCATATGGTTTTAATTGCTTTCGCATTTGCCTACGATGTTCCAAAGATGCATCACCTTTGGTTCGGTGGATCCGGAAAAATTAAGAGAACAAGCACCTTTGCGTCTTGGGTTGGAATTTTTTTTGGTTCGGCAATGCTTACACTGGTCTTTATTTCGCTAGTGGAAGATATGGCTTTATTATTCGGAATTCCGTTCTACTTGTTTGTTTGTGGTGCGTTTCTCATTTTCCTAGGTTTCATGATCGTCGTCAGTTTTGGTCTGTTGAATCGAATACGCAAATAGTTAGATATGCTCAATGTTCGCTAGCTTGCTGACGAGGCTGCGCGGATTTGCTTTCATCTATTAACGTTTTGATTGTCAATGAGTCTACCAAACCTTCGAACGCCAAAGTCAGCTTTCCCAATTGCTTGTAGGCGTGCTTATAGTTTAGTGGGTCATGGGTGAATAATTCAGTTGAATCTCGTCTGCGGACTAGTTTTAGCATGCCATGCATGGACAGTATTAGATCGGCAGAGTAGTAAGCGATGTTGCCGTTTTGAATGCTCCCGAATTGCATCTGATAAAATTTCCGGACAGGCCCAACTGCATTAGGTGCATCAGGACCGTGGTAGATATTTCCCGCGCCCTCGTAAACGTTATTGACGCCGTGGGCAATGTACGGGATGCCAAACATCGCGCTGGCCCCTCTGGAAGTGCCTATGATTGAGAGGCCTGATTGAACTTGCATGGCCCCTGCAGCAACGGTCACGCTGTTTTGAGCATAAAATGTTGCCTTCGCTGACAACTCCGCGCATTCCAAGCTGATTTCTTGTAAGGCCTCCTGCGCACTGATAATTCCTTCGTCTACCGCGGCGATGATTTCATTCGCGTAAGAAGAAACAATCGAACTGAATTGAATCTGCATAAAGCTATCGAAAAACTGAGTCGCGCCCAGTGTGCAACCGAACGCGACCAGGTCTGACGCGGCTCTTGTTACGTCATGTATGTCGCACGTTGACTCATTCACTCTGGTTGCCCCAAGTGCTGTAAGCGCTTGTGCCTGCCTGAATGTGTGTCCAGCTGATATCGCGGTATCTGATGGAGACCACTTCTTGAGGTTGGGCTTCATTCATATGGAGGGCGTGGGGGACTTGCAGGGTGATGTGGGCAATTCGTGCGCCGGTCAGTTTGATTGCATAGTATTTATCCTGGCCGCCGGCCGGGGAGGTTCTGTAGAGGTTGATGGTGCAGTCGACTTCTTCTTGTTCGTGCAAGGCGGTTGCCAACAGTGGTGAGGCTTTATCAATGTTTTTGGTGATTATGATGGGCATGTGTTGACCCCGCCCATTTGAGGTGCCGCCATCGTTGCCCGCGATCATGTTGTGCGAGTAGGCCAGCACCATTATTTCGTCTTCATGGCCGATTTGGCATTTGTTGCCAATGGAACTGACGCTGGAACAACCGGCGGAAATCAGACCTTGTCTGTTACCCGTTATGCTCATGTAACTAATGCTCGCCACGAATATATCCTTTTAGTAAGTGACCATCGTGCATCAGGAGATGCTCGGAGACAGGAGCTTATGGGGTTTATCTGTTGAGTTGGCTGTTGAGATGGAAATCAGAACCGTCTTACGGTCACTCGGATAATCCGACTACAGAAGTTGCCCATGGATAAACCCATGCACGCAAAAAACCCGCAAAGCTGCGGGTTTTGTATGACTTGAATGTCCGATGATTAGGTTAATTCTGTAAGACCATTCCCATGTTACAGGCATGAGTATTTTTTCTGTTTTAAATAGCTTAATAAGGGTTAAAATCCAGCGCCGCAGCGATACCCGTTTCGTCCTGCTGCCAATTTTTTTTGATAGTTGCAACTATTGACGGGTGGGAGGTTGATCATGATGAAAACGAAAGATATTCGATATTACATATGGGTGTGCTCCATGGTATTTGGATGTGCGGGATTTTATATGGTGATAATCGTCGGAGGCGTGAAACAATTCATTTCGGTGGATAGCAGTTTGTTTCAGATGATCCAAATAGTCGCATTCCTGATAATGAGCGTTTGCGGATTGTTTTTCTATATCCCCAGGCTACGCAATGTATGGTTAGGCGGGACAATGGAGGAAAAATATCTAAGCCTTCCGGGATCCTGGATTGGGATCGTGCTTGGCTCAGCAACTGGAACGATGATTTTTCTTCCGCAAGTTAAAAAAATACAAATTGTGAGTCATGTGCCTGTAGTGTTAATGACTGCTATGTTGTTTTTTTTCTTTGCGCTAATTCTGATGGTGGTCAGTTTTCGTAATAAAGCTTCTCGGCGGGCTCGCTGAACCATTTTTTATTTGTTTTCAGTTAGAGCATTAGCTGTATTAATTTCGTTAATAATTGATGTAGTAGTTATCCCATCTATAATTGCCTCGAACGCTAGTGCTGGCTTTCCTAGCTGTTTATAGGCCATTTGATAATTGAGTGGGTCGCGGCCAAACAACTGCACCGAGTTAGGTCTGCGGACGAAGCTGGCCAACCCCTGGATCGATAAATACAAGTCGACGGAGTAGTAAGCCATATTACCCGTCTGGGGATCTTCCAATTGCTCCTGGTATATTTTGCGAATAGGGCCTACGACGCTGGGTGCTCCTGGGCCATTATAAATATTTCCAACCCCTTCATAGATATTGTTAACTCCATGTGCGATCAGCGGTCCGCCGACTATCAGACCCAAACCTCTGGTATTCCCTAGCTTGGATATTCCTGATTCCAGTTGCATAGCGCCTGCGATAACCCCGGCGCCGTTTTGCGTATAAAACAGCGCTTTCGAAGATAGCTCCGCGTATTCCAAGCTGATTTCTTGCAAGGCCTCCTGCGCACTGATAATTCCTTCGTCTACCGCGGCGATTATTTCATTCGCGTAAGAAGAAACAATCGAACTGAATTGCCCATGGATTAACGCAGGCACGCAAAAAACCCGCAAAGCTGCGGGTTTTTTATGACTTGAATTTAGTTACTTTGGTTCTGATTCATCAAACCCACGCTGCTCAATCACGCGAAATACGTCGTTGATATCCTGGAGCAAAATCCGCGCGATGTTGGTGACGGTGTTGATGTCGTGTTCGGCGTAGTCGGGGAGGCTGGTGCAGGCCATGAGGTTGAGGTATTTGAGCACGGCGTTGAGGCGTTCGCTGAGGCAGTTATGCAGTTCCCGGATGGGCGCGTTGGCGTCGATGTGGAGCACAGGGTAGTCGGTTGCGAGTTGGGACATTGGGGTGAAACGGCGGGGCGAATTATTAGTTGTCATAGGTTCGATTCTGTATGAAGGAATTAACTGTCACCTCTTTGCTGCGAAACAATTGGGTGGCAACTGTGCGCGGGTTCGCAGACCGAGGCGAATCAAACCCGGCAGACCCTAGGGCCTCCCACGCACAGCCGCCATAAATAAGGCTCAGGCGCAGTCCGCCTGGATGTCCTATGACGGAGCAGGAGTGATTCTATTCGGTAGGGCTGCGAAACCCTATCGCCAATTAGGTCAGCGACGGATCGAATATAGGTACCCAACCACCCACTCACAACCCGGCGGCAGAAGGCCTGTACGACCAGTGTGGCGATACCAGTCTCCCACCCTGAGCCCGTGCCGCCCTTATAAACCGGCCATTACAACCCCTCTTCGGAAATCGGCGACAGAACATTGCGGACACTTCGCAGCCCAACACACACAAGCTCCCTCATCGCAGAGGCTGTTTTCCTACAACATTTTCAGACGTTGATCTAAGCAATCTCACCGGTATCGGAACGTATTTCCCTGGCGCGCAAAAAAGCCATCAACGCCTAAGCTCCGCCACTGGAACTATTCCTGCGGCTGATGTCAATCTGATAGCCTTTCGCGGCGCTCAGAAATGCAGTTAAAGCAGTGCCAGGCTGTTCCTGGTTAATCATGGAAGTGTGAAATGAGACTAGTCCTTGCCGTTCTATTGATGTTCAGTGGTTACGCTTTTGCCAGTTGCGGCAACATTGCTGACAACGATCAGCGGGCTTACTGCATGGCGAAAAACAATGGCCAGAGCTGCGGCAATATCCAGAACTCGGATTTGAAAGCGGCGTGTGTTGCCGAGATGAATGGCGGCTCCTGCGGCAACATCAGCGACAATGACCAGCGCGCTTACTGCATGGCGAAGAACAACGGCCAGAGCTGCGGCAATATCCGGGATTCGGATTTGAAAGCGGCGTGTGTTGCCGAAATGAATGGCGGTTCGTGCGGCAATATTTCCGACAATGACCAGCGTGCGCTGTGCGCGGCGAAGCAGGACGGTCAGAGCTGCGGCAATATTCGTGACAGTGATTTGCGCAGTCAGTGTGAGGCGCAGAAGTAGGCAGGGAAGATGGTGGTGGCGAGAGGGTTTCGGGGCGTTTCGCGACCTATCGGGGGCGAGCCCCCTCGCCACAGGTTTGATGTTCGCGGAAAGATTTGAGCAGGCATAAAAAAGCCCCGGATTAACGGGGCTGTTTTTTATGTGCTTGGGCTATTGCGCACGGTGGGTGCTGTGTTTCGGCCCGGCGAGTGCCCAGGCGATCAGGCCAAACAGTGGCACAAACACGATCACGACGATCCACACGCCTTTGTTGTCGACCTTGCTGCCGCTCTTGATCACTTTGTTGATTGCCCACAATTCAATAATTACCAGTACTGCCGCGAGCGCGATCCAGACGTATTCGATTTGCATTAGCCACCTCCTGAGTGTCATGTCGTTAGGTAGGCGAAGGCGGGCAGGGTTCATTAAATTTGTGAATTGAACGCGAGTTTCGGGGGTTGGAAGGCAAATCCCCCAAGACAACCTCAACCCTGTGGCGAGCGGGCTTGCCCGCGTTGGGTCGCGCAGCGGCCCTGATACATGCAACCGCGGAGCGTCAGTTGCACCGCGGGCAATGGTTTTGCGACTGCTGCGCAGTCGAACGGGGGCAAGCCCCCTCGCCACAGGGTGTTTATGTTGCTGCAGACGTGCGTTTAGCCAGCGGAAAGTGCCGGGGTACGCGGCGGAATCTGGCGTTTTGACCCGGTCGCCTCAAACGCTGCAGCCAACCGCAACAACACCGAATCATCGTAAGCACGCCCGGCAAATGTCAGCCCGACCGGCATGCCAATATCCGCCATCACACCCATCGGCACGGTCACCGTTGGCACGCCCAAATGGCGGATCGCCAAATTGCCGTTGGCCACCCAAACGCCGTTGCTCCAGGCAATGTCCGCCGACGCAGGGTTCACATCGGCATCCGCCGGCCCGACATCGGCCACCGTCGGGAACAACACCGCGTCCAGCCCCAACCCATCCATCCAGTCTTCGAGGTCGAGCTTGCGCGTCTGCTCCAGTCCGCGCAGGCCGTCCGGCACGGTGCTGATCTGGTCCCACGGGGTGATGCCACGCTCGGCCATGCGCACGTATTCGTCCATGCCCGCCGCCAAGTCGCCCTCGCGATTGGGCAGGGTGCCGGGGTCGTGCGGGAAAATCAGCGGGCCATCGACGTCGGCCAGACGGTTCAACTTCGGATCACCGTTGGCCTGCAGGAAATCATCAAACGCCCACGCCGTCAGGTCCCACAATTCATGGTGCAAAAACTCCTTGGACACGATGCCGCGATTGAACACGGTCGGCGCGCCCGGACGATCGCCTTCGCAGTTGGACACCAGCGGAAAGTCGACTTCAATCACTTCAGCGCCAGCCGCTTCGAGCGCCTGACGGGCCTGTTTCCACAAGTCGATCACCGACTCGCGCGTGTTGATCCGCTGCCCCGTCGGGCCGCCGATGCCCGGCGCCTCGGAGGTGCCCGCGTCGGCGTCAGCATTGATGTACATGCGCGGCACGCCGAGGCGTTTGCCGGCCAGCGCTTCGGGTTTCGCGGCAAGTTCGGCGTACGACGCCGGGCGCACCGAAGCCACGCTCGGGATCGGCACCCACGGCTGCATGCGCCACAAGTCGCCACGGGTTTCCGTGTCTTCGGCGACCACCACATCCAGCACTTCCAGCAGGTCGGCCATGGTCCGGGCGAACGGCACGACCACGTCCATGGTCGGCGTCAACGGCCAGTTACCGCGCACCGAAATCACCCCGCGCGAAGGCGTGTAGGCGCACAGGCCATTGTTGGAGGCCGGGCCGCGACCGCTCGACCAGGTTTCTTCCGCCAGACCGAACGCAGCGAAACTCGCGGCAGTCGCGGTGCCGGCGCCATTTGACGAGCCCGAGGCGAACGGCGCAGTCAGGTAATCGGCGTTGTACGGGCTCTCGGCGCGGCCATAAACCCCGCGCTGCATGCCGCCATTGGCCATCGGTGGCATGTTGGTTTTGCCCAGGCAAATCGCCCCGGCGCCGCGCAGGCGTTCGACGGTAAAGGCATCGCGATAGGCGACCAGATCGGCGAAGGCCGGGCTGCCGGACGCGGCGGTCAAACCTTTGACCAAATAGCTGTCCTTGGCCGTGTAAGGAATGCCATCGAGCGGGCCCAGCGTTTGACCTTTGGCGCGACGGGCGTCGGCCGCTTTTGCCTCGTTGAGGGCTTCGGGGTTGCGCACCACCACGGCATTGAGGGCAGTGGCGGTGGCGGCGCCATCGTAGGCGTCGATTCGCGCCAGATAGGCCTGCACCAACTCAACGGCCGTGGTCTGCCCCGATTCGAGCGCAGCGCGCAGCTCGGCAATGGAAACCTCGGTGACCTCGATCATGTTGTTCTCTCAAATGGGCTGTTCGTAAAGGGACGGGTGCACCGCGTGGGGTGCCAGCGTCCGGGAAATCTCAGTGCGCTATTTAACACCAAGCCGCGCGATAGAGGCAGCACCGTGAGGGCAGAGGGAGTTGTGTCACATGAAGATACAAAACCGTCGCATTTGTTAACAATTGCTGTTCACAAATGAGAATGATTCGTTAATATGCCGGCCTACACGTAAACCCTTTGCCCCACTTCAAGTGCCTTCTCGCCTGAACGCTGGCCTGCAAAGTCGATACGTCTCCTTTCCCTTTGCAGGATCTTCGAGATGCTTCGTTCGTTCACACCCAAGTTCACCGGTGCTCTGGCGCTCAGCTTTTCCGCGGTTGTCATGGCCGAGACCCCACCGACGGAACCGCCCAAACCCCAGGATGGCGCGGGCCAGTTGACCCTCGGGAACGTGAACATCAACGCCGAAGCGGGCATCGCCGGCAGCTCCACCACCGAAGGCACCGGTTCCTACACAACGGGCGCGATGACCACCGCGACCAAACTGCCGTTGTCGATTCGCCAGACCCCGCAATCGGTCAGCGTCATCACGCGCCAGCGCATGGATGACCAGGGCATGAACGACGTCAACGACGTGGTCAAATACGCGCCCGGCCTGACCCTGCGCAAGTTCGGCGGCGACCGTCAGCAGTTTCTCGCGCGCGGTTTCACCATCGATAACCTGATGTACGACGGCCTGCCGACCAGCCTCAGCACCTTCACGCTCGACACCATTACCGGCGCTGACCTGGCAATGTACGACCGCGTCGAAGTGGTGCGCGGCGCGACGGGCCTGATGACCGGCGCCGGTAGCCCCTCGGCAACCTTGAACCTGGTGCGCAAGCGTCCGACCGCGACGCCGCAAGTCAGCATCACCACCAGCGCTGGCAGTTGGGATCGCTACCGCACCGAAGTCGACGCCTCGAACAAACTCAACGAGGCCGGCACCCTTCGTGGTCGCGTCGTCGCAGCTTATGAAGACGATAAAAGCTACATCGACGTCCGCGACAAACAGCGCCAAACCTTTTACGGCGTGCTGGAAGCGGACCTGAGCGACTGGACCACGTGGACCCTCGGCGCCTCCAAGCAGCGTGACGACGCCACCTCCGACTGGGGCAGCCTGCCTTCCGGGCGCAATGGCGAAGACTTGAACCTGCCGCGCTCGACGTTCCTCAGCAACGACTGGGCGTACTGGGATCGCGACAGCGTTTCGATGTTCACCGACCTGACCACGCGCCTCGACAACGGCTGGACCTCGAAACTCGCGTTCGCGAAGATCTGGGCCGAATCCAACACCTTCTCCAGCTACTTGAACCCGGCGGCCGGCGGCGGTTTTACCCAGTCTTCGGGCCAGTACGACACCACCGACGTGCAAACCAACCTCGACGGCTCGCTGTCGGGTCCGTTTCAATTGTTTGGGCGCGAACATGAGCTGACGATTGGTGCGAGCCGTCGGCAGGAGAAGTTCGATCAGAAGGGTGGTTTCTGGAACGCGGCGACGCCGGTCGATATCTACAACTTCGATCACAGCGTGATTGAAAAGCCTGACATCGCCAATCGCCAACCCTACGAAAGCCGCAACACCGCGACCGAGCAAGGCATTTACGCGGCCGCGCGCTTCAACCCGATCGACCCGTTGCACGTAATCATCGGCAGCCGTTTGAGCTGGTACGACTACGACAACCGCTCGGGCGCCGGCGACTACAAAGTCACCCAGGAAGTCACGCCGTACGCCGGCATCATCTACGACCTGAACGACACCTACTCGGTCTACGCCAGCTACACCGAAATCTTCAAACCACAAACCCAGCAAGACGTCAGCGGCGCCGTGCTCGACCCGATGACGGGCGAGAGCTACGAAATCGGTCTCAAAGGTGAATACTTCAACGGCGGTTTGAACGCTTCTGTCGCGCTGTTCGACATGACCCAGGAAAACCGCGCCTACGCGATTCCTGATCAACCGGCGAGCTGCCGCGCCACCAACCGCACCTGCTACGAAGCAGCCGGGGAGGTTCGCAGCCGTGGTATCGACACCGAAATCAGCGGCGCGCTCACGCCTAACTGGCAAGCCTCGGCGGCGTACACCTTGGTGCTGAGCCAATACGTCAAGGACCGCACTTATGACAAAGGCGAGTTGTTCGCGCCGAATCAACCGAAGCACTTGTTCAAAGCCGCGACCACTTACCACTTGCAGGGCAACCTGGAAAAGGCTCGCATCGGCGCCAACGTACTTGGGCAGAGTTCGACCTACGGCCGCGTCGGCACCGGCCACGCCGAGCAGGACGCGTATGCCGTGGTGGGCCTGATGGCCGGCTACGAAATCGACGAGCACTGGGATGCGCGGGTCAACCTGAACAACGTCTTCGACGAGAAATACTGGCAGGGCATCCCGACCGCCAGCGGCAGCGGCACTTATGGCGATCCGCGCAACGTGATGTTCTCGTTGAAGTGGACGCTTTGATGAGATGCAGAGTTATGAATTAACAAGCTAGCGC
This sequence comes from Pseudomonas sp. SJZ131, assembly GCF_007828705.1. Taxonomy (NCBI): domain Bacteria; kingdom Pseudomonadati; phylum Pseudomonadota; class Gammaproteobacteria; order Pseudomonadales; family Pseudomonadaceae; genus Pseudomonas; species Pseudomonas sp. SJZ131. The sequence goes on along the minus strand of NZ_VIVC01000001.1, from coordinate 1,503,966 downwards.
GGCAACTTCAGAAACCCCGGTCATTGATCGGGGTTTCTTTTTTTAAGCGGGGCGGGGGATTTCTAGTCGGGGGAAACATTGGCGCTAACCGCCTCGAACCAATCCGCATAAGGCGTATTGCGCACCTGTCGCCGATTGAAGTCAGGCGCACCGTCCGCCCACCAAACCGGCCCGCGCTCGCCGAGCGCCACTTTGGCCGTCTGCACACCTGCCCGCGCAGCTTTCATCTGCGCAGGGTCGCCAGATACTTTCGCCGCTTTGACCTCGCGCCGCGCGGCCATCAAATCGTCCACCAGACTTTGCCGTACGGTTTCATCGAGCGAAGGATTGCTGCAGCGCCACAACTGGCCTTTCACCACAAAATAACGCCCGTCAGGCGTGGTCGGGTGCATCAGCGTCGGTACATCAATTTGAACTCAGGCTGACCGCCCAGCCTCGGGCCATCGGCAGGCGGCGTTCGCGATAAACACTTACGGCAACAGGCGGTTGATGACGGCGTGCGATTCGCAGCACTCCCCACAACATCGCCAAAGCTACTGCCATCCAGGCCGCGATCATGCTGAAGATTGTCATTGCAAGGCTCATAAATTCCTCCACTGCTTTGTCGTCTTCTTGCTCTCCTTATAGGTGACCCTGGGTTTTTCAGGGGATTCAAATTTTCTGCGCCGCGTCAGCGCATCAGCTCAAATCGCTCGTGCGAGAATCGCCTGCGCCCGCCCGATGACCGGGGCATCGACCATTTGTCCGTCAAGCACAAATACGCCTTCGCCACTGCTTGCCGCGTCCATGATGCGTTGCGCCCACTGCAATTCTTCGAGGCTCGGCTTGAGTGCCTGGTGGATGACGGCAACTTGGCCGGGATGGATGCACAATGCGCCGCCAAAACCCATGTCGCGCGCAAATTGTACGGCGCTGTGCAGCCCGACTGTGTCATCGATGGCGGGGAAAACGCCGTCGAGCGCCGGGGCGAGGCCGGCGACGCGCGTGGCGAGCAACACTGCATAGCGGGCGTGGCTGAGAAATTCGTCTGCCGCGCGGCTGCCCATGCTCAGATTGAGGTCCAGGCCCAAATCGAGGCTGCCGAACGACAGCCGCTCGACGCCACGCGCCTCGGCAATCGCGCGGATGTCGGCCAAGCCCTTTGCACTCTCGATGATTGGCCAGATTGGCTTGCCAGTGGTGCGCGCGGTGTGCACGTGGGCGGCGGATTCGGCTTTGGGCAGCAGAATGCCGATGACCCCGGCATGTCGGGCGCATAGCGCCAGATCCGCTGCATGCGCCGGATGCTCGGGGGCGTTCACCCGCACCAGCATCCTTGCCGTCGGGTGTTCACTCAAGAAGCCTTCGAGGTTGTCGCGCGCCTGTTCCTTGAGGCTTTCCTGCACGGCATCTTCGAGGTCGACAATGACCCGGTCCGCGCCGCTGGCAATTGCTTTGGGGATGCGCTCCGGACGAGTCGCCGGCACGAACAGCGCAGAGCGCACAATGCCTGGGTTCAGGACATTGTTCATGGCAGTCTTCATAGCAGTGATCATGGTGTGAGGTCCTCGAATTCGACTTCGCCGAGCTGCGCAGTGCCGTCCTGATTGCCTGCCCAGAGTTGAGCTTTACCGGTGTCGACAAGGCGCCCGCCAACCTCGAAAGGCTGCGGTGCAATCAGCGGTCTGAGGCCTCGGAAACTGAAGCGCTTGACCCGCATATGTGGATGCGCGTTGCTGAAAGCGCGCAAGTTCAGCGTGGCAATCAATGGTCCGTGCACGACCAGTCCCGGATAACCTTCGGTTTGCGTGACGTAAGGCCAGTCGTAGTGAATGCGATGGCCATTGAAGGTTACGGCGGAATAACGAAACAGCAAGGTCGGGGAGGGCTCGACGTGTTCCTGCCATTGCCCCTGCGGCAACGCCTCGGTGCCGCTGAGTTTCGGCGGAGTCGGTTCGCGGTAGACGATGTCTTGTTCGTCTTGCAGAACGCGTTGCCCGTCCTGGAAATATTCGTGGCGCACAGTGACAAACAGCAAGGAACCGCTGCGCCCCTGTTTCTCTTCGACGTTGAGAATGGTCGAAATGCAAGTCACTTCGGCCTCGACGCGCAACGGCTGGTAAAACTCGAGGCGGCTGCCTGCCCACATGCGATTGCGCTTGTGCGCCGGTGGCAGAAATCCGCCGAGTGCCGGATGCCCATCCGGGCCGAGTGCGTCGGCGGCTACCGGATCCTGAAAAAACGCCCAATGCCACAGCGGCGGCAGCGCTTCGCCGGCTTTTGGGGCGGGTTCGCCCAGCGTCGCGGCGATGCGTTTGACCAAGGTAAAACTGATCCGGTCATGGCATTCCTGACGCCGACCAATCCACGCAGAAAAATCGCTAGTGCTCATGGTTATTGCTCCTGTCATCAGGCGAGGGCGGACAGCTCGGGGATTGCTTCGAACAGGTCAGCGACCAGGCCGTAATCGGCCACCTGGAAGATCGGCGCTTCTTCGTCCTTGTTGATCGCAACGATCACTTTGGAGTCTTTCATGCCGGCCAAGTGCTGGATCGCGCCGGAGATACCGACCGCGATGTACAGCTGTGGCGCAACGATTTTGCCGGTCTGGCCCACCTGCATATCGTTGGGTACAAAACCTGCGTCGACTGCGGCGCGCGAAGCGCCAACAGCAGCGCCCAGCTTGTCGGCCAGCGCGTACAGGTGTTTGAAGTTGTCACCGTTCTGCATGCCGCGACCGCCGGAAACGACGATTTTGGCAGCGGTCAGTTCCGGACGATCGGACTTGGCCAGTTCTTCGCCAACGAAGCTCGAGATCGCAGCATCGTGAGCAGCGCCAACGGCTTCAACAGCCGCCGAACCACCTTCAGCGGCAACCGGGTCGAAACCGGTGGCGCGCACGGTGATCACTTTGATCGCAGCGTTCGATTGCACGGTAGCAATGGCGTTACCGGCGTAGATCGGGCGCTTGAAGGTGTCAGCGCTTTCGACCGAGATGATCTCGGAGATCTGGTCAACGTCCAGCTGAGCGGCAACGCGCGGCAGGATGTTTTTGCCGTTGGAAGTCGCGGCAGCCAGGATGTGGCTGTAGCCCGAAGCCAGCTCAGCTACCAGTGGCGCAACGTTTTCCGGCAGCTGATGCGCGTAAGCGGCGTTGTCAGCGTTCAGGACTTTGCTCACGCCAGCGATTTTCGCAGCGGCTTCAGCCACGGCGCCAGCGCCTTGACCGGCGACCAGAACGTGGATGTCACCACCGATTTTGACGGCAGCAGCGACGGTGTTCAGCGTGGCCGGGGCCAGCACTTTGTTGTCATGCTGGTTCATTGAATAGTCGGCGATTACCAAGATAGTCATGATTCGGCTCCTTAATTCAAAGCACCTTCGCTTCGTTTTTCAGTTTCTCGACCAGTTCAGCCACCGACTTGACCTTGATACCCGCGCTGCGTGCAGCAGGCGCTTCGACTTTGACGGTCTTGTTGGTGGAGGCGGTGGAAACGCCCAAAGCGTCTGGAGTCAGCACTTCAAGAGGCTTCTTCTTGGCTTTCATGATGTTTGGCAGGGACGCATAACGCGGCTCGTTCAAACGCAGGTCGGTGGTGACGATGGCCGGCAGTTTCAGGGAAACTGTCTGCGCGCCGCCGTCGATTTCGCGAGTTACGGCAACGCTATCGCCCGACACTTCGACTTTCGAAGCGAAGGTGCCTTGGCCGTAGCCGCTCAATGCAGCGAGCATCTGGCCAGTCTGGTTGTTATCGCTGTCGATCGCTTGTTTGCCAAGGATCACCAGCTGTGGCTGTTCCTTGTCGACAACGGCTTTCAACAGTTTGGCAACGGCCAGGGAAGTCAGATCTTCAGCGGATTAGACGAGGATGGCGCGGTCGGCACCCAGAGCCAGCGCGGTGCGCAGTTGCTCTTGAGCAGTGGACGGGCCGATGGAGACGACGACGATTTCAGTGGCGATCCCGGACTCTTTCAAGCGTACCGCTTGCTCCACGGCGATTTCGCAGAACGGGTTCATCGACATCTTCACGTTGGCGAGGTCGACGCCAGACTGGTCGGCTTTGACGCGAACCTTGACGTTGTAATCAACCACGCGTTTGACCGCTACAAGAACTTTCATTGGGCAGTGTTCTCTGAATAAAACGTTAATCATGACGGGCACGCGGCGGGTGTGAATTTGCCGCTAAATCGCCCCGGCCGCGCGCATCTGCGCAATGCGCTCGCTGCCCAGCCCCAACTCTTTGAGTACCTGCTCGGTGTGCTCGCCGAGGCCTGGCACGGCATCCATGCGCGGTTCGAAAGCGCTGTTGCTGGCGGGCGGAAGCAGGCTCGGAACGCTGCCGGCAGAGGTCTCGACGTCGCGCCAACGGTCCCGTGCACGCAGTTGCGGATGATCCCAGACGCCTTGCATGTCATTGACCCGCGCATTGGCAATTTGCGCATGCTCCAGGCGGTCGATGACCGCATCGAAATTCAGCGTAGAAAACGATTCAACAATCAGTGCGCGCAGCGCGTCGCGGTTTTCCACGCGTTTGAAATTTGCCGAAAAACGCGGATCCGTCGCCAGTTCCGGCATCAGCAGGACCTTGGCGCAAAACAGCTGCCACTCGCGTTCGTTCTGCAAACCGAGCATCACCGTGGTGCCGTCGCCGATGGGGAAGGGCCCATAGGGATAAATCGTCGCGTGCGCAGCGCCGGCTCGCGGTGGCGGCGGTGCACCGGCGTAGGCGTAATACAGCGGATAGTTCATCCACTCGACCAGGCTTTCGAGCATCGACACATCGAGGTGGCTACCTTCGCCAGTGCGCTCGCGCAGCAGCAGCGCTGAAAGAATCCCGGTGTAGGCGTACATGCCGGCGGCGATGTCGGCAATCGAACAACCGGCCTTGGCCATCTGGTCCTCGCCGGGGCCGCCGGTCACCGAAAGAAAACCGCCCTCGCTCTGAATCAACAGGTCGTAAGCCTTTTTCTTTTCATAAGGACCACCGGCGCCATAGCCGGAAATGTCACAGACAATCAGCCGCGGAAAACGCTGGTGCAACGCCTCAAACGACAACCCCATGCGCGCCGCGGCGCCGGGCGCGAGGTTTTGCACCAGCACATCGGCCGTGGCCAGCAAGCTGTCGAGCACCTCGCTGGCGCAGTCCTGTTTCAGATCGAGCGTCAGGCTTTCTTTCGAGCGATTGGTCCAGACGAAGTGCGAGGCCAAGCCATTGACGCGCTGGTCGTAGCCGCGCGCGAAGTCGCCGCTGGCGGGGCGTTCGACCTTGATTACGCGGGCGCCGAGGTCGGCCAATTGGCGGGTGCAAAAGGGCGCTGCAATGGCATGCTCGAGGCTGACCACGGTCAAGCCATCGAGCGGGCGGAGGCCTTGGGGCTGGCTCATGAGGTATCTCTCTTGTTATTAGAAAGAGCGCGGCAGCTCGAGCAAATGTTCAGCCACGTACGACAAGATCAAGTTGGTAGAGATAGGCGCGACCTGGTACAGCCGGGTCTCTCGAAACTTGCGCTCGACGTCGTATTCGCAGGCAAACCCGAAGCCGCCGTGGGTCTGCAAACAGGCGTTCGCCGCTTCCCATGAGGCTTTCGCCGCAAGGTATTTGGCCATGTTCGCGCTGGCGCCGGCATTGATGCCGCTGTCGTATTCCTCGCAGGCACGCCAGCGCATCAAATCAGCGGCTTCGATCTCGATGTGTGCTTCAGCGATAGGGAATTGCACGCCCTGGTTTTGCCCGATCGGCCGGCCGAACACCACGCGGTCGCGGGCGTAGGCGCTGGCCTTCTCGATAAACCAGCGACCATCGCCAATGCACTCGGCGGCAATCAGTGTGCGTTCGGCATTCAGGCCGTCGAGGATGTAGCGGAAGCCTTTGCCTTCTTCGCCAATCAAGCTGTCAGCGGGGATTTGCAGGTTGTCGAAGAACAGCTCGTTGGTTTCGTGGTTGACCATGTTGGCAATCGGTTGCACGGTCATGCCGTTGCCGATGGCTTCACGCAGATCGACGAGGAAGATCGACATGCCTTCGGACTTTTTCTTTACCTCCGCCAGCGGCGTGGTCCGCGCCAGCAGAATCATCAGGTCGGAATGCTGGACCCGCGAGATCCAGACTTTCTGCCCGTTGATCACGTATTTGTCGCCGTGCTTGATCGCGGTGGTTTTGATTTTCGTGGTGTCGGTGCCAGTGGTGGGCTCGGTGACACCCATCGATTGCAGACGCAGTTCACCGCTGGCAAGTTTGGGCAGGTAATAGCTTTTCTGCGCGTCGCTGCCGTGGCGCAGCAAGGTGAACATGTTGTACATCTGGCCGTGAACGGTGCCGGAATTGCCGCCGCAACGGTTCACTTCTTCAAGGATCACCGACGCTTCCGCCAGCCCCAGGCCCGAGCCGCCGTACTCCAGCGGAATCATCGCTGCCAGCCAACCGGCGTCGGTCAGGGCTTTGACGAAGGTTTCCGGGAAACCTTTTTCTTCATCGACCTTGCGCCAGTAGGCGGCATCGAATTCAGCACAGAGGGCGCGCACGCCATCGCGGATGGCATTGAGTTCTTCACAGTTGCGGTCAGTCATTATTATTCTCCTCAACGCGTCACGCCTGGCGTCGGCCGTGCGTGAGCGATTCCGGGCAAAAAGCGATCAGAGCGGGTTGAAACCGAGGGCCGCGCGAAAGCGATTCTTGATGTAGTGACCATCGCGCGGTGGCAGCACACGAGGCGGGTTTTCAGCTTTGATTTTGATCGTCGCAAGCTTGACGCCGTCGCGGCTGCCAAAGCGCTCACGCAGTTCGTGGACGCCTTGCATGTCGCGGATTTCGTCAGTCCAACTGAAACCGCAGGTTTTGGCGACTTGATCCAGAGAAATCCCGAACCCGGCATGGCTGACCTGCATCCCGGTTTCACCGAAGTGACCGTTGTCGAGCACAGCGATGGTCAGGTTGGACGGTTTCTGCAACGCAACGGTTGCCAGCGCGCCGAAGCCCATCAGCAGTTCGCCGTCACCGGTGACCACCACCACCGACTTATCCGGTTGCGCATTGGCGAGGCCGAGGCCGACGGTGATCGCGCTGCCCATGGCGGCCCAGAGGTAATAATTGAGGTCATGGTCGCCGGCAGCCATCACGTCATAGGACGCGGAACCGAGCCCGGTCACCACCAGCACGTCTTTGCGATCGGCGAGCAAGGCCTTGACCACGTCGCGGCGGTCCAGCGTGTGGTTTGCGCTTACTTGACCCATTTCTTTTCTCCAATCAGGCGCTGACCGAGCAGCAGGGCAGTGGACGAATCACCGTTGAACGCCATGGTTGCGGCGCCATGCAGCAGCGGAGCGACGTCTTGTGGCACGTCGGCGCGCCAGGTCATGACGTTCATCAGCTTCAGCGATGCTTCGGTGGCCTGGCCCATCGGGTTTTGCCAGGCGTTGAATTCGGCCCAGTCGCCGCGCATGGTGATCACCATCAGCAGCGGGAAACCCGCGCACACTTGCAGCGCCAAGGTGTTGATGCAGTTGCCGACGCCGCTCGATTGCATCAGCAGTGCGCCGCGTTCGCCGCCCAGCCATGCGCCGGCCAGATAGCCGATGCCTTCTTCTTCGGTGGTGAGGACGACAGCCTTGATGTCCGGGTCGGCGTACGACATGCGGATCGCCGCCGAGTGGCCGGCATCCGGGACGAACACCACGTGTTTGACGTCGTGGGCCTTGAGCACGCGAAACACGTCCTCTTGCCAGCCCTGCCCTGCGGTTTGTTCAGCTTCTGTTGACATGCCCATCTCCCAAGCAGTGCTGCTTTTGTGTTTTCACTCATTCTGGGAGGGTTGGCGAGGAACGACGACTACCGTTTTTGTCTTTGAGATATGCCCAATTTGTATCGCTCGTCGGCGAAAGCGCGGGATAGGGCACGGCGGCGATAGCCACGGATTATCGCTGGTGCAGTTATCAGCGATTGTCAGTGAAAAAAACCCGGCCGCAGCCGGGTGATTCCAGTCGGTTGAGCCTGCCCAATCCTGTGTTGGGCTGCGCAGCAGTCTTGGTCGTCAGGTGTGCACGGCGTCAGCGCAGCGCGTTGCAGAACTGGCGAATCGCCTCGCAGGCCTTGCGCAACGACTCGTCATCGAGGGCGTAGGCGATTCTCAGGTACGGGCCGAGGCCGAAGGCGCTGCCGTGCACCACAGCGACGTCGGCTTCGTCGAGCAGCGCGAGGGCGACGTCTTCGTCGCTGTGCAGCGCCCGCCCGCCGGCGGAAGTACGACCGATCAAACCCGCGCATGAGGCAAAAACATAAAACGCCCCGGTCGGGCTGACGCAGCTTAACCCCGGTGTGGCGTTGAGCAACGCCACCATCAAATCGCGCCGCGACTGGAACGCGGTGCGGCTGGTGTGCAGGAAGTCCTTGGGCCCGGCCAGTGCGGCGAGCGCAGCCTGTTGTGAGATCGCGCATGCGCCCGATGTCTGTTGTCCTTGAAGTTTCTCCATCGCCTCGAGCAACCAGCGCGGGCCGGTGGCAAAACCTATGCGCCAGCCAGTCATAGCATAGGCTTTGGACACACCGTTCATGGTCAAGACGCGCGGCGCCAATCGAGGCTCGACCTGGGCCAGGGTGAAAAACGCCTCAGCGTCGAAGATCAAGTGCTCATAAATGTCATCCGCCAGGATCAGTACGTGCGGATGGGCCAGCAATACCTGCGCCAACGCCTGTAGTTCTTCGCGGCTGTATACCGCGCCGGTCGGGTTGGATGGCGAATTGAGAATCAGCCAGCGGGTATGCGCGGTGATCGCTGCGGCGAGCGCCGCCGGGGTCAGTTTGAAACCACTGCTGGCGTCGCACGTGACGATTTTCACCTCGGCACCGCACAGCTCGACCATCTCCGGGTAACTGACCCAATAGGGCGCCGGGACGATGACCTGATCACCCTCGTTCAGGGTGGCGGCCAGGGCGTTATGAATCACCTGCTTGCCGCCATTGCAAATCAGCGTGTCTTGCCATGTCACGTCGAGGCCGTTCTCATTACGAAACTTGGCCGCGACCGCCTCGCGTAATGAACGCACGCCGGCCACCTGGGTGTAACGCGTGTGACCGTTCTCGATCGCCTGAATCGCAGCTTCGCGGATGTGCTGCGGGGTATCGAAGTCGGGTTCGCCGGCGCACAGCGAGATAATGCTCGCGCCTTGTGCCCGCCGTTGCGCCACACGGTCGATGATCTGGTAAGTCGCTGAAGGCTGGGCGCGCGCCAGACGCTGGTTGAGTCGCTGAATATTGGCGCTCATGCGCGGCTTCTCCATTCGGTCAGATTCATCAGTTCCAGAGTCGAGCGACCCTCCGTCAGCGCCTGCATCATCTGCGCTTCCTTGCTGGCGCGGGCCTCGCCTTCAGCGAGGGTGCGGGCCGCGTCTGCCAGTGGAATGATGATCACCCCGTCATCGTCCGCCACCACCCAATCGCCGGGCGCGACGTCGACGCCGTTGAAATTGAACGGCTGGCCGACCGAAGGCACGCTGCTTTTGAGCGTGCCGCGCACCGAGACCCCACGCGCAAACACCGGAAACCGACGTTTCTTTAGTGCAGCGATATCGCGCACGCCGCCATCAATCACCAGGCCCACTACGCCCGCCGCTTCGGCCGCGACCGTCAGCACTTCGCCCCAGTAACCGGCGATGAAATTGCCGGTGCCGACCACCAGCACACTGCCGCGCGGCACGCGCTCCAGGGCCAGATGTAACGCCAGGTTATCGCCCGGCGAACACTGCAGCGGGTAAGCCGGCGCGCCGATAAAAGCGCCGTCCCACACCGGGCGAATCGAGCTATCGACCGCGCAGGGCAGGTGCGAGGCTTCATACAGTGTGGAGCTGCCGAGGGCTTTGGCCCGTTCTGGGAAATTCAACGGCACGGGAAGCGAAGTCATCAGTTTTTCCTCTGCAAGCTGTGGTAGCCCAGCAATGCGCGGGCCTCTTTGAGGGTTTTGCCCTGGCGGATCAGTTGCCGGATGTCGGCTTCGACCGCTTCGATTTGCCGGGCGCACGCCGCCACTTCTTCGGCGCGCGCGCGTGGCACGATCACCACGCCGTTGGCGTCGGCAATCACGATGTCACGCGCACAGACCCGCGTCGTGCCGATGGAAATCGGCTGATTGACCGACTGCACCTGGACCCGGTCTTTACCGGTGCGCATGAAACGTCCTTTGCTGAACAGGGGATAGCCGTCGCCCAACGCTTTGCTGACGTCGCGGCACACGCCGTCAATGACCGTAGCGGCAATTTTTCGGTTACCGGCGTATTCGGTCATGATGTCGCCCCACACCGTGCAATCGGTACGGCCGCCGTTGTCGATCAGCACCACATCGCCAGGTCGCACGTCTTCGATGAAGTCGCCAACAGTACCGGGCGGCACGCTGGCCGAAACGTATTGCACGGTGAACGCCGGGCCGACCACCACCGCGCGGTAGTTATCCAGCGGCGCGATGCCCAGGCATTGGCCGGGCAGCCCGAGTTTGTCCAAGGCGTCGGAAACGCCGGGCGTGTCGAGACCCTCGAACAGGGCAACGATGTTTTGGTCTTCGAGGGTCATTCGGCAGGCTCCTGATTGATCGCCTCAAATTGGCTGTCGTGCATCACCTCGGCCACCGAGCGGCCGCTGCGCACCGCAGCGACCATTGCGTCTTGGCGGCGGGCAATGCGCTCGCCGAGGTCGAGGACTTTTTCGATAAAGGCTCGGGCGATGAACACCGCGCCGCAGTTGTCGGCAATGACGTAGTCGTCTTCGCTGACGGTGACTCCGGCCACGGTGATAGGGACGGCGGCGTCGATTTGCACCACGCGATTGCGCGCGCTGATCATGGTCACGCCACGGCCGAACACCGGGTAGCCAATCGCCGCGCTGCCGTCGATGTCACGGCTGAAACCATCGATCACCGTACCGCGCACCTGCTTGCCTGCGGCGGCATTGGCCAGAATGTCGCCCCAGCAGGAAATACCCTCGATGCCGCCGGCAATCACCAGAATTCGCTCATCGCTGGCAATCTGTTCAACCACCGGCGTGATCAAGTGCACGCTGGGCACGTTGTCGGATTTGGCGGCGAGCAACACCGTGCTGGCGCGCCCGACAATTTTTGGGCAGTTCCACAACGGACGCAGGCCGACCGTGGCGCCCGGCAGACCGAGGAAGTCCAGCGCGTCGGACACGGTGTTGGTGTCCAGCGCGGCCAGACGCTCCAGAACTGTTGGACGATTATTGGGCGGGTTAGCGGTGTGAGGGTGAGTCATCTGAAAGCCCCGGTAATGGCTGAGGCGCTCAGTGTCGACAACCCGGTTTGATAGGTATATTACGAATCGCAGAAGCTTCAGATACGTTCAACCTATGGATAAATCATGATCAACTTCCGTCTGATCCGGCATTTATGGCTGTTCCTCGCGGTGGCCGAAGAGCAGAATTTCGGCCGCGCGGCCAAGCGTCTCGGCATGTCGCAACCGCCACTGAGCGAGCAGATCCAGATTCTCGAGCACGCGCTCAAGGTCAAGCTGTTCGAACGTTCGCGGCGTGGCGCCAAACTGACCCCGGTGGGCGCGGCGATCCTGCCCGCCGTGCGCAAATTCGCCGAGCAACTGGAACGCCTGGAACTGGCCGTGGAAGAAGCGGTGGCGGGTCAGTCGGGGATGTTGACCATCGGCGCGATCTCCACGGCCATGTTCGATGTGTTGCCGGGGCTGATCGAACAATTGAAAGTCGATTACCCGCACCTGACCGTGTCGGTGCGCGAAATCGACAGCGTCGAGGCGGTTCCGGCGCTCGAGACCGGCGACATCGACTTGGCGTTCGCGCGCCTCGACGGGGATTTGGGCGACTCGCTGAAATCGCTGCCGCTGGTGGAAGACCGCTTGGTGGTGGCGTTGCCCGGCGATCATCCGTTGGCCGCACGCACGCGCATCAGCTTGCCCAGCCTGGCCAACGAGCCGTGGGTGATGTTTTCGCGCAAAGTCAGCCCGGTGTATTTCGACAATTTGATCGCGACGTGCCGCGCCAGCGGTTTTTCCCCGCGCGTGCTGCATGAAGTGCGCTCGGTAGCCTCGCAAATCGCCTTTGTCAGTTATGGTCAGGGCATCGCGCTGGTGCCGGCGTCGCTGAAAAAAATGGCCCCGGACAACGTGGTGTTTCGTGCGCTCAGCCAAAAACTCAATGTGGTGACCACGGCAGTGGCGTGGAACGCCGATCGTCCCCACCCGGTTGTCGACGCGGTGATCGCGCGGTTCGCCGACAAGTCCTGAGCAGCCATGGCAAACCTCGGTTGATAGGTTTGGCGTATCAGAACCTTCGTTGATCGGTCATTTACATCTGGCCCGAATCGTCTGAAATTGCCCGGCTGCCGGCAACTCCGAGTTCACGGCGTTGTTTATGCTCAAGGAGATTTTTAACGTGTCTTCATCGCAATCCTTCGCTCATACCTCACTGCCGCTGACGGTCGGCAATGTCCAGGTGAACATCGCCACACTTCACCGCGAAGGAGAGCGGACGCCGATTGTATTCCTGCATGGTTTTGGCTCAACCAAGGAGGATTACGCCGACCTCGTTTTGCATCAGTCATTTGCCGGTCATGCGTTTCTTGCGTACGACGCGCCGGGGTGCGGCGACAGTCAGTGCAGCGACCTGTCGAGCCTATCCATCGAAATGCTGGTTGAGACGGCGCTGCAGGTTCTGGCGCATTTCAAGATCGAGCGCTTTCACCTTGTTGGTCACTCGATGGGCGGTTTGACCGCGTTGATGCTGGCCCACCGTTGCCCGCAACGGGTGATCAGCTTCGTCGACATCGAGGGCAATATTGCCCCGGAGGATTGCTTCCTCAGCCGGCAGATTGTCGATTATCCGAGCGACGATCCCGAGGCGTTTTTCACCGGGTTTATCGAGCGCGCTCGCCACGCGCCGGCGTTTGCCAGCGCGTTGTATGCAGCGAGCTTGCGCCGCAAGGTACGTGCGGGAGCGGTGCGGGGGATTTTCCAGTCGATGGTCGAGCTGTCGGATAACGCCGACCTGATGGGCAAATTCCTCGGTTTGCAGTGCCCACGGATGTTCAAGTACGGCGAGCAGAATGCCTCGCTGTCGTACCTGCCGCATATTCAGGCACACGGCGTGCGGCTGGCGCAAATTGCAGCGTGCGGGCATTTCCCGATGTACTCCAACCCGATGGCGATGTGGGCGCAGATTGCCGATTTTCATGCGAGTTGCGCTCTCGATTGACCGAGCAAAAAAAAGGCCCATGAGTGTTCATGGGCCTGAAGGTTCTGTAGCGCTGCGATCAGGCGCGTGCGGCGTTTTGCCTGGCGCAACCCTTCAACCCGGTGCGCTCTTCGATTTCGCCCGAGCCGCTGATATAGCCGTACTTCGAGAGGTTCGGCATGAGCATCGAGGCAATAAACGTGATGCTCACAATCGCCGCCACGTAGAAGAAAAAATACTCCTCGATCCCCTGTGAGCGCAGTGACAGCGCCACGTATTCCGCCGTGCCGCCGAACGCCGCGTTGCCCACCGCATACGGGAAACCGACGCCGAGGGCGCGCACGGCGGGCGGGAACAGTTCGGCTTTGACGATCCCGGCAATCGGCGTGTACAGCGACGCGATGGCCAGACCGCCGAACACCAGCAAAAACGCAGTGAACGGGTTGCTCACCGATTGCAGCGAATACAGCAGCGGGATCACCAGCACCATGGCGAATCCGGAGAACATCAGCATGTGCAACTTGATGCCGATGCGGTCAGCGAGCAAGCCGAACAGCGGTTGGCAAAACATGAAGCCAACCAATGCTGCGGTCATGATGAAACTCACGGTTTCCGGGCTGAACCCGGCCGAGATCACCAGAAACTTCTGCATGTAAGTGGTGAATGTATAGAAGTACAGCGAGCCGCCAATGGTGAAGGCGACCACCAGCGCCACCGCGCGCTTGTGCTTGAACATGCCGCGCAACGAACCGGCGTCCTTGCGCTTCATTTCACTTTTGCTGGCGGTTTCATGCATGGCGCGGCGCAGATACACCACCACGATCGAACTCAGCGCACCGATGAAAAACGGAATCCGCCAGCCCCACTCGCGCAGCTCTTCGCCGGTCAGCGTTTGCTGAAGAATGACCACGGTCATCAGCGCCAGCAACTGCCCGGCAATGATCGTGAAGTATTGGAACGAGCCATAAAAGCAGCGCCGGCCGGGCGTTGCGATCTCACTGATGTAGGTGGCGCCGGTGCCGTATTCGGCGCCCACCGACAAGCCCTGGATCAGGCGCGCAATCACCAGCATCACCGGTGCCGCGACGCCGATGCTTTCGTAGGTCGGCATGACAGCGATCAGCAGCGAACCGGCGCACATCATGAACACTGAAATAATCATCGAAATCTTGCGGCCACGGGTGTCGGCGATCCAGCCAAAAATCCACCCGCCCAGCGGCCGCATGAAGAAGCCGACGGCAAATACCCCGGCCGTCGCCAGCAGTTGGCTGGTGGTGTCGCCCTTGGGGAAGAACGAAGCGGCGAAGTAAATCGCGGTGTAGGCGTAGATGAAAAAGTCGTACCACTCGACCAGGTTGCCCGAGCAGGCACCCATGATCGCTTTGACCCGATTGGGGCTTTTTGGCGTTGAGCTGTTGCCCGCAAAATCGCTGGATTTAGTGAGGGAGTTAGGCATGGTTGTTCACCCTTTTTTCAAGGCGAGGCGATACGAGCAGCGCACTTGGGCGCCGCGACGTTGCTGGCTCGACGGGTTGAATGAATTAACGCAGGCAGGCAAACCCGTCGATGATCGGGTCATTCGGGGCAGACGTAGCGGGGGGATGAGCGCTGAAGGCCGACAGTGTGCGGCGGGCGTGACGCGCACGCTCCAGGTCGGGAGAGACGTTGCAAAACATGGCGAAAGCCCTCGTATCTTATTCTTGTAGTGAGTCGGTCACGCTAAGCGCCGACGTTGCAAGCAAACTACCGCACAGTGGCCGAGGGTATAAGCCGGGTGCCGGGCCTAACTGATATAGCGAAATTTTATAGCTCGGCGCACCGCCGCAGCCGGCATGCGTCTGGCGCTGCGACGTGCAAGCAAAGCCTGATGGGAGCGAGACGCCTGGCCGGACAAATGCGTTTACACTCACCGAACCTTTCGCCGCATGTCGCGCCGAGCATTATTTCGACTGGTTTGGGAATGGATGTCGTCCAACTGAAAACCCTGATTCACGTGGCCGAACTCGGCAGCCTCAGCAAGGCTTCCGACCGATTGCACATCGCACAACCGGCGCTCAGTCGGCAGATCAGGTTGCTCGAAAAAGAGCTCGGCACCTACTTGTTCGACCGCCATGGCCGAGGCATGGAAATTACCGATGCCGGGCGCGAAGTACTGGCGCATGCCACGCGCATCATGGAAGAAATGGAGTCGATCCGCAGTTCGGTGGTGGGCGGGAAATCATCCTTTCGCGGCTCGGTGGTGATCGGCACCACGCCGACCGTGGCGCAAATTGTCACCGTGCCACTGGTGCGCAAAATCAAGCAAGCACACCCCGACCTCGCCATCCGCTTTTCCTCGGCGTTCAGCGGTTACTTGCTGGACTGGGTGCAGCGCGGCGAACTTGAGTTGGCGATTTCCTACGATCCACAGCCGCTGCACACATTGCGAATTTTGCCGGTGATGATGGAAAACCTGCTGCTGGTGGGCCCCGCCAGCGCTCATTTGCGCATCGATACGCCGGTGTCCTTCGCATCGCTGGCGGAGCAAGCGTTGGTGCTGCCGAGCGCGCGCCACAGTTTGCGGGTGATCCTCGATGATTGCGCGCGCGAAGTCGGGATCAAACTCAAGACCAGCGTCGAGGCGGATTCTTTCGGCGCGATGATCGATCTGGTCCGCAGCGGTTTTGGCCTCACTGCGCTGCCGCTGGCATCGATCTACGCGCACATTGAATCCGGGGTGTTATCGGCGGCGCCGCTGGTCGATCCGATCCCGATGCGCAAACTGGTCCAGGTATTTCCCGCCGACCGCCGGGTCAGCCCGGCAGCGAAGTTTGTCGGCGAGGCGTTCATCGAGATCGCCGCCGACCTGGTCAGCCGCAACATCTGGGCCGGGCATATGCTCTGAGCAACCAGAGACTAACGCGCCCGCGCCGTACTCGCGCGCAACGTCACCTCGAACGGCAATACCACGTGCCGCTGCGCAATCGGGGTTTTCTCGATCAGCGCGATCAGCATTTCCACGGCTTTCTCGCCGAAGACTTCGGCGGGTTGGGTGATGGTGGTCAGCGGCGGGTCGCAGTAAGCGGCGAATGGGATGTCGTCGAAGCCGACCAGTGAAACGTCTTCGGGCACGCGCAAGCCTTGTTGTTTGATCTGCTTCAGCGCGCCGATGGCCATTTCATCGTTTTCGCAGAACAGCGCGGTAGGGCGCTCGGGCAATCGCAACATCGCCGCCGCGCCGTCGTCGCCGGCCTGCAAACTGAAGTCGCCGTGGCAGATCAGTTCGGGGTCGCACGCGAGTCCGGCGTCGCGCAATGCATCCTGGTAACCGGCGACGCGCTCGCGGGTCAGCGGGCTGCTTTTCGGGCCTTTGATCAGGCCGATGCGCCGGTGTCCGAGGCTGATCAGGTGTTCGGTCATGGCTTTCGCGGCGGCGCGGTTGTCGAGGCTGATGGTCGGGTGGCGGCCGTCCTGAATCACTTCGCAGGCGTTGACGATCGGCGGCAGTTCGGCGTCGGGCGCGGACGCTTCGAATGGGTCGTAGGCGCGCAACTGGATCACGCCGTCGGCCTGGTGCGCGTACACCAGCGCGGCGAATTCACGTTCTATTTCTTCACGGCCCTGGGTGTCGCACAGCAGCAACCGATAGCCCGCCGCTTGCGCCGCTTGTTGCGCGCCGCTGATGACCCGGGCGAAGAACACGTTGGCAATCGCCGGCACCAGAATCACCAGGTTGCCGGTGCGCCGTGAACGAAATTGCACTGCCATCAAGTTCGGTCGGTAGCCGGCCTTCGCCACGGCGGCGTTGACCTTGTCCCGCGTGTCGGGCAGCACGCGCTCGGGCGATTTCAGGGTTCGCGACACCGTGGCCACCGAAACCCCGGCCAGTCGGGCTACTTCACGGATATTGGACAAGCTCACCTCGATTTCGAACAGCGCGGCCGGCGAGCTTACCGCAGGTCGGCGTTGCGCTGAAATGTGCGGGTTTTTTAGCCCCGGGGGTTTGACACCTTGGCGAACTCAGCCTAAATTTCCGCCACGATGTAACCGGTTACATCATAGCCAGTTACCAGTCGCTTTCAACCGAGCGCCGCAAAAGAGAACTAACGCGATGAACCTGCCAGCAGCAAAAATACGAATGGGTTTTGTCGGCGGCGGCGAGGGCGCTTTCATCGCCCAGGCGCACCGTCAGGCGGCCGGGCTCGATGGCCGTTTCGAGCTGGTGTGCGGAGCCTTCAGCCGCAACCCGCAAAACACCCAGGACACCGGCGCGGCGCTCGGTTTGCCGGCATCGCGCTGCTACAGCGACTGGCAGCACATGCTCGCCACCGAGCGCACGCTGCCCGAAGCACAGCGCATGCAACTGGTGGTCATCGTCACGCCCAACCACCTGCACGCCCCCGTTGCCAGCCAAGCGTTGAGCGCCGGTTTTCACGTGTTCAGCGAAAAACCGGCGGCGCTGAATCTGGCCGAGCTGCTTGCGTTGAAAGACGTGGTGCTGCGCAGCAATCGCCTGTATGGGCTGGCCCACACGTACCTCGGTTACCCGATGGTCTGGGAGGCGCGCGAGATGGTCCGCAGCGGCGTGATCGGCGCGCTGCGCAAGGTGATCGTCGAATACCCGCAAGGCTGGCTCAGCGCCGATGTGGCCGGGCAGGGCAACAAGCAAGCCGAATGGCGCGACAACCCTGAATTGTCGGGATTGGGCGGCTGCATTGGCGACATCGGCACGCACGCGTTTTCCCTCGCCGAATTTGTCGCCGACCAACCGATCCAGCAGTTGTGCGCGATGTTGGGCGTGCACATCGCCGGTCGGCAACTGGATGACGACGCCTCCATGCTGTTCAAAATGGCCGACGGCGCCAGCGGCGTGTTGATCGCCAGCCAAGTCTGCGCCGGTGAGGAAAACCCGCTGAAGATTCGCCTCTACGGCGACAAGGGTGGCCTCGAATGGCGTCAGGAAGAGCCCGCCAGCCTGATCCATCGCGCCCTCGATCAACCCATGCGCGTGTTGCGTTCCGGCGTCGGCCAGCCGTGGTTATGCGCCGCTGCGACCCAGCGCATGCGCCTGCCGGCCGGCCACCCCGAAGGCTATCTCGAAGCCATGGCCAACCTTTACGGCGACCTCGCGAATGCGATCCGTGGCCACGCCCAAGGGCAAACCAGCGGCCACGATGCGCCCGGCGTGCCGGGCATCGAAGTCGGCCTGCGCGGCATGGCGTTCATCGAAACGGTGATCGCCAACCATCGCGGCGACGCCAAGTGGACCGAGCTGGTCTGCACCCCATGACTCTGGAGAATCCTGCCGTGAACGACATCGCCAAAACCCCGACCGGCCTGCGCGGCCCGGGGATTTTCCTCGCGCAATTCATGTCCGCCGAGGCGCCGTTCGACAGCTTGGCGAACATCGCCCAGTGGGCCGCGTCGCAAGGCTACAAAGCGATTCAACTGCCGACCTTGGGCACGCAATTCATCGACCTGGCGCGCGCGGCAGACAGTCAGGATTACTGCGATGAGCTGAAGGCGATTTGCGCGCAGGCAGGCGTCGAAATCAGTGAGCTGTCGACCCACTTGCAAGGCCAGTTGGTCGCCGTGCACCCGGCGTTCGACACGCTGTTCGACGACTTCGCCCCGGCGCATCTGCGCGGTCAACCGCAGGCGCGCACCGAGTGGGCGGTCGAGCAACTGAAGCTTGCCGCGCGTGCCAGTCAACGCTTGGGGTTGACCGCACACGCGACGTTTTCCGGGGCGCTGCTGTGGCCGTACATCTACCCATGGCCGCAACGGCCGAGCGGTTTGGTCGAGCAGGGTTTTGCCGAACTGGCCAAGCGCTGGTTGCCGATCCTCGACTGTTTTGCCGAGGCCGGCGTGGATCTTTGCTACGAAATTCACCCTGGCGAAGACCTGCACGACGGCGCGTCGTTCGAGCGTTTTCTCGACGCGGTCAATCATCATCCGCGCGCGGCGATCCTCTATGACCCGAGCCATTTGCTGCTGCAGCAAATGGACTATCTGGGCTTCATCGACCGTTACCACGAGCGGATTCGCATGTTCCACGTCAAGGACGCCGAGTTCCGCCCTGACGCGCGCTCCGGGGTCTACGGCGGTTATCAGGGTTGGGTCGAGCGGCCGGGCCGGTTCCGTTCGCTGGGCGATGGCCAGATCGATTTCAAATCGATTTTCAGCAAACTCACCCAATACGATTTCAGCGGCTGGGCAGTGCTGGAGTGGGAGTGTTGCCTCAAGGATTCGGCACAGGGCGCGGCCGAAGGTGCCGCGTTCATTCAGCGGCACATGATCAGCAAAACGCAGAAGGCCTTTGACGATTTCGCCAGTGTCTCGGCCGATGACGCGTCCAACCGCCGTTTGCTGGGGTTGCCCGACGCCTGAAAACTGCCTGAAAAAAGCTTCTTATCTGCAGAAAAACAAAAATAAAAAAGGTGACTGGAATGACGACGATGACCGCGCGACTGAGCGCAATGATGTTCCTGCAGTTTTTCATCTGGGGTGGCTGGTTTGTCACCCTCGGCACGTTCCTCGCCAGCAATCTTGGCGCCAGTGGCGGGCAGATCGGCATGGCGTTTTCGACGCAGTCGTGGGGGGCGATCATCGCGCCGTTTGTGATTGGGTTGATCGCCGACCGGTTCTTCAACGCCGAGCGCATTCTCGCGGTGCTGCACCTGATCGGCGCCGTGTTGCTGTATCAGCTCTATCGCGCGGCGGATTTCGCCACGTTTTACCCGTACGTGCTGGCCTACATGATGATCTACATGCCGACGTTGGCCTTGGTCAACTCGGTGGCGTTCCGGCAGATGAGCGACCCGGCGCTGGAGTTCTCGCGCATCCGCGTCTGGGGCACGATCGGCTGGATTGTCGCGGGCGTGGTCATCAGTTTTGTGTTCGCCTGGGATTCGCAAGCGGCGATTTCCAGCGGCGGCTTGCGCAACACCTTTTTGATGGCGGCGATAGCCTCACTGCTGCTCGGGCTCTACAGCTTCACGCTGCCGCGCACCGCGCCGCTGAAGGCTGAGGCGGGCGGCGGTCTCAAGCAAATGCTCGGTCTGGATGCCTTGGGGTTGTTGAAGGATCGCAGCTACCTGGTGTTCTTCATTGCCTCGATTCTGATCTGCATTCCGCTGGCGTTTTATTACCAGAATGCCAACCCGTTTCTCGCCGAAATCGGCGTGACCAACCCCACGGCAAAAATGGCCATCGGGCAGGTCTCCGAAGTGCTGTTCATGCTGTTGCTGCCGCTGTTCATCCACCGTTTCGGAATCAAGATCGCGCTGTTGGTGGGCATGTTCGCGTGGGCGTTGCGCTATGTGCTGTTCGCCTACGGCAACAACGGCGACCTGGCGTTCATGCTGTTCACCGGCATCGCGCTGCACGGCATCTGCTACGACTTTTTCTTTGTTTCCGGGCAGATCTACACCGACGCGAAAGCGCCGGAACGCTTCAGAAGTTCGGCGCAAGGCTTGATTACTCTGGCGACTTACGGCTTGGGCATGTTGATCGGTTTCTGGGTCGCCGGGCAGGTCACCGACCATTACGCTGCGGCCAGCAGCCACGACTGGAAAAGCATCTGGCTGTTCCCGGCAGGTTTTGCGCTGGTGATTTTTCTGTGTTTTTCGCTGGCGTTCAAAGGTCGGCAACCAGCGGCGGTGCAACCGACGGTTTGACGGCGTTCACCGGCTAACGACCGACCAATGGATAGTGCCTGATACGGCACGGATAGCTGTTGCCGTCGCCCTTGCAGATACCGTCCAGATAACGGTAGTCGATCTGCACGGATTGGCCTTTTTTCGGCCAATGGCGGCGCGGCAGGGTCGATTGATAGTCTTTGG
This sequence comes from Pseudomonas sp. SJZ131, assembly GCF_007828705.1. Classification (NCBI taxonomy): domain Bacteria; kingdom Pseudomonadati; phylum Pseudomonadota; class Gammaproteobacteria; order Pseudomonadales; family Pseudomonadaceae; genus Pseudomonas; species Pseudomonas sp. SJZ131. The sequence goes on along the minus strand of NZ_VIVC01000001.1, from coordinate 1,482,968 downwards.
TTTCCGGGGTGAAGGTCAGGTTTGCATTTGCTTCAGGGCAGTCCGCTGTCGCTTGTTTCGAACTGACTTTCACCACCCGTGCTTGCAGTTGTGGGTAAGGCTGTTTGACCACTTCGGTGATCAGCACCTTCAGGCTGCAAATCTGCCATGTCGAGGCGTGTGCGGGTGCGCTCATTGCTGCCAATGCCGACAGGGCAAATACGTAGCGCGCGGTGTGTTTGATCATGATTGCCCTGGCCCGTAAGGCTGACGTTGAACAGCAAGTCGAACAGAAAGTCAGCGCAGCTTAGTGGATTTGTTTGATGTTCTCTCAGGGTTTTTGCTGATTCTCCGAGCGCACCACCAGCCAGATCCCGACCGCAGAAACCGCCATGCCCAGCGCCATTTGCCACGACAGCGGTTCATCGAACATCGCCCAGGCCCAGAGCATGGTGACGGGCGGGCTCAGGTACAAAATGCTCGCGACGCGGGTGGCGCTGGCGCGGCGCAGGCAGATCCAATAGAGCCCGTAACCGCCAATGGTCGACAGCCCGACGGTCCACAAAACGCTCAAGGCAAAGCCGCTGCTGGGGATCGGCGCGAGGCTGCCGTGCCAACCCTCGATGACGCCGAACGCAACGCTCGACACACAACATTGCAGCCACAGGTTGGGCAGCAGACCCATCGATGCCGCGACCGGCAAATGCTTCTGCCACAGCGTCGCCACCGCCAGCGACAACATGCCCAGCAGCGGCAAGCCATACGCCCACAACGGCGCCTCGCCCCACGCCAGCGCGCCATGCGTGACCAGCACCACGCCGAGCAGACCGACGAACAATCCCGCCCAGACTTGCCACACCAGACGTTGGCGCAGCACCAGCGCGGCGAGCAGCGCCATGCCCATCGGCAGCAAATCAGCGAACAACGCGGCGAGGCCGGCCGGTACACCCAGCGCAATCCCTTGAATCACGCCGTACAGATAACCGCTCATCGCCAGCAAGCCGATACCGGCGTTTTTCAGCAATGTAACCGGTGAGGTTCGGCGCAGCTGTCGGGCGACGAAGGGCAACAGGATCAGCGTGACCACCACGCAGCGCCAGAACACCACCAACAGCGCCGGCGCGTAATCAATCGAGAAGCGCGCGCCGACAAATCCCGAGCTCCACGTCAGGATCAACGCCGCTTCGAGCAGGGGCAGGGGGATCGCCTGACGCCAGTCAGTCGCGGATTTTGTTTTGCAGACAATCGGTAGGGGCTGGTTCATTGCCACAGGCTACGAAAGCTGGCTAATCTAATAAATCAAAATATAGTGCAGCAGTTCTTCACAAAGAGTGAACCATGACAGCCATCCTCGATATCGACCTGCTGCGCACCTTTCACGCCGTGGCGCGCATTGGCAAGTTCAGCGCGGCGGCCGAGCAATTGCACAAAAGTCCGGCGGCGGTGAGCGTGCACATTCAGCGCCTGGAGGCGGTGGCGGGGGGGCGCTTGCTCAATCGTGACAATCAATCGGTGTCGCTGACCGCGCTGGGCAAGCGTCTGCTGCAATCCACCACGGCGTTGCTCAGCACCCACGACCGCGTGCTTGCTGACCTGCACGGCAGCCATCTGGCCGGGCGCATCACTTTGGGCGTGCCCGATGAATATGCCGGCCACGTGATCCGCGACATCCTCCCGACCTTCATCGCGGCGTGGCCCAACGTGGTGCTGGAACTGAAAACCGCACCGAGCTACGCGCTGCGTGATCTGGTGCAGCGCGACAAATTGCACTGCGCGGTCATTGCGCAACCCAAGGGCCAGCTCGACGAACACACGCAATTACTGGTCGCGACCACGCCCGTCTGGGTCGGTCCGATCAACAACAATCTGGCCGCGCTGGAGCCGTTGCCGCTGGCCGTGCACGCCGCGCAATGCCCGTATCGGCAAGCGATGATCGAGTCGCTCAAGCACGACGGGCGACGGGCGCGGGTGGTGCTGGAAAGTCCGTCGAACCAGGCAGTCAAGGCCTGCGTCGAGGCCGGACTGGCGATCAGTTTGATCGACCGCGCGATGGTCACGGCGCACATGCAGATCCTCGACGGCTTGCCGCTGATCGCCGATCACGACGTGGTGTTCATGCGCTCGGCGGCGTCGCGCGACTACGAAGCAGTCAACCTGCTGGCTGAGGCGATGCAGCAATACTTTCGGCTGTAATCAGCCGTTTCCGGGCGCCGCTTCAGCAGCTGGAGCTAGAGTTAACGGATGACCAAGTGTGATGCACGAATTTGCAGGAGGGCGAAGATGCTGACTACTGAACTCGATACCGACGCGCGCAATATCGTCGTCATCGGCACCTCGGCCGGTGGTGTGCAGGCGTTGATCGCGCTGTTCGAAAACCTGCCCGCCGACTTGCCCGTGGCCTATCTGGTGGTGCTGCACATTCCGGCGCACGAGCCGAGCGTGCTGCACAGCATTCTTGGCCGGGTCACGACGATGCGCGTGGTCGCGGCGCAGGATGGCCAGCGGATCGAAGCGCGCACCGTGTACGTGGCCATCGCCGACCGGCATTTGATGTTGACCGAGGCCGGGATTCGCCTGACCCGTGGGCCGAAAGAGTGCCGCGCCCGGCCGGCGGTGGACGTGCTGTTTCGTTCGGCGGCGGTGAATTACGGGCCGCGCGTGATCGGCGTGATCCTCTCCGGCGCGCTCGACGACGGCACTGCCGGCCTGTGGGCAGTCAAGGATCGCGGCGGCCTGACGTATGTGCAGGAACCGGCCGAAGCGATGCTCGGCTCAATGCCCGAAAGCGCCATCGCCCACGTCGAAATCGACCTCGTCGGCAGCGTCGCAGTGCTCGCCAATGCCCTCGCCAGCGCCGTCGGCCAACCGATTGCCGGCCTGCCAAGCCATGCCGTGCGCGATCGGCATTTGATCGAGAACATCATTTCCCTCAAGGGCAACGGTCTGGAGGCCGGGGTGATGGGCCTGGGCAAGGTTTCGCAGTTCACCTGCCCGGATTGTCACGGTGTGCTGGTGCAGATCGAGGAAGGCCCGATCGTGCGATTTCGTTGCCACACCGGCCACGCCTTCTCGATGAAATCACTGATTTGCGAGGTCAACGCGGCCATCGATACCGGGCTGTGGGACACCTTGCGCGCGGTCGAAGAACGCATCCTGTTGCTCCGGCAAATGGCCGGTCTGGCGCGAACCTCAGGGGCCAGCGGCGATGCCGATGAATGCGTGCGCCAGGCCGATCTCGCCGAGCAACGCCTGAAACCGCTGCGCGATCTGGTGCTTGATCCAAAATTCTTCGGTCACGACGCCGAACAATAGCGACGCAAATTGTTTAAACCTTCTTCGAACGGCGAGTGTCGATAGCTGGAGACCGTCCACTTCGCCTGAACGAGGAGCCGTTTATGATCGGTGTTGTGATTCCTGCGCATAACGAAGAAAAACACATCACCGATTGCCTGCACTCCGTCCTGCGTGCCGCCGAGCATCCTGACCTGTGTGGCCAGCGCGTGGCGGTGCTGGTGGTCTTGGATACGTGTTCGGACGCCACCGCGCAACGGGTCGCAGCGCATAGCGTCGGGCAACTGGAAGTGACCTTTCAGAACGTTGGCCGCGCCCGCGCGACGGGCGCCCAGCAGTTGCTCAGCGCCGGCGCGCAATGGCTGGCATTCACCGATGCCGACACCGTGGTGCCGCACGATTGGCTGGCCCGACAGCTGGGTTTCAAGGCTGACGCGGTGTGCGGCACGGTCGAAGTTGATAGCTGGAACGATCACGGCGAATCGGTGCGCTCACGTTATCTGGAGCTCTACCAATTCGTCGAAAATCACCGGCACATCCACGGCGCCAACCTTGGGCTAAGCGCCGAAGCCTATCGAAACGCTGGCGGATTTCAGCACCTGGAGGCACACGAAGACGTTCACCTGGTGGCCGATCTTGAGCGAACTGGCGCGCGAATTGTCTGGACCGCAACCAACCCGGTCGTCACCAGCGCACGTCGCGATTTCAAATGCCGCGGCGGTTTTGGTGAGTATCTGGCCTCGCTCGGCGCTTCGCTTAATCCGTCGATGAATGCAGGCGCCGCGCCGTGAACATCGAACTGATCGACGCGTTGCAATGGCCGGCGATGGTGGTGACGGTGGTGTCGGCGTGGTTTGTCGGTTCGCAGCGCCCGCGGCGGCGCATGTTCGCGTTTTGGGGCTTTATCGCCAGCAATGCGTTGTGGGTTATCTGGGGGCTACATGCAGATGCTTACGCGCTGATCTTGCTGGAATGCGTGTTGCTGGGGATGAACGCGCGGGGTTTTCGCAAGAACTTGCTCGGCCATCGCGCGTCTTGATTTTCACTGTCCACGAAAGTTTTTCTTGCAGCCGCGCAGGTTCATCAAACACAGGCAAATCTGCAAAACGATCAGCGCATAGGCTTCGGCATAAAAGCCCCAAATGCTCCACAGAATATTGCTCAGGATGAAACAGAAGAACCCGGTCATTCGGCGTTTCGGGCGTTGCGAGCCGATCAACCACGCAGCCAGTACCGTCACCAGCATCGCCGGCCACTGCACCCAATCTAGATAGGCCAAGCTTGTTTGCTCCTTTAGCTGCATTTTTGAACCGATTGTTGCTCAGCCGATTGTTGCTCAACCGATTGTTGCTCAACCGATTGTTGCTAAAAAAGCAGACGCCGTGGCACGCGGAAAATTCAGATTGTCGGCAGTTAAGCCTTCGGGGCAAACCGCCGGTCCGCCGTTTGCGGCGATTTTTTGAACGTCCTGCCGTTGGTTTTGACAGATAAAAGTGAGCCCCTGAATTCAAATAAAAGTTTGTTGCTCTCCAGTCCACCGCGCGCAGACGCCATGGCTTGAGACACGATGAGGAGAGTGAGATGAACGACCTGCCGGCAGCACGTTTTGCGGTGAAACCCTTGCTCTTCGAGCCGTCCTTCGAACAGATCCCCGAAGACGAAGCGCAGACCAGTAAAGAGCTGGCTGAAGCGCTGCATTCCATCCTGGAAACCACCTACAAAGACAACGGCCACGCCACCCGCAGCGTGCACGCCAAGGCGCACGGCTTGCTGCGCGGGCACATCACGGTGCTGGATAATCTGCCGCCGGAACTGGCGCAAGGTGCGTTCGCCAAGCCACAGACGTTGCCGGTGGTCATGCGTTTTTCGACCAATCCGGGCGACATCCTCGACGACAAGGTTTCAACACCGCGAGGCTTGGCGCTGAAGATCATCGGCGTCGAGGGCCCGCGCCTGCCGGGCAGCGAAGGTGAGACCACGCAGGATCTGGTGATGCAAAACGCCAAGGCGTTCACTGCCGCGACCCCCAAGGCGTTTCTGAAAACCCTGAAGTTGCTGGCGAAAACCACTGACAAAGCACCGGGCATGAAAAAGGCCTTCTCGGCGCTGCTGCGGGGCGTGGAATCGACCATCGAAGCCATGGGCGGCGAGAGCGGCACGCTGAAAAGCCTCGGTGGCCATCCGCAAACCCACATCCTCGGCGAAACCTTCTACACCGTAGTGCCGACGCTCTACGGCGTGCATTACGCAAAATTGTCAGTGGTGCCGGTTGCGGCCAGTCTCACTGCGTTGACCGATCGTCACGTCGATTTCGGCGGCAACCCTGACGGCTTGCGCGAAGCGGTCATGGAGTATTTCGCGGTGAATGGCGGCACGTGGGAAGTGCGCGTGCAACTGGCCACCGACCTGGAAAAAATGCCCATCGAAGACGCTTCGGCGGTCTGGCCCGAAGAGCTCAGCCCTTACGTCACGGTCGCGCGCATTGAGGTGCCGGCCCAGGCCTCATGGGACACCGAAAAAGTCAGCCAGATCGATGACGCAATGGCCTTCAGTCCCTGGCATGGACTGGCGGCACATCGTCCATTGGGAGGCGTAATGCGCGTTCGTAAGCCATCCTATGAAATGTCCGCCGGATTTCGCGCGGAGCACAACGGCTGTCCCATCCGGGAGCCGCGTTAAGCCCCATCCGGGGGCTGCGTTAACAGGAGCTATTTGATGAAAAAGCTATACGTAAGCCTGGGTTTTTGCAGTTTGTTCATGCTGCACGGTTGCTTCGACAACTCGAACAACGAAACCAAGGACAACACCGACGGCACCAAATCCTCCGTGCAGATGCAATAGGGCAAGGCTGACGAGAGCAAATAACTGATCGCTCACCGATGAAGATCACATCGAAGCGGCCCACGACGGATCGTGTACAACAAGAAAAAGGGTGATCGCGATGAATTGTCTGATTTGTGTCGGTGCCGCCCAGCGCATCCTGTGCGACGGCCCTTGGGAAGAAAGAGATTGCCCGGATTGCGGGCGTTATCGGGTCTCCGATGACTTGATTCTGGCCCTGATGGATCAGGGCCAGATTTTCGACGTCGCAAAGACTCGAGGCTGGCTCGACACTCGGCGCGTAGAGGGCGCGGTGCCTTCGATTGAAGTGCATCAGGCGTTGCTGGTGTCTTGATCAACCACCGCACTCGACCCGTTTACGCGCATAACCTGTGGTTGGCGCGCGGTCCGGATCGCGGCGGCAAGATTTATCGATTAAAGCGCTCAACCAATGAATATTGGGTTTTGGCCGTATCGGTCAATTCCTTGCTCAATTCGGCCGAATGCCGCGCCTGTTCGGACGTCTGATCGGCCAGAGTGGCGATGGTGGTGATGTTGCGGCTGATTTCCTCGGCGACTGCAGTTTGCTCTTCGGTCGCGGCGGCGATCTGCGTGGTCATGTCGGTGATATTGGCCACGGCTTCACTGATGCCGACCAACGCCTTGTCCGCTTCGAGCACCCACGCCACGCCTTCTTCAGCCTGACGATGTCCGCTTTCCATGGTTTTCACCGCGTTGTTCGATGACACCTGCAACTTGGAAATCAGGCTGTGGATCTGCGCGGTGGACTCGGTGGTGCGTTGCGCCAACTGGCGCACTTCATCGGCAACCACGGCAAAACCCCGGCCCATGTCGCCCGCGCGTGCGGCTTCGATGGCGGCGTTCAGCGCCAGCAGATTGGTCTGGTCGGCGATGCCTTTGATCACGTCAACCACGGTGCCGATTTCGTTGCTGTCCTTGGCCAATTGCGCGACCGTCGCCCCGGTTTCCCCGACCACTACCGACAGACGCTGAATCGCCTCGCGGGTGTCGCGCGCAACTTCGCGTCCACGCCCGGTCAGCACATTAGCTTCCTGAGTGGCGTCGGCGGTGCGTTGCACGTGGCTGGCGACTTCCTGGGTGGTCGCGGCCATCTGATTGACCGCCGTCGATACTTGCTCGGTTTCGACGCGCTGGCGTTCCAGCCCGCGCGAACTGTCGGCGGCCAGACCGTCAGAACGCCCGGCCAATTGATTCAATTGCTCAGCGGTGTCCTGCAGGCGCGTCAGGCAGGTCTTGAGCCGCGAAGCCTGGCTGACGAACGCGGTTTCCAGCCGTGCCTGCGGGCCGCGTTCGTCGCTGTACATTTTCGCCAGCAAGGCATCGGAGGTGGATGCTTCGGCCATGTCCAGCAAACGCAACGCGCCTTGATTCTGCTGGCGCGAAACGAACAGACCGATCGGCACCGACACCGCAACTGCCAGCGCGATGGCTGGCGCCATGCCCAGATAAGCGCCGCCCAAGGTGCCCACCAAACCCATGGCCAAAACCGGCAGCGAAGCGAGCAGGGCGGGTTGCCATTTATCGCCAACCGGCACGGCGGATTTGCCCAGGCTCAGGCGTTTATACAGCGCTTCAGCGCGGCGGATTTGTTCGGCAGTCGGTTTGACCCGCACCGACTCATAACCCACCACCTGACTGCCTTCAAAAACCGGCGTGACGTAAGCGTTGACCCAATAATGATCGCCGGTTTTCGAACGGTTCTTGACGATGCCCATCCATGGTTTGCCCAGCTTCAGCGCGGCCCACATATGGGCGAACACGGCCGAGGGCACATCCGGGTGGCGGACGATATTTTGCGGCGCGCCGATCAGGTCAACTTTGTCGAAACCGCTGATGTCGACAAACGCATCGTTGCAGTACGTGATGACGCCTCGTGCATCCGTGGTCGAGATGAGTTTTTGTTGAGGTCCGAGGCTGACCTCGCGCTGCGTGACGGGTTGATTGTTTCTCATCAGTATTGCTCCTATGCCCTGAGGTAGAGACATCGGCCGCAATGCTGGAAAGGTGAGCGGTTAGCGCTGAATAGAGGTGCTGTGTGTCGGAAAACTGTTCTGCGCGAGGTGTTTTCTCGCAATCGCCAGCCGCACCGGATGCCTGTTTCAGTCACCGCTGTCGAATTTTTTGCAGATCCCATCCAACTCATCCCACGGATCACACCGCTGCTGCGCGCGCCCGCAGCCGGGGGAATGGGCGAACGCGGCGGGGCGCTCGACTTCGGGTTGCCGGGCGTGGCAGGTCCGGCACCAGACGACCCCGTTGGCTATTCGCCAGCGTGAATTCCAGTCCATCAAGTCCTCACTCGCCGTCATCACACACCTTCCTCAACCTGAATCTATATAGGGTTGATTGGCAGGCTCGGGTGAGGTTCCAGTTTTTTGCGGCGCCGCGCTCAAACTCAGCGCTTTTCGGCTAGTTCTTGCACTTGGCCAAGACCACTTGGCAGGTTTTCGGCGTACCACCCGAGCGGCTGGCGTAACGGAAGCAGTTATCCAGGGACTTTTTACGCGCCATGTGCAAACTGTCGCCCCAGGCCAAACCTCCTTCGCCGGCCGTCGGCACGGCTTTGGCATAGCAGCTTGAGCCCTGCGTCGAGCTTGATCTGCTCGAACATCCCGCCGTCAGCGTTAGGCTGATGACGATCAGGCAGGGCAGGCGCCAGGACGAGCACTGCCGCGCAGTTTTTCCAATCATCTCGTTCCCCAAAATGTGTGAGGCCGTGTGGCTGGTCTATTCAGATTAGCCGTTATTGCGTCCGAGCCTACGCACGAGATTGCGCCCATCAACCCCGCGCGCGACGCCCGACTATTTGCCGTTTTTACGTAGTCCGGCGCTGGGGATTCTCGGATCATGCGTTCGCTTCAACTGAGTCCTTTCCGTGAGAGGTCGCCCACATGAACGATAAAAACCTCACCCACGCCACCGGCGCCCCGGTGATCGACAACCTTAACAGCCAGACCGCCGGGCCGCGCGGGCCGGCGTTGTTGCAAGACATCTGGCTGCTGGAAAAACTCGCCCATTTCGACCGCGAGGTGATCCCCGAACGGCGCATGCACGCCAAGGGCGCCGGCGCCTACGGGACGTTCACCGTGACCGCCGACATCAGCCATTTCAGCAAGGCCAGCTTGTTTGCCGACATCGGCAAGCAAACCCCGGCATTCGTGCGTTTTTCCACGGTGGCCGGCGAACGCGGGGCTGCCGACGCCGAGCGCGATATTCGCGGTTTTGCGGTCAAGCTCTACACCGATCAAGGCAACTGGGACATCGTCGGCAACAACACGCCAGTCTTCTTCTTCCGCGACCCGCTGCGTTTTCCCGACCTCAACCATGTGGTCAAGCGCGATCCGCGCACCGGGCTGCGGTCGCCAACCAATAACTGGGACTTCTGGACGCTGCTGCCCGAGGCGCTGCATCAGGTCACGATCATCATGAGCGATCGCGGCATCCCCAGCAGCTACCGGCACATGCACGGTTTCGGCAGCCATACGTTCAGCCTGATCAACGCGCAAAACCAGCGCGTGTGGACCAAGTTCCACTTCGTGTGCCAGCAAACAATAGCCAACCTCAGCGACGGCGAAGCGGCGGAAGTGGTCGGCGCCGATCGTGAAAGTCATCTGCGCGACTTGTACGAAAGCATCGAAAGCGGCGACTTCCCGCGCTGGAAGTTGTGCATTCAGACCATGACCGAAGAGCAGGCGCGCACGCATCGGCACAACCCGTTCGACCTGACCAAAGTCTGGCCGCACGGCGAATACCCGCTGCAAGAGGTCGGCATTCTCGAACTCAATCGCAACCCCGAGAACCATTTTGCCGAGGTCGAGCAAGCTGCGTTTTCCCCGGCGAATATCGTCCCCGGCGTGAGTTTTTCGCCCGACAAAATGCTCCAGGCGCGGCTGTTTTCCTATGGCGATGCGCAACGTTATCGCCTCGGGGTCAACTTCAATCACATCCCGGTCAACGCGCCGCGCTGCCCGTTCCACAGTTATCACCGCGACGGCGCCATGCGCACCGATGGCAACCTCGGCTCGACGCTGTCGTATTACCCCAACAGCTTCGGCGAATGGCAGGACCATCGGCAGTTGCACGAACCGACCTTGCCGCTCGACGGCGATGCCGGGCACTGGGACCAGAGCCTCGTCGAGGACCATTACGAGCAACCCGGCAAGCTGTTTCGCCTGATGACCTCGCTGCAACAACAATTGCTGTTCGACAACACGGCGCGGGCCATGGGCGATGCGCCGCAGCTGATCAAACAGCGACACATCAACAACTGTGCAAAAGCCGATCCGGCCTACGGCGCCGGCGTGGCCAAAGCCTTGAATCTGAGCCCGAGCACGGTCGCAGCCGAAGCCGAAGCCCAAGCCGAGACTGAGACCGAGACCGACTTGCGCAGCGTTCTTTGAATTCACCTGGCCCTCGTTAACCCGTCAACCCGTCAATCCGTTACGTGGAGAACACTCATGAGCAGCAGCGATTCCAACAAAAAAGCATTGGTGGTCGTCGATATCCAGAACGACTATTTCCCCGGCGGCCGCTGGGCGCTTACGCAGGTCGAGGAGGCCGCCGCACAAGCCGCGCGGGTCATCGAGCGGTTTCGCGAGCGCGGTGATCTGGTGGTGCATATCCGCCATGAATTCAAGGACGCCAACGCGCCGTTCTTCCGCCCCGGCAGCGAAGGCGCGCAGATCCACCAAAGTGCGAAAAACCGTCAGGACGAGCCGGTGGTGCTCAAGCATTACATCAACTCGTTCCGCGAAACCGAGCTCAAGGACATCCTCGATCAGCACGGCATCAACGAAGTGGTGGTGGTCGGTAACATGAGCCACATGTGCGTCGACGGCATGACCCGCGCGGCGGTGGATTTCGGCTACACCACCACCGTGCTGCACGATGCCTGCGCCACGCTGGACATGGAGTTCAACGGGGTCAAGGTGCCCGCCGCGCAGGTACACGCGGCGTTCATGGCGGCACTCGCGTTCGGCTACGCGCCGGTCATTTCCACCAGCGAATACCTGGACCGTTGATCCATTGAAAACGGCGGGCGGATGGGCGGCATGGGCCGTCGCCTGGCCTGCCGTTTTCGTCGTCTATGCTGATGACCTGGACCGAACTGGCATGGAGGCTGCCGTCTGCTGTCCGGGATGATTGAGGTGCGTCGATGGTGCAGTTGATCTGCTCGGAATTCGATGAGTTCGAAGAGGCGTTATACGGCGTGCAGGGCCGATATGTGCTGCGCACGCGGCAGCAGCGCGATTGGCAACTGAACGTCGTCGACCTCAATGGCGTGGCGCTGATGAGCGGCCGCGAGGGCGCCGGCACGGTCTACACCGGGATCGGCCTGCCAGGTTACTTCAATATTTTCGTGCCGCTGACCGCGCATGAGTCGACCGTGGTCGACGGCCATGCCTTCAACCGTCGGCGGGTCGGCTGGATGGTGCCGAACGCGATGTTCCACATCAACGCGAAGAGCCCGGCGAGTTGGCTGACGGTGGCGATGTCTTGCGAATTGGTGTTGCGCTGGGCGGCGATGCGCGAGGACGAATTCGACTTCTCGCTGCTGCATCGCAACCTGGTGAGCAATGCCCAGCGCCACCTCGGGCCATTGTTATGGCTGGCGCGGCGGCTGTTTCACATCGACGCCCACGCACCGCAAGCGCTGCACACCGACGCGGCGGAGCAGGCCGCGCGCACCGAGGTGATGGACGTGGTGTTTCGCCTGTTGCTGCCGGTCGATCCGGTGCACGCGGCGCCTCGCCACAACCGCGACCACAAAGACATCCTGCGCCGCGCGCTGGAACTGCTCGACACCCTGGACATCCAGTCGGTGTACACCGAAGACATTTGCCAGGCGACCTGCGCGTCAGAGCGCACGGTGCGCAATGTTTTCAACGAATACCTCGGCATGAGCCCGCATCGCTATTTGATGATCCGCCGCTTGCACGCGATCCGCGCAGCCATCCGCCACGCCGGGCCGGAGGACACCATCACGCACATTTGCGCACGCTTCGGCGTGTGGGATTTCGGTCGGTTCGCCAGCCTCTATCGACAGTATTTCGGCACGCTGCCCGCGCAATCGCTGAAAGCCGCCAAGGCCTTGAACCACTTATAGCCAGCCTCACGGCCCGCTTCACAGCAAGGTCCGCAACAGGGTTTTGCTCGGGTATTCGCCGAACAATTGATGGTAATCGGCGGCCATCCGCCCGCTGTCGGAGAAGCCAAAGCGCAGGGCGATCTGGCTGACCGTTTGCGTCGTCGGATTGGCGATCGACAACGCCGCACGCACCAGGTGCAAACGACGAACATGCAGATAACGATTAGGCCCGACGCCGAACACTTCCTTGAAAATCGAGCGCAAGGTGCGCTCGCTGACCCCGGCCTGGCGGCACAGGTCAGACAGGCGAATCGGTTGCTCGTCGGCGCCTTGCAGCAGCGCCACCACCCTGGCGATGCTGGCCTGACGCTTGGCCTGCTGCCAGTTGATGCGAGGGCTGGTTGCGGTCGCAAGTGCAGGGTCCGGTGTGTTCATGTCGGCGCGTTATCTGCCTTGATTGACTTGCTCAAGCGTGGCGCCGAGCGCGAAACGGCACTACGTAAAACAGGCAAATTTGCAGCGGTTGTTGTCGGCGCAACTTGCCGATTTTACGTAGTGGGCTGCCGCTGTATCTCACCATGCTGTGGCAGTTAATTGCCCGACACCACGCCATGAACATCCGCCATAACTCCCAGGGAGTGCAAAAACCATGAGCACCTTCACCACCCAAGACAACGTGGAAATCTATTACAAGGATTGGGGCAGCGGCCCGGTCGTGGTGTTCAGCCACGGTTGGCCGTTGAACGCCGACAGTTGGGAAGCGCAGATGTATCACCTGGCCGCCAACGGCTTTCGCTGCATTGCCCATGATCGGCGCGGGCATGGCCGCTCCAGTCAGCCGTGGGACGGCAATGACATGGACCATTACGCCGACGACCTCGCGCAGTTGCTCGACCACCTCGACGTCACCGACGTGACGCTGTTCGGTTTCTCCACGGGCGGCGGCGAAGTGGCGCGGTACATCGGTCGTCACGGCACCGCGCGGGTGAAAAAGGCCGGGCTGATTTCGGCGGTGCCGCCGCTGATGGTCAAGACCGAAGCCAACCCCGGTGGCCTGCCGGTGTCGGTGTTCGACGGCATTCGCCAAGGATTGCTGGCCGACCGCTCGCAGCTGTTTATCGACATCCCGAGCGGGCCGTTCTTCGGTTACAACCGGCCCGATGCCAAGCCGTCGCAAGGCGTGATCAATGCCTGGTGGCTGCAAGGCATGCTCGGTGGCCACAAAAACACCCACGACAGCATCAAAGCGTTCTCCGAAACCGACTTCACCGAGGACCTGAAAAAGTTCGACGTGCCGACATTGATCATCCATGGCGACGACGATCAAATCGTACCGATCGACGCGGCGGGACGCGCCTCGGCGAAATTGATCAAGGACAGCCAACTGATCGTCTACGAAGGCGCGCCGCACGGCATCACCGACACGCACAAGGAACGGCTGAGCGCAGACCTTTTGGCGTTCGTGCAGTCCTGAAGATACAGCTCGATTGGTATCAAACGAAGCCGCTTACCCAGCGGCTTCGTTGTTGTCACCGTTACCGTCAGCGTTGCTAAAAAAGCAATAGTCATTTGCGATTCAGGCGGATTGTGGCTCTGCGTGCCTCCAGTTAGCATCGACGCAACTTCAACATTCAGCCCTTACCAGGTGAGTTCGAGGCGGCGTAATCGGCCTTGCTCACAGCTTTCAATCCACTTATTCGCAGGTACTTAAATGTCGAAACTCTTCGAAGACTTCAACATGGGCGACATCACGCTGAACAACCGCGTGGTCATGGCGCCGCTCACCCGATCCCGCGCCCCGAACGACGTCGCTGACGAGCGCATTGCGCTGTATTACGCGCAACGCGCCACCGCCGGTTTGATCGTCAGCGAAGGCACGCCGATCTCCCGCGAGGGCCAGGGTTACCTGTTCAACCCGGGCATCTTCAGCGCCGAGCAAATCGCCGGATGGCGCCTGACCACCGACTCGGTGCACGCCATCGGCGGCAAGATGTTCGCGCAACTCTGGCACGTCGGTCGCGTTTCGCATCCGTCGATTCAGGAAGGTGGAAAACTGCCTGTGAGCGCATCCAGCAAACGCCCGGTGGGCGCGACGGCGTTCGGTTATGACGCCGATGGCCAACCCGCACTGGTGGAACCGCCAGCGCCGCGTCAGCTGAATACTGAAGAGGTTTCTCGCATCGTCGGTGAGTTTGCCCAAGCGGCGCAAAATGCGATTGAAGCCGGTTTTGACGGCGTGGAAATCCACGGCGCCAACGGTTATCTGCACGAGCAGTTTCTCAATCCGCTGGTCAACGACCGCACCGACCAATACTCCGCTGCCGAGCTGGACAACCGTCTGCGCTTCACCTTGGAAGTGATCGACGCCGTAGTCGCCCGAGTCGGCGCCGGGCGCGTCGGCATTCGCGTTTCGCCTTACGGGCAACTCTTCGACATGCCGTGGTACCCGCAAATCGACGAAACCTACACCGCGCTGGCCGCCGAAATCGGCGCGCGCAAACTGGCCTACGTGCATGTGATGGACCAATCCGGGTTTCCGGCGCCGGGCACCGAAGATGCCGGTGGCGGCCCAACGGATGCGTTTATGAATCTGCTGGCGGCGATGAAATCCAGGCTGGCGCAAACTGCCCTGATCCTCGCGGGCGGCATGACGCGCGCTCGCGCAGAAGACCTGATCAACGACGGCATGATCGACCTTGCCGCGTTCGGCACGCCGTTCATCAGCAACCCGGACCTGGTCGCACGCCTGAAAAACAACTGGCCGCTGACCGAAGCGCAACGCGCAACCTTCTACGGTGGTGGTGCAGAGGGTTACATCGACTACGCCCCGCATCAGGACTAAGCGCCGGATCTTTGCTGGCCTGAGGTATCGACAGCCGTTACATTTGTAACGGCTGTTTTGCTGTGTCCGCCGAAAAACTTCCTGATGAGAGTTGCCCATGCACCTGAAAGCGCACCGCTACTTTGCAATGGTTGCCGTGACCGGCAGCTTCACTGCGACGGCGCGGCATTTCCAGGTGCCGGCCTCATCGGTGTCGCGTTTTATCGCCGCGCTCGAACGCGAGGTCGGCCAGCAACTGCTGTACCGCAACACCCGCGCGGTGAAACTCACTGATGCCGGCGAGCGCTATTACCTGCAAATCCGCGACGTGCTGGAATTGCTCGACGCCGCCGACGAAGAAATCATGGGCAAGGGCGCCGAAGCAGGTGGCCTGGTGCGCATCAACGCGCCGGTAGCGTTTGGCAGTTTGCACATCGTCAAACTGCTTAATGGCCTCTACGACAAATACCCGAAACTGACCGTGGAACTGACGGTCACGGATGCCTATATCGACCCGATTCAGGAGGGCGCCGACCTCATTTTTCGCGTCGGTCATCTGCAGGATTCCGGTTTGATCGGCCGCAAGATCTGCGATCAGCAATACGTGCTGTGCGCCAGCGCCGACTACTTGAAAAAACACGGCAAACCGAGCTCGCCGCAAGACCTGAAAAACCACGCCTGCCTGGTCTACAAAGGTACCGGCGGCGCCCAGCGCTGGTTTTTCCGCGCGCCCGGCGACGGCCAATCCGGCAGTGAGCATGTCGAAATCATCGATGTGCACGGCCCGCTGCGCAGCAACAATGCCCAAGTGTTGGTGGAAGCGGCGCTGGCGGGGCGGGGAGTGGTGTTTTTTCCGTCGTGGTTGTTCAGCCGCGAAAGCTTCGTCAATCAGCAACTGATTCGGCTGTTGCCGGAGTGGCAAGGCTCGGTGGAGCAGTCGCCGAGCCAGATACATTTGCTCTCGCCGGAGAATCGCTTGCGTTCACAGAAGGTGCGGGTGGTGTGGGATTACTTTCTGCAGGCGATTGGCACGCCGCCGTATTGGGATGATTTGGGTGATTGTACGGTCCGGAAATTAGATTAGTGATGATGGAGGCTCAAAAATTTCTAATCTGCTACTGTCACTGGGGTACAAACAAGGTGGTTGCAGGATATTCATCAATAACAGGGAAGATAAAATGGACGTTGCGTTAGTTATAAAAGTGATTCTTGCATTGGCAGCTATGGCCGGTGTGGCAAAAATAATTTATGAGTTTTCCGCAGGGGGCAAACTTCGTTTAAAAGACGAGTACCGTTTTGCCAAGGAGTTTTTGAATGAGCTCAGTTCTAATGAAAAGCTCCACCATCTCGCCATCGAACGTGGGTATTACGCACTTGCGGGCACATCATCCATCAAGGTTTCAGAGATCAAGTACTTGATTTCATTAACCAGTCCTGACAGACGACTCAAGGATTATGTGCTTTCCAGGAAATATGTTGAGCTGAAACAGCAAAGCAACAGGATTGAATTTCGAGATAAATACAAGAGCGGGTTTTCAAGGGTTTGGAGAAAGATCGTGTTTGTTTCTGTGTACTTCGTGGGCTCTTGTTTGGCTTTTTCTCCATTGCTTTTGATTAAACCATTTGGGCTCGAGCCGAAGTTCATGCTGCTGATTTTAGTGACCTTACCTTGCTTCGGCTTTTTTGCCGTTGATTCGATGAGAGGGTTTGTCAAAATCGTAAGAGGAGAGGCTCTTGTTAAGGAGCAAGAAGAACACGCTCCATTAATATATGTAAAAACTGAGCACAAGAAGCCCAGCAGCGTTGTAACGCCAGTTTAAATTTGCTTGCGGCGTTCCGAGGGACGCCGCAATTGACCTCAGCGGTTGTTACGCAAAATCGAAAAGTTCAACGCCGCCGCGACGCAGAGCCACCCCAGGTACGGCAACAGAATCAGCCCGGTGATGACGTCCAGGCGCATCGCCAATACCACCATCGCCGCGACCACCAGCCACAGCAACGAGATGATCACCATGCCGGCGAAAATCCGGTGCGCACCGAAAAACACCGGCGTCCACAGGGTGTTCAGCGCAATTTGCGCGGCCCATAACGCCAGCACCTCTTGGCTGCCAGGTATCAGGCTCAAGCGATAACCGGCCCAGGAAATCAGCAGATAAATCGCTGTCCACGCCACGGGAAACAACCAATTGGGCGGGGTGAAGCGCGGTTTGATCAGCGCTTGATACCACGGGCCGGGTTTGAACATGATGCCGGTGCTCGCGGCGGCACCGCAGGCTAGAAGAAAAACAAAAAAAGTCATCGTCTGTCCTTGGCTGAAATCAGCTGTCTGGGATTGAAGCCATGTCGGCCGTCTCAGGGTTGGAGGCCCAGCGCTGCAAAAAGGTCAGGACAAACGCATAGATTTTTCCGTGAGTCGCGGAAAACGCCTGCGACGACCGCCGCCGATCAGCCCTTGGCGGTGGCCAACTCGTGCGCAATCAAACGCCCGGTGGTTTGCGCCACTTCAATCAGGCGTTTGCGCGGCATGCCATTGCAGGCCGATGCCGACAACCCGCGCAACGCCACGCTAATAAAATCGGCGAGCGTCTGCGCATTGTTCGGATGAACCACTTGCAGATAGTCGTGGATAGCCTTGATGCCGCCATCGGCAAGCGTTTCGGCCATGCTGCGGGCGGTTTGATCGTCGGCGCGCAGGCCTTCGGTAATCATGCAGCCGCGCAGCGTGTTGTCCCTGCCGTACTGCTTGGCCGCCGCTAACAGCAACGCAGCCAGGGCTTCGGCTGGCGGTCGATCCGGCGCCAGCAACTTGTCCAGCGGCAGCGCATTTTCACTGGCGTAGCGCTGCATCGCGCGTTCGAACAGCTCGGCTTTGCTGCCATAAGCCGCGTAAAAACTCGGTGGCTTGATGTCCATTGCTTCGACCAGATCCGTCAGGCTCACGGCATCGAAGCCACGCTCGTGGAACATCGCCTGAGCGATGGCGACGCCCGCTTCTCTATCGAAGGCGGGACGGCGTTGGCGGAGCTTGTCGTTCATGGTGACCTCATCGATTAGGCCAGCAGTGTAGCGAGCGCTACATATCAGAGCAATTACCAGCCATCCACAGAAACTCTATGTAGCGATCACTAAATATCTTGCATCCTGGCTTGGCGCTATGTAGTGTCCGCTAAATAAATTTATCGGCACACATAGGAAAATCAGCATGCAATTTCAAGACAAAGTCGCACTCGTTACTGGCGGAGCCTCGGGTTTGGGCCTGGCCATTGCGCAGGAACTGGCCGGGCAGGGCGCTCACGTAGTGATTACCGGTCGCCGCCAGGCGCAGCTCGACGAAGCGCTGGCCAGCCTCGGTGATAACGCCAGCGCAATCGCGGCGGATGTTTCGATTGGCGCTGACTTGGACGCCTTGTTCAGCCAGATCAAGGCGCGTCATGGTCGCCTGGATGTGTTGGTCGCCAACGCCGGGGCCGGCGAACTGGCGCCGCTGGGTGAAATCACCGAAGCGCATTTCGACCGCGCCTTCAACACCAACGTCAAAGGCGTGACCTTCACCGTGCAAGGGGCGCTGACGCTGATGGGCAAGGGCGGCAGCATCGTGATCATCGGCTCCACCGCGTCGATCAATCCCGGCCCGGGCCTCAGCGTGTACGGCGCGACCAAAGCCGCGTTGCGTGCCTTGGTGCGCAGTTGGGTGGTGGACATCAAAGGGGCCGGCGTGCGCATCAATCTGCTCAGCCCCGGCCCGGTCGATACGCCTTCGTTGCGCAACTTGCTCGCCGAACACGCGCAGGAAGTCATTCAGTCACTGAGCGAAAAAAGCACCCTGGGGCGCATCGGCCAGGCGCATGAAATCGGCCAGGCAGTGGCGTTCCTCGCCAGCGATGCCTCGAGCTACATCAACGGCGTCGAGTTGTTTGCCGACGGCGGCGCCTCGCAGATTTGAGTCACCACGACTCGACAACAGATTCCCGAAACGCTTTTACCTGGAGCAACAGCCATGAATGACAGCAGCCACACCCCGGATATCGTCGCGCGACTGGCGGCCGAAAGTGCAATTCATCACCTCCACGCCACGTACATTCATCGCCTCGACAGCGGTGATTTTGCTGGCGTCGCCGAGGTTTTGCAGCATGCGGTGATCCACGTGCTCGGCACCGAGGCTTCTACGCTGGAGGGGCTTCTGGGGTTTTTCGAAGCCGGTTTGCAAGTCCACGCGGATGGCACGCCACGCACCTGGCATTCGATTACCAATGTGCTGATCGACGTAGATCCGTCGGGCGTAACGGCCAGTTCGGCCAGTTATTACACGGTGCATCAGCAGATTGACGGCTTCCCGTTGCAGCCGATCTGCGCCGGCAAATACCTCGACCAGTTCGAACGCCACTACGGCCAGTGGCGCTTCAGCCGCCGCGAGGTGACGCTGCGTTTTGCCGGCGATCTGCAACACCACGTCAAAGGCGCGCAACGCGACGCTGTGGCGCACACCGCGTAACAGCAAAAAGTACGGCGCATGCTCGCTTGTTTTAAACAGCGTGCATGCGCGGTCGGTTTTCTCCCAAACAAGGGCTCAACATGACGAACAAACGACAGGCGCTGGTCACGGGCGCCAATAAAGGCATTGGTCTTGCCATCGCCAAAGGCCTCGCCGAGGCTGGGTTTTGCGTGTGGCTCGGCGCGCGCGACCGGGTGCGAGGCGAGCACGCGGTCGCCGGTTTGCGCGAGCTGGGCCTCGACGCAAAGCTGTTGGTCATCGACGTTGCGGATGAAGCGAGTGTGAATCACGCCGCCGCGTTACTTGCCGGCGAAATCGATGCGCTGCAGGTGCTGGTCAACAACGCGGGGATCGCCGCAGACATGAGCAAGGCGCCCAGCGAGGTGCGCATGCAGGACATGAAAGCGGTTTTTGAGGTCAACCTGTTCGGCCCCGTGCGCGTGACCCAGGCGTTTCTGCCACTGCTGAAGGCTGGCGACCGCGCACGTATCGTGATGATGAGCAGCGGCGTCGGTTCGCTCGCGTTGATCACCGACCCGACGTCGATTTATTCCAGCGTCAACCTGCTGGATTACACCGCGTCCAAGGTCGCGCTGAACGCGGTGACCGTGGCATTCGCAAAAGAACTGCAGCCGTTGGGTATTAAAGTCAACGCGGTCGAGCCTGGCCACGTGCGCACCGATTTGAACGGCAATTCCGGGGTTTTGACGCCGCAGGAGGGTGCAGCGACAGCGCTCAAGTTCGCTTTGATTGGAGATGACGGGCCCACCGGTGGCTTCTTTGGCAGCCATGGCCGCCAGCCTTGGTGACAGCGATGAAAACGGCTCAGCCAATCCGGTCATTGCCCAATGAATCACGCTGCATCGATTGCAGGTTTTTCTCGATGGTTTCGCAGATCGCTTCCATTTGGATTTGATGTTCGCTTGAGCGAAACGGGCTTTGCAGGTCGGTGCCGATGCGTTCGATGGCCAACAGCATGAAACCGACCACGGTTGAGGCCAGCGGGGTGAACCAACCCAGCGACTCGACGAGGCCGACGGGAACGATCAGGCAGAACAGCGAAATAAACAGCCGTGGAAAGTAAACGTAAGGGTAGGGCAGCGGCGTATTGGCGATCCGCTCCATGCCGCCCTGGCTGTTGGACAGTTCGACAAGCGTCGATTCCAGCCGCGTGAGGCGAATGCTGTCGAGCCGCCCGGCCTTGTATTCCAGGGCCAGCAGGGCGGCCGAGCCATTGAGCACGTCGTTGGCAAAGTTGTTGGTGGTGGCGCTGCGGGCGAACTCTTCGGCCGGGATAAATGCGCGAACCTCGTCAGGGCACGGCTCGCCCTTCAGGTGCGCGGCCAGGCAGTTCACGTAGGCGACGTGGCGACGCACCAGCGTCGACTTCATCGGGTTGATTTCGCCGTCGGTGTCGTCGAGCAATGTCAGCACTTGCCGGGTAAAACTGCGCGAATTGTTGACCATCGAGCCCCACAACGTGCGGGCTTCCCACCAGCGGTTGTAGGCGCTGCTGTTGCGAAAACTGATCAGCACGATCAGCGCCGAACCCAGCAAAGTCAGGGGCATCAGCGGCAGGTTGATCTTGGTGTTGAGGAACAACATGTAGTCCATGGTGACCGCGATGTCCCACAGCAGCAGCCAGAACAAGGCCCAGCCGACATAGCCCATGGTTTTGATCATCAAGCGGTATTTTTCAACGATGGCAGCTTTCAAACAGGAACCTCGCGGCGAGCGGTAAGCATCAAGACCCTAGCTCGGACGCGGTTTGGTGGCGAAAGGTTCGCGATTGACTGTAATCAGAGATGTCGGTCGTCAGGTTTTTCGAGGTCTACAACGGGGCTGGTGGCTGTTTGCTGGCTTCTAAACATGTTTAGTGGGATCTGTTTGGCGACACCCGTTGAAACGTCCTGAAGACTACAAAACCTTGTGCCTTTGCCTACGGTTAAGACAGAATCCGCCGGCTTGTGCGCCTCGCTCTTGAGCCCTATCGTTTGCCTGCCACTGCTCATCAGTGGTCGGGTTTAGTAGCTCGAGAGTTTTATCAAGATGCATAAGCCCCATCCTTTCAGGTGTTGCCTGTTTTTGATGGTGGTTGTGCGCAGGGCGCTCTCGAGCGCGCCGGTTTTGATAATCCTCCCGGTCTACTAACCTGCGTACAGCCGCCACCCTTCTTTTAGTAGGGAAAGGTTGTGGCTCTAATTGTGGGTTATCAATATGTTCAAAGTAACGCCGAATCCCCCGAATACCGGTCCAGTACCTTACGACGCCTCTTTCGATCTTGATCCCGCAAAGATGAAAGTCGCGGCAGACCGCGCGCTCGAGTACTACCTCAATCCCGGGGCGACGAAAACGCAGATAGCGCCACGCAAACCCAGCAACATTTTTGCCATCGACGCAGACGCGGACGACGAGACCTTACTCGTTGATGCGTGTGATGCGTTGGCCTCCGCCAGCATCATCGTCAACGACATGGTTGGCTTGACGGACAACCCGCGACGGCAAGCGCTGCTGGTGCTGCAACGGGTAATCACGATGGGCGAGTTAGCGGTCAATCGGTTGCTGGATAACCACAAGCCTGGATAATTCAGGCCGGTGAGGGGGCTTGCTCCCTCACTACAGAATTGACGGATCAAGAAACGAAAAGGAATTTGCTGATGACACTCAAGGACTTTTATCAATCAGTTTTGCGTAAGTTTTATTCCATGGCGGCTTCTTTGCGGTCGCGCAAGACACCGAAGTTCGAGGAGTTTGACGTACAGTCCGCCATTCATGCGGTGTGTTCCGCAGACGATGCGTCGGACGCTTTTGAAATCTTCAAAGAAAACCTCGAGATTCTGCGTGATTGGCGGATTTTGTATGCCTGCACCGATGACAGAGGCTCCTTCAAGATTGCCAGGCGCAGTTTCGGCGCGAACGGAATTGTCTCGACCGCCATGCGCGGGCGTTCGCTGATAGTTCTGGATAAAGAGTTTGCAACGTCGACCGCGCCAATCAGCTACCCGATAGGTTATGGCGTTTACGCGGACTCCAACGTTGCGACCTTCATCATGAAAGCGTCCTACGGCGTCTCCAAATCGAAGGACTTGCCTGCATTCATTTCCGGTATTCGAGAAGTGTTAACTCTGCAGGATCTGAAAACGCTCAATCCGTTTTATTACTTGTGGGAATGCCAAAGAAGTTGGGGCGCCAAGACCCACGCGGCGTGCCGGGAAAATCTGGCGGCCATTATCGCGATGCATGACGATGACGATCCCCTGGGCGAGGGATGGAGCGAAAGGTTTCTGAGTCGCCATCGAGAAAAGTCGGAGTTGGCGGCGGACAAGATGATCGCAGCTTTCCTGACCGACGCACTGGCCGAGGAAACAGCGTCCAGATTGCTGTTGATCGAGGCGATGATTGTTCGCACAAAAATCATCGATGGCGCCTCGACAAAATCACCCGCGCACAAGCTCGTCGAACTCATAAAGTTCATGTGCGAAGAGCTGCACACCGTCATGGTCAGAGAACTGCGGATCTGCTCGGATATCCTTTTCAAAGGGAAAACCGGCTTGACCAAAAAACTCAACTCTATTGAAACCAAAAAGAAAGCGAACGCCGTATTGCAGGGCTGCGTCTGGGACGTGTTCATGTTGAGAATAATGGATGACATGGTCACCCCTAAAGGCCTGCCGCTTGGCGCTGCCTATATTCCGACGCTGGTTTCCATGGATGGCGACGTCACGGACATTATCCAGATGACCGAGCTGCGGGCACTGGCCCTGTGCAGGAAAACCGGCAGGGCGTTTCCGTTTTTGGATGTGCAGTTAGAGGATTGGTTGATCGAGCGCATCGGGATGAAAAGGGCGCAAGAGCTGAGACCGCTGTTCGAGCAGGGCGGCTTTGAAGCCCGAGCGAAAAACCGCAGCCTGGAACGCGTGAAGGAAATAGCGCTGCGCGACCGGAATCGCCTTCTCCCTGCACAATCGCCTGCCAGCCAAGCCGGGTAGAAGCAACCCCGGCCAACAGGGTCAACCCCAACCCCTGTAGGAGCTGAGCTTGCTCGCGATGGCGTCGGGTCTGACACAACCGCGTTATCGTTCATCGCGGGCAAGCCTCGCTCCCACGGTGTTAAACCCAATCCCTGTGGGAGCTGAGCTTGCTCGCGATGGCGTCGGTTCTAACACAACTGCGTTATCGTTCATCGCGAGCAAGCTTTGCTCCCACGGTGTTTGGGCTGATGCATCGCGTTACCGTTCATTGCGAGCAAGCCTCGGTCCCACGGGTTTGTGCGCCGTTGGTTGGGTCGCCCTCGGACAGCATCTGTGTCAGGCATTCGCGTTCCTGCGGGCCGGGTAGTACGCCGCTGGTTTTTGCCACCAGCACCGTGACACCTTGCGCATTGACTACCCGAACCTCGGCTGTCGCGTGGCCGCGTTCATCGATGTGCGCGATCAACCAATCACATTGCAGCTGTTCGCCCGCGTAAACCGGCCTTTTGAACTCAAAACTCATTCCTTTAGCCAACCAACCGATCTGCCCGCCAATTTCGGTGACCAGGCTGGCGGTCATCAAGCCGTGGGCAATCGGTGCATCGAAACCGCGCACGGCTGCGTATCCCGCGTGGCAATGAACGGGGTTGTAGTCGCGAGACAGTGCTGCGAACTGACGAATATCTTCGTCCGAAAAACAGCGCTTCACGGTGAAACTGTCTCCAGCCTTGAGGCCTTCAGCGGCGCGTTCTCTCAGGCTTTTCATTACACAATCCTCGGGCTAAAAAGTATGTTCGGGACCGGGGAATATGCCCGCGCTCACATCATCGGCAAAATCCTTCGCCGCGTTGTGCAGCACCGAACGCAAGTCGGCGTATTGCTTGACGAAGCGAGGCAGGCGACCGTTGCGCAAACCGGCCATGTCCTGCCAGACCAGCACTTGGGCATCGCACTGGTTGCCGGCGCCGATCCCTACCGTTGGAATTGAAACGGCCTCCGTGATCGCGCGGCCGACGTCGCCCGGCACCATTTCGATCAAAATGGCGAACGCACCCGCCGCTTCGAATGCCTTGGCGCTATCGATCAAGCGCTGCGCGTCCTCGCCTCGGCCCTGAACACGATAGCCGCCCAACTGATGCTCCATCTGCGGCGTGAAGCCGATGTGCGCCATCACTGGAATACCCGAACGGCTGAGCTTCTCGACCTGAGGCAGCATCTCGATCCCACCTTCGAGTTTGACCGCGTGCGCCCCGGCTTCTTTCATGAAACGCACGGCGGTGTGGAAGCACTGCTCGGCGCAGGCCTGATACGAGCCGAAAGGCAAGTCGGCAATCACCAAGGCCCGCTGCGTCGAACGGCTGACCGCGCGAACCAGGGGGATCAGTTCGTCAACGGTGATCGCAAGCGTCGATTCATTGCCATAAACGTTGTTCGAGGCGGAATCGCCCACCAGCAACACCGGTATTCCGGCCTCGTCAAAAATCGCCGCGCTATACATGTCATACGCGGTGAGCATCGCCCATTTCTGACCCTGTGCTTTCATCTGTTTCAGGTGCGGGATGCGCACTCGCGCCGCCGGTTGTACTTGGGGCGCGCTGCCATACGGTGAAGGCTGATCACTCATGAATGCGGTCTCGAAGATGGATTAACCGAGCATCTGCCCGGCAAGCAAAGCGATGGCGATGATAATCATGGCGGCGCCGGAACAACGGCTGACCCATTGCGCCGCTGTCGGGCGTGTGCGCAGCACCACCTGCGAACCCAATCCGACCAATAGATAAATCACCCCGCAACTGAACGTGTGGATCAGGCCCAGCACAATCATTTGCATTGGCACCGGCCAAGGCGCGGCGGCGTCGGCGAACTGCGGCAGTAATGCCAGAAACAACAGGAACACTTTCGGGTTGAGCCCGCTCACGCAAAGTCCTTTCAGCGCCCAACGCTGCCATGACCCGGTCAGCTGACTGCGGTCGGCGTGAGGTGTGGCGGGGTAAACGAACATGTTGAATCCCAGCCACAGCAGATACCCCGCCCCAGCAATCGTCAGCACGGACAGGGCCAGCGGATGATTGGCTACCAGCGTGCCGACACCAGCGGCGACGACCAGTGTTGCGATCAAGTGCCCCGACAATAATCCTGCTACTGCCGGCATGACCACGCGACCCTTCAATCCGGCAGAAATGGCGTAGGCCCAGTCGGCCCCAGGGGTGATCACAAACAGAATAGAAACGGCCCAGAAAGCAACAAACATGCTCAATGTCATGATGCTGCCCGCCGTGTGTGAGGGGTTACCGCGTTAGACATCGTCCGGCTCCAAGCATTATTGGTGCGAGGAAGAATAGTGAAATGTTGTTAGAATTTATTTTCAAAGATGCTCATTGGACCGATTAAAACGGGGAGATTCTTCCAAATGGACAGGATTGATCGAAAAATTCTTTCTGAGCTGCAAAAAGATGGGCGCCTTTCGGTCACCGACTTGGCCGAGCGCGTGGGGTTGAGCCTTTCCCCTTGCCATCGTCGGGTAAAGGCGCTGGAAGAGTGCGGAGTGCTGCTTGGCTACCGAGCGCAATTGGACCCCGGCGCATTGGGCTTGAATTTTTCCGCGATGGTTTTTGTCACCTTGCGCGAGGGTGACAGGCAGGCCGTCGAGGCCTTTGAAACGGCGCTGGTCGACATCCCGCAGATCGTCGACGCGCAACGATTGTTTGGCGAGCCGGATTATCTGTTGCACGTGATTACGCAGGATTTGCCGGCGTTTCAAAGGCTCTACGATGACAGCCTGTCGACACTGCCCAATGTCCAGCGTTTGACCTCGACGCTCGTTATGAAACGGGTGATTCAAGATCGGCCGCTGCCGGTGTAGGCGCGATTGCGGTTGTTACTTCTTTAGCCGCACTCACCAATCCATCCAGCCAATCCTGATGGGCATTGATCATTTGTGGGTTGGGTGTTCGGGCTGATGCATCGCGTTATCGTTCTTCGCGGGCAAGCCTCGCTCCTACAGGGGTAAACCCAACCCCTGTGGGAGCTGAGCTTGCTCGCGATGGCGTCGGTTCTGACACAACTACGTTATCGTTCTTCGCGAGCAAGCTTTGCTCCCACGGTGTTTGGGCTGATGCATCGCGTTATCGTTCTTCGCGGGCAAGCCTCGCTCCTACAGGGTTAAACCCAACCCCTGTAGGAGCTGAGCTTGCTCGCGATGGCGGTATCAGCGTTTCAGCGCATTGCACTCGTTGCGCAAGTCGCTGTTGCTGATGGTGCTGCAACTTTCGCCTTTGGTTTTGGCGTAGCAATAAGTCCGTTGGTCGCTGTCGCTTATGCTGCTGCAACTGGCGTGGGCGTAACCGCTCAGCATCAATAACACCGCAATGATCAGTCTCATCTACCGCTCCATTGGCGTCAGGTCTGCCTGACGCTGATTATTCCAAAATGATGTTGTGTCGCACCGTGCAATCAAATTGACATCGCGGTTTTGATTAGTTCCGACAGCAAAAAAATTGAACCGCTTTTCGACGCGCTCGCCTAATGATCAGCTTGTGAATATTTGCGCAGGCAATTTGCCAATATCGGCATTTTCCGAGAGGTGATCAACGTGGCTAAAGACGACAAGAAGAGCAAAGACGACGCTTCGAAAGCCAGCAAAGAACTGAAGGACAAAAAGTCCTCGCCGGCGAAGAAATCAGCCGCAGCCTCGGCTCTTTCGAAGTCTTCCGAAAAGAAAGACAAGAAGGACAAGGAAGATAAGAAGGACAAGAAAAAAGACGCCGAACCAAAGAAATCTGCAAAAAAAGCTGATAGCAAGCCCGAGAAGGCCAAGAAATCAGAGAAGGCAGACAAACCGGCTAAAAAGAAAAAGTGACACCTGCTGTCAGCTAGGGCTTTACGCCCTAGCTTCTTCACAATGCGATGCTTTCCTCATCAACTGTCGGCAAGGCCAAGTTGCTGCTGCATTACGGAAGCAGCGTTGTAGCAGTTGAAGGAGATGACTTTGCCATCCTCAAGATGAAAAACGTCACAGCACGGGATATCTATTTTCTTGCCAGTCTGTGGGACAGTCCCTGAGGCAATTATCAGGTCACCGGTATGCGTCCCCCGGATTGCGAGTTCCACGACGACAACGTCCTGCGCCACATAGACGTTGAACAGTTCGCGGTGGACATCGGGAAACGCATCGGCGAATGCGTCGATAGCCTCGCCAATAGCCTGTCCCTGCAGTTTCGTTCCGGTCGGTATGTCGCACATATAGCCTCGTTCCGAGAAGAACGAGACGAACTTCGCGACGTCTTTGCCGCTTCCTTCTGCGGCTGCGTACAGTTTTCTGACGATTTCTTCATTGTTGTAAAACATCATCAATCCTCCGCGTAGTGGGTTACCGACGCACTTGGCGTCGTTGTCGCTGTTCTACGTATTCGCTGAGTTGCGAATTTTTCGGTTGGTCACAATGGCGCGAGGCGAGGGCTAACGTTCAACTCGCGGCCCGAGCCAGTGCTTGTGTGTCGATATATTCACGGATGTGCGTCAGCTTTCCATTTCGCACGGTGATGGCGAAGACCCAATCGTCTTCCCATGTTTTGTTCGTCGACTTGATTTTGCCTTTGGCGTAGCCGACGACCAGAACCCGGTCGCCCTGGGCGATAAATTCGCGGGGTTCCATGAGTGAGGTTTCCATGGTTGCGGACTGCGTTTCAAACAGTTCTAACAGTCCCGCATGACCGCGGCGGGTGCCGGCCAACGGCCAGTTCTCACCCGGAATGATCCACTCGATATCTTCGGCCGACAGCGCCAACAAACCTTGCATATCTCCGCGGCCGAGGGCTGCGAACGCATCTTTCACAAGCTGCACATTCTCTTGCACGTTCATTGAAATCTCCCGTTTCGCTCACTGCTGATCCAAGCGCTGCCGAGTGTCGGCGACTCAGCCGATTTCGACGTTCATGGCAATGTCCCAAGTACCGGCGCCGTTTTTTGCGAGGCCAATCATCATCAAGCCGAGCGCTTCCAGTGTCTGAGCCATGTGCAGGCCGCCGACGTCCAGGGGACGCAGACCGATGCTCTCGATGAAGGTCGAAACGCGCGCTTTCGCCTCGGCATCGTCGGCGGCGATGAACGCGTCAAGGCGCCCATCTTTGGCGAGGACGTGGCCGAACAGCGTGTTGAACGCCTTCACCACGTGCGCGCCGGCGGGAAGGATTTTGGCGATCTCCTGCGCACCCGAACTGCCAGCGGGGGAGACAAGGCCAGTGAGGTCCGGGGAGGCGGTGTTGGTGATGTCGATGATCACTTTGCCGTCGAGCGCGTCTGCGAAATCGGCCACCACCGACGCCGCCCCGGCGTAAGGCACAGCAAGAATCACAATGTCGCCGGCCGGCGCGGCCCCGTACTTGCCCGTGATGGCTGCGGTTGCGAGTTTTTCGGCCAGCGCCTGCGCCTTCGCGGGGTCGCGGCTGATCACCTCAACGGTATGTCCGGCCTTTGCGGCACGCCCGGCGATCGCCGCGGCCATGCCTCCGGAACCAATGATGCTGATAGTGCTCATGTGCAGTCTCCTGGTGAATCGGCAATTTTTCGTTGATGGCCGCCGGGCCCGTTGTAGCTCGGCGGCTGCGCAAATCAGTCGGCGGGGAAGTAATGGCCGTTGTCCAAGTCTTCGAGCAGGCCGGGCTGAGCAGGCTCCCAGCCGAGGGCCTGGCGGGTGATCAGGTTGGATGCCGGAAGGTCCAGCGTGACCAGATTCGCGAGAAAGCCGAAATAGCCCGGCAGCATCAATACGTCCGCCGGAATGCTTACGGCCGGCACGCCCAAGCGGCTGGCAATGGCCTCGGCGATCTCGCGAAAGCGCATGCCATCGCCTTCGATCCCGTGCCAATACTTGCCCGCTGGACTCTTCTCCAGCGCGAGGCGGAACAAACTGGCGAGGTCACGCGCGTGCACCGCCGGCCATACATTTGCGCCGTCTGCCGGATAGCCAATGACACCCTTTTCCTTCGCCAGCCCGATCAGCAGCGGGAGGAAGCCGCTGTCAGTGGTGCTGTGCGCGATGGGCGGAATCCGCACGATCGAACAGCGCACGCCCTGTTCAGCAAGGCCGATCACGGTGGTTTCGACGATATTGCGCACCCGCAAGGTGCCTTTGTAAGGCTCGCCGCCGGGAAGGGCTGGGTCTTCTTCGGTGGCTGGTCGGCTGAGGTTTTCCCAGCCGGGCGAGCCAATGCTTGCTGATACGACCAGGGGTTTTCCGGTCCCAGCCAGTGCTTCGCCATACGCGAGCATGATCTGCCGCTCCGCTTGCGCGACCGCGTCAATTCCGCCAGTGGGAAGCAGGTCCTGGCGGTGCGCGACGTGGATAACGCCGTCAGACTCGGACGCTGCAGCCTTGAGCCCATCGAGGTCGGAGATGTCGCCGCGACGCACCTTGGCGCCAAGTGCGGTCAGTGCCGCTGCAGACTTGTCGGACCGAGCGAGGCCAGTGACCTCGTGACCAGCGGCGATGAGCTCGGGAATGATGTACGAACCGATATGGCCGGTCCCACCAGTGACTAATACGTGCATGTCATGGCTCCGTGTGCGTGAGGTGATGCGCAAAATACCGATACGAGAACGCTCAGCACTGACCGGTAAGGGCAGGTCATGCTTCGGCTATTGGTGCGAGCCGGCGAACTCATTCAACGAGCGATCCATGTTGGTCGAATCACTTGCAAAAAGCAAGTGATCTATCTGGTTTTACTTGCGCCATGCAAGCGATGTTAAGATCGCGCCATGAAGACAACTCTCAAAGACGACTTTCGGTCGCATTGCGCGGTGAACTACGGTGTGGAGATTTTTGGCGACCGGTGGTCGCTGTTGATCATTCGCGACATCGTTTTTGCTGGAAAGAAGACGTATGGCGATTTCCTCAAATCGGAAGAACGAATCGCAACCAATGTTCTGGCGTCCCGTCTTACCTTTCTTGAGGAGCAAGGCGTTCTGTCGAAAGCGCCCAGCCCCGACGACAAGCGCAAGGATTTCTACACCTTGACCGAGAAGGGCCTGGACCTGATTCCTGTGGTGATCAGCATTGTGCTCTGGAGCGCGAAGCATGATTCAAAGTCATACGTGCGGCGTCACGAGGAGTTGGTCGCTCGCTTAAGTCAAAACCCGATACAGGCGAGCGAGGAAATGAAGGCGCTGGTCCGAAATGGCGGCTGCATATTTCCTGAAAGCGTTGCTGAATAGCATGCGGTGAGCAGCCCTCGTATCATCTGCGCCAACCCATACACCCAACAAAATCCCAACCCACGCTTTCAAGCGGTATGCCTTCTGTTCAGCGGCATGCCTGCGCAAGCCGTCGTCTAAACATTCGAGCATCAACATGACCACTTACCATGCCAGGTTCACGGAGGGACCCGTCGGCAGACATGTGTTGAACATGGCAGGCACCAGCGCACTGGGTTTGCTTGCGATTTTCCTCGTCGACATCCTGACCCTGATGTACGTGTCGATGCTCGACGACCAAAGCCTGTTGGCCGTGGTCGGGCTCGGCAAGACGCTGATGTTCATCAACAGTGCTTTTTCCGCCGGCCTGGTAATCGGTGCCGGCGCGTTGCTTTCCGAGCGGATTGGCCGACATGCCTCGCGGTCGCTGGCCCGACTTACCAGCCATATGCTGATCATGGCGCTGGTGCTTTCGAGCACGATTGTTCTGCTGGAATTGCTGCTCGCGCAGCCGCTGGCGCGCTGGCTCGGTGGCGATCTCGCGGTTTACCAGGCGGCGCGGTTTTACCTGTGGACGGTGGTGCCCTCAAGCATTCTGATTGCGGCCACGCAAATGTGCGTGCAAATGCTTCGCGCGCAGGGTCAGGTGAGGCTGGCGCTCGCGGTGTTGCTGGTGGGGGCGGGAACGTTAGCGGTGGCCGATCCGCTGTTTATTTTCGGCCTCGGCATGGGCCTGGAAGGCGCCGGTATTTCCTGTCTGCTGGCAGCGGCTGTGTCGCTGACCCTCGGTCTGGTGTTGGTCAAGCGTCACATCGGTTTGTCGGCGCTGATCAATCTCAAGTTACTGGCGCTGCACACGGGGCGCACCTTGCGCGTGGCACTTCCGGCGATGCTCGGCAATCTGGCCATGCCCGTGGGCATTACTTACCTGATGGTGGTGATGGCGGGCGTGGGCACGTCGGCGCTGGCCGGAATGGCGGTGGTTGATCGCATTCTGCAGTTTGGCTATTGCGTGTTTTTTGCCTTGCCGGCTGCGCTGGTTCCGGTGATCGCGCAGAACCTCGGCGCGGGGTGCGATGAGCGGGTCAAGGCGCTTGTGGTCTTTACCCGCCGCTGCGTCGTCCTTTATGGTGTGGCGCTGTGGTTTTGCCTGGCGGTGGCGGGGCCGTGGATTGCCGATTATTTTCACCTGGTGGACGCGGGGCGAGAGCTGCTTTTGGCGTTCTGTCGGGTCGGCGCCGGGTTGTGGATTGTCTTCGGCCTGGATTTTGTCGCGCAGTCGATGTTCCTGACGATGGACCGCGCCTGGTGGGTGCCGGTGTTCGGTTGGATCCGCGGGACGCTGGGCACCCTGCCATTCGTGTATGTCGGCGCCGATCATTTTGGCGCCAGTGGCGCGGTGTTGGGCATGTGGACCGGCAACACACTGGTGGCGATCGCCGCAATCGTCACGGCGTCAGTGGTCTCGCGGCGTTACTTTGCCCAACGCACGCAGGCGCTTCATCTGCACTGAACCAACACCTTTTCAACGGATTTTTATGGCAGTCATGGACACTCAAAACCAATCGACGGATGCGCAGGGCCCCAAGCGTCGCCGCGCGCCGAAAGGCGAAATGCGCCGGATGGCGCTGCTTGATGCCGCCACTGAAGTCTTCGCCCGGGACGGTTATCTCGGCGCTTCCATGCGCGATGTCGCCGACATTGCCGGGATCACTACCGTCGGTTTGCTGCACCATTTTCCGAACAAAGTGGCGCTGCTGCGGGCGCTTATCGACCGTCGGGATGAACGGGTGGTCGCACGTTTCGGTGATCTGGCCACCGCGCCGACGCTGGAAGGTTTTTTGCAGTTTCTGCGATTGAGCATGAGTTTCAGCGTCGAGGATGCGTGCGAATGCCAGGCGTCCGTGATGATCAACACCGAAAGCCTGTCGGAAAAGCATCCGGCATTCCCTTGGTACAAAGACAAGTTCGACATGGTGCATGGGCATGCCCAGGCGCACCTTGGGTCTTTGCAGGAAGCGGGGGAGATTCGCCAGGAAGTGGACGTGAAGGCGCTCGCCCAAGAGATTTTCTCGATGATGGACGGGCTGCAAATCCAGTGGCTGAGAGGGCGGGCAGAGGTCGACGTGTTGAGCGTATTTGACGGCTATTTGCGCCGTCTGGCCGCTGATTTAAAACCTGAGCAGAAGGCTCATCCCTGAGCCTCGTGCAACGGTCAGTACGTTTGCGTGGCCGATACTTGAACGGCTTTGCGCAGTGGCACTGGCAGCGGGTTGCTGTCGCGGGTAGTCAATTGCTCCGGGTACAGCGTGATCAGCGTCTGGCTCAGGGCCAAATCTTCTGAATCGGTGCCGACGCGGATCTTGAACTTGCCGGCATCGACATTCCAGCTAGCGGTGTTATCCACGTAGTACGCCAGCGAACGCGAGTCGAGCGGGATGCTCACAGTCTTGCTCTCACCAGGCTGCAGATACACCTTGGTAAAGCCCTTGAGTTCTTTCTCCGGACGGTCGACCGCAGGTTTTACCGGCTGCACGTACAGCTGCGCCACTTCGAAACCGGCCTTGTCGCCCTTGTTGGTCACGGTGAACTTCACGTCAACCGTGGCGCCCGGCGTCAGCACGTTGCTCGACAGCTTCATGTCGCTGTAACCGAACGTGGTGTAGGACAAGCCAAAACCGAACGGGTAAAGCGGCTTGGCGTGCTTCTTGTCGTAGCCGCGATAGCCCAGGTACAGGCCTTCGCTGTAGGTCATCTCGGTCAGCGCATTGTCGCCGCGATAAGCCGCCGGGTCCGGATAGGATGCGTAGCTCGGATTGTCTTCGATCTGCTTGTCGATGGTCACCGGCAGTTTGCCCGACGGGTTGACCTTGCCATAGAGGATCTCGGCCAGCGCCTGGCCACCTTGCTGACCCGGGAACCAGGCTTGCAGGGTTGCGCCGACTTTCTTCGCCCATGGCTGCATGTCCGCGACACCGCCGCCGTGCATCACCACGATGGTGTTGGGGTTGGCCTTGGCGACGTGCTTGATCAGTTCCGCTTGCTGATCCGGCAGTTCATAACCGTGGTCGGAGCCTTCGCCTTCGTTTTCATAGTTGGTGCCGGCGGCCACCACGACTGCATCGTACTTCGACAAATCGGCAGGTGGACGCAGCGCCGCCCAGCTCATTTGCACGCCGGTGAGGCCGCCGAGTGCCGGGATGAAGTTGCCCTGGATACGCTGGTATTCGAGCTTGACCGTGTATTGCTTGCCAGCGACCAGATTGGCGGTCTTGCCGGAAGTCGTCAGTGCGTTGACCACGTCGGCGGAGTACGGCACACCGTCGCTCTGCACGATCAGTTCATCGTTGACCCACAGTTTGTACGGGCCATCCGCACGAATCTTGAACACTTGAGGACCGGAGACCACAGGTTTGATGTTCGCGGTGAAACGCGCCGAGAAATTGCCGGCAGTCGGGCTGAAACCGGACACCGTGGTGGTGCCGTTATTGGTTTCGTTGGTGCTGGTGGTCCAGTTCAAATTGACGCCCGGCTCAACACGCGTCTGCGCTGGAGTACCGGCGAAACTGGTGTTAGCGAAGTATTCAGCCTTGACCCCGGAGTTGCTGATGTTGCTGCTGCCGGTGGATGGCTGATACCACACCGAACTCTTCGGATTCAGGCTCATCTCGGGCAGATAAGTGACGTTGGAGCTGCTCGACGCCAGTTGCTCCAAGCCGCTCAGTTCGGTCACGTAACTGTTGGGTGGCGAGTTGGCGGTACCGAACGGCGAGGCCGGCGCCTGGTTCGCCCAGTCACCGATGACCGCGATTTTCGCCGATTTGGCCAGTGGCAGCAGCGGCTTGCCGGCGCTGGTTTTCTCGTTGCGCAGCAGGACGATTGCCTCACGCGCGGTGTTCAGCGACGCGCGCGCACCGTATTCGGGATGATCGAGGGTTTTGGCGGTGTTGAGGTTTTCCTGGAAGTCGTAACTGACGATCGCGCGCAGGTTGCGCTTGACCTTGTCGTCGATAACGTTCTGGGTCAGTTGGCCGCTCCACACGTACGGCATCAAGTTGGCTTCGGTGAATTGCAGGCCCGACGGCATGTCGATGTCGGTGCCGGCCCACGCGCCTTTGAACGCATTGTGAATGGCGTTAAAGTCGCTGATCACGGTGCCCTGATAACCCCATTCACCCTTGAGCACGTCGGTGATCAGGTGATGATTTTCGCAGGCGTAGTCACCGTTGACCTTGTTGAAACCACACATGATCGAGGCGACGTTGGCGTTCTTGACCATCGATTCGAAGCCCGGCAGGTACATCTCGCGCAGGGTGCGTTCGTCGGCGACGATGTTGACCGCCTGCCGGTTGGCTTCCTGCTCGTTGGCCAGGTAATGCTTGCCGCTGGCCTGGATGCCTTGGGCCTGAATCGCGTTGACGATGGCCGGGGCGAGTACCGCGCCGAGGAAGGGATCCTCGCCACTGACGTATTCCGCCGAGCGACCGTTGAACGGCGTGCGGTACAGGTTCACCCCCGGCGACAACATCTGCTGGCCGCCGGAGATCTTCGTTTCATAAGCGATCGCCAGGCCGAATTCCTTGGCGCGGTTGATGCTCCAGGTTGCGGCGAGCGCCGATTGCGACGGGTACTGCGCGCCGAACGTGGCGTTATTGACGTGCACGCCCATCGACGAGTCGTATGCCGTGGTGCCCTTGATGCCCCACTTGAGCAGGGAAGGGATCATGTGACCGTCATTGACGCGGGTGAAGTTGATCTTTTCCGACAGGTTCATGTTGTCGAGGATCGAACTGACGCGCGCTTCGACTTCGTTGCCGGTGGCCGGCGTTACGGCGGCGAGCGCCAGGTTGGCCTGGACGATGCTGAAGGT
This sequence comes from Pseudomonas sp. SJZ131, assembly GCF_007828705.1. Classification (NCBI taxonomy): domain Bacteria; kingdom Pseudomonadati; phylum Pseudomonadota; class Gammaproteobacteria; order Pseudomonadales; family Pseudomonadaceae; genus Pseudomonas; species Pseudomonas sp. SJZ131. The sequence goes on along the minus strand of NZ_VIVC01000001.1, from coordinate 1,447,403 downwards.
CAGCACGCTCAAACCCAAGGTGTGTTTAAAGGCTGACAAGGCAAAAGTCCTGTTGGTGTGGGTCGGGTTCATGGCTGCTGCACCTGCGCGGGGGCGTCAGCGGTTTCTACCGGCGCATCGAGCATCGTCGCCACGCTGTTTTGCGTGGCGGGAGCGAGGTTGGCGGCGCCAGTAAGCTGGTCGCGTTTGGCCTCGATTTGTTCACGCAGTTGTTGTTCCGCGTTGCCGCTGTTCGCCGCTGAGGCATTGTCCACCGCCATGGCGGGTAAACTTTGCGCGCACAAAAGTATTGCGCCCATAACGGGCGACATGATTCGAAGCATCGATCAATTCTCGGTTTTTGGAAGAGTCGTTATTGCACGATTGCAAACTTGAGGTCTGCAAGTCGCACATAAGTCCGAAGCATGCACATGAAAGTTCAATGCTCGCAAAACAAATTTTCCAAATTGGAAATGGGTGGGGAGAAAAGCGACGTTCGGAGGCTGTTTTCAGTGGTGGCCAATTGATAGTTTTTCAATCTGTGTGTTGAGAAAATAGGTTTTTTCGGCATTTACATCCTGAATATGGAAAAGGAATCGGTGTAAAACAGCGTTTTTTGCTTGGATTAAGCAATAGAGAATAACACGCTAAACCTAGTTGCAATTAGGTTTAGCGCTCTGATAAGCTTTCCCGGCAGTTACTTTTATGCATTTTGCATTCGCTTCCGATGGGGTGAAACATGACCCCGCGAATGCCATAGCGATATGTCAGCGCCAACTTTGGCAAATGTGCGCCTTATTGATTATTCAACTATCGATTCATTGAGTGAAACGTCGTTTGGCGTTTCGCTTGTTGTGTCGTTAGTTGCTTGCGCCCAAGAGATAGTTAACAGTGTGATGCAACTTCCTTCGCAATCCGAAATATGCCAGTGGTTGATCGACAATGCCGAGGTCAAGGCCTCCGACGTCAAACGCGCACGCAAACTGTGCCTGGCGGAAAGTGATAGCGACGAGGAGGTGCTGCGCAATCTGCTGCGCCTGGGCAGCGTGCGCGACGATCAGGCAGTCGAGGCTTACGCGACGCTGCTCGGCGTCCCGCGTTTGGCACTCGATGAAGCGGCGTGGGACATCGAGCCGTTGCCGATCGGCAGCGAGCGATTTTTGCGTCATCACGGCGTCGTCGCGGTGGCGACCGATAGCGCTACGGTCACCGTCGCGGCCAGTCCACCGCTGACGCAATACGCGCTGGACGCAATGAGCTACTGCGCGGGCAAAACCGTGTTGTTGCGCGTGACGACCGCCGCTGACGTCAACACGCTGATCGAACGTCTTTACGGCCAGGGCCGTAGCGCCATGAACGCGCTGATCGAGTCGCTGGACGATAACAGCGGCGCCGAGGACGATATCGAACACCTCAAGGACCTGGCATCCGAGGCGCCGGTGATCCGCTTGGTCAACCTGATCCTGCAATCTGCGGTGGAGCAGCGGGCGTCGGATATCCACATCGAACCGTTCGAAAGCCAGCTGAAAGTGCGCTACCGCATCGACGGTGTGCTGCACGAAGCCGAGGCGCCGCCGTCGAGTTCTTCGGCTGCGATCATTTCGCGCTTGAAGATCATGGCGCGGCTCGACATTGCCGAGCGGCGCTTGCCTCAGGACGGCCGCATCATGCTGCGCATCCAGGGCAAAGAGTTGGATTTGCGGGTGTCGACGGTGCCCACCAGTTTCGGCGAATCGGTGGTGATGCGCCTGCTTGACCGGCGCACGGTGAGCTTTGATTTCCCCAGCCTCGGCATGGACGGCGAGCGCCTGAACAGCTTCCTCGACGTGCTCGAAAGTCCCCACGGGATTCTGCTGGTGACCGGCCCCACCGGCTCCGGCAAAACCACGACGTTGTACACCGCGCTGTCCCGGCTCAACACCGCCGAGCGCAAGATCATCACCGTCGAAGACCCGGTCGAATATCAGCTCGAAGGCATCAATCAGATTCAGGTGAAACCGGCGATTGGCCTCGACTTCGCCAATGCGCTGCGCTCCATCGTGCGTCAGGATCCGGACGTGATCATGATCGGTGAAATGCGCGATCTGGAGACCTGTCGCATCGCGATCCAGAGTTCGCTGACCGGGCACCTCGTGCTCTCGACCCTGCACACCAACAGCGCGGCGGCGAGTATCACGCGCCTGCTGGACATGGGCGTCGAAAGCTACCTGATTGCCTCCACCGTCAAAGGCATTCTCGCCCAGCGTCTGGTGCGGCGCCTCGATCCGCAGACGCGGATTGCCTTTGAAGCGTCGCCGGAAATGATCGCCGAGCACGGTCTGCAGCAGTTCACCGAGCAACGCCCGATTTTGCTGTATCGCCCGGACACCGAGGCGCCAGGTGGCGGTTACCACGGCCGCAGCGCTATCACCGAGCTGTTGGTGATGAACGAAGAACTGCGCTCGTTGCTGATGCGTCAGGCCGATGCCGCCACCCTCGAACAAGCCGCCCGGCGTGGCGGTCTGCGCACCTTGTATGAGGACGGTTTGCGTCAGGCAATCGCCGGCATCACCTCCCTTGACGAGGTGCTGCGCGTCACGCGCGGCGACTGATCATGACTCATTTCAAGTACCGCGCACTGGACGCCGACGGCGCCTCAAGACAAGGCAATCTGCAAGCCGCCGATGAGGCCGGCGCCGTCGCCGCACTGCAAAAACGCGGCTGGTTGATCCTCAGCCTGCAAGCGTGCGCCGGCCATGGCTTGAGTGCTTCTTTGCGGCGCAGCGCCATGCGCGGCGCCCCGTTGGTTAGTTTCACTCAACAACTGGCAACACTGCTGGGCGCCGGCCAACCGCTGGAGCGTTCGCTGGGCATTGTGCTCAAGCAGGCCAGCGATCCGCGTCGCCGGGCACTGCTCGAGCGTGTGCGCGAACAGGTCAAGGCCGGCAAGCCGTTGAGCCAAGCGCTTGAAGAGGAGCACGGGCAGTTTTCCGCTTTGTACATCAGCATGGTGCGCGCCGGTGAGGCGGGCGGCTCGCTGGAAAACACCTTGCGCCAGCTCGCCGATTACCTCGAACGCAGCCAGACGCTGCGCGGCGAAGTGATTAATGCGCTGATCTATCCGGCCTTTCTAGTCGTCGGCGTGCTCGGGTCGCTGGCGCTGTTGCTGGCGTATGTGGTGCCGCAATTTGTGCCGATCTTTCGCGATCTCGGCGTGCCGATTCCGCTGATCACCCAGGTCATTCTCGCCCTCGGCGAATTCCTCAGCGCTTATGGCCTGCTGGTGCTCGCGGCGTTGGTGATCGTGGTGTGGGGCGTCGCTTTGGCACGTCGCGATCCGCAACGCCGGCAACGTCATGACCAGCGTGTGCTGTTTATCAAAGTCATCGGCCCATTGCTGCAGCGGATCGAGGCGGCACGTTTGGCGCGCACGTTGGGGACGTTGCTGAGCAACGGCGTGGCGCTGCTGCAAGCGATGATTATCGTCCGCGAGGTCTGCGGCAATCATGCCTTGCGCGCGCAGGTCGAGCAGGCCACCGAGCGGGTCAAGGGCGGCGGAACGCTGGCGCAGGCGTTTGGCGAGCAGCCGCTGCTGCCGGAACTGGCCCTGCAAATGATTGAGGTCGGCGAACAGGCCGGCAATCTCGACGCGATGTTGCTCAAGGTCGCCGAGGTGTTCGATGTCGAAGCCAAACGTGGCATCGACCGCTTGCTCGCCGCTCTGGTGCCCAGTCTGACCGTGGTCATGGCGGTGCTGGTCGCGGTGATCATGCTCGCCATCATGCTGCCGCTGATGAGCCTTACCAGTAACATTTGAGGAAAAAATCATGTCCCGTTCGAACGCTGCCGCCCGTCATCGGCAAGGCGGTTTCACTCTGTTGGAAATGCTCGCGGTAATTGTCTTGCTCGGCATCGTCGCCACCATCGTCGTGCGCCAGGTTGGCGGCAATGTCGACAAGGGCAAGTACGGCGCCGGCAAGGCGCAGCTGTCGAGCCTGAGCATGAAAATCGAAAGCTTCGGCCTCGATGTCGGCAGCCCGCCGGGCAACTTGCAGCAACTGCTGGCCAAACCGGCCAATGCGGTGGGCTGGGCTGGCCCGTACGCCAAGCCGTCTGATCTCAAGGACCCGTTCGGCCACCCGTTCGGTTATCGATATCCCGGCGAGCACGGCAGTTTCGATCTGATTTTCTATGGTCAGGACGGTCAGGCTGGCGGTGAAGGCTACAAGGCCGACCTCGGCAACTGGGAATGACCATGCTTGCCTTGCAGCGCTCGCGCGGCTTCACCTTGATCGAGCTGCTGGTGGTGATCGTCTTGATCGGCGTCAGCATCGGTTTGATCAGCTTCGGTGTCGGCAAGGGCCTGCAATCGGTGAAAGAACGGCAGGCGCTGACGCAATTGGTCCAGTCGCTGCGCGCCGCGCGGGTGCAGGCCATCGTCACCGGCCAACCGGCGCAGACGCGTTTTGATCTGCGCCACGCGCGGTTTCACGGCCCCGACCAAAAGGCCCACAGCCTGCCGCAGGACATGCACCTGCAATTGGTCACCGCCGAAGGCCTCGGCGCGGCGTTCGAGTTTTATCCGGACGGCGGATCGAGCGGCGGCCACTTGTTGGTGTCGCGCAACGACCAGCATTGGCGGATCGATATCAATTGGCTGACCGGCAACGTTCAGTTGCACGCGCTCAAGTGAACAGCCAACGCGGTTTTACCTTGTTGGAAATGCTCGCGGCGCTGGCCGTGCTGGCGCTGTGCAGCAGTGTTTTGGTGGTCGCGTTCGGCAACGGCGCACGCGCCTTGCAGCAAGTGCAGCGCAGCGACCGCTTGAGTCTGGTCGCGCGTTCGCTGATCGACGACGCCAGCGACCGCGCCTTGCAAGTGGGGCGCAGCGACGGCGAGTGGAGCGGGGTGCATTGGCAGATGGACGTGAGCCTGGTGCCCGGCGCCGCTGGGGCGGCCAATGCTTATCGGCTGGATTTGCACGTCAGCGATGGCGCCCGGCAAGCGCGCTACAGCACCTTGCAAGTGCGCAGCGCCGGCAGCGGGGCGGCGCGATGAAACGTCAGCAACGCGGTTTCACCCTGCTGGAGGTGCTGGTGGTGATCAGTCTGCTGGGCCTGTTGCTGACGCTGATCGGCGCGGCGCTGTCCGGCGCCAATCGGGCGATGGCCAAAGCTGAGCGCTACAGCAGCCGCCTCGATGAAGTGCGTTCGAGCGAGAACTTTTTGCGCAGCGCCATCGCTCAGGCGTTGCCGCTGGCGGCGGGGAAACCGGGGCAAGCGCAGTCGCCGATGTTTCAGGGCGACACGCAGAGTCTGAGTTTTTACGCGCCGCTGCCAGCGACCTTGGGCGGTGGTGTGTATCGGCATCAAGTGAGTCTGGCGGATGGCCGATTGCAGGTGACCCTGCAGCGTTTGCAGGGCGAAGTCTTGCAGCCGGCCAGAGAGCCACAAGTGCTGTTGCAGCAGGTCAAGTCAGTGCAAATCAGTTACCGCGGTCAATCGCCCTCAGGAGCCGGGGCATGGCTGGATCGTTGGCCATGGCCGGGACGGCTGCCGCGCGCCGTGCGCATCGACGCGCAATTGGCTGGTGCGGTTGTCTGGCCGACGCAGGTTATTCGCCTGCGCCTGGACTTGTCCGGCGAGAACACGGCGCCATGAAACGTCAGCGCGGGGTCGCGCTGCTGCTGGTGCTGTGGGTGTTGGCATTGCTCGGCACATTGCTCGCCGGTCTGGTGGGCTGGGTGCATTTGCAAAACCGCCAGGCGCTCTGGCAGCGCCAGCATTTACAGGGGCAATTGGCTGCCGAGGCGGGCATCGCTCTGGCGGTCATCGCCCAGCTCGATCGCGATCCGCAACGGCGCTGGCTGGCCGACCGGCAAGTGCATGCGCTGGGTTTTGCTGACGCCGAACTGGCGGTCAGCCTGCGCAGTGAGCAGGGGCAACTGGATCTGAATGCGGCGCCTGCCGGGCTGATCGCTCGATTGTTACAAGCCTGCGGCGCCGCGCCCGGTGAGGCCCGGCAACTGGCGCACGCGGTCGAGCAACGGCGCGGCGAGGATCAGGCGCCGCTGCGAATGGTTGAAGAGTTGCGCGAAATACCCGGCATGACTCAGGCGTTGTACCAGCGAGCGGCACCCTACGTGACGTTATGGAGCGGGCTGCCGAGCCCGGACCCGCGCTTCGCCGCGCCGTGGCTGCAACGCACGCTGAATTTGCCGCGAGCACCAGCGGCGGTGATGCCGGCCGGTTCGATCATCACCCTGAAAAGCCGTGCGACGTTGCCCGGCGGTTACACCACGACGCTGCGCGTCACCTTGTTATTGAATCCATCGAAGGAGGGCGCACGACCGTACCGGGTTTTGCGCTGGCAAGAATGAAGCAATTGATCTCAGCACCTCTGGCGCAGCGTTTTGCCCAGCTCAACGCCCGTTGGCACAGCCACTGGCGCGGCAGTCTTGCCCAACGTGTGTGGCAGGCGTGGTTGCAGGAATTGCGCAACGTATTGCCGGCGCGCGTGCAAAGCGCTGTGCTGCCGCGCCAGCGCGAGCGCCGCTTGAATTGGCCATTGCCCGACGTGCTGCCTGACGGTAACGGCGAGCGGGTTGTGTTGCTGCTGCCTCACGCGATGGTACTGGCGCAACCGTTGAATCTGCCGCTGGCCGCCACTCGCGAACTGCGCAGCGTGGTCGGTTTTGAGCTGGACAAGTACACGCCGTTTCCGCGCGAGCACATGCACTTCGTCACGCGTGTGCAAAGCCGTGGGAAAACCCTGGCGCGGGTGCTGCTGGTGGCGATTGTGCGCGAGCGTTTGCAAGCGGTCCTTGAGCATTGCCAAGAGCGCGGCTTGCACCTGCACGCCATCGATTGTCGCGGTGCCGACGGCCAACCTCTGGGCGTCGATCTGTTGCCAGACCAACACCCGCGTCAAGGCGCCAGTCGCGGTCATTTGTCAGGTTATCTGGCGGTGAGCTGCGTCGGCCTGTTGCTGGCGTGCATGCTGATGTGGCTGGACGTTCGTGCGGATCGAGTCGCGGCGATGCAAGCGGCGGTGGAGCAACAACGCGAGGAGGTCCAGGCGTTGCAAAAGCTGCGCCGCGAACTGGTCAACACCCAGGGCGCCGCGCGCTATCTGGCGCAACGCAAGAGCGCGCAACCGAGCGTGTCCAGCGTGCTGCTCGACCTCACCGGTTGCCTGGGCGCGGACACCTGGGTCGAGCAACTCGAGATCAGCGAAGACGGCGGCGTCTCGATCACTGGCCAGAGCGCCAAGGCCAGCGCGTTGATCGCCCGTGCGCAAAACTGCCAAACCCTCAGCGATGCGCAATTTCAGGGGATCATTCAGCCCGACGAACACACCGGCAAAGAGCGCTTTTCTCTGCGCGCGCATTTGCGCTCGCAGCCAACTGCACAGCTGCGCAAGGAGCCCGCCGATGCGTCGTGATTTGACTGCGCGCGAACGTCGCGGCGCGGCGCTGATTGCGCTGGCGCTGACCCTGTGGGCGGCGTGGTGGTTGCTGGTGCAGAGCTGGTTTCTCGGCCCGCTGACGGACATCGAAACTCAGGCAGACAGCCTGCGTGAACAGCAGCAACGTTACGCCGGCATATTGCAGCAGCGCGACGCACTGCAACAACAGTTGCAGCAGGCCCGTCGCGATCCGGCAAGCCGCAGCAGTCTGCTGCCCGGCACCGACCCCAGCGGCGTGGCCGCCGACTTGATGCAACGCAGCCTCGATCTGGTCAAGGCCCACGCCGAGCAAGGGCCGGGTTGCCAGGTCACGCAGCGCATGCCGATCACCCCGGAGCAAGACAGCGCCGAGCCGTATCGCCAAGTCAAAGTCAGCCTCACTCTGGAATGTGCCATGGAGCCGCTGACCGGGCTGCTGCACGATCTGGAATACGCGCAACCGTTTCTGTTCGTCGACCACTTGAGCATCCGTCGCCAGACCTCCGCGCCGGCCAGCGGAGGGGCCGGGCGCTTGCAGGTGAATTTGCTGTTGCGCGGGTATCTGCAGCCGGCCGCTGGCAAGGAGCCTGAAGCATGAGGTTCAGCCGGCTCGATCTGCTGTTGATAACCGTCGCCGCTTTGCTCGGCGGCGTGGTTATTTCGCTGCTGCTCGGCGCCGGGCGAGAAGCGCACTGGCTGCCCGCCGCTGCGCCAAGCAATCTGCCGGCCAACGCCGCGCCACAACCTTTGCCGACGCTGACGGCGCAGGCACTCAGCCTGAGCTGGCAACAATCGATTTTCAGCGCTGATCGCAAGCCCGACCTCGTCAGCGGCAAAGGCGCAACGGCTGCGCTGCAAGGCATTGTCCTCACCGGCGTGGTCATCGATGGCCAGGGGCAGTGGGCACTCTTGCGCCTGACCAACAAACGCACGCGCAAACTTGCCGTCGGCGCCACGCTGGAAGATGGCTGGACCCTGAGCGAACTCAGCCCGCTGCAAGCGACTTTTACCTATCAGGGCCAGACCCGCCAGTTGAGCCTGCCCGTGCTCCGCCTACCGCCGCCATCGACGGCGCCCGTCATCACTCTTCCAAATGTACCGAGACCATGAACAATTGCTTCCCTGAAATCTTTCGTCTGCGCAGCCCATTGCTCTGTCTCGCCACGGCAATCGCCTTGGCGGGCTGCGCGTCCACGCCGTCGTCGACAGAAAACGACCCGGCCCTGATGCAGGAAGCACTCAACGGTACCGGTTCGCAGCGCGCGCCCGTGGTGGAGGCGCCGGAGACTGCGGCCGGCCCTTCGACGGCCGCGAGCGTTGCGCCAGCGCGGCGGCAGATCATCCGCGGTAATCAGAGCTTCGTCCGTCCCCCGGCGCCAGCCTCCGCGGCAAAATCGGGCGCGGCGCCGAGCGGCGACATCGTCTTCAACTTCACTGATCAGCCGATCGAAGCGGTGATCAACAGCATCATGGGCGACCTGCTGCACGAGAATTACAGCATCGCCCAAGGCGTCAAAGGCAACGTCAGTTTCTCCACGTCGAAACCGGTCAACCAGCAGCAAACGCTGTCGATTCTGGAAACCCTGTTGTCGTGGACCGACAACGCGATGATCCGCCAAGGCGACCGCTACGTGATCCTGCCGTCGAACCAGGCGGTCGCCGGCAAACTGGTACCGGAAATGCCGGTCGCCCGGCCGTCCACCGGTTTGACCGCGCGGCTGTTCCCGCTGCGCTATATCTCCGCCACGGAAATGCAGAAACTGCTCAAACCCTTCGCCCGCGAAAATGCTTTCCTGCTGGTGGACCCGGCGCGCAACGTGCTGAGCCTGGCCGGCACCCCGGATGAACTGGCCAACTATCAGGACACCATCGACACTTTCGACGTTGACTGGCTGAAGGGCATGTCCATCGGCGTCTACGGACTGCAACGCGCATCGGTGGCCGAACTGATGCCGCAACTGCAAAAACTATTCGGGCCGGACAGCGGCATCCCGTTGGCCAACATGGTCAAGTTCATGCCCAACGAACGCACCAACTCCATCGTCGCCATCTCGTCGCAGCCAGCCTATTTGCAGGAAGTCGGCGACTGGATCGCAACCATCGACGAGGGCGGCGGCAACGAGCCGCAGATGTACGTCTACGACGTGCGCAATATGAAAGCCTCGGATTTGGCCAAATACTTGCGCCAGATCTACGGCAACGGCGCGATCAAGGAAGACGCGGCAGCCAAGGTTGCGCCAGGTTTGCGCACCACCTCGCTGTCGTCGCTCAATGGCAGCGGAAGCGGGCTTTCCGGCGGCACCTCGCAAGCGTCCGCCGGCCTCGGCGCAGAGAACAATCGCGGGCAATCGAGCAGTGCAGAAGAGGATGCCGAGGACGAATCCTCCGGCAGCGAAATGACCGAAAGCGAAACCGGCGAGGCTGCCGAGTCCGGCAGTGAAACATCCGGGCAGAGCCTGGAACAAAGCGTGCGCATCACCGCGCAGAAAAGCACTAATCAGCTGCTGGTGCGCACCCGTCCGGCGCAATGGAAAGAGATCGAATCGGCGATCAAACGCCTCGACAATCTGCCACAGCAAGTGCAGATCGAGACGCGCATCCTCGAGGTCAAACTGACCGGCGAACTGGACCTGGGCGTGCAGTGGTATCTGGGCAAACTGGCGGGCAATTCATCCAGCACAACGGTCGCCAACACCAGCGGCAACCAAGGCGCGCTCGGCGCCGGCGGGGCAGGGCTGGGCGCAGCGGATTCGCTGTTCTATTCCTTCGTCAGCAATAACCTGCAAGTTGCACTGCACGCACTTGAAACCAACGGGCGCACGCAGGTGTTGTCCGCGCCGTCGCTGGTGGTGATGAACAATCAGCAAGCGCAAATCCAGGTCGGCGACAACATCCCGATCAGCCAGACCACGGTCAACACCAGCAATTCCGACACCACGTTGAGCAGCGTCGAATATGTGCAGACCGGGGTGATCCTCGACGTGCTTCCGCGGATCAATCCGGGCGGCCTGGTGTACATGGACATCCAGCAACAAGTCAGCGACGCCGATACCAGCAACATCACCACAACCCAACCCAACCCGCGCATCTCGACCCGCTCGGTCTCCACCCAAATCGCCGTGCAAAGCGGCCAGACCGTGCTGCTCGGCGGTTTGATCAAACAGGACAACGCCGAATCGACGTCCAGCGTGCCGGGTTTGTCGAGCATTCCCGGGTTGAAGTGGTTGTTTGGTAGTACGTCTAAGTCTCGTGACAGGACGGAGCTGATTGTTTTGATTACGCCACGGGTGGTGACCAATGCCGGTCAGGCGCGGCAGGTTACTGATGAGTATCGGCAGCAGATGCAGTTGCTCAGGTGATGAGGGGGGTGTTGGAGGGGTGGGGTTTTTGGAAGTGGGGAAGGGGGGATTTGGTTTGGGGGGATAGATCGGTTGGTGGTTTTGAGTTTTTTGCGTAGTTCGTGAATGGCTGCTTCTTGGCCGAAAGGAGCTGTTTGTGAGCGGCAGCTTTTGGCCCCAAAGCAGCCTCCTCATGGATGGCTGCTGACGACCACGAGCGGCCACTCAGTGCGACTCGATAATCCCAACCCGAACATGCATCATCAGGCTCCCACGATCCCGTCGTGGCATTGCAGCCATAAGTGCAAAACGTGCCCGCCTGCCCGAATTAGCTTTTTGAAATGGAAGTCATCTCATGTTCGAACGTAACAAACTGGTTCCGGAGTTAATGGTCACCAACCTGGATAGCAGCCTGGCTTTTTGGGTTTCTTGCTTGGGGTTAAAAATAGCTCATCAACGCCCGGAAGAAGGATTCGCATACCTTGATTTGAACGGTGCTCAAGTAATGCTTGAGCAGATTGATTCCGACGCGGGGCAATGGCTGACTGCGCCGTTGACTAAGCCGTTTGGAAGGGGCATCAACCTACAGATTGATGTTGAGGCTGTCGCACCCATCATCCAAAAACTTGATCTGGCTGGATTTCCACTCTATCGGGAATGCAAAGAAACCTGGTATCGGGCTGATAATGTAGAAGTAGGCCAGCGCGAATTCATCGTCCAGGATCCCGACGGTTATCTCGTGAGGTTGGTACAGCGGTTGGGGGAGAGACCGGCATGCTCAATCTGAAACTCAGCCAAGTCTATCGTCAGCTTTGTGCCGGTGCAGCCCTTTACGATAGGCAGCAATCGGCCAAGAGCAGCCATTCGCTCAGGGCTTCTTCGTGCTTAGAAGCGGGGACCGCCCCAATCCAGCATTAGAGTCGACGCAGAGCATTAATAAACTGGACTCATGAAATTTCATCCTGATGGTTTCTCTCTATCGAACATTCTCCTGGATCGTTGTGAATCGCCTTTAGCTACCGCATGAGGCCTCGCACAGCAAGTTCACGCATTAGCAAATTCGTGGCTCGTATTGGTAAACATCTGCTAAATTCACGCCAGGCAATTACCACTCTACGCCTCGCAGGCAATAGCTGGGGATGGACTCCAATCTATTAAGCATCTGTAAGGATTTCGATGAGGGCAAGATCATGTATTTCTCCGGGCTGCGGCGAGCAATTCAAGACGTTGAAGAGAAAATGTTTTATGACATCGCCCTTCTGTTTCTTCAAAGTGAAGGTTACAAAGAGCTCAGTATTATTGATGGCGCGGGCGATGGTGGCCGAGACGTACTCTGTTCGCGAACCGACCTTCGAATTCAACTGAGCGTAAGAAAAGATTGGGCGATTAAGATTAATGACGAGGCTGGCGCCACTCGCGCAGCTGGCAAGCGGCATCTTATTTACATAACAAATCGGCCAATTCGAGACGTTGATTTGGCGTTGTTTCGAAATGATAAATACAGGCAAAAAGGAGAGGTTGATCTCACTGTTTTTGATCTGAATAGAGTATCAACTAGCCTTTCTGCTCCTGGTGTAATTAAAGCTGCATATGAAAGGCTCGGATACTTGGTGCAAGGGCGGATCGCCGCGAGTCCTAAGGAAATTGCACTTAGTAATCTTCTGCTTTTTTCAAATGAGGCAAAGGACTTGCGCCAAGACGTTATTGAAAGTAATGTTCGTGCGTTTCTATACAAAAAACCCTCGTCGAAAAGTGGAGACATATTAGCAGGAGTCGTTAAATCCTTGCCGGGTGTTGATATAGAGCATGATTCAAAGAATGCATTGGAGCGCCTGGCAGGCAAGGGTGATGTTGTTGTTGATGCTGGATGCTATAAACTTTCTGATTCGGCCAGAAAACTAATTGAAGTGGCTGAAGAAGATTATTTGCAGTCAACTAGCCATGATCTTGTTTCTATCGCTGAGAAGTACCGTCTTAGTAGCGAGGATGCGCGACGGGTTATTGAGATGGCACTTGAGATTTCCGCTCGTGAAGGCGCGCTGAACGGTGATGGGATCCAAGAGGAAGCGCTGGCAGACTTCATTTCCAATCACAATCTGGTTCGTAGAAAAAACGAATTGTACGAAGATTTATCCAGACTTTCGGTGGCCAGAGTTTCCCAGTACGGGAAAACACTAGATCATATTTTTTCAACTAATACTTTTGATATATATAGAGCACTTGGGAGGACGACTGACGTTAAGATGTTGTTGGACTCAAGCGTTGCAATGCCATTGCTGTTTGGTCTTTGCTTCGGATCAGTAAGGTCTAGATATAGTATTGCTGCTGCTGCGCTACAGCAATTATGCGCTAGTCATAAAATCTCAATGGCAGTTCCACGATGCTATGTTAATGAGATTGTATTTCACGGTAAGGAAGCGCTGGAGTACGTGCAGACTTATTCAGCTCTAAATGAAATGAATAAAGAGATTTTAAAGTCTTCGAATAACTCCTACATAAGTCACTATAGCCATCTAAGGGATAAGAAGGAATTGGCGGATGACTATGCTTTGAAGGATTTCTTGTCGCACTTTGGTTTGGTAGGAGGTGCTCCTCCTCGGAAAGTGGAGAATAAAATTGAGAGCATTCTCGAAGAATTTGGAATCGAAATTATCTCTGCCGGACGATGGGATGCTGATATACGGCAAGAAATTGCAGATGGGAAGCCCGCAAGCCCATCAATTCTAATTGATCATGATGCTTCGGTTTGTACGTTCTTAAAAAACAGTGTCGATGAAGGATTTATTTTTGCCACTTGGGACCGAGTTATGGTCGGTGTTGTTGAGGGAAAATCTCGGATTTTTGCAAGCTCCCCATCAAAAATTGCTGATTTTCTATCAATGGCAAGTGCTTCTGATATCGAAAGCAACCAAAGCTTCAACTTGCTCGGATCTCTTCTTTACTGCGATGAGCGGAAAGTTTCCGCACTAGCCGCAAGGGTCGAGAAGATTGAGTCAGCCGAGAAAGCGTATGAGTTCCAAAGTCTTGCTGCGAGTGCGCGGGGCGAAGCGGTGGACGATGACCCTCAGGGCAATGCCGCCAACGATGATAGCTATAAGGGCTGACGGCTACGTCAAGGGAATCGCCCCGGCCGCCCTAGAGATCGAATGACATCTAGGGCGCATGTACGGCGAGAGCAAAAATGTGCAGCAAGGCGGATGTACACTCCCAGCCATCGAACTGGTCGACAATTGTTTTGGCTGCATGGTGGCTAGCGAAACCGAGCCAGCTCATCGACCTGGGTTGACCGTCCGCTTCTGGCCGAAAGCAGCCATTTGCGAGCACCAGCTTTCAGCCATCAGCGCAAGTGCCATAAACAACAGCTGCGCCGAATACCTCGCGCAGCAACCGGGTCCCGGCCTAAACGTCGAGCACTGCGAAGCCGATCTGATCCATTCCCCTTACTCTGCTGAACATGGCGACTTTCTCCTCATGGCCGCGCCAGAAAGGAGGAGATCAGCGGGTTCAACGCTGGTGCGCATTCCTCTGTGACCCAGTGACCGCATCCTTGCAGCACGTGCGCCTCTACATCGACAGCGTAGCGGCGGATGTTTTCCGGCTGCTGGGCGCCGAATCCACCGTTACCACCTCCGCCGACAGCAAGAACGGGCAGGGTTATCTTGGTTGTCGCCAACTTTTCGTTCTGGGCAATCGACTGGGGGAGCGCGCGATAATATTCAAATGCGTGGTGGAAAGTCTTGGGCTTCGAGTATGAGCGGACATAGCTGTCTATCAGCTCATCGGAGAGCGCCTCTTGGTTGCTTGCATGGTGGCGGATGAAGTGCGTCAGGAATAACCGCTCGTTCCCCTTGACCATCGCGTCTGCCAGTTGATCCGAGGCCGCAAAGAAGCTGTGGTGCCAGCCAGGCGCCTCTCCGGTCGCGACAAATGCTGGCAGTGAATACAGCGTATCGTCAGGAATTGTCGCTTCGATGAAGGCGGCCTTGACGATATCTTCCGGATGACGCGCGACCATCGGATAGCTATTCCAAATGCCGATATCGTGTGCAACCAAGTAGAAAGGCTTTTCGGGGCTGAGGCGTTTTGCGAGCTTGTAGAGATATTCGGAGACGTCCACGCCCGTATAAGACGTTTGCGGAGCCTGCGAAAGACCAAGACCGGGCAGGTCGACTGCTACGACTGTGTAGCGTTCGGCGAGTTGCTGCATGAGTTCATTCCACTCATACCATGTTTGTCCAAAACCGTGGACGAGCAGCACCAGCGGACCTTTACCACCTTGCACGAAGTGCAACTTCACCCCATCAACGCTTTCGTATTTGCCGGTGAAACCCTTAGGAATCAGGAATTCCTCCTGCACGATGTGGGGAGCTTCTTGCGGCGCAGCCTGGGCAGGCGCCCCAGTTATAGCGAGCACGGCGAGTGCGAGGGAAAATGCAAATGACTTCATTTTTTTTACCTTGTGCTGGAAGGGGAATAGGGGATCAGGTCAACGGATTGATTCAGCGCGGTGACCCGGAGGAAAAGCGAAACGACGTGCTGCGAGTGCAATGACAAACGCGAGCAATGCGAGCGCGGTGACCACGGGCGGCAGCATCGGTGTCCCTCCAGTCGTGAGCATTACTCCGCCAAGCGCTCCGCCTGCTGCGATCGCCAAGTTCCACGCCGTGGTCACCATTGCCTGCGCCAGGTCGACGCCATCGCCGGCTGCGTCAGCCGAAGCGGTCTGCATCATCGCGCCGGCCCCACCAAATCCAAGGCCCCAGATAACGGCAGCGGCGTAGACAGCGATTTCCAGTTGCCCAGCGATAGTCAATAGAGCGGCGGTCAGCGCGAACGAACCGATTGCGAGAAGTACCATCCGGCGCAGCATCCGATCCACCAGCCGTCCGACGATCCAGATGCCAAGAAGCGAGCTGATTCCGAATGCCAGCAAGACGAGATCAACGCGCGATTCCGCTGCTCTCGCGAACGGTGCGATGTAGGTGTAGAGGATGTTGTGGGCTGTCATCCAGGTCAGGATGACGAGCAGGATCGGTAAGATGCCTTTTGTCCCGATTACGCGCAGAAGTGAAGGCCGATTGTCTGCTGTCCGGCCGGGAGCGTCGGGTACTTTGGCGATGATCCACCCGATCAGGATCACACCGAGCGCCGATAGAGTGAGGAACGATCCCCGCCATCCGACGAAGCCGCCCAGGAATGTCCCCAGAGGAACACCCAGCGAAAGCGCCAAGGGCACACCAACCATGGCGACCGCCATCGCTGGCCCAGTCTGGTCGGGACGCACGATGCTGCGTGCGTAGCCCGCGAGCATTCCCCAAGCGAGCCCGGCCGCGCATCCGGCAATGAACCTCGCGATCAGCACGACGCTGATTGAGTCCGCTAAAGCCGTCAACGTGTTGCCGATCACAAAACAGATGATGGTGGCGAGTAGTACCGATCTTCGTCGCAAGCCTTGCGTCCAACTCGTGAGCGGGATCGCCGCGAGCAGCGATCCCAACGCATAAACAGCTACGAGTTGCCCCGCGATCGATTCAGAGACTCGAAGGCCAGAGGCGATCTGTGGCAACAAACCGGCTGGAAGCGTTTCGGTCACGATGCACAGGAAGCCACTGGCGGCGAGGCCAGACAAAGCGGCGATCGGCAGGGTGGAACTCGAATCAGGGGGATCTTTGGAGAGGTGTGTCGATGGACAAGGCTGCATGCGTTTCCTCGCAGTTATCGATGATGCTGGCCCGATGACCATCACAATTTAAGGCGTGTAGATAAATACATTAGTGGTCACTATAATAATGCGACTTCCCGAACACAACGGATTTCTGTAATGACCGATAACGTAAATAAGCGGTCGCGTGGGCGACCGCGCAAGTTCGCGATCGACGAGGCTATCCAGGTCGGACAAGATCTGTTTCACGAGCACGGTTATGAGAATGTCAGCGTCGCCACGCTCACCGATGCGATAGGCATCACCGCGCCAAGCTTCTACACCGCGTTTGGAAGCAAAGGGGCGTTTTTCAAAGATGCGCTGCAGCGCTACTCGTCCACAGTGATTCCGCTGGATCGCTTCCTGATCCCTGGAAAATCACCCTTGAATGCTCTAGGCGACATGCTGACTGCTGCCGCATCTGTTTATGCCGCCCATCCTCGGCGTCGCGGCTGCCTGATCCTCGAGCACGCGAAAACCGGAACAACGGAGTGGGGCATTGCTGCTATGCAGCTAGCGGGGGACAACCGCAACAGAGTGGTGGCGTTTCTCAAGGCGTGCGACATCTCCGCGCCAGAGCGCGTTGCGGATTACGTCGCCGTGACTATGCTCGGCCTGTCAGCCGCTGCGCGGGAGGGATGGGACGAAGGAAGGCTGACTGGCGTCGCGCAAACCTCGGCAGCCGGACTTGGCCAATTTATTTGTCATGACCCAGCCTCATCGAAAGCCTGAGCATGAACCGGGATCGTGGCTGGTGGCGATGCGGGAGAAGTTTCGCAAAAAAGGGGGACAGATTGATTTTCAAGATAATAAATCCGTCCTTTTTTTTCTAACTTCCAATGCTCGCAAGAAAAATGCCGGTCTCCCGATTAGACCGCAGGCGAACAACGCGGCAATCGGATGGCGCTGTTGCCACCAGTTGCTGCATCTTTGCTCGCGCTGTTTTTTTCGTCCGCCACATGAATCTGAAAAACTCCGGCAGGTTGGCCAGCAGTTCGGGGCAGTTCTCCGGCAAGTCAGGCCTGGACTGACCACGTTGGAGCAGCGTTCTGCGCAGTACGCGGATGAATCGAAGCGTTGCAGATCGGTCAATCCAAATCAAAAGATCTGCACGTGCCATCCGGTTATCCCAAGTGGCTGAATGGCCACCTTCGAATATCCAGCAATCTCGGGCCTCTACATCGAGACAAAGCTGCGTCTTCTCGTCACGGCTTCTTTCGATCCATCCTGGCTGCCAGTGGATAGTGTCGATATGAACAACCGGTAACCCCGTGCGCTGGCCAAGCTCACGCGCCAAAGTGCTTTTGCCCGACCCAGGTTGACCCACTATCATCATCCGTTGCATCGAAGCTCCTTCTCGCTATGCAAGCTGATTTTTTGGGGTGGCGATTTTACGTCAATGCCTGTCTCGGTCAACAACAAGCGCTCAGCACAGCAGGCAGCTCCTGGCCGAAACCACTCACTCAAACGCCCCCATCAAACAACAACATCTCCCGCAAAATGCGGAGATTTTCCGAAGTACTCAATCAACAATTCCGCAAGCACCCGGATCTTCTGCGCCGGATGCTGACCGGCCGGGCGGACTAAATAGGCCCCCGCAGGCGGTGGTGGATAACGCGTCATGATCGGCACCAGTGCGCCGGATTCCACGCTGTCATACGTGAGGCAATCGGGCAGATAAGCGACCCCAAGTCCCGCCAGGGCGGCGGCCACCAGCGCGATGCCGTTGTCAGCCTTGAAGCGTCCTTGCGGGCGAATGGTGACGACCTTGTCGCCATCCATGAATTGCCAGGCTTCGGTGCTCTGCATCAGGGCTTGATGGGCGATCAGCTCCTCCGGTTGCTCGGGTGAACCATGAGCCTTGATATAGCCCGGACTCGCGACCAGCTTGCCGTTGATCGGGCCGATGCGTCTCGCGATCAGGTTGGAATCCTGCAGATAGCCGACGCGGATCGCGCAGTCGTAACCTTCGGCGATGAGGTCAACGAAGCGATCGCTGTAGCAGGTCTGGATTTGAAGTTGTGGGTGCCGCACGGCCATTTCCGCCAGTACGGGGGCGAAGTGAGTCGGGCCAAAAGAAAGCGGCGCGGCCACTCGCAAGCGACCTTGCAGCGCGCCGGCGGGCAGGATCGCTTCCCTGGCTGACTCCATTTCCGAGCAAACCCTCGCGGCATAGTCGCGAAAAGTCGCGCCGGCCTCAGTCAGCGCCGCGCCGCGAGTCGAACGTGTCAGCAACTGCACGCCAAACTGCGCTTCCAGCCGTGCCAGCCTGCGACTGACGATTGACTTGGACACGCCGAGCCGGACTGCGGCAGGCGAAACGCCCCCGGCGTCAGCAACCTCGACGAATGTCTGAAGCTCTTCAATATCCAAACGGGCGTTCCTCATTTCGCGACACAGCCAAACACTTGGCAACACTACCGGATTAAGCAGGGGAACAGCAGAGTGTCGTTCGAAGGCAACGTCGGCGCTGGCGTATGCCGCTCATTACCAATCCGATTCATAACGACAACAGGATGCACTAATGACTTTTCGTAACGGCCTTACCTCGCTTCTCCGTCCTGAAGATTCGGTACTCGTGCTGATTGACCATCAGCCTTTCCAACTGACTAACCTGAACAGCCATGAGCCGCAAATGGTCGTCAACAATGCCACGGCGTTGGCGAAGGCTGCCAAGGCGTTCAACGTGCCGACCATCCTGACCAGCGTAATCGCCGAGCGCGGCGGTTTTATCTTTCCGCAAATCCTCGATGTATTTCCCGGCCAAGAGGTGATTGACCGGACGCTGATCAATACCTGGGAAGACCCGAAAGTTGTGGACGCGGTAAAAGCGACGGGCCGCAAGCAACTGGTGATCGCCGGTCTGTGGACCGAAGTCTGCGTCGCCATGCCGGTGATCCAGGCACTCGGCGAAGGCTGGGATGTAACGGTGATTACTGACGCGTCGGGCGCGGTTTCCGTTGAGGCTCACCAAGTGGCGATCCAACGCATGATTGCGGCTGGCGCGAACATGATGACTTGGCTCGCTCTTGCCGCAGAGTGGCAGCGTGACTGGGCTCGGGAGGAAACGGCCGGTGCGCTGACGGACGTGCTGCTGCAGCATGCCGCCGGCAGCGGCATCGCGTATCTGTGGGAGCAGCAGTTGCTCAACGCGCCAGTGCCGACCAGCGCCGGGATCTGAGTTGGGGATGAAGAGTCGGGGATGAAGAGTCGGTTGGCTGCTCGCCAAATGCCTCGCGAGTCTTCATCTCCTTTCGCTGAAATTGGACAAGTGCTTGGCGGGAAGCCGTCCATCGTGGAGGAAAAATGGGGTATTGATATATCGGTAAATCTCGATATCATCCGACCCATGGACCTACTCGAAATATTCAAAGCACTTTCAAATCCGGTACGCCTTCAAATCCTCAAAGGCTTGAAGGACCCCGTGAACAGTTTCCCTGCGCAGGATGAGGGTGACGTGTTCACGGTGGGCGTCTGCGTCAGCAGTATCCAGGAAGGTGTCGGGCTGTCGCAGTCTACGGTGTCGGGTTATCTGGCGACCCTGCAACGAGTGGGCCTGGTCGAAGTCAGGCGCATCGGTCAGTGGACGTACTACAAACGCAATGAAGCAACCATCAGTGCCCTTGCCGAGTTGATCGGGAAAGATCTGTAATTTTTTACCACAGCATATCGAGATATCTCGATATTCCTTTTTGTCGATAAGAGGATTTCACAATGAAAGCGATGAGACTCAAATCATTTGGTGGCCCGGAATCGTTCGAACTCTGCGATGTGCCCAAACCAGTTCCCGGTGTGGGGGAGGTCTTGGTGCGGGTACACGCAACCTCCATCAACCCCTTGGATTTTCAGGTTCGACGCGGTGATTACGCCGACCTCGTGCCTCTGCCGGCGATTACCGGACATGACGTATCGGGGGTTGTCGAAGAAGTCGGGCCGGGGGTGACGGCGTTCGCTCCGGGCGACGAAGTCTGGTACACCCCGCAAATATTCGACGGCCCAGGCAGTTATGCCGAGTATCACGTTGCGGCAGAAAGCATCATCGGCCACAAACCGCCATCGCTGAGCCATCTGGAGGCGGCAAGTCTGACCTTGGTTGGCGGCACGGTTTGGGAAGCTCTGACGGTGCGAGCGGCGCTCAGGGTAGGGGAAAGCATTCTGATCCACGGCGGCGCGGGAGGCGTGGGGCATGTCGCGATCCAAGTGGCAAAAGCCATCGGCGCGCGGGTTTTCACGACTGTGCGCGAAGCGAATTTCGAGTTCGCCCGCAGCATGGGTGCTGACGTGGTTATCGATTACAAACAGGAAGATTACGTCGAGGCCATCCTGCGCGAAACCGGCGGCCGAGGCGTGGATGTGGTGTTCGACACCATCGGCGGCGACACCTTGTCGCGCAGCCCGGATGCGCTGGCTCAACTGGGCCGCGTGGTGTCGATTGTCGACATCGCGCAGCCGCAAAACCTCGTTCAGGCCTGGGGCAAGAACGCCAGTTATCACTTCGTCTTCACCCGACAAAACCGCGGCAAGCTTGATGAACTGAGCACGCTGGTCGCTCGCGGTCAGTTGCGGCCACACGTTGGCGCGGTCTATTCGCTGGCCGATATCGGCCTGGCGCATGCCCGGTTGGAAAGTCCCGACAACGGCCTGCAAGGCAAAATCGCAATTGCCGTCGAGCCATCGCTCATTTCGTAATCGCGGAATTTCAGCCGTCTAAGTCATATCAGAGGAAACGCCATGATTTATGAAATTGCTCTGCTTCCCGTGCACAAAGAACACATCGAACAATTCAAAAATGCCTTCGCCGAGGTCGCGCCGCTGCTCACTCGCGCGAAGGGTTACGGCGGCCATTTGCTCGCGCAAGGAATCGAAACCCCCGAGCATTTCACCCTGATAGTGCGCTGGGCTTCACTTGAAGATCACACGCCGGGCTTCGAAGCGAGTGAAGATCATCAGATGTTCATGCTGGGCCTGGAGGACTATTTCTCTGCAGAACCGCAGGTCCGCCATATTGAAGGCGCAGTTTTTTAAGTGATCGATCCTCAAATGGCTAGCGGCGAGCGCGCCTCTCATAGCTCGCTCGCCGCACGCCCAGTACGCACGATCCATCAGTCGAACTTGACCAAATCCTTGAAGATCAATTGACCCCAGCTTTTGCCGCGCGCCTGCACCAGCAACCCTCCTTGCTCAAGGCCGCCCAGTTTGATCGGCGCGAAACCGAGTTTTTCGGCAAGCGCGCCAACTTCCTCGGCGGCGTCGTCATCGTCGCTGGCCAGAAACACGACTCTTTTGCCACCCTTTACCGACGGGTCTTGTGCCAAGACCGCCGCGCCCAAATGGTTGAAGCCCTTGACCAGTCTTGCACCGATGAAGGCCTGCGCGACCACCTCGGATGAAGGCTGTCCACCGAGTTCCTCAGGAGGCACGCCGTAGGCATTGGTCACATCGATAACAGTCTTTCCCGTCCAGCTCGGCAGCACTTTCGCGACATCGGCGTGCGACTCGAAACGCACTGCCAGAAAGACGATGTCTGCTTTGACCGCGTCTTCCAGTTTTGTCGGAATGATCTGCGATCCGATGGCGGCTGCGGAGGCTGCGAAGCTTTGCGGGTCGCGTGTGGTCGCAACGCAGACTTCGATGCCGTTCCGCGCGAACGCTTTAGCCAAGGCCTGGCCGATATTGCCGAAGCCGATAATTGCGTAGCTCATAGGTTTTCCTCAGGTTTGGCGGGCCCTGCGACGCGCCGAAAAATCGAATGCGGCGCTTGGGTGCAGGAGATCAGAGTTGCGCAAGACCGCCGTCAACGGCGATTTCGCTGGCGGTCATGAAGCTGCTGTCCGACGACGCGAGAAAAGCCGCCACCGCGGCGATTTCCGATGGATCGGCCATGCGCTGAAGCGGCGTCATCGCGGCGTAGATTTTCTGGCCTTCTTCGCCCAGCGCTGCCTTCGCCAGATCGGTCGCCGTTGCGCCGGGCGACAGCACGTTGACCCGAATGCCCGTGCCCTTCAAATCCTCGGCCCACGTCCGCGCGAGGTTGCGCACTGCTGCTTTGCTCGCGCTGTAGGCGGTCATTCCCGGCGCGCCCGTGGTGCCGGCGCTGGACCCGGTGAGGATGATCGAACCGCCCTCGGCCATTAACGGCAGCGCTTTCTGCACTGTGAAAATCGTCCCTTTGACGTTGGTGTCGAAGGTTTCGTCGATGTGCTCGCCGGTGATCTGACCCAGCGCAAGCGGGCTTCCCGCACCGGCATTGGCGAAGACGATGTCGAGACTTCCGCGCTCGGCTTTCACCGCGGCGTAAAGTCGGTCGAGGTCGGCGAGATCGGAGACAGAGCCCTTGACCGCGCGAGCGTTGGGCCCAAGTTCAGCGACAGCGGCGTCGAGCGCTTCTTGCCGGCGGCCGAAAATGAACACGAAGGCGCCTTCCTCGATAAAGCGTTTTGCGGCGGCGCGGCCGATGCCGGTAGCGCCACCGGTGATCACTGCGGTCTTGCCATTAAGTCTGGTCATGTTATGCATCCTTCAAGCGTTTTCTGGAAGCAGGGATCTGCTTGCTTGAGACCAAGGATGCGAGCCTGATAACCTAACGACAAGTATGCACTTTTAGGTAAGTACCAATAAATGACTGAAAATTCTGAAACCTGTGACCCCGGTTGTGGGCTCAACGCCACGCTGCGCATCATCTCGGGCAAGTGGAAACCGCTGGTCCTGTTTTTCCTGCGAGACGGCCCGAAGCGCTACGGCGAACTGAAACGGCTGGTTCATGGGGTCAGTGACAAGGTGCTGATCCAGCAATTGAAGGATCTGGAAGCCGATCACGTGCTAGCGCGCACCGACTACAAAGAAGTGCCGCCACGTGTGGATTACGCACTGACCCCGCTCGGCCGCAGCCTGGCTGAAGCGATCATCCCGTTGTGCACTTGGGGAACCGAGAACATGGCGGAAATGGCCAGTATCTTCGCCAAACGTGACGCGTTGCCGTAACGCAATGCCGGAAATCTGCCCGGTCGGGCGACCGTGCGCATGCGGCAGAGCAGGGCAGCACCAATGCCCTCTATCCGCTGCTGATCAGAAGCGAACCGAGTGGACGGTGCCGTGACACTGGGCTAGGTTTCGTATCGGTTTTTATTTTGGAATCCACGAACATGACTGATCGCCAGATCATCGTTCCCGAAAGCATGCAGTTGCTCAGCGAGCGTGCCGGCTATGCACCAGCGGTAAAAGTTGGAAAGACGCTGTACTGCGCTGGCCAGGTTGGCCGGACGCCGGACTTGTCAGTTATCGAAGATCCGGAGCAGCAGTTTCTGGCGGCGTGGGAGAATCTGCGGCTGGTCTTGGCAGCCGGTGGCTGCGACTTCGAGGACGTGGTCGAAATGACGACTTATCACGTCGATATGCACCGCCACATGCCGATCTTCAGGCAGGTGAAGGATCAACTCTTCCCCAGAGGCAGTTGTGCATGGACCTGCATTGGTGTCGCTGAACTGGCTCGGCCGGGGCTTCTTGTAGAGATCAAATGCATCGCCGTGCAGCGATAAATTCTCAGGCAGGCTCGTGAACACCTCACATGCAGCCGTTTCGACAACCTGACATCAGAGCTGCCAGCAGTGATCAATCGACTGCAGCGCGCCGGGCATCGCTCGGCGCGCTCCACTGTTCAAACCTGATCCAACGCCTCAATCACGCCTTTATCCTCGCCCAGAAAACCACCGCTCTGATGCTGCCAAAGCCGCGCATAAACGCCATTCTTCGCCAGCAGTTCACTGTGCGTTCCCTGTTCGATAATGCGCCCGTCATCCATCACGATGAGCCGGTCCATCGCGGCAATTGTCGACAGGCGATGGGCGATGGCGATAACGGTTTTGCCTTGCATCATTTCATCGAGGCTTTCCTGGATCGCAACTTCGACTTCCGAGTCCAGCGCGCTGGTGGCCTCGTCGAGCAGCAGGATCGGGGCGTTTTTCAGCATGACCCGTGCAATCGCCACGCGCTGGCGTTGGCCGCCCGACAACTTGATGCCGCGCTCACCGACCAAGGTGTCGTAGCCGCTATGACCCTGGCGGTCGCTGAGTTGGCTGATGAACTCGTCGGCCTGCGCATTGGCGGCGGCGCTGCGGATTTGTTCGTCGGTCGCGTCGGGTCGGCCGTAGGCAATGTTGTCGCGGATCGAACGGTGCAGCAGGGACGTATCCTGCGTGACCATGCCGATTGAGGCGCGCAGGCTGTCTTGCGTCACTTTCGCGATGTTTTGCCCGTCGATGCAAATCTCGCCGCTGTCGACGTCGTAAAAACGCAGCAGCAGGTTGATCAGCGTGGATTTGCCCGCACCGGAGCGCCCGACCAGGCCGATTTTTTCGCCCGGACGGATATTCAGGTTGAGGCCGCTGAGCACTTGGCGCTCGCCGTTGTAGTTGAAGCTGACATTGTTGAAAGTCACCGCGCCGCCGGTGGTCTGCAGCGCGCCCGCATCCGGCGCGTCCTGCACTTTGGTGCCGAGGGTCAGCGTCGCCATGCCATCCTGGGCGGTGCCGATGCTTTCGAACAGCGAGGTCATTTGCCACATGATCCAGTTCGACATGCCATTGATCCGCAACGCCATCGCCGTGATCGCCGCCACCGCCCCCGCGCCGACCGCGCCGGCATGCCAGAGCCACAGCGCATAACCGCCCGCCGACATGATCAGCGCCACTACCAGTGCCTGATTGACGATCTCGAACTGGCTGACCAGGCGCATCTGGCGGAAACCGGTTTGCTTGAAATCCTCCATCGCCGCACGCGCGAAATGCGCTTCGCGATTGGAGTGGGAGAACAGTTTCACCGTGGTGATGTTTGTGTACGCGTCCGAAATTCGCCCGGTCATCATCGACCGTGCGTTGGCCTGCTCCTGGCCGACTTTGCCCAGACGCGGCACGAAATACCACATGGCCAAGCCGAACAACACGAACCAGGCCATGAAGGGCAGGATCAGCTTCAGCGCGAAGCCGCCGGCCAGCGCGATGATCGCGATGAAATACACGCCGATCCCCGGCAGGATTTCGATCATGGTGAACAGCACGTCGCGCACCGCCAGCGCAGTCTGCATGACCTTGGTGGTAACGCGGCCGGAAAACTCATCGGAAAAAAACGAGAGGCTTTGTCGCAGCATCAGCCGGTGGAAATCCCAGCGCAGCCGCAACGGCAAGTTGATCGCCAATACCTGGTGCTGGACCATCGTGCGCAACGCCACCAGCCCGACGCTGGTCACCATGACAATGCCCATGCCCCACAACACGCGACTTTCCTGCGCCGCCGCTTCACCGCCGGCCTGCCAGGTCGAGAGCAGGTCGACGATCTGCCCCAGAAACGAAAACAGCCACGCTTCGTAAATCGACACACCGGCACTCAGCAGCGCCAGCGCCAGGATGTAACCGCGAGCGCCGCGCGTGCAGGCCCATAGGAACCGGGCCAGGCCGGCGGGCGGCGGTGGCACTTCGTCAGGCGGGAAGGGGTCGAGTCTTCGTTCAAATACACGAAGCATGCTGGTCTCCAAAACAATCAAGTTGCGGGGATTCTGCCACTGATCGGTTGCTTTGAGGGTTTTGCGAAGTTTGAGTGCGGCACTGAGGTGAGGTATGCGATATCTTGCCGACCTCAAAATCGGCTCATATTCATGGAGGAAAAAGTGCGGATGTACATCACAGGTGCCTCGTGTGCGGGCGTCACCACGCTGGGGCAAAACCTCGCAACGCTGCTCGGTGTACGGCATGTCGATGTCGATGATTTTTACTGGATGCCGACCAATCCGCCTTTCACCAACAAACGACCTGCCGAAGAGCGCGTGTCGCTGATCCAGCAAAAATTCGCTGACGAAGATTGGGTGCTGAGCGGCTCATGTATGGGCTGGGGAGAGGCGCTGATTGCTCCTGCCGATCTGATTGTGTTTGTCGTGACGCCGACGCCGATTCGCCTTGAACGCCTGGCCGCACGGGAAACGCAGCGCTTCGGCAATCGGATAGCCCCTGGCGGAGACATGCACGAGATTACATGTGGCTTTTCGCGAATGGGCTTCGCAGTACGACGATCCCGATTTTTCAGGACGCAATCGAGCTTGGCACGAAGCCTGGTTATCCCGGCAGAAGGCGCCGGTGTTGCGTGTTGATGGGGTGGAGAGTGCTGAGACGATGGTTGCGGGTGTTGTTGATGTGTTGTCGCGGGTATCGCAGTAGGCCGAAACCGGCATGACTGAAGTTCGCGTCGATACATTCTTTCTGCCAACTGGCTTCTTTTCATTTCACGGATGATCAATGCGACAGATCCAGATTCAACAGATCCTGCATCTTCCGGTGCAAATCGCCGCGCTGGAGAGAGAAGCGGTCGCCGAAGGATTCCGCTTCCTCACTCGCTTGATTGAGGAATGGCATAGCGGAATTAACCGCTTCGATGCGCCGGGTGAGTGCCTGATGGCAGCCTATCAGAGCGATAACCTGATAGGGATTGGTGGCATTACCGTTGACCCCTATGCGCCAACTGAGACCGGCAGGTTGCGCAGGTTGTATGTCGCAGCTTCAGCACGCGGACAGCACGTTGGACAATTGCTGGTAGCCACGCTAGTCGAGCGCGCTAGTCAGCAATTTAATGTGCTACGCCTATCAACCGATACCCCGGAGGGCGACGCATTTTATCTGCGTTGCGGATTTCAACGGTCGAATGAGGACCGTGCTACTCACGTCATGCATCTTGGATGATTCATACCGCGCTGCCACGGCATACCGCTGCTTGGAAAAGGAAGAAGTCGCCCAATTCCCCAGTCATTAATCGAATCAATAACAACCATTAACTCAATGAAGTTCTCATATCGGCAGCGCGGCGTAAGATCGGCTCCATTCCAAACCACTCCACGGAGCACACGAAAATGAAACGCCAAACCATCCTCGGCATCGCTTTCTCGATCTTCGCATTGAATGCTTTCGCAGCGACTCCTGCCCAACCTGTGGTCGCTGAAGGCGGCTCGGATCGTCTGATGCAGAACCGCGTCGCCGAAGGTGGCGCTGATCGCCTGCTGGAAAAACGCGCAGTTGCGGATAATTCGGATCGTCTGTTCAGCGACGCGGTTGCCGCCGCTACGCAAACCGATCCACTGTTCAGCGACGCGGTTGCCGCCGCTACGCAAACCGACCCGCTGTTCAGCGATGCCGTTGCAGCGGATGGTTCGGATCGTCTGAAAGGCAACCTGGTTGCTGAAGGTGGCGCAGAACGTCTGCTCGAACGCCGTGCAGTCTGAATGCATGGTTGCAGCGTAAGACTCGACGAAAAGCCCGGCCTCATCAGCCGGGCTTTTTTGCTGTTGGGGTGAATGAACGTCGCGGGTTCAGCGAAACATCAGCGATTGATGCGCCGCGCCTCCGGTACGTGCGCCGTCACCCACCGCTATCGCGACATTGCCCGCACCTATCGCTGCATCTCCGCAGGCAAACACGCCGGTGACGCTGGTTTCGCGCATTGCATCGACCTTGATGAAATCACCCGTCGGCCCGACCTCAAATTCGCAGCCCAATTGCGCTGCCAACGGGCTGCTCATGCGCGTCCGAGGCTGGGTGAACAATCCTGCGAATTTCAGCACACGACCGCTGGCGAGAGTCACCTCGGCGTGCTCGCCGCCGATCGACAATACGGGTTCGGTCACTAGCGTCACGCCACGCTTGGCCAGCGCCGCCAATTGCTCGGTATCCGGTTCGAACACTTCGTTAAGCAACAGCGTGGTTGGCCCCCAGTCCGGCAACATCAGCGCGTGATGCATAGCCATTGGCGACGCCGCTAACACGCCAATCTGCCCACCGTCCAATTCATAGCCGTGGCAATACGGGCAATGAAACACACGCCGCCCCCAACGCTCCAGCAGCCCTGGAATATCCGGCAGTTCATCAACCACGCCCGTGGCGAGAATCAAGCGCCGCGCCGCGAATTGTTCGCCGTTGGCGACGGTGATCACATATCCATCATCGCCGCGGTTTGCCTTAACGGCGGGCTGCGAAAGCCACTCCACGGTTGGATACGCCAGCAATTGCGCGCGAGCCTCGTCGACTATCGCGCCAGGGTCGCGGCCATCCTGACCTAGAAATCCGTGGGAGCTGTCGGCGAATCGGTTGCGGCGTTGTCCAGCATCGATGATCAACACCTTCCGCCGCGCCCGGGCCAGTTGCAAACCTGCGGAAATGCCGGAATAGCTGCCGCCAACGATGATCACGTCGTAAGTCATGAATCAGTCTCCGTCGATCTTCGACCTGCTCGAAGAAATCTAGACACAACGTAAGTTACATGAAGTTCAGGTGTCAACAGTCTCGTAACTTATGCTGTATCGAGCGATACTCGCCGGCGCACATTCAGGAAACCGCATCGATGAGAAATGACACGCGCCTGTCGCGCATGCTGCACGTGCTGATCCACATGGCGCGCCACGACCAACCGGCCACGTCCGACACCATCGCGCAGATGCTCGGCACCAATCCGGTGGTGGTTCGGCGGACCATGGCGCTGTTGAAGAAAGAGGGTTATGTGCGCTCGGAAAAAGGTCACAGAGGAGGGTGGACGCTGGCAAAGCCGCTGGCAGAAATGACCCTGCTGGACATCCACCAGGCGCTGGGCTCGTCCTCGCTGTTCGCCATCGGATTATCGACCGACCATCCACAATGCCTGGTCGAACAAGCGGTGAATGCCGCGCTCACCGAAGCGTTTGACGCGGCGCAGGCATTGCTGATTGAACGCCTGGGCAGCGTCACGCTTGAACAATTGGCGAATGATTTCGAGCGACGATTTCGGGAGCTGTGAAGCGGCTGGATCTGTCCGCGAAACAGCCGCCCCAGCGACGGCTACGGTATTGAGCTATCAGCAACCCTGGGGCGTTTCACCGCGCGCCAGTCGCGCATTGATGTCTTCAATGACGGCCGGCAATTCGACAATCGTATCGATCAGATAATGCGGGCGAGCGCCTTCGAACATCTTGCTGATACGTGCGCGTTCTCCTGCCAGTTTGTCGGCGGGCAGGGCTTTGTACTCTTCGTAAGTCAGCCCCAGCGCGTTGCCCGAGCACGTCAGCGCGACGGTCCACATGCCGGCGCTACGTCCCTCAAGAATGCCCGGCCAGGTGTCGTCGACTTTCACGCATGCGGCGACGTCGCTTACACCGAGCGCGATCACGTTGGCCAGCGCTTGTGCCGGGTGCGGGCGACCGTTGGGCACTTCGTCTGTCGCAACCACGTGGTCAGCGACGTAACCATTTTGCCGGGCAAGCTCCACGACTTTTGCCATTACCACGGCTGGATAACCTGAGCAGGAGCCGATTTTCAAACCCTGGTCGCGCAGCGCCTCAATCGCGTTCAAAGCGCCGGGGATCAGTGCCGAATGCAGCGCGATCTTCTCGATTTGCAGCGGCATGAAACGCTCATACAACGCGGTGACGTCGTCATCGGAGGGCAAGCGATCAAACACCGTACGGTAACGTTCGGCTATCTGCGGCTGGTTGCATAACGTGCGGATGTGGTCCCACTTGCCCATGCCCATCGGGCCGCGCGCTTCCTCCAGCGAAACCGCCACGCCAAACTCGGCGAAAGCCTCGACGAAAATCTGCGTGGGCGCGAAGGAGCCGAAATCAACGACGGTACCGGCCCAGTCAAGGACCACGGCTTGCAGTTTGGCGGGTTGTTGGTAATGCATGGTTTATCTCCACTTTCAGGGTAAGGGGAGGCCGTCCCTCTCGTTTAACGAGAAGTAGGCCTGCATATTTCAGAGGGCGTTACATATCAGGTAAGCGTTGCGGGACTTGAGTCGAACAACTCCGCGATCATCGGCCGGTTCCTGCGAATACCCAGGCAACACAAGTGGTAGTCGATGGAAAACGGATGATTTACAAAGGTGATCGGTTTCGTCCCCGGCGTTTCGGCGTATTCCACGGCAGAGACAAAACCAATACCGATGCCCTTGGCGATGGCATGCACGATGGCTTCGCGACTGTTCAACTGCATCACGCAGTTCAGCGAAACATCCAGGCGCTTGCAGCTTTCTTCGACCAATTGCCGCGTCCGCGAGCTTTTCTCGCGCAGCACCCATTTTTCATTGCTGATTTGCTCGACGTGCACAATCTCTTGGCTGGCCCACGGATGGTCGTCGCGCACCACGGCAATGATCGGATAACGCCGGTACAGCTGTGTATCGAAGCGCTGATCGAATTCGGAAAGTGCAAGGATCGCCACATCAATATCGAAGTTGAACAGTCGATCCAGCGTTTCCTTTTCAGGTGAAAACGAAGTTTCCAATTCAATGTCGGGATGGCGTTGCATCAACTCGTATGTCAGGTTCATTGCGATGGGCGGGGACACTGCGCCCAGGCGCAACATGCCGGTTTTGCGTTGCTTGAAACTTTGCAGAAGTTGCACCGCTTCATCCTCCTGGCCGAACAGGCCCTGGGTGATCGCATAGAGTTTGTGACCTGCCGTACTCATCTCGACAAAGCGCCCTCGACGATGGAACAGTTCCACTGAGAACTTCTTTTCCAGCGCGTTGACCTGCTCACTTACCGTCGGCTGCCCGACGCTCAGGTATTCGGCAGCAAGGGTGAAACTGCCAGTCTTTGCGACCGCGTGAAAAGAACGTAACCACTTGTGGTACTGGTACATAAAAAACACTGTTCCTGAGCCGCGAGGGTTGATTCAAGTTAATCGCCGTTACGTCAGCGCCGAATGAACAACGCGACCACTGCACTGCAAAGGCATGCCGTCGTTACCACGATGAAGATCAGCGACGTATTACCGGTACTGTCGAGCATACTGCCGATCAGCGGTTCTGCCAGGCCGGCAAACAAATAGGACGAGAAGTTCATCACGCCGGTTGCCGTGCCCGCGCGTTTCGCCCCGACCAGGTCCGGACACAGCGCCCAGAAACTCGACGCCGGGCCGTAGACGAAAAATCCGCAAAGGAACAAGGCGATAAGCCCGGTAGCGCTATGAGGTGCGAGGGTCCACATCCACAGGCTGGTGGCGGCGCCAAGGACCATGTACAGCATGATCGCCAGATAGCGTTTGGAGCCGAACAATTTGTCCGAGATCCAGCCGTTGCTCAGAGCGCCGATCGCCATGCCGACCGGCAGTGCAACAGTGATCCACTTCGGATCGATCATGCTGTCGCCGCTTTTCCAGTTGGCGCCGAGAAAGTGCACCGGCACCCAGACAATCAAGCCGTAACGCGCAGCGTTCTGAAAACCCAGCGAGACCGCAGCGATGATCAAACGAAAGTTCTTCAACACGGCTTTATAGCGTTGCGCCGAAGTTTCAACTTCGCCGTGCGCCACTTCATGATTTTTATCATCAGCGTTGGCAACGCCGGTATCGGCTAGCGGCTCAAAACCCATGTCCTGCGGACGTTCACGCGCAACCAGATAAAACAAAATGCCGCCCGCCAACATCAGCAACACGGGCAAACGAAAGATCCAACGCCACTCCAGATGCATCACCTCAAGCACGACAATCGACGTCACGTAAGACAGTACCGAGGCGCAACCGGCGGCGAAGACATATAAGCCATACACTTTGCCGCGCTCGCCGGCACTCCACCAGTTGGAAATCAGCCGACTGCCCGGCGCCCAGCCCAATGCCTGGAAATAACCGTTGATGCCCCACGGCAGTATCAGCGCTGCGAAATTGCTGGCGAAACTGGTCACCCAGTTGGCGGCGCAGGACAACACCGCGCCGGCGGTCATGATCCGGCGCCCGCCGAACTTGTCCGCAAGGTTGCCATTAATGGCTTGGCCAATGGCGTAGGCCCACAACATGGCGGCTGATGCCCAACCCAGGTGTTCCTTGGTAAAACCGAACTCGGCCTGAATGCCTGGAATGGCGAAGCCGAACGTTTGTCGACCGGTATAGAAAAACAGGTAACAGAACATCGCCGCCAACAGCATGCGCCATTGAGCGACTCGGAATGAGGCGGAGTGGACGGCTACAGCAGGCATGGTTTGGGCACGATTCATGATCTTTTCCTTATTATTGTTCGCGCTCGCCGATCGGCATCGGCGGGTGCACTCTTTTATGAGTGCTGCAGGAAATCGTCGCGGCTCGTCATGCCGCTGACAGTGCTGGTTTTGTTTTGAACAGAACTTCTCTTTTGTCTTAAAGACTCACGCCGCTTGCGACCCGATGAAGTTTTTGCCCCTGGCACCCTGCATGGCAAAGTTGATCATTTGGTCGGCCTGCGCCGCCGTGACGCCGTAATCAGAAAACTCGGTTTTTACGTCAAGGTTATGCAGGAATTCACGCAACTGCTCCTGCGCCCTCTTCAGATCAGTGCCGAAAATCTGTTGCAGCGTGCGGTCGCGGGTCGCGTCGTGACCCCAGGCCAGCCCCAACACCAGCGGCAAAGTGAAGGAACAGGCGATGCCATGCGGCAGGCCGTAGTGCAGGGTCATCTCGTAGGAAATTGAATGGGCGAGGGCGGTTTTGGTGTTGGAAAAAGCCAAACCAGCCTTGAGCGCGGCCAATGCCATGCGCGAGCGAAGCTCCTTGCTCGACAGGTCGCGACGCAGCAGCGGCAGGCATTCGAGGATGTCGGCAATCGCCGACACAGCGAAGGTGTCCGAAATGGGATTCGCATTAACATTCCACACCGACTCCAGCGCGTGGGACAAAGCATCCAGACCGGTGGACACGGTGACGCTGCCCGGCACAGTCAGCATCAATTCCGGGTCAACTATTGCAACCTTGGGCCAGGTGCATTCCAGGTGCAGCGAGTATTTCTTGTGGCTCGCCGAATCCCAGATCGTCGCCCAAGGCGTCACTTCGCTGCCGGTACCGGCCGTGGTCGGCGCCGCAATCAGAACCTTGCTGCGCGCCGGAACGAAGGGTTTGCCGGTCGCCAGCAAAGCGAGCAATTCATCAAAACGACCCGATTCAGTGCCGACGATCAACGCCTTCGCCGTATCAATTGCACTGCCACCACCGACCGCGATCACCGCGTCACACTCGCCGGCCTCGTGCCAAAATCGCTCGTAAGTACCACGCAACTGGGCAACGTCGGGATTGGGCTGCACATCTTCGATCACATACACCAGCCGCTCGCCCAGCAAGTCCTCAATGCGATCGACCAGCCCCAGCCCTCGCGCTTCTGGAAAAGTCACGAGGGCAACTTTTTGGTTTGCAGTGATCTCGGCCAGTTCCAGCAGGCTGCCCCAGCCGAAACGCGTATCAACGGGATTGTAGAATCGGGCAATCATGGCGGGTCCTTTGTTTTTGTTGTTGGGAGTGGGCCTATGGTCGGGGCGGATGGGTTGTAGCTCAAATCGATAATTTGAAGGTATGGATCGGCTGGGCCGATAGTTGGATTTGGCAGGTGGCGAAGGTCGACCGGAAGGCTGGCATGCCGGGTGGTTCGTGAAGCCCACAATCTTCACGGGTGCCGACAATCGGATGCGCATGGTAAGAGAGGAAACATTCGGCCCCGTGCTGACGATCATCCCCGACGAGGATGACGTTGATGCGATCAGCATCGCCAACGATTCTAACTATGGGTTGAGTGCGATGGTGCTGGGAACAAGCTACAAACGTTGTATGGCCGGCGCCCTGCAGATCGATTCGGGACGTCTGCTTATCAGCATCCTGACCGACGATGAAATGACCGGTCCGGGTTCTTGACTGGGGGCATGGAGTGGGAATGGCTGTCAGCGTTTGGCCAGAAGCAGTCGTTCACGGGAGGCAGCTATCGACTCACAGCAGTAATCTGAACCGCATTGATCTAAAGCAATGCCTGCTGCCCATCCTAAAATAGTGATGGCAGTTCATTTCCGGCCTGGGCATCCGAAAAGACCTCATCTGGATCTGCCTGACACCAATATCTGAAAAGTAGGCGAGGCTCGATATTTCCGAAATATTGATCCACGATGCTCTCGGGGCGCACGACCAATTTAGGTTCTGGCCATTGCTGGGCTAAAACACCTAACGGTTTGCCAGATGAATAAACAACCCAAGTGGCCTTGCCTCCACTGATACGAGGTAGGTAGTCCATATCCTGTATCACTCCGATCAAGGTGCGCAGTGTTGCTGATTGATCGAGTGTGATCGATATTGCATGACTTTCCAGATCATCTCCCGCATGAACGCTATCTCGATCAATGGCAACTACCAACATGACTGCTCCTTTTAATGGTGTGCTTTCACCAGATCGATCAGCGTAGAGACATCAGCGGCTAACTGTCGAGTGCGCTTCTAGCCGTC
This sequence comes from Pseudomonas sp. SJZ131, assembly GCF_007828705.1. Lineage (NCBI taxonomy): Bacteria > Pseudomonadati > Pseudomonadota > Gammaproteobacteria > Pseudomonadales > Pseudomonadaceae > Pseudomonas > Pseudomonas sp. SJZ131. The sequence continues at coordinate 1,412,730 of NZ_VIVC01000001.1, read as the reverse complement.
AGCATGGGTCTCATTCCCTTGTGATCAAATATCCACTGTCGTGTCTACGGCCGCGAAGGTTGCAAGACATCTCTGAATTTTGACAATTCTAAACAGCCTACTGCTTTGTATTACTCAATTCTGTGATTTGCATTTCTGGCCATTGCTATGAAGATTAGGCGCCCACGATGGGCACCCAACTTTTAAAGTGCAAACCTGATTCCCAGACTTATGCCATTTCGGGATTCCGCTCAAATTCCAGGCAGTCACCGATCGAGGTGAACTCTGGGCTGCGGCACAACCACACGGTCAATGTCGTATAGGCGACGGACAGAGCTGCGATAAATGCGATGTTTTGCTTGGCCTCACGTCGATGGCGTGCAGCTGTGCGTGCCTGCGATTCCCCTTTGCGCCGGCCGCTATTTGAAAACAGGGAGCCAACCAGCATGGCGATAATCGCGAAGAACACCGATATGATCGTGAGCTTGGTAATTATCACCAGCGCGATATTGAGCGCGCCTTGGTTGATTCTGAGGGTCGCGTAGACAGCGTAGCTAATACCCAGCAGAACCCCAGTGGTGAAGGCAATCGCCTGGATAAGGCCTGGCAGTTCCAGCCAACGCATGACGAGGGCGGCTATCACGCCGGCGGCCGGTAGCAGGTTCGTGATGGCTGCATCTGTGTAGTCGTTATAGATTGTCGCGGTCTCTTTATGGTGAAGCCAGACGGTCCAGCAAGTAATCAGGAACCCGATCAGCAGGGTGTATTTCCAGGCAGGGCCAGACCAGAACGTTTGCCACATCCTTTGGAAGAGTGGCTTCTCAGCTAGTGGTTGAGCTGGAGTACTCCTTTGCGGCGCCGTTGCCAGATTAGCTGCCGCTGGATGAACTGGTGCTGCGGACGCGACCGCAGTCTTTGATTGCTTCAAGTACTCCTGTTCTCGTTGCAGCCGAGATTGTTCCTTCGCGAGGTTGTAATCCGCTGTGCGTTTAGCTGATGCGACTTCTTCCGCGTGGCGTTCTGCGTTTCGTTGATCTTGTCGGGTTTGTTCCTCAGCCTTATCGGCCGCGTCTCTCTCAACGTTGACATAATTTTCAAGGAAGGTGACTCGAGAGCCCAGTACCTTATCGAGACACTTCTGCGAGGTGCATTGGTCACGTTCAGTGATCCATTCACGCTGTAGCTGGCGTAGGCGGGCAGGATCGGCGGTGTTAGCCAGCGCTTTTTGGTATTCCCGGCCCAGGGCACTGTCTACGGAGCTTAAGTAGCCATCCTGGCATATGGACGTTTCTGCGAAGTTTGCAGCTTTTTTACAATCAAAACTTGCTGCCATAGCGCTGCCTGCCGCAAATACCAGCAACAGCGCCACCGCGCTGCTCATCATCCTGTGCATATCCCTAATCCCATTAATAGCGCCCATAGACGGACGCAACTTTTATCGGCGGGCATTCCTTAAACCTGAGGTCGGGTACCCAAAGGGCAGAAACATCCGTAAAGCGCCACCCAGCAGTCTTCATCGTTGATGCTTCGGTTGCATTACGCGTCGGTTGAACATGCAGCCAGTCTTCTGGCTGCTATGCCCAATGCTATCGAGCATGACGGTCGTCCTTGAGTGATGATGCCGGAGGCCTAGCTCATCTCGCCGTTGCCTTTCCCAGATCACCCACCTTTTTGGCCGGCAGTTGACCTCCATGAGTAGCCCATGTCGGCCAGAAGCTGACGTTCTGATGTTTCATGGAAAACCGGCAAGGAGAAAGGGCCAATGGACTTCATTATCGATTTGATAGCTCACCGAATTGGCGTGTTTGTGTTGGGCTTGCTGAGTGGCGGCCGTTTTAAGGGGGAGAGTGGTTTTGCCTGGAGCTGGGCAGTTGTCGTCGGTGGCCTGATTCTGCTATCTCCATTCGCAGCATTCATAGCTGTGCTCATCTATACCAGTGGCCCGTGAATTGGTGTCTGAAATGGGTCAGAAGCGGCATTTCTCGAACGGTAGCTGTTGGCCGAACGCTGCCCACCGCGAAAAGCTCTTCCCATCTGGAGCTACTTTTAAAATTCGAAGTCGCAGTTGGCATCCACCCAAATATCAGCAGGCAACTACCGCCTCAGCACTCAACCTTCATCAGAACCAGAACCCCCAGCCCCCTGATCCGCCTCAGCCTCAGCCTGCAACTTCGCCCGATCCGCCTTACTCACATATTTATCCTTGTTCACCGGCGCCAATTTGGAGCTGGCCTTCTTCGCGTGAGCCTTCAACAGCTGCTGAATTTTCTTTCGACGGTTCATGATTTCCACCCAAGCTTGTAATTGCGCGAATGATATCAGCTCGACTCACAGCAGCAGATCCCCCGTTCGCCGCACTCACGGCCACCCTCAGCCAATCACTGCTACTTTTAATCAGTCCCCAACGCCTGATCAAAAGGAGCCTGGCATGGACCGATTTACCGGTGGTTGCCTCTGCGGCGATGTGCGATTCGAGGCCACGGGCCGCCCGTATCGAGTCGGCCTCTGCCATTGTCTGGACTGCCGCAAGTACCACGGCGCGCTGTTTCATGCGTCGGCGATTTTTCCGCAGGAGGCGGTGACGATTGAGGGGGAAACGCGTGATTACGCCGGGCGGTGTTTCTGTCCGCGTTGCGGCTCGTCGGTGTTCAATCGCAGCGGTGACGAAATCGAAGTGAACCTCGGTGCACTGGATGTGCCGGACCAGTTGCAGCCCACTTACGAAAGTTGGACGGTGCGCCGCGAGTCGTGGCTGCCGGCGTTTGCGCTCGGCAGGCATTATGTCGGCGACCGAGAAGGGAGTGGGCGCTCGGAGGATTGAATCGAGCGCCCGTTGCGCGGATTACTCGACCACGGGTGGGGTTTTTTCGACGCCTTCGCTGATCAGCATCATGCTTTGCGGCGACGACAGGGCGATGCCCATGTCGCGCAGGCGGCTGAGGACGGTGAACAGCAAGTCGCTGCGGGTGCCGCCGACGGTGCGCGGGCTATTGACGTAGCCGCTGACGCTGATCACCAGTCCGGCGGTGGTCAGGTCTTTGAATGTCACCGAGGGCGCGGGGTTATCCAGCACGGCTTCGTGTTCGGTGAAAGCGTCCATCAGCAGTTCACGAATCTTCAGCACGTCAGTTTCCAGCGGCAAAGTCAGGGTGATGCCGACCACGCCCAGCGCGTTGCCCATCGTCACGTTGCGCACGTTCTGCGTGATGAATTGCGAGTTCGGCACGATCACCGTCGAGCGGTCGGCCATCTGGATTTCGGTGGCGCGCACGTTGATCCGGCGTATGTCGCCCTCGACGCCGGCCAGGCTGACCCAATCGCCGACCTTGACCGGGCGTTCGGTGAGCAGGATCAGGCCGGAGATGAAGTTCTGCACGATGGCTTGCAGGCCAAAACCGATACCGACCGACAGCGCACTGACCACCCAAGTCAGGTTGGTCAGGCTGATGCGCAGGGTCGACAGCACGACCATCACCACCAGCACCACGCCGATGTAGCCGACAAGCGTCACCAGCGAGGCGCGCATGCCGGCGTCCATGTTGGTTTCCGGCAGCAACTTGTCGCCCAGCCATTCCTTGAGTGCGCGGATGCCGAGCAGGCCGGCGACCAGCAGAATCAGCGCGAGCAGAATGTCGCCGGGTACGATGTTCAGGTTACCCAGCGGTTTGTTGCGCAGATCCATCTGGGTGAAGCTTTCGAGCAATTCGCCGGGGCTGGAACCGGATGGCAGGAAAGCGAGCAAAACTGCGGTAAACAACAGCAACGTGCGGCCAATCCCCGCCAATACCGTGCTCGCCTGCGCCTGGTGACGCGGCGACAAACCGAGTGCTGCGCCGAGCGCCAAACCGCCCGGTTGCTTGGGTGAAAGCAGGGTTTCGCAGAGGTCGCCAAAGCAGGCGATCAGCAGATAAGCCGTGGCCGACACCACGCTGATCCACAGCAGTTTCACCGTCAGGAAATACGCCAGCGTCAGGTAACCGGCAAGCAACGCCAGCAGGCTGAAGCCCACCCACACCGCGACGACAAACGGGATCAGTCCGGCAAAACCGGCGAGGCGTTCCAGCTCAAATTTGCGCCGGGTGCGGCGATAGCGCAGCAGGGCGAAGAAAAACACCAGCGATACGGCCAGCGCGGTCAGGCCGTTGACCGCAACGGTCAGCGCCAGGCTGCTGGCGATCACGCTGTTGATCCGTTCCTGGGTGCCGATGAGCATCAGCGCCAGGGCCAGCACCACAGGGAACTGACCCATGGCGGAAGCGATCTGGTCCGGAATCTGCGGCAGGCGCCAGGACGGATGCGAGAGCATCAACAACGCGCGGCCGAGGCCGACGATGAAGGCGCAGAAAATGATCAACGTCTGCAACTGGTTGAGCAGGTTGAGCACATCGGCGGACGGCGCGGCGTTGCTGGTGATGCCCCAGATCAGCAGCGCGGTCGCGGCGCCGATGGTCAGGATGGTCGCCAGCCCGACGGCGAGTGCCAAAGCGCTGCGGCGCAGCCGACCTTCAGGCAACCAGCGGATCATCAGGCGGATCAGCAACGATTCGAGCAAGCGTCGGCCGACCACCCAAATAAACAGCGCACCGAGCACCACGGCGATGAATTGCAGGCGATTGCCGGGCGCCATGGCGGTGGTGAACACGTTTTTGACGTCTTTGAGCAGGCCTTGCAAACGCCCCAGATCATCGTCGGTCGGGCGAATAATGCTCGACCAGAATTCCGTGCTCAGCGGGCTCGCCGAGCGCGTGCTGATCTGCGAATCGAAGAGGCTGCGGCGCAGGCTGAAGATCTGCGTAGCGAGGTCGCGGGCCGATTGGCTGAGGCCGCTGGTCTGTTTCTGGTCACTGAGCAGGCGGTTCTTTTGTGCCGTCAGTGCTTTGCGTTGACTGCTGATGGTCGGCGCTTCATCGCGCTCAACCGGGCCGAGAATGTTGATCTGCTCGTCAAGATGCTCGATGTCGGTGGTTTGCTGCGAGGTCAGGCTGTCAGCCTGTTTTTGCACCTGCAACGCAGCCTGGCGCAGGCTCGACAGCAAGTCGTCGTTGGCGCTGACCGAAACTTTCTGGCGGATCAGGTCAAGCTGATTGTTCAGGTCATCAAGGCTCGCGGTTTCCGTCAGCTCCGGCAGGCTGCGCGAATTGCTTTGCTGCGCGGGGTCGGGCTGAGCGAGGGCCGGCAACGTCACGCAGAGCAGCAACAGGGCGAGCAGGCCCGTTATAAAGCGGTTCGGCGTAACGTGCTGCATGGTCTTTCCCTCGTTGCATTGAGCGTTCCGGTGCACATTGGCAGCGCCGCGAACCTTTGGAGCGGCAAATCTTAGCTTAATGCCCGGCGTCGCGGTTGCACGTTTGCGTGGACGTCGCTGCCCAGCGGCTGGCCGAGAACCTTTTCATAGCAGGCAAGAAACGTTCGCCATTCCGCGACGCTCCAGTACGAATGCCGGCGCAGTTGCGGAATATCGTGACGGGCGGCGCTCAGAGTGGTGGCGCGGCCGTGGGATTTCTCCAGATCGAGCAACGCCAGTTCCACCTCGATACCCGCAGCGGTGTTGCGTTCCTTGATGAAAACATGTTTGGAACGCATGCAGCCGTGCTGCCAGCGACCCAAATGCATTTTCGCCAGCAGGGTCGCCAGACGTTCAAGCAATTGCAGGTGTTCGTGTTCGCTCAAACGGGCTTGCCCGCCATTGTCGTACCACGTGTCGAGGTCCTGAAAACCGTTCAGGTCCTTGGTCACGAGCAGGCCCTGCCAAACGCCGTCAATCTTTTTGGCGCTGTAGAAAATCGGCTGGGGCGCGGCCACGCCCAGTTCCTGCAGTTTGGACAATGCCTTGCCTTCGCGCAGCACGGTCGGGCGGCCGAACGGGTATTTAAGGCTGCGAAACAGGTGCCCGGTCTGGCGTTTGACGTAAACAGTGGTGCCGTTATGCATGACGCGCTGCACGCCGCTGGTACCACTTCGGCGCACGTTGGGCTCTTCGACCCACGGGCCGGAGGTGTTCCACCAATAGTTGAAATCCTGATCAGCCTGGTGCATCGCGCACTCCTGTTTGGCAAACGAAAAAAAATTTCCAAGACAGTGTCATCGACGACCGATTGCTTCAATCGTCTGCACAAAAGTCTTGATACAGGGATCACTGACTGATGAAAAATGCGGACGTTCAAGTTTGATCATCGCTGCGGGTTACAGGTTGCTACGCGAACGCCCAGCCTTAAAACGACTCTGCAGTCACGTGCGTGCAGGCATCTCTCGCACCGAACCCTGAAACGAGAAAAACCCGCAACATGTGCGGGTTTTTCAGGTTTGAAACAGTGACGAGTTACATACCGCTCGCCAGTTTGCCGGTGGACAAGCGACGTTTGTACGCCGTGTCGCGGTTCGCCAGCCAGAAGTACAGCGGCGACGTCACCAGCAGGCCGACCAGCCACGACAGGTCGGCGCCATTGATGTGTTCGGAAATCGGCCCGACGTACAGCGGCGTATTCATGAACGGGATCTGCACGATGATGCCGATTACATAGGCCAGCAGCGCCTGCGGGTTGTAGCGGCCATAAATGCCGCCATCGACGTGGAAGATCGAGTCGATGTCGTACTGACCTTTATGGATCGCATAAAAGTCGATCAGGTTAATCGCGGTCCACGGCACCAACACCACCAGCAGCACCAACACCATGTCGACGAAGTGGCCAATGAAATCCGCCGAAGCGCCGACCGCCGCGAAGCAACAGCCGCCAAGAACAATCACCGAGATCACGGCGCGGCTTTTGGCGGTCGGGATCCAGCGATAGGCGAAGGTTTGCACCAGGGTGATCAGCGACAGTACCGCGCCGTACAGGTTGAGGGCGTTGTGGCTGATGACGCTGAGCAGGAACAACACCAGCATCAGCGGGCCGATGGAGCCGGTGGCGAGTTTGACCGCGTCCATGGTGTCCATGCCGATTGGCGTCGCCAGCACCGCAACGGCGCCGAAGATGAACGACAGACTGGAACCGAGCACGGTGCCCAGATAAGTGGTCCAGAACGTCGAGGCGACCGGCACGTCCGCCGGCAGGTAACGCGAATAGTCGGAGACGTAAGGGGCGAAAGCGATTTGCCAAAGTGCCGCCAGCGACACCGTGGCCAGCCAACCGGAGATGTTGAAGCTGCCGCGGGTGAGGAAGTCGGCGGTCTGCACGTGGGTAAAGATGTAGCCGAAACCGAGCACGATGCCGGCGCCAAGCACCCAGGTGCCGATGCGGTTTAAAACGTGAATGAAGCGGTAGCCGATGATGCCGATGATCCCCGAACCGAGCGCGCCAATAACGATGCCGACCGGCACTGGCACGCTGTCGACTACGCCGTGCAGCGATTTGCCGGCGAGGACGATGTTGGAGGCGAAGAAACCGATGTACATGATGCCGGCGATCAGCACCACAAGAAGCGCGCCGAGCGAGCCGAACTGGGCGCGGCTCTGGATCATCTGCGGGATGCCCATTTGCGGGCCTTGCGCCGAATGCAGCGCCATCAGCACGCCGCCGACCAGATGCCCGACCAGAATCGCGACAATGCCCCACACCAGGTTCAGGTGAAACAGTTGGACGCCGAGGGCGCCGGTGACGATGGGCAGCGGCGCGATGTTGCCGCCGAACCAGAGAGTGAACAAATCCCGGACCTTTCCATGGCGATCTTCCGGTGGCACGTAGCCAATCGTGTGTTTCTCGATAAGCGGGGCGGAGGTTGTTGCAGTGGTGACCATGGCGAACTCCAAGGCAAAGTGAGTACGTGGACGTACTTCGGTGAGCGCCGCGTGAACGACGCTTTTCTTGTTGGAGTGATCATGTGCAAAGCACCGGCATAGATAAATTAGTAAGTTTGTTGCTTCAAACCTTAAAAAATATATGCCGCAGGTTTTCCCTGCTCCGGTATGTTCCGGGTGTGGTGTTTTCGCGATTCAACCAGCCAACACTGCCTTTTGTGGGAGCAAGGCTTGCCCGCGATGGCGGTGTTGCATTCCACATTGTTGTTGACTGATACGCCGCCATCGCGGGCAAGCCTTGCTCCTACCGATATTCCAGGACAGGTGTGTGCAGGGCAGGTGTTTGGGGTGTTTTTTTCAGGAGGTCCACATGGCCGCTTATAACTTGCGACAGTTGCGCTATTTCGTCACCACCGCCGAGTGCGGCAGCGTGGCGGAGGCTTCGCGCAAGCTCTACATCGCCCAGCCATCGGTGTCGACGGCCATCAAGCACCTGGAAGAAAGCTTCGGCGTGCAGCTGTTTATCCGCCACCACGCCCAAGGCGTTTCGCTGACGCCGAGCGGCTCGCGGTTCTACCGCAAGGCGCTGGAACTGCTGCGGGTCGCCCACGAATTCGAGCAAAACGCGCTGGCGGACAACGACGTGGTCGCCGGGCAAATCGATATCGGCTGCTTCGAAACCGTCGCGCCGCTGTACCTACCGCGTTTGATCGCCGGTTTCAAGCAGCGCTGGCCGGGCGTGGAAATCCGCATCCGCGACGGCGAGCAACAGGAACTGGTCCAGGCCCTGACTGCCGGCAGCATCGACTTGGCAATGCTCTTCGAACACGACCTCGACAGCACCATCGAAACCGTCGCGCTGATGCCGCCGCAGCAGCCTTACGCGTTGCTTCCGGCCGACCATCGCTTCGCCCAGCAAGCCAAGGTTTCGCTCGATGATTTGGTGCTGGAACCGATGATCCTGCTCGACGTGGTGCCGAGCCGGACCTACTTCGTGAGCATCTTCGAAGAACGCGGTTTGACCCCGCACATCGTCTTCAGCTCGCCGTCGATTGAAATGGTGCGCGGCATGGTCGGGCGCGGTTTTGGTTTCTCGATCCTCGTGACCAAACCGTTCTCGCCGTACACCTATGACGGGCAGAAAGTCGTGTGCGTGCCGCTGGCCGAAACCGTGACCGGCTCCGGATTATCAGCGGCATGGTTGAGGAGGGCGCAACTGACCAAACCGGTGCAGTTGTTCGTCGATTATTGCCAGGAAGAACTGGCCCGGCTGTACACCTGAGACGCTGGCCGGGCCTCAGCCGCTGATCGACAGTAGCAGCCGCTGGAGCATTGCATCGCAGCCGTGCAACTGCGCGAGGCTGACAAATTCGTCGGGTTTGTGACCCTGTTCCATGCTGCCCGGCCCGCACACCACCGTCGGAATGCCCGCCGCATCAAACAACCCGCCTTCAGTACCAAACGCCACCGTGCCAAACTCGCGCGAACCGGAAAACGCCGCAATCAGTTGCGCCGCCTCACTGTGCGCATCGGTCGCCAGACCGGGATACGCCGACAGCTCACTGAAACGAATATCGCTCTGCTCACTGACCGCGCGCATGCGCGGCAAAACGTGCTGCTCGGCGTAGCTTTGCAACGCCTGCGCAACTTCGCTTGGATCATGCGCGGGCAGAGCGCGGATCTCGAAATCGAAGCGGCAATCGGCGGGAACGATATTCAGCGCCTTCCCGCCAGTTATGACCCCGGTTTGCACGGTGCTGAACGGTGGATCAAAACGCGCGTCGTGATGCTCCGGGGCTTTCAGGCGCTGACCGATTCGCCCGAGTTCGCCGATCAGCTCGGCAGCGTATTCAATCGCATTCACCCCCAGCGGCGCGTACGCCGAATGGCAGGCTTGACCGTGAATGTCGCAGCGCATCGCCAGTTTGCCCTTGTGCCCGAGCACCGGTTTCAGCTCGGTCGGCTCACCGATGATGCACAGCATAGGTTTCACCGGGCGCTGCTCCAGGGCTTTCAACAACGAGCGCACGCCGAGGCAGCCGACTTCTTCATCGTAGGACAGCGCAATGTGCACCGGTCGTTTCAGCGTCGCTTTCACCAACGCCGGGACCAGCGCCAAAACACAGGCGATGTAGCCTTTCATGTCGGCGGTGCCGCGACCGTAAAGCTTGCCATCGCGCTCGCTCAGTTCGAACGGCGCGACACTCCAAGGCTGGCCGTCGACCGGCACCACGTCGGTGTGCCCGGACAAAACGATGCCCGGCAGTTGCGCCGGGCCAATGGTCGCGAACAGATTGGCCTTGCTGCGCTCATCGTTGTAGACCAACTCGCACGGCACATCGAAACCGGCGAGATAATCGCGGACGAATTCGATCAGTTGCAGATTGGATTCACGGCTGGTGGTGTCGAACCCCACCAGCGTGGCCAGCAAGTCGCGGCTGTTGATCATCGGTCGTCTCCGGCGACGCCATAACCCGGCGATTTGTCCGGGGCGAGGGCGCGGTCGATGTAGTCCTGAACCTGCGGGCGATAGGCGTCCCAGAGTTTCTGCAACTGGCCGATCGGGTCTTCATCGGCCCAATCGACGCGCAAATTGATGATCGGCCAGGTCAGGTCGCCGACCGCCACCATCGCCGCCGAATGCACCGGCCCGGCTTCACCGCCGGCCGCAATCGCAGCGTGCATCGCCGCGAGCAAACGGTCGGCGAGCTGGCCTTCGCCATGCTCGAACGCCTTGACCATCGCCTCGATCACCGAACGATCCGCGAGCATGTTGCCGGCCGCCACGCAGTGTTCGCCGGAAACGGCGTTGTGCGTGCCCAGGGTCTGCGCGCCGCTGAAATGCGCAGTGCGCCCGAGGTGGTCGATTGCGGTGATTTGCCGGTATTGGCTGTAGCCGTTGCGGGTCAGCACTTTGTCCAGCGCTTCGGCGGGCGCGAGGCCTTGCGCCATGAGTGCGAGCGTGTCCGGGCCGAGCGACGGCAGGGTGATGTTCTGCGTCGAAACCGCGCCGACCCCCGGCAACAACCAAGGGCAGCGCGCGCCGACGGCAATGCTGGAAGAACTGATGGCGATACCGAGCTGGCCGGTGTCGGGGCAGCGAGCGGTGATGGAAAAAGTCATGGTTTTGCTCCTTTTTCAGGCTGGAGAGGGTTCAGGCCTGGCGAGTCGATTTATGGGCGGGCCTCTTCGCGGGCAAGCCTCGCTCCTACAAGGGAACGCATTACCCCCTGTAGGAGCGAGGCTTGCCGCGAATGCCGCGATGCGGTTTCGGTGCTTACTCAGGAATCACCGCAATCACATCAATTTCCATCAACCATTGCGGCTGCCCCAGCGCCGACACCACCAGCCCGGTCGAAATCGGAAACACGCCTTTCAGCCACTTGCCGACTTCCTGATAAACCGGCTCGCGGTAGCGCGGGTCGATCAGGTAAGTGGTGGTTTTGACGATGTGGCTGAGGTCGCTGCCAGCCTCTTCCAGCAACTGTTTGACGTTGCGCATCGCCTGCTCGGTTTGCGCGCGCGGGTCGCCGAGGCCGACCAGTTTGCCGTCGAAATCGGTGCCGACCTGGCCCCGGACATACACCGTGTTGCCGGCGCGCACGGCTTGGCACAAGTCGTTGTCCAGGCTCTGGTTCGGGTAAGTTTCCTTGGTGTTGAACATGCGAATACGAGTGTGAGTGGGCGTGGACATGTGAAGCTCCTGAAAAAGAATTAAGCGCTGACGGTGGTTTTGGTGGCGGCAGGCAGGCTGTCGGCCTGGCGCGCTTCGGCATCGCGGTACTCCAGGTACGAACGCTGGATGGCGATGTGGTCGGCGACATATTTGGCGTCGTGCCACACGCCCCAGATAAACGACGAGCCGCGCCGCGACTGCCACGGCAACCCGAGGAAGTACACCCCGGCCTCGCTCGACACCCCGCGTTGATGCTGCGGTTTGCCGTTGGCGTCGAACGCGTCAACCTGCAGCCAGCTGTAATCGGTGGCAAAACCGGTGGCCCAGATGATCGACGTCACGCCTGCCTCGACCAGGTCGAGTTGCAGGATCGGCTTGGTCACGCACTCGGGATCGGGAAAGGTGATTCGCGCCTCCGGTTCTTCCGGCAGGTCGAGGCCATTGCGCTCGATGTAAGCGTCGGCGGCATCCAGCAGCGCGCGGTAGTTTTCGTCGCCGCGCGCGAGGTTCTCGGACAGGTTCGGCTGGAACGTCGCGATGCTGCCATCGAACGCCTGGGTCAGGCCCACCAAGGTCATACCGCGATGGGCGAGGCCACGGAAGTCCACGGTTTTGCCACCATGGGCGCCGCTGACGGCGATGGTCACGTGCTCGCGGCCGGGTTTCATCGCCGCTTGATCCCACTCGCCGAGCACGCCCAGCCACCAGCAGAAATCACGGTTGCGGTAGGCGCGAGGAGGGCGGTCGTGGGCGCCGACCGAGAGGTAGACTTTTTTGCCGCTGCGCTGCAATTCATCGGCAATCTGCACCCCGGACGAACCGGCGCCGACCACCAGCACTGCGCCTTCCGGCAATTGCTGCGGGTTGCGATAGTCGGCTGAGTGAAGTTGTGTGAACGGTGCGTCTTTCGGCGCAATCGGCGGGATCACCGGCCGCTGGAACGGCCCGGTCGCGGCGACGACGCGATTGGCTTCGATCACGCCTTCCGAGGTTTCGATGGTGAAGCCGGGACGCCCGACATTGCGCTGGACTTTCTTCACTTCAACGCCTGTGCGAATCGGGGCGTTGAATTTTTTCGCATAGGCTTCGAAGTAATCGGCGACCCGCTCTTTCGGGGCAAAACCGTCAGGGCTGACGTCGTCAAACTCAAGCCCCGGAAAGCGGTCGTGCCAGGCAGGACCGTTGGCCACCAACGAATCCCAGCGCCCGGTGCGCCAGCGTTCGGCAATGCGGCTGCGTTCCAGCACCAGATGCGGCACACCGAGTTTGCTCAGGTGTTCACTCATGGCCACGCCAGCCTGACCGGCGCCGACGATCAACGTGTCTGTTTTTATTTTATCTGTGGTCATCTCAATACCCTTCGAAGTGGGAGTCAGGTCGGTTATGACCTGCCATCTCTTGGGCTCAAGACTAGGGTTCACCCTGGTATCGGTAAAATATTATTAAGCTGGGAACTGAGCATAAATAACGGATGCAGAGCGTTGGCTAGCGTCTGTACTGAACATTTAAGGGGACAGATTTATTCTCCAGAGAAATAAATCTGTCCCCTTGAGAGAAGGCTATTTGGCCTTCCAGTGACCGCCGCCCGATTCGCAATCGATCCGCGCCTGATCGATGTGCTCGGCGCCGTAGTAGTACGTCGTGACTTTGGCGTTGTCGGGGATATTCAGCGATTTGGCGGTTTTGTCTTTGCTGGTGGAATGTGGGTTGGCCAGGGATTCCTGGGTCAACGTCGCCACGCACGTGGCTTGATAGCGATCGGCGCAATGCTCGACTTTTTTCTTGGTGCTGCTGAGCATTTCCTTGCTTTCGTTGCTGCACGACCAGTCGATGGAATTCACCGGCATGCCTTCGTATTCGTAGCATGTGTGCGATTCGACCGCGGGCACCGAAGGGCTTTGTGATCGGGTCTGCACGTCACAACCTTCAGCCACGGCGAGTGCCGGGCTGAGGCTGGCGATAAAAAACAGAAGCGGCAGTCTACTGTTCATCGGGTTTTCCTCCAGAGAGCGCTTTCCTCGGAGGAGGGACAGCGCCTGTAGAGTTTCGAAAACAGCAGCGGGCGTGGGGTTCAATTCGTTTTGCGCAGCATCTCGCTCGACCTGCTGACATAAATCCTGTGGTCACTATGCAGTTGGGTTGTTCAGGCTTTACTTGCCGCGAGGTACGCGCCGAGGCGCTGGCCCATCTCCGCGCCGAGGGCTTGCAGACCGCTCAACGGGCGGACCATGACTTCGAACTCGACGATTTTCCCGTCCTCGTTGAAGCGGATCATGTCGATACCCTTCAACTGTTTGCCACCCACGCTGGCGCTGAATTCCAGCACCACATTCAAGCCATCGGCGGTCGCCAGTTCTCGGTGGTAGGCGAAGTCCTCGAATACCTCGGACACCGTATTCAGGATCATCGAAACCACCGCCGCGCCGGGGTATGGCGTGTGTGCCATCGGCGAGCGAAACACCGCGTCAGGGGCGAGCAACGAGGGTAAGGCTTGCAGGTCGCCGGTGCGGATCATCGTGTGCCATTGGCTCAAGGATTGCGCGGCTTTGGGGTGCAGTTGCAGTTCAGACATGTTCAGTCCTTCATTTTTGTTGTTAGATGAGCCACCGAAGTATCGTCAAAAGCGTCGATATTGCCAGTATTGCCCGCGATGCAAAGCTTGGCGAACGCCGTGCCGGGCTTTTTGGATGCGCAACTCACCCTCAGGAAAACCAAGATGAGCCAGACACTGGAACGCGCGATTGCTATCGCTGCGGCTGCGCATGAAGGGCAGGTCGACAAGGGCGGATCGCCTTACATTCTGCATCCGCTGAAAGTGATGCTGCGGGTGAGCACCCTGGAGGAGCGCATCGTCGCCGTGCTCCACGACGTGGTCGAAGACACCGGCATCAGCCTCGAAGCGTTGCGTCAGGAAGGGTTCAGCGAATTGGTGCTGGAAGCGATCCAGTCCGTCACCAAAATACCGGGCGAAACCTATGAAGCCTTCGTCGAACGCGCCGCGCTGAACCCGATCGGCCGAGTGGTCAAACTCGCCGATCTGGAAGAAAACAGCGACCTGTCACGAATCGCCCAACCTTCGTGGGACGATCTGGAGCGCGTAGAGAAATATCGCCGGGCGATAGGCGTGTTGCGTTCGTAAGCCTCGCGCCTCACAGCCGATCTTCATCAATCCTGCACGGATACGCAGCAGCCCCGGAAACAGGGGACCGCTGCGCGCTCCAACGCGAGCAAGCTCGCTCGCCACAGGTGCGAGGTTGGGGCTGGAAATTTGTGGGCGAGGTTGGGGCTTGAGATTTGTGGTGTTCGGGCTGGCGCTTTCGCGAGCAGGCTCGCTCCTACAGGGGTTACCGGTGGTGCATGAATCTGCGCCACACACCGATCAAAAGTAGGAGTGAGCCTGCTCGCGATCAACGATGACGCAGCTCCCCAGCCAAACCACAAAACCTGTGGCGAGCGAGCTTGCTCGCGCTGGGCTGCGCAGCGGCCCCAAACCCGGCAACCCCAACCCCACAGACCCAGTGCAGTGGCTGATCTCACGACGGCTTCGCCGCCGAACGCGAGCAAGCTCGCTCGCCACAGGTGCGAGGTTGGGGCTGGAAATTTGTGGTGTCACCGCACACCGATCAAAGGTAGGAGTGAGCCTGCTCGCGATCAACGATAACGCAGATCTCACGACGGCTTCGCCGCCGAACGCGAGCAAGCTCGCTCGCCACAGGGGCGGGGTTGTTGCTGGAAATTTGTGGTGTCACCACACACCGATCAAAAGTAGGAGTGAGCCTGCTCGCGATCAACGATGACGCAGCTCCCCAGCTAAACCACAAAACCTGTGGCGAGCGAGCTTGCTCGCGCTGGGCTGCGCAGCGGCCCCAAACCAGGCAACCCCAAACTCACAGACCCAGCGCAGCGGCTGATCTCACGACGGCTTCGCCGCCGAACGCGAGCAAGCTCGCTCACCACAGGGGCGTTGGTTGGCTAATGGCGGGGCAGGGTGCGGAGATGAAACCCCAATTCCCACTCAGTAAACATCGCGCAAATAGCGCTTCTGCTCGCTCATCTGCCGCCAGTAATCCGCAGCGTTTTCCGCGCTTAACCCACCGTGCTCCTGCGCCACCTCGCGCAGCACCCGGTCGACATCCTTGGCCATTTGACTCGCGTCGCCGCACACATACAGCTGCGCCCCGTCCTGCAACCAGCGCCACAATTCGGCGCCTTGTTCACGAATGCGGTCCTGCACGTAAATCTTCCGTGGCTGGTCGCGCGAAAACGCCAGGCTCAGTTGCGTCAACAGGCCGTCGTGCTGCATGCCTTGCAATTCTTCGCGGTAGTAAAAGTCGCTGGCGGCGTGTTGTTCGCCGAAGAACAGCCAGTTGCGGCCCTGATCGCCACGCGCACGGCGCTCTTGCAGGAAACCACGGAACGGCGCCACGCCGGTGCCGGGGCCGATCATGATCATCGGCACGTCGCCGTCGCCGGGCACGCGAAAGTGCTTGGACGTCTGCACAAAAACCGGGACTTCGCCGCTGGCCACGCGGTCGGCGAGGAAGGTTGACGACACGCCTTTGCGTTTACCGTAGCGCACCGCTGCCACGGTCAAATGCACTTCCTCTGGATGCGCTTTGACGCTGGAAGCAATCGAATACAACCGTGGTTGCAGGCGTTTCAGCGCGCCCAGCAGCTCAGACGCCGAGCACTCAATCGGAAACGCCTGCAGCACGTCCGCCAATTGTCGGCCCCAGAGCCAGTCCTTCAATTCTTCCTTGCGCTCACAGCTCAGCAACTGTTTCAGCTGTGGATTGGCGCTGCGCTCGGCGATGAACGTCAGGGTTTCGCGATTCGGCCGGGCAATCTCAAAGTGCTCGGTGAGCGCCTGACGCAATCCAACCTCCCCGAGTTTGTCGACAGTCACGCAGGTTTCCGCGCCAAGCCGCGTGAGCGCGAGCACTTCGTCGACCAGTTCCGGACAGTTGCGCGGCCACACGCCTAAGGCATCGCCGGCCTCGTAGCGCAATCCGGAATCGGCCAGATCCAGCGAAAACATCCGCGTTTCCTTATGCCGGCTCTGCTGATTCAAGTGCAGGTTATTCAGCAGCCGCGAAGCGTAAGGATTGCTTTTGCCGGGCGCTTCAATCGGGCTCGCGACGACACCGGCACTCAACGCCTGCGCCGGTTTCAGCAATTGATGAAACTGCTTCAGCCAGGCCTGTGCGCGTTCTTCAAATTCGGTATCGCAATCGACCCGATCCAGCAGCCGCGTGGCGCCCAGTTCCTGCAAGCGTTGATCGAGTTGTTTGCCGTGGTGGCAGAACTGCTCGTAGTTCGGATCGCCCAGCGCCAACACGGCAAAGCGCAGCGATTCCAGACGCGTTTCGGCGCGGCTCAAGGTGTGCCAGAAACCCTCGCCATTGTCCGGCGGATCGCCGTCACCGAAGGTGCTGCTGATTAACGCCAACGTCTGCGTGTTCGCCAATTTGCCCGCCGGGAAATCGGCCATTGCGCTCAATTCCACGGCGATGCCTTCTTCGCGCAACCGCGCGGCAAAACGCTGCGCCAGGGCTTCGGCGTTACCGGTTTGCGAGGCCCACAACATCGTCACCGTCGGCCGCTTATCATCCGCCAACACACTCGGCGCCGCGGCACTTTGCACGCGGCTGAACAAGCCGCCGAGCAAACCGTCCAGCCATAACCGCGTGTCCTCGGCCAACGGCGCATTGGCGGGCAGGGCCGGGACGCCAGCGGCCTGGCGCCCCGCAGTTGATTGCAGGCCGCTGATAAAACCGGCGAGGTAAGTGCGCTCATTGTTGTTCAGTTGCGGCGAAGGCTGACGGCTGATGCCGGCGAGCTCGGCAAAAGCCTCGATGCTCGGCATGGGCAGTTCCTCAGTTGCACCGGCAAGGTCAATTTCGGCAGGCGTCGAGACATGCAGAAACTGGTGTTCGATCAGTTCGACACGCTGCAGCGCGACCGCGCAGAACTTGAATTCCGGCTGCAGCGAAATCGGGTCGACGGCATCGTTGGTCACCGCGTTGATCGCCAGGTTTTCGCCAAACACATCGTTCCAGTGAAACGGCGCAAAACAGTTGCCCTGACGCACCCGGTCCGTGACCACCGCCGGCAGCACCGCACGGCCACGCACCGAACGAATCTCGAGGTGATCCTTGTCCTTGATCCCAAGGCTGGCGGCGTCTTGCGGGTGAATCTCCACGAACGGCCCCGGATTAAGTTTGTTCAGCGTCGCGACTTTGCCGGTCTTGGTCAGCGTGTGCCACTGGTGCTGCAGGCGCCCGGTATTCAGCACAAACGGGAACTGTTCATCGGGCATTTCTGCCGGCGACAAGTGTGGTCGGGCGAAGAAAATCCCCTTGCCGCGCTCATTGGCAAACACGATGGCCGGGCGACTTCCGTCCTCGTCAATCTTCAGCTGCTGACTCACGCCATCGTTCAGATAACGGATCGGATTACGCAGCGCAGCCGCGTCGGCGGCGCACGGCCATTGCACAGGGCTCTCGCGCAAACGCGCATAACTTGCGCCGCGAATGTCGTACCCGGTGTTCGGGTTCCAGGCGCGTTTGATCTCTTCAAATACCTGCGACGCCGAGCTGTAACTGAAGGCCTCGGCGAAGCCCATGGCGCACGCGACTTTAGCGATGATTTGCCAGTCGGGCATTGATTCGCCAGGCGCATCCACGGCTTTTTGCATCAGCGTCAGGTTGCGCTCGGAGTTGATCATCACGCCTTCGGCCTCGGCCCACAGCGCGCCGGGCAGCAATATGTCGGCGTAGCGATTGGTCTCGGTGTCGAGAAAGGCGTCCTGGGTGATCACCAGTTCTGCGTTCTCCAAACCTTCGATGACGGTTTGGCGATTCGGCGCCGAGGCGACCGGGTTGGTGCAGATGATCCAGCACGCCTTGATCTGCCCGGCGCGCATCTGCTCGAACATCGCCACCGTGCCGCCACTCACCGTGCGCGGCAGGCTATCGCGAGGGATTTGCCACAAGTCTTCAATAAATGCGCGATCGGCTTCGACCAGCACCGAACGCTGACCGGGCAGGCCCGGGCCCATGTAGCCCATCTCGCGGCCGCCCATGGCGTTGGGTTGTCCAGTCAGGGAAAACGGCCCGCTGCCCGGCCGGCAAATGGCGCCGGTGGCCAGGTGCAAATTGCACAGGGCGTTGGTGTTCCAGGTGCCGTGGGTGCTCTGGTTGAGGCCCATGGTCCAGCAACTCATCCACTCGGCTGCCGCGCCGATCCATTCAGCAGCCTGACGAATATCGGCTTCGAGCAGGCCGGTAATCTCGGCGACGGCGCTCGGCGAATAGTCTTCGAGGAACGCCGGCAGCGCTTCCCAACCTTCGGTAAAGGACGCGATAAAGTCCGGGTCGGTGTGGCCGTTTTTCACCAGCAGGTGCAGCAGGCCATTGAGCAACGCCAGGTCGGTGCCGGGTTTGATTTGCAGGAACAAACCGGCCTTGTCGGCGGTGGCGTTGCGCCGCGGATCAACCACGATCAACTTCGCCCCAGCCTTGACCCGATCCATCATGCGCAGGAACAGAATCGGGTGACAGTCGGCCATGTTCGCGCCGATCACCAAAAACACCTCGGCTTGGTCGAAATCCTCATACGAGCCCGGCGGCCCGTCCGAACCTAGCGAGAGTTTGTAGCCGCTGCCAGCGCTGGCCATGCACAGCCGCGAGTTGGATTCGATGTTGTGAGTGCGCACGAAACCCTTGGCCAACTTGTTGATCAGGTACTGCGCTTCCAGCGACATTTGCCCCGAGACATAAAACGCCAGCGCGTCCGGGCCGTGGCGATCCAGCAGATTGCGCAGGCGGCTGGCGGTTTCGTTGATCGCTTCATCGATGCCAATCTGCACCGGATCGCGACTGCGCTTCTGGCGCAAAAAGGCGTTTTCCATGCGTCCCGATTCGGCAATCGCCTGGCCGCAAGTCGTGCCTTTGGTGCACAGCCGGCCGAAATTGCTCGGGTGCGTTTTGTCACCCGTGACCTTGATAACGCGGTTGTTTTCGACCTGCATGACGATGCCGCAACCCACGCCACAATAGGGACATACGCTGCGTACGCTGGTGTCCGTCATTTTCGCCCCTCGATCTGTTGCTTGGCCTGCCCAACCCGAAAACAAAAAAAAACGCCATGCGACCCTCCGTTATGGAAACGGGAGTTACACGGCGTCTTTGTCGTAGGTGGGCAATCAGCGTTGACTGCTTTGAGGTGTTACTAGCAAGTCACGCGCCATAACCGATGATCAGCGTTCAACGTCGGTAAATCAGCGGGGCGGGGTGGAGCGCGCGGCAATTTGCAGCGCTGGCTCAAGCAGTGATCGATGCACTTTTTTATAGCGCCGTGCACCAGTCGGATGCGCAATCGTCGCCGCCCAACGTCGATGGCAATCGCAATAAATCGCCGAGTCGCCCGGTTTCAAGGGAGGCGCGGCGATTGGCACAAACGCTGCAAGTCATCAGGCAAACCCATTGCGAATACGCGTTGGGTCGCCCCCTCGGTCAACGACGATCGAATGGCCAACAGGTCGTGGGCAACATCGGTGGAACAGGCATAGATGCCTGATCACAACACCGCAAAAGAACAGGCAAAGACGCCTGGAACCGCAAGGTTTCAGGCGTTTTTTTTTGCTTTTTGAACCGTGATTGGCCGTGCAAGGGTGCTTCTTATGAATTCCAATATTGCCGCGTTGAACAAACTGCAAACGCTGATCGTGATCGGCAATGGCATGGTCGGACATCATTGTGTCGAACAGCTGATCGAGCGCGGAGCGCTGGCGGACTATCGCTTGCACGTGTTCAGCGAGGAGCCGATGCGTGCCTACGACCGCGTGCATCTTTCCGAATATTTCACCGGTCGCGATGCCGAGTCGCTGGCGCTGTCGGATGCGTCGTTGTACCAGACGCCGGGCGTCACGCTGCACTTGGGCGTGCCGGTTCTGCAGATTGATCGCGAGCGCCGCGAGGTGATTACCGCGCAGGGTTGCGTGCACTACGACAAGTTGGTGCTGGCCACCGGCTCGTACCCGTTCGTGCCGCCGATTGACGGCGCCGAAGGTGACTCGCGGCTGGTCTATCGCACGCTCGAAGACCTCGACGCCATCCGTGCGGCAGCGGCCAATGCGCGGCGCGGAGTGGTGGTCGGCGGTGGTTTGCTGGGTCTGGAGGCGGCCAACGCCCTGAAGAGCCTGGGGCTGGAAGCGCACGTGGTCGAGTTCGCCCCACGCTTGATGCCGGTGCAACTGGATGACTTCGGCGGTCTGGCGCTGAAGGCGCAAATCGAGCGACTCGGCGTCGGTGTGCACTTGTCCCGCGCCACGCAATCGATCAGCGCTGGCGAGGATTATCGCTACCGGATGAATTTTGCCAATGACGAATTCCTCGAAACCGACCTGATTGTGTTCTCCGCCGGGATCCGTGCGCAGGATGCGTTGGCCCGCGACTGCGCGTTGGACATCGGCCCGCGCGGCGGCGTGGTGATCAACGACGAATGCCTCAGCAGCGACCCGAACATTTACGCCATCGGCGAATGCGCGGCGTGGAATGGCAGCCTGTTCGGCCTCGTGGCGCCGGGTTACCAAATGGCCCGCGGAGTGGCCGCGCAGTTGTGCAAGCAGGGCGCCGAGCCGTTCCTTGGCGCGGACATGTCGACCAAACTGAAACTGCTCGGCGTTGACGTCGGTTCCATCGGCGATGCCCACGCCCACACGCCGGGTGCGCGCAGTTATCAGTTCATCGACGAAGCGAGCGCCAGCTACCGGCGTCTGGTGGTCGATGCCAGCGGCAAACACGTGATCGGCGCGGTGCTGGTCGGCGACAACAGCTACTACGACACATTGCTGCAATACCTGCAGAACGCGATTGCCTTGCCAGCGGAACCGGCCAGTCTGATCCTGCCGTCGTCCGCAGGCGCGCCGACCCTCGGCCCCGGCGCACTGCCGCAAACCGCTACCGTTTGCTCATGCCACAACGTCAGCAAAGGCTCGATTTGTTCAGCACTTGACGGCGGCTGCACCGACCTCGGTTTGCTCAAAGCACAGACCAAGGCCGGCACCGGTTGCGGCGGTTGCGCGGGGCTGCTCAAGCAGGTTTTCGAGCACGAATTGATTGCGCGTGGCGTCAGCGTCGACAAAAGCCTGTGCGAACATTTCGCCTACACGCGCCAGGAACTCTATGCGCTGGTGCGCGTTGAGAATGTGCTCACTTTCGAAGAATTGCTCGCCAAACACGGGCGTGGCCACACCGGTTGCGACGTGTGCAAACCGGCGGTGGGCTCGATTCTCGCGTCGTGCTGGAACCAGCCGATCATGGACGCGTCGCTGGTGCCGTTGCAGGACACCAACGACACTTTCATGGCCAACATGCAGAAAAACGGCACGTATTCGGTGGTGCCGCGCATCCCCGGCGGCGAGATTACGGCGGACAAACTGATCGCGATTGGCGTGGTGGCGAAAAAGTACGACCTCTACACCAAAATCACCGGCGGCCAGCGCATCGACCTGTTCGGCGCGCAGTTGCATGAATTGCCGGAGATCTGGAGCGAGCTGATCGAAGCCGGTTTCGAAACCGGCCACGCTTACGGCAAATCCACGCGCACGGTGAAATCCTGCGTCGGCAGCACTTGGTGCCGTTACGGCGTGCAGGACAGCGTGAAAATGGCCCTGCTGATCGAGGATCGCTACAAGGGCCTGCGCTCGCCGCACAAACTCAAATTCGCCGTGTCCGGTTGCACCCGCGAATGCGCCGAAGCACAGAGCAAAGACGTCGGCGTGATTGCCACCGAGAAGGGCTGGAACCTGTACATCTCCGGCAACGGCGGCATGCGTCCGCGTCATGCCGAGCTGTTCGCCACCGACCTCGACGATGACACGCTGATCCGCTACATCGACCGTTTCCTGATGTTCTACATCCGCACCGCCGACAAATTGCAGCGCACCTCGGTGTGGCGCGAGAGCCTGGAGGGCGGTCTGGATTTCCTCAAAGAGGTGATCATCGACGACAGCCTCGGGCTCGGCGCCGAACTTGAAGCGCAGATGCAATTGGTCGTCGATCGCTACGAATGCGAATGGGCCAACGCCCTCAAAGACCCGGAAAAACTCAAGCGCTTCCGCACCTTCGTCAATGACAAACGCCCGGATCCGGACATCCACTTTGTCGAGGAACGCGGCCAACGGCGCCCGATCATGGCCGCCGAACTCAACCTGATTCCGCTCACCGAGGAGATTGCCTGATGAGCCTTTCCATCCCCCAACGCGCACCTGCCATCGACACCGCCACCACTTGGCAACCGGTCTGCGAACAACAAGACCTGGTGAGCAATTCCGGCGTCGTGGTCTGGCTCGACGGCGCGCAAGTGGCGCTGTTCTACTTGCCGGGCGCCGAGGGCAAAACCCTCTACGCCATCGACAACCACGATCCGCAATCCGGGGCGAACGTGATCGGGCGCGGCTTGATCGGCAACATCAAGGGTGACCTGGTGGTCGCCTCGCCGATCTACAAACAGCACTTTCGCCTCGAGGACGGCAGTTGCCTGGAATACCCGCTGCAGCGCTTGCGCGTCTGGCCAGTGCGATTGCAGGGCGGGGTGGTTGAGATCGCATTGATTCACTGAGAATTCCCTGCCTGCCGATTCCCCGTGGCGAGCGAGCTTGCTCGCGTTGGGGCGCGCAGCGGCCCTGTGTTAATCCATGCAGGAACCGCTGCGCAACCCAACGGGGGCAAGCCCCTCGCCACAGGGTTTCCCGTGGCTATTACCTGACCATTCGTTCAATCGATAGTGAACATCACAAATAGCGAGTTCTGGTTTTTTCAGCATCGGAGGAGGATGGCGCCATACCGATTTCGCTTCTGAAGGAACTGCGCGATGAGAATTTCAACTGTCCTGGCCCTTGTCGCTGCACTCAGCGGCGGTGTCGCCGCCACCGCCCCGGCTTATGCTGCCGAGCCGCAAACCTGCCATTTCCTGCCCGTCGGCGGCAGCAACGCCAGCCTGCAACACGGCCAGTCGGTCGGCGTGCTGTATAGCGAAAACACCGTCAACACTCTGCAATACCTGGAGAACTACCACAGCGTCGCGGTCAACGGCAGCAAGAATCCCGCGCTCGATTCGCGCATCAGCAACGCCTTCGTCAAAAGCTCCGACCCAACATTGGCGATCAACTGGCTGATGGGGTCGCTGCAAAAACAATTCGGCTCGGTGACTGTCTACGACAACCTCGACGCACTGGTACAAGCGCACCCGGACGTGGTGGTGATGCTCGACACTTACAGCCGGCTGGTGAGCAAGCGCAATGATCAGGTCGAAGCGCGTTTCCTCGCTAAATTCTACGACGCCGACCTGCAATACATCGGCAAGGCTGAGGGCGCCCGCGCCGAGCAAATGCCGTCAGTCTGGGTCCACGGCAAAGCGGCGCCGGAGATCGCCGCGCAGATTGATCAGCAAACCGAGTTGCAAGTGAACGCGTTGAAGCAGTTCGATGCGTCACTTAAGGCGTTAGTGACGGCGGGGAGTGTGGCGCGGGTGGCGAGCAACTGATCGCTGGTTCATCGGCCCGCAGCGCTGTCGAGGGCTGCGAACAAATGGCGCACGACTTGCGCTTCGACGGAGCCTTGGTCAGCGTCTTCGAGAAACACCGCGCAGGTCGCGGTGTTTCCTTGTTCGGCGCAGTGATGAACCGCCACCACGCTGCCCGGTCCGCTGCCAGTATGTCCGCTCAAAACGCGCCCGCCGCGCACTGGCCCGTGCATCAACCCGAGGCCGTAGCCTGGCGCAATCCATGGTCGACCGGCGATTGGCCCGCCGAGCGGGTAGGCGGTTTGCATTTGGTGGCGCAGGGACGGGCCGAGCAGTTCCCCGGTCATCAGGTGTTCCAGGCACAAGGCTGCATCCTTCAACGAACCGACCAGCAAACCGTGATAAACCCAGCCTGGGTGGTACGCAGCAGCACTGCCCATGCGCACGTTTTTCAACGCTTCTGGGGTCGTCGCCAGGCTCACGTTAGATAAGCCGAGCGGCGCGAACACTCGCTGGATCAACGCCTGTTCCAGCGATAGATCGCACAAACGCGTGATCAGCCTCGACACATATAAATAGCCAACATTTGAATAACCCCAGCCGGTTCCCGGTGCGTAGCGCAGCCGGCCGGCATCAAGGCGTTGGAGCATTTCATCGGCCGACCACGGGGCGTCATTCCGCGCCACGGCCGCGTGGTAATCGGCCAGCTCACCGTAGTCCGCCAAACCCGCCTCATGCCGCAGCAACTGGCGCAAGGTGAACGGACCTTCCGGCAGCACCTCGTCGAGATCGACCAAGCCATCACGCACCAAGGTCAACGCCGCAGCGGCGAGCACGGTTTTGGTAAAACTCCACCACGGCACGATAACGTCGGGCTGTTCGCCAGCGCTTGGTGAACCATTTGAAACCAGGGAAAAAAGCATGGTGTGTGGCTCGAAGGGCAGGGCGGCGCGTGTGCGTGAGGCGCAAGTCTGCCAGAAAGTCTTTGCTGTTTGTGTTCGTTGCGGACTTTGGCTAATCTCGGGCAATCTTGCAAAAAACCGCACTAACCCGCAGAAAAAGGCACAACCATGCACGCTGCTATCGAGCTTCCTTCCCTGCGCCGGCAGAAAATCCTGCTGATTCTCGAGCGTGACGGCAAGGTTATGGCCTCCGAGCTGAGTCAGCATTTCGCCGTTTCCGAAGACACCATCCGCCGCGATCTTGCGGAGCTGGACAGCGCCGGGCTGGTGCAGCGCGTGCACGGCGGAGCGTTGCCGCGACCGAAAGACACCGGCAAGGATTTTTTCACCCGAGTCAGCGAAACCGATGAAGTGAAAACCCGCTTGGCGCAACTGGCTGCGGGGTACGTGAAGAATGGCCAGATTGTGATGTTCGATTCCGGCTCGACGACGTTGCAGATCGCGCGTTCGTTGCCCTCGGACATTGCGATAACAGCCGTCACCGCTTCGCCGATGATCGCGATTACCCTCGCGGAGTATCCGGGAATCAAGGTGATTCTGGCCGGTGGCCAGATCAATCCTTCGACACTGGCAGTGAGTGGGCACGAGACTTTGCAGTTGGTGCAGGGGATCAAGGCTGAACTGCTGTTTACCGGTGTTTGCGCGATTCATCCCGAGGTCGGCATCAGCTCTCTGCACTTCGATGAAGTGCCGGTGAAACTGGCAATGCTCGACAGCGCCGCGCACGTGGTGGCGGTGACCACGGCGGACAAACTCGGCGCGGTCGAGCCATTCGTGGTGGCGCCGTGCGCGCGCATTCACACGCTGATCACCGAGCGCACCGTGGCCTCCGGCAACATCGAGGACTACCGAAAACTCGGGATCGACGTGGTGCAGATGACCGCTGCGGATTAACGCCTAACCCAATCACCGCCCCCCACAGGCGATAAGGTTGGCCACAATTTCCGGCCATCACCCAAACCCTGTAGGAGCTGAGCTTGCTCGCGAAAGCGGTGGGTCAGGCTGATTTGCTGGTGACTGACCCACCGCCATCGCGAGCAAGCATCACTCCCACAGGGGACGGGCTTTGTCACCAATTTCAGGTATCACACAAACCCTGTAGGAGCTGAGCTTGCTCGCGAAAGCGGTGGGTCAAATTGCATTGATGGTGGCTGACACACCGCCATAGCGAGCAAGCATCGCTCCCACAGGGGACGGGCTTTGTCACCAATTCCGGCTATCACACAAACCCTGTGGGAGCTGAGCTTGCTCGCGAAAGCGGTGGGTCAAATTGCATTGATGGTGGCTGATACACCGCCATCGCGAGCAAGCATCGCTCCCACAAAGCCAAATCATTGCGCGCCGAACATTGCGGTCCAGTAAATCCCGCTGTCGCTCTTGGGGTCTACCGCATACGCCGCGCCCAGTTCCTTGAATTGCGGGTTCATCAGGTTGGCGCAATGCCCCGGACTGCCGATCCAGCCGTCCACTACTTTGCGAATGGTGTCCTGGCCGGCGGCGATGTTTTCGCCGATTTGCTGGTAGCTGTAACCGGCCAGTTCCGCGCGGTCACCCGGAGTGCCGCCATTGCGGTCCTTGTGGTCGAAATAATTGTTGTTGGCCATGTCCCGACTGTGCGCTTCGGCGGCGCCGCCGAGTATCGCGTTCCAGGCCAGCGGCGTGGTCGCGGCGAACGCCTGGCCGCCGCACTGACGCGGTTGCGCGCGCGCAGCATTGAGCAATTCCAGCAACTTTTGCCCCTCGGCCGCCGCATCGCCCAGACGTGCACTCAACAATGGCCGCGCAAGGACGATCCGCCAGTCGCGGCCCTCACGGCTGACGCCGACGTCGATGTATTGCGGATTCAGCACTACTTGGCAAAAGCTTTCCTGCACCGCTTGCATCGCTGATTGCGCATCACGCGGCCCGGAAAGGGTGATCGCCTGGACATTGACCATCGGGTATTTGGCTTGCGACATCGCTTGTTGCAGATCGATGTTCTGCGTGGCAGACAACACCAGACGCGGGTCTGAGGCCAGTGGTGGCAACTCCGGCGAGGCTTGCCCGCCGCAACGCTGCACCTGGCTGCGATAGGCGTTGATCGACTGCACCAGTTGCGCTTCCTCGGTGGCGAACGCCGCGCCAGCAAACATCAGCCCCGACGACAACGCCGCAACACCTACAGCAAATGATAAAACGCGCATGAAAATCCCCCTTGAACGGACTGCGCCCATGATGCTCGATTTCGTCGCGGGAAGGGCACTGGGTTTTTGCGGTTAGTGGTCGATCTTTTTGAACAATTTGCCGTCTACACTGTAGCCAAGTCGCCTGCCGACGCCTCAAGAGCCCGCCCATCATGCGTTTCCCCTGGATAGCCATTTGTCTTGCCCTGAGCTTTTTTGCCGGCCAGGTGTTCGCTGACGATCAGGAGCTGAAAAAGGAAGTGGCCGTGGACAAGGCCCAGGTTCTGGAAGAAAAAGCCGCCGACAAGGGCGCTGCAGCCCCGGCGCCGAAGAAAGCCGAGACCATCACCCAATCCGAAGTTCAGGCTGTCGACCCGGCCGGCACTGCGCCGCTGGACGAAACCATTACGTGTCTGGCGCGCAGTATTTATTGGGAAGCGAAGGGCAAGGACAGCACCGACATGGAAGCCGTGGCCAATGTGGTGATGAATCGCCTCGGTCATCCGGGCTTTCCGGACACAGTGTGCGGGATCGTCAAACAAGGTTCAGAACGCCGCGCCTGCCAGTTTTCGTGGTGGTGCGACGGCCGCGCGGACAGCGTGCAGGAAGACGGGCCTTATGCGCTGGCCAAGGAAATCGCGCGCAAGGCACTTAACAAACAACTGCCGGATCGCACCCACGGCGCGATGTATTTCCATGACCGCTCGGTGAAACCGGACTGGACGCAGGAATACGTGCGCACCGCGCGAATCGGCCGGTTCATGTTTTACAAACCGCGCGGCGGTTCAGCGAAATAGTGTTTCAGGCGTGACTGAGGGCAATCGCGAAAGACACCACGATCATGCAGGCGATGGCCAGATTGAAGTTCATCAGGGGTAATTCCGGTCTAAAAAAGTGTCGCCATCGTGAACAGATCAGCGGCGAATGAAAAATTCGCTTTTGTGATTTGAATGATCGAGACAAATGATGTTTGGGTTAGAGGGAAATGTGCGTTGATTGGGAGACCGCTTTCGCGAGCAGGCTCGCTCCTACAGGGAATCTCCGTCAGCCGCACAGTCAGTGTTCATAACAGACAAACCCCCAACCGCACCGTTCACCGAAATAAACAAAAATCCCAAGATCAGCACAGATCAAAAATGCAGGAGTGAGCCTGCTCGCTATAGGGCCTTCAGACTCCACATCACCGTCGGGCGATAGATCGCTTTCGCGGGCAAGCCTCGCTCCCACAGGGGGAGTGTCAGTGAACACAAATTCCGCGATCGACACCGATCAACTGTGGGAGTGAGCCTGCTCGCGATGGGGCCTCCAGACTCAACATCACCGTCGGCCGATAGATCGCTTTCGCGGGCAAGCCTCGCTCCTACAAAGGTTCGCGCTTACAGTTCCTGACCAAGGAAAATCAGCGTATTGCCATGCGCTTCAGCCGCTGCGCGTTGGTTGTAGCTGTCGCGGTGCGAGCAGTTGAAGCCGTGCTCGGCTTCCGGGTACACGACAATTTCCACGTTGTCGTTGCTGTCGAAACGCTCGGCGATTTGCTCGACGGCTTCCAGCGGAATGTGGCTGTCGGCTTCACCGAAGTGCATCAGAAACGGCACATCGATCTGGTCGGCGCGGTCGAGTTGGTTCTGAATGCCGCCGCCATAGTAGGAGACCGCCACGTCCACCAGACCATTGGCGGCGGTGTTGTAGGAGAGCATGCCGCCGAAGCAATAACCGATCGAGGCAATGCCGCCGTCCAGGCCCGGCTGGGCTTTCAGCGCTTCAATGGTCAGTTTGATGTCGTCCTGCGCTTTGCCGACATCGGTGGCGTTCATCAACTCGACGGCTTTTTTCCAGCCGGCTTCGTCATAGCTCAGCTCGATGCGCGGACCGCTGCGCCAGAACAGATCCGGCGCGATCACCAGATAACCGTCGGCAGCGTATTGCTCGACTACCGAGCGGATGTGTTCGTTGACGCCGAAAATCTCCTGGATCAACACAATCCCCGGACCCTTTTGGGTATGCGGTATCGCCAGGTAAGCACCGAATTTACCTTCGGGGCTGTCGATCTCGATCCATTGGGTGGTCACGCTCATGGGTGGCTCCTGTTGTCTTGCAAATGTGAGTGCAAATATGGGTGAAAGTCTGGGAATGCGCAGCGTATCGCGATGGTATGTCAGTTGCTGCGGCGCCAGAACAGCCGCGCCAGCAAGGCATCCAGACTGAGCTTGCCTGCGCCGCAGAGCAACAGCGGCATCAGGGCGGCAAGGTAAATCAGCGGTAGTTTGAAGTTGCCATGTCCTTTGTTACTGATGGCATAGCCTTGGGCAAGTTCACTCAATGTAGACCAATCGGCCGGCCAATGAACAGCCGCCGTCGCCACCACCGTCACCACCATCAGGCTGATCGCCGACAGCCGCGTGCCGAGGCCGACCAGCAAGGCGAGGGCGCAAATCAGCTCGGCCCACATCGACAATTCCCAGTTCAGCGTGGCCGGCAATTGGTTGAACGGGAATGGAAAAGCATCCTGAATATCCGCGAACCAGTTCTGGCCGTTCCATTTTTCCAGGCCTGATTCAAAAAACTCCCACGCCAGAAACACCCGCAGCGTCAGCGGCGCGACCCAGCTGCCTGCGCGATCGAGGTTCAGGTGCAGGCTTTTGACGGCCGAGGAAATTGCAGTGTTCATGGCTTGATCTCCGTTGGATGCTTGGATTTTTTGATGAATCGACCAGCACATTTGAGCAAGCGCCTGTATCTGCCATGTGTCATTGCGGCGGGGTTTCAGGCTGGAGGTGTATCGAAAGCGCGGCTGTACACATTGCAATACAAGCCCACCCGGTAAACCCATGTGGGATGAGTTCAGGAATAGGCGTGGCGCTGGCTGCGTTTGTTTCTCAGCGCCAGTTTGCCCACCAGCCGCAACGCAATCGCCGCGCACATCATGCCGAACGGCAGCACATACCACGCGCTCATCGGGATTCGTTTGAAGTTGGAGTAGGTGAACACCGCCGCAAGCACCCACATGCCGGTCACGTGCAAGGCTTTCCAGGCTTTGGGGCCGATCAACTTTGCCGGGGTTTTGAACGAGGTGATCGCCATCAGCACAATAAACAGATAACCCAGCGACCCAGGAATGTTGCCGACCGTGGTCCGGCCCGGCCAGAACTCCGGGTTCAATTGCCCGTAGCAGTAGATCAGCACCGCGTGCACCAGATGCGAAAAGGCAAACGCCAAACCGATAAAACGCCGCTCCCGCACCAGCGATTTGCTCAGCGGCGAGGGCACCAGCACGGCGAATGCCGAGGCCAGAAACGCCGCGAGAAACAGCACAAACGAGGTCCGCGCCGTCGCCCGAATGGCGCTGCGCGTGGCTTCCACCAGGTCGGGATTGAGCAGCAGGATCGCGCCGGTCATCAACAGCACCAGCAAGGACAGCAGGCCGAACAGCGACCAGCCGTGATAACGAGGAAGTGTGGCATTCATGACAACGCTCCAAAGCAAGGGCCGACCTCGGTCAGCAGACGCCAGAAGTTTGCCCGCCGCATGTAGTGGCGCTGTGTCGTAAAACCGCGTTGATGCAACGCCACGTATCCCGAGGGCCGCCAGATACATTCGCCTACAAAACTGTGATTCGCCCCACGCCAGCCGCGTCTAGCGTCTGTGTCCGTCGAAACCGGCGGGCGAGACTTCGGAACCGGGCATGCAAGCGCTGTTGAACGAGATTCTTGACGCAGTTCATCCCCTGATCGGCCAGGGCAAAGTCGCCGACTACATTCCCGCGCTCGGCACCGTGCCGGCCAATCAATTGGGGATCGCCGTGTATGGCAACGACGGCGAGCTGTATTGCGCCGGCGACGCGCACACGCCGTTTTCGGTGCAGAGCATTTCCAAGGTTTTCAGCCTGGTGCAAGCCATCGATCACTCCGGCGAAGCGATCTGGCAACGCCTTGGTCACGAACCGTCGGGCCAGCCGTTCAACTCGCTGGTGCAGCTGGAATTCGAACGCGGCCGCCCGCGCAATCCGTTCATCAATGCCGGCGCCCTGGTGATCTGCGACATCAACCAGTCACGTTTCGCCGCGCCGGCCCTGTCGATGCGCGATTTCGTCCGGCGCCTGTCCGGCAACCCGCAAGTGATGGTTGACGGCAAAGTCGCCGACTCCGAATACCAGCACCGCGCGCGCAACGCCGCGATGGCTTACCTGATGCAATCATTCGGCAACTTTCACAACGACGTCGAAGCGGTGCTGCGCAGCTATTTCAGCCACTGCGCATTACGCATGAGTTGCGTGGACTTGGCCCGCGCCTTCTGTTTTCTCGCCAACGACGGTTTCTGCAAACACAGTGGCGAACAGATCCTCAGCGCGCGTCAGACTCAGCAAGTCAACTCAATCATGGCCACCAGCGGCCTTTACGACGAAGCGGGCAACTTTGCTTATCGGGTCGGCCTGCCGGGTAAGAGCGGGGTCGGTGGCGGCATCGTCGCGGTGGTGCCGGGGCAGTTCACTGTGTGCGTCTGGTCGCCAGAATTGAACGTCGCGGGTAACTCGCTGGCCGGCATGGCGGCGCTGGAACTGTTGAGCCAGCGGATCGGCTGGTCGGTGTTCTGACCCTGCGCCGCTAATGACGCTTCGGCAGTTTTCCTATACATTTTCCGGCCGCCCTCTGCATGGTGAATCCGTTTCATGTCCTTGATGCTCGAACGTCTCGTCGCTGGTACGCCGATCCCTTTTGCCGGCAACCGGGTCTCGGTGGTCAGCCCCGAACTGGCGGCGCGCTTTCAGCCCGGTGACCATCTGCTGGTCGAGCAGGTGAGTGGCGAGTTGTTGTTGATTCCGGTGGTGGATCAGCAAGCGGCAGCGGTGGCGATCGAGCGCGCGCAAGCGGCATTCGGCGCGCTGTCGGCAGTGTCGGACGCGGCCATCAGCGAGTTCTTTGATCGGTTCGCGCAACGTCTGGAAACCCCGGCCTGCTGGGCCTTGATCGAAGCCGCCAACCTCGCCGACATCGAACGCGCCAAGGGCCGTGGGCGTTCGACCACGCGCCTGCTCGCCGACGAACGCATGCGCCGCGACATGATCGCCGGCCTGCGCGCCTGGCGCGATGCCCCGGCCACGCGCGGCAAAGTCCTCAGTTGTGTCGAGCATGACGGCTGGAAAGTCGAGCAAGTGGTCTCGCCGCTGGGCATCGTCGCGTTTGTCTTCGAAGGTCGGCCGAACGTCTTCGCCGATGCCGCTGGCGTGTTGCGCACCGGCAACACGGCGGTGCTGCGCATTGGCAGCGATGCTTTGGGCACTGCGCAAGCCATCGTTACGCATGCCTTGAACCCGGCACTGGCGGACGCCGGTTTGCCGGCCGGCGCGGTGTCGTTGGTGGAAAGCGTCAACCATGCCGCCGGTTGGGCGATGTTTGCCGACCGCCGTCTGTCGCTGGCGGTAGCCCGTGGTTCGGGGCGCGCGGTCAGTCAACTGGGCAGCATCGCCCAGCAGGCTGGCACCGCCGTCAGCCTGCACGGCACTGGCGGCGCCTGGTTGATCGCCGACGAACACGCCGATGCCACGCGCTTCGCCGCCGTGGTGCGCAACTCGCTGGACCGTAAAGTCTGCAACACCCTCAACGTTTGCCTGATCCACCGCGAGCGCGCCGCAGAACTGGTGCCGCTGTTTCTCGATGCCCTGCAACAGGCCGGAGCCGCACGCCGACAGGGCTGCAAATTGCACATCGTCGAGGGCAGTGAAACCTGCTTGCCGAGGGAT
Organism: Pseudomonas sp. SJZ131; assembly: GCF_007828705.1. Taxonomy (NCBI): domain Bacteria; kingdom Pseudomonadati; phylum Pseudomonadota; class Gammaproteobacteria; order Pseudomonadales; family Pseudomonadaceae; genus Pseudomonas; species Pseudomonas sp. SJZ131. Next base: position 1,379,951 of record NZ_VIVC01000001.1, on the reverse strand, counting down.
TGGCTGAATGCCAGCGTCGACGTCTATCGCGCCGAAGGTTATGTCACCGAGGCTTTGGCCGAACCGTTGGCGCAAGATCAATTGGGCCGCGAGTGGGAGTGGGAAGAAACCCCGGAAGTCAGCCTGAAAATCGTTGACGACCTGGATCAAGCCATCGACCTGTTCAACCGCTACAGCCCACAATTCACCGTGTCGCTGATCAGCGAATCCGCCGAGGCGCACCAGCGTTTCTACAACGCCGTCAACGCGCCTTTTGTCGGTAACGGCATCACCCGTTGGGTCGACGGTCAATACGCGTTGAACAAGCCGGAATTAGGCCTTTCGAACTGGGAAAGCGGTCGCCTGTTCGCCCGCAGCGCGATCCTCTCGGGCGACGGGGTGTTCACCGTGCGCAGCCGCATGACCCAGACCGATCTGTCGGTGAAACGCTGAGTCGGCTGAGCGTCAGCGAGAAAACTTTCGCGCGCCGGCCACGCAGAGGATCACCGCAACGGTGACGCCGAGCATTCCCAGGCTGACTTGCTCATGCAGCAAAGTGGCGGCGAGCGCCAGACCGAAGAACGGTTGCAGCAATTGCAGTTGGCCCACGGCGGCAATCCCGCCCTGGGCCAATCCGCGATACCAGAACACAAAACCGATCAACATGCTGAACAACGAAACGTACGCCAGGCTCAGCCATGCCGGTGGGCTGATCGGCGCAAACGACGCCGGCAAGCGCAGCCAGGTCAGTGCGGCCATGAATGGCAATGCCAGCAGCAGCGCCCAGCAAATCACCTGCCAGCCGCCCAGAGTTCTTGAGAGTTTTGCGCCTTCGGCATAACCGAGCCCACACACCACCACCGCCAGCAGCATCAGCAGGTCACCGGTCGGCGAGGCGCTCAGCCCTTGCGACACGGCAAAACCGACCACCAGCAAACTGCCGAGAATCGAGAACAGCCAGAACGCCGGTTGCGGCCGCTCACCGCCGCGCAGCACGCCGAATACCGCAGTGGCAAGCGGCAGCAGGCCGATAAACACGATGGAATGCGCCGACGTCACGTATTGCAGGGCCAGCGCGGTCAGCAGCGGAAACCCGACGACCACGCCCAGCGCGACGACGATCAATGGGATCACTTGTTGCCGGGCAGGGCGCTGTTCCTTGAATAGCCACAACAGGCACAGCGCGAGCACACCAGCGATGGTCGCGCGGGCGACGGTGAGAAATACCGGATCGAATTCCAGCACCGCAACGCGCGTCGCCGGCAGCGAGCCGCTGAAAATTACCACGCCGATCAGGCCGTTGATCCAGCCGCGCGTGCTGTGTTGCAGCGTCGGGCTATTGAGATTTGTCGTGCGTTCCATTCGGCGTTACTCCTTGTCTGCGGCAGGTTGCTTTCAGCGCATCCTATGACTGAAGATCAGCACAATCAAAAAATTGTCATGGATACATTTGCGATGGCGCATTCCCGCTACAAGTCTTTGGTCGATAGCTTCGCGGCGGACATTCGCGCGGGCCGATTACTGCCCGGCACACGCTTGCTGACGCACCGCCAACTCGCTGCCAGCGAGGGCCTGGCGCTGGTCACGGCGAGTCGGGTCTACAGCGAATTGGAGGCGATGGGCCTGGTCAGCGGCGAAACCGGGCGCGGCACGTTTGTCCGCGAGACCTCGCTGCCGCACGGTTTGGGCGTGCATCAACCGAGCGTGGTCGCGGGCATGATCGACCTCAATTTCAACTACCCGGCGCTGCCCGGTCAGGCTGAGCTATTGCGCACGGCGCTGCGTCAGTTGGCGTTGTCCGGTGACCTCGAAGCGCATTTGCGTTACCAGCCGCATGCCGGGCGCTTGCAGGATCGCGCCTCGGTGGCGCGGCATCTGCACACGCGCGGCTTGCACGTCGAGGCCGAACAGGTACTGATCGTCAGCGGCGCCCAGCACGGTTTGGCGGTGAGCATGATGGCGCTGCTGCAACCCGGCGACGTGATCGCTGCCGACGCGTTGACCTATCCGGGTTTCAAGGTATTGGCCGAAACCCTGCATCTGGAAGTGGTGGCGATCCCGGTCAGCGACAGCGGGCCGGACCTCGCCGCGCTGGACAAACTTTGTCGCAGCCGTTCGGTGCGTGCCGTGTACAGCATGCCGACCCTGCACAATCCGCTGGGTTGGGTGATGGCGCTGGAGCAGCGCGAGCAACTGGTGGCGATTGCGCGCCAGCATGATTTGCTGATCATCGAAGACGCGGCGTATGCGTTTCTCGCCGAAGCGCCGCCGCCACCGCTGGCCGAATTGGCCCCGGAGCGCACGGTGTACGTTTGCGGTTTATCCAAGAGCATCGCCACCGGGTTGCGCGTCGGGTTTGTCGCGGCGCCGCTGGCGAAAGTCGCGGCGCTGGAACGGACGATTCGCGCAACCACCTGGAACACCCCCGGCGTGATGACAGCGATTGCCACCGGTTGGCTGGATGACGGAACCGTGCATTTGCTCGAAGCGCAAAAACGCGCCGATGCGCAGGCGCGGCAGGCGTTGGTCGATGAGCTGTTGGGCGGTTTGCACATCATCCGCCATCCTTCGTCGTACTTTGTCTGGCTGCCCTTGTCTGAGGAGGCAAGGGCGGATCAGATCGTCATGGCGTTGCTGCACGAGCAGGTGTCGGTGTCGACCGCCGAACCATTTGCGACCTCGGTGCATGTGCCGCACGCGATTCGTTTGGCGCTCGGTTCGGTGGATATGGTCACCCTGCGCCACGGGTTGCTGAAGGTGAAAAAAGTGGTTGGCGCGTGGCTGTGATTCCGGGCTCAGGTTCCGGCGCTCAGGCAACTTGCGGAGTTTTTGCGTAGACCGCGCAGGTGCTCGGGTGCTCGACCAACGAGACGAAATCGCGGCTGGCGGCGTCCAGCGCATCGATTGAACCGGTCTCGATGTCGTACACCCAGCCGTGCAGATTCAACTGACCTTTTTCCTGCGCCAGGCGCACGCTCGGATGAGTCTGGATATTCGCCAGTTGCGCGATCACGTTTTCGCGCACCATCGAGCTGACCTTCGCCGCTTGATCGGCGTGCGGCCGCGATTCGTTGATGACCTTGGCCGACTCCGCGTGTTGCAACCAGCCGCTGACCGCTGGCAGGTGATCCATGCATTTGCACGAGGCGACGGCAGTCATGGCGCCGCAATCGGAATGGCCGCAAATCACAATGTCGGTCACGCCCAACACCGCGACCGCGTATTCCACCGTGGCCGAAACGCCGCCCGGATGCGGGCTGTAGGACGGCACGATGTTGCCGGCATTACGAATCACGAACAGCTCGCCGGGCTCTTGCTGGGTCAACAGTTCCGGGACCACGCGGCTGTCGGAGCAGGTGATGAACAAGGTGCCGGGGTGTTGGGTAGTGGCGAGGTGTTTGAAGAGGTCGGTGCGTTGTGGAAACGCGTCTTTCTGAAACTTCAAGAAACCGTCGATGAGCGCTTTCATGGGTGCTTCCTTATAAGTGGTTTGTTCATTCGGTGGGTCGAGGCCCGCACTCGATGTGCGGGCCGGTCGCCGCTTAGAAAGGACGCAGTGGCAGGAATTTGCCGTCGAGGGTAATTACCGCGCGGGAGCCGCCCTCCGGGTCTTCGACTTTTTTCATGTCGAGTTTGAAGTTGATCGCGCTGATGATGCCGTCGCCGAATTGCTCATGAACCAGCGCTTTGAGCGTGGTGCCGTAGATCTGGATCATTTCGTGGAAGCGGTAGATGGTCGGGTCGGTCGGCACACCCGCGAGGCTGCCGCGCAGCGGGATGATCTGCAGACGAGCGACGCTGTCCGCGTCCAGCTCAAGTTTGTCGCCGACCACTTTGGCTGCCGCTTCCGGCAATGGATGCTGGCCGAGCAGGGCCGCGGTGACGTAGGCCAGGCTCAGGCCGGTGCCGTCAGCCAGGTCCTGCCACGAGAGATTTTTGCGTGCCTTGGCGTCGAGAATCGAAGTGGTCAGGGCCAGACTCTGGTCGTTGTAAGCGTGGGACTGTTGCATGGTGTGACTCCTATCGGATGAGTGTGTCGCTGGGTGTGGAGCAATCTTCGGCCGATTGATCCATAGCGTCCAAGACCGATATACAATGCCGCGCATAAGCACAGCCTATAGATGGAAGTCGCCCCGATGCTGCTCCGCCATTTGCGTTACCTGATAGCCGTCGCCGACCACGGCGGCTTCACCCGCGCTGCCGAAGCGCTGCATGTGTCGCAGCCGACTTTGTCGCAGCAGATCCGCCAATTGGAGGACACCCTCGGCGTCAGCCTATTTGATCGCACCTCGCGCACGGTCAAACCCACCGATGCTGGCACCGCGTATATCGAATGCGCTCGGCGGGTGTTGGTGGAACTGGAGGCGGGAAAACGTGCGTTGCACGACGTCAAGGACCTGTCCCGTGGGACCTTGCGGCTGGCGATGACGCCGACCTTTATGGCGTATCTGGTCGGGCCGCTGGTGCGCGACTATGCGGCGCGCTTCCCGAATATCCGGCTACAGATTTTCGAACTGTCGATGGACGACATCGAGGCCGGGTTGACGGATGACTCGCTGGACATCGCCATCGCTTTTACCCCGGTGCGCAATCCCGAGATCGAGTGCATTCCGGCATTTGTCGAGACGTTGGCGCTGATGGTCGGGCGCGATCATCCGTTGTATGCGAGTGATACGACGCTGACACCGAGCGAAGTGGCGCAACTGGATTTCGCGCTGCTGGCGCCGGAATTCATCACGCGCTCAGCCACCGACGAGTATTTCCGTGAGCAAGGGATCACGCCCAACGTGGTGATCGAGGTGAATTCGGTGAGCACCTTGCTGGAAGTGATTCGGCATACGGCGGTGGCGACGATGTTGCCGGAGCCGATTGCGACGCAGGATCGCGCGTTGCGCAAGATTGCTGTGGCAGGTGAAGCGCCGCAGCGGGGCGCGGCGTTGTTGCGGCGGCGTAATAACTATCACAGCGCGGCAGCGTTGGCGTTTGTGGAGATGGTTTTGTCACCGCGCAACTAATGTAGGAGTGAGCCTGCTCGCGATGGGGTGTTCATATCCAACATCATTGCTGACTGATCCGCCGCGATCGCGAGCAGGCTCGCTCCTACAGGAGAAGGTGTGATTTTTGGGCAATAAAAAGGGCCTGCTCCATGAAGAAAGCAGGCCCTTTTTTAATCTTGATCAGTAGAACCGATCAATCACCCGAACTTCGTTCTGGTTCTGCATCGATGCCCACGCCTGTTTGAGAGTTTGCAGAACATTGCCGATGAAGTCCTTGTCGGCCGCGGCTTTCTTGCCGACGTAACCTTGGCCGCGACGGTACATCTTCAGGCGAGCCAGCAGGTTCTGGTTGTTCTTGTCGAACTCTTCTTCGTGGGTGTGTGGCGACAGGCAGTCCATGTGCACCTGGCCGGACTTGCTGATCCACAGAATATGGCTGTCGTGGCTGTCTTTTTGTTCAGCGAACATACGCGCCAGTTCATCGATAGTCGGTTGATTGTTCAGATTCATAATTAAGCCCCTTGACCATTTGGTGATCTTTCAAAGTTGATTCGCTAATACAAGTAGCCCATCGGTTAGTTGATCCCTGGCACCGAAACCAGGACGTCAGCGGTCAGCCGCCAAATTGACGGGGTCCCGCGTCTGCTGCATGTAGTCATGTTGAATAACTGCTACGCAAAAGCGTCACAACGAAGAGAAGCGGCGAAAACCTGGAGGCCACTGCCGACGTTTCAAGGGTCGGCCACAAGCTTCATGAGAACATTTCGCCAGCGCTTCTCGTCCTTGTACTGGACGTTCGGGCCAGGTCAGCTTCTTCAATCTGCCTTGTGGGCAGTGTGTATCCGGAAAAAAAAGCTCGGCGGTCAGACGAGCTTGCTCAAACATGTTGCCTGTACTCCCGATCGGGGAGACGTCTGCATCATGCAAGGGCAAATCGAAGACGTCAACGGTTATGTAGTGATTATTTTTAGCCACTACATATTGTCGGACAAAGTGCTTTTGGAATTAGAGAGGGCGCCCAACAGGCTGCTGGGGCGAGCTTTCGAGGCGGTAGAGCGTGCACGGATAACCGTCTACGGTCAGTGGCTGCGTGGTGAAGTTTCCCTCGGTGAAAGCAGGGATCAAACGCGCCCAGAACCGCCGTGCAGGCTGGTTGGCGTCGATGTGGAAAATTTGCCATTGACCGGGGATTTGGCTCAAGAGGGCAGAGACGACAAATTTCGCGACACCTTGGCCACGAAAGCGCTGACTGACAAAGAAATAACCGATGTTGTGCTCGGCGCCGGGGACATGAGTGTCGGCATCCACGACAACAAACCCGCCGAGTTCGCCGTTTACCTTGATAAGAAATGGCCGGGTTGCCGGGTTGCGCCAGTAGCCCGGTTTTATCTGGAAGTTGAACAAACCCTGTTCGCCCAGCTTCAGCGGCAGCCATTCACTGAAATCGTGCAGGTAGAACTGCATCATGTTTTCAATGGTTGCCACTTCGTCGCGCTGAGCGGCGTGCAGTTCTATTGACGACATGGCTGGCTCCTGATGTTCCGGGCCATTGCTGGCCCGGACATGTGTGCTCAGTGCGGCGCGAAGTCGTACTTGCCACCGGTTTTCAGTGCAGCGGCGTAGGCCGGGCGGGCCTGGAAGCGATCGACCCAAGCCGCAACGTGCGGGTAGTCGCGCAACTTGCCTTGAGCCCGAGCGATCTCGCCGATAAAGCTCATCTGAATGTCAGCGGCGCTGAATTCGTCGCCCAACAGATAGTCGGATTGGCTCAACGCGCTGTCGAGGTAGCTCAGGTAATTGGCCACTTCCGAGTTGATCCGTGGGTGCAGCGGCGCCCCGGCTTCACCGAGTTTGCCGACGTACAGGTTGAGCATCAGCGGCAGCATCGCCGAACCTTCGGCGAAGTGCAGCCATTGCACGTATTGATCGTAAGCCGGGGTGGACGGATCCGGTTGCAGACGACCTTCACCGTGGCGGCGAATCAGGTAGTCGATAATCGCAGCGGACTCGATCAGCTTTTGCGCGCCGTCCTCAATAACCGGCGATTTGCCCAAGGCATTGATCGCTTTCAATTCCGGCGGTGCCAGATTGGTCTTCGGGTCGCGCTGGTAGAGCTTGAGTTCGTAGGGGATGGCCAATTCTTCCAGCAACCAGAGAATGCGCTGGGAGCGGGAGTTATTCAGGTGATGAACGATGATCATGGTCGATGCCTTTTCTGAAAGTGCGGTGAGCGCCTGGGCTTGAGCAACACTAGACCATTGGGCGCTGGCCGAAGTGCCCTTAAGCCTTGCTTGCCGGTTTGGCGGCGCGTTTGGTCCCGGTCGCAGCTTTGCGCGGAGCAGTTTTGCGTTTTTTCTTCCACGGGGCCGCACCGCGACCGGCCGGGCTGGCCGGGCCGGTGATGGTCATGCTCAGACCGGAGCACCGGGCGACTTGTTTGCTCATCCACGCCGCTTGTTTGGTGACGAATTCTTCGAGGCTCATTTCGCCGCTTTGCACCATGTCCAGTGCCTGCTCCCAAATGGCCGTGGTGCCGGGGTCGGCAATCGCCCGCGGCACCGCGTCGATCAGGCTGAACGCCGCCGGGGTGGCCGCCAGTGCCTTGCCGTTTTTCACCAGATAACCACGGTCGAGCAGGCCCTGAATGATCGAGGCGCGGGTCGCTTCAGTGCCGATGCCGGTGGTGTCCTTGAGTTTCTGTTTGAGCAGCGGGTCCTCCACCAGTTTGGCGACGTTCTTCATTGCCTTGATCAGGTCGCCCTCGGTGAACGGCTTGGGCGGTTGGGTCCAGAGGTCTTTGAGCCTGACCTCGTCCACCGCGTAATCGCAGCCTTCGGCGAGTGCCGGCAGGGTTTGAGGGGCCGGCGCCTCGCGTCCCTTGGCCGGGGCAAGCGCTTCTGGCAAGGCACGTTTCCAGCCCGGCTCGACGATTTGTTTGCCCACGGCGCGCAACGCTTCGCCGGCACATTTGAAGTCGGCCTGGGTGCGATCGTATTCATGGTTGGGCAGGAACTGCGCCAGATAACGCGCGCGAATCAACGTGTAGACCGCGCGTTGTTTGCCCACCAGCCGCTCGAGGTTTTTCGCCGCCGCGGTGGGGATGATGCCGTGGTGGGCACTGACCTTGGCGTCGTTCCAGGCCCGCGAGCGTCGCTGTGGCTGCAAATGATCGTTCAGGGCGTTCAGGCTCGAATCGGCCTGACGCAGCGCGGCAAGAATGCCCGGCGCCTCGCTGTGCTGGCTCAGCGGCAGGTAACCGCAGTCGCTGCGTGGGTAAGTGATGACTTTGTGGGTTTCGTAGAGCGCCTGTGCGATGTCGAGGGTTTCCTGGGCGCCCAGGCCGAGCTTCTTCGAGCAGACTTCCTGCAAGGTGCCGAGGTCGAACGGCAGCGGGGCGATTTCACGCATGCGCTCGGTGCGCAGTTTCAGCAGTCGGGCGCTGCTCGCGTTGCTCATCGCCGCTGCCGCTTGTTGCGCCAGCGACTGATTCAGGCAGCGGTCCTGATCGTCGCAAACGTCTGCAGCGGCGCGCCATTGCGCGGTGAACGGCGTGCCGTCGTGGAGCAGTTGCACGTCGATCGCCCAATATGCGACGGGGACGAAATCGGCAATGCTGCGATCCCGATCGACCACCAACCGCAATGTCGGCGTTTGCACGCGACCGACCGGCAACACGCCTTGATAGCCCGATTGGCGGCCGAGCAGGGTGAACAGGCGGCTCATGTTCATCCCGATCAGCCAATCGGCGCGCGAGCGACCCAGTGCCGAGTGGTAGAGGCTGAAGGTTTCGGCGCCGGGTTTGAGCGCCGCCAGTGCCTTGCGGATCGAGGCGTCGTCGAGTGCCGACAGCCACAAGCGGCGGATCGGCCCGCGATAGCGGCAATGCTCGACCAGTTCCCGGGCGATCATTTCGCCCTCACGGTCGGCGTCGGTGGCGATCACCAGTTCGGTGGCTTCGCCGAGCAGGCGTTTGACTGCTTTGTATTGGCTGGCGGTACGCGGTTTGACGGTCATCTTCCATTTGTCCGGGATGATCGGCAGGTCGGCCAGCACCCAGCGCTTGTAGCGCGCGTCATAGGCGTCCGGCGGCGCGGTTTCGAGCAGATGGCCGATGCACCAGGTCACCGTGACGTTCGTTCCCAGCCAGCAACCGTCGCCGCGACGCTTGGCGCCGAGCACTGCTGCAATGTCTTTGGCCTGGGAAGGTTTTTCACAGAGGTACAGCTGCATAACCACCATCGTTCGAGTCGGTTTGAAGAAGTGCACAGAATGCGCAGGGATTGTGAATGGGGCAACCTTTATCTGTATGGATATACAGATAAAAGGATTTCAGTGATAACAAAATATTGCGCCGGCAATGGAGCCAATGTGGGAGTGAGCCTGCTCGCGATGGCGGTTTGGAATTCAAAAGAGCAAGTGACTGACACTGCGCTTTCGCGAGCAGGCTCGCTCCTACAGGGTCAGTGCGAGGACACGAACACCGCATCCTCCAGCGGCGGCGGCAGTGCGAACGCGTCCTTCATCCGTGCCACCTCGGCGGTCGGCGTGCGCCCGAACAGCCTCTTGAATTCACGACTGAACTGCGAGCCACTTTCATAACCCACCTGGGCGCCCGCCCGCGCCACGCTGTAGCCATTGCGCGCCATCAACAACCGCGCCTGATGCAAACGGGTCGACTTCAAATACTGCATCGGCGAGGTGTGCGTCACCGCTTTGAAATGCGCGTGAAAGGTCGGCACGCTCATGTTGGCTTGCGCAGCCAGCTGTTCGACGTCGAGCCGTTCACCGAGGCTGCCATGGATTGTGCGCAATGCCCGGGAGATGCGCCCGAACTGCCCGCGAGCGGCGAGGGCGGCGCGCATCGAGCCACCCTGCGCGCCAGTGAGAATCCGGTAATAGATCTCGCGCACCAGCGCCGGCCCCAGCAAACGGCCGTCCAGTGGCGAGTCGAGGGCTTCGAGCAGACGCAGCACTGATTGGCGCAAACGCGGCTCCATCGGCGAGGCGTACATACCCTTGGGCTCGGCGCTTGGCTGGTCATCGACTTGCAGCAAGTCATCGATCTGCAACATCAGCTCGGCGGCGAGGTTGAAATCCAGATGTAAATAGATCGCCAGCAATGGTTCTTCAGCACTCGCGTCGGTTTCCATGGTGAACGGCACGGGCACCGCGACCGCCAGGTAATGCTGGGCGTCGTAGCGATAAATCGCCTCGCCCCAATAGCCAATTTTGCGGCCCTGACAAACGATGACGATGCCCGGATCGTAAAGCACTGGCGTGCGTTGCAGCGCCCGGTTGGAGCGCAGCAATCGCACGTCGGGCAGCGCCGTGAGGTTGTAGCCCTCATCCGGCGCGAGTTTCGCCAGCAGCGCGACCATCTGCTGCTGTTCATCGTTTTGAGCAATCGCTGGTGCGCTCACCTGTCGGTCCTGTTCGATAACGCTGGGCTGAATGTGGACCCCCTCGCGCGGGAAATCAATCACCTCATAGGATTAGGCAAAACACTCACAACAATCGGCGTTCAACCGCCGCCAGTGCCTGCTTACCATGGTCGACAACTCCACAAACCACGGCGGAACTTGATCATGACTGTCCCTAAAACCTTGTTTATCACCGGTGTCAGCAGCGGTTTTGGCCGCGCGCTGGCCAACGAAGCACTGGCCGCCGGTCACCGGGTGATCGGCACCGTGCGCAGCGAAACGGCGCGGGCCGAGTTCGAACAACACCCCGGCGGACAGGCATTTGCTCGCTGCTTGGATGTCACCGATTTCAGCGCGATCGACGCGGTGGTTGCCGAGGTCGAAAACAGCCTCGGTCCGGTGGATGTGCTGGTGAACAACGCCGGTTACGGGCATGAGGGCGTGTTCGAAGAGTCGGCGCTGGAGGAAATGCGCCAGCAGTTTGATGTCAACGTCTTCGGCGCCGTCGCGGTGACCAAAGCCTTCGTGCCGTTCTTCCGCCAGCGCCGCGCCGGGCACATCATCAACATCACTTCCATGGGCGGTTTTATCACGATGCCCGGCATCGCTTACTACTGCGGCAGCAAATTCGCCCTTGAAGGTATTTCCGACACGCTGAGCAAGGAACTCAAACCGTTTGGTATCGCCGTCACGGCGGTCGCGCCGGGCTCTTTTCGCACCGATTGGGCGGGGCGCTCGATGCGTCGCTCCGAGCGCAGCATTGCCGACTATGACGCCAGTTTCGATCCGATCAGAGCTGCGCGTCAGGCCAAAAGTGGTCAGCAATTGGGCGATCCACGCAAAGCCGCGCGCGCCATGCTGAGCTTGATTGCCAGCGACGCACCACCAGCGCATCTGCTGCTGGGCAGCGACGCGTTGAAACTGGTGCGTGAGCGGTTGGCGAGCATGGCGCAGGAGATTGACGCGTGGGAGGCAGTGACGCGTTCCACCGATGGTTGAGGCGCTCCGTTCGGCTGCGCAGCCGTCGTCGAGGCGAAAGTTGGGTTATACCTGACAGATCGTGGTCTCAGGTTTTGGGGCCGCTTCGCCTACCTTCCTGTAGGAGCAAAGCTTGCTCGCGATCAAGCAAAACGCGGTGTGCCCGGCGCGCCGCCCTCGCGGGCAAGCCTTGCTCCCACAGGTTTATCAGCGTCAGGAGGAACGTCGTCCATGAAAAGCACCGGTCCCAGCCCCGTCATCACCATCGCCGAGCAGCCTGGCTGCCTGTTGGTGAAATTCCACGGTATTCAAGTGGCCGCGTCCGCCCGGGCGCTGGTGTTGCTGGAGGCCAACTATCCGCCGGTGTATTACATCCCGCGCGAAGACATCGACGAAAAGTATTACGCGCGCACCGACCACAGCAGTTATTGCCCGTACAAGGGCGACGCCAGCTATTTCAGCCTGCAGATCCCGGGGCACGAAGGCGCCAACGCGGTGTGGAGCTACGAAGACCCGAAAGTCTCGGTCGAGCAGATTCGAGGCTACATGGCGTTCTACCCCGACGAAGTGAAATTCGAGATTCTCGACAACGTCGATTGAATGCCTTCCCGGCGTTGAGCATTTCCAGCAAGCCGGTTGAGGCCTTTTGTGAACAGGGTTTCAGCCGTGCTCCGCTCCAGCGAAAAAACACTTTGATTCGCCGCTGGCAGAACACCGCGCAAACCCCGCAAACTACGTGCTCGTTAACGCAACCGAGTGGGCGAGCATTGATCGAACGACGGCAATTCAGCGGAGGCATGAAAGGTAAAAACCTTCGCTACCTGAATGAGCAACCTGGCGCGGCGAGCCGAACCGTTCGCGCCGGTTTTCTGCTGCTGGAGCATTTTTCCCTGCCGGCGTTTACCCAGGCGCTGGACACGATTGTCACCGCCAATCTGCTGCGCGCCGAATCGTTCGCCTCGCAGACATTCGGCTTGCAGGACGGCGAAGTGGTCAGCGACCTCGGGCTGGTGATTCGCCCGGACGCGCGCCTTGATTGTGCGGTGATCAAGACCCTGGACTTGCTGGTGATTTGTGGCGGTTACCGGACCGAGCTAAAAGCGTCGGAAGACTTCATTCATGTGCTCAGAACCGCCGCCGAACTGGGTGTCAGCCTGGCCGGTTTGTGGAATGGCGCGTGGTTTCTCGGGCGTGCCGGGTTGCTGGACGGTTATCGCTGCGCAATTCACCCGGAACATCGCCCGGCGCTGGCTGAGTTCTGCAAGGTTACACAGGTCAGCAGCGAGCCTTATGTGATTGATCGCGACCGGCTCACGGCGTCGAGTCCGTCAGGGGCGTTTCACATGGCGCTGGACTGGATCAAGGGTTTGCACGACAAGGCGTTGGTCGAGGGCATCGAGGACATTCTGGCGTTCGAGGAGTCGCGATATCGGCGGATCAAACCGACGGAAAACATCTGCTTGAGCGCGCCGCTGCGTGAGGTGGTCAAGTTGATGGACGCCAACCTCGAAGAACCACTGGAGCTGGAGCAGCTGGCGGTGTATGCCGGGCGTTCGCGGCGGCAACTCGAGCGGCTGTTCAAAGAGCAATTGGGCACCACACCGCAGCGCTATTACCTGGAATTGCGCATCACTGAAGCGCGGCGCTTGTTGCAGCACACCGAGTTGTCACAGGTGGATGTGCTGGTGGCGTGCGGGTTTGTTTCGCCGAGCCATTTCAGCAAATGCTACAGCTCGTATTTTGGGTATCGGCCTTCGAAGGAAAAGCGATTGGTCAAGTGAGCGAAAATCCTTCAAGCGCCGAGTGACTTGTGGCGAGGGGGCTTGCCCCCGTTGGATTTTTCAGCGGTCGCATAAAAGCGGGGCCGCTGCGCAGCCCAACGGGGGCGAGCCCCCTCGCCACAAGGGAATCTGTTTGACTTAGGGAATCGGGGCAGCGCTTACCAGTGTGGATTCGTTGATTTCGGCAATCGAGGTCACCCCGGTCAATGTCATCGCCACGCGCATTTCCCTGGCGAAAATATCCAGCATGTTTTCCACCCCGCGCTGGCCGTCCGCCGCCAGTGCGTAGGCCATCGAACGCCCGAGCAACACGCCTTTCGCGCCCAGCGCCAGCATCCGCACGACGTCCAGCCCCGAGCGAATTCCGGAATCCACCAGCACGGTCAAATCATCGCCAATCGCCTGCATGATTGGCGGCAACGCCTTGGTCGTCGACAACACGCCGTCCAATTGCCGGCCGCCGTGGTTTGACACAACAATGCCGTCGGCGCCGAAGGTCACGGCGTCCTTGGCGTCCTGCGGATCGAGAATGCCCTTGATGATCATCGGGCCTTGCCAGAAGTCGCGAATCCACTCCAGATCGCTCCAACTGATCGACGGGTCGAAGTTGTTCGCCAGCCAGCCCATGTAGTCTTCCAGCGTCACGGCTTTGCCGAGGTACGCGGAGATATTGCCCAAGTCGTGCGGCCGGCCCATCAGGCCGACGTTGAACGCCCAGTCCGGTTTGGTCATGGCTTGGAGCATGCGTCGTGACGACGCGAACGGCCCCGACATGCCTGAATGCGCGTCGCGATAACGCGCGCCGGGGGTGGGCATGTCGACGGTGAACACGAGGTTTTTCACCCCGGCAGCCTTGGCCCGCTCCAGGGCATTGCGCATGAAGCCGCGGTCTTTCAATACGTACAGCTGAAACCAGATGGCCTGTTGGCTCTGCGCGGTGACTTCCTCGATGGAACACACCGACACTGTCGACAGGCACAGCGGAATGCCTTTGTTCTGCGCCGCGCGCACCGCTTGCACTTCACCTCGGCGGGCGAACATGCCCGTGAGGCCGACCGGCGCGAGGATGATCGGCATGGCCAGTGGCTGGTTGAAGAGGGTGGTTTCCAGGCTCAGGGTTTCAACGTTTTTCAGAATCCGTTGACGCAGGCTGATGCTGGTCAGGTCGGCGCTGTTGGCGCGCAGCGTGTGCTCGGCGTACGCACCGCCATCAATGTAATCAAAGAGGAATCGCGGAAGTTTGCGCCGTGCGGCCTCGCGATAGTCGGATGCGGAGGAAATGATCATGGGGCCTCGGTCGTTTGATTGGCGGGGCTGAAATGTCCACCGAGCTTAACCTGTCACGAACCTTTGTAGCAGCTGCCGAGGCACGAGGCTGCGTTCGGCTGCGCAGCAGTCGCAGGACCTGAGCATGCGGTGTTTCTGAAACACCGCAGTGCCTGATTTCACTGAATGTGCATCGAATCTAACCTGTCGCGAGCTTTTGTAGCAGCTGCCGAGGCACGAGGCGGCGTTCGGCTGCGCAGCAGTCGCAGGACCTGAGCACGCGGTGTTTCTGAAACACCGCAGTGCCTGATTTCACGACTGCTTCGCAGCCGAACGCAGCCTCGTGCCTCGGCAGCTGCTACAGGGTGAACGAGCTGCTACAGGGGGGATCCTTGGATCAGTTTTTGTCGAGGTCGACGTTCTTTGTTTCGCGCAAACAGATCATGCCCACCACCAGGCTGACACCGGTAATCACCACCGGGTACCACAAGCCATAAAAGATGTCGCCGGTGTACACCACCAACGCAAACGACACGGTTGGCAGGAAACCACCGAACCAGCCATTGCCGATGTGGTAGGGCAGCGACATCGAGGTGTAGCGGATGCGCGTCGGGAACAGTTCGACCATCAGCGCCGCCAGCGGGCCGTAGCACATGGCGGAAATGATGATCAGCGCCACAATCAGCGCGACGATCATCGGTTTGTTGATTTGCTGCGTATCAGCCTGCGACGGATAACCCGCCAGCGTCACCGCGCCGCGCATCGCCGCTTCGTCGTAACCGTCAATTTTCACGTCGCCGACGCTGACCTGCACTCCGGCACCGGCCGGTGCGGCGGCGCTGGTATAAGGCAGGCCTTGCTTGACCAGGAAAGTCTTGACCTTGTCGCACGGGCTATCAAATTTTGCCTTGCCCACCGGGTCGAACTGGAAGGTGCACGTCGCCGGGTCGGCAATAACGGTGATCGGTGCCTGCTGGCTGGCCTGATCGATCGCCGGGTTGGCGTAATGCGCCAGGGTTTTGAAAATCGGGAAGTACAGCGCGGTCGCCAGCAGCAGGCCGATCATCAGCACCGGTTTGCGCCCGACCTTGTCCGACAGCCAGCCGAAAAAGATAAAAAACGGCGCGCCGATAATCACGCTGACAATCAGCAGACTGTTGGCCAGCGCCGGGTCCATCCGCAGGAATTGCGTGAGGAAAAACAACACGTAAAACTGCGCCGCGTAGAAGGTCACCGCTTGCCCGGCGTTGATGCTGAACAGCGCAATCAGCACCACTTTGAGGTTTTCCCACTTGCCGAACGAATCGCGCAGCGGCTGTTTGCACAGCTTGCCTTCCTCCTTCATTTTCACGAAGGCCGGCGACTCGTGCAGGCTCAGGCGGATCCAGGTGGAAATGCCCAGCAGCACGATGGAAAAGAGGAACGGAATGCGCCAGCCCCAGACTTCAAACTGGTCGCCGGTAAAGTAACGGCAACCGAGCACTACCAACAGCGACAGCAGCAAACCGAGGGTCGCAGTGGACTGAATCCAACTGGTGTGGAAACCGCGTTTGCCCATCGGCGCATGTTCCGCGACGTAGGTGGCGGCGCCACCATATTCGCCGCCGAGCGCCAAGCCCTGAAGCATGCGCAGGATGATCAGAATGATCGGCGCGGCGATGCCGATGGTCGCGTAAGTCGGTAGCAGGCCTACGCAAAATGTCGCCAGGCCCATGAGAATAATGGTCGCGAGAAAGGTGTATTTACGCCCGATCATGTCGCCCAAACGGCCGAACACCAACGCGCCGAACGGCCGCACGATGAAACCGGCGGCAAACGCCATCAGCGCAAAAATGAACGCCGTGGTGTCGTTGACCCCGGCAAAAAACTGCTTGCTGATCACCACCGCGAGGGCGCCATAGAGGAAAAAGTCGTACCACTCGAACACCGTCCCCAGGGACGAAGCGAAGATGACTTTGCGGGTGTCGCTGCTGGTGCCCGCGCTGCGCGTGGCTTCCAGGGGTTGAACGTGCTCTGACATATCGGTATCCCTCACAGTGATTGTTTTTGTTGTTCCACTGTCGGCGCCGACCTTGTGGGCCAGTGCCGCGTTTATCCATAAAGCGCGGTGTATTCGTGCCCTGTAGGAGCAAAGCTTGCTCGCGAAGGCGTCAGACCTGGCACCCCGCGTTATCCTTCTTCGCGGGCAAGCCTCGCTCCTACAGGGTTTGAACTGCGTGTAGCGGGGTTGAGCATCATCTGCGCAGCCTTCTCGGCAATCATCAGCGTAGGCGAACATGTGTTGCCCGAGGTGATTCGCGGCATGATCGACGCATCGGCGATGCGCAAACCGGGAACCCCGTGGACTTTCAACTGCGCGTCCACCACCGCAGCAACATCATTGCCCATCCGGCAGGTGCCCACCGGGTGAAAAATCGTTGTGCCAATTCGCGCCGCTGCTTCATGCAATTGCTCTTCACTCTGCAAACTCTCGCCGGGTAGATATTCGACCGGTTTGAACGCGGCGAGGGCGGGCGCCGCGACAATGCGCCGGGTCAGGCGAATAGCGTCCGCCGCCACGCGCAAATCCTCGGGATGGCTCAAATAGTTGGGTTGGATAACCGGCGCATCCTGCGGATCGGCGCTGCGAATCTCGATGCGGCCGCGGCTCTGCGGACGCAGATCACACACCGACGCGGTGAACGCCGGGAACGCGTGCAGCGGTTCGCCAAAACGCTCCAGCGACAGTGGCTGCACATGGTATTCAAGATTTGCCGAGGTCTGCTCCGGGCCCGAGCGGGCAAACGCACCCAACTGACTCGGCGCCATCGACAGCGGCCCGCTGCGGTCATACAGATAACGCAAACCCATGCCCATCTTGCCCAGCAAGGTGCCGGCGATCTGATTCAGCGTGCGCGCGTTTTCCAGTTTGTAGATCAGCCGCAGTTGCAGGTGATCCTGCAAGTTGCCGCCAACCCCCGGCAGCTCATGCGCAACACCGATGCCGAGGCGTTGCAGCAGCGCACGCGGGCCGATCCCGGAGCGCTGCAAAATGCTTGGCGAACCCACCGAACCGGCGCATAGAACGATCTCCTTGCGCGCCTTGAAGGTTTTCGCCTGACCTTGCCAGCGTGCGCTCACCGCAGCGGCGCGGCCGTTTTCCAGCAGCACGCGGTCGACTTCCACTTCGGTCAAAACGGTCAGGTTGGTGCGATGGCGGATTGGTTTGAGAAAGGCCTTGGCGGCGTTCCAGCGAATCCCGGATTTCTGGTTGACCTGGAAGTAACCGCATCCTTCGTTATCGCCCTGGTTGAAATCATCAATGCTGGCAATGCCGCTTTGCTCGGCAGCGCTGCGAAACGCATCCAGCACGGGCCATGACAGCCGCTGGCGTTCAATCCGCCATTCGCCGGCAGCGCCATGGAATTGGGAATCGCCGGCAAAATGGTTTTCGCTCTGTTTGAACAGCGGCAGCACGTCCTGCCAGGCCCAGCCCGGATTGCCCTCGGCGGCCCAGCCATCGTAGTCGCCGGCCTGGCCGCGCATGTAGATCATGCCGTTGATCGAAGAACAGCCGCCGAGCACTTTGCCGCGCGGATAACTCAACGCCCGACCTTGCAGACCCGGTTGCGCTTCGGTCTTGAAGCACCAATCGGTGCGCGGGTTGCCGATGCAGAACAGATAACCGACGGGAATATGAATCCACGGGTAGTTATCGCGACCGCCAGCTTCGAGCAGCAGCACCCGATGTTGCGAGTTGGCCGACAATCGATTGGCCAGCAAACATCCGGCGGGCCCGGCGCCGACCACGATGTAATCGTATTCGTCCTGGGAAGTCTGCATCCGTGACCTCTGATTGTTTTTGTTATTGGGTTCATCCTAGTTGTTAGCTTTCGTATAAAGAATGTTAGTTTTTGCGCAGCCGCTGTGCGTTTTCAGACAGCATCGCTTTTACGTTTGTCCCTGAGGAAGTCGGATGTTCGATTGGAATGACCTGCGGTTTTTTCTCGAATTACAGCGCAGCGGTCGATTGCTCACAGCCGCCCGCCGTTTGAACACCACGCACGCCACAGTGGCTCGGCACATCGAGGCGATTGAGAAGAGCCTCGGCACGGCGCTGTTCGTCCAGCATGCGCAGGGTTATCAACTGACGCCGGCCGGGGAGGCGCTGCTCAAGCATGCCGAAGCAATGGAAAATGTCGCGCTGCTGGCGCAAGAGGAAATCACCCAGTCCACCGCGCCGCTGGGCAAAATCCGCGTTGGCGTCACCGAGGGGCTGGGCATCATGTTTCTCGCCAGCCGCATGAACGGGTTGTTCGAGCGTTATCCCGGCCTCGAAGTGGAACTGGTCGCCGTGCCGCGCTTCGTGAGCATCCTCAACCGCGAAGCGGAAATCAGCATCCACCTCGAACGCCCGGCCGCCGACATGCTCGTCACGCGCAAACTCACGGATTACCGACTGGCGCTCTACGCCAGCCGAGCCTACCTCGACCAGGCACCGCCGCTGCTCAGCCGCGAAGACCTCGGCCGCCACGCCTGGATCGGCTACGTCGACGATTTGTTGTTCAGCCAGGAACTGATGTTCCTCAACAGCTTCTGCCGCAACCCGCAAGTGGTGTTCCACAGCACCAGCGTGATCGCCCAGCACCAGGCTGCGCGCTCGGGGCTGGGCATTGCGGTGTTGCCTTGTTACATGGCGAGTGCGGATCCGCAGTTGGTGGCCCTGCTGCCGGACGAGAGCATCCAGCGCAGTTACTGGATCAGCACGCGGCGCGAACTGCATAAATCGGTGAGGTTGCGCGTGTTGTGGGATTACGTGGTGGAATTGTGCGAGCGCGAGCAGGGGTTGTTGTTGGGCAGCGGTCCCGGATGAAACACAAATCCCCTGTAGGAGTGAGCCTGCTCGCGAAAGCGCTCTCTCAGGCGACATATGTGCAAGCAATGCCATCGCCTTCGCGAGCAGGCTCACTCCTACATTTATTGTGTGTGGCCCGGAAAATCGCGAACGACGCAATCTCTCTGTGGGAGCAAAGCTTGCTCGCGATGGCGTCCGGTCTGATACACCGCGTCATCGTTATTCGCGAGCAAGCTTTGCTCCTACGGTGGGCGGCTAGGGGAGGATTTCGAATGCGCTGCTTGCCAGCCGCTCGCCATTCACCATGATGTGCACCGCGTGCTGGCCCGCGTAATGCCGGCGCGTAGTGAGTTCCTTGATCTGCTGGCTGCGGCTGACGAACTCGCTGGAGTGGCCCGGCAAGGTCAGCGCTTTGAGCTTGAACACCTTCGCGGAAGTGCTGCCGTTGGCTTTGACGTAATCGATTGCATAGTCGATCACCAATCGCTGACTGTCCGGGACTGTGGATTTCAGCGTAAACGACAGGCTGATTTTCTGCCCCAGCCGAATCACTGCCGGCTCAACCTTCACCCCGACAATCTCAACCTCAGGCTTGCCGCCCGCGCCGATCACTGCCAATGCGCGCTGATTGCCCTGTTTGATCAAACTGCGCAGCGCATGTTTGGCGATCCACGCCGTGTGCCGGTTTTCCAGCGACCAGCCTTCGATCAAATCCAGCACCCATTCCGGGTGATCCTTGGTGATGTCGTTGAGGTGATTGGCCACGGACTTGCGCACATACAGGCTTTCATCAGCCTTGAGGTTGTCGAGAATTGCCGCCGCCAGCGTCGGGTCAGCCTGAATCGGCTCCAGCCGAAACGACCACGGCAGACGCGGCCGACTGCCTTCACTGGCCAGGCGCCGGACATGCTCGTTTTCATCGCGCGACCACTCCAGCATCAGCGCCAATGAACGCTCAAGGTCGCTGCGCAGGAAATGCCGGATCGCGAACTCGGACGAGCCGAACGTCGTGAAATACTTCAGCGCCTCCATCGACTGCTCAAACGAATGCGCGCCATACATCGCCACATAATGCGGCAGCGAAATACTCACGAAACCGCTGTTCAGCCGAGGCGCGAGGGCGCGCAACACTTCGAGCGATTCTTCATAACTCAGCGGCAACACCGCGTGCAGGCACTCGCTGACCCGCGCCATGCGCTGCATGATCGACAATTCGGCGAGGCCATCGTTGGCCATTTTCAGGAAAGCCTTGGCGTCGAATGCCGGGTAGACCGCGGTCATTTCGGTGGCGATGTGCTTCAGGCGCTCGGCGTTGAAAATCTCCTTCAATGCCGGGGCGGGTTGTTCGGCGGCAGTCATGGGCGTATCCGTGGAGAAGGGCGGCTCAGGTTATCGGGGTAGCGGTGAAGGCCTCAAGCTTTTCCGCCAGCAACACGCATCGCGCAATGCCTGGATACCGCGTGCCGCCGCCGTTTGTCTTCTATATAAAGCCGCTGGACTGAATTTCTTGCTATAAACGCACTCCGATAACCACCACAACGGCTGCCATGGTGCACTTTGCGGCTGTTGTCGGACAAATTCGCTGTCTTTTCAGTTGCTGAGGCCTCAAGTCGGCCTTAGACTGCCGCCCCTCGTAAATTGAGTGCCGGGTGGCGCTTGGAATAAATGGCGCCTTTGCGGCGGACGACCAACGTTCGCCGGAACGCTCCCTAATTCGCCTTAATGCACGTTTTTTTATAGAGATATCAATGACAAAGGACAAGTTGCTGGCCATGCCGGCGGATGACTACATGAATGCCGAGCAACATGCTTTTTTCTACGAGCTGTTGCAGAACATGAAAGTCGAAACCCACGAGCGCATCGAGCAGAACCGCATCGCCATCGAAAGCCTGGATACTCCGGCTGACCCGGCCGACGCTGCTTCCGTTGAAGAAGAGCGCACTTGGCTGGTCAACGCAATCGATCGCGATCAGCGCATGCTGCCTCAGTTGGAACAGGCTCTGGAACGCATCAAAGAAGACAGCTTCGGCTGGTGCGACGACAGTGGCGAGGCCATTGGCCTGAAACGCCTGCTGATCAGCCCGACCACCAAGTACTGCATCGAAGCTCAAGAGCGTCACGAACAGATCGACAAGCACCAGCGTCAGGCCTGATTCGGTAGCGCCCACATCGCGGGCAAGCCTTTTTCCTACACACAACCGTAGGAGCAAGGCTTGCCCGCGATGTTTTTTGCCGTCTGCGTTTTCTATTGACCCACTGCAACACCCGCGACCAACGGACCATAGATAATGGCCCATTAGTGGCGTTTAATGCAGTCACAACAAATAGAAGACGCATGGGGTGACGAAGATGACGAGAGACGGATCTCTGGTTGGGCGATTGCCTGCACCAGCGCTTGCAGCACCAAACCGCTGGCTGACGCCGACATTGCAAAGCATCGCCCTGGTGCTGTTGCTCTGCGGCATGAGTCTGGGCGGTGCATCGCTTTACGTCGGCCTGCCGGTGGCGGTGCTGATTATCTGGTTGCCGCGCCTGCGCAGCCGCGCGACTGTCGATTCAACGCCGGTCGACAACAGCAGCGCGATCGCCGAACTTACCCGCGATCTTTCCTACACCACCAGCCACAACGCCTTGTCCGCCGCGGGCGTGGCGTTCTCGGTCAAGCAACTGGCGGAGAAAGTGCAGTCGCAGCTCGACGCCGCCAAGCGCATCGTCAGCAACGCCGAAGTGATGATTGCCACCGAACAGGCGACTTCGACGCTCAGCCGCGAAGCGTTGAGCGCTGCCAGCGAAGCCCATCAAAGCAGCGCCGCCGGGCGCACCGAGTTGATCGAATCGATATCGCGCATGCATCAGCTCAGCGACCGCGCGAGCGCCAGCCGCGAACTGATCGAAGCCTTGAGCCTGCGCAGCGACGATATTCAGCGCGTCACGCTGGTGATTCAGTCCATCGCCAGCCAGACCAATCTGCTCGCACTCAACGCCGCCATCGAAGCGGCGCGGGCCGGCGAGCACGGTCGAGGTTTTGCGGTGGTCGCCGATGAGGTGCGCGGTTTGGCCGCGCGCACGGCGACGGCGACGGGTGAAGTCGGGGAAATGGTCGCTGACATCCAGCAACGCACGGCGCAAGTGGTCGAGCAGATCCGCCAACTCTCCGGCGATCTCGACGTCGGTGTGCAGCAGGTCGAGCACACTGGCCAGCATCTGGATAACATCGCGCGCCTGGCCGCCGGTGTTGAACAGCAGGTCGGCGAAATCGCCCGTGGCGCCGAAACCAATCGTGAACAACTGGACAGTCTGTTCCACGCCATCGAGCAGATGCGCAGCGATTTGGCGATCTGTGACGAGCAAACCCGACGCCTGGCCGAGGCCGCCGTGCAAATGGAAGGTCAGGCCGAAACCATCAGCGAGCGCCTCGCCGAAGTCGGTCTGGACGATTATCACCAACGCATTTACGACCTCGCCCGCGAAGGCGCGAGTCAGATTGCCGCGCGTTTTGAGGCGGATATCGATCAGGGTCGCGTGAGCCTGGAGGACTTGTTTGATCGCAATTACCAGGCTATTGCGAACACCAGTCCGGCGAAGTTCCAGACGCGTTTCGACCGTTACACCGATCAGGTGCTACCGGCGATTCAGGAACCGTTGTTGCCGCGCCATGAAGGTCTGGTGTTTGCGATTGCCTGCACGCAGCAAGGTTACGTGCCGACGCATAACGCCGCATTCAGCCAGCCGCTGACGGGCGATCCGCAGGTCGATACCGTGCAGAACCGCACCAAACGCAAGTTTGCCGACCGCACCGGGATTCGTTGTGGCAGCCATCAGCAACCGGTGTTGTTGCAGACGTACACGCGCGATACCGGTGAGCTGATGCACGATTTGTCAGTGCCGATCATGCTCAAGGGCAGGCATTGGGGTGGGTTGCGCTTGGGCTATAAACCAGAAAAACCGCGCTAGTGGCGCGGTTTGTAGTGCGAAGTCACGAAGTTCCTGACCCTTGTAGCAGCTGGCGCAGCCTGCGTTCGACTGCGCAGCAGTCGTGAAATCAGCCAACGCGGTGTATCAGGAACACCTCGCGCTCAGGGTTTACGACTGCTTCGCAGCCGAACGCAGGCTTCGCCAGCTGCTACAGGGGGGGGTGAGGGTCGAGATTAGTGATTTTGATGCAGGCGCAGGTTCAATTCGTCCACTACCCGTGCCCAATCGGCGTCGATGCGCAGTTCTTCTTTCAGGAATGCAGCTTGGCGCTCGTTCCAGAAGTCGGCTTCGATCAGTTTTACATCGTCGGGCAATCTGTGATCAGCAATGAATCGGTCGATGGATTGCTCGTCGGAGGGCAGACCGAGCTGGTCGAACAAGCCTTGCAAGTCGTGTGTAGGTGAGTCCATGTTCATCTCCTTGGGTCGCGTCGAATGCGATATCTGAGTGCGGCTTCATTGCATCTGAGGCAGCCGCGCTGCAGGAGTTCGATCGCGATGTTCGAAAGCAGCAAAGAGCATGGACGGCAACCGGGAATCAGGCTTTCAGCGCACCTTCATCGACCGCCAGCTTCAGGGCTTTGGCGGCATCCTGGGCGGCAACCGCGGCGACGTCCGAAGTTTTGAACCAGCGATCTTTCTCGACCTGATGGTAAGTCACGGTGTTCAAGGGCGGTTTGGTGCGCATCACGATGACAGCCTGAAACTCGCCTTCGATCTCTCGGGCTTCGCCCCGGATAAAAAATTCGCCGATATCAAATTCCGTCACGTAGCAGCCTTCCCTTGAAAATATTCTGTTGTATTGAAGCCGTCCGCCGAGGGGAGCGGCCTTCATGGGTCGCGCAGTATGGCAGTTGTTGCCGCCCGACGGCTGAGTTAAGTCGTCGGCATGACGAAACGTCATTTGAAGTCAATGCAATAAAGTGTGTCAGGCGCGTGCCGCCAATGAGCGGGCGAGGGCGCAGGCCTGGTTATGGTCGGTGCGGAAACCTCTGACACGTCCTGTCGAAGTTTCCTTGATATGGAAGAACGCCTTGCCGGCCGGCACTACCTGGAAAGTAGGCAGAATCAACGCTTGCAGGCTCAGTCCATTTGCCTGCAACAGCGCCGGGTGCAAGGCTGCGCAGCTGTGCTCGTGCAGCGTTGGGCGATGGGCAAAATGAGTCAAGGTGCACATTAGAAGTCCTTTTCGTATGTTTACCGACGTATGTCCGTCGTTTTGAGTAGTCTCGATGAGCATCGCTGCTCTAGAATCGCCAACGCTGGTTAGCGATGACGTCCATCTAAAGCAATTTTTTGCCGCTGATATGTCAGAAAAATCGCTTTTTTCAGGCGGACTCTTCCCTAATGTTGGTAGTCCGCTATTTTTGGTTGCAATTAGAGTGTTCTCCTCACGTTTCTGACGAAAGTCAGGGAGGACGGCGCGAGTGACAATCCAGTAATCTTACTTACCTCGCGTTGGACGAGCGCTCTGCTCGGTTCAGGATTTCAACCCGGCTGGTTCGGCAAACTATTCGCCATGGCCGCTTTTTTCTGCTGTGCGTCTTTCCTGCGTGCAGCATCATTTTCAGATGTGGGGATGTTTCCTTGGCAGTAAGTAATCTTGATATGCACGCGTTGTTCGTACTGGGCGATTTGCGTGCGAAGTTGGTTAAACAGTTCCAGTCGCGTTTTGTTTATGTCACCGAACAGAACGCCGAAGGCATTTACATCGCCGAGATCGACACCGAAGCTTCATTGGTGGTCGACGACAAGCCCGGCCTCAAACTCAAGGTCGGCGATCATTTCAGCGCGTCCGTGCTGCCCAGCCGTGAAGGCGGGAAACTCGAGATCAAATTTCGCGAAATCAAACTGACCGTTTACGGCTTGGGCGATTACGCGTTTGTCACCACGGCTGACGGCCACGGCGTGGTGTTCAAGGAAGGCCACAGCGTGGTGATGGTTTTTGCCGCTCACCAACAGTTGCAGGAAGGCCTGACCAAAACCCTCAAAGCCGTGACGGCCAAGGCTGCCAAGTGGCGCAAGGGTGAACTGGTGACGTTCAAGGCCAGCGAGTAATGGCGCTGACCCGCGCCGATTTTCACCAGCAGAACCTCGCCAGTGCCAAACTCGAGGCTCAACGCCTGTTCGACCAGAAGGCTGTCATGCACAGCGCTTGGCTGAACTGGGTGGCGTCGCAGATCTACACATTGCGTCCGGCGGAGTACGCCAGCATGGTGCGGCGGGAACTGGCGCAGTTGCAGCAACCTGCTGAAAAGTAATCCCCCACCTCATCACCGCGAAAAAACAGGAACCTCTACTACAGTCAGTGGACTGACTATTCAGAGGCTTGCGGTGTTGTCTGTCAGGCCATCCTGCTATTGCTGTGAACCGCACGAGGTGCAAAAGCATGAAAGGAATTCGACGGTTGCTGGCGGCCACCCTGGCCACCTTCGGTTTGCTGACGACGCCGCTCCCG
This sequence comes from Pseudomonas sp. SJZ131, assembly GCF_007828705.1. Lineage (NCBI taxonomy): Bacteria > Pseudomonadati > Pseudomonadota > Gammaproteobacteria > Pseudomonadales > Pseudomonadaceae > Pseudomonas > Pseudomonas sp. SJZ131. Next base: position 1,354,264 of record NZ_VIVC01000001.1, on the reverse strand, counting down.
GTGTTCGCCGCGCAGGCCCCGATACATTTCGCCGACCTGAACTGGGAAAGCGGCAGCCTGATCACCGATATCCTGCGGATCATCGTCGAAAAGGGTTACGGCTTGCCGACCGATACGCTGCCCGGCACCACCATCACCCTGGAAACCGCGCTGGCCAACAATGACATTCAGGTCATCGGCGAAGAGTGGGCGGGGCGCAGTCCGGTGTGGGTCAAGGCTGAGGCCGAAGGCAAAGTCGTCAGCCTCGGCGACACCGTGAAAGGCGCCACCGAAGGCTGGTGGGTGCCGGAATACGTGATCAAGGGCGATCCGGCCAAAGGCATCAAACCGATGGCGCCGGACCTGCGCAGCGTCACTGACCTGGCGCGCTACAAGGATGTATTCAACGACCCGGAGAGCCCCGGCAAAGGGCGCTTCCTCAACAGCCCGATCGGCTGGACTTCGGAAGTGGTCAACAAACAGAAACTTACCGCCTATGGGCTCAACGACAGTTTCGTGAATTTCCGCAGCGGCTCGGGTGCAGCGCTGGACGCGGAGATCAGTTCGTCGATCCGTCGCGGCAAGCCGATCCTGTTTTACTACTGGTCGCCGACGCCATTGCTCGGGCGCTTCAAGTTGATCCAACTGGAAGAACCGCCGTTTGACGCTGAAGCGTGGAAAACCCTGACCGACGCCGATAACCCGAATCCGAAACCGACCCGTTCGCTGCCGTCGAAACTGTCGATTGGCGTGTCGACCCCGTTCCAGAAAGAGTATCCGCAGATTGCCGAGTTCTTCAGCAAGGTCGATTTTCCGATCGAGCCATTGAACAAGGCGCTGGCGCAGATGAGCGAGAAACACACCGCACCGCGCCAGGCGGCCGAGGCGTTCATGAAGGCGCACCCGGATGTGTGGCAGGCGTGGGTGCCGAAGGATGTGGCGGATAAGGTCAGCGCTTCATTGAATTAACCATTAACTTTCAGGAGCAAGGCTTGCCGGCGATGGCGATTTCGAGGATGCCTTCGCGGGCAAGCCGTGCTCCTACAGGTATTTGTCGAATCGAATCGACGGACAACCCGAAATCTGTGGGAGCAAGGCTTGCCCGCGAAGCTTTTGCCTCTAAAACCTGGTCTGCACCGCCAATTCAAACGTACGCGGTGTCCCGAGGTAATACGCCGGCGACACATGCGCAAACTCGGCATACACCTCATTGGTCAGGTTGCGTACCCGCCCGGTGACCGTGGTGTGCCGATCCACCTTGTAACTCAAAAAACTGCCGAACAACGTGTACGACGGCACGGTCATGGTGTTGGCATTATCGGCAAACACTGACGCCACGTAGCGCGCATCGACACCACCCTGCCATTGCGGCGCAAAGTCGTAGGTCAGCCACAGATTGCCGACGCGCTCCGGGACATTGGTGGGCGTATTGCCCTTGCGCGAAACCACCGCGCCCGCTGCATTTTTCTCGTTGAACTCATCGTATTGCGCATCAACCCAGGCGAAATTGCCCTCGGCCAACAGCTTGTCGGTAATGCGCAGAGAGCTCGCCAACTCGATGCCTTTCGAGGTTTGCTGGCCCACCGGAATGCTCTGGGTTGTGTCCAGCGGATCAGTCACCGCGAAATCCTTGCGCTCGATTGTGTACGCCGCCAGAGTCGCCGAGCCGCGACCATCCAGATAATCAAACTTGCTGCCCACCTCCCATTGCTTGCCGGTGGACACCTCGAAATCCTGCGTGCCATTCGGCTGCTCGGCGGCAGTGCTGTATTGCACATAAACGTTGGCCGAGGGAATGAACTGATAGGTCAACCCGACCCGGCCAGTCAGCGGTTCCCAGCTGCGCTTGAGGTGTCGCGGATTGCTCGCGGTCACTTCCCGGTGATTGGTCACGTCGAGGTCAATGTCGTCGTAGCGCAGGCCGGTGAGCAACGCCAGTTTGTCGGTCAGTGCCAGGCGGTTCTCGACGAACAGCGCTTTGGTCGTGACTTGGTTGGTCTTGTCGCTGACAAACCCCGGTCTGGTCCCCGGAATATCGTAGAAGTGACCGGGCTGAAAGTTGTTCGGGTCAACGCTGCTGGTGCCTTTGACATTCAGCGGTGAATTGGTGGTCTGGTTGACCTTGTACTCAAAACCGCCGGACCAGGTGGTCTCCAGACCCCAAAAAGTGTTGTCGTGGCGCAACTCGAACTGGTTGCCGTTCTGCTCGCCCTGATGCCGCACCTGATACGCCGTGGAGCGATTCACCGCGCTGTTGTCGGCGTTGTATTGGTAGGTTTCGAGGTTGCGGTAATCGCGCTGGCTGTCGAGGTGATACAGGGTATTGCGAAACGTGGTGTTGTCGTTGATCCGGTAATCGATGATCGAGCGCACCCAGACCGTACGCTGCTCATAACGACCGTCCGCGACGTTGTAGTTGTTGAAGCGATTACGCTTGTCGATCTTCAGTTCGCCCGCCTTGGGATTGAGCACCGGCGTGCCCAGTAAGGGCTGTCCTCGTGTTCGTCCTGATACTCCAGCGCCAGCGTGTGCGACAGGTTTGGCGTCAGGTCGCTGAGCAGCGAAAACGCCACACTCCAGGCGTCGCGTTGCTGGCGGTCGATGTAGCCGTTGCTGTCGTTGTGGCTGACGTCGAGCCGCGCGTAATGCTGCACGTCTGCGCCAGCCTCGCTGAGCGCGTGGTTGAGGCCGAACGCGGTTTCAGTGGTGTCGTGACTGCCGTAGCTGACTCGACCTTCAGCCGCCTGCTCGTCGCGGGTTGCGAGTTTGGTCACGTAGTTCAACGAGCCGCCGACCGAGCCGGCGCCATTGATCAGCGAGGAGGGCCCGCCGACCAGTTCCACCCGATCATAAATCCACGCGTCCACCGGCCGGGCGAGGCCGCCGGAAACGTTGATGCCGTTGAACATCTGGGTGATCTGGCTGCTGGTGAAACCTCGATAGGAGACGAATCCGCCAAACCCCCGGCGGCGCGCTGGCATTCACGCCGGGCAAGGTGTTGGCGGCGTCCTGAAAGTTCTGCGCGCCGTGACGTTCGATGTCGTTGCGGTTGGCGATGGCGACTGAGGCCGGCGTGTCGCGCACGCTCAAACCAAGGCGCGAGGCCATGCCGCTGGATTGATCGAGGCTGAGGCCCGGCTCGGCATTGGTTTCGCCATCAATGGTGATCGGCGCGAGGTCGATGCTGGTTTGCGCCCAAGCGCTTGCGCACAGCGAAAGTGGCAGACAGCCAAACAGGCTCGCCAGCAAAGGGATGTGTTTCATCGATTGAATCCTGAATTCTTGACTGGAAAACAGCGCACAGGCAAACGCCACGCGTTAGCGAGCAGGCTGATCGATACGGTCGAGGTGATTCAGGCGAAAGGCGGGGCGCGGGGATTGGCCGATGGCCAAGTGTGGCGGGCAGGCAGGTCGATGGCTGCAACACCGGCCAATGGCGGACTGTGTTGCTGCGGCAGAATCGCCAGGGTCAGGCTGGAATTGAGCGCCGGACCCATGCCGCCGGTGGAGCACAGCGGGCAGCCGAAGGCTTTGGCGAGCGTCGGCAGTTTGTCTTCGCCAGGGTTGGCGGCGGCGGGCGCCTGAGTCGCTGGGTCGACGCTGCAAAACTGCCCGCCGAGGCCGTTGAGCTGCATCCCGACCATTTGCCCGTGACCGATGCTGCAGGCGAACACGTTGAACAGGACGCAGCAATAAAGCATCCAGGCCATTAGTGTGCGATCAGATCGGGCGAATTTCATGGAGCGGCACTTTAGCACCGTCGATGACATTTACCCTTACAAAAATGCGCGATGAAGTTCATCCTGCTGCGACATTTCACGCTGGAATTCTGAATATGAGCCTAATGGTCGCGCAATGGATGGCTGCAATCTTCCTGCTGATCAGCCTGATTCATCTGTATTGGGCAGCAGGTGGCAAGCTCGGAAGTGATGCGGCGGTGCCCCGGGTGCCCAGCGAGGGCGGCGGCGAATCCCGGCCGGCGTTCAAACCATCGGGTTTTGCGACGTTGCTGGTCGCCGTGGGATTGTTGCTGATTGCGATGCTGGTGTGTTTGCGTGTCGGTTTGTATCTGCCGACGGTGCATCACTGGTCGCTGCAATGGGTGATCAGCGCTATTGCGATGCTGATGTTCGCCCGGGCGATCGGTGATTCGAACCTGGTGGGTTTTTTCAAACAGGTCAAGGATTCGAAGTTTGCGCGTCTGGATACCTGGGCGTATTCGCCGCTGTGCGTAGTGTTGGGGGCGGGGCTGTTGGCGGTTGCGTGGATTTGAGTCGTTGCTGAGGAGCTTCGCGGGCAAGCCTCGCTCCTACGGGGTTTGCGCAGCTGTAGGAGCGGGGCTTGCCCGCGAAGACGCTCGCTCAATCAATACAAACCGTTGAGCCTAGCCCTGACTCTCACTGTTGCGGCTACTCACCTCGGCCGGCACATCGTCCCCGGCCATGCGCTTGCGAAACAACGCCGCGCGCGCCAGCAGCAGCGTGGTTACCGGCACGGTGATCGCCAATAGAATCGGAATCAGCCACGCGTGCAGCACCGGCGCCGACTTCAGTGCCGAGAAATAAATGATCGACGCCAATGCCACGCACCACGCGCCTAACGTCGAGGCCAGGGCCGGCGGGTGCATGCGCTGGAAATAATCCTTCATTCGTACCAGCCCCACCGCGCCAATCAGCGCAAACAGGCTGCTGAGCACAAGCAGAATCGCCACTGGAATCTCGACCCACATCGACAATTCGCCATTCATTCGATCACCTCGCCACGCAGGAGGAATTTGGCCAGGGCAAACGAGCCGACGAAGCCGAACAAGGCGATCAGCAACGCCGCCTCAAAGTAAGTGTCACTGGCATAACGAATGGCCAGGGTGAGCATCATCAGCATGGCGATGATGTACAGGTAATCCAGCGCCAGAACCCGGTCCTGAGCCGACGGGCCGCGAAACAGTCGCAGCAGCGTCAGGATCATCGCCACGGAGAAGATGAACAGGCTCAGCAGAATCGCATTCGCCAACAAAGGGCTCATTCGAAGATCTCCATCAGGGGCCGCTCATAGGTCGTCTTGAAGTGCTCGATAAACGTCGTTTCATCGTCCAGATCAAACACGTGCAGCAACAGAATGCTGCGGTCCAGCGCCAGTTCCGACCAGACCGTGCCGGGCACCACCGTGCAGATCACCGACAACGCCGCGAGGCCATTGGCGTCCTGCAAATCCAGCGGCACTTTGACGAATGCCGAGCGCGGCGGGCGGTGGCCGGCGGTCAGCACGCCCCAGGCCACGGCGAGGTTCGACACCACCACGTCACGCCCGACCAGCAAGAACAACCCCACAATTACCCCCGGCCGGCGAATCCGGATCGGCAAGGGGCGCAGTTTGCGCGTCATCAGCGGCGCGCAAAAGCCTAGCATTGCACCGAGCAACAGATTGCCGGGGCTCAACGACAAGTTCAGCAGCAGCCACAACAACCACAACGCCAAAGATAACCACGGTGCCGGAAACAAACGCTTCATGGCTGCGCCTCCAGCAGGGCCGCTTTGCCTTCGGGGCTCGGCACCGCGCGGGTGGCGAGCACCGCCATTACGTATTGCTCCGGGTTATTCAGCGCCTGCGCGGCAGCCTGGGTGTAGCGCAGCAGCGGTTCAGCCTTGAAAGTCAGCGCAACGCTCAACCCCAGCAGGACGATGATCGGTACGCATTCAAAGCGCCGCAGCAGCGGCGAAGGGCGCTCTTCCGGGGTCCAGAAGCGCTGGATGCCCAGCCGCGAAAAGGCAATCAGCGAAGCCAGACCGGAAAGCACCAGCAGCGCCAGCAAGCCCCACGCCGCGTTCGACACCGGGACGTCGCCGCTATCGCCAAAGCCCAACGGATTCAGCAGCGCGTGCAGCAAGCCGAGCTTGCCGATAAACCCGGACAGCGGCGGCATGCCGATGATCAGCAACGAACAGGCAATGAAACTCAAACCGAGGAACGCCATGGTCCAGGGAATCACTTGGCCGACCACGGCTTTCTGTTCATCGTCGAGGTTGATGCCTTTGGGCGGTTGCAGCGATTCCATTGGCCGTGGCAGCAGGTCGCTGTCGTCGAACAGTGGGATTTCATTGGCAGAACGAGAGCGCTCGATCAACTCGGCCAAGAGGAACAGCGCGCTCAAGGCCAGCGTCGAGCTGACCAGGTAAAACAGTGCTGCGCCGATCAGGTTGGGTTGGGCGAAACCGATGGCTGACAGCAGAATCCCGGCCGACACCAGAATGCTCAGGCTGGCCAATCGTTCCAGGCGTTGCGCGGCGAGGATCGCCACGGCGGCGCAGGTAATGGTCGCCATGCCGCCATAGATCAGCCAGTCGCCACCGAAATACGCCGACGCCCCGGCTTGCCCGGAGAACAACAGCGTCCACAGACGCAGCAAGGTGTAGACGCCGACTTTGGTCATGATCGCGAACATCGCCGCGACCGGCGCGCTGGCGGCGGAGTAGGCCGGCACCAGCCAGAAGTTCAGCGGCCACATCCCGGCTTTTGCCAGAAACGCCACCGCCAGAATCGCCGCGCCGGCATGCAGCAAGCCGAGATCGGCTTCTGGTACCAGCGGGATTTTCATCGCCAGGTCGGCCATGTTCAGCGTGCCGGTGACGCCGTAGATCAGTGCCGCGCCAATCAGAAACAGCGAAGAGGCGAGCAAGTTGATCGAAATGTAATGCAGCCCTGACGACACCCGCGCCCGGCCGGAGCCGTGCAGCATCAAGCCGTAAGATGCCGCGAGCAGCACTTCGAAGAACACGAACAGGTTGAACAGGTCGGCCGTCAGGAACGCGCCGTACAGCCCCATCAATTGAATCTGGAACAAGGCGTGAAAGCTCGAACCGGCGCCATCCCAGCGAGCCATGGCGAACAGCAGGGCGCTGACGCCGATGATCCCGGTCAGCACCAGCATCATTGCCGACAGTTGATCGACCACCAGCACAATGCCGAACGGGACTTGCCAGTTGCCCGGCAGATACACGCCAATCGAACCCGGCATGCCGCTGCTTTGGGTCCATTGCAGCAGCATCACCGAAATGCCCAGCCCGACCAGACTGGAGAAAAGATTGATCTTGGCTTTGAGCGGGCGATGCCGTTCGCCGAGCATCAGCATGATCGCGGCGGTCAGTAGCGGCAGCAGAATCGGCGCGGCGATCAGGTGCGTCATCACATTCATTCTTTAGGCTCCCGGCCATCCACGTGGTCGGTGCCGGTCAAGCCCCGCGAAGCCAGCAACACCACGAGGAACAGCGCGGTCATGGCGAAACTGATGACGATGGCAGTCAATACCAGCGCTTGGGGCAACGGGTCGGTGTAATGCAGCAAGTCCTGCGGCACGCCGTCCTTGATGATCGGTTCTTTGCCGATGAACAGGCTGCCCATGCTGAAGATGAACAGGTTAACCCCGTAGGACAGCAGGCACAGGCCCATGACCACCTGAAATGTCCGTGGCCGCAGGATCAGCCAGACGCCGGAGGCTGCGAGGACGCCGATGGCGATTGCGATGACTTCTTCCATCAGACGGCTCCTTTGGCAGCAACGGCTCTAGGCAGGGCATTGGGTTTGGGTTGCGCGGCGGTTTTGTGACCTCGCACCGATTGGTGGGCGATGGCGGTGAGCATCAACAGCGTCGAGCCGACTACCACGGCGTACACGCCAATGTCGAAAAACAGCGCGCTGGCAATGTGGATGTCGCCCAGAACCGGCAGTTTGAGATGCCAGGTGTGCGTGGTCAGGAACGGATAACCGGCCGCCATCGCCCCGAGCCCGGTGACGGTGGCGAACAGTAAACCGGTGCCCATCCAGCGCAACGGTCGCAGACTCATTTGCGCCTCGACCCACTGCGTGCCGGCGACCATGTATTGCAGAATGAACGCCACCGACATCACCAGCCCGGCGACAAAACCGCCGCCCGGCTGGTTGTGCCCGCGCATGAATAGATAGAAGGAAATCACCACCGCAATCGGCAGCAACAGACGCACCAGCACCGCCGGGACCATCATGAAGCCGAGCGCTGTGTCGCTGGCCGAACGCGGGTTGACCAGATCAGTGACCACGTCCGGTGCCAGCAAACGTTGCTGTGCTGGCAGTTGCAGACTTTCTTTCGGTGGGCGGAAGCGCCGCAGCAGGGCGAAGACTGTCAGCGCCACGGCCGCCAGCACGGTGATTTCGCCGAGGGTGTCGAAGCCACGGAAGTCCACGAGCATCACGTTGACCACGTTGCTGCCGCCACCCTCGGGCAGCGCGCGACTGAGGTAAAACGAGGAAATATCGTTCGGTGTCTGCCGCGTCAGCATCGCATAGGACAGCAGCGCCATCCCGCCGCCGACCACCACCGACAACAGGAAGTCACGAATACGCCGCACGCGCGCCTTGCGCAGGGTGCTCGGTAATGGCGTGACTTCTTCGATCCGTCGCGGCAACCAGCGCAGGCCGAGCAGAATCAGGACCGTGGTCACCACTTCGACCACCAGTTGGGTCAAAGCCAGATCCGGCGCCGAGAACCAGACGAAGGTCACGCAGGTCATCAACCCGCAGACACTGACCATGGTCAGGGCCGCGAGTCGGTGATATTTGGCCTGCCACGCGGCGCCGAGGGCACAGGCAATTGCCAGCAACCAGAGGGTCACGAAGACGATCGAACCCGGAATCTTCGGCCGGTCGCCCCAGGTCAACTGGCTGTTGAGCATCGGGATCAACCCGGCCAGCACAGCGGCGACAACCATCAGGAACAGTTGGGTTTGCAGGCGTTTGGAACTGACGAGGCGTTCGAGGCGTCGGGCCAGACGCATCATCACCACGAGGCTGCGCTCGAACTGGCGCTTGCCGTTGAAGCGGCCAATGATCGGCGGGTATTTGAAGCGTCCGCGTTTCAGTTGGTTGCGCAGCAGCAGATAGAGGACGATGCCGCCGGACATGGCGACCAGACTCATGATCATCGGCGCGTTCCAGCCGTGCCAGATCGCCAGGCTGTATTCCGGCAGCGTGCCGCCGACGACCGGCAGTGCGGCAGCGGCGAGCAACGGGCCGACCACTTGCGCCGGGAAGATTCCGACAATCAGGCAGGTGAACACCAGCAGTTCAACGGGCGCGCGCATCCAGCGCGGCGGTTCGTGCGGGACGTGGGGAAGATCGGTGGCGGTCGGGCCAAAGAACACGTCGACGGTGAAGCGCAGGGAATAGGCGACGCTGAACATGCCGGCGATGGTCGCGACAATCGGCAGCGCCATTTCGACCCACGCCGTGGCGTTGATGAACACGGTTTCGGCGAAGAACATTTCTTTCGAGAGGAAGCCGTTGAGCAGCGGCACGCCGGCCATCGAGGCGCTGGCGACCATTGCCAGTGTTGCGGTGAACGGGATCAGCTTGATCAGACCACTGAGCTTGCGGATGTCGCGAGTGCCGCTTTCGTGGTCGATGATGCCGGCGGCCATGAACAGCGAGGCTTTGAACGTGGCGTGGTTGAGGATGTGGAACACCGCGGCGACGGCGGCAAGCGGACTGTTGAGGCCCAGCAGCAGGGTGATCAGGCCAAGGTGGCTGATGGTCGAGTACGCCAGCAGACCTTTGAGGTCGTTCTGAAACATCGCGCAATAAGCGCCGAGCAACAGCGTACACGCGCCGGCCCCACCGACGATGTAGAACCATTCTTCACTGCCGGACAGCGACGGCCACAGCCGCGCAAGCAGGAAAACCCCGGCCTTGACCATGGTCGCCGAGTGCAGATAAGCCGAAACCGGGGTAGGTGCCGCCATGGCGTGGGGCAGCCAGAAGTGGAAGGGGAATTGCGCGCTTTTGCTTAAAGCGCCGACCAGAATGAGCGGGAGCAGGATGGGGTAGAGGGCGTGTGCGCGAATCAGATCGCCGGCGGCCAGGACCTTGTCGAGGTCGTAGCTGCCGACCACATGGCCGAGCAGAATTACCCCCGCCAACAGGCACAATCCCCCGGCGCCGGTGACCATCAGCGCCATGTAGGCGCCGCGTCGGGCATCCGCGCGGTGGTGCCAATAGCCGATCAGCAGGAATGAGAAGAGGCTGGTCAGCTCCCAGAAAAATACGATTTGAATCAGGTTGCCGGAGATCACCAAACCGAGCATGGCGCCCATGAACGCCAGGAAAAACGCGAAGAATCGCGGCACCGGATCGTCCGGCGACATGTAGTAGCGGGCGTACAGCGACACCAGGGTGCCGATGCCCAGCACCAACAGCGAGAACAGCCAGGCAAAGCCGTCCATGCGCAAAACGAAATTCAGCCCGAGGCTGGGTAACCAGAAGAACTCTTCGCGAATGACGCCGCCATCGGCGATCTGCGGGTACAGGAGCGCGACCTGAATGGTGCCGATCAAAGCAACCAGGCCAGCCAACAGTGATTCAGCGTTACGCGCGTTGTGGGGCAGCAAAGCCGCGACACAGCTGCCAATGAATGGCAGGAGCAGTAGAACTATCAGGGACATAGGCTTCTAATCTGCGGAAGTTTGTGAAGCATCATACGTGCCAGCTCCCGGATCGCAAAACGCCAACTTGTGGCAGGATCCTACAAAGTGGACTGAGAAAGGTTGATTGGCATTGTTTCTTGCGGCGGGGGATGGCAGGTCTGGCCTGATCGCGGGCAAGCCTTGCTCCCACTGAATTGCTTAAGCCAGACGTTTTGTGCGCAACGCCTAACCAGTGTAGGAGTGAGCCTGCTCGCGATAGCGGTGTACCAGCCAACATCAGTTTTGAATGGTCAATCGCCTTCGCGGGCAAGCCTCGCTCCTACAGATGCCTAATCGACCGCTTCGCTCTCCAGCGCTTCGTCGCGCTGCTCGCGATCCTTGCCCTTGGTTTTCAGCTCACTGACGATCACCGCCGCGACGATCAACCCGGCGCCGAGCAGCGCAATTGCTGGCAATCGCTCGCCGGCGAGGCGCCCTACGATCCCCGCCCACACAGGCTCGCCGGCATAAATCAGCGTCGCCCGAGTCGGCGAAACGCTCTTCTGCGCCCAGTTCATCGCCACCTGGATCGCCGCACTCGCCGCGCCCAGCCCCAGCGCGCTACCCAGCAATAACCAGGAAAAACCCGGAAGCACTTCCTGCGTCGGCACAACCATCAAGAACGCCAGCACCGACGTCACCGCCAGTTGCACCACGGTCACCCGCCGCACATCAACCTGACCGGCATAAGTGCTGATCAAAATAATCTCGGCGGCAATCGCCACGGTGCTGATCAACGTTGCGATCTCGCCGGGGCTGAAATCCAGCGAAGCGCCCGAAGGCCCGGACAACAGCATCAACCCAGTGAACGCCAACATGATGCCAATGCTCGGCATCAGCCCCGGCCGCTTGCCGAACACCAGCCATTGCAGCAACGGCACAAATGGCACGTAAAGCGCGGTAATAAAGGCTGATTGGCTGCTGGGAATGGTCTGCAAGCCAACCGTCTGCAAGCCGTAACCGAGCATGATTGCCACGCCAATAAAAGCGCCGGCCTTGAGCTCCAGCAGCGTCAGATCGCACAGGCTGCGCCAAGAGAACAGGGCAACGATGCACGCCGCCGCGGCAAAGCGCAGACCGACGAAAAACATCGGGCCGCTGACGGTCATCGCGTGCTGCACCAGCAAAAACGTGCCGCCCCAGATCATGGTGATCACCACCAGCACGCACTCGGCTTTGCTGAACCGCGAGAAACGAGAAGAAGCCTGAGGGGAATTCACCGACGTCATAACCTTGCGCGCTACCTGAGTGAGACGCACAATGCGCCCGAAGTTGCGCAGTATACTGCCCAACACCAGCGAGTGAGCAATATAGTGCACAAAGATTCCACCCCTCGAGCGTCGGTCCTGCAGCACGTTAGCCAGAACGTCCGGCGCCTGCGCCACGCTGCCGACATGAGCCAGACCGCGCTCGCCGAGAAATCCGGCGTCAGTCGGCGGATGCTGGTGGCCATCGAGGCCGGCGAGAAAAACGTCAGCTTGACCACCCTCGACCGCGTCGCCGAAGCGCTCGACGTCGCCTTCAGCGACCTGATCCAGGCACCCGATGTGCGCGACCCAAGCCGCATCAACGAAATCGCCTGGGCCGGCAGCATCCCCGGCAGCAAAGCGGTATTGCTCTCCAAAGCCACCGCGACCCGCGAAGTGGAGCAATGGGAATGGTGCCTGCAACCGGGCGAAGTCTACCCCTCGCAACCGGACGCCGATGGCTGGAGCGAACAACTTTATGTGTTCGAAGGTTGTCTGACCCTGATGCTGGGCGACACTGTGCAGAAAATCGCTGCCGGCGAGTTCTTCATGTTCGCCAGCAACCAGCCGCATTCCTATCGCAACGACGGCGAAGTGGCTGCGCGGTTTGTCCGTAACGTGGTGATTTAACTGTTTGCCGATCAACAGTGGATGAACAGATTGCTGGTTTGAAGCTGCAAGCGATTCTCTGATTGTTCCGTAAGCTTCTGAAATAATACGTTTTAAGATTCAGGCACGACTCCTGCAAATGCTCTGGGTAATCACCCGGAACCACGGAGTCGGCTCATGACAACTTCCCCCAGCAACGCCCACATCATCCGCTCGGACGCCGAAGCAATCGCCGTTGCGCACAAGCTTGCCGCGCGTTTTGCCGTCGAGGCCGGCGTGCGCGATCGCGAGCGCCGCTTGCCGATCAGCGAGTTGGACGAGTTCTCCGCCAGCGGCCTCTGGGGCATCACGGTGCCCAAGGAATACGGCGGCGCCGGGGTTTCCTACGTGACCGTCGCCGAAGTGATCAAGATCATTTCCGCTGCCGATTCGTCCCTCGGGCAAATTCCGCAGAACCACCTCGGCGTGCTCGACATCCTGTTGCAGACCGGCACCGAAGAGCAGAAGCGCTATTACTTCGGCAAAGCCCTGCAGGGTTACCGATTCGGCAACGCGTTCTCCGAAGCGAAAAGCAAAAACGCCGGAGCGTTTGAAACGCGCATACGTTTCGAGGCGGACACCGCGCAAATCGACGGCGAGAAGTTCTACTGCACTGGCGCATTGTTCGCGCATATCGTTCCGGCGGTCGGGGTCGATGAGGACAACAAGGCGTTCATTGCTTTCATCGAGCGCGACACTCCAGGGCTGACCGTAAACGACACGTGGGACGGTTTCGGCCAACGCACCACGGCCAGTGGTGGCGTGACGTTGAATGCGGTGAAAGTCCCGCGCAGCGCTGTGATTCCAGCGCACAAGGCGTTCGATGAACCGACCGCCGACGGCCCGATCTCGCAAATCATCCAAGCCGCCGTCGACACCGGAATCGCCCTCGGCGCCCTTGAAGAAACCAAACGTTACGCCCGTGAATCGCGGCCATGGATCGACAGTGGTCATGATCACGGCTGGCAAGACCCGTTCAGCATCGCCGCGATTGGCGAGCTCGAATGGCGCGTCCACGGCACCGAAGCGATCCTGAAAAAAGCCGGGCTGGCCGTCGATCAAGCGCTACTCGAGCCCAACGAAGACACGGTGGCGCATGCCTCGCTAGTGGTCGCGCAGGCCAAAGTGCTCTCGGCTGAAATCGCCTTGCTCGCCAGCAGCAAACTCTTCGAGTTGGCCGGCACCCGCTCGGTGCTCGGCAAATACAACCTCGATCGCCACTGGCGCAACGCCCGCACCCACACCTTGCACGACCCGGCGCGCTGGAAATTTCACCTGATCGGCAATTATTTGCTCAACGGCGTGAAACCCGCGCGCCACGCCTGGAACTGAGGACGTCACCATGAATGCCTTGACCCAACCGCTTAGCGCCGGGCAATCCCTGGCAAAAAGTCAGCACGACTTGCACAACGCCCGCAGCCTGTTTGACGCGACGTTGCGCCTGGTTCGCCAGCAAAAACAGGCCAGCGATGATCCGTTTGTGATTAGCCGGGTCGGCGATTTGCACATCCGTATCGAAGTCGCCGCTGCGCTGCTGGAGCGTGCTGAAGCGTTTCTCGACAGCGCTTTCGACGATACCGAAATCAGCGTTGCAATTGCCGAGTCGCACCTGGCCAGTGCCGATGCCCTGAATGCCGTGAGCAACGCCGAGTTCGAACTCACCGGCCAGCGCACCGCATTGCACGGATCACTTGAGGATCCGCTGCGCTGGAAACTGCATCTGATCGGCAACTTCCGCCTCAACGGCATTCATCCGCCGAGCGTGCGCGCACTTGAACAGGGAGCCGTTTGATGGCCCGTGAAATTCGTCTGAATGCTTTCGACATGAACTGCGTCGGCCATCAATCGCCCGGGTTATGGGCGCATCCACGGGATCGCTCGTGGCAGTACAAGGACCTCGAATACTGGACCGATCTGGCGAAGATCCTTGAGCGCGGCAAGTTCGATGGCTTGTTTATCGCCGACGTGCTCGGGATTTACGACGTCTACAACGGCAACGGTGACGCGGCGATTCGGCAGGCTGCGCAAGTGCCGGTCAACGATCCGCTGCAACTGATTCCGCCAATGGCGCTGGTCACGGAACACTTGGGTTTTGGCCTGACGGCGTCGTTGTCGTTCGAGCATCCGTATCCGTTCGCCCGACGCCTGTCGACGCTCGACCACCTGACCAAGGGCCGCGCCGGGTGGAACATCGTCACTTCTTATCTGGAGAGCGGAGCAAAGAATCTCGGGCAGAAGAATCAGACCGAACACGACGCGCGTTACGACTTCGCCGAGGAGTATCTGGAGGTTTGCTACAAGCTCTGGGAAGGCAGTTGGGAGGAGGGCGCGATCCTGCGTGATCGCGAGCGGCGGATCTTCAGTGACCCGAGCAAGATTCATGAAATCCAGCACGTCGGCAAACATTTTCAAGTGCCCGGTATTCACCTCTGCGAGCCGTCGCCGCAGCGCACGCCCGTGCTGTATCAGGCCGGCGCCTCGAGTCGTGGCAAGCAGTTTGCCGCCGAGCACGCCGAGTGCGTGTTTGTCGCGGCGCCGTCGAAAGTGCTGCTGAAGAAAACCGTCGCGGATATTCGTCGGCGGGCGGCGGAGGCGGGGCGCGACCCGCGCAAGATTCTGATCTTCAACCTGCAAACGGTGATTCTCGGCGAGACCGACGCCAAGGCTAAAGCCAAGTTTGAGGAATACAAAACCTGGGTCAGTTACGAGGGCGCGATGGCGCTGATTTCGGGCTGGACCGGGATTGATTTCAGCCGGTTCAAACCGGATGAACCGCTCAAGCACGTGCATACCAATGCGATTCAATCGGCGGTGGAAGCGTTTTCCACGGCCGATCCGAACAAGGTCTGGACACCGAATGAATTGGCCGATTGGGTCGGCATTGGTGGGTTTGGCCCGTTGTTTGTCGGCAGTCCGGAGACGGTGGCGGACCTGCTGCAGGAGTGGGTCGAGGACACCGATGTCGACGGGTTCAACCTGGCGTATGCGCTGACCCACGAAACGTTTGTCGACGCGGTGGAATTGCTGGTGCCGGAATTGCAAAAGCGCGGCGTGTACAAGACCGAATACGCGCCGGGGACCTTGCGCGAGAAGTTGTTTGGCGCAGGGCCGCGATTGCCGGACATCCATCCGGGCGCCGGGTATCGAGACTTGGCGGCGTTGCGGCAGCAGGAGAAACAAGCCGCATCGGCCTGAACCCTGTGGCGAGTGGGCTTGCCCCGATTGGGTCGCGAAGCGGTCCCTGACTTTTTTCTTCGCTCAACACCCTGCGTACAGGATTACGACTGCTGCGCAGCCGAACGGGGGCAAGCCCCCTCGCCACAGCCCATGAACAGGAGGTCAACCCATGAGCGTGCATGAACTCAAACGTCCGACCGTTGCCGATTCTGCCGAATGGCACGTCGAGGCACCGCTGGCCCTGGAGCAGTTGCGTCACTGGGGCCAGGTCAGTCCGTTGCACATCGCGCTGCGGCACAAACGCCACGGTCAGTGGTATGTCTGGCGCTGGATCGATGCCTTGCGCGATGTCGAGCGTCTCGCTGACGGCTTGCGCCAGCAGGGCTTTACCGAAGGCTCGCGACTGGCCCTGAGCGGTGCTTTCGAGCCGGATCTGTTGCTGCTGGCGTTAGCCGCCCGGCATGTTGGCGGCGAAGTGCTGACCTTGCCCGACACCCTCGACCCCGAGGCGCTGCGCAAAGTGCTGTGGCGCAGTCACCCGACGCACGCTTTTGTCCAAGGACGACAGACCCGACAACGCTGGCTCAACCACGGCCAGACGCTATTGAATTTCGCTGAACTGCTCGGCCCGGTCGAACCTGCGCAGCGCCTGCGCCTGAATATCAAAACGGCGCAGCTGTGGAGCGAAGAAAGCACCGCATGGCAGGACGGCCTCGGCGTGTTGCTCGACCAATGGCTGGCCAGCGGTCACGTCTTGGCATTCCCCGAAAGCCCCGGCAGCGCCAGTCGCGATCGCCGCGAAGTGGCGCCGTCCGGGCTGCTGTCCGCCGAGCGTCTGGACACCTTGGCCGGCGAAATCGAAAGCCGCCTCGCGCCACCAAACACCTGGCGCCGACGCCTCTGCGACTGGGCCATCGCCCACCCGGAGAAACCACTGCAACGCCTGATCAAAAACCGGGTGCGGCGCTTGCTCGGCTTTCACAACCTGCACTTTATCTGGCAAGCCACGCGCAGCCGCGACGTGCCCACCGCACCGACCTGGCTTGCCGAATTCAAACGGGACATCGCATGAGCTCGACCGAATCGATCCTCCAAGTCAGCGGCATTTCCCTGTCATTCAAAGGCGTGAAGGCGATCAACCAATTGTCCTTCGACGTGCGCAAGGGCGAAATCTGCGCATTGATCGGCCCTAACGGCGCCGGCAAAAGTTCGCTGCTCAATGTGCTCAACGGCGGGTATCGCTTCGATGCCGGTTCGATCATTTTCGAGCAGCAGCCGTTCAAGCGCATCGACCCGCTGACTGCCGCGCGCCGGGGCATTGGCCGCACGTTCCAGAACAACGCGCTGTTCAAGAAAATGAGCGTGATCGACAACATCCTTACCGGCCTGTCGCGGCACCTGCGCAGCAGCTTCATCGAACAAGCGCTGAACCTGCCGCGCGCGCGCCGCGAAGCCGCCGAATTCCGCCAACAGGCGCAAGGCATTCTGGAGTTTCTGGAACTGCAAGCGCACCGCGATGTGCCGGTCGGCAACCTCTCCTATGGCCTGCAAAAACGCGTCGAGTTGGGTCGCGCGTTGATCGCCGGGCCACGCCTGTTGCTGCTCGACGAGCCAATGGCCGGGATGAACGCTGAAGAGAAACAGGAAATGGCCCGATTTATCGCTGACATCAACCGCGACCTCGGCACCACCGTAGTGCTGATCGAGCACGACATGAGCGTGGTCATGGGCCTGTCCGACCATGTTGTGGTGCTCGATTACGGGAGCAAGGTCGGCGACGGCACGCCCGCCCAGGTTCAGGCCGATCCCGAGGTTATCGCGGCGTATCTGGGAGTGGTGCACTGATGACATTTTTCTTCGAAACCCTGCTCGGCGGCTTGCTCGCCGGCACCATGTACTCGCTGGTCGCCATCGGTTTTGTGCTGATCTACAAGGCCAGCGGCGTGTTCAATTTCGCCCAGGGCGCGATGCTGCTGTTCGCCGCGCTGACTTTTGTCAGCCTCCACGACCAAGGCATTCCGTTTGTGCTGGCGCTGTTGCTGACGGTGCTGGTGATGATCATCGGCGCGTTGCTGATCGAGCGGTTGGTGCTGCGGCCGCTGGTCAACCGTTCGCAAATCACCCTGTTCATGGCGACGTTGGGGCTGTCGTTCATCATCGAAGGGCTGGCGCAGGGCTTGATGGGTTCGCAGGTGCGGGCGCTGGATCTGGGCATCGACGACGTCCCGATTTTCATCGGGGCGATGATGGTCAGCCAGTTCGACCTGATCGCCGCCGCCGTTGCCATTGTGTTGGTCACGGTGCTGGCGCTGCTGTTCAACAAGACCCGGATCGGCGTGTCGCTGCGCGCGGTAGCGGACGACACCACCGCAGCCTTATCGATTGGCATCAACCTCAACCGTATCTGGCAGATCGTCTGGGCGGTCGCCGGGGTGGTCGGGCTGGTCGCCGGATTGCTCTGGGGCGCGCGCCAAGGGGTGCAGTTTTCCTTGTCGCTGGTGGTGCTCAAGGCTTTGCCGGTGTTGATCATCGGCGGTTTCACCTCGATTGGCGGGGCGATTGTCGGCGGGTTGATCGTCGGTGCCGCCGAGAATCTCGCCGAGGTGTACATCGGCCCGTTGATCGGCGGCGGCATCACGCCGTGGTTCGCTTACGTCCTGGCCCTGGCCTTCCTCTACATCCGTCCCGCCGGCCTGTTCGGCGAGCGCGCCATCGAGCGAGTCTGAAACCATGTCGATCTCCCTCACCCGCGAAACCGCGCCGTCAGTGTTGCTTCAGCGTCGTTTGCCGCTGGCCTTGAGCGCTTTGTTGTTGATCGCGTTTGTAATCGTGCCGCTGACCGGCAATGACTATTGGCTGAACGCAATTCTGATCCCGTTTCTGGTGCTGTCACTCGCCGGGCTCGGCCTCAACCTGCTGACCGGCTACACCGGCCAGACCTCGGTCGGCGCCGCCGGGTTCATGGCCGTCGGCGCGTTTGCCACTTATGGATTTCTGCTGCGTTTGCCGGAATTGGGCTTGCCGGTGGCATTGCTGGGCGGTGGATTGATCAGCGCCGTGGTCGGTTACGTGTTCGGTTTGCCGAGCTCGCGGATCAAGGGTTTTTACCTGATGGTCACGACGCTGGCCGCGCAGTTCTTCCTCGAATGGCTGTTCGTCAAATTCCCCTGGTTCTACAACTACGGCTCGTCCGGGACCATTTCCGCGCCGAAACTGGCGCTGTTCGGGCATGACCTCAACACCCCGGTCGGGCGTTATCTGCTGACGTTGACCACGGTGCTGTTGCTGACCTGGGTTGCGCTCAATCTGGTGAAAAGCCAGATCGGCCGCAACTGGATGGCGATTCGCGACATGGACACCGCCGCTGCGGTGATCGGCATTCCGGTGGTGCGCTACAAACACCTGGCGTTCGCCGTCAGCTCGTTCTACCTCGGCATTGCCGGCGCATTGTGGGCCTTCGCTTATCTGGGCACGGCCAGCGCCAGCAGTTTCGATATCAACCGGTCGTTCCAGATCCTGTTCATCATCATTATTGGCGGCATGGGCAGCATTGCCGGCAACTTCGTTGGCGCGGCGTTTATCAGTCTGTTGCCGATTCTGCTGAGCCATGCCGGGCAGGCGTTGTTTGGCGGTGCGGTGGATGCCGGGCAATTGCAGAACCTGCAAAAAATCATCTTCGGCGTGCTGATCATCCTGTTCCTGATCAAGGAACCGGAAGGCTTGATCCGTTTGCTGAGCAACTTTCGTCAACGGCTGAGTCACTGGCCGCTGCGCTTCTGAATTCCACATCTGATCAGAGAGAAACCATGCGTGCATCGTTGAAACGTTCGTGGGTGAGCGCCGCTCTGGCGCTCGCGATTTATGCCAGTGCGGCGCCGGTGGTCCAGGCCTCGCCCGACCAGCAGTTTTTCCCGTTGGCCACTTACCGCGTCGGCGCCTACGCCTCCAGCGGCGTGCAGGTGTGGGCTGGGATGCTCGATTACCTGAACTACATCAACGAGGTCGAGGGCGGGATCAACGGGGTCAAACTGGTTTGGCAGGAATGCGAAACCGAGTGGACGGCAGAAAAGGGTATCGAGTGTTACGAGCGCTTCAAAAATGGTCTGGACGGCGCGCCGGTGGCGATTTACGCACCCAACGGTGCACCGGCCGCGTATGCCCTGAGCGAGCGCGCCGAGGTCGACAAGATTCCGCTGGTGACCCTCGGTTACGGGCGCACCGAAGCCACCGACGGCACGGTGTTTCCGTACAACTTCCCGGTGATGCTGACGTTCTACAGCGAGGCATCGAGCCTGATCAATTACATCGCCCAGCGTGAGGGCGGATTCGACAAGCTCAAGGGCAAGAAGATTGCCACGGTCTATCACGACTCGGCGTACGGCCGCGAAACGCTCGGGCCGCTGAAGTTGTTGGCGCAGAAATACGGGTTCGAGAATATCCAGATTCCAGTCGCCGATCCGGGCAACGAGCAATCGGCGCAATGGCGGCAGATTCGCCAGGCCAATCCGGATTGGGTGTTCCTGCGCACGTGGGGCGTCTCGACGCCGGTGGCGGTGAAAACCGCTGCGCGTTTCGGTTTCCCGGTGGACCACATCGTCGGCGATATATGGGCCAGTTCCAGCGAAGACGTATTGCCCGCCGGCGCCGCTGCCAAAGGTTATCTGGCGCTGACGCCATACCCGGCCGGCACTGATTTCGAGATCCACAAACGCCTCAAGCAACACATCCTCGACAAGGGCAAAAGCGACCTCAAGGACCTGAAGAATTTCGGCAGCGTCTATTACAACTCCGGGCTTGTAAACGCGGCGGTGATGGTCGAGGCGATCCGCACCGCGCAGGGCAAATTCGGCAAGCGGCCGTTGAACGGTGAGGAAGGGCGCTGGGGTCTGGAACACCTGAATATTGACGACGCGCGGCTCAAGGACATGGGCTACCTGGGCCTGATGCAAAACCTCAAGTTGTCGTGCAAGGACCACGAGGGCGGCGGTTCGGCGCGGGTGCAGCAGTGGGACGGCGCCAATTGGACGCTGATCAGCGATTGGGTACCGGCGGATCGCGCATTGCTGCGGCCCTTGATCGATGAAAAATCCGCAGCGTTCGCCAAGGAAAAGGGCCTGACGCCACGCACTTGCACCGGGGATGAATAAGCCATGAACCACGCCGCCAGCGAGATTGCTGCCACCGATTTGCTGCAGGTCAAGGACATCGAAGTGATCTACGACGGCGCAATCCTCGCCGTGGCCGGGGTGTCCCTCGCGGTGCCCAAGGGCGGCATCGTCGCGTTATTGGGGGCCAACGGCGCCGGGAAAAGCACCACGCTGAAGGCAATTTCCGGACTGGTGCGCGCCGAACGCGCGCAAGTCAGTCGCGGCAGCATCGAGTTTCTCGGGCGCGATACGGCGGGCGTCGATCCCAGCGTGCGGGTGGGCCAAGGCATGGTGCATGTGCTGGAGGGTCGGCATGTATTCGCGCAACTGACGGTCGAGGACAATTTGCGCAGCGGCGGGTTTGTCCGGCGCTTGAGTCGGCAGGACATGGCGCGCGATCTGGAACGGATTTATGCCTGGTTCCCGCGCCTGAAAACCAAACGCAAAACCCAGGCCGGGCTGACCTCCGGCGGCGAGCAGCAAATGATTGCCATTGGCCGCGCGTTGATGACGCGGCCGACGCTGGTGTTGCTCGATGAGCCGTCGATGGGTTTGGCGCCGATTATCGTCCAGGAGATTTTCGAGATCATTGCCCAACTCAATCGCGACGAACAGGTGAGCTTCCTGATTGCCGAGCAAAACATTAATGTGGCGCTCAAGTATGCGTCGCACGCTTATGTGCTCGACACCGGGCGGGTGGTGTTGGCGGGCAGTGCCGAGGCGCTGTTGGCCCGGGGCGATTTGCATGACTTTTATCTAGGCAAACATTGACCGTGAGAGTGCGATGAATCCAACTTCCAGCGGACAGGCGACCGACGCCATCCGCCACGCAGACATCCTGATCATCGGCGGCGGCCTCAGCGGCGCAATGCTCGCGGCGCAATTGTTGCGGTTGCCCGGACAGCGCTCGCTGCTGGTCATCGAGCCACGCGCCGAACTCGGCCGGGGCGAAGCGTACAGCGCGGTCGAGTTGGGCCACACGCTGAACGGCAACGCGGCGCGCATGAGCGTCGACCCGGACAACGCCGATGATTTGACCCAATGGCTGACGCAGTACATTGCAGCGGGTGGTTGGCCGCAGTCGGATGAACAGGATGTGCCGGTCAGCGAGCTGTTTCCGCCGCGCGGGATTTTCGGCTTGTACGTGCAGCAGCGGTTGGCTGAGGCGCAGGAAGTGGGAGCGCTGAACGGTTCTACGGTTGAGCACGTGCGCGCGGAAGTGGTTGATCTGCTCGCGCAGGATGATTCGGTGCAGCTGACCTTGAGTGATGGCCAGCGGTTGCAGGGTGCTTTTGCGGTGTTGGCCACCGGGATGTTTGCTGCCGCGCGCACGCCGCAAACCGCGTCCAGCGGCGTCAATGCAGCGGCGCTGGACCCATGGGATGTCGCGGCGATGCGCCAACTGGACGCGCAATCGACGGTGTTGATCATCGGTTCCGGTTTGACCATGGTCGACGCCGTGGTGTCGCTGGAGCAGGCCGGGCATCGCGGGCCGATCGAAGTGTTTTCCCGACATGGATTGCTCCCGCATGTGCGGCGCCAACCGCCGGCCTGGGTGGATTTTCTTGCCGAGGACCAGAGTCTGCGCACGCCGCGTCAATTGGTCCGCGAGTTGCGCCGCCAATGTCGCGCGGCGCTCACCCAGGGCATCGACTGGCAAGCGCCTCTGGACACGGTGCGCGCGCACATCGGTCGCTTGTGGAGTCAGGCAACTGATCGGCAGCGTCGGCAATTCGTGCGGCACGTGCGGCCGTGGTGGGAAAGTCATCACCATCGCTCGCCGCCGCTCAGCGCCGAGTTGGTGGAGCGCTTGCACGGGGAGGGGCGGCTGCGTATTCACGCGGCGTCGTTCAAGGACCTGGCGGCGGATGGCAATGGCGGCGTGAATATTCGCATTCGGCGGCGCGGTGAGGCTGAGGAAGTAATTGTCAGCGGCGCGGCGTTGATCAATTCCAGCGGTATCGAATACGACTGGCGGCGCGTTGCCCGGCCATTGCCGCAGCAGTTGCTGGCGCGCGGGTTGATCCAGCCTGGGCCGTTGGCGTTGGGGATTGCGGCGACGGCGGATGGCGCGGTGCTGGAGGCTGACGGGCGGGTTGGCGGAAGGTTGTTTGCGATGGGGCCGCCGTTGCGCGGGATGTGGTGGGAAAGTACCGCGGTGACGGATGTCGCGAGTCAGGCGAAAGCGCTGGCGGCGCGGCTGGCTGGCGAAGGCTGAATCAAGTCTGTGGATCAAGACGCACCTGTGGCGAACGCGCTTGCTCGCGCTGGACTGCGCAACTGATCCCTTTTTCCACTCCAAAGGAGCGGGGGTCGCTGCGCAACCCGGCGCGAGCAAGCTCGCTCGCCACAGGTTTGGGGGTGGTCTTGAGTGCTTGTGGCGCCTGCCGGATCAAGCATCGATGCGCTGATGCTTGGTGCCGAACTCAGGACGGTTTTCCGCGACGTAGAGTTTGGTTTGTTCGGCGTTCTGCTGCAGATTGACGCTGCCTTTGCGTTCGGTGTCGATGCCGACAGTGTTCACGTTTTGAACCGCTTGCTGGCCGACTTTGACCGCAGCGATGGCTTGAGGCGCGGCCATGGCCGAAGTAGCGCCAAGGACGGTAAGGGCGAAGGTCAGACCAATAATGCTTTTCATGATGTTGCTCCAGAGAGTGGGAAGAAGATGTCGCCACTCTAGTGCTGGAACCGCACGATGAAAAAACACCCTTGCGCATAGTTGATATCGAGAGCGTTGATCCATGACTGCCGAATGCCTACCCGACAACCCAAGTCCCCCTGTAGGAGCGAGCCTGCTCGCGATGGCTGCGTAACATTCAACATCACATTCGCCTGGTAGGCCGCTATCG
Organism: Pseudomonas sp. SJZ131; assembly: GCF_007828705.1. NCBI lineage: Bacteria > Pseudomonadati > Pseudomonadota > Gammaproteobacteria > Pseudomonadales > Pseudomonadaceae > Pseudomonas > Pseudomonas sp. SJZ131. The sequence goes on along the minus strand of NZ_VIVC01000001.1, from coordinate 1,330,730 downwards.
CGAGCAAGCTCGCTCCCACAATTGATCGGTGTCGGTCGCGATTTCTGTACCCAACGCACAACCCCTGTAGGAGTGAGCCTGCTCGCGATGGCTGCCTAACATTCGGCATCTCAGGCGCTTGGCAGACCGCTATCGCGAGCAGGCTCACTCCTACAATTGATCGGGGTCGGTCGCGATTTCTGTACCCAACGCACAACCCCTGTGGGAGCGAGCTTGCTCGCGATGGCTGTTTAACATTCGACATCACAGTCGCCTGTCAGACCGCTATCGCGAGCAGGCTCACTCCTACAATTGGTCGGTGTCGGTCGCGATTTCAGCGCTCAATGCAGAATCCGTGTGGGAGTGAGCCTGCTCGCGATGGCTGCTTAACATTCAACTGTTCTGTCGCGGGGCATACCGCTATCGCGAGCAAGCTCGCTCCCACAATTGATCGATGTCAGTCGCGATTTCAGCGCCCAATGCGGAACACCTGTAGGAGCGAGCTTGCTCGCGATGGCTGCTTAACATTCAACATCACATTCGCCTGGCATGCCGCCATCGCGAGCAGGCTCACTCCTACAATTGATCGGTGTCGGTCGCGATTTCAGCGCCCAATGCGGAACCCCTGTAGGAGCGAGCCTGCTCGCGATGGCTGCTTAACATTCGACATCTCAGGCGCTTGGCATACCGCTATCGCGAGCAGGCTCGCTCCTACAATTGATCGGTGCTGTATGGGCGGATTTGATCAGTAGCGCTGATATTTCGAGCCGAACTCCGGGCGGTTTTCCGCGACGACTACACCAGCCACCAGCGCATTCCCCGGGCTGACTTGCGCCACACGTTCACGCAATTCCTGCAGACGATCCGCGCCACCTTCAGCCACACGATTCTGCATCAGCCGATCCGAACCGCCCTCGGCCACACGTTCACGCAGTTCCTGCAGACGGTCGGCGCCGCCCTCGGCCACACGATTCTGTTGCAACCGGTCCGATCCACCCTCCACCAGCAGTTGCTGAACCGAAGCGTGAGAGCCTGTACTCGGGCTGTTTGCCGACGCCAGATTCGATAAACCTAAGCCGCCAACCAATGCGAGACCGAGTACCAGGGACGAGACTTTCGAGAAGTTGAACATGGGTGATTCTCCGTGCGTTTAAGTTGAGTGAGTCAGTAGCGCCGAGTAGCTCAGTGCTAGCTGGTGGTCACAGTTAAACGCCCGGGTGTATCGCTGATGTGTGCTTGGACGCCGCGAAATCGGCGGCAACGTATCTATCGGCGGTTCATATACACGCAGATACAAATCAACTCATGACGATGCGCCGAGCATCTCCACTGGGTAGGAAAACACGTAGCCCTCATTGCGCACGGTCTTGATGTAGGTGGATTCACGCGAATCATCCCGCAGCCGCTGGCGCAACCGGCTGACCAGCAAATCGATGGAGCGGTCGAACAGATCAGCGTCGCGGCCCTGGGTCAGGTTGAGCAATTGGTCGCGGCTGAGCACCCGTTGCGGATGATCGAGAAACACTCGCAGCAGACGATATTCGGCGCCGCTGAGGGCGACCATGGTGTCGTCCTCGTCGAGTAGATGGCGGGCGGTGGTATCGAGGCGCCAGCGACCAAACGCCAGCAGCCGACCGCTTTCGCTGATCAGCAGGTTCGGCGGCAGCATGCGCGTGCGGCGCAGCACGGCGTTGATCCGGGCCAGCAGTTCGCGGGCGGCGAACGGTTTGGTCAGGTAATCGTCGGCGCCCATTTCCAGGCCGAGGATGCGGTCGGTTTCATCGTTGCGTGCCGTGAGCATCAGGATCGGCGTGGCTTTGTGTTTGCCCGAGCGCAGTTCGCGGCACAGCAGCAAGCCGTCATCGCCGGGCATCATGATGTCCAGCACGATCAAATCCACCTGATTGGCCTCGAGGAAGCTGCGCATCTGCCGGCCGTCAGCCACGACGGTGGTGCGCAGGCCGTTTTTCTTCAGGTAATTGCCGACCAGCTCACGGATCTCGCGATCGTCATCGACGATCAGGATGTGGTCCACATGTTCCATCGCCCACCTCTTGTTATTCGCCTGATTCACCCGCCACAGCACATCCCCTTGCAGGAGCAAGCCCTCTCGCGAAAGCGACCCGGCCGCCCGCAGAAAGGTTCGCTGTGCATTTGTATCGCACTGTATCTCACCCACCGCTGGACACGTTAAGGGATGTTAGCCGTGGTTTTACGACACATGGCAGATACCCCAGAGCGTTTGAATAGCTTCCGTCAAGGCAATCAAAACTGCCTTCATTCGCAGCCTGAGGAGATCACCATGAACTGGAACACACTCGCCACCGCCAGCCTGTTCGCGGCCCTGAACGTCGCCGCGTTCTCGGCGCATGCCGATGTTAAAACCTCGACCCCGGTGGCGGCCAGCACGGCTATCAGCAAATCCGATTCGCTCGGCGCGCTCAAGCACGTCAAAGCCGGATTATTGGACGTAGCTTATGCAGAAGTCGGTCCTGCTGACGGCCCCGTGGTGATTCTGCTCCACGGCTGGCCTTACGACATTCACAGTTATAGCGACGTGGCGCCGCTGCTCGCAGCCAAGGGTTATCGGGTGTTGATCCCGTATGCGCGCGGTTATGGCGATACCCGCTTCCTCTCCGACAAAACCCTGCGCAACGGCCAACCGGCGGCGCTGGCCAGTGATGTCATCGATTTCATGGACGCGTTGAAGATCAACAAAGCCGTGCTCGGCGGCTACGACTGGGGCGCACGTTCGGCGGATATCGTCGCAGCGCTGTGGCCGGAGCGGGTAGAGGCGCTGGTGGCGGTCAGTGGTTATCTGATTGGCAACCAGGCTGCCGGGAAAACTCCGCTGCCGCCCAAAGCCGAGTTGCAATGGTGGTACCAGTTCTACTTCGCGACAGAGCGTGGCGAGGCCGGTTATGCGAAAAATCGCCATGACTTCGCCAAGTTGATCTGGCAAACCGCGTCGCCGAAATGGACCTTTGACGACGCCACGTTCGACCGCAGCGCGGCGGCACTGGACAACCCGGATCACGTCGCCATCACCGTATTCAACTATCGCTGGCGTCTGGGTATGGTCAAGGGCGAAGCGCAATACGAAGCGCTGGAACAACGGCTGGCCAAGGCACCCGACATCAGCGTGCCGACCATCACTCTGGAAGGCGACGCCAATGGTGCGCCGCACCCGGCCGCCGAAGATTACGCCAAACGCTTCACCGGCAAATACCAATACCGGCTGATCAGCGGCGGCATTGGCCACAACCTGCCGCAAGAAGACCCGCAAGCCTTCGCCAACGCGGTGATCGACGCGGATCAACTGTAAACAGGCGTGTTCAGGGAGTGTAATCAACCCACTTGATACCCATTCATTCAGCCAACCCCACATCCCGCCCCAGTTAACAAAAGATAACGTGGCGTCGATTGTCAGACCTTTCCAAACCCCGATAGGATAGGCCAGCTTCCGAAGGGGCTCTAGATTGCGCGTTTCAGGACCATGTTTCAGGACTATGCTCCAAAAACAGCCAATCTCGCAGCGCACCCTTACGGCGCCCTGAAAGGTTGAACGACCTAACAATAATAATGGGGGAAGGTCTATGAGTGAGCCTGTCATGGGTGTGGGTATCTGCCGCCCGCCGGCATTACGCAAAATCGCGTTGCTGGCTACAGCGCTCTCGCTGTTGGGCTGTGCGGCATGGTCGATGCCGGTGCTTGCCGCCGACGCGCCGCCGGCCGATCTGGTGCATTCCGTGGAATCCGCCAAAGCCGCCAAAAGTCTGATGCTCGACGTCGTCCACGCCGGCAAGCGCCTGGTGGCGGTCGGTGATCGTGGGCACATTCTGTATTCCGATGACCAGGGCAACACCTGGACCCAAGCCAAAGTGCCGACCCGGCAACTGCTCACCGCCGTGTTCTTTGTCGATGATCAACACGGCTGGGCCGTTGGGCATGACGCGCAAATCCTCGCCAGTGAAGACGGCGGCGTCACCTGGACCAAACAATTTGAAGACCTGAAACGCGAATCGCCGCTGCTCGACGTCTGGTTCAAAGACGTCAACAGCGGCTTTGCCGTGGGTGCGTACGGCGCGTTGCTGGAAACCATCGACGGCGGCAAGCACTGGGAAGACGCCAGTGATCGTCTCGACAACGAAGATCAGTTCCACCTCAATGCCATCGCGGCGGTCAAGGACGCCGGGCTGTTCATCGTGGGCGAGCAGGGCAGCATGTTCCGCTCCGCCGACTGGGGCCAAACCTGGGAAAAACTCGAAGGCCCGTACGAAGGTTCGCTGTTCGGCGTGATCGGCACCGCTCAGCCCAACACCCTGCTGGCCTACGGACTGCGCGGCAACCTGTACCGCTCCAGCGATTTCGGCAGCAACTGGGAACAGGTCGATCTGCAGGCTGCGCGCGGCTCGCTGGAATTCGGCTTGTCCGGCGCTACGCTGCTCGACGACGGTTCGATCGTGATCGTCGGCAACGGCGGCTCGGTGATCAGCAGCAGCGACAACGGCGAAACCTTCACTGTGTTCAATCGCCCGGACCGGATTTCGGTGTCGGCGGTGACGGCTGCGGGCAATGGAAACTTGATTCTGGCAGGACAGGGCGGCGTTCGCGCCACTTCGCCAACCGGCGCCGAGCTCAGCAAATAAGCCGGGCCACATAATAAGAAGGGCGGAGACATGACATCCATGACAAGTCATCACCAAGACAAGGCGACGTTTCTCGAACGCCTGATCTTCAACAACCGGCCGGCAGTGATCACCATCTGCCTGCTGGTGAGCATTTTCCTGTTCTGGCAGGCCACGCTGATTCGGCCGTCCACCAGTTTCGAAAAAATGATCCCGCTCGAGCATCCGTTCATTCAAAAGATGATGGAGCACCGCAACGATCTGGCGAACCTCGGTAACACCGTGCGGATCTCGGTTGAAGCCACCGACGGCGACATTTTCTCCAAGGAATACATGGAGACCCTGCGTCAGATCAACGACGAAGTGTTCTACATTTCCGGCGTCGACCGTTCCGGCCTCAAGTCGTTGTGGAGCCCGAGCGTGCGCTGGACCGAGGTGACGGAGGAGGGTTTTGCCGGCGGTGAAGTGATCCCGCAGAGCTATAACGGCTCCCAGCAAAGCCTCGATCTGCTGCGCAACAACGTGCTCAAATCCGGCCAGGTCGGGCGTCTGGTGTCCAACGACTTCAAGTCGAGCATCGTCGATATTCCGCTGCTGGAGTCGTACCCGGACCCAGCGGATCAGGGCAAATTGCTCGCGCTGGACTACCGCAAGTTCTCCCACGAACTCGAAGACAAGATCCGCGACAAGTTTGAAAAACAGAACCCCAACGTGCAGATCCACATCGTCGGTTTCGCCAAGAAAGTCGGCGATTTGATCGACGGTCTGGTGATGGTGGTGATGTTCTTCGGCATTGCCTTCGTCATCACTTTGATCCTGCTGTACTGGTTCACCAACTGCATGCGCAGCACCGTGGCGGTGTTGAGTACGACGCTGGTGGCGGTGGTCTGGCAGCTCGGTTTGATGCACTTTTTCGGTTTTGGCCTCGATCCGTATTCGATGCTGGTGCCGTTCCTGATCTTCGCCATCGGTATTTCCCACGGCGTGCAGAAAATCAACGGCATCGCTTTGCAATCCAGTGAAGCAGACAACGCGCTGACGGCGGCGCGGCGGACTTTCCGGCAGCTGTTCCTGCCGGGGATGATCGCGATTCTTGCGGATGCGGTGGGTTTCATCACGCTGCTGATCATCGACATCGGCGTGATCCGTGAACTGGCGATCGGCGCGTCCATCGGCGTGGCGGTCATCGTGTTTACCAACCTGATCCTGCTGCCGGTGGCGATTTCCTATGTCGGCATAAGCAAGCGTGCGGTCGAGCGCAGCAAGAAGGACGCGCACCGCGAACACCCGTTCTGGCGCCTGTTGTCGAACTTCGCCAGCCCCAAGGTTGCGCCGATTTCGATTGCCCTGGCCCTGATCGCGTTCGGCGGCGGCCTCTGGTACAGCCAGAACCTGAAAATCGGCGACCTCGACCAAGGCGCGCCGGAGTTGCGTCCCGACTCGCGCTACAACAAGGACAACAACTTCATCATCAGCAATTATTCGACCAGTTCCGACGTGTTGGTGGTGATGGTCAAGACCAAGTCCGAAGGCTGCTCGCGCTATGAAGCCATGGCGCCGATTGACGAGCTGATGTGGAAGATGCAGAACACCGAGGGCGTGCAGTCGGCGATTTCGCTGGTGACCGTGTCCAAGCAGATGATCAAAGGCATGAACGAGGGCAACCTGAAATGGGAAACCCTGTCGCGCAACCCGGACGTGCTGAACAACTCCATCGCCCGTGCGGACGGTCTGTACAACAACAGTTGCTCGTTGGCGCCGGTGCTGGTGTTCCTCAACGACCACAAGGCTGCCACGCTGGACCGCGCAGTGCATGCGGTGCAGGAGTTCGCCAAGGAAAACAACAAGGACGGCCTGGAATTCATCCTCGCGGCCGGTAACGCCGGGATTGAAGCCGCGACCAACGAGGTGATCAAGGAATCCGAGCTGACCATCCTGATCCTCGTTTATATCTGCGTCGCGACCATGTGCATGATCACCTTCCGTTCCTGGGCGGCAACCTTGTGCATCGTCTTGCCGCTGGTGCTGACCTCGGTGCTGGGTAACGCACTGATGGCGTTCATGGGCATCGGTGTCAAAGTGGCGACCCTGCCGGTGGTGGCGTTGGGCGTGGGGATTGGCGTCGATTACGGCATCTACATTTACAGCCGACTGGAAAGCTTCCTGCGCGCCGGGCTGCCGTTGCAAGAAGCCTATTACCAGACCCTGAAGTCGACCGGTAAAGCCGTGCTGTTCACCGGTCTGTGCCTGGCCATCGGCGTGTGCACCTGGATTTTCTCGGCGATCAAGTTCCAGGCTGACATGGGCCTGATGCTGACCTTCATGTTGCTGTGGAACATGTTCGGCGCGCTGTGGCTGCTGCCAGCGCTGGCGCGTTTCCTGATCAAACCGGAGAAACTGGCAGGGCAGAAGGGCAACTCGTTGTTCGCTCACTAAGCCTCGCAGAAACACAAAAGCCGCAACCTCGGGTTGCGGCTTTTTTATGGGCGCCTCTCAGACTCAGTAAGGTTGCAACGGCAGGAAATACTTATTGGCCAGCGCCAAGTCGATGGCGCCGTGGTAGATCTGGATTTTCTGACTCGGATTTGTTGCTTTGGCCAATGCCGATTCATACGTTTCGAAACGTTGGCCCTCGGTTTTCAGATGCGCGGTGGTGAAGTGGGTTTTGTCATCCGTCAAAGCGGCATAGTGAAAGTGCGCATACCACAGTGCTTTGTTGTCGCGGGTGTATAGACCGTATTCCTGCATGAAATCCTGGCGCCCGGTTTTCAGTTGAATGCGCGTGCCGATGGCCCGGATGGTCAGTTCATGCTGCTGCAACAGGTATCGCGCGCCGACGCTGGTCGGGGCCTGCGCCAGCGTCAAGCGAATGCGCAATCGGGTTGCGTGGTTTTCCAGCGCCAGCGCCTTGTCCCGCAGTTCACTGATCAGCGCCGCCGCTTTGTCACTGGCCGCGGGCGCGTCCTCGTGACCCAGCAGTTTCTCGGCGAATCGGCGAAGTTTTTGCGCTTCGCGTTGCAGCTGTTCCTCGACTTCCAAAGGAGAACTGCCGCCTTGCGCATAACTTTCGATTTTGCGCGTTTGTAAGTCGACTTTTGCCAGGGCTTTTCCTGCGTCGCCCTTGAGCTGCGCGTAAGGCGCGGAAATCCTCGGGCTGGGCGGGCGGACCGGAACAATCTCGACCCAGACGTCGGGTTCGTGCTCGTGAAAAGACGCCAGTATCTGATCGTCCATCGGGCCGTTGATGTCGACGATGTCGCCGTGCTGATCGGCCTCACGCGGGCGCAGCTCCCCGATCATCGTGCCCCGGGACGTTTTGATGACGCGTTTTTTGCTCGCGGCAGGTGAGGTCTTCGGTTTTTTTCGGTTGGTTTCTTTGGCGGCGACCGTTATTTGCGAGGCAGCGTCCCTGGCGGTTGTTGCCTGCTGCGCGGCGAGTTGCTGGATTTCCTCTACCAGACGCTGCTCGGCATCGACGCGCAATTGATCAATGATGAACCGCATGCGGTTGAACGCCGGCATCTGCAGTTCTTCGGTGTTGAACACCCAGATGCCGCCAAGCGCACTCTGGGCGTTTTTGTAGCGTGCGACCAGATTGTCCAGCACGGCGATGCGGTCGCTGGGCAGGTAATCTTGGCTGGCCTGCAACTCGGCGTGCGAGCGCGACACGATCAACACCGGTTCAATCACCGCTTCGAGCACCTTGGCGACCTCGGTGTTCAATGCTCTGATGCTCAGAATGCGCAGGATGATCAACTGAAAAGCCTTGACCTTCAACGCGGTCATTTCGCCTTCCGGGCGGTCCTTCATCAACAGCTCGATGGCTTTGGGCCCCTGCAAGGGAATCTGTTCGAGTTCCTGAAATCGAGCTTCTTGCGCCTCGTAACAGGCAATCATGGTTTCATTTGTTTCACTGGTCTGACGCATGAACTCGAAATAGCGCTGCACCGCCGCCTCACCCTGCGCTTTCAGAACTTTGTAAACATGCTCCTCACCTTGGGAAAACTCGCTGTAGCGATGCTTGGTCGCCACTCGTTCGATGTCGGCCATTACCACTCTTTTGCGCAGATTCCTGATCAAGTTGCTCAGCAGATGGCAGACCTTTTCATGATTAAGTGGTGAGTCGGTCAATACGCTGATTTCGCGCATTTCGGCAATCAGCGTGGCATAGCCTTCAGTTTGCTTTTGCAACTCGACAATGTAGCGTTCGCGCGATGCTGTGCGTTGTTGACCGGTGCTGGCAGGATCGCGTTCGATGGCCACTCTGACGTGCTCGGCAATGTCGACACGCTGTTGCACCTGCGCCTGTTGCTCGAGAAATTGCTGATGGTTCAAGCCGAGTTCGGCAATGCGCTGCCGGCGTTTTTCGCGCTCGGCGGTGATGCGGCTGTGGCGCCCGCCGCCCACCAATTGCAGGCCCTGATCCAGCATCCAGTGGCCACGGCCGTTGGATTTGAGCTTGATCCCGGGATGGTCAGGATGCTCAGGGGGCACAAGAAAAACCTCACCAAAACCCGGCACGATGCGCACACGAAACAGCAGGCCGGCAAGGCTCGCATGCCATTTGTCGTTGATTCGGTAAAGGCCGGCGAAGGGGCCGATGGCGATCGGTTCCGGCAGCGTGGACGGCCACGGCACACGCACCGATTGCAACTGCGCCAGCAACCGCGCCGAACTCGAATCCCGCGCTGCCGACAGGTTGAAATCGAGCAACGTGTGGCCGCTGCCGGGAGGTTCCGAGGGCAGGCCAGGTGCGACTTCGATCACGGCATTGGCGCTGATCACCGGCGCTTGCGCCGAACGGCGGAGCGGTGCGAGTGCCACGGCCGATTCCCGAACTTCGCCGAGTGCGGGCGCAGGTTCGCCGTGTTGTGCGACGTGCAACAGCACTAACCCAAGGTTCAACAACACATCGACCCAGGCCTGCTCGCGGGCGTTCACATCATCACTGTCCAGCGCCGGCAAGTCTTCGAGCAAGCTATGGGTGAGTTGCAGCATCCAGCCGACGAGCATCACCGGGCCGCGCAACAAGGGCAGCAGCAGGTTGTTGAATACCAGCCAGCCACCTTCAAGAATGATCGCCCAGCGACTTTCTGCGTTCGATACCGATTCGCGGTCCGCCAGTTCGACCAGCGCCTGCGCATTGCTTTTGAATAACTGCGCCATCAGTTGTCCTTCAGCCAGCGCGGCAAGCCATTGCGCGGCGCTTTCATCACCGACGAGCAACGCCGGTTTCGGCGCGCGTGGCGGGCTGAATTCGTCGCCCACATGCACATGCACAATGTGCGGCTGATCAAACCCGTTGTGCTCATAGATCGGCCGCGCGCGGTCGGTCAGCCAGGTGAGCACGCTGGTTTGCACGGGACCGCTTTGGGCGATGGCGCTCAGCAGTTGCTGGCGGCTGGAATATTGCTGCAGCGCCGGCGAGTACATCGGCCGGTAGAGAATGCGCGGGCCGTCGGCATTCAGGTCGTGCGGCTCGATGATGAACATGTTGCTCACCACATCAGGCGCAGCGCCTGCTTTGCGTTGGAAGGCCAGCGGTCGCAGGACGATTTGCTGGCCACCGACCGTCCGTTCGGCTTGCGTGCCGTGCATCAACGCTTCGACGTAGCGATAACCCTGACGCGTGAAACCCTGCTCGGATTTGATCGATTGTTCCAGCGCCAGCATCGGCAGATGCACCGAGAGCTCCAGTCCGAACAGCCGCGCACGTTCCTGCGCCTGCGGGGTATCGCCCAACAATTGGCTACGAATCAGTTCGGGATAGTGTTTGCCGACATCGACGCGAGTAACCAGATCCAGCACATAGGCTTGCGTGGTCCAGTCCTGAATCAGCTGCCCGCCGGTATGCCGAATCGTCATCCGGCCGTTGGGACGCCCGGCAAGATTGCGGATCGCCAGTTGTGTCAGGGTCATTTTCACCGGTTGCAGATAACCGCTGCCCAAATCACCGACCGGCACATGAAACGTCAGCTCCAGTTGGTCGGCGTCATAACCCGGCGCCAGCGGTTGATCCTTGAGCATCTGTTGATGCAGGGTTTTTTTAGCGAACGTGTGGAGGTCGTCGATGCCGGTCTGGAAGCTGCGTCCACCGGTCTTTTGCTTGATCCCGGCGAGGCTAAGCACCTGCTTGCGGTAAGCCATGCGATCTGCGGCGCTGGCGGTTTGCAGCCACTGCGGAATGGCTGATTGAAGGTGTTGAAAACGCATTGGAGTGTGCGCTTCAGGGGTTTGATCATCGATGAACAGCGCTGCGACGTCGGTGATCGCCGCGAAGCGTTTTTCCAGTTGTGCAAGGCGCTGGCCGGCCGGAAGCTTCAGCGCGGCGAGGTCCTCCAGTTGTTGGTTCAGCAGCAGGGCGGCCTGGGTATCGAAGATATTGCCGTCGGGCTCATAGCGTTTCCACGCGACACTGTCGGCCATGAAAGTCTGCTCAAACCGCTCGCCCCACGCTTGACCGAACGCTGCCACCGACGGGAATGATTCGATGCTGCCAGTCACTGCGCACAGCAACACGCTTTCACCACAGATCACCAGGATGTCGGGGCTTTGCAGGCTGACCGAAACCTCGCCGACGTTCAGGGTTGTTTTGATGACAAAAGCCTGAAGGGTACCGACCGGTGGAGGTGCGTCGAGGCGTTGCTGTTTGTCGGGATGACGGCACAGTTCACTCAAAATGTCGGCGTGCCGGGAGTGAATCGCAGCGTGGCGGATCGCTGATGTTTTCAGCGTGCCATTCAGTAAATCCCCTAACCATTGCCAGCGACTGACGCCGGCATCCACCGGTTCGTTCCAGTAATCACTCAGTGCTTGCTGAAAACCGACGAAAACAATCGCCGGCAACTCGCGGATGAGCCCGGCGATCAGTTGCATGTCGGGCTCGCGGTGGCTGCTGCTGTCTTGCGGAAGGTATCTGGTTCCGTCGTTGGTCAGGTAGCAGGCACGGCCGAATTGCTCATCGAGCGCCGGCGGTGTGCCGCTGGCCAGATATGAGAGCACGACGTCGAGCAACAGCGTTATCCGCCAGCCACCTTCAGGGTCCGGCTGGGCGAGGCGGGTGCTGTACGGATCGAATGCCAGCAGCGGGTATTTTTCCAGCAGATCGTCCTTGAGCAGGCTGGCGGTGACGGAGCGCAGGGTCGGACGGCTGTTGAACCGTTCGCTGATGGTCTGCGCGATCAGGTTGGTGTAATCGCCCGTCGCGGCGGGCAATGTTGTGGTTGGCATGATGCAATCCTTTGCATGGCTGATGCCGGAACCATAACGCCTGAATAAATCAGCCGTGCGGTATATAGATACCGCACATTATCGAATTTTCCCGAAACCCCTGTAGGAGGGAGCCTGCTCGCGAAGGCGATCCGTCAGCCACCTTTTTGGTTGCCTGGCACACCGCTATCGCGAGCAGGCTCACTCCTACATTGGGTTCAGTGGTTGTTCGGTGGATCGCCGCCCAGCACCACGTCCAGCGCAGTGCGCGCGTCGTCGAGTTGCACCAGCGTCGCGTGACGTGCGCCGAGGGCATCGCGGTTTTCGATAGCGGTCAGGATCGCCTTGTGCCGTGGCAGCGCCAGCTCATGCAGATTCGGCCGCTGGTTGGAATGCTTCAACGCTTCGGCGATGGCCACGGCGAGCATGTTGCACAAGTTGGCCAGCAAGTCGTTGTGGGTCGCGTCGGCGATGCGGCTGTGGAAGTCCAGGTCCGGTTGCAGCAAGGCTTCCGGGGTCGGCGCGGCTTCCATGCGTTGGTAGGCTTCGCCGATCGAGGCGATGTCGGCGTCGGTGGCGTATTGCGCGGCGAGCGCGGCGGCGGCCGGTTCGATGATGCTGCGCACGCTGGTCAACAAGCCGAAAAATTCATTCTGCGGACTGCTTTGCATCAACCAATGCAATACGTCCGGGTCGAGCATGTGCCATTCCTTGCGTGCCTTGACCACCGTGCCGACGCGCGGACGGGAATACACCAGGCCTTTGGCGACCAACACCCGCGTGGCTTCGCGCAATACCGGCCGGCTGACCGCGTACTCTTCGCACAACAAGGCTTCGGCGGGCAGTTTGTCGTCGGGCTTGAAGCGTCCGGAGACGATCTGCATGCCCAATTCCTGGACGATGCGCGAGTGCATGCTTTTGCGGTCGGAGGGTTTGCGGTAATCCATGGGGAACGGCGCGATCCTGGGCGATGGGGGTGGGGCGCATGATAGCAGGGGAGCGATGATCGTTCCCGCGCTCTGCGTAGGAACGATCAGGGGGGAGGGGATCAGTGCGAGTGGCGCGGCACCTCGGCGCCACGGCAGCCGACCAGGAAGTCGAAGTCGCAGCCCTGATCCGCTTGCAGCACATGGTTGACGTACAACTGGCGATAGCCACCGACAATCAATGGCTGCGGCGGTTGCAGATCGGCCATCCGTGCCGCCAGCTCAGCGTCCGGAATGTCCAGGTGCAAACGCCCGGTGGCGCAATCGAGCTCAATGAAATCGCCTTCCTGCACCACCGCCAACGGCCCGCCTGCTGCCGCTTCCGGCGCCACATGCAAAACCACTGTGCCATACGCCGTGCCGCTCATGCGCGCATCGGAAATCCGCACCATGTCGGTCACACCTTGCGCCAGCAACTTGGCCGGCAGCCCCATGTTGCCGACTTCGGCCATGCCTGGATAACCCTTCGGCCCGCAGTTTTTCATCACCAGAATCGAGGTGGCATCAACGTCCAGTTCCGGGTCGTTGATTCGCGCCTTGTACATGTCGAAGTTCTCGAACACCACGGCCCGGCCGCGATGCTGCATCAGTTCGGCGGTGGCGGCGGATGGTTTCAGCACGGCGCCGAGTGGCGCCAGATTGCCGCGCAGGACACAGATGCCGCCGTCAGCGCGGATCGGATTGTCGAGGGTGCGAATCACTTCGTCCTGACCGTAGATCGGCGCGTCCTTGGTGTTCTCGCCGAGGGTCTTGCCGTTGACGGTCAAGGCGTTCGGATGCGGGATCAGATTGGCTTCGCCGAGGCGCCGCAGCACCGCTGGCAAACCGCCCGCGTAATAGAACTCCTCCATCAGGAAACGCCCCGATGGTTGCAGGTCGACGATGGTCGGCATGCCGCGACCGATGCGCGTCCAGTCGTCCAACTCGAGATCGACACCGATGCGTCCGGCGATGGCTTTCAAGTGAATCACCGCGTTAGTCGAACCGCCAATCGCCGCGTTGACTCGAATCGCGTTTTCAAAGGCTTCCTTGGTGAGGATTTTCGACAGCCGCAGGTCTTCGCGAACCATCTCCACCGCGCGCATGCCGGACATGTGCGCCAACACATAACGGCGCGCATCCACCGCCGGAATCGCCGCGTTGTGCGGCAGCGAAGTGCCGAGTGCTTCGGCCATGCAGGCCATGGTCGACGCGGTGCCCATGGTGTTGCAGGTGCCGGCCGAACGCGACATGCCGCCCTCGGCCGCGAGGAAGTCGTCGAGGGTGATCGTGCCTGCTTTCACTTGCTCGCTGAGTTGCCAGACCACCGTGCCCGAGCCGATGTCCTGGCCCTTGTGCTTGCCGTTGAGCATCGGCCCGCCGGTGACGACGATCGCCGGCACGTCGCAACTGGCGGCGCCCATCAACAATGCCGGAGTAGTTTTGTCGCAACCGGTCAGCAGCACCACGCCGTCGATCGGGTTGCCGCGAATGGCTTCTTCGACGTCCATGCTGGTCAGGTTGCGGGTAAACATGGCAGTGGGGCGCAGGTTCGATTCACCGTTGGAGAACACTGGAAACTCAACCGGCCAGCCACCCGCCTCGATCACCCCGCGTTTGACGTGCTCGGCGATCTGCCGAAAGTGCGCGTTGCACGGGGTCAATTCCGACCAGGTGTTGCAGATGCCGATGATCGGCTTGCCGTGGAACTGATGGTCGGCGATGCCCTGATTCTTCATCCAGCTGCGGTACATGAAGCCGTTCTTGTCGGCGGTGCCAAACCATTGGGCGGAGCGCAGGGTGGGTTTCTTATCAGACATGATCGATTCTCTTATTGTATGACTATATTGTTCGAGCTGACGCTTAACATAAGCGCAAATCTAGGGATTTGGAAGTGTTGCTAGCTTAAATAGTATTACTATATAGTCTGACTCAACGGAGGGATTGGTCCTGGCGGTTTTCCGCGAGAGGCGTCCCCCGAGGTTCTATAACAACAACAATCGGAGACCGATCTCATGAGCCAGGAACTGCGGCTTATTCGTCGCATCACGCTGAAACTGATTCCCTTCCTGATCCTGCTGTACCTGATCGCCTATGTGGATCGCTCCGCCGTCGGCTTCGCCAAGCTGCACATGGGCGCCGACATCGGCATCGGCGATGCCGCTTATGGCCTCGGCGCCGGGCTGTTTTTCATTGGCTACTTCCTGTTGGAAATCCCCAGCAACCTGATGCTCGAACGCTTCGGCGCGCGGCGCTGGTTCGCACGAATCATGGTCACCTGGGGCGCAATCACCATCGGCATGGCGTTCGTCCAGGGCCCGCACAGTTTTTACGTGATGCGCTTTTTGCTCGGCGCCGCTGAGGCCGGGTTCTTTCCGGGCGTTCTGTACTACATCACCCAATGGTTCCCGGTGCGCCATCGCGGCAAGATCCTCGGTTTGTTCATCCTTTCGCAGCCGATCGCGATGATGATCACCGGGCCGGTGTCCGGCGGTTTGCTCGGCATGGACGGCACCCTTGGGCTGCACGGCTGGCAATGGCTGTTCATCGTCATCGGCACGCCAGCGATCCTGCTGACCTGGCCAGTGCTGCGCTGGTTGCCGGACGGTCCGCAACAGGTGAAATGGATGGACCAGGCCGAGAAGGACTGGCTGACCGGCGAGCTGAAAAAAGACCTCGCCGAATACGGCCAGACCCGTCACGGCAACCCTCTGCATGCGCTGAAAGACAAACGCGTGCTGCTGCTGGCGCTGTTTTATCTGCCGGTCACTTTGAGCATTTATGGTTTGGGCCTGTGGCTGCCGACTTTGATCAAACAGTTCGGCGGCAGCGACCTGACCACGGGTTTCGTGTCTTCGGTGCCGTACATTTTCGGGATCATCGGTTTGCTGATCATTCCGCGCAGTTCCGACCGCTTGAATGATCGCTACGGCCACTTGGCGGTGCTTTACGTGCTGGGTGCGATTGGCTTGTTCCTCAGCGCCTGGTTGACCTTGCCGGTCGCGCAGTTGGCGGCGCTGTGCCTGGTGGCGTTTGCGCTGTTTTCCTGCACCGCAGTGTTCTGGACCTTGCCGGGCCGGTTCTTCGCCGGGGCCAGTGCAGCGGCGGGGATTGCCTTGATCAACTCGGTCGGCAACCTCGGCGGCTACATCGGGCCATTCGTGATTGGTGCGCTGAAGGAATACACCGGCAATCTGGCCTCAGGGTTGTATTTCCTGTCTGCGGTGATGGTGTTCGGGCTGGTACTGACGGGCGTGGTTTACCGCTTACTTGAGCGCAAACACGTGCTGCCCGCCGAGCAGTTCGCCGCGAGCGCCCGGGGTGCGACGCGTACTTGAACAACTGACACCGACCCCTGTAGGAATGAGCCTGCTCGCGATGGCGGTGCATCAGCCACCCACAATTTTCAATGTGCCGACGCTATCGCGAGCAGGCTCACTCCTACAGGGATCTGCGGTGTTCTGGAAAACACAGGAGAAGAATGATGCGTTTAGTTCAATTCGAGTTAAGTAATGGCGAGCGCCGGGTTGGCGTGGTTGAAGGCGCTTTGATCCGCGAAGTACAAGACGCGCGCAGCGTGCGTGACCTGGCGCTGGCCGCGATCGAGGCCGGGGTCAACCTTGAGCAACAAGTGCAAACCCACGGTTTGGGCAGCAGCCACGACTATCCAGAGCTACTGGCCAACTTGCGCATTCTGCCGCCGCTGGATCACCCGGACCCGGCGCACATGCTGGTCAGCGGCACCGGTCTGACGCATTTGGGCAGCGCCTCGGCGCGCGACAAAATGCACCAGCAAGTCGGCGATGAAGCCGCGCTTACCGACACCATGCGTATCTTCAAGTGGGGCGTCGAGGGCGGTAAACCGGCGGCGGGCGAGGCGGGCGTGCAACCGGAATGGTTCTACAAGGGCGACGGCAGCATCGTCGTGCGCCCGGGCCAATCGTTCCCGCTGCCACCGTTTGCCGAAGACGCCGGCGAAGAGCCCGAACTCAGCGGTCTGTACGTCATCGGCCACGACGGCAAGCCGTATCGACTCGGTTATGCAGTGGGCAACGAGTTCTCCGATCACGTCATGGAACGCAAGAATTACCTCTATCTGGCCCACTCCAAATTGCGCAGTTGCAGTTATGGTCCGGAACTTCGCGTCGGTGAGCTACCCCAACACTTGGCAGGCACCAGTCGTATCCTGCGCGACGGTGAAGTGCTGTGGCAGAACGAGTTCCTCAGCGGCGAGGCCAATATGTGCCACAGCCTGGCGAACCTCGAGTATCACCACTTCAAGTACAGCCAGTTCCTGCGGCCGGGAGATGTGCACATTCACTTCTTCGGCACCGCGACCCTGTCCTTCGCCGATGGCATCCGCACCCAACCGGGTGATGTGTTTGAAATCAGCCAGGCCGAATTTGGCGCACCTTTGATCAACGGCATTGCGCCGGTGGCAGCGGCATTCGAACCCGGCACCGTCGGCACCCTTTAAGGAGACTTGCATGACCCAGATCCTTGGCCACAACTACATGGGCCACAACTACATCGGCGGCCAGCGTAGTGCGGCCGGCGGCCTCAAACTGCAAAGTGTCGATGCCACCACGGGCGAGAACCTGCCGGGCGATTTCTACCAGGCGACCCCGGAAGAAGTCGACGCCGCCGCCAAGGCTGCCGCCAGCGCGTATCCGGCCTATCGCAGCCTCAGCGCCGAACGCCGCGCGCAATTTCTCGACGCGATTGCCGACGAACTGGACGCCTTGGGCGATGACTTCGTCGCCGTGGTCTGTCGCGAAACCGCGTTGCCCGCCGGGCGCATTCAGGGTGAACGCGGTCGCACCAGCGGGCAGATGCGTTTGTTCGCCAAAGTCTTGCGGCGCGGCGACTTTTATGGCGCGCGGATCGATCAGGCGTTGCCCGACCGCCAACCGCTGCCACGTCCGGACCTGCGCCAATACCGCATCGGCCTCGGACCGGTCGCCGTGTTCGGCGCGAGCAACTTCCCGTTGGCGTTTTCTACCGCCGGCGGCGACACCGCTTCGGCACTTGCCGCCGGTTGCCCGGTGGTGTTCAAGGCCCACAGCGGCCACATGGCCACCGCCGAATGGGTCGCCGACGCGATCATTCGTGCTGCGGAAAAAACCGAGATGCCGGCCGGCGTGTTCAACATGATCTTCGGCGGCGGGGTCGGCGAAGCGCTGGTCAAGCATCCGGCGATTCAAGCGGTGGGTTTCACCGGTTCGCTGAAGGGCGGTCGCGCGTTGTGCGACATGGCCGCCGCCCGTGCGCAGCCGATTCCGGTGTTCGCCGAAATGTCGAGCATCAACCCGGTGATCGTGTTGCCGCAAGCGCTGCAAGCACGCGCAGAAACCGTTGCGCGTGACCTGACCGCCTCGGTGGTGCAGGGCTGCGGGCAATTCTGTACCAATCCGGGGCTGGTAATCGGTATTCGTTCGCCGCAATTCAGCGCGTTTGTGCAGCAAGTGGCTGCGTTGATTGCTGAGCAACCGGCGCAAACCATGCTCAATGCCGGCACGTTGAGCAGCTACGGCAAAGGCCTGCAAAAGCTTCTGGCGCATTCGGCCATCGAACACCTGGCGGGCAGCGCGCAGCAAGGCAATCAGGCGCAGCCGCAGCTGTTCAAGGCGGATGTCAGTTTGTTGATCAATGGCGACGAAGTGTTGCAGGAAGAAGTTTTTGGCCCGACCACGGTGTTTGTCGAAGTCGCGGACCAACCGCAGCTCAGCGCTGCGTTGAACGGGCTGCACGGACAACTGACCGCGACGATCATTGGCGAGCCGACGGACTTCGAGCAGTTCGGCGAACTGACCGCGTTGCTGGAACAGAAGGTCGGGCGGATCTTGCTTAACGGTTATCCGACCGGCGTCGAAGTCTGCGATTCGATGGTGCATGGCGGGCCGTATCCGGCGACGTCCGATGCGCGCGGCACTTCGGTGGGCACCTTGGCCATTGACCGTTTCCTGCGCCCGGTGTGCTTCCAGAACTACCCCGACAGCTTGCTGCCGGAACCGCTGAAAAACGCTAACCCGCTGCGTATTCAACGGCTGGTGGACGGCAAACCTTCGCGCGAAGCGTTGTAACCGCCGAGCAGCGTCCCCTGTGGGAGTGAGCTTGCTCGCGATAGAGGCCCGTCAGTCACTGCAATGTGACTGTGCTGGCGTCATCGCGAGCGAGCTCGCTCCCACTTTTGTTCATGGCTCGATGGAAGTGGGTTGCCTGGCTCGGGCCCGCTCCCACATTGAGCTATCATTGCGGCTTTCCATCCAAATGACTGATTGCCATGACTGCCGTTACCGACACCTTGCTCAATGCCCTCGAAAACTGCGACATGCTGGAAATCGACGGCTTGCACGCCTTTGATTTTTTCCTCGATGAAGCCAACAACAACCTGCACATCGAGTGCATGAATGGTCGAGAGTTGGAACACTGGGAATTCACCAAGGTCGAAATCGACGCCGCGACATTCGATCCAACCCTGCAGAGCTGGTTGATCACCGGTGATTCCGGCGAGCATCGGCTGGTGTGCATGGCTGCAATTGGCGGTCATGACGATGAGGAAGAAGAGCATGAAGATGCGTAATTTCTGGCCGCTGTTGATGGCCGGCAGCGTCGGCGCCATGGGCGTGCCACTGGCCAGTGCCGACGATTTTCAACTGCTGGTCGGCTCGTACACGGCCGGCCAGAGTCAGGGGATTTATCGCCTGAACTTCGACAGCGCCACTGGCCAGATCGGCGCCAAGCCGCTGCAAGTGATCAAGACTGAAAACCCGTCGTGGCTGACCGTCTCTAAAGACCTGCAACGGGTGTTCGTGGTCAACGAAAATGGCCCCGGACAGGCTGATCCGGTCGGCAAGGTCAGCAGCTATGCGCTCGACCCCAAGACCTTCGAACTGAAGCTGATCAATCAGGTGCAGAGCCTCGGCAACGAGCCAACGCACTCGAGCCACAGCGGTGACGGCAGCCACCTGTTTGTCAGCAACTATTCAGTGGTCGAAGATCCGGGCGGCACCCTCGCGGTGGTCCCGGTAGACGCCGACGGCCAGCTCAAACCCGTGGTGCAGATGAGCAGTCATCCGTCGAGTCGGGTCAATCCCGAGCGCCAGATGTCGGCGCACGTGCATTCGACGATTTCCTCGCCGGACGGCAAATATGTGTTCTCCAACGACTTGGGCGCAGACAAGATTTTTGTCTATCACTTCGATCCCAAGGCCAATCCGCAGCTGCCGCTGACCCCGGCCAATCCGCCCTCGGTGGCATTGCCAGCAGGCAGCGGTCCGCGGCATTTGCTGTTCAGCGCCGATGGCAAACACGCCTGGCTGACCATGGAAATGAGCGCTCAGGTGGCGGTGTTCGATTATCAGGACGGCACGCTCAAGCAAACTCAACTGGTGGACATGGCGGCGGGGCAGCCGACTGCCGACAAGGCCGGCGCGGCACTGCACGCTTCCAAGGACGGCAAGTTCCTCTACGTCAGCAACCGTGGCACGGCGAATCAGTTGCTGGTGTTCGCCATCGACCCGGCGACCGCGCAGCTCAAGGAAGTGCAACGCCGTTCCGTGGAAGGCGACCATCCGCGCGAGTTCAGCCTCGACCCGAGTGGCAAATTCCTGCTGATCGCCAATCAGAAAAGTAATCAGATTGTCGTGGTCGAGCGTGATGCCAAAACCGGTCTGTTAGGCAAAACCGTGCAGAAATTGCCGATGGATGCGCCGAGCGATATCAAGTTTTTGGTGCGTCAGTAACGCATCAAAAGCTGCGTCAATACGCCGCAGGCCCCGTTTGATGGGGCCTGCGCACTAGTATTAATCAGACTGATAACGGCTACTGTTACAAAGCATTTCAGGGCGCACAGCCTCGGGCGTTAAGTTTGCTTCACGGCCTAACCAGGCAAGCAAGCCAACTGACTCCGAGGAATACCGCCATGAACTTCAATCTCTTCTCCATCATCGCCGCATCCGCTATCTCTGCCACCGTTGCCCTGCCAGCCAGTGCCAACACTGAAATCAGCAGCAAAAAATCCCACACCCAGAGCTACACGCAAAAATACCTGCAACAAAGTGCCAACTTCTACGCCGCGCTGGACCACAAAACTCAAGCCTGAAATCTAATGAACGTTGCCTATAGGCGCTGCCGAAGGCTGTGATCTTTTGACTTTTAACAGCAAAAGATCGCAGCTTTCGGCAGCGCCTACGCGTGTGCGTTTTCTTGCTTTATAGGTTTTATTCAGCGGCGATATAGATGCTTTTAATGATCAACCAGGTTGATGGTCACTATGGAAAACCCTGAGTGGTGAGCACCGTTTTTTTGATCGATTCTGTCGGCACTGAAACATGCCCACGGAGAACACCATGGCCCACGCAATCATCACTTCCGCCAAACACGGCGCCTACCTGGCCATCGGTCTCTACGTGGCCATGGTCCTCGTCATCAGCCTCTCGCCGCAAGCGCAGCACGACCGTCAGGCACCGATTGAAGTCGCCTATCCCGGCGTCCAGTTCGAACACCGCGCCCAACAAAATGTGGTGGTCGATCGCGCAGACATTGCGGGAGTCGTCGGGGCATGAAAGGGCACAAACTCTGGGTCATTGCCTTTCTGGCATTCATGACCAATGGCGCTTCGTTACTGGGGATCGGGCAGGGCTCGGCAGGTTCGGTAGCGCGGGCCATCGAATGCAATCACAACATTGCGCACAATATTCAGACCGCCAAGGCCTTGGGCCTGCTGGTGGGGAATCCGCCGATCAAGCGCAGCGCCGAGTTTCTCGGGACGTTCCAGGTCGATTGCTCGACGCTGGGGATGTGCTCGGTGTTGGCTTGAACACCCGCATACATGACGCTGTAGGAGCATGGCTGGCCCGCGATGGCGTCCTTGGTAACGTCATCGCGAGCAAGCTTTGCTCCTACGGGTACGCGGTCATTTCTTCATGATGGCGGTGAACAGTTCCGAGTCGAGGAACCGTTGCAGCCAGGCCTGCAATCGCGCATACGGCGTCTGCGCAAACCATTCCCGATCGACATGCGCAAACTGCCGCACGAACGGCAGCAACGCCACATCCGCCAGACTCGGGTGCTCGGCCAGCAAATAATCCTGACCTCGCAGCAACTCATCAAGCATGCGCAAAAACACCTCGCCTTCGGCCCGATACGTTTCCATCGGCTGCTCGGGATACCGCTCGGCGTATTTGTAGCGATTCAAATGCACCTTGAACACTTGATCATTTTCCTCGATCAGCGCCGCGATCCGTTGCTGCCCGACCGCGTCACCTGCGAGCAGCCAGTCCTCAGGATCGTTCTGCGCCAACGCCCAGTGCATGATCGCCAGGCTTTCATCAATCACCCGACCATCCACCGCCAGCACCGGCACCGTGCCTTTGCTCGACAACGCCAGCATCTCGGCCGGTTTGGCTTTCAGGCTGACTTCGACAATTTGCACCTCAACCCCTGAATAACGCAGCGCCATGCGGGCGCGCATCGCGTAGGGACAGCGGCGGAAAGAATACAGCGTGGTCATTTGACCTCCAGCGTGCTCAAGCCATTGCCTTGGCGGCGGACCTGAATCTGCACCGGAATCCGTTCATGCATTTCCTGCACGTGGGAAATCACCGCGACCTTGCGCCCCTGCGCCTGCAAACCGTCGAGCGCGTCCATTGCCAGTTGCAGCGATTCCGGATCGAGGCTGCCGAAACCTTCGTCGATAAACAGCGATTCGATTTTCAACGTGCTCGACGCCATTGACGCCAGACCTAGCGCCAGGGCCAACGACACGAGGAACGTTTCGCCGCCCGACAGCGAATGCACCGAACGCAATTCGTCGCCCATTTCCGTGTCCATCACCAGCAAGCCGAGCATGCTGCCGCCGCGCTTCAGACGATAGCGTCGCACCAGTTGGCGCAATTGCACGTTGGCGTGATGCACCAACAAGTCGAGGTTGTAGGCCTGAGCGATCTTGCGGAAGGTGTCGCCGGTCGCCGAGCCGATCAGCGCACTCAAGCGCGCCCAGCGCTGGTACTCGGTGTAGGCATCGGCGATCTGCTGCGCCAGGGCCTGATTGGCATTTTGCCGGCGCTGATCTTCAGCCTGCTCGGCACGCAATTCGGCGCATCGGTGCTCACTGACGCTGAACTGGTTTTGCAGTTCCGCCAGCGCATTCGCCAATTGTTCGGCGTCGAGGTTGCCGTTGTGCTGCGCCTGATGCTGGAGCAGACGCTTGTCGCGTTCCTCCAGCAACACCTTGGCTTGTTCGATGGCTTTTTCGCTGCTTTGCAGCATCTGCCGCAGCTCACTGACCTGCTTATCGTCCACGCTCAGCAATGCTTCGAGACCACCGTCATCCAGCTGCGGATGCTGCGCGCGCCAGTCGGCAATCTTGCTGCTGAGCTCGCGATCCTCAGTTTCCAGCGCTTGCGAACGCTGTTGCTGCGCCTTGAGTTCGGCGGCCAGTTGCACCAGCGCCGTGCGCACGCTTTGCAGCTCCTGATTGGCGCCGGATTCCGCTGCGCGAGCCTGTTCAACCGCCTGATCGAGTTGCTGCTGCCACTGCTCGGCGCTGGCATGTTCTCCGAGCAATTGTGCGAGTTTGTGCTCGCCAGTCTGGTGCTGTTCGGCCAGTACGTTGAACTGCTGTTGCACGGTTTGCAGGTGTTGCGCGCGGGTCTGCTGGCGATCCTGTTCTTTTTCAAGCGTATGTTGGCGCTGCTGCTGTTCGCCGAGTTCGTCGCGCTGCTGCTCAAGTTGCTGCAAGCGCTGGGCGATTTGCTGGTCGAGCTGCATGAACGTCGCGGCCGGCTCGTTGCGCAGGGCTTCGAGCGTATCGGACGGGAGCAGCGTGCGGAACGCCGTCAGTTCTTCGTCGAGGCGCTGGCGGTCGTTGCCCAACGCTTGTTGCTGATTGCTCAGGTGTTGCGCGGCTTGCTGGCTGGCGGTCTCAGCGTTGCGCAGTTGCTGCGCGAGGCGCGCGGCGTCCTGTTGCAAGGTGAGCAGGGCGCTTTGGCGCTGTTCGTCCTGAGTGATGCTCTGGTTCAGTTGACTGTTCTGTTGCGCGAGCCAGGCGTCGCGTTTGGCCGCGTCCTGATTGAGCAATTGCGCGGACAGCGGGTGCGCTTCGAGGCTCGGCGTCAGGCTCTGTTGCTGGCTGGCGAGCTGTTCCTGCTGTTGCAGCAACTCTTTCTGCTGGGCGATCAGACCGCCGACTTCGGCGCGCAGCTCGGTGAGTTTTTCCTTCAGCACATCGACCGCTTGCTGCGCGTTGGTCAGCTCACTTTCGTCATGCCGGCCGAGGCTTTGCAGCAGCGCTTCGGGCTGATGATAAGGATGCTCGGGGCTGCCACAAACCGGGCACGGCTGATCGTCCTGCAACTGCGCGCGCAGTTCCTCGACACTTTCGCTGCGTGCCAGGCGTTGGCGTTCGAGCAATTGGCGGGTGACGTTCAGGGTCTGTTCGGCGACGGTCAGTTCGGACTTGGTTTTCACCCCGTCCTGGGTCAGGCGTTCGCGTTCCTGCTGGGCGGCGAGTTGGCGCTGTTGCAGCTCGGCACCGCGCTTGTCCAGATCTTGCTGACTGGCCCACAAGCGCGTCAGTTCTTCGAACCCGCGAAGTTGTTTGCGGTTGTCCTGCAGCAAAGTGCTCAGCAGCTGGATTTGCTCGGCGACGGCTTCCGGCTCAGCACCGGCCTCCTTGTAAAGCACTTCCAGATTCTGCTTTTGCGCCGCCAGCGCTTCGGCGGCGTGCGTCGCGCGTTGGTCTAGATTGGCCAGTTCTTCCTGACCTTTGTTCAGGCGATTGCCGATCAACATAAGTTGTTGCAGCCGATCGCGGTAAGCATTCCAGGCATCGCTGAGCGGCGCCAGATGCACGCTTTGCGCAAGCTCCGCGCCAATGCGCTGCAAGCGTTCGGCGACCTGCTGTTGCTGGTCGAGCAAACCTTGAATGGCGGTTTGGCCCTGGGTGCAGGCCTGCTCGGCTTGCTGCTTGAGGTCGGCGCTCGAACTCGTCTCGCGCACCAGGCGGGCGAGGGTGCTTTGCTCTTCAAAAGCCTGACGCAGCAGCGGCGCGTTTGTCGCATGCTGGTCCTGCGCTTCGGTCAACGCGATGTGCGCGGTGTTCAGGCTCTGCTCGAGTTGAGTCTGGCGCTCGGTCAATTGCTGTTGCTGCTGCGTGTGCTGCTGGATCTGCGCGGCCAGCGGCGTGAGCTGCGCGACCAGTTCAGTCTGGCGCGCAAATTGATGGCGCTGCGGTGCCAGTTGCTCCAGCCGGGTCAGCTTCAAACGCTCGCCGGCCAGGCCTTCCCAATGCTGCTGGGCGGTGTGCAATTGCTCGGCGGCGCTTTGCTGTTCTTCCTGCAATTGGCGTAGCTGTTTGAGCCAGGTGTGTTGCTCTTCGAGTTGCTTGAGTTGTGCTTGCTGGAGCTTGAGTTGCTGCTGCGCTTCGTTGAAGCGCTCATCCAGTTCAGCGCGCGCCTCGGGCGCCAGCGGCGTGACGCCGGTGGCCTGATCCTGGAGCAATTTGTGCGCTTCACGCGCCTCTTTGGTCTTGTCGAACGCGCGCCGGCCCAGACGCGTGTAAAGCGCGGTGTCGGTGAGTTTTTCCAGCAGTTCGCTGCGGTCGTTGTCGTCAGCCTTGAGGAACGCGCTGAACTCGCTCTGGGCCAGCAGCACGGCGCGGGTGAACTGTTCGAAGTTCAGGCCCAGCGCGGCTTCGAGTTGGGTCTTGTACTCGCCTTTCTGACTCGCCAGCAACTGATCCTGATCGATATCGCGCAGGCTCTGGCGACTGGCTTGCAACTTGCCGCCAGCCTTTTCCCGAGCGCGATTGGCTTCCCAGCGCGCGCGATAACGACGGCCATCAATGCCGACGAAATCGACTTCGGCATAACCTTCGCCGGTGCCACGGCGCAGCAAGGTACGCGGGTCGCCGGTGCCGATTTCGCCGTCGGCGTCCGGCACTTTGGCGTCGCGCCCGGTGTTGTTCAGGCGCGGCACGGCACCGAACAGCGCCAGGCACAAGGCATCGAGCAAGGTGCTTTTGCCGGCGCCGGTCGGCCCGGTGATCGCGAACAATCCGGCGCTGGCCAGCGGTTCGGCGGTGAAGTCGATTTCAAACGGCCCGGCGAGCGAGGCGAGGTTTTTCAAGCGGATCGCGAGAATTTTCATGGCTGTTCGCGCTCCATTTGCACGTCTTGCAGCAGCTCGGCAAAGTCCTTGAGGGTTTGCTCGTCAACCTCGCTGCCGTAGTTGTCCTGCCACGCGCGGCTGAACAATTCCTGCGGCGAGAGCTGGTCCAGTTCGATCAGCGTGGCATTGTCATCAGCGCCGTCATTGCGTCCGGTGCCGGCGTATTCAGCGGCAATCCGCACCAGCCGCACGGCTTTGCCTTGCAGCGCGGTTTCCACTTGATAACGCAGATCGGGTTGCGGCTCTTCGAGGCGCACGCGCACTTCCAGCCACGGTTGGCGCTGCAGATCTTCGAGCAAATCAGTGTTCGGCAGCTCGGCTAGTTGCAGCAGAATCTCGGCCAGCGGCGCCGGGCCGATGCGCTGCAGATTGACCGCGCGCGGGATCAGTTTCGGTTCGACGCTGAGCAGGGTTTCGCCGTCGAGTTTGACGTCGAGAATCTGGTGTTGGTAATTGATCTCGGAGAACGACAGCGGAATCGGCGAGCCGCTGTAGCGGATGCGTTCTTCACCGTTGACCTTCTGCGGTTTGTGCAGATGCCCGAGCGCGACGTAGCTGATGGTCGTGCCAAACAGGCTGGCGGGCAGGGCTTCGGCATTGCCGATGATCAGGCTGCGCTCGGAATCTTCCGAGACCGACCCGCCGGCCATGTGCGCGTGGCTGATGGCGATCAGCGCCTGCCCCGGCGTGCGTTTGGCGTTGGCTGCGGCGATCAGCCATTCGTGGACCTGCCCGATACCGCGCAAATAGTTGTCGCCCAACTGCGCGCCGGTCACTTCGGCCGGCCGCAGGAACGGCAGCGCCAGGCACCAGGCGCGAATTTCGCCGCTGGCGTCGGGCAACGGCAGCAACAGCCGTTCGGCATCAAGTTGGCCGTCATCCAGCCACAACACCCGACCCAGCGCGTGAGTGCGCAAGCGCCGCATCAGCGGCGCGGGCAGTTCGATGCGCGAGCCGGAATCGTGGTTGCCGGCAATCATCACGATGGTCAGCGACGGCTGCTGTTCGTGAGCGCCGACGATGAAATCGTAGAGGCGTTCCTGGGCTTTGACCGGCGGGTTGACCGTGTCAAAGATATCGCCAGCGATCAGCAAAACGTCGGGCTGGTCCAGCTTCAGCTGGCGCAACAGCCATTCGAGAAAACAACCGTGCTCGAAATCGCGATCCTGGCCGTGCAAGTTCTGCCCAAGGTGCCAGTCGGAGGTGTGGAACAGACGCAAGGCAATCTCCGCAAACAATAAAGTGATGGCCGCGGGGGTAAACATGGGCGGCTAAAGGAGAGGGAGTTTACTGGCAAACACCGCGGATGTGGTCACGCATCACCTGTGGCGAGGGGGCTTGCCCCCGTTCGGCTGCGCAGCAGTCGTGCTTCAAATGATTCGGCGGGCTGGAATAAAACAACGGGGCCGCTTCGCGACCCAACGGGGGCAAGCCCCCTCGCCACAAAGAATGTGTTTATCCGCCGGGTTTTCGGCACGGATTCATCCGCCGCACTTCAGCAAAAATCTCGGTAATTGGCCGCCGAGGCTGGCGTTTGTGCAGTTGCCGGACTTGTTCGCTCATCCGCACCAGTTCCTCGCTGGGTTTGGCCCATTGTTCTTTCGGCAGCGATTCCGACCACTGTTGCATCACTTCCGGCATGGCGTGCGGGGCCATTTTCTGGATGCGGCGGACTTCCCATTCGGTCAGGTGGTTGGGGATCGTCCACAGGGTCATGACGTGGTACAGGTACCAGAAAAATCCAGAGAGCCGGTTACGTTCGCCGTCGCGGATTTGTTGATGCATGCGCGCGCGAGCATTGTGGAAAGTGTGCAGGCCTTCGTGCGGTGGGTCGCCGGGGTTTTGCAGGTCTTGCGGATCCTGGATGGTCTTGAGGTCGTTGATTTCGTATTCCATGTACCCGCGAATCGCTTCCCAATGGCTGATGGCGATGGGCAGGCCGAAGCAGGGGAATTCGACGCTGGTCAGGGTTTCGCCATGCTGGAAACCGATGCCCATGCCGTAGTGGCGCTGGATGCCGTATTGGGTGGCGCCTTGGGATTCGATGACCCACGCGGATAGGGATTCCCAAGGGACGAAGACGGGTTCGGTGGCGTCTTCGGGGTTGAAGCAGACTTCGCGGCGCTGGCGGTTGAAGCGGGTGGGGATGATGGTGAGGCGTTTTTTGTGGTTGTGGTTCCAGACGCAGAGGCCGATCAGCAGCATGAAAGCACCGGTTATCAAAGCGTATGCATAGCCGGTGTCGAATATCCCGACCACTGAGCTCCAGATATCCTCCCAACCGTAACCAAAGAAAATTCCTAATACGCCAGTCAGTAGCGGAAATAGAAAAGCGATAGAGAAGGCGACGCTAAATGCACCTCCCAATATTGCTTGCCATGAAAATACCTCAGGCCATCCCAGTCCGAAGTCCAAGTAGATGTCATTCAATTCCCCTATGTGAGGGCCGTGCGGTGGTATGAGTGTCGGTAGTGGTAACGGCGCCAGATAAGTGATACTTCCACTTGGAAACGGTTCCACATCGCCAGCCTCACGGGATTGCTCAATGTGGGAGGAAGGCAGCGGGCTATCAATCTTGGTGGGCATGATCGGCCAGCTCCAGCAAATGGGTTTCAACCAGCGACATTGGGCCGGCGCTCAGTAATGAGCCGAGTAAAAAGCGCCGCGCGTGTCTAACCCCCCAGAAGATTTCAAGCACTTCGTTTACCCGTCGGATTCATCCGCCGCACTTCAGCAAAAATCTCGGTAATCGGTCGCCGAGGCTGGCGTTTGTGCAGTTGCCGCACTTGTTCGCTCATCCGCGCCAGTTCCTCGCTGGGTTTGGCCCATTGTTCTTTTGGCAGCGGTTCCGACCACTGTTGCATCACTTCCGGCATGGCGTGCGGGGCCATTTTCTGGATGCGGCGGACTTCCCATTCGGTCAGGTGGTTGGGGATCGTCCACAGGGTCATCACGTGATACAGGTACCAGAAAAATCCCGAGAGCCGGTTGCGTTCGCCGTCGCGGATTTGTTGATGCATGCGCGCGCGAGCATTGTGGAAAGTGTGCAAGCCTTCGTGCGGTGGATCGCCGGGGTTTTGCAGGTCTAGCGGGTCCTGGATGGTCTTGAGGTCGTTGATTTCATATTCCATGTAACCGCGAATCGCTTCCCAATGGCTGATGGCGATGGGTAGGCCGAAGCAGGGGAATTCGACGCTGGTGAGGGTTTCGCCATGCTGGAAACCGATGCCCATACCGTACTGGCGCTGGATGCCGTATTGGGTCGCGCCTTGTGACTCGATGACCCAGGCGGATAGCGATTCCCAAGGGACGAAGACGGGTTCGGTGGCGTCTTCGGGGTTGAAGCAGACTTCGCGGCGCTGGCGGTTGAAGCGGGTGGGGATGATTTGGAGACGTTTTTTGTGGTTGTGGTGCCAAGTGCACAGACCTATGACTAAGGAGACCGCTCCTGTGAGTGCTGCATATCCATCTATCTCGAAAAAAACGCCTTTTATGGCGTCAGTAATATCGTCCCAAGCCATTCCGAAAAGAAAAAACAGGAACCCGCTGATCAGCGGGAAAACACACATAGCAATAAAGGCGCCCGTGAACGGGAGCCCTAATATGGCCTGCCACGAAAACACCTCCGGCGTCCCCAATCCGAAGTCCATGAATACATCATTCAATTTCCCGATGTGAGGTCCGTGAGGCGACATGGATGTTGGTAATGGAAACGGCGCAAGATAAGTGATTCTTCCGCTCGGAAACGGTTCGACATCCCCTGCTTGTCGGCACCTTTGATACTGCGGCGTAGGTACAGATCTATTGTTCTTGGTGGGCATGGTCGGCCAGCTCCAGCAGATGAATTTCAACCAGCAGCATTGGCGGACGCTCGGTGACGTGCTGATTCGGCAGAGCCGGAAAATGTCCTTCACCATGGGCATTGAAACGGATGACGCGATTGCAGGAAATCCACTCTCCCTTGTTGCCTAAAGTTTGTATGCACACCGTCAATTCAACAATTTCTGAGGCGGGCGCGTATTCGGCCTCGGGATCTGGTGGATATTGCAAGCAAAGTATCAAGCGATCCGGGCCTTTCTCAACGATGCGTAGACTGCGCGCAACATCATCGCTGATAAAGTCCGTACGCTTCCTGGGCGTACCTCGGTTGTGGAGGGGAGTGGACGAACGTAGAGCGCCGATTCCCATACGATTGGCTGGTTGACCATTCAACGATGGCTGAAAATCATCAGCCGTTAGTCCAGGCAATATCAGATGGATATCCCTGTCTTTCGCTTTTAACAGCAGGTTTCTCAGCCACGAGTCATGTTCGTTTTTACCCAATTGAACATAGGGAGCATGGATCAAATAGGTTAAGTAACTTTTGTATTCTTCCAAAGTATGGTCGCCGCGCACATTGGCATCTAGACTCCACGGCGTCGTTCTGAGCCATTTGTCGTGGGCGCTGATGTTGTATCGGTTGTAGAGCCAAGTACCGGCCAGTTCTAGTACCGTGAACAGCGCACCGGCCAAGTTAAATCGAAAAAACACCGAAGATAGACGAGTGCCTGCGGCGGCCCAAGCGGTTGTTCGCGCAGCGGCATTCTGTGCAGTAATTACTTTGATCGTGGCGCGGAATGTATGGCTAAAACCATAAGCATTAACTGTCGTCATTCCGGTTGCTCCCAGCGCGGCAAGCGCTGCACTGTTCTGAGCTGACTCATTTCCGCTGCGTGTTGCCTGCTGCCAGTTCTGATGCTGAGTATTCAAACTCATTACTGACGCAAGGAACCCGAAAAAGTAGGTGAAGCCACCTAGCCCAATATGCATTTTTCCCATCTGCACGTGAACGCTCTGCAAGGCGTGTCGCTGGAGACCCGCGACGAGCTCCGCACTTCGTGCTTTTAGAGCAGTGTCAAAGAGACTCTGGGCCGCAGTGAATCCCGCTGCTCCGGTAGCAGCAAGTGCATTGGCCAAAGGCATCCATGTTCGCTTGTTACCGGATTGGTTGGTCAATTCTCTTATCACCGAAACCAAATTCACCCCCTGAACCAAAAACACCAACAACCCCATCCCCTCGCTTTTAATCAATCCCGCATTCGGCACCGCGCTAACCCCCATCCGGATACTCTTCAGCAAACTCCTGACCTCGGTCTGCTGCGCCGGCGGAAACACCAGCGTCACCCCCGCGCGAGCCGGCGTCGCCCCGTACAGCCGCACCGATTGATCCGGCAGTTCCGCGATCGGGCTGAGCGCGCCGGCCAACCGCGCCTCGAGTTGCGTCAATTGCCCGCGCACCCGGGCAATTTCGTCCTGCAACTCCACCGCCCGTGGCGACTTGTGGCCCTGGCGGTTTTTGTTGTGGGTGATTTGGTTGCGTTCACGGGTCAGGGTTTTCAGGTAGTCACGCTCCCTGAGTATTTCTTTGAGGTTGGTTTGCAGCGCTGCGTGTTCCGCCGCTGTGGCGACGGTAAAGGTCACGCCGGTGGTTTTTGCCGCGTCGAGCAGTCGCATGTACAGCGCCTTGGGCAGGCGCTGGAACAGTTCGTCGAGGTCAGGGATTTTCTCCGCCGCGAGGTTGAATCCTTCCAACGCGCGACTCAGCCCCATGTTCAGCGCGGGGCTGATGCTGTGTTGCGCCGCGTCGGCGACGGCGCGGGTGTGCTCGGGTAAATCGTCGAGGGCCGGCAGGTGCGGTTGCTCGATTTTCTTCAACTCGGCGAGCCAGCGCGGCAGGTTGTTGAACACGCCCATGCCGGCGTTGAACAACAGCGTGTATTGCACCGCTTGTTCCGGTTGCAGGCGCCACGGCAACGTATAGAACAGTGGCCGGGTCAGCTCCGGATGTTTTTCCAGGTAGCCGAGGATTTTTTCGCTCGCCTCATCGCTGCGACAAATGTCTTTGAGGCAGGCGTATTCGGCGCCGAACGCCTGGCCCAGTTGCGCTGGTTCGTGCGCGTCGTAATACCACGCCGAGCGGTGATAGCGTCCGGCGCACACCAGCATCGTGCGGTCGGCGGTGATGCGTTCGAGCAGGTTATTCCAGCGGCCAATGTCGAAGCGGTACTGGAACAATTCGTCGTCCATGGCGGCGCGGTCGATGAAGTCGTTGACCCCGCGTTTACCGCTGAACACCGAACCCTCGAGCAGATTGCGGATGCGCAGATCGTTGTCCTTGCCGAGGTTGACCAGCGTCTGCAAATGACGCTCGACAAAGTCGCTGGGTGACGCCGCGAAATACTCGCGCGTGTAGTAACGAAGGTCCGCTTCAGCATTCGCGCGACCGTACGCCGTGGCGTCCGGGGCGAGGCCGTCGAAACGGTTCATTGCGTAGGCCTGATCCACGGCATCGCGACGCATCTGCTCCAGTTCAGGCGTGACAGTAACGCTGGGCGGGACAACTTTGCCGCCACGGTTCAGGTAGTCGAGCAAGGTCTTGCGGGTTTGTTCGCGATCCGCTTCCGGCAACTGCTGCAGATCGGCGAACAAGGCTTTTGCGCGAGGGTCATTGCTGACCTCGGACAGCTTGTCGACGTCTGCCGGGCTGAGTTGACTCAAGGACTCGATATAGCAGGCGAGCAAATAGTTGCGTTCGTTGTTATCAGCATTGGTCCAGTCGTCGACCCAGCCGACCAGCACGTCTTGATAATCGGCCAGATCCCGCAGCACGCCGAGGTCGTCCGGCACCACGAGGAACAGCGTGTCGTCCTGATACGCCGGGCGTACCTGGCCGAGAAACTCGCCGATGTGCGCCTCGCGAAAACGCTGAGGTTGTTCCCAAAGATAAGGTTTGCGTTCGTGCTCGGGCACAGCGCTGACGTGCACGGTCGGCAGCAACACGGCGTCCGGCGACGGTTCATCCGGGCTTTGTGCGTTCTCCACTGGCGGAGTCGGCGCCTCGGCAATCTCGGCCAGCCACTGCTGCGATTGCTCAACCGTCAGCAAGTGCTCGCCGCCGGTTGCGCAATCCACCGGGCCGAGGTCGACGGCTTGCATGAAGTGGTCGCGCTCTTCGCGGCTGTCGATGACCTGGGCGCATTTGGCGGCGGTCCATTGCACCTCGGCGAAGCTCACATGCAACACGCTGCGCCGGGAAAAGATCAGGGCCGGGCGCTCTTCGATGGCCGCGCGCTGGTCGCCGACCACCTTGGCGCCCTTGTGCAGCAGGGCGCTGACCAAACCGTTGAGGACGCGATATTCGTGCAGATGGCCGGTGACGCTGTCGATTACGTACAGCCAGCCATCGCGTAGCAAACGGATGCCCAGCGGCCGCGTATCGAGGGCGTAAGGCAACTTCAGATGGTTATCAGGATCGAGGTTTTTTTCGACGAGGCCATAGCGCAATGGCAAAAGCTGCACGTGGGTCTGGCGCAACGGGCAGGCGCCGGGCGAGCCGATGGCAGTTTTCGGCGCCGCCGCTGCGGCGAGATTGGCAGGGTGGTTCATGGGCGGCCTCGTTGATTTGCCCAGTCGTGGGCCATGTCGGCGGCCAGCGCGATACGCTCACCGATAGGTTGCAGGGAAGGCGTATGCAGCAATCGATTGAGGTGCGGGTGTTGTTCGAGCGGTGAGCCATTCAGCCAAGCCATGACGTTGGCGTAATAGAACAGCTCGGATTGGCTGTTCAGCCCCAGGGAACTGGCCTCGGCGCCGAGCTGCTCAAGCACTGGCCAGCGTTGGGCCACGGTTGCGCCGCGATGGAATTCGGGGAAGTGCTTGAGTAAATGCGCGTCGAGTTCAATCAGCACACGCCGCTGATCAGCCAAGTCCAGCGCTGAATTCTGTTCGGCGCTCAGGCGATAGGGCGTTGGCAAGTTGGGGCACTCTGCCAACCGAGGCTGGTGATGTTGCCAATCCGCCGCGACGCCATCGCTCGTTACTACGCCCGCAAGCGGCCCGAACAGGCGCTGATCGCCACTGCCGAACAGCGCTCGGGCGACGGCGGCGTCGGCCAGGCGCAGGAACACTGGCAACCCTTCGGGCAACTCGACGGTCAGCAATTTGCGCAAGTGCTGCGCCACGGCGTGCACCGAATCCGCGCTGAACAGCAGCACGGCCCATTCCTCGTGCGCGTGCTGGAGATAGAACTGCAAAAGTGGTTCGTCGATTGATTGCACGGCGGCTAAAACCGGCGAGATATCTCGCAGGTCGGTGAAGGACGGGCAGTCGTACAAGGCAACCGTGGTGGCGCCGGGGCTCAGTTGTTTCAGGCGTTGCGGCAAATCGCTGACGGTTGCGCCATCGAGCAACAGCAAAGCCTGATGTTTGCCCCACGGCAGGTCTGCGGGCAGAGAGGTTGAGAGCGTCATGCTTGGGCCGCCTCGCAAATCAGGCAACGCGAGCTGCGGTTTGCCACCAGTGCGTGGCGTTGCTGCGCCGGGTCGAACGTCACTTTGAGCAACGGCAGCGCGCCCGGTATCAACGGTTCCGCTGGCATCGTCGTCGCTGGAGCGCCGCCCTCGACAATTGCCACGCTGCTGAAGATGCCGTCCGGCCCGAGCGTCAGCCAATGCCCGCCGGCCTTGACCGTCAGGTGCGCTCCGCCATCAATAACCACTTGCTGGCCGGCGCTGAGGTGGATTTGCTGCGTGGCGTTAAGCCGCTGACTGCTGACGCGAATGTGCTGGTCGCCGAGCACCAGCAGGTGGTCGTCCTGTTTCAGTTCGGTGAGGCGATTGCCGTGGGTGAGGTGCTGTTCTTCGCCGCGCAGGTCGTGGCTGGCGATGCCGCCGACGACCACGCTGCGCTGGTTGTCGACCTGAATGCGCTCGTCATTAAGTACAAGCTGGACGAAATCGCGCTGGGCGCGCAGCGCAATTTCCTCGGCACCGGCGCGGTCCTCGATGCGCAGCTCGTTGAAACCGCCGCCACCGGGGCTGCTCTGGCTGCGCAGAATGCTTTGCGTATGCTGCGCCGGAAGGTCCAGCGGCACCGGCGTCGCGGCGTTCGGCAGACAACCGAGGACGAAGGGTTTGTCGGGATCGCCTTCGCTGAAACCCACCAGCACTTCCATGCCCACGCGCGGAATCTGCACGCTGCCGTATTGCTCATGCGCCCAGTGGGTCGCCACTCGCAGCCAGCAACTGGATTGCTCGTTTTGCTGTCCGTCGCGGTCCCAGAACATCTGGACTTTCACGCGGCCGTAGGCGTCGCAGTAGATCTCTTCGCCAGCGGGGCCGGTGACGACCGTATGCTGGTTGCCGGTCACCCGAGGTTTGCGGTGCTCCAGCGCCGGACGGAAATTCACGTCCCAAGGCGTCGCAACGAAATGGTTGCGATAACCCTGAGTGAAACCGTCATCGGAGCTGACTTCGGGCGCCGCTTCCTCAAGCGATTGTGGCTGGCGGCCGGAATGCTCTACGCGAGTCAGTAACCACAGGCCGTTGCAGTCCGCTCGCGGGTGTTCGCTGAGGTCGAGAAAACTGCCGTTGCGCAGTAGCGGCTGGTCGCTGCGTCCTTGGGCCTGGCGATAATCGGCGCGATGGCGCTCGAGGGTGCGCTGACTCAGATGTTGCCCGCGTTGACGATGGATGAATTGCCCGGGAAAGGCGTAATCCTCCAGTTCAGGCAATCGTGCTTCCCGCGCGTCAGCCTGCAACAGTACGTTGGGTTTTTCGAAGTGGTAATCGCGGCGGCTGACGTGGGTGGTGCGGGTGTGCAATTGCACCTGGAAGCGGTCGATGACTGGAGCTTCGGCAACCATCCCGCTACCCGGGGCGTAGGCGGTTGGCGCGGCAGGTTGGGGGAAAACCGTCTGATCATCGCCGAACACCAGCGTGTGCCCGTCAACGCTGTGCTGGAAATGAAAGTGCAAGCCTTCCTCTTCACACAAACGCTGGATGAAGTGCAGGTCACTCTCGTTGTATTGCACGCAGTAAATGCGCGGCGGGTAATCGGCGCTGAGTTGAAAACGCCAGGTATCCGACTGCATGCCGTGATCGCTGAGAATTCTGGCGATGATCTGCGGGACGTTCTGCTGCTGGAAAATGCGCTGGTTATGCCGGTGCGCGAGGTAGGCGAGGTGCGGCGCCAGAACCATCTGGTAGCTGGTCAGGCGAGCGCCGGAATCGCCTTGAGCGACTCGATAAACCTGCCCGTGAATCCCCGAGCCATCGGCGCCGAAAGACAGGAACGCAGGACGATGCAGGAGCGCTTCGAGATCAAGATCCCGATGCTCGCTGACCAGTTGCAGTTCGACTTCATAGGTCTGGTTGAGCGCTTCGGTCGCGCGAAATTCCACCACCTGAAGATCGTGGTGGGAGCCTTCAAGCTCGAGCTTGAAAACAACGGTTTTGGCAGCCTTCAACATCCACATGTCCCTGTGTCTTTTCAGGCACGGGACTTTGCGGGGGTCGCCAACTTGGCGCAGTCAGGAGAATCGTTTTCTTGTGTAGGAATTTTCCGGGAATCGCTTCGCTGCAGATCAGGCAGCCCGGTAAAGCGTTATTTCGGATACAGCGGCGGCAATCCGCTATCGCCTACCGGGTCTTGAACCCGTTCTGCCAGCGGAATCGCGCGTGTTGCGCGCCACAGGTCTTCGCCCTGCCAGTGCTGGCCGGATTCGCTGTAGAGCGCGCCATTGAGGCCGTCCAGCGCATCCGACAGCGGCACAAACCGCGCGGCCATTTCGGCGAGGGTTTCCGGTTGTTGCCGCGCCCAGGCATCCAGTGCCTGACGGGTGGCGTGGGGGTCGTTGGCCTGGCAGGCGCGTTTGAGGTCGTCGAGTACGCTGCGCGGGCTCGGTCCGGTTTGCGCGGCGCGCAGGATCGCCGGTTGCCAACGCGCGCGCCACCACAAGCCAAAACCGAGCAGGGTGGTGCAGGCCAGAATCAGTGTGCTGAGTTTCCACCACCACAGCGCTTCGCTGTCGGCGCCGTAGACCACTTGCGGGCTGCCGGTCGGGGTATCGACCATCAGGCTCGGATTGTTCAGCACTTGCAGGGTGCGCGCCGGCAGGCTGCTGTGTTCCAGATGATCTTCGAAGGTGTTCCACCAGACCACGTCGACCGTCGGCAACTCGATGGCGCCGCTGTGGGCGGGCACCAGCGCTTCGCGTTCTTCACGGCTGCCGATCAAGCCGCGCTCGCTGTTCTGGTTGCCGAGCACCGGTTGGTCCGGGTAGCGGCGCAAGCCGTTGATGTCGGTGGCGGGCAGTGGCGGCAGTTGCGAACTGGCCAGACCATCGACTTTCAGCGTCAGGCTGCGGGTCAGCGAATCGCCGACCTGCACTTGATCGGGCTCGGGGCTCCAACTCTCGCTCAGGCTCAGGCTGCGCGCGGGCAGCCACGGTGCATCGGCAGGGTAGGAGGCCGGTTTGGCCTTCACCGTCAGGGCGATTTGCGCCGAACTGACGCGGAGTAATTTGCCCGGTTTCGGTCCCTGTCCGGAAGGGTCCTGCGCCGGTTGCGCATCCACCAGCGTGGCGCTGAACTGCTGCGGCGGGATGTTCAGCACACCGCTGTGCTGGGGGAAAATCGCATAGCGCATTTCGATCACGCCATGGCGTACGCCATTGATGTCTTTTTCATAAGTGCGCGAGTCGCCGAGCTGCTCGATACGCGCATCGGGCACCTGCAACGGCGTCAGGCTGCTGTCGTCATACAGCGACACCGAATGGTAAATACGCAACGTCAGGATCGCCTGCGCCTGCACGTACACGCTGGCCTGATCGAGACTGGCTTCGATGAACACCGGGGCGAGTTTGTTCTTGCTGTCCTGGGTTTCGCCTTCGACCACTTGCAGGGTGATCGGCTGGCTGCGCCCGTCGCCCAGTTGCAGCGACGGAATCTCGACGCTGCCATTGCGTTTGGGCAGCAGGGTGATGAACCAGCGCGTGGTCGAGCGGTTGGCGCCATTGATCGTGGTCAACTGGTTGACCTGACGCGTGCCGCGCACTTCGAATTCCGCGTCCAGCGGGGTCAGGTCGGGTTTGCCGAAGATTGTCACGTCGTTGGATTCAAGGATCAACTCGACGGTTTCGCCGGAACTCAGGCGGCTGCGATCGACACTGGCACCCAGCTCCGCAGCCTGCACCTGAGCGTTGGCGAGCATCAGGGCAGACAGCAGGGCAAGCAAGAAAGCGCTGAAGCGGGTCATCGAGTTTTTCCCTGATCCTGATGTTGTTGCTGTTCGTACCAGAACTTGCGTCGAAGCAGTTCGCCGGGGTCGTCCGGAATCTTGCGCAGCCATTGTTCGAGCGCCTGAACCTGCTCGCCTTCGAGGCTGTCGCTCGCCGGGCGCCGGGGTGGCGTGGTGCTTTGCTCGTCCTCCAACTCGCTGCCCGGTACTTCATTCGGGCCGGGTTGCGGCGGCGTGGTGGGCGGTTCTTCGGTGTCCGCCGAGTTCGGCTGGGCCTCGGTTTTCGGTTCGCCACTGCTCAACGGCTGAGTGGCGGACTCGGGCGGCGGAACATCACCGACCGCACCCGGCGCTTCGCCTTCGGGGGGCTCGGGTTCGACCTCCGGTGGCGTCGATTTCTGTTTCAGCAGACTTTCGACCAAGGCCTTGTTGGTCAGCGCCGGACGCAAGTCGGGTTGGCGCTCAAGCGCTTGATCGTAGGCATCCAGCGCCGCGTCCAACTCACCGCTTTTCGCCAGCGCATTGCCTCGATTGTAGTGTGCCCGCGCGTCGTTGCCCTGAGCGAAACGCTGGGCGGCACCGTTGTAGTCGCCGGCCTCATACAGCGCCACGCCTTGCCATTGCGGGTCTTCGAAGTGTTTGGCGGCTTCGGCCGGCTGCTGTTTTTTCAGCAGGTGCAAGCCGCGCTGATCGGGTCGCAACCACAAATCGCCGAAGTCGAAGGCGTAGCTCGGTTGCGGCATCAGAAACAGCAGCGGCAAGCAGAATAGCCAGCCGCGGCGGCCGGCCAGGGAGGCCAGCAGCAACAACGGCAGCAGCAGCCAATAACCCTGATCGGCCCACGTATCCAGGCGCAAGGTCTGGCCGTCGTCGCGCAGGTTGCGCGGGCCATCGAGCAAGCCGAGGGTGCCGAGGTCGGCATCGTCCAGCCGCGCCGCGTGGTAGCGCCCGCCGAGGTCGGCGGTGAAAGACTTGAGCCCCGGACTGTCGAGGTGCGGCACCAGAATCGCGCCTTGGGCATCCTTGAGGAAACTGCCGTCCTCTTGAGCCACCGGCACCCCTTCGGCGGTGCCAACGCCCAGCATCAGGAATTCGGTGGATTTGCCGTCCAGCGCGCGCTCGATGCCGAAGCGTTCCTGTTCGTTCAGCGACGAACCAATCAGCAGGATTCGACCCTGGCCGAGCGCACCTTGATCCAACAGCGCCAAGGCCTTGAGCACCGCCAGATCGGCGCGATGCCCGGCCTCGGGCATCAATGACGGCTTGAGCGCGTCGAGCAAATTGCGACTGGTTGACAGGTCATCCGACAGCGGCACCAGCGTGTGGGCGCTGCCGGCGTAGACGACGATTGCGGTTTGCGCGTCGCTGCGACTTTGCAGCAAGTCGAGCAACTTGCGCCGCGCTTGCTCCAGTCGGGTTGGCGGGCTGTCGGTGGCGAGCATTTCCGGGGTCAGCTCCAGCAGCACCACCAGCGGGTCAGCCGGTTTTTGACTGGTCTGCTCGACTCTTTGCCAACTCGGCCCCAGCAGCGCGCCAATAGTCAGCACCCAGGCAAATCCGAGGACGATCCACGGCAATTTGCTGTCGCGACCGTTGCCGCCACTCAGCAGCGCGGCGTGGAAGGCCGGTGGCAAAATCATCTGCCAACGCCCGGCGCGTTTTTGCCGATGCCAGAGTTGCCAGAGCAACCAGCCGAGCACCGGCAACAGCAGCAGCCACCACGGGCGGAACCAGTACGGCCAGAGCGCGCTCATCGACGCCTCCGCAGGCGCAGACGATTCAGCCGCTGGCGCCAGTCGGGGAGTTGGCTTTGCAAAAACAGGTCCTTGGTCAGCAGGCGTTGCAGTGGATTGTCCGGCCACAGTTCGCGCATCACCAATAACAGGCTCAACAGCAGCGCCAGCGCCAACGGCCAGTGATACAACGCCTGAGCCGGGCGGGCCTGGGTCGGTTGCTGGGTGACGGGTTCGAGGGTGTCGAGGATGTCCTTGATCGCCTGCAATTCCTTGCCGTCGTGGGCGCGGAAATATTGGCCGCCGGTGGCTTCGGCGATGGCTTTGAGTGCCGGTTCGTCGAGATCCAGGCTCGGGTTGACGCCGAGAAAGCCCAGCGTGCCGCTTTGTTCCGGATCGGCGCCAATGCCGATCGGATAAATTTTCACGTTCTCGCTGGCGGCGAGACGGGCGGCAGTCAGCGGATCGATTTCGCCGCCATTGTTAGCGCCATCGGTGACCAGAATCAGCACGCGGCTTTGCGCCGGACGCAGGCGCAAGCGCTTGAGCGCGAGGCCAATCGCATCGCCGATGGCGGTGTTTTTGCCGGCAATGCCGATCCGCGCTTCATCCAGCCACACGCGCACGGTGTGGCGGTCGAAGGTCAGCGGCGCTTGCAGGTAGGCCTGACTGCCAAACAGGATCAGGCCGACTCGGTCACCGTCGCGGCTTTCGAGGAAATCGCCGAGCAAATGCTGGACCAGCGACAAGCGGCTGACGTCTTCGTCCTGCCATTGCATGTCGGGAAAATCCATCGAGCCGGAGACGTCGACCGCCACCAGCAAATCGCGACCACTGGCGGCAATCGGCAGCGGTTCGCCCAACCATTGCGGGCGCGCCGCAGCGATCAGCAGCATGAACCACAAAAGAATGAACGGCGCTTGTTGGCGCCACGCCGGCAGGTTGGCGCGGGCGCGGCGTCGGGCCAGGCCTTCGAGGTCGCTGAGGAAGCTGACTTTCAGCGCCGGTTCGCCGCTGTCGGCCACCGGCAGCACCAGGCGCATCAGCCAGGGCAGCGGCAACAGTACGAAAATCCACGGCCAGGCGAACTCAAACATGTTTGCGAATCCACGTGTCGACGGCTTGGGTCAGGCCGGCGATGGCTTTGTCGTCGAGTTTGCATTCGGGTTTGTAGGCGCCTTCGACCAGCACCATCCAGCGCGTCAAACCGGCGGCCGGGCAGCGGTTGTCGAGGAACGCCAGCCATTTGCGCCCGTTCAGCGTGTGGCTTTGGCTATAGGGGTAGTGGTTGCGGCACAGGCGTTTGAGCAAACCGTTGAGTTGCTGCAACCAGGCGCCGGCCGGCGCGCCGTCATAGGGTTTGGGCATTTGCGCGAGTTCGGCCAGCGCGGCGACCCGTACCGGGTCCAGCGGTTGCTCGGCGCGTACGATTGGGCGTTTGTTCGGGATGAAGCGGCGCAACTGCCACAAACCAAAGCCGATCAGCGGCAGCAATAAAAGCAGAAACCACCACCCCGGCGCGGGAGGCCAGAAGCCAATCGGCGGCGGAGTCATCAGCGGTTGCAGTTGATCGAGGCTGCTCATCGACCTTTCCCCGGTTTCTGCGGGTTCAGGTATTCGCGCAATTGCTCGACCATTTCGCTTTGCGTGCTCAGCGGCATCAACAAAAAGCGCAGCTTCTGCGCGAGCAATTCCCAACGGGCGATGCGTGCTTCGGCCTGGGTGCGATAGGTCTGGCGCAGGTCGTAATTCAGCGTGTCGAGTTCCAGTTGCGCGCCGCGTTCGGCGAAACGCAGCAGGCCGGCGGCGGGCAGGGCGTGGTCCAGTGGATCGGATAACGGCAGCAGTAATAGATCGCAGTGCCGCGCCAGCAGGCTTAATTGTTGTTCCGAACCTTCGGTCAACGCGCGCTCGTCGCAGATCACGATCACCAGACTGCCGGGGCGCAACACCTCGCGGGCGCGGCGCAGGGCCAGGTTCAGCGAATCGCGGTTCTGCTCGCTTTCGGTGTGCAGCGACTGGTTGACCCGCACCAGCCGGTTGAGCAGTTGCAGCAGGCTCTGTTTGCTGCGCCGAGGTTTGATTTCGTAATGCTCGTTGTCGCCGAACACCAGCCCGCCGACCCGGTCGTTGTGCCCCAGCGCCGCCCAGCCGATCAGGCTCGCGGCTTGCGCGGCGAGCACCGATTTGAACATCAGCCCCGAGCCGAAAAACAGCCGACGGCTTTGCTCGACCATGATGAAAATCGGCCGTTCGCGTTCTTCGTGGAACAGTTTGGTGTGTGGCTCTTGGGTGCGCGCGGTGACGCGCCAGTCGATGGTGCGCACGTCGTCGCCGGCCTGATAAACGCGCACCTGATCGAAATCGACGCCGCGCCCGCGCAGCTTGGAGTGATGCAGGCCGATCAACGG
This sequence comes from Pseudomonas sp. SJZ131, assembly GCF_007828705.1. Lineage (NCBI taxonomy): Bacteria > Pseudomonadati > Pseudomonadota > Gammaproteobacteria > Pseudomonadales > Pseudomonadaceae > Pseudomonas > Pseudomonas sp. SJZ131. Next base: position 1,288,575 of record NZ_VIVC01000001.1, on the reverse strand, counting down.
GCTGCGCTGGCTCGGCGTCGAAAACAGCTGCACTTCGCGCACCCGATGGCGCATCTCGATCAGCTCGGCGAGGCTGACTCGGATGCCCGGCTCGGGCGGCAGGCTGGCGTTCATCAGGGTCAAGCGACGGCTACGACGTCGAGAATCCGCTGGACCACTCGGTCCTGGTCGATGCCCGCCGCTTCGGCTTCAAAGGACAGAATGATGCGGTGGCGCAACACGTCGAACAGCACCGCTTGAATGTCTTCCGGGCTGACGAAGTCGCGACCGGCGAGCCAGGCGTGGGCCCGGGCGCAGCGGTCGAGCGCAATCGAGCCACGCGGGCTGGCGCCGTAGGCGATCCACTCGGCCATCTCCGGGTCGAACTTGGCCGGCGTGCGCGTCGCCATGACCAGTTGCACCAGGTATTCCTCCACGGCGTCGGCCATGTACAACCCGAGGATTTCCTTGCGCGCGGCGAAAATCGCCTGCTGGCTGACCCGGCGCTCAGGCTTGGTTTCGCCATTCAGCGCTTCGCCACGCGCCTGTTGCAGGATGCGGCGTTCTACGGCGGCGTCCGGGAAACCGATTTTCACGTGCATCAGGAAGCGGTCGAGCTGAGCTTCGGGCAGCGGATAAGTGCCTTCCTGCTCGATCGGGTTTTGCGTGGCCATTACCAGAAACAGCGGCGACAGTTCATAGGTGCTGCGCCCGACGCTGACCTGGCGCTCGGCCATCGCCTCCAGCAATGCCGACTGAACCTTGGCCGGGGCGCGGTTGATTTCGTCCGCCAGCACCAGATTGTGGAAAATCGGGCCTTGCTGAAACACGAAGCTGCCGGTTTCGGGGCGATAGATCTCGGTGCCGGTAATGTCGGCGGGCAGCAAGTCGGGGGTGAACTGGATACGGTGGAACTGTGCTTCGATGCCTTCGGCGAGCTCTTTGATCGCTTTGGTCTTGGCCAGCCCAGGTGCGCCCTCGACCAGCATGTGGCCGTCAGCGAGCAGGGCGATGAGCAAGCGCTCGATGAGTTTTTCCTGGCCGAGAATCTGCGTTGAAAGAAATGTTCGCAGCGCTAGCAGCGCTTCACGATGTTCCATCGATGACTGTTCCTGGAAAGGGTGACCGAAGACGTCCGAATAACGCCAGGGCTGGGGGCGTTACTTTAATGCATGGCGGGGGGTGGCGACTAACGGCATTTTGCGCAAAATGCGGGAAATAAGTCCCGCGTCCTGGTTGCGCTGCGCATGGCGACCATTCACCTGCGAGCTACTCCGACGTCTGAATGTCATTTAACAGCAGCGTGATGGCTGCTCTGTTGCGCAGATCAGACCATGTGCCCTCGTCAACAATCGCGCCGTTTTGCATGACGATGACGCGGTCGAATCGGTGCAAATGGCTGACATCGTGGGTGACACAGATCAATCCACGGCTGCCGAAAGTATCGAATAGCAGGTCCCATACCGGGGCGGCCATTTTCGGTTCGATTGATGCACTGGGTTCGTCGAATAAATTGAAATGACCCGGCCGGTTTATCAGGCGCAGCAGTGACAGGCGTTTAGCTTCGCCGCCAGAGATGTTGGTAGCTTTTTCTGTGATGTTGCGTTGACTGACGATGTTTTCAAGATTCAAGCGCTGTATTGCTTTGTTCAGATGTGACGAAGGCTCAATTCCAAACAGGACCGACTGTTCAAAAGTGCCCTCCAGAAACTGCGGTAACTGTGGGCAATACCTGACGACACTGAGGTGTGTTTCTGCGCTCAACTTCGAAACCGGGACACCATCGATGCTCAGGTGACTTCTCAGCGCAACATTCAAACCGGCGAGCGCCTCCAGCAAAGTCGACTTGCCTGCTCCGCTGGGCCCCGTGATTGCGACCGACTGACCTTCAATCAAAGTAATTGAGGTCTCGATAGACAAGCGAACAGTTGCATCGTCGGTCATGACGCACGGATCGAGGACCAACGTTGATTGTTCGCGAGGCTCGATTTGCTCATGTCGACCTTCATCAAAGTTGGGTAATGACAGGAGCTGCTGAAGCCGACGCTGGTCAGCGAGAAATTGATCCAGCACCCGGTAGCCTTCGGTCAGTGCAGTGATGTTGAGTAAAAAAGTGCCTGCGATCGAGAAAATCGCAACCATTTGTCCAACGCTGATGCTGGGCTCGCTCGCCAATTGACCGAGTACTCCCCAAGCGAGTAGTCCCCCTGTCGACAGGCTGACGAACAAAATCTTCACCCCGCTCAAAATGCCGCCGGAGCTTGCGACGGTGATCGCCGCATTCGCGTACTGCTCAAATGCCCGGTTTAACGGCTGGGTTGCGGTGCACTCGGCGTTTTCCAGTTTTATCGATTTGCCTGAGCTCATGGTGCTGAACAGGATGGCGCTGAGTTCATCCTCTTGCTCGTTGACGGCATCGATGTGTTTTCTACGCCATTTGATGATTCGGTGAGCGGCTAACAGATAGACCAGGCCAAGGCTGATCATCGCGAAGAAAACGCCGACGCCTCCCATGTAAATGAAGGCGCTCCCGACGATCAGAAACTCCAGGCACAGTGGAAATCCGATGGTCACAAAAAATGTCAGCAACTGCTCGTGCGCTGTTATTCCTCGCTCAACTGATTTTATGAAATGTCCGATTCGCCACGAACTGAACTGCAGGAACTCCTTTCGCATCAATTGCGCAACCCATTGAGTGGACGCACTCAATACAACTTGCTGCACCAGCTTGGACAGGAAAAATAATTGCAGTGGATTAACTACCGCTTGTATACATCCTGCCAGAACGAAACCCGTTGTAAGCGTTAGCAGTGTAGACAGCGAGTCGTGATCGCCATTAAGGGCGTCGATCACTTTTCCCAGTAAAAGTGGGGGTGCAAGCGCTATGAGTTTCAACGTTATGATTGTTATGACGGTCGAGAGCAATAAAGCGGTGTGGTTCCTACAGGCTGTTGTGATGAACGTTCGCATGGGTTGCCCTATTGTTGTCTTGGCGTAGGACTCGCTGCGGAGCAACGAAGTACCCGTTTCTTATCAAATTGAAACGTTCAAGACCTGGAATATAAGTCTGGCAGACCGTGCCGTTTTCAGCGTATTGAGCTAAAACCCTGTGGAACATGGTTTTTCCAGACTTTTCAATATTGTTTTGTAATGCTTCGAGCTGCTCGGGAACACTGCTGGCGAGATCCATTTTTGGAATGTCGAGTGTCGGCAGTGTCAAGTTTTTTACCGGGAAGAAATCTATCAGGGATTTCAATGTTTCAGCGCCCGCCAGAAAATTCAGAGTCTTCTTGTCTATTGCTTCTTGTGGGGCGTCATAAAGATCTTCGACTTGAAATTGTTCCGTCACTGCCCTCTGAATCGCAATGCAAATGTCCAGTGAGCAACCTGACCCTATAGGTGATAAATGGAATGGGCCGGCTCCAACTTTTGGTAGCGCGACTGAAAAATATACATTCATGAAGTCTTTTATGATTATTACTTGTAATTTGTCCGCCCGAGAAAGGGCGTAGGAGCTTTCGCTCAGTGCCGTGGCAAGCAAGATTTTAGATGGCGTATACATCGTTATCGCCGGACCGATGGAGCACACCGCCATGAAAAAGCGTGACAGGACGTGCCGTTCAATGACCTCGTGGGTGCCATGAAGCAACGCTTCCGCTTTGGTACAACCAAAAGCCGTACCTGAATTGGATGAGTATCGAGACAAAAATTGTGTGGCTGGACACGCGCTGCTCACTGAATTATTTGTCACCCTCGGGCAAAGCAGAGTGGTTGGAACGAATAACTCTGCGGTGCTATCGACTGTTGTGAGCCTGAGGGATTCTATTGAGTGGGATAAGCGCGTCAGGCTGGTGAGAAAGCCATCGCGCTGCGCATTTTTTTGCCCGGCGATGAATTCGCATGATTGAGTAATAACGTCGCTGGTGGCAGGCATTAATAAGCAAAGATGTTCGATGCTTTCTGCCAGTGCTCCGACTAGCGAGTCGGGACCTTTTCCAGCGCCGGACTGTATGAGGTTATTTTGCGAGTCGAAAAGATCTGCAGTGGCGACGAGTTTATTGCTATCAGTGTGATTCGTGACTGAAAATAAATTTAATGATTTTATGATGTTTTGAATTTTTGATAACGCAGTCGTCGGGGCAAACTCTCGCTCTGACATAAACACCTCATGGGGTTCTGGAATGCCGAAAGGGCCCTTTCGGCATTTTACATGGCGATAACAAGCATTAATCAGGTGGTCAGCGTGGCAAAGAAGCTAACTTCCGTTGCCAGGAAACCTTGTGATCCGCCCATTGCCTGTGGCTCATCATCCCACGGGACTATCTCAGAACGTTTTTTACCCATGACATTAACTCCTTGTATTGGTGGGTGTGGCAGTCCTACCGAGTGCCACGCTTGCGAATATTTTCGCAAGTAAATTAGTAATAGCAGTCGGCTTCATTGGTTTCAATTGCAAGATGCCGCGAAAAGTCGTCTTTTGCTGTGGGGGTTTTCTGATGGAGGGGTGGGAAATATCTCGAAAGACTTTTGCACTTAAACTTGTTTGGCTGTTTGTTTTATTACTTCAATGGGTTGCGATGTTTAAAAGGTTTTAAGCAGGCAGAGCTTTTTTTGCCGGGGGGATATTTGTTTTCGGGATTACTCGGAAAATTAGCGTCCTGGCTAAGCCATCGCGAGCAGGCTCACTCCTACATTGACGGCGTACGACGATCAATTGTAGGAGTGAGCCTGCTCGCGATGAGGTCAAAACAAACACCTCAAATCTGACTGATATAAGTCCCAGTCCCCTTGAGAATGTTCTGCAAAGTTTCCTCAACCTCAGCCAAATCACCCGCAGCCGTGCTGTGAATGATTTCCAGCGAATCATCGCCATTCAGCACATCGGCATCGCCTGCGGCGATTTCAATCAGCAGGCGGGTAGGGCTGAGGGTGACTTTTACCCCGTCCAGCGTCGACGGCTCATCGCCGAGGCTGATGTCCAGCGCGTCCTCGTCCGGGTAGCGGGTCATCAGGAACATGTCGCCCTGTTCGCTGTGGCAGCAGAGCATGGCCATGTTGTCTTCTTCGTCATCGCACGGGTTGACGATCAAGAGGGCGGTGGTCATTTGCATGGGAGATTCCTGGCTCGGCGAGCATTGTGAGGACGATCAAAGGGCGATTCTGCCAGCCGCCGGGAATTTCTGCTCGTCTGAGTGTCAGATCATGTGTCGTGAACATCCGATGTGTTGCTGGTCATTTCGAGGACGAAGATCGCGCAAAACCGGGCTTTTACCGGCCGTTTTGCTGTATGGCTGCTAGTGTTGTTCGGTGCGCAAGGCGCAAGCTGCGTGCCGATGACCGAATATGTCGCAGCACCGCAAGCAGGCACGTTGTCGCACTCGTTAAGCTGCGCATCGAATGGATACCGGTAGAGACCTGCGCAATTCATCGCGCGGGCGCTTTTTCCGGGATTCATTCAAGGAAGGTGAATGTGACCTGAGTGTCTCGTCCAGCTTCACCCACCTGTTGCCCTGTTTCCTCTGCCCGAGATTCAGGAACCGGGTGACGGATCGCCCCGAAAGGGGTTTTGCACGCGACGCTTCCATCAATAACAAGCCCAAGCGGAGTACCACAGATGGCGTTCTTCACCGCAGCCAGCAAAGCCGACTTCCAGCACCAACTGCAAGCGGCACTGGCGCAGCACATCAGTGAACAGGCACTGCCACAAGTGGCGCTGTTTGCTGAACAATTTTTCGGCATCATTTCCCTCGACGAGCTGACCCAGCGTCGGCTGTCCGACCTCGCCGGCTGCACCCTTTCTGCATGGCGCCTGCTTGAGCGCTTCGACCACACGCAACCGCAAGTGCGCGTCTACAACCCTGATTACGAACGCCACGGCTGGCAGTCGACCCACACCGCGGTCGAAGTCCTGCACCACGATTTGCCCTTTCTCGTGGACTCGGTACGCACCGAGCTGAACCGTCGCGGCTACAGCATTCACACCTTGCAAACCACTGTGCTGAGCGTGCGTCGCGGCAGCAAAGGCGAATTGCTGGAAATCCTGCCGAAGGGCACCCAGGGCGAAGGCATCCTGCAAGAATCGCTGATGTACCTGGAAATCGACCGCTGCGCCAACGCGGCCGAACTGAATGTGCTGAGCAAAGAGCTGGAACAGGTTCTCGGTGAAGTCCGCGTTGCGGTTGCCGATTTCGAGCCAATGAAAGAAAAGGTCCAGGAACTGCTCAGCGGCCTCGACACCAGCCAGTTCAATGTCGACCCGGAAGAAAAAGCCGAAATCAAAAGTTTCCTGGAATGGCTGGTGGGCAACCACTTCACGTTCCTCGGCTATGAAGAATTTGTGGTCCGCGATGAAGCCGATGGCGGCCACATCGTGTATGACCAGGATTCGTTCCTCGGCCTGACCAAACTGCTGCGCACCGGCCTGACCTACGAAGACCTGCGCATCGAAGACTACGCCGTGAACTACCTGCGCGAACCGACCCTGCTGTCGTTCGCCAAGGCTGCGCACCCGAGCCGTGTGCACCGTCCGGCGTATCCGGATTACGTGTCGATTCGTGAAATCGACGCCGACGGCAAAGTCATCAAGGAATGCCGTTTCATGGGCCTTTACACCTCCTCGGTGTATGGCGAGAGCGTGCGAGTGATTCCGTACATTCGCCGCAAGGTCGAAGAAATCGAACGCCGTTCCGGCTTCCAGGCCAAGGCTCACTTGGGCAAGGAACTGGCGCAAGTGGTTGAAGTGCTGCCGCGCGACGACCTGTTCCAGACCCCGGTCGACGAGCTGTTCAGCACCGTGATGTCGATCGTGCAGATCCAGGAACGCAACAAGATCCGCGTGTTCCTGCGCAAAGACCCGTACGGTCGTTTCTGCTACTGCCTGGCCTACGTGCCGCGCGACATCTATTCCACCGAAGTGCGCCAGAAGATCCAGCAAGTGCTGATGGATCGCCTGAAAGCCTCGGACTGCGAATTCTGGACATTCTTCTCCGAGTCCGTTTTGGCGCGTGTGCAGCTGATTCTGCGGGTTGATCCGAAGAACCGTCTGGACATCGACCCGGTCCTGCTGGAAAAAGAAGTGGTCCAGGCCTGCCGCAGCTGGCAGGACGACTACGCCAGCCTGACCGTTGAAAGCTTCGGCGAAGCCAGCGGCACCAACGTGTTGGCCGACTTCCCGAAAGGCTTCCCGGCCGGTTACCGCGAGCGCTTCGCCGCGCATTCGGCTGTGGTCGACATGCAGCACCTGTTGAGCCTGACCGAGACAAATCCGTTGGTGATGAGCTTCTATCAGCCGCTGGGCCAGGTTTCCGGCCAACGCGAGCTGCATTGCAAGCTGTATCACGCCGACACGCCGCTGGCGCTGTCCGACGTGCTGCCGATTCTGGAAAACCTCGGTCTGCGCGTGCTGGGTGAATTCCCGTATCGCCTGCGCCATAACAATGGCCGCGAGTTCTGGATTCACGATTTCGCGTTCACGGCCGCTGAAGGTCTGGAACTCGACATCCAGCAACTCAACGACACGCTGCAGGACGCATTCGTCCACATCGTGCGTGGCGATGCCGAAAACGATGCCTTCAACCGTTTGGTGCTGACCGCCGGCCTGCCATGGCGCGACGTGGCGCTGCTGCGTGCCTATGCGCGTTACATGAAGCAGATTCGCCTGGGCTTCGACCTTGGCTACATCGCCAGCACGCTGAACAACCACACCGACATCGCTCGCGAGTTGACCCGGTTGTTCAAAACCCGTTTCTACCTGGCGCGCAAGCTCACCAGCGACGATCTGGAAGACAAGCAACAACGTCTGGAACACGCGATCGTTACTGCACTGGATGACGTCCAGGTGTTGAACGAAGACCGTATCCTGCGTCGTTACCTGGACCTGATCAAAGCCACGCTGCGCACCAACTTCTACCAGACTGATGCGCAGGGCCATAACAAGTCCTACTTCAGCTTCAAGTTCAACCCGCACTTGATTCCTGAACTGCCGAAACCGGTGCCGAAGTTTGAAATCTTCGTTTACTCGCCACGCGTCGAAGGCGTGCATTTGCGCTTCGGTAACGTTGCGCGCGGCGGCTTGCGCTGGTCGGATCGTGAAGAAGACTACCGCACCGAAGTGTTGGGTCTGGTAAAAGCCCAGCAAGTGAAAAACTCGGTGATCGTGCCGGTCGGCGCCAAGGGCGGCTTCCTGCCGCGTCGCCTGCCATTGGGCGGCGGTCGCGACGAAATCGCCGCCGAGGGCATCGCCTGCTACCGCATCTTCATTTCGGGCCTGTTGGATATCACCGACAACCTGAAGGACGGCGCGCTGGTGCCGCCAGTCAACGTCGTGCGTCATGACGACGATGACCCGTACCTGGTAGTGGCCGCGGACAAAGGCACTGCAACCTTCTCCGACATCGCCAACGGTATCGCCATCGACTACGGTTTCTGGCTCGGCGACGCCTTTGCTTCGGGCGGCTCGGCTGGTTACGACCACAAGAAAATGGGCATCACCGCCAAAGGCGCGTGGGTCGGCGTCCAGCGCCACTTCCGCGAGCGCGGGATCAACGTGCAGAAAGACAGCATCACCGTGGTCGGCGTCGGCGACATGGCCGGTGACGTATTCGGTAACGGCTTGCTGATGTCCGAGACCCTGCAACTGGTCGCTGCATTCAACCACTTGCACATCTTCATCGACCCGAACCCGCAGCCGGCGAACAGCTTCGCCGAGCGTAAGCGACTGTTCGACCTGCCGCGTTCGGCGTGGTCGGATTACGACACCAGCATCATGTCCGAGGGCGGCGGGATCTTCTCCCGTAGCGCGAAAAGCATCGCGATTTCCCCGCAGATGAAAGAGCGCTTCGACATTCAGGCTGACAAGCTGACCCCGACCGAACTGCTGAACGCCTTGCTCAAGGCGCCGGTAGACCTGTTGTGGAACGGCGGCATCGGCACGTACGTCAAGGCCAGTACCGAAAGCCACGCCGATGTCGGCGACAAGGCCAACGATGCGCTGCGCGTCAACGGTAACGAACTGCGCTGCAAAGTCGTGGGCGAGGGCGGTAACCTCGGGATGACCCAATTGGGTCGTGTCGAATTCGGCCTCAATGGCGGCGGCTCCAACACCGACTTCATCGACAACGCCGGTGGTGTGGACTGCTCCGACCACGAAGTGAACATCAAGATCCTGCTGAACGAAGTGGTTCAGGCCGGTGACATGACCGACAAGCAACGTAACCAGTTGCTCGCGAGCATGACCGACGAAGTCGGCAATCTGGTGCTGGGCAACAACTACAAGCAGACTCAGGCCTTGTCCCTGGCGGCCCGCCGTGCGTACGTGCGGATTGCCGAATACAAGCGTCTGATGAATGATCTGGAAGGTCGCGGCAAGCTGGATCGGGCGATCGAGTTCCTGCCGGCCGAAGACGCGATCAACGAGCGCGTTGCGGCAGGCCATGGCCTGACCCGTGCCGAGCTGTCGGTGCTGATTTCGTACAGCAAGATCGACCTCAAAGAAGCACTGCTCAACTCGCAAGTGCCGGACGACGAATACCTGACCCGCGACATGGAAACCGCTTTCCCGCCGAGTCTGGTGAGCAAGTTCTCCGAAGCCATGCGCCGTCACCGTCTGAAGCGCGAAATCGTCAGCACCCAGATCGCCAACGATCTGGTCAACCACATGGGCATCACCTTCGTGCAGCGACTCAAAGAGTCGACCGGCATGAGCCCGGCGAACGTGGCTGGCGCTTATGTGATCGTGCGTGACATTTTCCATCTCCCGCACTGGTTCCGTCAGATCGAAGCCCTGGATTATCAGGTCTCCGCCGACGTTCAACTGGAGCTGATGGACGAGCTGATGCGCCTCGGCCGCCGCGCTACCCGCTGGTTCCTGCGTGCCCGCCGCAACGAGCAGAACGCTGCCCGTGACGTCGCACACTTCGGTCCGCATCTGAAGGAATTGGGCCTCAAGCTCGACGAACTACTGAGCGGCGAGATCCACGAAAACTGGCAGAACCGTTATCAGGCGTACGTCGAAGCCGGTGTGCCAGAGTTGCTCGCGCGCATGGTGGCTGGCACTTCGCACCTGTACACCTTACTGCCGATCATCGAAGCGGCCGACGTGACTGGCCAGAACGCAGCAGACGTGGCGAAGGCTTACTTCGCGGTTGGCAGCGCGCTGGACATCACTTGGTACCTGCAACAGATCAGCGCTCTGCCGGTTGAGAACAACTGGCAGGCGCTGGCCCGTGAAGCGTTCCGCGATGATGTCGACTGGCAGCAACGGGCGATCACCATTTCGGTCCTGCAACAGGGCGATGGCAGCCACGACGTGGAAACACGTCTGGCGCTGTGGATGGCAGAGCACGAAGGCATGATCGAACGCTGGCGCGCGATGCTGGTGGAAATCCGTGCCGCCAGCGGCACTGATTACGCCATGTACGCGGTGGCCAACCGTGAGCTGCTCGACCTCGCATTGAGTGGTCAGGCGGTTGTGCCTGCGGCAACGCAGGAGCTGGAACCAGTGGCTTGATTCGGCACTGAATGAAAAGCCCCCGTGTCGTGAGATGCGGGGGCTTTTTTTATGGCTGAGAGTTCTGTGGCGGCGGGTCGGGCCTCTTCGCGGGCAAGCCTCGCTCCTACAAGGCAACGCGTCCCTCTGTAGGAGCGAGGCTCGCCCGCGATGGGGCCATCAATGTCAATACAACTTCTGACCGGTTTCACTTTCAATCATCGACACATTACTTGTCGGTTTGGTCAATAAATTACTGAGCGACTGCTCAAACTTCTGCAGCGCCCTGTCTTGCACATCCTGCTGTTGCCTGATATCCGCGACAATTTCTTCACTGCGCTTGAAATCGGCCCAGAGCGGACTTAACGATCGCACGTCATACCCGCGCGCCGTACCGATGTAATTCAACTTCGCATCATAAAAATCAGCACTGACGTTCGCCTCGATATCCGAACTTCGCGAGGTGATCAATTGGCTGCGGGTATCCACTATCGCCACCACATCTGGCTTGGCAGCCTTGAGACTTTGCATGTCCGGGTAGACCGTGACCGAGCCGAACTGGCGCTGCAACGATGCCTTGACGCCATCCACGGCGAAGTCCGGACTGGACGTCGTCACGTAGGCGTCATGGATCGATTGCACCAGCAAACTCTGGCCGAAACCGGTGCCGGCGTTGGCCTGATAGTGGCGCAGATAATCGCGATTGGTCTGCGTGCCGGCGCTGTAGACGATGCCCAGCGATACATTGCTGCCATTGCTGACGCGGGCGGCGCTGGAGCGGCCGACGGGTTCGGTGAACAACGTATCGAGCGATGCAGCAGTTTGCGGCGCAGTTGGTATGGAACAGCCAACTAACAGTACGGCGACAGTTAATGTGATCAATGGAAGTTTCATGGTGTTTCTCCGGTGAAACAACAGTGCAGGTCGTAACCGGTAATGCCGGTGATGAAAACAGACTAAACCTCTCTTGATTCCTTGGAACTGTCCATGAATGCTCTAAACAACCGGTCCATAGTTTTGTTTGCTGTAAACGTTTTGATTTAATTGCGCGCAGGTATAAAAAAGCCCAAATCATCAATTCGGGCAGTTTTATTTATGGCTGAGGCAACAGCGATTAGTGTTCCAGGGGGATCAGCACTTTCTCGTCCGGCGCCAACACCATGAACACCAAGAGCTTGGCCGATTTGGTTTCACTGGCGTTTTTTGACAGCAGATGCTCGGAGCCGGCAGGTTCGTACCAGTATTGCCCAGCCTTGTAGGTGATCGCTTTCTGTCCCTTGACCTGCGAGATGATCTCGCCCGACAGCACGTACGCCATGGCCGTGCCTTGGTGTTTGTGGGCGATGGAAGATTGGCCGGGTTGGTAGTCGACCTCGATCATCATGGCTTTTTTGCCGGGGACGTTTTGCAGCAGTTCGTCCTGCAACACGGTGATCTTTTCCGAAGGGTCGTGAGCGAATGCCGAGGCAGAAAGGGTCAGGACGAGGGCGGCGAGTAAATGCACTGCTTTCATGGGGAATCACCTGAGTAGTTAGTCGTCAGGGACCACAGTAAGCCGCGAACCGGGGTAACAAAACGGCCAATTTTCGTGAAGGCGAGGGGACCAATCCTGTGGTTTCAACGCAGGAAGCAGGGCGGTAGTGTGGGCGCCATCGCGAGCAAGCTCGGCTCCCACGGTTGATCGCATTCCTCTGAAGGAACTCGTTCAACTGTGGGAGCCGAGCTTGCTCGCGATGACGTCAGTCAGTGTTCACACAATCGGGAAGGTATTGAAATCGACGGCATTCGCCAGCCGGTTATCGATCAGGCCGATAAAGCCCTGCACTTCGGGGTGGTAAAAATGCGATTGCATGGCCGCTTCCGATTGCCAACGGGCACTGACGTTCCAGCGGTTGCTGTCCTCGGGGCAGCGGTCGACCATATAGGAATCGCAGCCGGGAAGTTCGCGCAGGGTTTCCACAATCTTTTGCAGTTGCTTGCCCAGTTCTTCCGAGCGGCCGGCGGCGGCCTGCACCTGTACGGTGTTGATCACTTCGTTGGACATTGCTCACACTCCTGAATCAGGCCGGACGAATCCTGCTCATTGAGGGAAAACGCCCATGCACAATAGGCCTGTACCGGGAGACCGCCAATAGCCAATCGCCGGATAAACCCACAGACCAATCGTCAGCCGACCTGCTGCAAAATGTCGCGCAAGCGGTCCAGCGCGGTGTCGATGTCGAGGGTTTCAATCGCGCCAAAACCGAAGAAAAGCCCGGCCCGTGGCGCTTGCTGATAAAAAAAGGTGTCGATGGCGTACAGCCCGACTTCAACCTTTTTCGCCAATTCGATGACCAATGGAATGTCGATCGGCACCTTGCACAGCACCACCATGTGAAACCCGGCGGTGGTCGGCACCGCTTCCAGCCACGGCGCCAGATCACCGGCGATGCGCGCCAGAATCCGCTCGCGGCGTCCGGCGTAAATGCTGTGGCAGCGGCGGATGTGCTTGAGCAGGCAGCCCTCGGCGATGAACTTGGCCAGCGCCCATTGCGGCAGGGTCGAGGTGTGCAGGTCGGTGAGTTGTTTGGCGCGGATCACCGCTTCGAGGATCGCTGGCGGCAGGATCGTGTAGCCGAGGCGCAGCTCCGGCAGCAGGGTTTTCGAGAACGTGCCGACGTAGGCGACGATGCCGCGCTCGTCCATGCTTTGCAGCGAATCTGTCGGCCGGCCTTCGTAGCGAAACTCGCTGTCGTAATCGTCTTCAATGATGATCGCGCCCAGCTCACGCGCACGCGCCAGCAGGGCCACGCGCCGCGCCTGACTCATCGGCATGCCCAGCGGAAACTGGTGCGACGGCGTCACGTAAATCAGCCGCGTACCGTCGGGAATCAAATCCACCTGAATCCCTTCGGCGTCCACCGGCACGCCGACTACGGTGGCGCCGTGGCTGCCGAACAACAGCCGCGCGGGCGGGTAACCGGGGTCTTCCATCGCCACCACGCTGCCGGGCTGGATCAGCACTCGGCCAATCAGGTCCAGCGCTTGCTGCGCGCCGTTGCACACCACCACGTCTTCGTCCTGACAATTGACCCCACGGGAAAACGCGATGTGCCGGGCAATCGCATTGCGCAGCGCCGGCAAGCCTTCAGGCAGGCTGTAGAAACCTTTGGAACCGGCGATCTGCCGCAACGCATGCGAGGTGCAGCGGCGCCAGTCGTCCTGCGGAAACTGGCCTTTGCTGGTGGCGCCGCCGATAAAGTCGTAACGCAGCGAGCCTTGCAGCGTCGGGTGACGGAGGAACACCGGCAGGTTGCGCCAGGACTCGATGACCTCGCTGCTGGCCAGCTCCGAATGGCTTTGCTTGCGCTGGATTTTCGCCGGCCGCGCGTTGACGTAGGTGCCTTTGCCGGTGACGCCGGTGAGGAAGTTTTCGTAGGTCAGTTGCGAGTAAGTGTCGGAAATGGTCTTGCGCGAAACGCCCAACTGTTCCGCCAGCAAACGGCTCGGCGGCAATTGCGTGCCGGCCGCGAGGCGACCGGTTTCGATCGCGGCGCGCAGCTGCTGGTACAACTGGCCCGCGAGGTCCTTGCGGCCGTTGATGACAACGTGAAGTTCCATACCAGCGGGGCTCCTGCGGCATCTTGGGATCTGAGTTGGCGACTGTGGGTCGCGCCAGATTACGCCCATCTCGCGCTCATGTAGAAGTTGCGCAGGAGAAAACCACCGGATTGGTCTACTGATTGCTGGTCTGCTGGTTTTTCGTCGAATTGGCTCTGTAACGTGGCTGAGTCAGCGCCTACTTTGGGAGCTTGTCTCCGCGCACAACGAGGTCGCGCCATGAATCCCCGACTGGACTACTACAGCGCCTCGCCCAAAGCGATGAAAGCGATGATCGCCATGGAAGCGCTGACCAGCAACCTGAGCATCGAGCCGGCGCTGCTGCACCTGATCAAAATCCGTGCCTCGCAGCTCAACGGCTGTGCATTCTGTACCGACATGCACTCGGTCGACGCCCGGCGCCTCGGCGAGACGGACCGGCGTCTGTATTCGATCGTGGTGTGGCGCGACAGCAGCTTCTTCAACCCCCGCGAACGCGCGGCGTTTGCCTGGACCGAAGCGGTGACGCTGCTCTCTGAAAGCCACGTGCCGGATGACGTTTATATTTTGGCGCGGGAGCAATTCAGCGAAAGCGAACTGGTAGACCTGACCATTGCCGTGACTACGATTAATAGCTGGAATCGGTTGGCGGTGAGCTTTCGCCAGACACCCAGCGAGTGACGCCTGGGCTGAAACCCGCGAAAAACCTGGCAGGCGCTGAGCTTGCTCGCGAAAGCGTCAGATCAGCCACATTACCGCCCAATGACCCACCGCTTTCGCGAGCACAGTTGATTGGTATTGCCCACAATCCCGCGCCCACCCCAAATCCCCCTGTGGGAGTGAGCCTGCTCGCGATCAGGCCAGCCCAACCACATCAATACCCAATGACCCACCACCATCACGAGCAACCCCACCTCCTGCAAAGGCTTTGTTGCCCTTGATCGCCCCGCAACGGTTAAACTTCGCGCTTCTTTCAAAGGAGCTCATATGAGTCACTACCAGCCGGGCATTCTCGCCACCCCTGTTCCGCCTCACGCCCGTCATATGTTCTTCGCTCTCGAATCTGCCGCCGCGCTGCCGGCCGCGCTTGATCACCTGATTCAACTGGCCGACGGCAAGTCCGCCGTGGTCGGTTTCGGCGAGTCGCTGGTGCAAGCCCTGCACGCGCAAATCGACGGTCTGCGGGTGTTCCCGGCGATGACCGGGGTTGGCGTCGATAACCCGTCGACCCAACACGCGCTGTGGTGCTGGTTGCATGGCGAGGATCGCGGTGAGCTGCTCAATCGCAGCACCGCGTGCGAAGCCGCGCTGGCCCCGGCATTTCGTCTGGTGCAGATGAACGAAACCTTCCGCCACCGCACCGGCCACGACCTGACCGGCTACGAAGACGGCACCGAAAACCCGCACGACGAAGCCGCCGTCGCCGCCGCACTGGTCGGCGAGGGCGCTGACGGTCTGGTCGGTGGCAGCTTCGCCGCGATCCAGCAATGGCAGCATGACCTCAAAGGTTTCCACGCCATGTCGTCCCAGGTGAAGGACGACATCATGGGCCGCCGGCTCAGCGATAACGAAGAACTCGACGACGCGCCAATCTCCGCCCACGTCAAACGCACCGCCCAGGAAAGCTTCGCCCCGGAAGCCTTCGTGGTGCGCCGTTCGATGCCGTGGATCGACGGCGAGCGCGCCGGTTTGATGTTCCTCGCGTTCGGTTTTTCCCTCGACGCTTACGAAGCCCAATTGCGCCGCATGAGCGGTCTTGAGGACGGCATCACCGACGGTTTGTACCGCATCAGCCGGCCGATAACCGGCGGCTATTACTGGTGCCCGCCGTTGCAGGACGGCCACCTCGACCTGCGCGCATTGCGCATCGGCTGACAATCAAGGAGTGACTATGAACGTGGTGCGTTGGGGCATGATCGGTTGTGGCAGCGTCGCTGAGCGTAAAAGCGGCCCGGCCTTCTACAAGGCGCCCGGCTCGGCGCTGGTGGCGGTGATGGGCCGGCGACTCGACGCGGTCAGCGATTACGCCGCGCGTCACGGCATCGCCCGGGTCTACACCGACGCGCAAGCGTTGATCGACGACCCCGAGGTCGACGCGGTATACATCGCCACGCCTCCCGACAGTCACCACGCTTACGCTTTGATGGTCGCCGCCGCTGGCAAACATTGCTGCGTGGAAAAACCGATGTCGCTCAGCGCCGGGCAAAGTCGGGCGATGCAGCAGGTGTTCAGCGACGCCGGTTTGCACCTGTTCGTTTCCTACTATCGACGCTCGTTGCCGCGCTTCCAGCAAGTGCGGCAGTGGCTGGAAGAGGGCCGCATCGGCGAGGTTCGGCACCTGACCTGGACCCTGACCAAAGCGCCTTCGCCGACCGACCTGACTGGTGCCGACAACTGGCGTACCGACCCGACGATTGCCGGTGGCGGTTACTTCGCCGACCTCGCCAGCCATGGTTTTGACCTGTTCCAATACCTGCTTGGCGACATTCAGGCAGTGGCTGGTTTCACCGCGCGTCAGGCCGGTTTGTATGCGGCGGAAGATGCGGTCAGCGCCACGTGGCGCTTCGCGTCTGGCGCCACAGGCATGGGTTGCTGGAACTTCGTCGCCGACCGGCGCGAGGACCGCGTCGAGCTGATTGGCAGCAAGGGCCGAATCACTTTCTCCGTGTTCGACGAACATCCTGTGCAGCTTGCAGCCGATGAAAACCTCAGCCTGAATATCGACAATCACCAACACATCCAGTGGCACCACGTGCTAGGCATGAACGCGCATATCCGCGGCGAATCGCAACACCCGGCACTGGCTGCGGAGGCGCTGAAAACCGATTGGGTAATGGACCAAATCCTCAACCGCTAACAAAAATCCTGTAGCAGCTGCCGAGCCTGCGAGGCTGCGTTCGGCGGCGCAGCCGTCGCAAACCCTGCCTGCACGTCATTGGCTGATTTGACGACGGATTTGCCGCCGGACGCAGCCTCGCGGTGCTCGGCAGCTGCTACATGAAGGGTTCGTTTTTGCTGCGAATCTAACCTTATGCTCAAACAGTATTTCTCAAGCAACGGCACCCTTCTCTAAGATCACGTCATAACTCGTTATAACAAGTGATCTGCGATGACCGATAACGTACTTTCCTTAAGCAGCGTTCCGCTGCACACCCAACTGCGCGACGTGTTGCGTGCGCGGATTCTCGATGGCGAATACCCGCAAGACAGCCAGATGCCGTCCGAAAGCGAGCTCGGCGCGCTGTTCAAAGTCAGCCGCATTACCGTGCGCCAGGCGCTCGGCGATCTGCAAAAAGAAGGGCTGATCTTCAAGATCCACGGCAAAGGCACCTTCGTCGCCAAACCGAAAACCTTTCAAAACGTCAGCACCCTGCAAGGCCTCGCCGAGTCGATGACCGGTCGCGGCTACGAGGTGATCAACCGCCTGCGCAGCTTCAAATTCATCGCCGCCGACAAACTCGTCGCCGAGCGTTTGCAAGTCGCCGAAGGGGAAACCGTCGCGCAAATCAAACGCGTGCGACTGATCAACCGCGAGCCGATCTCGCTGGAGATCACCTACCTGCCGCAGGCCATCGGCGAGCGGCTGGAGAAGGCTGATCTGGTCACTCGCGACATCTTCCTGATCCTCGAAAACGACTGTGGCTTGGCGCTCGGGCATGCCGATCTGGCGATTGACGCTGTGCTTGCCGACAGCGACCTGACCCAGGCGCTGAACGTCGAAGCCGGCTCGCCAATCATGCGCATCGAGCGTCTGACCCACGATGCCGACGGCCGCCCCGTGGACTTCGAACACCTTTATTACCGTGGCGATGCCTTCCAGTACCGCTTGCGGATCGACCGGCAAAAAGGGGATCGGGCATGACCCACAGTTCCAGCTCCATGAATAGAAAGACGCTCGAACAGGAATACGACATCGTCGTGATCGGCGGCGGCACCGCGGGCCCGATGGCGGCCATCAAAGCCAAGGAACGCAACCGCGATTTGCGCGTGTTGCTGATCGACAAGGCCAACGTCAAGCGCAGCGGTGCCATCAGCATGGGCATGGACGGCTTGAACAACGCGATCATTCCCGGGCACTCGACGCCGGAGCAATACACCAAGGAAATCACCATCGCCAACGACGGCATCGTCAACCAGGCTGCGGTCTACGCCTATGCGACCCACAGCTTCGAAACCATCGAGCAGTTGGACCGCTGGGGCGTGAAGTTCGAGAAGGACGAAACCGGCGATTACGCGGTCAAGAAGGTCCACCACATGGGCGCCTACGTGTTGCCGATGCCGGAAGGACACGACATCAAGAAAGTGCTTTATCGCCAGTTGAAACGGGCACGCGTGAGCATCACCAATCGCGTGGTTTGCACGCGTTTGCTGACGGACGAAGAGGGCGCGGTCAACGGTTTGATGGGCTTCGATTGCCGTACCGCCGACTTCCATGTGATCAAGGCCAAAGCGGTGATCCTCGCCTGCGGCGCCGCCGGGCGACTGGGCCTGCCGTCCTCGGGCTACCTGATGGGCACCTACGAAAACCCGACCAATGCTGGCGACGGCTACGCCATGGCCTATCACGCCGGGGCCGAACTGGCGAACCTCGAGTGCTTCCAGATCAACCCGCTGATCAAGGATTACAACGGCCCGGCCTGCGCCTACGTCACCGGTCCATTGGGCGGCTACACCGCCAATAACAAGGGCGAACGCTTCATCGAATGTGACTACTGGAGCGGCCAGATGATGTGGGAGTTCCACCAGGAACTCGAAAGCGGCAACGGTCCGGTATTCCTCAAACTCGACCACTTGGCCGAGGAAACCATCCAGAACATCGAAGAGATTCTGCACAGCAACGAGCGCCCGAGTCGCGGCCAGTTTCACGCCAATCGCGGCACCGACTACCGCACGCAGATGGTCGAAATGCACATCTCTGAAATCGGTTTTTGCAGCGGACATTCGGCGTCTGGCGTGTGGGTCAACGAGCGTGCCGAAACCTCGGTGAAGGGTTTGTACTCGGCCGGCGACATGGCGGCGGTGCCGCACAACTACATGCTTGGCGCGTTTACCTATGGCTGGTTTGCCGGAACCAACGCGGCGGATTTTGTCGCCGGGCGCGAATTTTCCGCGGTGAATGCCGAGCAAATCGAAACGGAAAAACAGCGGGTTTACGCACCGCTCGATCGCGAACACGGTCTGCCACCAGCGCAAGTCGAATACAAGCTGCGGCGCTTTGTGAACGATTACCTGCAACCGCCGAAGGTCACCAAGAAGATGCAAATCGGCCTGCAGCGTTTCAGCGATATCCAGCGCGATCTCGATCAGATCAAGGCGCACAACCCCCACGAGCTGATGCGCGCGATGGAAGTCAGCATGATCCGCGACTGCGCCGAAATGGCCGCGCGTGCCTCGCTGTTCCGCGCCGAAAGTCGCTGGGGGCTTTACCACTATCGCGTCGATCACCCGCAACGCAACGACAGCGACTGGTTCTGCCATTGCCATTTGAAGAAGGGCGACGACGGCCAGATGACCAGTTTCAAGAAAGCCGTCGAGCCTTACATCATCCCGCTCGATGCCGAAGAAATGCAGGCCTACGACCGGCTGCGCGTCGGCGCGTTTGCGGCCTGACGATCAATCAGAGAGAGTCCGAACCATGGCCTATCAACCCCAGGAAATCTTCTTCCGCTCCAACGCGCCGGTTACGGTCGACGAAGATCTGTGCATTGCTCACAAGGGCTGCACCGTGTGCGTCGACGTCTGCCCGATGGACCTGTTGGCGATCAATCCGGCCACGCAAAAGGCCTACATGGCGTTCGACGAATGCTGGTACTGCATGCCCTGTGAAAAGGACTGCCCGACCAGTGCAGTGAAAGTGGAGATCCCGTACCTCTTGCGCTGAATCACCCTTTGTAGGAGTGAGCCTGCTCGCGATAGCGGTAGGTCAGCCAGTGAGATGTTGGATGTGTGACCGCCATCGCGAGCAGGCTCACTCCTACATTCTGACAACCCAGAAAAATGCCATCCGGCAACCACCGGACGCCAGATTCAAAACACCCCTCGTTTCCCACCGCGCCCTGATCGTGGCGGAGACGAACATCCTATAAATGATTCGAGGGGCAACACTCATGTCTTTGCATACATTGCTGCGTGCAGGATTCGCCGGTCTGCTACTGGCCACATTCACCATGTCGGCCTCGGCTGAAACCATCCGCATCGCCATCGGCACCCAGGACACCACCATCAACTGCGCCGCTGGCGGGTTGTTGATCCGCGAACTTGGTCTGCTCGACAAATACCTGCCTCACGACGGCCAATACAAAGACGCCAAATACGAGGTGGAGTGGAAGAACTTCACCAGCGGCGCACCGCTGACCAACGAGATGGTCGCCGGCAAACTCGACTTCGGCGCCATGGCCGATTTCCCCGGCGCGTTCAACGGCGTCGCCTTCGAAACCGCCGGCAAGCACAGCCTGTTTATCAGCGTGCTCTCGGGCAGCATCAAGGGCAGCGGCAACGGCATCGTGGTGCCGAGCGCGTCCGGTGTGCAGTCGCTGGCGGAGCTCAAAGGCAAGACCATTTCCGTGCCGTTCGCCTCCACCGCGCACGGCATGTTGCTGCGCGCGGTCGCTGCGCAGGGCTGGGATCCGCTCAAAGATGTGAACATCATCGCGCAGCCGCCGGAAGTCGCCGGTTCCGCGTTGCAGGCTGGCAAGATCGACGCTCACGCGGACTTTGTGCCATTCGCCGAACTGTTCCCGAGCCGGGGTTTCGCGCGCAAGATTTATGACGGTTCCCAGGCCAATGCGCCGACGTTCCATGGCGCGTTGGTCGATCAGGCGTATGCGAAAAAGTACCCGGAAATCGTCGTCGCTTACCTGCGTGCAAGCATCGAAGCCAATCAATTGCTCAGCGCCGAACCGGAGAAATACAGCGAGTTGATCGCCAAAGTCACCGGGGTGGATGCCGAGGTCAATTACCTGTTCTACGGCCCGTTGGGCGTGCAAACCCGCGACCTGAGCTGGAAACCGGAATACCGCCAAGCGGTCGGCACGGCAATCGACACGCTGAAGTTGCTGAAGAAGGCTGATCGCGGTCTCGACCTCAACACCTTTATCGACGATCAGTACATCCGCGCCGCGTTCCAGGCCTCGAATCTCGACTACACCGCGCAACTGGCGAACTACGCGCCGACACCGATCCACGGCGTGGACGGCGCGACCGGCAAAGCCATCACCGACGTCAGTCATGTCGCCGAGATCTGGGTGCGCGGCGAGCCGAAAGTGCGCCAATACGCTTCGGCGGACGCGGCGTTCAGCGCGTTGGCCGGGTTGAAATCGCAAGGCAAAAACATCCGCGCGGTGTATGCGCAGGCCAGCGACAGCGGGATCAAATTGCTGGCGGATCAGGCGTGGTTTGCCAGCGATGCCAAGGGCCGACTCAGCGCATTCCTGCTCAAGGGCCAGGCCCAGCAATTCGCCACCGCTCAGGGCGGCAAAGTGCTCGACTTCACCGACGCCACAACCCAGGCCGTCGCCACTCGCTAACCCCACCACACCGCAATTCCCCTGTGGGAGCGAGCCTGCTCGCGATGGGGGTGGATCAGCCAACAAAAAATGCTGAATGTCAGACCGCAATCGCGAGCAGGCTCGCTCCCACAGTGATCTCGGTTGAGAGGAAGATCTATGTCACGATCCATAACACGCTGGATTCCAAGAGCCGCTTCGCTGCTGCTCTGCCTGCTGTTCTGGCAATTCGCTGCCAGCGGTCACTGGAACCTCGGCCTGGTGACCTTCGCCAACGTGCCGACGCCGCTGGCCGTGGTCGACGCCGCGCTCGGCCTCGGCGACTCCGGCAAACTGGCGCAGCACCTCAGCAGCAGCCTCAGCCGGGTATTCGCCGGTTACCTCGCGGCGCTGATCATCGGCATCGCTTTGGGCCTGGCCATCGGCCGCTCGAAATGGGCCGAAGACCTGTTGTTGCCGCCACTCGAAGTGCTGCGGCCGATTCCCGCCGTCGCCTGGATTCCGCTGGCGATCCTGATGTTTCCGTCGTCGGAACTGTCGATGGTGTTCATCACCTTCACCGGCGCGCTGTTCCCGATTCTGCTCAATACCGTGCACGGTGTCGAAGGCGTCGATCCACGCCTGATCGCCTCGGCCAGAAGCCTCGGGGCAGGGCGCCGGGCGATCCTGCTGGAAGTAATCCTGCCGGGCGCCGCGCCGAGCATCATCACCGGCCTCGCCATCGGCATGGGCACCTCGTGGTTTTGCCTGGTGACCGCCGAAATGATCTCCGGCCAGTACGGCATCGGCTATTACACCTGGGAGTCGTACACCATCCAGAACTACGCCGACATCGTCGTCGGCATGTTGCTGATCGGCGTGCTCGGGATGGGCAGCAGCCTGCTGATCAAGCGCCTCGGCGGGCTGTTCACGCCTTGGCATCGACCACGAGGAAAAGCCTGATGAGCGTTTTGCAGCATCCAGAAGGGCGCATCGATATCGCCCAATTGTCGATCAGCCTCGGTGAGGGCAGTGCCGCGTTCGAAGCCGTGCAAGGTCTGGATTGCCAGATCGGGCCGGGGCAATTCGTGTGCATTCTCGGCCCGTCCGGTTGCGGTAAATCGACCTTGCTCGGTGCCTTGGCCGGGCATCTGCAACCGCGTGTCGGCACCCTTAATGTCGACGGCGCGCCGATCCTCGGCCCGTCGCCGCAGCGCGGGATGGTGTTCCAGCATCACACACTGTTCCCGTGGCGCACGGTCCGCGACAACGTCGCTTTTGGCCTGAAAATGCGTGGCATCGGCAAGGCTGAACGGCACCAAGCGGCCGATGAAATCCTCGCGCTGGTCGGCCTCGAAGGCTTTGCCGAACGCTGGCCGGATCAGCTCTCCGGCGGCATGCAGCAACGCGTGGAAATCGCCCGCGTGCTGATCAATCGTCCGCGCCTGTTGCTGATGGACGAGCCGTTCGGCGCGCTCGACGCCCTGACGCGGCTGAACATGCAAGAGCTGCTGCTGGACATCTGGACGCGGATCCGCACCACCGTGGTGTTCGTCACCCATGACATCGACGAGGCACTGTTCCTCGCCGATCGCCTGCTGGTGATGAGCTCGCGACCCGGGCGAATCATCGAAGACCTGCGCCTCGACTTCCCGCGACCGCGCACCACTGAACTGGTCACCAGTCACGAATTTTCACGCTTGAAGCGTCATTGCCTCGAGCTCCTGCGTCACGAGGACGGTCGGCAATTACCCCGCCTGAACCCCCTCGGACTTCCCCAAGAAAACAAACTGCCGCGATTTGCCCTATGACCTCATTATTTGAAACAACCGAAAACCACGACATCCTTGCCCTGCAACCGCGCCTGACCGACGACGATCCGGGCGTGCGGCGCATTGCGCTGATTGAATTGGCAGACCTTGAAGAGCCGGAGGGCTTGCTCTGGCTGGTTGATCGACTGGCCCACGACCCGACTGAAGAAGTGCGCGCCGAAGCCGCGCGATTGCTCGAAGCCTGGGAGGATGAGCCGGTGGTTGAGGCGCTGTGCCGGGCGCTGACTGATCCGTCAGTGGCTGTGCAGTCTGCCGCTGCGCAGAGTTTGAGCCTGCTCAAGAGTGAAGCGGCCGGACGGGTAATTCTGCCGTGGACCGGGCATGCCGATGTCAGCGTGCGGGTGGCGGCGTTCCGGGCGTTGCGCGAGTTGCGTTTCCCGCAGGCGGCTGACGCGGCGTTGCTTGCGTTGGCGGACGAGGAGGCCAGTGTGCGCCGCGAGGCTGTGGGTGTGCTGGGCTGGCTCAAGCAACTGGATGCATTGCCGGCGTTGGCGCGATTGGCCAGCGCCGACCCGGACACCGAAGTGCGTCGCGCGGCCACCGGCGCGCTGGGTTTGGCCTCGGATATTCAGGTGTTGCCGGCGCTGCGCCAGGCCTTGAAGGATCACGCGTGGCAAGTGCGTGAAGAGGCCGCGACCACGCTGGGCAAAGTCGGCCATGTCGATGCAGGCCCGGCGCTGGTCGAAGCCTTGAGCGACGATTATTGGCAAGTCAGGTTGCGGGCCACGCGCAGCCTCGGGCGTTTGCGATTTGCCGCGGCCCTTGATGCGCTGATCGAAACCCTCGGCCATCGCATCAGCAACTTGCGCAAGGAAGCGGCGTTGGCGCTCGGCGAGTTGCATGACCGAGGCGCCATCGCCGCCCTGCAAGCCGCGCAGGACGACGGCGACCCGGAAGTGCGCAAAGCGGTGCGCATTGCCTTGAGCCAGTTGCAATGAACCCGCTGGCGGTGGGCAACTCCCAGAGCAGACAGCAACTACGGCTGAACTGGCCGGATGGCCGCGAACAGTTGCTCGATCACGCCGAACTGCGCCGCCAATGCCCGTGCTCGCAATGCCGGGCCTTTCGGCTGCAAGGGCTGACAGTGAAGGTTGATTCGCGGATTCGTCTGGTCGAGCTGAACAGCCAGGGCTACGGCCTGCAACTGATCTTCAGCGACGGCCACCAACGCGGCATTTACCCGTGGGCCTACCTCTCAGCCTTGCCCTCAATCCTGGCGTCATCAACGACACGGAAAAACACTTCACCCCAAACCAAAAGCCACGTAACTTGACGCGCAAAATAATAAACGCTGATTAAGGATGATGCGCGTGGGAGCTTTTCGGCTTTTGCTGGCGGTGCTGGTAGCGATTTCGCACATGGGCGTGACGGTTTGGGGATTTAATCCCGGCGTGGTCGCGGTAGTGTCCTTTCTGATCATCAGCGGGTTTGTGATGACTTCGCTGATCGAGCGCAATTACAACGCGCCGACGCAATTCCCGTTGTTTTACCTGGATCGGGTGCTGCGGCTCTACCCACAATTTCTGCTGTACTTCGTCAGTTCCTGCGCGGTGATTTATTTCCTCCTGCCCGGCACCCCGCAAGCCGCCGCACTGACCGTCGAAAACATCGCCACCAGCCTGCCCATCGTGCCGTTGGGTTTCTATATGTTCGGCATCACCGTGCCGGAAATTCTGCCGGCGGGCTGGTCGTTGGGGCTGGAAATGTGTTTCTACCTGCTGATCCCGTTTCTGCTGGTCTATCGGCTTCGCGGCGTCGCGTTTGCGGGCTCGGTCGCGGTGTTCCTGAGCGCAACGCTCGGCTACCTAAACACCGACGTCTACGGCTACCGATTGTTACCCGGCGTGCTGTTCATTTTTCTCTGCGGCAGCTACCTGTACAGGATGCGCGCGCGGGCAGGGGTTATCGTCGCAACCACAGCCATTGCGGCGGCGCTGCTGTTTCTGGCGATAGTGACGGGATGGATCGCTCGGCGACCGTTCAACGCCGAAGTGACTCTCGGCATCGCTCTGGGCATTCCGGCGGTTTTCCTGCTGAGTAAACTGAAATACCACCGCATCGACGAGTTGCTGGGCAACATCAGCTACGGCGTGTTCCTCAATCACTTCGTGGTCATGTATGTGCTGCGCGCGTTTTGGCCGGTGGCTTACGACGCAACAATCATCAACTCGGTGTTGTTGCTGTCATTCACGTTCAGCGGCCTTTCGTATTACTTCGTCGAGCGCCCGGCGTTGAAGCTGCGCCACTTCCTCAGAGCTGGCGGCGGTCGCAGCATACTTCCTCACCTGCAAAACACAACGGCCGCCTGACCCGCAGCCATTGGCCAAGGTCAGCTCAAATAGCCAGTGGCCTGCACCAAATGAGCATCCTGCACAACAGCGATAAAGTGCAAAGGCATGTGCGGTTGCTCATCAGCGGCAGGGACTTCGAAGCCGCCAACAATCTGGAGATGTCGCTCGGTGAGATCGGTCGACTTCTCTGCCATTTCCTTAGCCATTCTCGCGTGGTTCGCTGCGATTTCATTGAGAGTTGACACGGTTACATCTCCAGGGACTGATCAAACTGATATGAGTGTAGCCGCGTCAGAATTATGTCGTCGCGGGCTGACAAGAGCGGCCATTGCAACTCCTGCGCCATGCGCATCCACGCCAGACATGCCAGGTATTCATAAGCGACGAGTGGCGTTTTGTGCGGTAAAAGCTTCATGGAAAAAACCGCCCGAGCACCATGTCGCACATTTTCCCGGCCATGAAAAAGCCCGCAGGCAGCGGGCTTGATCATGTCTTCGCAGTTTGTCCGGATAGATCAGCTGCCGGAGCCGCTGCCTCCTTTACCTTCGCCGCCACCCTTGGCGCCGCCGCTTGGCGTCGGGCCGTTATCGGTGGTGCCAGCATCGGCGCCGTTGGACATCGAGCCTTTGGTGCCATCAATCCCGGTCGCCGACTTGCCGCCGTCCGTGCCCGTGCCGACGCTGTTGGTTTCGTTACCTTGAGGCTGCGCGGTGCCGGGTGGAAGGGCGGAACCTTCGGTGGTCTTGTCCGCAGCGAGCGCGTACAGCGAGCCAGTGGAAAGAAGGCCGGCGAGGGTGAGAACTGCCAATGTGTTTTTCATCGTTCAAGTCTTCCGTGCGAGTGATTGACACAATATTGGAAGAACGACGTTTCAAAAGGTGCTGAGCAGCGGACGAGCGGCATGTATCGGAATATGTCGACGAGCTGCGGGAAGGGTACGAGAAGAGTGCGGGAAGAGTGCGATAAGAGTTGAACCCGCCAGTACGGCGGGTTCGAAGGGTGTGTCAGAGTTTTGGCAACTGGCCGATGCGGCCAAGCATTTCGGTCACGATCTGCAAGTCGAGCATGAACTGGTCAACCGTCTTGAACTCGTTGTCAGTGTGGCCGGTGTATTTGACTTCAGGTCGCGCGAGGCCGAACTGCACGCCGTTCGGCAATTCATGCACCGAAGTAGCGCCGGCCGACGTGCCGAACTTGTGCTCCATGCCGAGGTTTTCGGTGGCCACGACCAGCAACGCCTTGACCCATTCACCCTCAGGGTTGCGGTACATCGGCGCGGCGATCGAGTAATCGAAGTTCGCCGCAACTTTGGACTTGCTGCTCCAGGCGCTGATCTTGTCGGCGATTTCCTTCTTCAGCGCGTCCGGCGTCTTGCCCTTCGGCACGCGCAGGTTAACCGCCAATTTGAAGGTCTTGTCATCCAGCGCAACATACGTCAGCGAAGTGGTCAGCGGGCCCATGAAGTCATCGGCAAAACCGACACCCAACTTGCCACCGAGGTAATCCAGGCCCCAGTTGTCCGCGGCATAACGCGCCGCGTCGGTGATGTGGTTGTGCTTGAAGGCGATTTTGCCGTCGAGGCTACTAATGAAGTAGAGCATGCGCGCGACCGGGTTGACCCCGGATTCCGGCTCGGAGGAGTGCGCGGACACACCGGTGACAGTCAGCTTGACGTCCTTGCCATCGACCACCGCTGCAACTTCAAAGTCGCCGCCATTGCGCTTGGCGTAATCGTTGCCAGCCTGTTGCAGGCTCGCGGCCAGTTCCGCAGGTTTGTCGCTGAGCAGGGTCGCGACCGACTTCGACGGAATCTGATTTGTGGCCATGCCGCCAGTCATCGAGACGATTTCGGCGCCTGTGCCTTGGCCCTTGCGCACCGGGAAGTTGCCCATCACCGTGCCGTAGCCCTTCTCGGCGATCACCACTGGATAGCCGCCATCGAGCGCCAGGTTGTAGTTCGGCGTCGGGTTGCGTTCGAAGTAGTACGGAATCGCGTCACCGGTGGTTTCTTCGGTGGTGTCGACCAACAGTTTGAAATTGCGCGCCAGTGGCAGCTTCTCTTCCTTGATGACTTTCATCGCGTACAGCGTGACGACGATGCCGTTCTTGTCATCCTCGGTGCCACGGCCGTACATGCGATCGCCGATCAGCGTGACCTTGAACGGGTCGAGTTTGGTGCCGTCCTTGAGTACCCAGTTCTCCGGCGTCACTGGCACGACATCGGCGTGCGCGTGAATGCCGACGACTTCTTCGCCAGCGCCGTCGAGCGAGATCTCGTAGACGCGGTTATCGATGTTGCGGAATTTCAGGTTGAAGGACTCGGCAAGCGCCTTGATTTTTCCGGCGATCTTGATGAATTCCGGGTTGTCGTGCTGAGCCACGCCGTCCACCTGGAACGTCGGGATTTCCACCAGTTCGCGCAGCGTTTCCTTGGCTGCAGCGCCGTACTTCACGCGAGCATAAATGCCCAGCAAACGATGGATCTCGTTCAACTGGTCGGCCGACAGGGTCTTGTTGTCGAGGAACGCAGTGATAGCGGCGCCGAGATTGTCGGTTTTAGCCAGATCGCTTTTGGCCAGACCGCCGAGGAACTGGCGGAAATCCTTGACCGAAGTGTCACTGAAGGTCTTGAGGATCGCTTCGCTTTGTTGCGCCGTGATGTTGGCCTGGGCCGACGTGGTGAACGCCGACAGGCTGGCGAGAATGAGTGTGGTTGCGGCGAGTTGCTTGAGAGAAAAATCCATTGCTGGGGGGCATTCCTTAGCGAGTCATTAGATGGAAGTGTTTGATGATGAAACAAAACATTTCCAAACTAACACCATGAGCGAGCGCGAGGGCAGCCCCAAAAACGCGATCTGTCGCACAGAAACGTAAAAGCGGCGCAGATATGAAAAATTCTGCGCGCGAGGATTAATCAGTCTGCCGCAGGGTTATTTCACTCGGGCGACATCAGCACCGCCAGGCTCAATTTGATGAACTCTTCGTTCTCGTCGATGGTGTCCAACGCGGTGCGGACATTATCGGCAACGTCCGCCGAGCCGCGTGCTTCGACCCAGTTGGAGAGTTCGATAATCGCGGTTTCGAGCGCGAGCTGGTTTTCATTGAGCTTGAACAGCAGAGACGGGAGCAAGTCGGAATGTGGCATCGTCGATCCTCAGTGATGAGGACAGCGTAGCAGCGGAAATCTTCTGACACACCTGTCGGTTGTTCACCGACAGGTCGCGGTTTGCCGAGCCGCTGCTACGAGAGTCTGTAGCAGCGGCGGCAGTCATTGTCAGAAGTTGTATTTGGCCGTCAGCGCATAGCTGCGCGGGCTGCCGTAAGTATCGGTGGAGCCCCAGACCGTGCTGGTGCCAATCGCCGAATAGTAGGTGCGGTCGAAAATGTTGTTGGCGTTGAGTTGCAGGTCCAGATGCTTGTTGACCTGATAGCCCGCCATCAAATCCGCCACGGCGTAGCTGCCTTGTTCCAGTCGATAGCTGCCGCCAGTGACGTCGACGTCGTTGTACATCCGGCTCTGCCAGTAAACATTGCCACCGACGCGCATTTTCTCCAGCGGACCTTGCAAGCGATAAACCGTAGATACCTTGAACAGATGCTCAGGCGTGTCGGTGTCGAAACGCTGGTTTTCGTTGGCCGGGTCGCCGTCTTTCAGGTAGTGGGCGCGGGTGTAGGTGTAGCCGGCGCCGACTTGCCAGTTCTCGGTCAACGCGCCTTGCAGCTCAAGGTCCACGCCTTGGCTGCGGACCAGGCCCGAGGCTTCGTAGCAGGTCAGGACCGGGCAACCAAACTGCGTGGCAGCCTGGGTTTCGCGGTTTTTCTGATCGATCTGGAACACTGCGAGGCTGGCATTCAGCGCGCCATCGAAGTACTCGCCTTTGATGCCGATTTCGTAGTTTTCACCAACGATTGGCTCAAGCAATTTGCCGGACAGATCCTTCGAGGTTTGTGGCGTGAAAATGTCGGTGTAGCTGGCGTACACGGAATAGTGATCGTCGAGTTTGTAGATCAGACCGGCGTAGCGCGTGAGATTGCGGGTGACTTTGTAGTCGCCATCGCCCGCACGATCATCGTAGTCATACCAGTCCAGACGTCCGCCGAGAATCAGCGTCAGCGGATCGGCAAGGCTCAGGCGCGTGGTCAGGTAAACCGCGTCCTGGGTGGTGATGTTGTGCATTTTGCCGTCGCGCACGAAGTTCGGTTTCGGCGCGCCGAGCGCCCAACCGGTGTCGTACGGACTGTACTCTTTGCTGGTGTTGTCGTAGATGCGCTTGCTGACGCCGACCACCACTTCATGGGTTCGGCCGAAGGCGTCGACCGGGCCGCTGGCGTAGGTGTCCAGCGCGGTCTGTTTTTCGTCCTGGCGCGACTGGTAAACGGTGTTTTCCATCGGGCCGTTATAGCGTGACAGGTAGCTGCCGGAGAACATCCCGTCGAGCGTCGACGTGGAACCGGCGGCGTGGAGTTTCCAACCGTTGTCGAACTGATGCTCGATATCGCCGAACACGGTGTCGACGCGCAGTTTCTTGTTTTCCCAATCGGTGCCGGGGTAGGTCGAGCGCGGCAGGTTGAGGTGATGGCCGTCGGTGCCGATCGGCAAGCCGCCCCAGAACAGATTGGTCTGATCTTCCTGGCGCGAGAAGCCGAGGCTGGCGGTGGTGCTGTCGCTCAAATCGGCTTCGACGATGCCGTAGAACAAGCCGTGATCGCTTTCTTCCTTGTCGCGAAAGCTGTTGGCGTCCTGGTAGGAGCCGACCATTCGCCCGCGCAAAGTGCCGCTGTCGTTCAACGGGCCGGACGCGTCGAATACGCCACGATAATCATCCCAACTGCCGACGGTGCCGGTGAGCGAGACTTGCGGCTCGAACGTCGGCCGTTTGCGCACCATGTTGATCGCCGCCGAAGGGTTGCCGGCGCCGGTGACGAGACCGGTGGCGCCGCGAATCACTTCCACGCGGTCGAACATCGCCAGGTTTGGCTGTACGCCCATGGTGTAGCCGGAGTAAGAACTCGGCAGGCCGTCGTACATGATGTTGTCGATGTCGAAACCGCGAGAACTGTAAGTCTGCCGACCCGGGCCGCTGGCCTGGCTGAGGAACAGGCCGGGCGTATTCTTCACCACATCGTTGACGCTGGTCATCGCCTGATCGTCCATGCGCTGACGGGTGATCACCGTGACCGCTTGCGGGGTTTCGCGCATGGTCAGCGGCAACTTGGTCGCGGTCTGCATCGGGCCAGTGGTATAGGAACCGGAACCTTCAGTGGTTGTGCCGAGCTGTTGGCTGGTGATGCTCGTGGCATCGAGTTCCAAGGTCGCGGGCGGTGCGCCGACTTCCGCTGCAGTGGTCGGCGTTTCGGCAGCGCTGGCTGATTGAGCGCTGGCGATACAGATGGCAAAAGCCAGAAGGGTCGGTGAAAACGGCGTACGGTTTAGCGGTTGATGCCCCAGCATGAATCTGAATCTCCCCGAACGCCTTCCTTGGCAATACTAATAATGTTGATAATTGTTCGCGTTAGTGTGGCAGATTGTTTCCGCGCGAAAAAGCCTTCGGCAGCAAGAAGTTAATGAATTTTTCACATTTGCTGCTTCGGGAGAGTGTTGAGCTAGAGCGGGCGGGGTGTTCAGGAAGGCGCCGGCGGCAGGCTAATCGCCCAGCCGCCAGCAATAGGGAAGGTCAGGCAACGGTGCAAGTCCAGCGGTGATTCAACCGGTACGGCGCACGGGTAAACGTGACGTCCGAAACCAAATTCAGACCGCGCTGTTGCAGCGCTTCGGTGAGTTGCACAAGTGTCTCTGCTTCGATAGTCATTGCTGTTACCTCGCGAGAATTACTGTGTTCATGATTCTTGACCGAGCGGACAACGGGCTAATTCAATTTTTCTACGGGCATCATTTGATCAAGCGCTAGTGTGCGTCCGTTCGTCCAAAGTTCGGCACTTGTCGGGTTGTGGCGATATCTCAAGTTGAATGCACGGATATCCCGCGCGTCAAAACGGAGATTCAAAATGGACATCGATGAGAATGCGCCAGGCAACATTTCCCAGAAGGGCGTAACGGGCGGCACGGATAACGAAACCGGGCATGACCCGAAAAAGAATGCGCCCGAAGTCCCGCTGTCGGCGGACGATGAAGCGTCGGTGGATGAGGAGATGGCTGACGTGGACGCGGCGAACTCGGTAGCGAGCGAACATCCCACGCCTTGATAAGTCGGCGAGGGCGGGTCAATCGACTGTGCGCAGAATCGATCCCGCCTTCACCTCATCTGCATAACGGCGCAGTTTGTTTTGTTCGGCGAGGAGCAATTCGCAGATTTTTGTCAGCGCCGGAGCGTTTCCGTCCGTAGTGGTTTGAGCGATGTTGCCGAGTTGATTGACCGCCCAGCCAATGATTGAAGCGCTGTCTTCTAGATCGTAGAAGAGCTCTTGTTGAGCGGTTCTGGGGCCGGTGAGGTTTTGGATCAGGTCTGCCATTAATTTAGATTTTCCGAATTAGTGTTCAAATCTTTTTCCACCAGTGGACATCGCAGGTGATGACAAATTGAGTTGATGCTCCGCGAATCATTGGCACATCACCATTTACAGGAACTTCGGATGTCATTAAGCGCTTCGCCGGCGCCCGTCGTGTCGAAGGTAGCCGTGACTGGGCTTTCGCTGTACGGCGTAACATTCGCCACAAAACTATCGCTTTCGATGATCGCCTTCAGGGCTTTCACTGGCGAGCCGCGATAAAAAGAAGATTGATGGTCGGTGGAGATGTCCCAATCGGAATGCACAGCCTTGGCTTTGCCGATTCGGTAAGTCAGCGCGATACCTTCGGTTCCCAAAAAAGATGACCAGTTTATATAGAGGTCAGTTTCTCCATTCGCGCATCTCACGATCATATTGATACGTTCGCCGAACCTTCCTGTTTTTCCTGAATTTGCCTCGAGCATGGCTAAATGAATGGCCTTGTCGTTTAGTGGGTCTGTGGATGTGCTTGTGGACCACTTGCCTTTGCCTGGTTCTGACGTAGAAACGGTCTTAGGCGCAAGATTGTTCGAATCGGCAAGCTGGTCGTAACAGGCGAGGCGCTCGATCGCGCCTTTCATTGAGGCACAAAGAGCGATTTGTTTGTCTTCGATCGCGGCTTGCGCGCCGATGGGAAGTAGTAAAAACAATGCTGGAAAGATTCTGTTGATTCTCATCTCACGACCCTGTGATGGCAAACCGAAATCATAGCACTGTAGAAATGCAAAGATTGTCTGCTCACCAAAATCCAGATCGTTGTTCAATCACGTGCTAACAGGCCTTCCGTGAAAGCGATCGGCATTACGCTCGAAAGACGAATTGGAACGTCGTCCGCAGCACATTCACAGTCATTATGAAATGCGTGCAAACGATTGGCTTCTCAAACCCAAGAAACGACAAAGCCCTGAATAATCAGGGCTTTGTCGGTACAAATATGGCGGAGGCGATGGGATTCGAACTCATGGACCTGTTACAGTCGACGGTTTTCAAGACCGATATATCGACGTAATCAGGCTGCGGCTTGTAGCGATTTTCTGTTCCATTACTTTCATTTTTCAGCACCGCTGCAGACCGCATTCTACAAGGGGCCTGCTTCGAGTTATGGAACGGATTTTCGGGCTATTTTGATGGTTTGGCGATGGCACCGACCCGACGGTAAACCCGCTCGGTGATGTCGCCTTTGGTGTGCCCCAGCAGCAAGCTCGCCTCGCCGACGTCGATGATTTCCGACGCTGCCTTTGGCCGGATATCCCGAAACTGAAATCCACCGATCTTCGCCGCCAGCAATTCGTCGCCGAATTCGATTGCCGCCATTTTTGCTTTCTCGCGCGCAATGTCCCAGCGCTTTC
The DNA here is from genome assembly GCF_007828705.1 of Pseudomonas sp. SJZ131. Classification (NCBI taxonomy): domain Bacteria; kingdom Pseudomonadati; phylum Pseudomonadota; class Gammaproteobacteria; order Pseudomonadales; family Pseudomonadaceae; genus Pseudomonas; species Pseudomonas sp. SJZ131. Next base: position 1,255,068 of record NZ_VIVC01000001.1, on the reverse strand, counting down.
GCAGCATCGTCGCGGTCATCCGTTTCCCGTGCCGGCTGACAATCAGGTAGTTCGAGACGTGCCGGGCATTGCGCTCGGTTATCTCGGCGATCAGCCGGCCCAGGCTGTTCGCCTTGCCGTCAGCGGTCATTTGAATACGCAGCTTTTTGTGCGTCTTATTCTGTTGCACCCCCAAGTATCCCCCCTCTGCATCATCCTTTCGCATCACCAGGACATCTGCCGGTCGCTGACCGGTGAGGTAGGCCAGGTCCATCGCGTCTTTCAGCTCTTGAGCTGCCTTCTTGTACACCGCATCCCAAACCACATCATTCGCGTAATAATCCCGTGGCGTTTCCTTGTTTTTGCGCACGCCCTGGCATGGGTTTTCCTTGGTCGTCAGTCCCCACTCCCGGGCAATGTTGAACACGTGGGAGAGGGTGGCGATCTCCCGGTTCGCCCGGACCTTGGCCGTCCGCGCATCCCGATACCCGGCAATCGTTGCCGGGGTTATCGAGTCGATCGGGGCGCTATCGAACATTGGCCGTAGCTGTTTGATCTCCGACATGTTGTCTTTTTGAGTCCGTGGCGCCTTCTTCGAGACGATGTCGCGGATGTATCGGTCGAAGATGCCCTTCATGGTGCGCAAGTCGAGCGGCTTCTCCTTGGCCTCGAGTTCCGCCCATTTGATCCTGGCTTTATCCAGGTCCTTGCCGAGTGGAATGTCTTTGCCCAAAAGGTCGCGGTAGTAATAGGCGGTCCAAACGGAACCATTTTTGCGTTTGCGTGAGCGTTGATACATCCGTGGGGGGAGGTGGTGATGCTCGGTCTTGCGGGGGCGCATATCAGTTCACTCGAGAGAAATCAGGCGTCCATGCCGGCGCCGCCGGCGGAGGGTTGGGGTCGGCGATGGTGGGCAAGATCATGCCCAGTTTCATGCGGGCGTACATCCGGCCAACGAGTGGACGCTTCCCGCGGCTTTCGACGAACACCCAGTGGCGATCAACCAGCCAGCGCCGCTGATACGCCCTGGCTTTATAGCCGGTGAGTTCCGCCAGTTCTTCGTCCGAAAGAATTTCGGTTTCCATGATGATGCTCCATGCCGCGCGTGGCGGCAGAAGTTGGTGAATTTTGGGTTTTGGTGAGCGGCCCGACAGGCGGGTTTGATTGGGAATTGACACAGTTTTTGGGCTGTATTAATTATTCCCCCACTCGATTGTGTTCTTCGAACGCAAATAAGAAGGAGGTCGGCATGATGCTGCGTAGAGGATCCCAGTACTGGTTGTGGGCCGACTGCGAGTTGCACTGCCGAACCCACGATGAAGTGCTCAGCGACGGCATAGTCATCGACGTTCAGTCCAGATGTTCGAGGAAGGGAAGGACCCAGCTTTTTATTGGCGTTTACGATAGGAGTGGGTTGCCATTTTTTGAGGAATCGCACGACCATTTACATAACGATACGATGACTACAGCGTTGGCCTGGGGCGTAAGTCGGGCCCGCGCAGTTGCGGCTGGTAACATGGTGAAGAGTGCCGGAATTCACGAGGACCACACTGTTAGTTCGAAGTCTCGTTCATCCGCAGGCTGATTGTGTCGAGTAGTCAGCGCCGCGCAAATTCGAAGCCGCGAACACTAGCTATCACCTATCGTCACGGCCACTTGTAGCAATACACGTAGGTGAACCAGGCGAAGGCGATCATGGCGTCACCTCTGAGGCATCTGGAACATCCTCGAACTTGTAAGTCTGGATGACGCGCTCTTCGACGCTGGAGACCTTGATAAATTTGGCCTCTTCAATCCAGGGGTAGGCGTCTGGCTCGCCGTGCTTGCCGCCGCCGCTCATCTCACAAAAGGCGAGTGCGCGACCATCGGGCAGAATGAAGGCCTTCACTTCGACCTCGTAGTTGCGCTCCCAACTGTAGTGGCACCAACATGGAATTCCGGGGGCGTCTACTGCGCTGTAGCGCACCTCGTTCACCGCATCATCGTGCGAGCTCTCATCGTAAAGCTGATCCAGATCCTCGCCAGACATGGACGCCAAATCTGCAAGTGTGACAAGGCCTTTTGGTACATCGCGCAGGCTGTCGTATTTGTAGCCGAAAGCATCGATTCCGTGATGCATCACCAGTAGCTTGGCCATCTGGCTTGCAGTGAGCGTGTTCAGTGAGTGGTGGATGCTTGCATTGGGCATAAGGGGTCCTTGCCGCTATAGCGGCTGACTTTAAAGTGGAGTAGAGGTTTTCAGTGCTAGCTAAATCTCTTCGGCGCGGCATAAAATTTATCGACGTGTCTGCCATCAATAAGGGAAGGTATGAGTCCGAAATCGAATACGCTTTTTCACTTTACAAAAAGCTCTGAAACGCTAAAGCATATTCTGAGGGGAGGTTTTTGGCCTCGCTATTGTTTAGAGGATGTTGCTTGGTTAGGATACGAAAAGTTTACATACGTGGCATATCCAATGGTTTGCTTTTGTGATATTCCCCTTTCCCGAATATCTGATCACGTAAATTTCTATGGAGATTTCGGGATAGGTTTGACTCGCCAATGGGCAGAGAGGAATGGTCTTAATCCAGTGTTTTATGTCTCCGGGGGGAATATCGTTACAAGCGCGTTTAGGTCGTTCAATGAGCTAGCTACAATTAAAGATAATGTCGAACTCACGGATAAGTTGAAGGATGTTATGCGCGAGTTCCTAGCTTTCACTAAACCGACGACAGGAAAAATGATTGTAGAGGACGCGCCGGTTGAAAAGCTTTTTTATCAAGAATCTGAGTGGAGGTATGTGGCAAAAGGACCAGAAATTCGCTCGCATACATTGCGTGAGCAATTCGATACGGTAGAGACGCGGGATGAATTGAACGATGCTACACGGCGTCACTGTATGTTGAAAGTGGCGCCGGCGGACATACGTTACATATTTGTCAGGCAGGATGCGGATATACCAGAGATCATAAATTTTATTCAAACTGATTTGGATCATTATCCGGGCGCTGACCTAAAGTTGCTTATGAGCAGAGTTGTATCTCTCGAAAGTATTAAACTCGACATGTAACGTATACATTCCCCTCGATACCAGATCATGGGCATTCACAACCGTCATGCCGAGCCTGTGGGCGATCAACACTTCGAGGCTTGCCCCTTGAGAGTTTTCCCAGCCGGGCAGCACCGCTACTTGGCCGCACAGGCCGAGGCGGGTCAGGTCTAGGCCATGTAGTCGGCCCAGTCAGCACCGGCGACGACGCCGTGCTCCGCAGGGTTCTCGACTACGTAGCCACGGCCGCGCAGCTCGGCGGCCATCTTGTTGAAGGCGGGAAAGTTGAAGTCTTCGAAACCGGTCATCGGTCCGGCCAGGTACAGGCGGTTGGCGCGGTCAGCCTGAAGCGTAACGCGTGACGTTGCTGTCGCCGGGGCAAGCTCGTGCCAGGTCTCGACCTCGAACTCTGAAGGGCACAGACCAAGATGTTTGCCGTCAGGCAGCACAGCCGCAACCGCGCCGTGGCTGTTGGTCCATACGGGAAAGATTTGCCCTTCAGGGCAGATCGGGCCATCGCCCTGCAAGAGTGCGGACGCAATTCCAGGCATTGGATCAGCCACGACGGTCGTGAACATCTTCACCGTGCGCGGCACGCGGTCGCCGAACGGGTAGCTCTTGCTGCGCTTGTGCAGTGCTGGACAGTCGATACGGTTTTCTGTGGGCATGGGACGTCCTATCCGGGTCATGCCCGGGCGGTGGAATGGTTGAGTTGGAAAAAGCCCAAGAGGAACAGCGGGGCGGGCTCTGGCTAATTGGGCACCTGTAGACTACGAAGCCACTTCCTGGCTGCGGGTCTGCCGAGGAAGCCCGAATGAAACATCTGATAAAGCTGATTGACCTGATTGCTGCCGTTGCTCTATTGGTTGAAGCAATCAGCCGTACGGGCTGGGTTTGATCTGGCGAACGATCCGCTGGCCGATCCAGCGAACGACGGTGACCGCCTTGCTGTTGCCGATCGCCTTGTAGCGGGGGCCGTCCGGACACTCCTCAGCTGGCTTTCCACGCCAGGGGATCATGGTGTAGTCGTCGGGCATGCCCTGGAGTCGTTCGCACTCTCGGGGGATTAACCGGCGGACGCTTGAACCGCCGACCAGCATGTCGGCCTCGGTCACCGGATTGCTGTTGTTGCGCATGTTGCCCGCCCGAAGTGTGGGAGACAGCGCTGCAACGATCGGCTGTCCGCGCCCTGTACCGTCCTCGCTGCCGTCGAAGCCGTCGGCCTTTAGTGTGTGGGTGATGTCGCCAGTGATGCACACTGCGACTTGGCCGCCGGCATTTGCATGGCTGCCGGCATGGTTCATCGCTCGAAGCGTTGGCGATATCGCTCCTGCGTCCGCACCGTGATCCTTGCAAGAGAAGGCGAGCACTGCGTTTTCCATCCCATTGTTCCGGCCAAGGGTGTGCGCCTGCTCATAACGAACATCAGGGGTCCTGCGTGCCGTGCACGACCAGCAACCCGGATTCAGCATCCTGTTGAGTAGCGCTGCCAGCAGCCTTGCCGTTGGCTTGAAGCGTGCCTGCTACGACGAAGGCTTCGGAGTCAGCACGATGGCTGCTCTGCGACTGGGCGCGAAGCGGTGGTGCAACCGCAAGGAAGTGTCCAGCCGCTGCGCCATCTGGTCGGCCACCGGCGCCGCCACTGTAGGCGTGGCTGGTGAGTGCGCCGATAACGTCAGGCTGAACAAAAAACGTCTCGCTTTCCATGTCGAGGCGACTGTCCTTCGCTGTGAGCGTGGCTGATCGCTCAACCGATCCGGACAGGCTATGCCCGCCGAACGCCGGGATTCCGCCGAACATGCTCACCGCCGGGCCTACATCACCCTCGCAATTCACGCAGCCGTAAGGTCCGAGCTCTTCGCCGAACACTTCTCCGCATCCGCACTGGAGCGCAGGGCCGAAAGGAGCTGTTCCGGTAACGTCTTGCCCCTCGCCTCGGCGCGGCGCAGTATCCCGGCGCACGCCTTCTCGCTCAAAAAGTACCTCGGTGGGATCGAATCCGTCTTGAGCACTTGCGACAACGAACACACGGCGGCGTCGTTGGGCCAGGCCGAAATATTGGGCGTCCAGGACCCTCCATGCGATTGTTCTTTTGGGTCCATACACACAACCAGCGTCTGGCCACCTTTTCCCTGAAGGCTGCAGCTCGCAGTCTTCCCCAGCAAGCGCGCCAAGAAAGCATCCGAAGGCGTTCCCTTTGTCGCTAAGCACGCCGGGGACGTTCTCCCAGACGATGACGCAAGGGGGCTGTCGGTGGCTGGCGCGAACATGGTCAGTTGCATCTGCGAGCTCCACGTATTTGATGGTGAGGGCGCCGCGCGGGTCGAGTAGACCTTGGCGCATGCCGGCGACGCTGAAGGCTTGGCAAGGTGTTCCGCCGACAAGAACATCCGGTGCTGGAATCTTTCCGGCCAGGACCAGGGCCCCGAGCTTTGTCATGTCGCCGAGGTTTGGCGTGTTCGGGTAGTGGTGGGCCAGCACCGCGCTGGGGAACGCTTCGATCTCGGCGAACCAGGTAGCGCGCATGCCAAGAGGCTTCCAGGCTAGTGTTGCAGCCTCGATGCCTGAGCAGACCGAGCCGTAAGTGATTTCCATGCGTGATCCTCGCCGGCTGGCGTGATTTCTGATTGATAGTATTTTTTTTGCGTAGCGGCGCGGTAACATCGGACGGCTACTCAAAAACGGAGGTGTGTATGAATTACGAACTTCGAACCATGAAGGCTTCTGGCGGTGTTACTGTCGAATACGTCCGGATCACCGAGCGCAATCGGCGGAGCACAACAGTTTCGTCAGTTGGTCTATGGCGATTCCCGCCAGAAATGCGGGAGGAGATCCGCGCGGGTCGTCCAATCTAGCGACACGGCACACCCTTAATGGCCATCGGCGCCATAGATGAGGGTGGTTCAGCCACTGCAGTAGCCGGAGTCGCACTCGGCGGGGAACATTTCCATCTGGTCGCGCTGCCTGGGCGCTGCTGCCCATTGCACGACAGCGCGGATACCCACAGCACCTTTGCGGCGCGCCGTGCGAAACATCACGCGAGGCTTGCCCTTCTTGGTGAAGCCCAGGTCTTTCTCCGTGATGTCGATAAGCCGTATTCGGTCCTCGGAAAGCAGTCGTATATCGTCGATATTGGCGTTTATGCAGGGGTAGCACTCAAGCGACCGGTGAGGGAGCACGGCGAAGCCTGCACGATGTAGTAGAGCGTCGCGCATCTCATCGGTGTGCCGTACCAACGGCTGCCAAAGTTCCCTGCCCCCATGGCGCTCTGATTCGGTCACATGTTCCGGCGCATCCGAACGATGCGTGCTTTCACTACGCCGCACCCCCGTAAAGGCGGTGCCCTCCTTATTTGGGTCGTTGGCGTCGAGCCATTTCAATGCCGGGATCACCTTTAGCTCAGCGGTGCAGAATTGACCCTGGCCACCGGCGCCCGGCCATCCACGTTTTCGCTTGACCAGTTCGAGCATCCCCTCCGATTCGGTGCGGGCAGTGGTGAATCCGTAGCCCTGGGCCAGCGCTTCGCCCCTGACTACACGGTCGGCCCACCAGCTTGCGGACCAGCCAGTGTCGGAGTAGAGGCACACGACATCTTGCAGGCCGCGCTCATGAGCCCACTGGATCAGGGCGATGGAGTCGTTCCCGTAACTGCAGAACAAAACGTGCATAGGAAATCCTCGCCGGCTGGCGTGAAGTGGTTTATATGAATCTCGAATTCAAACTGGCAGGAGGCCAACATGAGATTGCAAAGTGATATCGACGCTCTCGCGGCGATTGAGGAAGACGCTCAAAGGATGTTGAAGCGGTTGGGTATTCCCGACGACAAGCAGAAGCTGGAGGTCGTGATTTGCTTGCGGCAGATTATGGAACTGGCGGGGTATATGAACGACCAGCCCTCCGTGCGATAACCGGCTCGCCGGCTGGCGCGATTAGTTAATTTGGGGTATTTGTGTTGCTCGGAAATTGGCTAGGGAAGCGAGTATGGGTAAGGTATCGAAGAAGTTTAAATTCACTGTGGTGAGCGCCGATCAACAAAAATTTCCCTGCAAAAAATGCAGCATCGAGACTAACCACAAGGTTGTCGTCTGCTACAACGAGCGAGGCACAGAAGACTGCGGCGGGGGCCACAGCTTCGATTGGTCTGATGATCACCAAATAATTCAGTGTCTCGGGTGTGAAGATATATCCTTCCGGACATGTTCAACTAATTCCGAGGACTATGATCACGACTACGAAACTGAAGAGAGATGTTATGTAGAGTCAGTGACCTACTATCCCGGTCGCGTTATTGGCTCCAAAGTGATAGATCACTGGCTATTACCTTCAGGTATAGGAGAGATATACAAAGAGTCTCGCACGGCTGTGGAGAACGAACTATTTATCATCGCCGGTATAGCGATTAGGGTTTTGCTAGAGTCTATTTGCACCGATGTCAAAGCAAAAGGGCGTAATCTGTCGCTAAAAATTGACGACCTTCATGCAATGTCTTTAGTAACTAAAGAAGGCGTGGAAACTCTTCATAAGATCAGGTTGCTTGGAAATCGTGCAGCGCATGACGCCCATGCTCACTCAAAAGACCAACTTCTCTTAGCTCTTGAGGTGATAGAACACATCCTCATAGGAACATATTTAATTCCCGAAAGAGCTAAGAGGGTTTTTAAAAACCTTGACGCTAAACAAGGACTTCTACCCCAACAGATTTAAACCGCGCGCCGCTCTCCGCCGATGGATGGTGGCTTTTAGGGTGTGGGTGGGGTATTACGGGTGACCGGCATGGAGTCGGACAAGGAGAATCAAAGTGTCGAATAAATATTGGCAATCAGAGCTTTGGGGTGAGCACCCATCTGATTTGTACTTGATGCGCACCGGCCCGCAGGAAATGGTGATCACTGTGCGAATTCGGGAATTTGGTCCGCATCAACGCAGTATGCTGACGCAGCTTTTCCACCCTGGTGGCGCAAAGCATTCTGAGCATGTGTTCGACCTGTTTGATGAGTCGAACGAAGAGGCTGTGGAGCAGGGGTTTGCCCATGGCGCTTGGCTGGCCCAAGGAGCTAAGCCTCGTAGTTAAACCATCAGCCGGGATTGATGATTTGGTCTTCCGGCTCTGGCGGATCGTCGGTAAGCGATTTCATTCCGGCGGCCTGAATAATGCGCGACACCTTTTCAGAAACAACAACAGGTGTCGTGACACATCGCAGCATTTGGGCTTGCGTCTCAAAGTCCGCAGCGATCAGGTTCATCAGCAGCAGTTGGTAAACCTCCTGCTGGTTGTTGATGCCGTGGGCAGCCATTACTCGCTTGAGGTCGGGCTTGAACACCCCAGCCACCTCAACGGTGAACTTCTCGATTCCCAGCGCTGCCTTCTTGGCCGCGTCCTTTTCGCGCTTCTTGCGCTGCTTGATGGCTTCCGCCGTCGGCTCCTGCTGTTCTTCGGCCATGGCTTACCTCTTCAATGCCGCTGGCCGGGTTCCCAGCCAGGCTTGTCGTTTGCGTTGCTGGATGCGGAACCGTCTCACGCTGCAACCTTGACCTGGTTCCAGGCTCCGACCACTTCGAAGATCCGCGCTGCATGAGCTTCGTCCAGCGATAGGGCGTCGGGGATGGCGATCCAGCCCGAAGCAACCATCTGGCTTTGATTGGCCGAGTCGCGCAGCTGCTTGTAGCAGTGCTCGATCACTTCCTCCAGATGATCGGAGAGGTAAACGCCGTCCGGCGCGACCTCGACTGACTTGCTGTACCGATCGCCGCGAGCATCAATACAGAGCGCGCTGAGGTAAATCGTCCAGCGATGGGCAATGCCACACACGGCCTGGCCAATCTTCCCGGGAGCGATGTTCTTCAGCGACTTGTAATTGATCATGCCCTGGTGGCCGCTGGGATCGATGTTCACCACTGCGACGTGGTTGGTGCTGAGCAGTGCCCGGCACGATCGCTCGACTCGGGCGCGCATATTGTTGGGTTTGCGCTTGCTCATAGTGAGTCCGTCATTTTGCGAAGCGCCAACCGCTCAGCCCGTGTCATCGCCTTGGGGCGGCGTTTGAGGACGGTGTCTGGATCAATCTTTGTGGAACGCTCAGCAGGTGGTGGATTGATTTGAGCGGGCTCCGATCTGGAGAAGCGCCCGCCCGCGGCCATGTGCTGTTCAACTTGACTGGAAAGCTCCAACGCTTTCTCGCGCCGGAACTCGATGTCGTATTTAAGGTTGCTAATCATGCGGCCACCTTCACCAGCCTCACGCCGGCCATGCTGAATTTTGAGCCCTGGTCCGCGACAAGTGTGTCGAGCGCTTCCCAATTGACGGACAGAACCGAAAGAGGGCATTGGCCGTAGGCCACGGCCTTGACCAGCGCCTCCAGATCGAAGACTTCAGCCTGCAAATTCGCAGGCTGGGTGACTGGCGCCGTGACCGGTTTGGATGCTGCCTGTTGAACTGCGGCGGTAGTTCTTACTGGTGCTGGTGTCACAGCAGGTGCGGCTGTCACTACCGGCGCAGATTCCACAACAACCGCGGCGGCCTGCTTCACCTTGTCCTCGTCTTCGATCCGCTGCAGCTCTTCGTTTCGAATCCGCACCCGCGTAGCTTCTGCTTTCACTTCTTCGGCTTTCTCATGTTCCGAAATCCGCACCTTGATCAGCGCGACCAGATCATCGTTCGCCTTCAGTACAAGCTGCTGAACGTCGTTGAACAGGAAGACGTAATCGGCGGCGGGTTTCACCAAGCTGGCGAGGTTGGCGCGAATGCTGTCGCCGACCTGGCTGGCAGCAATCTTCGCCCGGGCCAGCTCCGAATCGGCGGCGTCGCGCAGACTACTGATCGACTTTTTGCCTTTGATGGCACCGGCAAAGTCTGCGGGCACGGCAGGCATACGCGCTTTACCGCCCAGCGATGCGTTGATCTGGTCGATGTGCGTTTGAAGTGCTCTGGCGGCACTCATGACGATATCTTCGCGGATGCTGACCTTGCGAGCTTTCACCAATTTGTCGAGCATCAGACGTTTGGCGCGCGCCTCGGCGCCGATCTCGTCGATGGTGCGGAAGAGCGCGTCGATGCTTTCGGTTTGGCTCAGAGCATGTTGCTTGGCCGCGGCTAGGCGTTCTTCAACATCACCGCACCACTTTACGGTTTTCTCGGCGTCGGCGAAGTGCTGGTCGGTTTCAAGTTCGGTATTAATCGACGCGAAGACCGCCAGCGAGTGAGCCTTGAACTGTTCGAGGTTGCTGGCGGTTACCATGCCGGTAACTTCGATGCGCAGCGCTGGCAGGCTGTCCGGCGTCTTGCCGACGGCTTCCGGCACTACCTCGATTGGGGTGTAGTCGAGCAAGTCAGCCTGGAACTGTTTCCACCCAGCAACGAGTGTCGCGGCGCGGCCCGGTACCGGGGTGTATTCCATTGACACGAAGTTGTCTTCGGTGCCGTCGGAACAAACAAAAATAACTTTCTCGGCGCCGCTCACCAGCAACTGCTGCTCGAGCTGCCAGTAGTAATGCGGGTCCAGGTTGCCGGCCAGCACATCGGCAGCCAGTTGCTCGTTCCACATTTTGTGTTCGAAAAGCGTTTCGCCGAGCATGGTGCAGCCGTCGAGCGAGGCAAGCAGGTCGCCGTCGGTACCGACAACGGGGAACAAGTCTTCACCAATCCGCGCTTCCAGTATTGGGCGGGCATTGGCCTCAGCTTCATGGCCTTTGTCGAACAGGTATTTCTGTACCCACCACGATATGTCGCGGTCGAGGCCAGTCTTTTTGGCGCTGAGCAGTTCTGTACGCTTCATCTGCTTCGAGGCGCCCATCATGGCCGGAGCCTCGGAGGCGGTGAAGTAGTTGGCGCGGAGCGCATGCCAGGCTTCGGAGCCCTGAGCTACGTTATGAATCTTCATTCGGCTTCTCCTGTGATGGGCGCCATGCGGTGGATGCGATCGGTCTGCTCGGCGCTGAGCGTATATTTGGATTCGAGGAAGGCGATCAGGCTTTCAGCATCTGTCTTCCCCTGGTCGACGCCGCTTTGCCAGGTAGGCAGCATCGTTTCGAACTTTTCTTCCGGGTAGTTCGGCAATGCCGTCGGTGCCGAAGCTTTGCGAGGTGAAACATCGCGGGTAGGTGGAGCGCTTTCCTCGAGCTCGTCCGGGCTATACACGCCGAGGATCACGTCAGGGCAGTACAGGCGAGACCAGCGCTTGGTGGCGAGGTAGGCTAATTGCTGGCGAGGATCGTCCGCCCAGAGCGTGCTGTTGCGGGTGCGGGCCTGGGCCAACAGCAACTTCAGAACTCGCGGTTCGGCTTCGCCTCGGAACGTGGCCCAGACCTTGACGCCAAGACCTTCCTCGTCTGCCAGCACCCATCCGGGAACCCGGTACTCGCCTTTGTCGCCAGACTTGATGGTGAATTTTCCAATCACTTTTTCCCAAGCGCCGTACCACTCGTAATGCAGGCGATCCAGCACAGGTGCGCAGGTGCTGATCACCGCGTTGACCAGTTGAGCTTCGTATCCGAGCACTCCATTCACCAGGTGCGTTTTCTGCGCAACCGCGAAGGGGTTCATCTTCCACTGCATCGCCTGCATGATCACCGCCAGGCAGTCGGCCGAGTTGCCGTTGAAATGCTTCGGCACCGTGGCGCGGCCGGTGGCCATGACGTCGGCCAGGCGCATCATCTTGTCCAGGCTGTCGCCGTCGAGCACTAGGGCACTGGTACTGGTCGCTGCATGAGGGAGGATGTGCAGGTTTTGTTCGTGCGCCACCGGCGCCACGCTTTGTGCGGACATGACAATTCCTTGCCGCGCGCTGGCGCAGCTATTGAAAGATGTGTGCTATTGAGAGACTGGCGCGGTGAGGGCGCCGGACAGCATGAGGGCGGTACAGACGGCGAGCGCGATGAACGAACTGCGCCAGAATACGAAGCGTCTGGCGCGTTGCTGGGATGTCATGCCGCATCCGCCCTGCGCTGTTCTGCCAGGTCTGCGGCGCGCTCAGCTTCCAGTTCTTCGGCGCGGGCTCGGCCATATTCGTTTGCGTGAGGCCGGATCAATTCCTCGGCGACATCGTGCAGTGCTGTAGGGCGGATACCTTTTGGATGGCCCAGCGCTTCAATGGCCAGGTCATAGGCCGTGCCGTGAACGCGGCGGCCGTCGGCGACGATCTCGCACAGCAGGCGCTCAATTGGAAACTCACGATTGTCGGTGAGCAGTGGGGCGATGTTTTCCTGCGCGCCCAGATGTTCGGCTAGCGCTTCCCACAGCGACTGCGGAGTGACCAGCGCGACTGACTTGCCATGCGCTCTCGGCGCCGTGACGTTGTCGCCGCAGATCAGCGAGTTGATTGCATCGTGAAGCCAGTCCGGCCCCTCTGGAGTGTCGATGAAGTAGGTCATGGTTTACTCCTGCTGTTCCAGCCGGCGCGCCAGGGCGCAGGCCTCGTTGTGATCGCGACGGAAGCCTCGGGCCTTGCCGGTGCGGCGATCCACGACATGGAAGAACGCCACGCCCGCCGGCTTGACGATGAAGCGGGCCTGCGCCATCGGCGCTGGTCGGCCTATTATTTCGTACAGGTCTTTCGTGGCGATTCGTGAGCGGATGCGCAGCGCTGCGCGCACTTCGTTGCCGAGTTGGATGCTGGGATGCATGGCAATCTCCGGTTGATGTGAGAACCAACAAAACTCGGCTGCACTCATCCATTCCGCTGGTTGCCGTTGGGCGCGGAGGGGATTGCATCCGGGTGGTGTCGGGGAGGGTGACTAACTCTGCGCGCCAGCGTCTATCCAGCTCCGCACAAAGAAGTAATAAGGACGTTACGTGGTTCAAAAAGCGATTTTATTGGTGCTGATTGCCTGCCTGGGCGGGTGTATGGCGACCGCCATGCGTATGGATTATGACAAGCACCGGTGTCCCTACATCGGCGTGCGATTCGACTGGTGGTTGGTGGGTACTTCCAAAGGAAAGCTGATTCCCTTTTTGCTGATCGACGCGCCGTTTTCTTTGGTGGTCGACACCGTCTTTTTCCCATTCGAATATCAATACAGTTGCAACCTTTGAGCTATCGGGCGTCCGCATCGGGGTGTGATCTGGCCGGGGCTCAACCGGCATTCGGCGGAAGGGGTAGCCCTGAAGGCGACCGGTTGGCACATCCGCTGCCCGAGACTTAGCCTCAAATCACACCCCGATGCGCTCTCATAGAGAGGATCGGGTGGGTTCAAGGCAGCTTTCAGCGTGACCACCCACGCTCTCAACCATCGCTGCATAAGGGCAGTTTTCGTCAGGCTGACGTGGCGCTGAATGTTCAGTCGTCGTCACCTTGAGCGAGCATCTTTTCGATGTCGCTGGCGGCTGGCTTTTTCCAGTTCAATATCTGGCCCGTCTCAAGATCGATGTTCAGAATCAGATAATCCCCGTAGTGCTCACCCGGGAAGAAGTCCGGAACGTAGCCTTCGTAGCTGCCGACTTCGTCGCCCTGCGCGTCCTTGAGGCCTGCGGCGAACCCGTCACGGACCTTGATGTACAGGTGCAATTCAGTCACGTCGACCTGCACCGTTTTCTGCTGATTGATTTGCATGCTGCTGCCTCCCGGTTGATTTCCCGTCTGGCCCTGTCGCCAAGGCCAGCCAGTGAAATCTGTTTTCTCCACCACGCGCATCGCCTCGGTTTCCCCACCTGGTCGGGTCACACATTTCGTGTTCAGTGTTATTCCCGGCTGGCTTGCGTGGTTTCGCGTACTCACATCTGGTGAGCACGGCCAGTTCCAGAGCTGGCATGGACTGGTGCTACTATCTGAGCTCTAAGGGAGGGGATTCGATGGATTTCGATTTGCTGACGCATGAGTTGAAGAAGGCGTTTTCTCAGCTGGACGTTACCGAAAGGCAGGAGGCCGCCAAGGCGGAAAAACTTCAGCGCAAAGTCGATCGTGCGGCACGTCGGAAGGCCTCTAAGAAAAGGCCGGCAGCCGTTAAAGCCACTGAACAACCGCCAGCAACAGTCGCGTGCAAAGATTGTGGTAAGCCGACAAAACCTGACCCTGAATTTTCTTTCTTGCCCGTTCAGTGTCAGCACTGCCGACAACTTTCGGTAGTTGTTGACCTGGGCATTCGCAGCAAGTCGTCCACCGCGTTTTCGTCGGTAACCGTGGTTGCCGGTGGCGCCCCCGGTCTCGGAAAGCGCAAGTGACATCCATTTCCCAATGCAGCCTGTCGCCAAGCTGCATCAGTGAAATGTTTTGCCGTGACCCGCTACTGGCGTCGGTCACTGGCTTGAATCAAATGTCACTCCAGCCGCGGGCCTTTCGGCTTGTTCTCCCGCTGGATAACTGTTCTTGGCGCTTTACGCTGCACGCCCGGGTCAGTTGCCAACCCTCTGAACCGTTTAGGCCGGTTCATCGCTGCCTTTGAATCTGGGCCGGTGGTGATCCGGCAAGGGGTGTCACTAAAGATCGGCGCAGCTTTCGCTGCTGGCCGGCGGTGTTCGTTGCTGGCTTGAGACGAATTTAAGCAAGCTGAAATTAATGTGTCAAGCATGCTGAATAAATAAATTCAGAATGCTGAAGCTCTTGGGTGATAAAAAGCCCGCACATTGGCGGGCTCATTTAGGAATCGCAGTACTCGCGCCAGCCGATCCTGACGGCACCATCATCCAGATGCTCGATACTTATGCCGGCGGTGTCGCCGATATCCTGGATCACCTGGCGCCAGGCTTCAGGGCTTTCATCGTCGCGCCTGGAGACCTCAATCAACTGAATCCGCTGTACCCGGGGAGAGGCAATCATGCCTTGAAGGCGGCGGCCCACTAGCTCGTAGGAATTTCTCGGTTTGGATGTGGGGTAGGGTGCCTGGTTCATGCTTCGTTCCTTACATATACTGTATGCATACACAGTATTTGCACTGACATATCTTGGCAATAGGGTGACGAGAAGTTTCATGCATAAATGCATATTGGCTAGCAGCATACCTTCTACTAGGCATGAAAAAGCCCGCGCTGGGCGGGCTTCAAGCGAATACGGTGAGCGGCGGCTACCCCGCCAAGTCCAAATCTCCACGATGAACGATATGTACCTTGTTGCCATCTGGATCACGTAGGTAAGCACCGTATTAACCGTCACCATAGTGGGGACGTTGGCCAGGTTCACCTTTATCGGATCCACCCGTAAGAAGCCCAGCTGCATAGGCGCTGTCTACCGCATCTGGAGATGGTGCGGTGAAAGCCACCATGTTGCCATTCCCTGCTCCGGCTTCATTGCGGTCATAAGGGCTGTACACATAAAAGCGAGGGAGAACGCTATCTGGCTTAATCCAGCATGCCGCAGGTGGTCCGCCATCAGGCGTCACAGGCCTGCGACAGAGCCCAGGGGGATCAGCACCGCGTCATAGAAGGTAGATGCCTTATCAAGATCGTTTGTCCCAACGGTTACGTGACTGAACATCCTGTATTCCTACTTACGAAGGCGAGACGTGATCGTGTCATTTTGAAGGTGGGCGTGTATAGCCGTCGTCGGGTAAGTCGGGGAAGGCGATTGTCGGCCCTCCAAATCGCAGGCAAAGAAAAGCCCGCGATGGGGGTTAGCTGGCATGGAAATTTAGCAGTAGCCACTCGTGCCAATACTGAGCGTAATGCTCCATAAGAAATAATAAGGCGCCAATAAATGGTGCTAGAGCAAGCACAGCAAAAACAATGATTGTTGAGGTGACAACGAATTTCTGACGGTCAATATTTTGCTGAGCGCTCAAAATAAGTCTTCGCAAGTTTTTTGGATAGGTTGCTATTGACTTTGTTAGGTTTTCGAAAGATATCGAAAGGCTGCTATTCAGTCGCTGTATATTCAGTAGTTGATTTAGAAGTATTCCAATTAAAATAATTGAGGACATCATTAAACCTAATGATGTTACAAATATTTCGACTGCACTCGTAGCTTTGTATAGAGTGATAAGCGCTATTAGTGATACTGGGAGTGCTAGCATTTTTCCTGCGATGTCACCAAAGGCAGAGCTAAGTTTTGCACCATAATCAAGCTCGGCCTGTGCAAATTCTTTCCTGACTTTTTCGAAAGAAAATGAATGTATGTAAATCTGAAAGTTTTGCCAGTAACTATCCAATATAAGATCCCATCGCTCCAACAGAGCTACGAATCTATTTGGGTGGTCCTCGGGCAGGGCATCTAGCGCCTCGCATATCGCGCCATTTAATATTGCGCGCCGTTCTTCTAAGTGAATTCTTCCTTTGTTTTCTTCGCTGGCTAAGCTTCCGATTAACGAGGTTTTCTTGATGTCGATCTCTAATATTTCAGACGAAATTTTGGTCTGTAAAACCATAGTTTTTGGCGGTTTATTATTCCCGCTGGAAGTAGAAAAAACTAAGCTATAGGACGACGGCTGCAAATGCTCTGATACGGCGATCTTTGTAAGGTCTTTTATGAGCTTGCATACTTTAAGTATTTTTTCATTCTTGGTGTTAATAACGCTTTCGTCAGACGCCCAATCTTCCGTGACAATGTAAAAGTTGATAAGAGGGTTTCCGCAACCGAGCGAAGGTGTCTTTTGAACTAGTGAAGAAAAGTCACTAAAAAACGAATTTTCACCTGAGGATATGGGTGTAAATTCAAAGCTCGTTAGCCCAGATTTTACTCTGTGATAGTTCATCTCGCCATAATGCGAAGGCAAGTCTGAAACTAATTTAATTAAAGCTTGAAGCAGTTCATCGGGCGAGCCAGAATAATCGAAAGACCCAGCACTAGAAAGGGCTGGGCGTCCGATCATTCTATAAAGTTCAACAATGTGATTGAACATGGCTTACCTGCTTTGGTTCCGACTAATTATTTCAGCTTCAATGTGCTTTTTCATATCTTCCGGTATATCTGAAAATATTAATTTTCCGTCAGCCTCATTGTAGCATATAACACTATCAATACTAGTCCCTAGTGCGCTTCTATCGAACTGTGCTGACCAGCGATTAGACTTGCCTTTAATTTTTGTTTTCTTATCGAGTATGGTTTTGCTCACCGAGAACTCCTCGGGAACTTTTGAGTCTTCAGAGTTAAGTACTTCAGATAATGTTTCTAATTGCTCTGCAAGATCGGATAGTTCTGGAGGTATAGCAGAGGAGGCTGCAGTTTGAAGCCCTTGTATGGTAGCCTTTTCATTGTCCTTATGTTTTTTAGATAAGTAGGCAATTACATTATCTTTAGCTTGGGCGCTGAATGGCGCTAGGTCACTATTGTCTCGAAAAAAATCTTCAATAACGTCTATGGCATTACCAGTCGCCCTAGTCGACGCGATGCCGGGTGTACAGCCCAAAGCTTTGATGAAATAAGCAGATGCTTCACTGTCTCTGCCTTTACTAATAAAGCACAGATACGTCTTGTCAGCTTCGCAAGCTTCCTCATCGTCACTGTCATCAAGCACAGATTCAGAATACCGAGCTAAATTTATCCTGCAAGCCTGGTGGACTTTGCTCATGTCGATATCAACACTGGTTATCGGTATGTAGTCTGCCCCCAAGCGCAGCCCGTCTCGTTGTTTAATGTTTGCTATTAGAATGAATGGTATTGCATCGCTCATATAATATGCAAAGAGGGTGTGTCCTCCCGTAGCGAAAATTTCATCCGAAGCTTGGTTAATAAGTTCGTTGATTGCTACGTGAGTTAATAATTCAAAGTTGGAGGAGTTGATATTTTTAGTAAATTTTTGGTTTTCTTCTGGAAACAAGCCTTCTCTGTTATCAGAGCTAAATTGACCCCAAACTACATTATTTCCTTTTTTCCCTAAAAGGCTATTGATCCCTTCAGTAAGAGACGTAAGCGTACCTATTTTGGGGTCGAATAAAGGCTTAATAACTGTTTTTGATTTGTCGACAGTCGTTACACCCTTCTCTTTTTCGAAAGAGTGTATTACGACATGTATTAGCTCAAATGCCATGAAAATTCCCTTTTATGGTGTGGTCAGTATGTGTTTGTTTTAATTATGTTTTGTCGCATCAGCTTGTGCCCAATTTTTCGTCTAGCATAGTCCGTGTTCACGAACTACACCCACCCCGTCCGGTACGCCTCATCCGCGCGCGCCATAGAAGTGGTTCAGCGCTATCAGCTCAACCACTGCAACCAGCACGCAAAACATGACAAATCCCCGCGTAAAGACCCTGCGAGGCTTTTGGTATGGCTCATAGATGGAGAGGGCGCTCAAAGCGCCGAGGAAGAACTCGATCAGTGCCATTACATTCCTTGTAAATCCCGCCGGGCATCATCCGGGTGGGGCGCTATCCATACTCAGTAGAATTTTTGAAGCGCCTGCACAACCACGCCCACGATCCGGCAGTTTTCGTCGACAGCCTCAATGGGGTAGCTCGGATTTAGCGGTTTGAGAAACAATCGGCCACCGTCGCTCACCAGCTTCTTGAATGTCGCTTCGTTGCTGTCCGGGAGCTTTGCCACGACCAGCTTACCTGGTGCAACCTCCGCTTCAGTGTCCACTAGGATCAGAGTGCCCTCGGTGATGCTCTGACCGGCGGGCGCCGTCATCGAGTCACCTTTGACCGTCAGCCAGAACGCCGGGCCTTTGGAGTCGTACTCTGAGAACTCGTAGGTGTCCGAGATTCCGGCTGGGTAAGGCTCCACCGCTTCCGCCCAGGCGCCGGCGGCAACCCAGCTCACTACCGGGTAGCGGAATGATTTGGTGGGTTGCGCGGCGGGGGAGACGTTCGATTCTGAAGCCTCGCGCTCTTCACCCTCACCAATAGCAAGCCACTCAGCCTGGAAACCGGTCGCTTTCGCTAGGGCGTAAAGGTTCTCCGGCCTGAGGCTTTTACTCTCACCGGTAATCCACTGAGTGACGGCCGAATTCGCAACACCGCAGAGCGCTGCAATTTCCCCTTTCTTTTTCCCGCTGAGCTGTATGGCTCGGGCAATACGTTCGTGTCTTTCCATGGACCCAATATTAAGTTAACTGAATTTAAGCATGCAGTAGGCAGAAAACGCCGTTGACTCGATAACTTAAGCATGCTGAAATTGCGCCAGAGTCGAACGAGGATGCGAAATGAATACGCATGAAGTCGCCGAATTCTTCGGCAGCAAGACAAAGCTGGCATTGGCCCTGGGTATTCGCCCAAGTGCCGTGACCATGTGGGGGGAAACTATTCCCGAATCCCGGCAGTACCAGATTCAGGTCCTTTCCAAAGGAAAGTTCAAGGCAGCAAAGAAGGCTCAGGCCGCCTGACATCCCTGTCCGCCGTTCCATTGAAGCTAGATTAGAAGAGAGCAGTCCCCATGCAAACGTCCAGTTCCAGACACACCGTACAAACCCGTGATCAGGTGCTGGTCGCCCACGCTGCAAATCAGATCGCACGCACCAGTCTGAGCCAGGACGACTTCGCCCAGGCGCTGAGCCGTGAGATCTACCTGACCGTGCCCGCCGCGAAGATCAAAGACGCGAAAGTCCCGGACTTCGAAGAGCTGGCTCGCCTGAACGACGTGGGCGAGTTCATTAAGGCTACCGGCCGCTGGCTCAAGCGTGTTCAGCGCTGGCTGTCCGGTGATCAGGAAATGCCGTCCTGGCTGGAAGAGTCGTGGGTAAACGCCCTTGAGCCTGAATTCCGCGACCACTGCGTGAACGAACTGGCGAGCCGCCACGGGCTGACCGGCGCCCGCCAGATGACCAGCGACCAATGCGCCAACAAAAGCTTCGGCGCGCTGATCCGTGCGCTCGGCGATGTGATCGACACCGGCAGCGAAGTGTTTGACGACCAGGTGATGTGCGAGCAGGACCTGCCGCACCTACCGGCATTCGCCAAGCAGTGCCGCCAGGTTGAAGCGAAGGCGGGGGAGCTGGGGCGCCGTGCCGAGCAATTGCTCGCTTCGGTCCAGCGAAATTTGAAATCTGTTTCCTGATTTCCCGCGCATGCGCGGAAATCGGTGCCCATCGGGTTCGCACTATGAATTAAGCGGATCTGAAGCCCAGGCACAAAAAAGCCGACGGTCGAGGTCGGCTAATTCGATAACACTTTTGTGAGGCCGATTATATGCAAACCCCGCCACATATCAATAGATCTACCAATCTCGCGCCACGTTTTTCGCAATCTGAAAACGTGGCGCGCAATTCAGCAGTGATTCCGTTCGACTTCGACGGCGCCGCAATCCGGGTCATCACCGACAGGCTCGGCGATCCGTGGTTTGTTGCGCGCGACGTCGCTGACGCCCTCGGCTACTCCAAACCGGAGAACGCGGTGGCCCGTCACTGCAAGGCTGCGACCACTACCCCGAAACAGGGTGGTGGTTTCATGACCATCATTCCTGAGCGGGACCTGTACCGGCTGGTGATGAAGTCCAAGCTGCCGGCCGCCGAGAAGTTTGAAGAGTGGGTGGTCGGGCAGGTGCTGCCGAGTATCCGTAAGACCGGCACCTTTTCTGCCCAGGGTCCAAACAACTCCAAGATCGTCGGCGAGCTTGCCATTTTGGAATGCTTCGACCGCCTGTTGAAGCCTGCCAACTCCAGCAAGATGCTGATGCTGGCCAAGATCGCGGCAAGCAACGGCCTGGACGCCAAGTTCCTTCCAGGCTATGCGGTGGATGCCGCCCCTGATGCCGCTGGTGGCTCTTCCATGCCGACCAAGGCAATTACCGCCCTGATCAAAGATCACGCCATCGCCAGCACCGCGCGCGCCTTCAACCTTGCACTTGAGGCCCATGGCTTCCTCAAGGTCCTGCAGCGCAAAAATTCCAAGCAGGAGATGGTCGACTTTTGGTCCGTGACCGAGCAGGGCATGGCCTACGGCAAGAACCTCACAAGTCCTCAATGCCCCCGCGAGACGCAGCCTCATTGGTACGTGGATCGCTTCCTTGAATTGGCCGCTAAGGTCGGGAAGGCCTGACATGCAATACACCGTCACGATTAACCAGGTGAAGGCGCTCGAGTGGGGGCTGAATTCTCAGCAGGCCCTGCTGTTCGCCTTCGTCTACGGCTGCCCGAGCTGGACCAAGCCAATCAAGACTGATGACGGGATCTTCTTCGCGCTGAGCAAGGCCAAGATCATCGAGGAGCTGCCGCTGCTCACTGATAAAACGGACACCGCTTACCGCATGCTGAAGGCCCTGGAAGAGGCCGGCCTGATTGAGCTTCGCCCTGAAGCATTCCGACTCACCGAAAAAGGCTGTGAGTGGAACCCGGACCGTATGGGCCACGTCACCGCGCACCAACCGCCGGTCCTCCCGCCCCGGCGCAGGACGAAAAAGAAACCAATCCCTTCTGGCTTGCGTGCTCTGGTATTCGCCCGCGACGGTCACGCGTGCTTGCGCTGTGGCTGCTCGGTGCTGATGCGCTTGAGGGCCGATCACGTCGTACCTGAAAGCCAAGGTGGAGAGGCTTCATTGGGCAACCTCCAGACCCTTTGCATGTCCTGCAATAGCTGGAAGGGCGTGCGTGCGATTGATTTCCGCGCGTTCGCCGGAGGTGCAGCATGAGCATGGGCCTTATGGTTGCCGCAATGAAGCTTCGCGTTGGTAATCCGCTGCGCAAGCTGGTGCTGATCAAGTTGGCCGACAACGCCAGCGACGTAGGCGAGTGCTGGCCCTCCTATCAGCACATTGCCGACCAGTGCGAGATCAGCAAGCGCTCTGTCATGAACCACATCACCGCTCTGTGTGAGGCGGGACTGTTGCGCAAGGAGATCCGGAAGGGTGGACCAAAGGGGAATTCGTCGAACGTTTACTTCCTCACCCTCGATGGTGGTGGTGCACCCCCTGCACCAGGGGTAGTGCAGAAGATTCACCCGGGTAGTGCAGCAGGTTCACCCCCTAGTGAATCTCCTGCACCAGGGGGTAGTGCAGCAGTTGCACCCAGAATCAGTAACTCTCTTGAACCAGTCATGGAACCGGTCATTGAACCAATTGCACCCCCGGCTCCCGCCGAGGTCGCGCCGGTTCAGTCCCGCGGCTTGGTGCTGGTGGTTGACCGCACCGATACTCCCCGTGTCGAGATTCCCGCCGATATGCCGGGCCCCAAAGACCAGACCTGCAAAACCTTCAAGATTTGGGCGAACTACGCCATGGCTTACCGTAAGCGTTACGGCACCTGGCCGGTGTGGAACGCAAAGGTCGGCGGCCAGCTCGGTCAGCTTGTCAGCCGCCTTGGTGCTGATGTCGCCCACCACGTCGCCGCCCACTTCCTGAAAACCAGTGATGCCGCCGTGCTGCGCAAATGTCACAGCCTCAACGAGCTGCTGGCCAACGCCGAGAGCTACCACACACAGTGGGTCACCGGTCAGCGCATCAACGGGACAACGGCCC
Source organism: Pseudomonas sp. SJZ131 (assembly GCF_007828705.1). Lineage (NCBI taxonomy): Bacteria > Pseudomonadati > Pseudomonadota > Gammaproteobacteria > Pseudomonadales > Pseudomonadaceae > Pseudomonas > Pseudomonas sp. SJZ131. Next base: position 1,232,814 of record NZ_VIVC01000001.1, on the reverse strand, counting down.
GCCAAATGGAGCGGACCGAAGCGAACCTGTCCGCAGCAGAGCAGGCCGCGCAATTGGTCCTGGCCAGGCGCCAAGCGGGAGAGCGCAATGAATACCTCTGAAATGAACGACGCCCAAGTCGCCGGGCTTGCCTCCGCAATCATCGCCACGGCCGAGGCTATGGGGCAGGAAATGAACCCAGGCACTGCCGCGATGATGGCTGAAGACCTTTGCGCTTACTCGGTGCCTGTCGTCAAAGCGGCGCTGAAGGCCTGCCGGCTTGAGGTGAAAGGCCGTCTGTCCATGGCCGACATTCTGCAACGAGTCCAGGCCTCCGATGGCCGTCCGGGCAAAGACGAAGCCTGGGCGATCGCACTGACCGCAGGCGACGAATCCGAAACAGTCGTGATGACCGCCGAGATTCGCCAAGCGATGGTCGCGGCACAACCAGTCTTGAGTCGCCGGGATGTGGTCGGTGCCCGGATGGCGTTCAACAGCGCCTACGAGCGCTTAGTGTCCGCTGCCCGGACTGAAGCCAAACCAATCACTTGGAGTGTCTCGTTGGGGCTCGATCCGGCGCGCCGGGTTACAGCGATTGAATCAGCGGTCCGTATGCAACTGATCACCCAGCGGGCGGGTACCCAGTACCTGGCTGACTTGCGCATCGCGCCCGTCACCACAGATGGTCAGGCCATCGCTGGACTTATTACAGACTCCGACGCGGAGCCGTCACCCCATCTACGCGAGAAGCTCGCTGAAGTGCGCCAGATCGTCGATGCGGCGAAGGCCCGGCAAAAACGCGAGCGACTCAAGAAGGCCCAAGCTGATCGGGTCGACACATATTTGCGTAAGCGTAAGTTCCGTGCAGCCATCGCTGCCGCGCAACACAAGGAGGCATCCCATGGCTGAGCTCGCACTTATCCGCACCGCCCAAGGCCTGGTACCGGCCACCGAAGCGGACCGCGAAACCGTCCAAAAGTGGAAGGCAGGCCAGATCATCCACGGCAAGTTCACCCGCATGCGCAACGGCAAGTTCCACGGCAAGTTTTTCTCGATGCTCGATCTGGCGTGGGAGTACTGGGAGCCGGTCGGCGGCCTGATTCCGCGCCAGGAGATGCGCGGCATTCAGGGGCTGGCAAAGTTCTTCGAAGCGCAGAGCGGAAAGCCGGGGCAGTTGTCGGACGCTGTCGCCGCCTATGTCACCGGGCTTGAACTGACCCGCGCAGAACGATTCCCGGCCGTCGACAAGAGCCGGGAGGCGTTCCGGGAGTGGGTGACGATCGAGGCCGGCCATTTTCACCTGGTGCATACGCCCGAAGGGATCCGCAAAGAAGCCAAGTCGATCAGTTGGGCGAACATGGATGACACGGCTTTCGAGCCGCTTTACCGCGACGTCTTCAACGCCTGCTGGCGGCTGGTGTTGTCCGCGCACTTTGAAAATGAAGCTGATGCACTTTCTGCGGCTGATCAATTGGGGAGTTACGCATGAAGCGCACTCCGCTGCAGCGCAAGACCCCGCTAACGTCCGGCGTCCCGCGCCGGAAGCGCTGCCCGTCATGCCGCGTGATGTTCACCCCTGCACGCGACTCGCAAGCCGTATGCGGGGAGATCGAGTGCGCCATCGCTCACGGGCAGTCAGAGAAGGGACGGGCAGCCACACGTAAAGCCCTGGCGGATGTCGAGCGCCACGAGATCAAGGTTCGCAAGGAGAAGTTGAAGAGCCGGGCAGAGCACCTCAAAGACACACAACAGGCCTTCAACGCCTGGGTGCGCGAGCGCGATGCCGAGTTGCCTTGCATCAGTTGCGGCCGGCACCACCAGGGCAAGTACGACGCCGGGCACTACCGGACTGTCGGGAGCAACCCTGCGCTGCGCTTCGAGCCGCTGAACTGCCACCGCCAGTGCTCGCCGTGCAACACCCAGCTTTCCGGAAACATCGTGAACTACCGGATAGCACTGGTGAAGCGCATCGGCGCGGAGCAGGTCGACTGGCTGGAAGGCCCGCATGAGCCGAAAAAGTACACCGTGGACGAGTTGAAGGCGATGACCGCCAACTACCGGGCAAAAACAAGAGAGCTGAAGGGGAGAGCAGCATGAAAATCCATTCCGCGCGCCAGGCTTGGCACGACTGCAACTACAACCCGGCCCCCGGCCAAACTTCTGACGCCGCTGAACTGGGCGTGGTGGTGCAGAGTACTGAGCGAGGCCCAACAGCGAACTCTGCGATGCACGGAGCGCTGGCGGGTCACATTCAGTCGGCGATTGCACGGCTACACTTTCAGCTGCGGGCCTTCGGCAATGCCATGTATGCGGCCGAGCCGACAGATGATGATCGGGAGGAGGCTGAGGCTGCGGTCTTCAACTTGGCATGTTCGCGAGTAGTGCGCATGACCGCAAGCAAGCGGGAGCGAGCCGAATATGTTGCTAAGGGCGTGTTCCGTCGTTACCGCTACATGCATCAAGGCGGACAATCGGCCAATGCTGATCCGCTGATCAAGCCGGAGATGTTCCGCGCCTGGATGAAAGGGGAGTACGACATCGAGCTTCCGTCCGCGGCTTGGGGGCGGGATTGGGAGCCTTTCGTGCAGCTCTGTTTCGATGCTTGTTACGACATCGACGCTCGCGCTTTGAGCCCGATTGGCGGGGTGATTTACAAGATGAAAGAGGCCGCTTGACTTCCCGCACGGCTGAGGGCATTATTTCTCCATAGTTAGTATTTTGCCTTCGGCAACCAGCTCTGATGATTCAACAAACCCGGTCACTGTGCCGGGTTTTTTGTGCCTGGAAGAAAACAAAAAAGCCCCGACAAGTTCGGGGCTTTTTGTTGGGAACGTAAAAAGAGAGGGCGACTCCAGAGGGTGCGGTAACACCCAAAGGAGACGCCAGATCGCAGAACCTGCCTGCAAGCCAGCCAAGGCCCTCACTGCTCGCGCGAGCGGGGCGGAGCCTAGCAGAAAACGACAAGGCTTTGCAGATGCTTAAAGATTGCAGATGTGGAAAGTGCAACAGACTTCTTGCCCGAACGGGCGGATTTACAGAGCTCCAGATCAAATGCTCCCGATGCGGGACGTTAAATCATGTGAAGGCCTCGAGCCACGAGCGATCGCCGTTGAGCGACTTGAAAGCGGAATTGTCCGCACCAAATCATTCGACTCAATAGGTATCTTTATGGAACTTCCACCAATTGTTGTTACAGCTCCTGAGCCATTTTACCCCGGTCTCAATCAAAGTGGTGGCGGCACTATGCAAAGCCCCGCTGTAATCATGAACCAGATGCAGCTAATCAGGAACAACTATTACGTGCAGGGAATGTGGCGGCAGGTAATTGTTAAGCTATGCTCGGAAGCAGAGTTTTACATGAATAAGAATGGCGGGCAGTTCGCTGAATGGATGATCGGCGAGTCAATGCGCCGCGATCTTAAGATCCTGCCTTTTGCGGACAATTATATGTGCGTCACCGGCCTGTCTCCTGAAGCAGCCTTGTGGTATGCATACCAGAACCCTTTGCTTGTCACTCAAGCAAACGCTGTAGCGCAATCAAGTCAGGTCTCTGCTACTGATCTGGGTCCAGTATCTGCGTTGGGCCACTTTATCAATGGCGATGGAAATAGCGTTGTAATGGATATCAACAAGCTTGGATTGAATCCCTCCGTTACAAGCATTCCACTTTTGGATCAGCATCTAGCGTCTATGCCTATCGGTACTTCTAGTGTTCTGATAGACAAAGTGCCTTATGACACTTTTGCGGACTCGTTCAATACTGGCGTGATTCTGGGGCATATCACCCTAAAGATTGAGGGTACTGCTACGAAGTCAGAGAACGGGGCGGTCACTTTCAATGGAGAAGCTCGCGCGTATAATGACAAGTATGATGCAAACCAGGGTTCTTTCAGAAACGCGCTTCCGGAAGCTGCCACTACTATTTTGCGTAAAATCCAAGAGGTTACAAACGCCAAAGAGTATGAAATTGAGATTAAGGGTTCTCTGCCGATCAATATTCAGCGGTAATCAGTATGTTGCAGGGGATTAGCCCCGTCTACTGACCTCACTCGAGATGTCGTCATGCCGGCTGCAAGCTAGCATGACGATCTTTGTGTGTGGAGATTGTGTGTGTTTTGTGTGGTTTTTTGAAGGGGGGCGAGGGTAGAGTTTGACGGAGCCGTTTCGTTGCCTCTAGTATTGGTCAACTCCTATAGTTTGATTTGATATTGGTAGGTGGGCTATAAATGTACTCTTGGAAGCGGTTTATTATTGCTTTGGGAATCTCGCTGTCAGCATTTTTGTTGTTCGCGTATTCGATTGCTGGGATGCCAGAAAATCCTAACGATTTGACAGATACGAGCGGTGTTCCCGCGGCCTATATGTTTGCGATTTTTACTATGGTCTTTGGTATTTGTTCTTGGGGTGTTTCTTTAATCGGATTATTAGTCGGGAAAGTCGTAAGCGATGATCGAACCAAGCTCCAGACTTTTATTTTTTGTATCGGGAATCTTCCGTTATTCCTAACATCTGCATTCGGGGTTTTCTCCGTTGCAGCGTTCTCATACGATTCAATCATTGGCATCTTGGGTGGTATTTTGTTTTTTTCGATAATGGTTTTCTTCTCTTTATTGTTACTGCCAGCTTCAAGGGTTAAGCGAAAGCTGATGTAGCAGCATTCTTCGGGAATATCATTCTGCAGTAGCAGCCCCGGCCGCATATGCTGCGGGGGGCGAGGCTGGATCTGCGAGATCGATGCAACAGGGTGTCGACGCAGTGAACGTCTTCGGCAGACAGCTCGGAAAGACGAGCGCACCTATTCCGGCCTCAGCAATCGCTGGGGCTTTTCTGTTTTGGGCTATGCCCCGGCCAACGCAGGCCATTTTTATTCATGGAGTCACGATGGATCCTACTGACCTCGGCCCAGGCACAGCTACCTGGCTGGGCGGTACCGGAACCGTATTGTTGGCCGCCTTCCTTTGGCTGAGGAAATTCCTTTCCAAGGATGCGGCTGATCGGGCAATGGACAATGCCGACATTTTCACTCTGCGCCGGCTGAATGAGCTGCTTGATTCCGAGCGAATCGCCCGGAAGGAAGCTGAAGCCCGCGCCGATCAATTTGCCAAGGAGCGGAACGAACTCGCAGCAGCTGTCGGGCGTATGGAAGGGAAGATTGAAGCCCTCACCAGCCAGGTCGCACAGCTCACCGCAACGGTTACCTCGCAGAGCGAAGAGATTGCTCGCTTGAGAGTGAAGCTGGGAGGCATCAATTGATGGACAGGTGCGCAATGGAATTTATCGCTCGCCGCTGGTGGCGTCGGGCTGAGGTTTGGGTTATCGCGGCACTGCTGCTTGCAGGCGGGTTAATCCTCGGCTTTCAGGCCGGTGTATGGTCAGCCAGCAGCGAGCAAACCAAACAGCTCGCCGAGGTGCGCGCTGCATACGACGCAGCCTTGGGCAAACGCGACCTGCGCCTGACCACCCTAGCCGAGAAAACCCAAGATGCTGCGGTGAAGGTACAAGAAGCCTCTAATACCGCCGTCCAGGCAGCTGACACGGCAAGCAAGGCCGCCGACAAGGTCAACGAGGCGGTCGAGAGGCAGACCCCATGAGCTCCGTGCTCAAGCTGATCCCGTTATGGATGTGGGTTGTGCTGGCAGCTGCGTTATCCATCGGCTACTTGGCATTGCGCCTTGATAGCGTGAAGGACGATCGGGGAGCCATTACGGTAGAGCGCGACAATGCAACCGCACGCGTAAACTCACTGACCACTACGCTGCGCCTACAGCGCGAACTCACTGAAGACATCAACCGAGTCTCCGACGATGCGAAAGCCAGGACTGAACACGTTACGGCTGCCGTTGCTATTGCTGATGGCCGGGCTCGCAGCCTGCAGCAGCAAATCACCGACCTCATTGCCAAGCAGCAGTCCTGTGCTTCCGAGGTTGCCAGCGGAAGCAAGACAAGAGCCGACCTTACCGTTCTGCTCGCCGACCTGCGTCGAAGCGCTGACGAAACAGCGGGAAGGCTGGCAGAGGCGCTTGACCGAAGTCGAATAGCTGGCTTCGCCTGTGAGGCGGCTTACACCGCTGCACAGAAGAGCAAATAACCCGCGACACGTTTCGCGAATCAGCAAATTGTGTCGCGACCTGCGACGAGGGAATCACCATGGCTTCGAACACCAACTCTTCCAAAGCAGTATCCAATCTCGGCTGGATCCTTATTGCGATCATTGGACTAGGCGTGACTGCCTTCAGCTTCGTGTGACGGCATGACCAATGTAACCCGCTTGCGCCATGCGCTGCCGATGAGCCCTGAGATCAATAAAGCTGTGACCGAGCTGGATATTGCGATCGCCAAGGCCATCGACGTGGCCAAAGCCGCAGGGCGGCCTCAGGGTTTGGTTGTATCCTCTCCTGCACGGGCACGCCAGATGCAGACGAGCATCATGATTCAATCATGAGCTAGCCCAGACAACAGCTGCGGAGTAGCCCATCTTGGCCCCGATTCCGAGTGCCTTTTCTGTTAGCGATTTAATGGAGCTTAAAACGCCATCTCTGGCTGCGTCTTGGAGCTGAGCGCCAATGCTGAGCCCGCTCAAACTATCCGGCGCTTTAAGAACCTCTAAACCTTTTGCCGAAAGTACACACTCTTTGAAAATACCCGAGAGCTCAGCCAAACCATCCTGTTTTTCAGACCAGATATAGCCGGCCTGGATCAGCCAAGACATGGTGCATTTGAAGATGTCTCGTTGACGAAAGTAGGGCTTGTCCCAGCCATCGATCGTTGGGTCAAAAGGAGACAAACTTTCAGTAATTATCGGCTCGATAAGGATCCGCATCGGAAAGCTTTGATAAAGCTTGGCCAGTATCAAGCCTACGGCTTTATCGAATTCGTCAATGTTAGTTTCTGCCATATGCGACTCCTAAGATTTGATCGCCGGCTGAAGTGTGCCGCAGGTGAGTGCGGCACTAAAGACATGGCTATCGTCCGTTGCGGCGATCGCACTCATCCTGCGCCTCGGATCGGCTCATGTAACTATCGGGCAGTCGCTTATTTTCGAAGTTGTCGAATATCTGGAAACCTCTCACCGCTGCAGTGGAGTGTCGTACTCCGTCGCGAACGGACCCAGATTCTAGCGGTATTGCGCTCTTCACTTCATAACGGTCGGACATATTGCTCTCCTGTAAATGGCCTCACCAATACCGGCAACACGCCCTTAATTCAAGCACAGGAATTCCAATGACAACTAAGCAAGCCGACTGGGAGGCAATCGAGCGCGCCTACCGGGCTGGTTCGCTTTCCATCCGAACTATCGCTGAGCGACAAGGCGTAAGCGACACGGCGATCAGGAAGAAAGCCAAGGTCCAAGGATGGGCGAGGGACCTATCTGACCAGGTGCGCAAAGAGGTTCGCAGCAAGCTGGTTCGCGGCGAGGTTCGCAACGACCAAGGCGCGAACTGCGAACTTGATGCTGAGATCATCGAAGAGGCCGCAGAGGAAGGCGCCCAGGTGGTTCGCAGCCACCGCCGTGACATTCGCAAAGCCACGAACCTTGCGAACCTGCTGATGGATGACCTGCTCAGCACCATCCAGCGCCGTGAAGAGATCGAAGACGCGATCATCGACGAGACAGACGAGGACAACAACGGCATGCGCCGGGCCTCAATGCTCGCTGCTGTGGCGCTGCCGAGCAATTCAAAAACACTGTTTCAGTTGTCCTCGGCGATGAAGAATCTCCAGGTCCTGGAACGCCAGGCATTCGGCCTGGATGAGAAAGAGAAATCTGCCGATGCCGACGAACTCTCAAACTTGATGGACGAACTATCGAAGGACGCCTGACATGAAGCCCGAGCACATTAAGCTGCTCCGGGACAAGCGATGGCGCCTGAACAACCTTTACTTCATCACGGACAAGCAGGGCAAGAAGGTCCGCTTCCGGATGACGGACGAGCAGATCGAGTACTTCGATGGGATGCACACGCGCAACATCATCCTGAAGGCTCGACAGCTCGGCTTTACCACTGAGTGCTGCATCATCCAGCTCGACGCGGCTCTGTTCGAGTCGGCCAAGTGCGCGTTGATCGCTCACACTCTGAACGACGCCAAGCGCCTGTTCCGGGAAAAGGTGAAGTACGCCTACGACAACCTGCCGGCCGAGATCCGCGCTGCCAACCCGGCGAGCAACGACGCCGCGGGTGAGCTGGTGTTCAGCAAGGGCGGTTCGCTCTATGTATCCACCTCGTTCCGGGGCGGCACGCTGCGCTACTTGCATGTGTCCGAGTTCGGGAAGATCTGCGCCAAGTTTCCACACAAGGCTCGCGAGATCGTCACCGGCGCCTTCGAAGCTGTCGCCACCGACTGTTTCGTCACGATTGAATCGACGGCGGAAGGCCGTGCCGGCTACTTCTTCGATTACTCGCAGAGCGCGGAGCGTCAGCAACTGGCTGGCATGCCTTTGGGTCTGCTGGACTGGAAGTTCTTTTTTTTCAGTTGGTGGAAGAACAAGGCTTACCGACTTGACCCGACTGACGTGGTCATCTCGCAGCGCCTGACCGACTACTTCGACGAGTTGCATGCCAAACACGGGATCGTCACTAACGACGGTCAGCGCGCCTGGTACGCGGCCAAGGAAAAGACGCTCGGCGACGACATGAAGCGGGAATACCCGTCACTGCCGGCCGAAGCCTTCCAGCAGTCGATCGAGGGCGCTTATTACGCCAAGCAGTTCACCAAGCTTTACGCCGCTCAGCGTATCGGCGCGCTGCCCGACAACAGCCATCTACCGGTGCACACGATCTGGGACATCGGCGTGGGCGACTCCACGGCTATCTGGTTTGTCCGGATCGTCGGCGAGGAATACCACGTCATCGACTTCTACGAGAACAGCGGTGAAGGCCTTCGGCACTACATGAAGGTGCTCAAGGATCGCAAATACACGTATGGCGATCACTGGGGGCCCCACGACATCGATAACCGGGAGTTCGGCAGCGACGGGAAGACTCGCCGCGAGTTGGCTCGCGAGGGATACGAGATCGACGGGCAGAAATACAGCCTCAAGTTCAGCGTGGTTCCGAAGCTCGGCATTGACGAGGGCATTGAGCAGGTTCGGGAAATCCTTCCGGCCTGCGCCTTTGATGAGTCGAAGTGTGAACTGGGCATTTCCTGCCTGGAGAACTACCGCAAAGAGTGGGACGACAAGCGCGGCTGCTGGAAAGACAAACCCTTACACGACTGGTCATCACACGGCGCGGATGCATTCCGCTACTTCGCTGTTTCGATGGGCAGGCGCAAACGCACAGGCGGTGTCCGCCGTATTGGAGGATTGGCCTGATGCCAGTGCAATCGACGAACCCCGACTTCGACGCGCACATCGCCGAGTGGGAAATGATGGACGACGCGCTCGAAGGTGAGGGCGCCATCAAACGCAACGATCGGAACCTGCCGAAGCCCAGCGGCATGGTGGAGGCTGAAAAGCTCGACGCCGCAGGCAACAAATACCTGTATCAGAACTATACAAACCGGGCTCAGTACGAGCACTGGGTGCGCGATTCGTTGCGGTCGATGATGGGCCTGGTTACCCGGCTGATTCCTGAGATTGCACTGCCGGTCGGTCTGAAAGGGTTGGAAGACAGCGCCACTTCGGACGGCTTCGGCCTGAAGCAGTTGTTCTTTCGCATGGTGCGTCAGGCCATTTCCCATGGCCGTGTGCCGCTGGTGGTAAATATCGACGATTCGGGTGAGCCGTATTTTTCGACATACGCCACGCGCAATGCGATCAACTGGGATGTCGCCGATCAAGGCGGGCGGCAGGACCTAACGCTCTCGGTGTTTCGCGAGTTCCGCAAGAAGGGCGGCGATCGCTACAGCCATGACTGCGACACGGTGTTCCGTGAGTTCTTCATGCAAGGTGAAACCTGCTACACCGCAGTGCGGAACGAGGCTGGTGAGATCGTAGAGAATGAGCGGCCGCTGGGAACCACTGGATCGGACAACCGACTGGTCAAAGGCCTTTTCTACCTGCCAGTGATCTACTGCGGCTCGACCGACAACTCGCCTGACGTCGATGAGGTCCCGCTGCTGACAATGGCACGGGCCGCCCTGAAGTCCTACCAGCTCAGCGCTGACTATTTCACGTCACTGCATCAAACCAGTCACCCGCAGCCGTGGGTTTCTGGGCTGGACGAAGCGGTAGAGCTGAGCGTTACCGGGCCTTCTGCGGCTTGGGATCTTGGACCTTCTGGATCATGCGGCTATCTGGAGTTCCAGGGAGCCGGGATCGAAGCCGTACGCCAGGCCATGGACGACCAGAAGAACGCCGCGCTTGAGGCTGGCGCCAAGGTCATGGACGTGGTCGGTACCGAGTCGGGCGAAGCGCGAAAGACCCGCCAGAACGATCAGCACGCCACCCTGCACAGCATCGTCATCACTGTGGCCGAGGCGGTGGAGCAGGGCTTGCGGTACGCAGCCGAGTGGAGGGGGTACGACCCCAAGCAGGTCAAGTTCAAGGTGAATCCTGAGTTCGTGAACCCAGTTGTCGACGCTCAGGTACTTGCCGAACTGCTCAAGGGTGTGATGGCTGGCACGATCAGCGCCGACACCTACTGGCAGTACCTCACCACCGGCAAGTTGCCAGAACGCCCCTACGAAGACGAAGCCGAACTGATCAGCGATGAGCGCGAGTCGGCCGGCATCAACTTGGATAAAGACGATGCCAACGACAAACCAGGCGCAGACGGACAGCCAGTTGCTGGAGCAGACGACACGCCATAGCGTCATGCTTGAGCGACTCAAGGCCGGTGAGGTCAAAAAGTTCGAGAAGTACTTGCGCCAGATCGACGCATTGATTCGCGAGCAGCTGACTCGCAAGGAGTTGACGACCTACAGTCGTGACCGTCTAGAGCAGTTCCTGGCCCGGGTCGATGGCATGTTGCTGGAGATATACAAAGCCTTCGCCGATGTGGTGCAGGCCGACCTAGTGGACATCGCTCTATATGAATCCACCTTCGAAGCCAACAGCCTCAGCCATGCGATGTCGATAGACGCAGTGGTCCCGGCCAACGCAGTGATCCGCGCGGCGGTGTTCTCCTATCCGTTGCAGGTGAAGGGCATTGACGGCGGCAAGCTGCTCAAGAGCTTCCTTGCAGGATGGACCAGAACCGAAACAATGCGGGTGACGAACACGATCCGGCTCGGTTTCGGCCAAGGTCAGACGAACGCGCAAATCATCCAGGCCGTACGCGGCACCGCGGCGCAGAACTTCACCGACGGCATCCTCGCCGTGAGCAACCGTAACGCAGCGTCAGTCGTGCAGACGGCGATTCAGCATGTGGCCACAACTGCGCGGATGGAAACCCTCAAGGCCAACAGCGATGTGGTACTGGGCTATCGCTGGCTGTCGACACTCGATAGCAAGACCTCACAGCAATGCAAGGGGCTGGACGGCATGCGCTTCGAGCTGGGCAAGGGGCCATTGCCGCCGGCGCACATCAACTGCCGTTCAACCACAGTGCCGATAACCAGGCTGTCTGAGATGTTTTCAAAGGGCGCCACGCGCGCATCGGTGGGCAATACTGGCGGTGGTCAGGTCGATGCCAGCATGAATTATTACGAGTGGCTGTCGACCCAGCCGGCGAGCTTCCAGGATCACGCACTTGGTCCGGTGCGAGGGAAGCTTTTCCGCGACGGCGGCTTGACGCCTGAGAAGTTCGCCATTTTGCAGCTCGACAAGAGGTTCAAGCCGTTGACTCTGGCGCAGTTGAAGGATCTCGAACCTGACATGTTCACCCGTGCAGGCGTTACACTCGGGGCTCCACCAGCTTGAGATGACCGATGCAGATCATTGTTGAGTACGGACAGGGAAGGCCGGATGCCAACAGCTTCGTGCTGCTGGAAAAGCTGACCTTCTACCGCGACTACTACGGTTTTCGAATCCCTGAGATGGAGGCCGATCAGGTCGCGTTGCTGCTGCGCGCCGCGGCGAACATTAACGCCCGGCAGTGGAAAGGACGAAAGGCCAATCCAGATCAGGCGATGGCCTGGCCTCGACGTGACTGCAAGATCGAATACCAGACGCTTTCGGAGACGTTCGTGCCCTTTGAGCTTGAATGGGGGCAGGTGCGACTTGCTGCCGAGCTGTACGCGGCAGAGCAGGGTTTTCAAATTGACGAGCCAACGCACTGTACTGAGCCGAACGGCAGAAGGGTGTTGCTCAATCGAGCCACACCAGGCTTTCGGATGCGACCGCCGCCATATGCGCCGAGCAGGACGCAATTTGCCGACTACCTAGTAATGCGAGGACTGTACCTTGTGTGAAAAGACGCCCAACGCTTGTGGCATCGGGCGCCGCCTTCTTACTTCAGAAAGGCTGGTTTGTAATATTCATCGAGGAACCAGTAACGATTGATGCATTGCCCCTTATGCGGATGGGCTTTCAGAAATTTGCGTACCTCACTTTCAACAATTTCCAAGCATTTCACCGTACGACTGTATTTATGCAGATCCTCTTCTTTAACCAGCGCCTTGTCGCGATCAAACCGTTGACCTTCGTTCAACTGAGCTTGATCGAAGCGCACCTCTTTAAACATGCCGGTTTCGACGAGAGCTCCAATGACCTCGGTCGTCACTTGCATAGTGTTTTTGTAAGAGGAGTCTTTGGAAAGGAAGCAGCCACGAATGAATGGCTCGAGCGAAAAAAGCTCAGTCTGCTCAAACTGGTCAAAGCGTTTCGCGCGCTGGTTGATTGGCATGCTGAGCAAGCCGGAGCGAGCCCAATAGTCGACGAAGCGAGGCAGGTCAATCGCAGCACCTGGCCCCCCGTTCGGAAGGCGGATTGAAAGCCCATCTTCGCTCAACAGCGATGGTTTTTGTTGAGCGGGTTGGTCTTCACCCAGCAGCCGCTTATACTCGGCAAAGGGGAGAATCGCGTACAGCGGTTGCTGTGCGTCGTCGTAAATGAATTGTGCTTTTGAGTTCATGTTTATTTACCCGAGGGGAATTTATCTAAGGCGAAATTGCCTATGATAATGCTCACTGAGCGAGTCATGATCGCTCAGTGAGTAAATATTCTTCCTTCAGTGCGTAAATATCAAGCTTTTTCTATTATGAATTTCTCCTCTATCGGCCTGCCTTTGCGCAGGCCTTTTTTTACCAAAATTTAGACCTCGGCCACGCCGGGGTTTTTTTATGCCTGCAAAGCGGGCCGACCATACCCAAGGGGTGCACCAAGTGGCAGACGAAAACCAGATTGATCTTGAAGACCCGGCTGTTCAGACCGCCATTGCAGCAGCTGTTGAGGCTGCGACACTGGGTCTTAAGAATAAAAACACCGAGCTGCTTGGCTCGCTCCGGACCACCAAAACCGAACTGGACGGTTTCAAGACCCAGTTCGAAGGCCTGGACATCGCCGCCGTAAAAGAACTGCTGACCAAGGTTGGCCAGGACGAAGAGACCAAGCTGATTGCCGAGGGCAAGCTGGACGAGGTCATCACCCGACGTACCGAGCGCCTGCGCACCGACTACGACACGAAGCTGGCCGCCGAGAAGGCCCGTGCTGACAAAGCCGAGCAATTCGCCGCCAAGTACAGCGACAAGGTTCTGGCCGATTCCATCCGCGCTGCAGCCATCAAGGCCGGCGCGCTCCCCGAAGCCGCCGAGGACATCATCTTGCGCGCCCGGGGCACTTTCAAACTCAGTGAAGACGGCGAGGCGATCGCCACCGACCGTGACGGCGAAGTCGTTTACGGGAAGGACGGGAAAACCCCGCTGTCGCCGCTCGAATGGGCGGAATCGCTGCGTGAAACAGCAACACACCTGTGGCCAAGGGCTCAGGGTGCCGGGCAGACCGGCGACAACGGTGGCAAGGCTACCAAAAAGTGGGGGGAGCACACCGAGCAAGAGCGCGCAGCGCTGGCTCGCGACAACCCCGAAGCATACAAGCGACTCAAAGCCACTCAAGGAACCTAATCCATGGCCACCACACAACTCGCGGATATCTTCGTCAGGGACTACTACGCCGATCTGGCGCCGGTTAACTCGCCGGAAAAAACCGCCGTTTTCGAATCCGGCATCATCGTCAAATCCCCTGAATTGGATGCCATCGCTTCCAACGGGCAGGGCACTGCTGAGATTGCCTACTGGCAAGATCTGGATGCGGACGAAGAGCCGAACATCTCCAACGATGACCCTGATGATTTGGGTCTGGTCGGCAAGGCAGAAATGGGCAGCATGCGTGCGCGCACTCTGTACCTCAACAAAGCCTACGGCGTAGCCGACCTCACCACTGAGTTGGCCCGCACCGAGCCGATGCAGCACATTCGTAACCGCTTCGGCACTTATTGGACTCGCCGCTGGCAGCGTTACCTGCTTGGCGCGGCTCGCGGCATCATTGCCTCCAACATCGCCAATGATGCGGGCGACATGGTTGTTGATGCTGGCGCAACCGTCAGTGCTGGTGCGTTCCAGGACGCGGCGTTCACCTCTGGTGATGCTGCCGATGTGTTCTCCGCTATCGGCGTGCACTCGGTGGTGATGAATCAGATGGTCAAGCAGGACCTCATCGAATACCTGCGCGACTCCGACGGCAAGATCATCCTGGCTACCTATCTGGGCAAGCCAGTGTTCATGGATGACAGCCTGGTGTACGGCGCCGGTCGCTTCCTGTCTGTGTTCTTCGGCCAGGGCGCGTTCGGTTACGGTGAAGGCAACCCGGCTAACCCGGTCGAGCTGGAGCGTAAGCCATCCGGGGGTAACGGTGGTGGCGCCGAAGTGCTGTGGGAGCGCAAGACCATGATCCTGCAGCCGGCTGGTTTCAGCTGGAAAGGCGGCGAGAACCGCAATCTCAGCCCGACAGCGACCCAGTACGCGGCTGCAGCTAACTGGGAACGTGTCTTCGACCGCAAGCAGGTTCCTTTCGCGGCCGTGATCAGCGGCACCGTCACCCCATAATCCAACTTCGGCGCGGCGCTCAACGGCGCCTTGGCCGACACGGAGAAAATCATGAAGGTTATTTATTCCGACACTCCCGGCAGAGAGCCTGGGGTTTGCTACCGGCTGCTCGATGAGTTCTTCGGTGTAATCAGTTCCGCGAAGGAGGTCGTCGTAGAAGGCGATCGGCCGAACATTGTGGCGGCGTATGAGCGCGCCGGTATCGTAGTTAAGGGCGCCGGCGAAGAAGAGCCGGAAACCGACCCTCTGAAAATGAAGGTCCCGGAGCTGAGAGAGTGGCTGACCGCCAAGGGCATCGACTTCGACGCAACCGCCAAGAAAGAAGACTTGCAGGCCTTGGTGCCAGCGGAATAAGGACTGCACATGACCGACTTCATCACTGTTGCCGATGTTGATGCCTCGCTTGGTCCTGGCTGGGCCGGCACCGGTGATCCGGTCCTTGCCGTAGCCATGGCGAACGCCTGGCTCACGGCCAAGATTAAGCGGGTTGTTCCCGATCCGGTTCCGGCCGAGATCAAAACAGCCGGCGCCCAAGTCGCAAAAGAGGCGGCGGCGGGCAAGCTGTATACGTCCACACAGAAGGAAGTGCAGAGCAAGACGGTTTCAGCTCAGTCCGGCACATCTGTGAGCAAAACCTACGTGGCCGGCTCGACCGATCAGTCCGCTGGCGAGAACTTCGCGTTGGCGCTGCTGGCACCTTGGATCAAGCGGTCCGGCGTAATGATGCTGAAAAGGATCTGATCATGGGAATGCGCGAAGAGATCCAGGCCGAAATGGCTGAAGCGTTCAATGACCCTGATGGCCTGGCTGATGCGATCAAGCCGGTGATTGGCGTCCGCACCATTGCTGGCGAGTACGACCCCGACCTGGGCGGCGAAACGCCGGAAACCACCGTGACTTACACTGGGCGCGGCGTTCTGGGCAGCTACCTATCGAAGGAAATCGACGGTTCTCTCATCCAGACCACCGACAAGAAGCTGTTGGTGCTGCAAAACGAATTGTTTGTGTCTGAGGCAGGCATACCGACGAGCGTGCCAGCTACGCCGGCGATTGGCGATATCGTAAATGGCCTGAGGGTGATGAACGTTTCCGCCGATCCTGTTGATGCAACGTGGACTGCCCAACTGAGGAAATGACATGGCAAGGAAAGGCGCCGGACAGTCCGGCAGTTTCGCGCTGAGTCTTGCCGAATTCGCGACTCAGGCGAAGGAGGCGATCGACGCCAGTCTGCGCGAAATCATCATTGAAGTCGGCAGCAGCGTTATCCGCATGTCACCCGTGGGCAACCCTGAAATTTGGGCTCAGAACTCTGTAGCGAGCCAGTACAACAAGGCCGTGGACGATCACAACAGTGGACTGCGAAGCGATCCTGACAACATGACGAAAGCGGGTCGACTCAAGGCCGGGCGAAAGTTGCATGACGGCATGGATATCGTCGCCCCTGATGGGTACGTCGGAGGCCGGTTCCGCGGAAACTGGATGTTCAGTCTTGGCGCTCCGGACAGCACAACGACCGAAGAGGTGGATCCGAGTGGCGCCAAATCGACGGCGCGGATCGTTGCCGGTGCTATCGAATTCAAGGCAGGCGATACCTGCTACATCACCAACAGTCTCGGTTATGCCATTCCGCTGGAGTTTGGTCACTCGACCCAAGCACCCGGCGGCATGGTCCGCATTACCGTGGCCCGCTTTCAGCAGATCGTGTTGGAGGCCATCAGGAACAACCAGGTATGAGTCACGCAATCATCGCCTCGATCTACGAGGCAAAGCTAATCGCCTGGAACGCTACCAGGTCGGAGAAGTTGAAGATCGTCTTCGAGAACACGGCCTACACGCCGGCAGCGGGCGAAACATACCTGCGGGCGTTCACGATCCCGGGCGACACCACGAGCAACACCCTCGGCGGCGATCACCGGCTATTCACTGGAGTGTTCCAGGTCAGCATCATCGCGCCGGCGGGCACCGGCAAGACCAAAACAGTTTCGATTGTGGCTGAACTGACCGGCCTGTTCCCGCTTTATGAGCGCGACACGAAGAACGGCTTCGTAGTCACGCCCATGACACCGGTCGAACAGGGGCCGGGTATCACCGGCGACTCCACCTATACCGTCCCGCTGTCGTTCTCATACCGGTCCGACACAACTCCATAACCTGCCCGTTGGGCAAACCCTGAACCCGCCATGTGCGGGTTTTGTCATTTCTGCAAAGAGGAAAACCCATGTCGATCTACTTCCCCAACGGGGCAACATTGGCGATCTCGACCGGCTTTGCTGCCGCCAAGTTGATCTCCGCCATCAGCAACGCAAATCCGGGCGTCGCGACGGCCTTGGCCAATGGTTTCGCCAACGGTGACATCCTGCTGGTTACTTCTGGCTGGGAGGATATCAACGAGCGTGCCGTGCGCGTGTCCAACGCTGCGGCCGGTGCCTTCACGCTGGAAGGCATCGACACCTCCAACGTAGCGTTCTTCCCGGACGGTATCAGCGCTGGCACTGCCAAGAAGGTGACAGGCTGGGTTGCCGTCAACCAAGTAATCGGTAACTCGATGTCGGGGGGGGAGCAGCAATACTGGACTTACGCACCGCTCGAAGCTCGCCGCGACAAGCAGATCCCAACCACCAAAAACGCCCAAGCGTTTGCATTCCAGCTGGCCGACGATGACAGCCTGGCCTGGTACGACGAACTGGACAAGGCTGATCGCGAGAAGGAAGTGCGGATTTTGCGCATGTCTCTGCCGAGCGGCAAAACGATCTACTACGCCGGCTATCCGTCGTTCAACAAAACTCCAACGCTGGTGCGCAACGAGGGTGCAGCTGTGACGTTCGGCTTCACCATCAACGCCGAGATCACGGCTTACCGCGCGCCAGTGGCTGCCGGCGGGGGTAGCTGATCATGGCGAAGTTCAAGATCGCGCAAGGCGCAACCTTCAAGGCTGACGTGGAAATTCCACGCGTCGGCGGTGCGTTCATCAAGGTGCCGTTTGAGTTCAAGTATCGGAACCGCAACGAGTTGGCAACGTTGTTTGCTGGATGGCAGCAACGGGCAAAAGACGATCAGGAGGCCTTCAAGGCCAAAGCTGACGATCTAACCCTGGTGGATATCACTGATGCCGATATTGAGCGGCAGGTCGACCAGGTCCAGGCTCTGGTTGAAGGCTGGGGGTTTGACGACAAGCTTAGCCCTGAGTCAATCCGCGCGCTGGTGGAAACTTCGGCCGGTGCCGGTGAGGCCATTGTCGCAGCCTACCAGGCAGCCTACGTGCCGGCACGCACGGGAAACTGATACGCGTCGCACGCGCCCTGTATGAGCCACCGCCGAGTGCTGAGCAACTGGCTGCATTCGGCCTTGACGCCTCGGACATGGAGGAGGCGTTTGAGGTATGGCCCTGTGTCTGGCCATCGTTCCGCCTATTCGACGGCCTCTCAACTCAGTGGCGCACCGGTGCGTGCGGCGCGACCGGCATTGATTACACCGCAATCTCCAGCGTTGCCGAGCTCATCGGCATGAAGAAAAAACAACTCAGAGAGATCTTCCCCGACCTTCAAGTAATGGAGGCCGAGGCGTTGCTCGTTATGTCTGAGCAATCGAAATAATGGAGCACTCATGTCTACGATCGCTGAGCTTGGCATTGCGGTAAATTCAGGCGAAGCGGTCAAGGCCACCTCCGACCTAGAGAATCTCGCACAGGCTGGCGCCAAAGCCGAGAAAGCGGCCGATGGGGTTGCCGCTGGCTTCGACAAGGCCGCGACTGCGTCCACTGGACTGGCCACTGCCGAAGGCAAGCTTTCCGAATCCACCGAAGACGCGATGAAACGCCTCACGGCCATGGCCAAGGCGTCGCTTGATTCGAGCGAGTACTACCAGACCCTCACGACTAGCGTGAACACCAACTCGGCGGCGCTGGAGAATTCCAGTTCCTCGGTAAACAGTTTGGCCGCGCTTCAGCGGAGATTGCAGGGTGAATCGGATGCGCTGGTTGGCACCACCGATCGGCAGGCTGAAGCTGCGAAGAAGGCAGCAGCAGCGACCGGCGTTCAGGCCGAAGGGCTTCAGGCCCTGCTGGCCAAGATCAATCCGGCCGTTGCCGCGCTCGACAAACTCGACCAGCAGCAGGCTGACCTCCAGAAGTACAAAGCTGCCGGCCTGATCGACGCGGAAACCTTCCGCGACTACTCCACCCGCATCGACGCATCCCGGCAGAAGCTGGGTGACTTCGATGAGGGGCTTCGCAAGACAGGCGTTTCCTCGGCGCAAACCCAGGCAGCGCTGCGCCAACTGCCGGCCCAGTTCACTGACATCTTCACCAGCCTTGCAGGCGGTCAAAGCCCACTGATGGTGCTGATCCAGCAGGGCGGCCAGATCAAGGATTCGTTCGGCGGCGTCGGTGCAACCTTCGACGCCCTCAAGGATAAATTCCGCGCGCTGTTCTCTGGCGGTGCCGGCGCGGCAGTGCTCGGCGAATCCCTCGCGGGTATCGCCGCCAACTCAAAGGACGTGGCCGACAGCGCTGGCGAGGCGGGCGAGAGTCTGTCCAGCCTGGCTGAAAGCTCCAACACGGCGGCCGAAGCTGCTGAGAATGCGAAAAAAGCGTACGGCGCTCTCCCGCCAACTGTGACCGGCGCGTCGGCAAGCGTGGTCGGCATGGCCGCCGCAGTACTTGCGGCAGCCGCTGCGATAGGCGTGCTTATCTACGGCTACAGCCAAGGCAGCCAAGAAGCAGATGAGTACAACAAGGCTCTGATACTGACCGGCAATTACGCTGGGACTTCGGCTGATCAGTTAGCCAGTTTGGCCCAGCAGGTCAGCGCTACTAACGGAACTACAGGCGAGGCAGCCGAGTCGTTGGCCAAGTTGGCGGCGAGCGGCGTAATTGCGGGTGGCAGCTTCAAGGAGATTGCTGAAGCAGCAGCGGCCATGGAAGACGCCACCGGCAAGTCGGTTGACGCAACCATCGCCGAGTTCGTCAAGATCGCCAAGGACCCGGTCGGGGCGGCGAAAGAGCTGAATGACCAATATCACTTCCTGACTGCCTCGGTTTACTCGCAAATCACCGCACTCAAGGAGCAGGGCGACACGATCGGTGCCACCCAGCTCCTAACCGACACATATGCCGAAACCGTTAAATCCCGTTCGGCAGAGATCACCGCCAACCTGGGCGCTGTAGAGCGAGCCTGGAAAGGAATCAAAGAAACGGCGGCGGGAGCGCTGGACGGGATACTGAATGTCGGCAGACGCGACATCGAGTCTGACATATCCGACGCAGAGGCAGGGCTTGCTCGGGCTCAGAAAGGCGACGTTGGCCTGTTTCAGAACAAGCAGGAGATGATCGATTATTACGACAACAAGCTGAACATGTTGCGTGATGAGAAAGCAGCCAAAGCTGACATCGCGAAATATGACTCAGACCAAAATGTCGCCGAACAGAAGTCAATTCGGGCGATGGAGAATGTTGACCGGCTCAACAAATCCGCCGCTACCAACGCCGAGAAAAGGAAGAAGGACCGGGAAGACTACCTTCGGTGGATCGACGAAATTCGCGTGAGGGCGCCGAACGATCCGCGCCTTGACCAGGCGTTGATCAACAAAAGCCTCGCGAACATCGATGCCAAGTACAAAGATCCAAAGGCGAACGCCGGCGCGGTGGACCTGACGGCCTACAACGCCGCGCAAAACGCGCTCAAGGAGCTGCAGGCCGAGTACGCGAACACCCAAAAACAATTGGATGCCGCGCAGAAGGCCGGGCTGATCTCTCAGCAGGAATACCTGCTGAAGCGTGAGGCCTTGATCGGCAACGAGCGGGAAGAGGTCACCTCAGCTTATGAGGCGGAGATCTCAGCGCTCGAAGCCGCGAAAGGCAAGGCGACCACCACTGGCGAGCAGCGTATCCAGCTCGACCAGAAGATCGCCGACGCGCGGGCCGACATGGTCAAGGCGCAGAAAGCTGCCGACAGCGAGCTGGAAGTGCTGGCCACGAACGAGCAGGGCCGGCTGAAGAAACAGGAACTTGCCGTCCAGACCTACACCAGCGCACTCCAGCAACAAGTCGACACGCTGCGCCAGCAAGGGCAGCGCGCCGCTTTGGGCTTGGGGCAGGGCGATCGCCAGCGCGGGCTGACGGATCAGCAGAACGCCATCGACGACCGGGTCAACTCGCAAAAGCTCGACCTGGCCAACCAGTACGGCGACGGCTCGCGTGGCATGAGCCTCGACGAGTACACCAAGAAGTTGGCGGCGCTGAAAGCCACGCAGCAGGATCTGCACGACACAGTGCAATCCAACTACGACGAGATGACCGACGCCCAGAGTGACTGGAGCGCTGGCGCATCGTCTGCATGGCAGAACTACCTGGAATCGGCGCGCGACGTTGCCGGGCAGACGAAAAGCCTGTTCACCAATGCCTACAGCTCGATGGAGGACGCCGCCGTCAATTTCGCGCTGACTGGAAAGGCGTCTTTTGCGGACTTCACCAAGTCGATCTTGGCCGACATGGCGCGAATCGCGACTCGGCAAGCCAGCTCAGCATTGCTGAGCAGTCTGGTCGGCGCGGGCGCCAGTTACTTCGGCGGAGCGGGCGCAGCGGCATCAGCGGGTTCTACTCAGGCCGGTTATAGCGGCGACCTTTCCGGCTTCACACCGGGCAGCATTCAGGCCAACGGCGGGGCATGGGGGGCGGGTGTTCAGCTGTTCGCGAACGGCGCCGCCTTCTCCAACAGCGTGGTCAGCAAGCCGACAGCCTTCGGGATGTCAGGTGGGCAGACTGGCGTGATGGGCGAGGCTGGGCCGGAGGCGATCATGCCGCTGACCCGCACTGCCGGCGGTCAACTTGGCGTGCTCGCACTGGGTGGCAGCTCGGGCAGCGGTACCGTCATCACCGTTCAGGTCAACGTCGCAAGTGACGGCTCTACCAGTTCCACCACTGACGATCCTGCCTACCAGCAGTTCGGCAAGGACCTGGCCGACTTCGTTGATCAGCGTTACCAGAAGCTGGTGAGCGTGGACCTGCGGCAAGGCGGGAAAATCAACAGGGCCATCAAGGGGTGATCCATGGCAATTGAGCGATTCACCTGGCAAATCGAAAAGGGGGCGACTGGCGAGATCAAGCAGCGCAACCGATCCAAACAGTTCGGCGACGGTTATGAGCAGTCGGTCTCGGACGGCATCAACAACAAGGTGCAGTCCTGGCCCATCAGCCACACCGGGAGTGCGGCGCGGATCAACGAAATTATCGCCTTCCTCGATCGCCACAAGGGCGCGAAAGCTTTCCTGTGGACGCCGCCCCTTGGTGAGCTCGGCCTTTACAAGTGTCCTAACGGCTACCAGCCATCACACAAAGGCGGATCGGTTTACACGCTGACCGCCACCTTCGAACAAACCTTTCACCCCTGAGGTAATGCCGCATGGCTTTGATTACGGACATCCAGAAACTGGAGCCCGGCGGGGAAGTGCGGCTGTTTGAAATCGACGGCAGGGAATACGGCGCGGACATTCTGCGCTTCCATGCCCATGCGATTCCGCACACGCCGGCCGAGCTGCTGGCCTACGAGAACTCGCCTGACGAACTGCCGGCGAAGTCGATCTGGTGGCAGGGCAATGAATACGCAGCCTGGCCGGTGCAGATTGAAGGCATCGCCGCCGACAGCAGCGGCAGCGCAAGTCGGCCGACTTTCATGGCCGGCAACGTCAACGGGCGAATCACCGCGTTGTGCCTGGCCTTCGACGACCTGCTGAAGTTTCAACTGACCGTGCGCGAGACGCTGGCGCAGTACCTGGATGCAGTGAACTTCCCTGAGGGAAACCCGACCGCCGACCCTACGCAGGAGGCGCTGGAAATCTGGTACATCGACCAGAAGACCGGCGAGGACGGCGAGGTCGTGCAGTGGGATCTGTCTTCCCCGGGCGAGATCGACAACCACGGGCTGCCTGGGCGTCAGATGACGACCTTTTGTCACTGGGCCATGACCGGTGGCTACCGCGGGCCGAACTGCGGCTACACGGGCGGCGCGATGTTCGATGACGATGACAACCCCACGGATGACCCGACTAAAGACGAGTGCAAGGGCGGGCTGAAGTCCTGCAAGTTGCGCTTCGGTCAGAATAACGAACTTCCCCATGGCGGATTCCCCGCAGTGTCACTGATCGCACGGAGCTGACCATGCGCAAGCACATCCTGAGCGCGATGGAGGCGCACGCTATCTCACAGTATCCGAAAGAGGCCTGCGGGCTGGTGCTGGCGATCGGGCGCAAGCAGAAGTACTTCCCGTGCGGGAACATCGCGACCGAGCCAACCGAAGAGTTTCGAATCGATCCAGAGGATTACGCCGCTGCGGAAGACGTTGGTGAGGTGATAGGGGTTTTTCACACGCATCCGGACGCCACCAGTCGGCCGTCCCCGCATGACTTGGCCATGTGTGAGGCCACCGCCTTACCCTGGCACATCCTGAGTTGGCCGGAAGGAGATTTGCGCAGCATCACTCCAGCCGGCAGCACGCCGCTGCTAAATCGACCGTTCGTGCACGGCGCCTGGGACTGCTGGCAGGTCTGCGCCGACTGGTACAAGCGCGAGTGGGGTCTGGAGTTCGAGGCCTTCAAGCGCGCCGATGGCTGGTGGGAGAGCAAGGACAACACCAGCTTGTACGAGGCCAACTACGAGGCTGCCGGCTTCTACAAGGTCGATCAGCCTCAGCGCGGCGACATGATCGTGATGGAAGTGGGCCGTACAGTGCATCCGAACCATGCCGGGATTTATCTCGGCGCTGATCCGGCCCTACCGGGGGGCGAGGATTCGTCGACGTTCGGCCCCGGCCCGTTTCTGCTGCACCACCTATATGGCCGTCCCAGCGAGATCATCGTCTTCGGTGGTCCGTGGCTCGACCGAACGCGCCTGATCCTCAGGCACAAAGATGCGCAACCAACTACATGATGCGGCAGGGCCGCAATAGGATGCTGCCATGACTCTGCTCGGTGATTTAACAGCTCGAGGGCTACGAGAATTTAAGGAAGTCCCCGTGCATAGCCCTTTCCACTCCTTTGAACGCATTAAAGAGGCCTTGAATGGTAACGTTCAAATTCTCCCAAGCATCCGCATCCCCGTTACCGTATGCGTTGAAGTAGATGCACAGCCGCAAACCTGTACGCTCGTCGTGCCCGCCGGGAAGCTCGATGTAATCCGTCGCTGCCCCGGCAATGTCAAAGATGGCGCAGTGAAAATCGGGCCTTTCTACTTGGAGATAGAGGCTCACCATCCGGTATAACCATTGGATCGCATCTCCTGAAAGATTCGCCTCAAGCTTACGGATAAAAAATTCGATCCTGCCATGCGTTTTCGTATCGAATTGGAACTGATCATCTGGGTTTTCGGCGGGAGGGCGAAAAAAACAGTCGTTAGTTTCCAGCGCTCCGTCTTCACGGTTAAGCCACTCGAGTAGCTCATAGAAGGTTTGTATGGCTCTTTGCGAGTCGTAAGGCCTGAAGTCCTCAAGCGTTTCGCGAATCAGCTCAGGCTTTTCGCGGAAGCTATAATATTCGCCCGCGTTTTCGGTGTAAGTCGTCTTGTCCCACGGCTGGCTGCGCGCGGCCGTCTCTTGAATTTCGTAATGTGATACCACCAGCATTGAATTACCCCTGTCCATGGATTTACTAAGGGCGAAACGCTACTCCTGAACCTTGGTGCGCCGTTACTGGGGATTCGTACAGCAGCAACCGGTGATACAGTCATCCCTTTCAGGAAGAGGAAGAGTCATGCGAGTTTTGATAGGGGCAGTGGCGTTGATGCTGTTGGCGGGGTGCGCCTCAACTGCAATTTCGGTGAGGGATGCGAAGCCGGTCCCCCCTGACGAGATTTACGCATTCCAGTCCAAACCCTCAGGCGAAAGCGGGAAAATCACGGTGGTTCGTGACTCCGGTACTGTCGGTTCTGGTTGCGATATCGTCGTGTACTTGGATGGCCGCAAGGCCGCAAAAATCGGCACCGGCCAGCGCGCCACCTTCTACTTTCCTCCTGGATCGCCAAATCTAGGTGCAGGTTTGGCGGGTTCCGGGCTATGTGCTGGGGCTGCAATCCGTACGATCTCTGCGAACGTCCAGCCCGGAAAGGAAAGCCTGTACAGAATCAGCGGGGATATGGCGGGGTTCTATATTGGCCCCTACGTCGACTACAACTGATATCAACTTTCAAATGGCCGCCTCCGGGCGGTTTTTTATTGTCTGGAGAAAAATGATGGGTTCTGCCGTGATCAATTACCAGCCGCTGACGACCATTCGGCTGTACGGGCAGCTTCGGCAGTTCGGCCGTTCTTTCCGGCTGTCGGTGCGGACACCCGCAGAAGCAATCAAAGCGCTGTGTGTACAGATCCCGGGTTTTGAGCGGTTCCTATCAAATGCTAAGTCCCGCGGGCTCGAGTTCGCTGTGTTTCGCGGGAAGACCAACATCGGTGAAGCGGAACTCGGGTACGGCGGCGAGGGCGATATCCGCATTGCCCCGGTCATAGTCGGCAGAAAGCGTGGCGGTATTTTGCAAACCATAGTCGGCGCAATCCTGATCGTTGTGGGGGTGATTTTTGCTGCCACGCCATTTGGTACGCCATTGATTGGGGCGGGTATTGGTTTGGTTGCTGGCGGAGTTATACAGATGCTCAGCCCGCAGGCTGGCGGCCTCAAAACGAGCGCCGCCCCCGAGAACACCCCCGGCTACGCCTTCGGCAGCGCCAAGAACACCACGGCATCCGGCAATCCAACACCTCTCTGCATCGGCAAGCGCCGGTGGGGTGGCGCGATTATCAGTGCCGAGATTTATGCCGAAGACCAGATGTAGCCAAGCCAACGAACACCACAGCCGCCCAAGAGGCGGTTTTTTATTGCCTGGAGAAAAGCATGGGCGCAGCACAGCAGCTTGATATTTACGGCGCCAAGGGCGGATCGGACAAGCCGAAAAGCCCAACCGAGGCGCCCGACAGTCTGCGCTCGGTGGCGATGGCCAAGATCCTAATTGCTATCGGCGAAGGGGAGTTCGCGGGCAATCCTACTGCTCAGGACATTTACCTCGACAATACGCCGCTGCAAGATCCCCAGGGCAACATGAACTTCCCGAACGTAAAGTGGGAATTCCGTACCGGCTCCGTCGAGCAAGGCTATATCCAGGGCATCCCGTCGGTAGCGAACGAAACTTCCTTGGGCATTGAGCTGCGCAGCGGCACGCCTTGGGTACGAGCGATCAGCAACATTGAGCTGTCGGCCGTGCGCCTACGGTTCGCCTGGCCCGCCCTGCAATCGGTCGACGCCAGTGGCAACGTGAATGGCTACCGGATTGAGTACAAGGTCGAACTGTCCACGGACGGTGGCGCCTATCAGCAGGTGCTCAGTGAAGCCGTGGACGGCAAGACCACCAGCACCTACGAGCGCACCCGTCGCATCGACCTGCCTGTAGCGACCAGTGGCTGGCTGATGCGAGTCACCCGAATCACAGCCAACCAGAACAACAACAAAATTGCCGACACCATGCAGATCGCCGGCTTCACTGAGGTGATCGACGCGAAGTTGCGTTACCCGAACACCGCATTGCTCTACATCGAGTTTTCGGCCGAGCAGTTCCGCAGTATCCCAGCGGTGACGGTCGATTGCCGTGCCCGCAAGTGGCAAGTACCGAGCAACTACAACCCGGACAGCCGATCTTACACGGGCATCTGGGACGGCACATTCAAGCAGGCATGGACTGATAACCCCGCCTGGATTACATACGGCATCACCGTCAACGATCGTTTTGGGCTCGGTCGCCGCATTAAGCCTTGGCAGGTCGATAAATGGGAGCTCTATCGGATCGCCCAGTACTGCGATCAGCTTGTGCCAGACGGCAAGGGCAGCCAGGAGCCGCGCTTTATTTGCAACCTGAACCTGCAAGCAAAGGCAGACGCATGGTCGCTGCTGCGCGATATCTCGGCGATTTACCGAGGCATGACCTACTGGGCCCAAGGCCAGGTCTTCACGCTGTCGGATATGCCGCGGGCTACCGACTTCGACTTCGCCTACACCCGGGCGAACGTCATCGACGGCAAGTTCACCTACTCAAGTGCATCGGAGCGCACCCGCTACAGCCGCGCTCTGATCAGCTACGACAATCCAGCGAACAACTACGACACCGACGTCACGGCGGTAACCGATGCCAAGCTTCAGCGGCGCTATGGCGACAACCCGCTGGAGATCAGTGCTATCGGCTGCACGCGAGAGTCTGAGGCCCAGCGCCGCGGCAAGTGGGCGCTCCTCACCAACTCCAAGGACCGTGTAGTCACCTTTCAGGTCGGTCTTGACGGCCGTATTCCGCTGCCGGGCTACGTCATTCCCATCGCTGACGAACTATTGGCGGGACGGCCAATTGGCGGTCGCATTACTGCGGTGAATGGCCGAGCTATCACGCTCGACCGAGACACCCAGGCAAAGATCGGCGACCGGCTGATCTTGAACTTGTCGAATGGCAAGTGCGAAGGCCGCACCGTTCAATCGGTAGCGGGCCGCGTGGTGACTGTCACGGTTGCGTATTCGGCCGCGCCAGAGCCTGAGCTCGTTTGGGCGCTGGACGCCGACGACCTGGCTGTGCCGCTGTACCGCGTGACCAGCGTGTCGCGCCCGGAGCCAGGCGTATTTGAGATCTCGGCCGTCCAGTACGACCCGAGCAAATTCGCGCACATCGACACTGGCGCGCGCCTGGAAGAACGGCCGATCAGCGTCATTCCGATCACCGTTGTACCGGCGCCGGCAAGCGTCACCGTTTCATCTGCTTCAGTCGTGTCGCAGGGCATTGCCGTCGCAACGATGACCATCACCTGGCCAGCGGTTCCTGGCGCCGTCGGCTATGACGTCGAATGGCGCAAGGACAGCGGCAACTGGATCAAGGTGCAGCGGGTTGGCACCACCAGCGTCGACGTGGTTGGGATTTACGCCGGGGCTTACCTGGCACGCGTCCGCGCGGTGAGCGCTTTCGACATTTACTCGGTGTGGCGCAGCTCGATGCTGACCAACCTGAAAGGGAAGGAGGGGCTGCCGCCGGCGGTTTCCTTCCTGACCGCGACTCCGCTGCTTTTCGGCATCTACCTCAAGTGGGGTTTCCCCGCCGGCGCCGAGGACACGCAGCGTGCTGAAATCTGGTACGGGCCAACTCCGAGCCTAGAGGCAGCCACAAAGCTCACCGACCTGTCGTACCCGCAAAGCGATTACGTGCTGCAGGGACTTCGCGCTGGCGTGACGTTCTTTTTCTGGGCGCGCTTGGTGGACCGCATCGGTAATGTCGGACCGTGGCATCCGGTTGGCCTAGGCGTTATGGGGCAGTCCAGCTCCGATGGCGGGGATGTTCTGGAGTTGATCGAGGGGCAGATCTCCGAGACTCATCTTGGCCAGCATCTAAAGGACCGTATTGATCTGATCGACGGTGCATCAACGTTGCCAGGTTCCGTGAATGCTCGCATTAGCGCAGTTGCTGGAACGATCGGGGATGTGTCGGCCGCAATTACTCAGGAGACGAACCGACGCATTGAAGGCGACTCCGCACTGGGGCAGCGCATCGATACTGTTTCGGCAACGGCCAGCGGTGCCGCTTCCGCCGTGCACACTGAAGTTACTGCGCGCGCTCAGGGCGATACCGCACTGGGCTTTCGCATAGATTCGGTAGTTGCCACAACGGGCGTTAACTCTGCCGCAATTCTTGCGGAGGCAAACGCTAGAGTCGATGCGGATGGTCTGCTGGCCACCCAGATCAGCGGGGTTTACGCACAAGTAAATCCTTCACTTGCTGGCGACTCTCAGGGGATGGCTGGCTCCGACCAGGTTTACGTCGGCGTTTGGTCCGAGCAGTCGGCGCGAATCGAAGACGGCGTAGCTCTGGGGCAGCGAATCGATGTCGTTAGCTCTTCCGTTGGCGCTAACGCCGCCGCCATTCAAACGGAGACTCTTGCCCGGTCATCTGCCGACAATGCGCTGGCGAGCCAAATCACAACAGTGCAGGCCGTGGCCAACGGGGCGTCAGCGGCCGTTCAGACGGTGTCCCAGGCTCAGGCTTCCACGGACGGGAAGCTCACCACCATGTGGGCTGTGAAAATGCAGCTCAACGCGCAAGGCCTTTACGTGGCTGCGGGTATTGGCCTCGGGATAGAAAACACAGCGGCCGGTTTGCAAAGCCAGTTTCTGGTCAGTGCTGATCGTTTCGCTGTGGTCAACGGGCTTGATGGCACTACCTCCGTTCCTTTTGCGATTCAGAACGGCCAAGCGTTTCTGCGATCAGCTTTCATTCTTGATGGAACCATTACCAACGCCAAGATCGGCAACTACATCAGCTCAGTCAATTATGTCGCCGGACAGCAGGGTTGGATTTTGAACAAGGATGGCTCATTGGAAATCAACGGCGTTGTTCCGGGGCAAGGTCGCCTTGTGATCAACTCGCTGAATGTCTCGGTTTACGATGCAAACAACGTTTTGCGTGTGCGTCTTGGCTATCTGGGGTAAAAAATGGATTCAGGAATGTGGGTATGGGGTCCAGATAGTACGCTTCAGTTGGACCCCAGTTCTTTCACGATGCGAGTCGTATTGTCGACTCTCGTCACTTTTCCCAACAACACCAAATCAAGTCAGGACTTCTTGGTCCCTGGCAGTACGGCCGCAAATTCTGTGGCGATAGTAATCCCGACAGGCCTATATTCCGAGAATAACGCTCGGCAGTTGGAGACTGAAATGTTGTCCGGAGTTGCGCGAGTCTATAATCACACTCGAACTTTTGCGGCCAGCCTTTCAACCAGTGGGACCATGCGATTAATGGTTATAAGGTTTGCCTGATGAGCTTTGGTTTAACATTCATAAACAACAGTGACCAAGTTGTTATCGACTCTGAGTTCGCAAGGCTTAACGTTATATGCACAGGGCGCTACGCACCGACGCAGGAGTCTGGACTCGGATCAACAACGGCTTTCCCTATCGTTATTACCAGCCAGGAGCCGCCGCTTGTGTTCTGTCGCCCGGACACTGGCGGCATCAGCGGCTTAACGGCGATGCAGGTTATCGGCACGCCGGGCGCTTGGACGGGGTTCTATGTCCGAGCCTATGACGTCAACACCAACAAACCGAATGGCCGATACTTTGCAGGGACATTTGGCGCGCAACCGGTAGCGACTTACGGCATGCAGCTGTGGGATGGAGCATCAAAGCTGCTTTTCGATTCGGGCACTCCGACAGCTTTGTTCACTCGAGCTTTTCAGAGCTGGGCGTATGTCCGATCTGAAACGACCCCCACCGGGAGTACGCGGAGCTTTTATACAGTCCCGTTCAACTTTCCTGAAAATGAATACATGCTGATTAACACCTTCGGCATGAACATGCTGACGGGTGCCGGGTCCGGTCGTCTCGTCAAAACGCTTTGGAGTTTCAGTGCCGGGACTTTATATGCAGTGACGGATGGATTCTCTAACCCCTTCGTGTTTTTCCTGCCGGCTGTATTTGCGAAACTGTCTGTTTGATTTAACAATTCTTATATCGACTCAAATGCGGGTCTCATTTTCGATCATTTAGGAACTGATATGGCAAAGCAATCGATTAACCTCGGCGCGGCGCCAACCGGGATAGGCGGTGATACTCCGCGAAGTGCATTTACGAAAACCAATGCCAACTTCGATGAACTGTATCTTCGTGATTCCCAGTTGGGGACGGCGGCAAATGCAAACATTGGTCAAGCGGAGGGCAACGTTCTAGGTGTCGGCAATTTGGGTTTAGGTATTAAAAACACGCCGATGTCCAATTCGATGAACAATTGGACGACCGGCTTTTATGCCATTCAACAAGGAAACACGCAGTACGTAGAAGCAACCGGTATTTCTTCCGGCAACCTGATTGCTATCGGTTTTCCCTTTGGCCAATGGGGTAGCCAGATTTACATGGGATACGGCACTAACGGCAGAAGCATCATTGGTTTCAGGACAGCGGACTTTACTTCCGCCCCGTTCATGGAGATCTACCACACTGGCAACACCACTCGCGCCGCTGACGGCACATTGAAGGCGATCTAAATGACGACTCGCGCAGCAATCAACATCCTCGGCTCGACAGGCGAGGTCATCGACATCACATCGCTGGGCGTTGAAACGCTTTCCTGTTCGCGCCTCGATATCGGACGCTATCGCGTGATGGGCACACTCGGCATGGCACCTCCTCCAGAAGGGTGGGGGTATGTAGTGAATCAAGCTGACAGCGACAAGACAGTCGCAATCACATATGCAGATGGTGAGCTTCTGGTGACCGTGGGCAAGGACGGGGAGCCCGCCGACCTCGAACATAGCGTCACGCTGCATGTATCGGTCGCAGATCTTGCTCCGTTCGAAATGCCGCCAATTGCTATAGAGCCGGCCGCTGCGCCGGTCGATCCTGTAGCCGTGGCTATCACCGAAACTGCCCGGCTGCGTGCGGTGGCAGATTATGCGATCGCGCCGCTTCAAGACGCCCTTGATATTGACGAAGCGACCGATGAAGACATCACGCTGCTCAAGGCCTGGAAGAAGTATCGTGTTGCGCTGAATCGCGCCACCGATCAGCCTGGCTAC
This sequence comes from Pseudomonas sp. SJZ131, assembly GCF_007828705.1. Taxonomy (NCBI): domain Bacteria; kingdom Pseudomonadati; phylum Pseudomonadota; class Gammaproteobacteria; order Pseudomonadales; family Pseudomonadaceae; genus Pseudomonas; species Pseudomonas sp. SJZ131. The sequence continues at coordinate 1,201,345 of NZ_VIVC01000001.1, read as the reverse complement.
CCGACCACAATTGATTGGCCGAGCGTCCCAGCCTGATCTAGGCAGCAACACAAGCACCCGCCATTGAGCGGGCTTTTTTTGCCTGGAGAAAACCGATGGCTGTTTCTGATAAAGACCGTGACATCCTCGCCCGCACGTTGTGGGGTGAGGCTCGCGGCGAGGGCCTGGCCGGCCAGATCGCCGTGGGATGGACGATCCGCAACCGCGTGTTCGATGGAAATCCCCGGTCGTGGTGGGGCGAGGGCTACGCCGGCGTGTGCCAAGCGCAGTACCAGTTCAGCTGCTGGAACAAAAACGACCCGAACTTTGCCTACCTGTCTGGCGCGAAAGCAATACCTGTTCGAGAGCTCGTCCAGGCATTCAAGGCTGCTGACCAAGTAATTACTGGCGCCGTGGGAGATCCTACCGGCGGCGCCACGCACTATTACGCGACTACAATGCCACGTCCGCCGATCTGGGCAAATACCGCCAAGCAGACGCTCAGGCTTGGGCACCACATGTTTTTCAAAGCGGTTCCTTAGCCAACCCTCATTGAGGTTACAGACTGTGCAACATTGTAAGCTTGCACAGCCTAATCACCTAACGTTAGCAGCGCAGCTCACAAGTAACTTCAAAGCTGCTGTTAACACTGCAAACTAATCTGCAGTCTTGAGGCACCCCTTTTTGTGATTTGTCCTTTTTCTCTGTTAGCTTAATTGATTGAATAATGTATTCGGATAGTCCATTGGCTTCAATGGCTTGTTGTAGCGCTTGCCCCAATTGCCCGGATACGCTCTCAAGCTTGCTTTTATCGACGCTCATTGTCATTTTCCTTTTTTGTTAAAGATTATGCTGGCTCCAAGACTTAGATATTGGTTAGCGTGGCCAATTCAATCATGCTAACTATTGGTTGTTGGTCATTATCTAAGGAGTTCGCGTCTTTCAGAATAGCGCTTATGCGTCCCGTGTCGCGCCATCTTCGGTTAATCCGACAGGCGGATAGTATAATGACGCGGTGGCCAAAAAGTCTGAGATTTACTGTAACTACGGGTTTACAATTTATTGCGATATCACGATGAGCGAACCCAAATATGAGTTATACATACTTATATTTTCCTAATGGTTCATGGCGTGGGACTCTAGCTGTTCGAGGTCTAAAAGAGATACGAATACACACTTAGCCACCAACAAACGTCAGCATAATGAGTAGTACGGGGATTTAGACGCGCTAGCACCAACCTTCCCGCCTACGCCTTGTTTACCTGATCTCAAGCTCGGCAAAAACCCTCTTTGCAACTGGAGCCTCCGCGGGCTCAGTTAAGTTCGACGCGAAGCTGATCTCGCTCCTTCACCATCTCGGCGCGCATCTTTACCAAGCCGAAGATGTGTTGCCGGGCTTTGTGCAGTTGCCAGGTCAGCTCCCGTACTTCGCCGTCGGTCAAGGGCAGCAACTGAAGGCAATTTCCTTCTGGTACCATAGAGTTGCTTAGGTTTCTGAGTCACCTTGACATGGTGGTGGTCACTTATATGACCACCAGTCGAATTGGGCGCATTCCAATACGAGTTTGGAGGTGGGTTTTATAGAGCGGGTGGGAGGATCGCGGACGAGCAGATTTGAGTCGCGACTGCCGCTAGTGGCGAGCCGCTCATGATGACCGATTTTCCTCCTGCGGGGAGCATGGACCAAGTGTATCCAACGTAAGCGCCGTAGCTGTTTTTTCCGTTGATTTCAATGCACCAAGAGTCTTTTGACTTGTCCCGCGACTCACCTCTGCTATCCGAGTTGACGAAAAATGTTTCACGGAACTTCGCGCTTTCCGGATCTTTCAGGTCGTGACTTGCCATCGTGTGGGCGAGTTGAACGGCAGTTTCACTCATCGAGTATCGATAAATGGTCATTGGTTTTGCAGAAGCTTGCTTCGGCGGTGGTGTAGAACAGCCTATCAGTGAAAAAACCAACAGCGAGAGAGCGATTTTTTTCATCTCAACAATCCTTTGTTTGTAGTTTTTAATCCGCGCTTGAGCATGTCACATCTGGCGACGTGTCACTCCTTCGAACCAGGCGATTTTCTCTTGGTCCCGCTGGTATTTTCTGGTCAGGCCCTCGCTCGCATGGCAGCTATTTTCTGACCATCCTATTCGGCTCCGTTGTACAGGTGCAGCTACAGCGCTCGCACTTCGTGAAAGCCCGGCATCTCTTCTTTCCTCCATCCCGCGCAGCGGTTCGCCACCACCCTGGCCTTCTTGAATGCTCGCATCAAATAACTCTCTGCACCTTCGTCCAGTGATCCTTGTTCTGCGCCTGTTTTTGTTTCCACTGCTCGGGCGGTACACCAGGTGGGGCGATACCACATCGTCACGGCATCGACTGATGACCGTCTGCGACTACCGCGAGATCAGAAATCGTACGGTTTTAGGTCAGTTTGACAAAGTGTTGGAAGCGCGTCTCATGGCGTTGGCACCGATCTAGAGCACCTTTGTCGGATCGCTAGACGAAGTCCTCAATATTTTAAACGCGTTCAGCGCTACTGCCCGGATCCGGTAGGGGAAGCGTTTTCGCACCCGCTTATCAGATATCTCCTGCAAAAAATTGACCGCGAGCCGTTATGAAAGTTAACTGTATATCTGTACAGTGTCGGAAATCGTGCGTCATGAGCTTTTCAATTCTAGGCCCTATTGTCGAGGGCGGTCTGAAGTTGCCGCTGTGTCTGTTCCAGGTGCCGGCCGGTTTTCCTTCGCCAGCAGCAGATCACATCGAGGCGCACATATCGCTGGATGAGGTGCTGAACATCCGCGCACCACACGTTTACTTGGTGTCGATCATCGGGGAGAGCATGCAGGGCGCGGGAATCTTCGAGGGCGATTTGGCAGTCGTAGACCGTTCCTTGGAACCGGCACACGGACACATCGTCGTGGCATTGCTGAATAATGATCCGGTCTGCAAGCGTCTGTGCATTCGCGGTAAGGACGTGATCCTGCTCTCTGAAAATCCCAAATACCCACCAAGGTACGTGCTCGAGGGTGATGAGCTTTCAATTTGGGGCGTGATTACCGGCAGCGTGCGCAGTCATGTCTAATAAGACGCTTCCCGTATTTGGCCTTATAGACTGCAACAGCTTCTATGCCAGCTGCGAGCGGGTATTCCGCCCTGACCTGGCAAAGGTCCCGATCGTGGTGCTTTCGAACAATGACGGATGCGTCATCGCGCGCAGCTACGACGCCAAACCCTTCGTAAAGATGGGCGAGCCGTATTTCCAGATCAAGCACAAGCTGCGGCAACACGGCATCGTCGCGTTCTCCTCGAATTACGCCCTGTACGGTGACATGAGCGAGCGGGTCATGAGCCTCATCGAATCCATGGTCCCAGCGGTGGAGGTGTACAGCATCGACGAGGCCTTTGCTGACCTCACCGGTATCGACGGGCTGGACGTGCTCGGCCGGCAGATACGCGCCCAGGTGCTGCGATGCACCGGTGTCCCTGTTGGTGTGGGAATCGCCCCGACCAAGACTTTGGCCAAGCTGGCCAATCACACGGCAAAGCGTTTGCAGGCACAGACCGGGGGTGTGGTGAATATTTGCGATCCTGTAAAACGCGATTGGGTGCTGCGCAACACCGATGTGGCCGAGGTGTGGGGTGTGGGCCGACGCATGAAGATGCACCTGAACGCCATGGGCATCAAAACCGCAATGGACCTGGCCAAGGCCGACGCGTGGGCGTTGCGCAAAAACTTCAGCGTGGTGATCGAGAAGACTGCTCGGGAGTTGGCTGGTACGTCATGCCTGGAGCTGGAGGAGCCGGATCCGCCGAAACAGGAAATCTGTTGCAGCCGAATGTTCGGCAAACGATTGACGGAGCTCCCGCCGATCAAGGAGGCCGTGGCCACCTACATGATGCGAGCATCTGAAAAACTTCGGGCCCAGAGGTCGCTGTGTAAGAAGATAAGAGTGAGCATCCGCACCGGTATGTTCAATCCGCAAGAAGTTAAGTACGCGAACGGTGTGGTGGTGGACCTGCCTTACCCAACCGACGACGTGCGCCTGCTGACCAAGGCCGCGGTCGATGCGCTTGATCATGTGTTCCGCCCAGGCTTCAACTACAGCAAGGCGGAGGTGATGCTGCTAAACCTATGCCAGCCGGGCGAATACACCGACGACCTGTTTGCTGTATCGCAGCCGGTTGAGGCAACTCGGGTCATGGCGGTATTGGATCAAATAAACGGGCGCTGGGGCAGGGGGACGCTGCGCGCCGCCAGCGTGCCTTCTAACCCTGATTGGGGCATGCGTAGGGAGATGATGAGCCAAAGTTACACGACAAAGCTGGACCAGTTGTGGAAGGTGTCTTGCGTTTGATAGGGACTGAGCACATCACTCTGGCGACATCAGCACTGCGAGCGTCAGCTTGATGAACTCTTCGTTCTTGTCGATGGTGTCCAGGGCACCGCGCACGTTGTCGGCGACATCTGCCGAGCCGCGCACTTCAACCCAGTTCGAAAGTTCTAGGATGGCGGCCTCCAGGGCCAGCTGGTTTTCGTTGATCTTGTAGAGCAGGGAAGGGAGCAGGTCTGAATTTGGCATCGCGATTCCTCCATGAAAGAAGTCATCGTAGCACCGTGTTACATGAAGGATTGTTTAACGATCGGCAGGACGCCGGCGGAGGGTTTTTGGTGCTTAGTTATGGAACACGTCCAGAATAGTTATGGAACACGTTCAATACGGCGGAGAGTTCGCCAAACGCCAGAAACGACAAAGCCCTGAATAATCAGGGCTTTGTCGGTACAAATATGGCGGAGGCGATGGGATTCGAACTCATGGACCTGTTACAGTCGACGGTTTTCAAGACCGTTGCCTTAAACCACTCGGCCACACCTCCTATTGCGTTGCGGGCGCCATAATACCTGAATGAAACACACTGTCAAACTCTCTGCATAGCTTGTTACAGAGCGTCTGTTATGATCTTTGCCACTGAACGTTTCCAACCAACAGGAGTGTCGCCATGCGCGAACAGGATTACGCAGTTAATAACAGCGTGCAGGCTGAGCAGCTAGAGGTTAGCCGCGTCCTGCGCAACACGTACGGCTTGCTCGCCCTCACTCTCGCATTCAGCGGTGTGATGGCGTTCGTAGCTCAACAGATGCGCGTCGGTTACCCGAACATTTTCGTGGTGCTGATCGGCTTCTATGGACTTTTCTTCCTGACCAACAAACTGCGCGATTCCGCGTGGGGCCTGGTGTCAGCGTTTGCCTTGACCGGTTTCATGGGTTTCCTGCTTGGCCCGATCCTCAACCGTTACCTGGGCATGCAGGGCGGCGCTGAAGTGGTCAGTTCCGCGTTCGCGATGACTGCGCTGGTATTCGGTGGTCTGTCGGCCTACGTGCTGATCACCCGCAAGGACATGAGCTTCCTCGGTGGTTTCATCACTGCCGGTTTCTTCGTGTTGCTGGGTGCGGTAGTGGCGAGCTTCTTCTTCCAGATCAGCGGGCTGCAACTGGCGATCAGCGCAGGTTTCGTGCTGTTCTCCTCGGTCTGCATTCTGTTCCAGACCAGCGCCATCATTCATGGCGGCGAACGCAACTACATCATGGCGACCATCAGCCTGTATGTATCGATCTACAACCTGTTCATCAGCTTGTTGCAGCTGTTCGGCATCATGAGCCGCGACGATTGATCGCCAGCCTTGAGCAATGAAAAAACCCGCTTCGGCGGGTTTTTTTATGGGCGCTGCACACGTTTGACCGGTCACAGCGTCCATCAGGCCCGCCAAACTCAAGCCTCTCGTTAATTCAAAATTATGCTGCCATCCGCCTGTTGTCGGTAAATCGTGTAGGGCAGCAGCAAGGTATCGAGCGCGCCGGATATCACCACGTCGATCAACACGAATGCTGGCGCATTGGTGTAGGTCTCGGAATCACGCCCTTTCTCCAGCGGCGCATTCAGGTAACAGAAGTCGTAGGTCACGCCGCTATAGATTCGCGGAATCGCGCCGCAATAGCTCTTCTGTTCCTTGAGACTTTTTGCCGCCGCTTCATCGCTGCGCACCACCGTCTGCACCGTGCCGCAACCCGCCAGCATCAGCGCGGCCAGTGCCATTATCTGAATTTTCATAAAGCCAATCCTTAGCAAAAAAATCACTGATTTACGTTGATATCGACAAAAACCTGATCACGCCATCGGCGGCAGTCGGCGTTTGACCGGGGTCTTTTTGACGATGGCCGTATTGGTTTCCGCGTGAGTGTTGAGGCGGTCGAGCAGCGTATCCAACTGTTCCATCGAGCGCACGTGCAAGCGTGCGATAAAGCAGTCATCGCCGGTGACCTTATCGCACTCAGTGAACTCGGCAATAGCCTGAATCTGTCGCTCAACTTCCTGCAACTGGCCTGGCAGCGGCCGGATACGCACAATCGCCTGCAACTGATAACCGAAACACTTCGGGTCGATCTCGACCGTGTAACCCTTGAGCACACCACGCTCTTCCAGGCGTCGCAAACGCTCGGCAACACTGGGCGAGGACAGGCCACTGATCTGCGCCAGGGCCTTGAGTGAACGCCGTGAATCTTCCATCAATGCGCTGATCAGCACTTGATCAATGTCGTCAGTCATCGCAAAGCCCCTATTAGGCAATTGACCTAAAACGCCCTCGATAAAAAAGGCGAAAGGCGAGTTTAGCCTGATTTTTGCGCTGGAGAAGCCCTGCGGCGGATTGGCATAATTTGCACTCAATCACGGGAGACTGACGATGGACAAAACCCTGCGCCACGGCTCATTAGAAATGACCGCCGCCATGCTCATCTCCGGAACCATCGGCTGGTTTGTGCTGGTGTCCGGGCAACCGGTGCTGGACGTGGTGTTCTGGCGCTGCGTGTTCGGCGCTGGCACGTTGCTGTTGATCTGCGCCGCGTTTGGCTTCCTTCGGCCCGGCATTCTGACCCGCACCACGTTTCTACTCGCGGTGCTCAGCGGCGTGGCGATTGTGGGCAATTGGGTGTTGCTGTTCGGCTCATATTCCCGGGCGTCGATCGCCATCGGCACCGCGGTCTACAACGTGCAGCCGTTCATGCTGGTTGGCTTGGCGGCGCTGTTTCTTGGCGAGAGAATCACCCTGCAAAAGCTCTTCTGGCTCGGCGTTTCGTTTCTCGGCATGCTGGCGATTGTCAGCGCCCACGGCGAGCAGGGCGAGCAGGGCGAGGGTGGCAATCAATATCTGCTGGGGATTGGCCTGGCGTTGGGCGCGGCGTTTCTGTACGCGATTGCCGCGTTGATCATCAAACGCCTGACCGGCACGCCGCCGCATTTGATCGCGCTGATTCAGGTCTGCACCGGCGTGCTGCTGCTCGCGCCGTTCGCGCACTTTTCGGCACTGCCGCAGGCTCCGAGCGCTTGGGCGAGTCTGCTGACCTTGGGCATCGTCCACACCGGTTTGATGTACGTTTTGCTCTACGGCGCGATCCAGAAACTGCCAACCGCACTGACCGGCGCGCTGTCGTTCATCTACCCGATTGCGGCGATTCTGGTCGACTGGTTTGCCTTCGGCCATCGTCTGCAAGTGCTGCAATGGCTCGGCGTGGCGGCGATCCTGCTGGCCGCCGCCGGTATGCAACAAGGTTGGGGCATCAAGTTGCGCCGAGTGGCCACGCCGTAAACGTCAAATGTTCCAGCGCGGCGCGGTTTTGGCCAGGCGCTGACGCATGTCGCTGATATTCGCCGCCAACTGCCGAGTCAATAAACGGTAGCCGTCCAAAGCACTGTAAACCCGCGCGTCGAGGCTGGCGTCCGGCGCGTCACCGGGACGGCTGAGGCGCTGGGTCGCGCCGGATTTCAGCGCCCGGGCCATGCCGATCAGTTGCACCCGAACCTGCCGATGCTCGACTTTCAACGATGTTTGCAGGTCGGCCATCGCCACCGGGTCAGTGGCGTCCGGTCGCGTGTTGCCGAGTATTTCCAAAGTACTGATACACATGCGCAGATTGCGCTGAATCGCGTCCAGTTCGGTCATGGAAATCTTCACTTCCTTGGACACCGACGGCATCAACGAACGCAGCTGCACCATCACCGTGTTCAGCCGACCCATGAGTTTGAGGTGTTCATCAGCGGTGACCGATTGGCCGTTAATGATCCGCCCGTAAACTGTCGCGCAGTCGCGCAAGGCTTCTGCCAGGTTGTAGCGCCAGGAGAACACCGCGTACAGCGGCAAGGCGAAGGAGAACGCCAACGCCAACGCGATACCGATCAAAATATCGACCCCGCGCCACAATCCGTCAGTCACGGCGTTGTCGCCATGACCGGCGACGATGAACACCGTGATCGCCGACAGCAAAGCGGTGTAACCGCCCTTGCCGATGGCGTGATACGAGAAAAACCCGCACACCACCGACATCGCAAAATAGGTCAGCCAAGGCATGCCGAGCCAGGCTTGCTGCGCGACGATCAACAAGCCGACCCCGGCGCCAATCAACGTGCCAATCGCCCGTTCGGCGGCTTTTTTGCCGATGTTGCCGTGGTGCTGCAAACCGCCAATCACCACCAGCATGGTCACCGAGGCCCACTCACCGTGTGGCAGGTTGATCCCGGTGGTCAGTGCAATCGTCGCGAGCAAACCCAGCGAAACCCGCACCGCGTGAATCACGCGAGCGTTGCGGTAACGCCGATACGGGTCCAGCAGCGGACGGAGCAATCGGCGCATCAACGGTGGCAGGCGATAGGGTCTCAGATCAGGCCTCCTCGGAAAACACAGTCAGAAAACACAGTCAGAAAATGTAATCGGTGGTCAGGAAGCTCGAATCGCGTCCGCGAATGATCTCGCTGATCAGCGCTTTGTTACTGTCCTGGAACTTGGTCGCGACCAGGGTTCGAATTGAAAACACCCGCAGCGCGTCATGTACTGACAACGTACCTTCGGCGGAATTCTTCCGGCCATTGAACGGGAACGTGTCCGGGCCACGCTGGCATTGCGCGTTGATGTTGATGCGCCCGACCTGGTTGGCGAAGGTATCGACCAGTCGACCGACCGCCACCGGGTTGGTGCCGAAGATGCTCAACTGCTGGCCGAAATCCGATTCCAGAACGTAGTCGATCACCGTGTCGAGATGTCGGTACGGCACAATCGGCACCACCGGCCCGAATTGCTCTTCCTGATAAACCCGCATCTGCGGATTCACCGGGTACAGCACCGCCGGGTAAAAGAACGACGCCCGCGCTTCGCCGCCATTGTCGTTGACCACCGCCGCGCCTTTGCTGACCGCATCGGCCACCAGCGAATGCAGGTATTCAACCTTGCTCGCTTCCGGCAACGGCGTCAGCGCCACGCCGCTGTCCCACGGCATGCCGGGTTTGAGCGTGGCGAGTTTGGCGTTGAATTTTTCGATAAACGACTCGACCACATCTTCGTGAACGAAGAGGATTTTCAGCGCGGTGCAGCGCTGGCCGTTGAACGACAGCGAACCGGTGAGCGCTTCGCTGACCGCGTTATCGAGGTCGACCTCTGGCAGGACGATGCCAGGGTTTTTCGCGTCCAGACCCAGCGCGGCGCGCAAACGGTGTGGTTTTGGATGAAGTTTTTTCAGGTCGCTCGCGGCTTTGTTGGTGCCGATAAACGCGAAAATATCGATCTTGCCGCTGGCCATCAGCGCGCTGACAGTTTCGCGGCCGCTGCCGTAAATCACGTTGATCACGCCGGTCGGGAAGCTGTCGCGGAACGCTTCCAGCAGCGGCCGAATCAGTAGCACGCCGAGTTTGGCCGGTTTGAACACCACGGTGTTGCCCATGATCAGCGCCGGGATCAGCGTGGTGAAGGTTTCGTTCAGCGGATAGTTGTAAGGCCCCATGCACAACGCGACGCCCAACGGCACGCGACGGATTTGCCCGAGGGTGTCCTGTTCCAGTTCAAAACGGCTGGAGCGGCGGTCGAGTTCCTTCAATGCATTGATGGTGTCGACGATGTAATCGCAGGTGCGGTCGAACTCTTTTTCCGAGTCCTTGAGGTTCTTGCCGATCTCCCACATCAGCAACTTGACCACGGCTTCGCGCTGTTGGCGCATCCGTGCGAGGAAGGCTTCGACGTGTTGAATGCGCTCGGCCACGCGCATCGTCGGCCACAAACCCTGGCCACGGTCGTAGGCGCGAACGGCGGCGTCGAGGGCAGTGAGTGCGGTATCGGCATCCAGCAGCGGCGTGCTGCCGAGGATCACTTGTTCGTCGCCGTTTTCACCGGTCAGGTACACCGGGCTGCGGACTTGGGCGAGCGGACCGTCCCACCTGCGCAGTTCGCCATCGACCAGGTATTCGCGTTGTTCGGTCGGGCCGTCGAGGCGGTATTTTTCCGGAATGTCGCTGCGGTCGGGAAACAGATTGCCAAGGATGTGTGCTGTGGTCATGTCGCTACCCCGTGTGGATTCGGTGATGCACTGATGAATCGTTTTAGCAGACCTTGGCCTCGCTTGTCATGACCCATCTCAGGTGAGCGTTGCTTATTCAAGATAGTCCACGCGCCATAAATGCTGGCGCCACCAAGGGTTTGCGGCGACTCACTGACACACAAGTGCAGCAATCTTCAGGCAACAATCCATACAGGTACGCGTGGTGGGGCAGCCATCGCGAAGGACGCCAAACCCACTCGATCGACAGGACGTCATCATGGTATTTACCGAAAACACAGGGCCGGACCACAACGGCGAATATCGCCATCCCGAGGCGCGATCCTGGCTGGCACTGGCGGCGGCAATCGAGCCGCAAGTGGCGCACTCTTTCATGGTCTGCGCGCGGTGCGGGTGTTTCATGCAGGCGGCGCGCAGCCTTAACGTCAGGGCGACATTGTTGCGCAAACAACTGGCGCAACTCGAAGAGCAACTGCAACGCACGCTGTTCAATTTTCACGGCAGCACGCTGAGCCTCAGCCGCGAGGGTTTGCAACTGCAAGCGCAGCTGATTGCGTTGGCCCATGAACGGCAATTGCCGCTGGTCGAGCAACCGCTGATTCGCCTCGCGGTGGCCGAATCGATCCTGCATGACATCCTCGGTCGCGACTTGATCGCGCTGCTGCGGCGTAATGCCAGCGTGCGGCTGGAGATCATTTCGCTGGACAGTGAACTCGTCCTGCAAACCGTCAGCGCTGACGTGGTGGTTTGGCTGAGTGGCGCGGGCGGGCCATTGCCGGGGCCGACGTTTGCTATCGACGAGCCGCAGCACCTGGCGCGGCTGGACTATCTGCCGCATATCGCCAAGCGCTATTCGCGGGTGGCGGCGCGGCCCGAGAGCACCGACGACCTGACGGATTTCATGTTGGTGCAATGGCAGCATGACCAGCAAATCGACAGCTTCGAACCCTGGAACACACTGGTGGAACAACGCCTGGCCGGGGTCGTGCAGCTGCAATCTTATGAACTGATGCTGGAAATGATTCGCTGCAGCGCCTGCATTGGTTTGCTGCCAAGCTACATCAGCCGTTTCGACCGCAGCCTCAGCGCGTTGCCGGGTTTGTTCAGCGAACCGATGCAGCGCAACGCGTGGCTGGCGGTCAATATCGATTCCCGCCAGAAGCCCGAAGTGCAAGCGCTGTTCGAGATGATCCGCAACACCTTCCAAGAACGCCGCGAGTGGTTCGAGCCACCCACCTGACAAACGCGCTCCTGCAATGGCTATCGCCACGTCAGCAGATCACGGTTTAGGATGAGCGGCCATGTACGCTTCACGGAAGAATCACCATGCCGAGCACCGACGCCAGCATCATCATCCAGCGCTTCAGCGAGGCGCATATCGACGGTATCACCGCGGTTTACAACGACCCGGCGATTACCCGACAAGTGCTGCAAATGCCGTTTCAGTCCACCGAGATCTGGCGCGCGCGCCTGATGCCGGACAACGAGCGCATGGTGAATCTGGTGGCGCTGCATCAGGGCATGGTCATCGGCAATATCGGCATTGAGCAATACTCGCGGATTCGCCGCAGCCACGCCGGTGGCTTTGGCATGGCCGTCGCGCAGGCGTGGCAGGGCAAAGGCGTCGGTTCGAAACTGTTGGCCACCGCGCTCGACATCGCCGACAACTGGATGAACCTGCACCGCGTCGAACTCACGGTCTACGCCGATAACGCCGCGGCGATCGGCTTGTACCGCAAGTTCGGTTTCGAGGATGAAGGCCTGTTTCGTGACTATGCCGTGCGTGACGGCCAATGGGTCGACACCTTGAGCATGGCGCGCCTGCGCTCGCTGCCCAGGGCCGGTTGACTCAGTCGCCCAACGCGAACGCCACCGCCGCCTGCGCATGCAGTTCGGTGGTGTCGAGCAGGGGCAGGGCGCTGTGCTCGGGTTTGACCAGCATGCCGATTTCCGTGCAGCCGAGGATGATCGCCTGGGCGCCACGGGCGGTGAGTGACTCGATCACTTGCTGATAAACCTTGCGCGATGTGTCGCTGATAATCCCGACGCACAACTCGTCATAAATGATCCGGTGCACAGCCTGGCGCTCGTCGGTTTCGGGCACCAGCACGGTCAAACCCATGGCCGTCAGACGCTCCTTGAGAAAGTCCTGCTCCATGGTGAACGCGGTGCCGAGCAAGCCCACCTTCAACGCCCCGGCTGCAACCGCCGCTTGCCCGGTCGGGTCGGCAATGTGCAGAAACGGAATGTCGATAGCAGCCTGAATCTGCGCCGCGACCTTGTGCATGGTGTTGGTACACAACACCACGCAATCCGCGCCACCGGCCTCGAGCCTGCGCGCCGCGTCCACCAGAATCGCCGCCGCGTCATCCCAGCGCCCGGCATGCTGGGCCTGTTCAACCGGCCCGAAATCAACGCTGTACATCAGCAATTGCGCCGAGCGCAAAGGCCCGAGATGATCCCGAACCTGCTGGTTGATGAGGCGGTAATACTCGGCGCTGGACTCCCAGCTCATGCCGCCGATAAGGCCGATGGTGCGCATTGCGCTCTCCTCTGACATTGCTCGCCCGAACCGGGCAGGTCGCTGCAGAGTGTCCAATCGTTTGCGGGATGATTCCAGCAAAAATTTCTTCGCCACTGATTGCCCGTGTCAGGCACGGGCAGGGACTTCATCGGTGGTATTGATCAGCGTCCACATATTGAAAGGTCGCGCGCCCGGTCACTGTGGTCGCGAGGGTTATTCTAATGATGGGCACGGTAATCCGTGGGCTCGTCCAGTTGTACAAATCACGTTGATTCCAGCGCGCATCGGCCAATCCCACGGCTGGGCTGCCGGCAATATAAAAGAACGCCATGATCGGCAGTTTGTTTGGTTGGCCTGCGCCCCACGCTGCGAGAATCAAATCGTTCTGTTCGGAGAAGCCACGCTGTCCGAGCTGTTGTTTCGCGCGTATGGATTGATAGAAAGAATCGGCCCCCAAGTTGTTCATGGCATCACGAATATCGAAGCTGCACTGATGCAAACTTGGCTTGGCAATGCCCGCCGTCTGCCAATGTTTGATCCATTGTTCAGCTGTCGTAATTCCTATGGACTGGCAGCGACGGCTTTGCGTGGGGTAGTCCGTACTGGGTCCGCAACCGGGGCTGGCGCGATACCAGGCCCAACCATCAATGGGAAACGCGCAAAGGTATTCAATATGCAGTTTGTCCGCGGGTTTTTCGAGCATTGGATAGAGCACGTAGCCGTTGCTGTTTTCCTTTGGGTCAGTCCAGGCCATTTCTTTGAAGTTGGCGTCGGCCCTGAGGTACGAAAAATGAATGCCGCCGGTTTTAACCGAAGTAGGGCTCGGGTCCCAAACATGGTAGCTGTTGTCTTGCCTGGTAACTCGCAGTGTTACCCCGGAACACAAGAACGCCGGTGCTGACGGCGTTCCACAGTTGATCCTTTTATCGTCATACAGCGTTTGCAGACGGGCGGCGACTGCATTGCCGGTGTTGGCCGCCAGACCATTCATGGGCTCTTGTTGGGGCGCCGGGCCTGTTTGACTGCAGCCCAGTACAAAGCTCGCCCCGAGCACTGCGATCAGGAGTTTTAACGTATTCATCAGTTCACTACTTGGTCAGCGGCAACAAAAGCAAACGTGGCGGTTGCTGTAGAGGAATTGGCGGGGGTCAGGCGAATAATCGGAATAACGATCTTCGGGTTTGTCGAGTTATTGAAATCTCGCTGATTGTATTGAGCGTCGGCCAGACCAGCGTTAGTGCCACCAGCAATGTAGAAGAACGCCATGATCGGGAATGTATTCGGGCGGCCCGCAGTCCAGGTCTTGATGATGACCTCGTTATGTTCCACGAATCCCGACTCTGCCATCAGCGATTTGGCGCGTACGGACTGGTAGAACGCAGGCCCGGACAAGGTATTGCGAACGTCCGTTATATCAAAGCCGCATTGGCGCAAATTCTGTTGGGTCCCCGGCAGCTTCCACACTGCGAGCCACTGTTCGGCGATGGTGACATTGGCACTGTGGCAGCGTTGACTCTGCGCCGGGTAACCGGCGGAAGGTCCGCATACTTGCGTGGCACTTCGGTGCCAACCCCAGGCATCCATTGGGTACGAGCACAGGTAATCAAGGTCAATCTTGTCGGCCGGCGCTTCGAAGATCGGGTACAGGATGTAACCATTGCCATAACCCCAGGCCAGGCGTCCAAAGTTTGCATCGGCGCGCAAATAAGAGAACGAGACACCGCCGCTTTTTACCGATACGGGGCTTGGGTCCCAGACTTTATAAGCCGGATCCTTGACCGTGACGCGCAGGGTCACGCCCGAACACAGAAACGCCGGTTGAGAGTCGGATTTGTTGCAGTTGGCAAATTTTCTCCCGTAGAGCGTGGTCAATTGAGTGGCAACTGCTTGACCGTTGGCTGTATTGGATAAAGTACCTATTTCACCATTAGTTTGCGTGGTGACCTGACTGCAGCCTGCAACTAATAAAGCTATGAAAAAACCCATGACGTTGCGCATCACATACCTCGTCCGCAGACTTGATAAGACGTTATTGGTAAAAAGCTCGATGGAGTGAGTTGCTGGCGAAGTTTATAAAGTCACTCTTAAACACCACGAAAATATCATCGGCTCGCCAGTCCCGGTCTTTCTGATGGTGTAGTTGAACATCACTGGCTCGCCTCGGTTTTCCGTGAGCCATGACTGAGGGACCGGGATGTTGGTATGCAGCGCTTGAGTAATCGGGATCTCGGCACTGCTGCGTATTGCTCTGCCATACACGCGCAAACGCACGGAGTAGTTGCCATCAAGCGTGGGGTAATAAGCCCGGATATTTAGACGGTCCGCAGACAGGGTTGGCTCTTTCAAGTGATGGCGTTGGCGGGTGATCGTGATGTCGCGGTCTCTGGACGGTATATCGACGGTGGTCTGCGGCAGCCTGACTGTGTACGAAATTTCTGCACGGCTGCCGATGGTGTCTACAACTTCCAGGCGGGGGATCTCGAACGTTAACGTTTCCCCGGCATGGCTGATGGTTTTAACTTCACTGCCGTAAGAAGTGCGCCGGCCGAGCCAATAAACCTTTACCGTTTGTCCCGCAGCGGAACCGGGATAGGCGACATGAACGGTTGCAAACTTGGCACTGTAGAAGTCTTTCTCGAAGTTCAACTGCGTGCCGCTCAGTTCCTCTGCTTCAAATACGGTTGGCGCTACCAGGTCCAAAGGCTCCGGGACTGGTTTGTCCGCCAAATCCACATTCAAGTAGGTCACCGAAGATCGGCCCGAACGGTTATACAGCTGATCAATGACTTCGAACGAAAACGGCATCTGCGGATTGTTGCCAGCTCGCTGGAACGTATCGGTCAATAGCGTTTGCGTCACCACTGGACTGCCGGGAGCGGCCTCGCCGGGTGTGACATTCCGCACGACTTGCGCCACACCCACACTCAGCTCAATACGATCGTGGGCTCTGCGGTTGACGTAATCGAAGCCGGTCAGCACGCCCTGCGCGGCGCGCGCGGCATTAACGCCGCTGGCGATGACATCGGCCGGAAGTTGCAGGCGCAACCCTGCGGGTGCCGGTTCACCGGGTCGCAGGGAATGGTAGAGCACGCGCAGCGGCAACGACGTTTCGGGTGCGCCGCCGAGTCGGGTGACTTGATAGGTGATGAGATTGATATCGTCACGCAACACGCCTTTGGGGATATTGGTCTCGACTCTGGAGTCCTCTTGACCGGCGCCGATGGTTCTTCCGGCCTCAGGGATCAGTCGATCATTTACGAGAATATTCACGTGGTCACCGATCAACATGGGGGACGTCCATGGATCGATGAAACACTTCAGTCCCAAAGCTTTATCGTCGTAAATCGCCTTGGAAATCCCCCCGTGAGGATTTTGCGCATGGATTACCGGGGTAATCCAACCGGGGATCATCAACGGATAAAGAACCAAAATCTGGTTTTGTGCAGACATTTCGGAAGGCTTTGTCATCATTCTCACCTGGTCGGGATTGGAATTTGGTAATCCGTCGAGGCTTTCATCAGACACCCGGCCTCAGTCATTGACTACTGTCAGATCTGACAGGTGAGTTCATGTTGTTCAGTCAAAACCGCACCGCTGGTCGTTTACCGATGGGCAGCGCGTCAAACCGTTCTGGTTTTAATCCCCCGAGCCGCCCGTTGATCTGCCATGCTCAAAGTCCGCGACACCGCTTCAACAAAGGAACACGGCAATGAACGACGTACAGCAATTGGGCGAGATGCTTCGTCACTACGCAGACAGCGAAGCGCACAAGAAGCAATTGTTTGAATCGCAATCGAGCGTGTGGACGACGCGCATTGGTGAGTTGTTCGACCAGATCCAGCAATGGCTGGAACCGGTGCAGATGCCGACGCTGCTTGAGGTCAGCCGCGAAGCGTACGTCGCGTCAGGGCCAAGCGTGCCGGCCGAGACCTCGACCTTCAAAACCGAGAAACTGACCATTGTGATTGCCGGCAAAGCGGTCGAGTTCGTACCGGACGTGATGGGCGCTGGCGGGCAGATTTCATTGTCGGTGATGGGCCTGACCGCCGCGCGCTACGGCAGCATATCGCTGGTGCTGATGCCGCCAGCCGCGAATTGGCAATGGCGCAAGACCAACGGCCTGAAAGACCCGGACACTTACGCCTTCGACGCGAACTTCCTGGCGTTGCAGTTGCAGAGCCTGATCCCCCGCGAGCGCGGTTGATCCAAGGCCCGGCGCGACGCTGCTCAATCGTTCGCGACATTCAACGTGTAGGTGCGTTGCGCCGCTTGTCCGGTGCATTGGGTGCCATAGGTGTTGAGGTAGATCGAGACTTCGTACTGCCCCGACCGGGTCGGCGTACCGACGATATCGGCATGGTCCTGTCCCTGCTCATGAACCAGCTTCAAGCCGTCCGGCAATGGCTGTGCCGGATCGACGTAAAATCCGGCGATTGCTACATGCGGTCGCTGCACCTCGACCGTTGCACGGTAGGCCTGGCCAGACCTGGCGCCCGCCAGGCTGTCCGGTTGAATGGTCAGCGGGGCCCGTCCGGCACAACTGGCCAGCGTGCCCAACTCACATCCGCTGAGCAGCAGCGACAGCGCGATAATCGAAAAAAATGCAGGTTTCATTGAGGCTTCTTCTGTTGGGTTCAGGGGATTTTGCTGAAGACGAGGCCGCCATACAGATGCTTGAGCAGGCCCTGCAAGGTCAGATTTTTCGCCAGTAAATGGCCAACCTGGCCCCATGTGAACAGTGTCGAACCGGTAATCGCTGCGCCCGGCGCGGTGGTCGGCGTGACCTCGCCCTCGGCAGTTGCCGGCCCTTGCTCCCAAGTAATCCAGTGATTTTTCACGGAGCCTTCGCCATTCTCCAGCATGCCGGCACCGATCAGTGTGGCGACGTGATGTTGTGGGTCGATATGCCCGAACAGTTCGACCAACTGCTGCTGATTGAGATGCGAGGTGTACTGCACGTTTTCGAACACCACACTCGCGCCGGCCTTGGTGAACCAGTCGGCGATTGTCCCTGGCAGCGTGATACCTGCGAGTTGATCCAGCGGCGAATCGTAGTCCAGAAACATGTTCTCGCTGTCGCGCAGGCTCGCGAGCGATATCCAGTCGATCGCCCAGATCCGGTCGTTTTCGTTTTTGTCGCTGAAGTCCTTCGGGTTGCAGGCGCCGTGGCTCGGCTTGATGTGCAGTGTTCCGATGGTGGTTTCGCCCGTTTCCCACAAATCGATGATCGCTTGCGTGTACAAGTCCGGCCGGTCCATCAACAGCGCGTAGAAGAACGTCGCTGGGCCACACAGGCTGGTGGTCAGTTGATTGGGAAAAGTCGGCGGCGCCGGCATCGGCGATTTCGGCTGCGGATGGCCGTGTGCAAGGGCCACGCGGGACTTGAGCTGGTAATACACCTTGTTTTTTTCGAACGGATCCTGAGGTGTGTCCATCGGATGCGCCGGATCGTTGAACACGCGTTTTTCAACGGGACGTTCGTAAAAAGCTGCAAGAATTTTTACCGTCGCCTGAATCGGGTCGGCCGGCGCCGGCGAGGAGGCGGCCAGCGGTGCTGCCGATGCTGCCGCCAATGCTGACGGTTCGGCTGTCGCGGTAGCGGCCGCCACGCCAGCGGCAACAGCGGTCGCGGCCATGGCGCTGACGGCACCTACCGCAGCGTTGACCACGCTGTCGCCAATGATCACCGTTCCGGAGCCGCCGACGACCACACTGCCGTGATCACCGGTGCTGCCGACCACCGCTGCATTCAGTCCGTTGATGAACACCGTCTGCGAAACGGCGCCGACAATGGCGGCGCCGCAGGTGCACTTATCGCTTTTTCTCGCCGCCGCCAGACCGTCGAAGAACACATCACTCGAACCGCTGGCGATGGGGTTAGTGCCATGTCCCGGCAGCGGGCAGCTGGTTGGATCGGTGACACGCGCCGCTGGTTTTCCGCTCATATTGAGACCTCCCTGTTTTCAATGGACGGATTCTAGACCAATCCAATGTCCACAAACGAGCGTCTTCCATCGACGTGCAGCTCACCGCCCAGTCGAGCGTCCGATACGCGCGCAGTCACATCTCGATAGCGCCCCAGCCCGGTTTCGCTTCCTCCGGCGCCACCGCGTGGACTTTTTTACCCGTCGCCAGCTCGACCCGCCGCGCCACTTCCGGGTCGTCGGCGAAGGGCATCAGGCTCGCGTCCTCAAGGCTCTCGGGCGTCTGCGCCTTCAGGCAATACTCGATGGCCAGCCAGAAACCGATCACCCCGAACAGATTCAACGCTATCTCGATCATCGAAAACCTCAGGCAATTTGCGCTTCGCGGTCGGCCATCGCCACGTCGGCGACGCGCACGGTGCGCCAGGTGTTGTAAGCCATCAGCAGCATGCCGCTGAGGAAGAACACGCCGCCGGCGAAGCGCACGACGAAGCCCGGATGGCTGGCCTGCAAGGCTTCGACGAAGGAATACGTCAGCGTGCCGTCGTCGTTGATCGCGCGCCACATCAACCCCTGGGTGATGCCGTTGACCCACATCGAGGCGATGTACAACACGGTGCCGATGGTCGCGAGCCAGAAGTGCAGGTTGATCAGCGGCGTGCTGAACATCTGCTCGCGGCCGAAGACTTTCGGCACCATGTGGTAGATCGCGCCAAAAGTGATCATCGCCACCCAGCCGAGCGCGCCGGCATGCACGTGGCCGATGGTCCAGTCGGTGTAGTGGGAGAGGGCGTTGACGGTTTTGATCGCCATCATCGGTCCCTCGAACGTCGACATGCCGTAGAAGGCCAATGACAACACGAGGAAACGCAGGATCGGGTCGGTGCGCAATTTATGCCAGGCGCCCGAGAGCGTCATCATGCCGTTGATCATCCCGCCCCAGCTCGGTGCCAACAGGATCAGCGACATGGCCATGCCCAGCGATTGCGCCCAGTCCGGCAGCGCCGTGTAGTGCAAATGGTGCGGGCCGGCCCAGATGTACAAGGTGATCAGCGCCCAGAAATGCACGATCGACAATCGATAGGAATACACCGGCCGCCCGACCTGTTTCGGCACGAAGTAATACATCATCCCGAGGAACCCGGTGGTGAGGAAGAAGCCCACCGCGTTGTGCCCGTACCACCACTGCACCATGGCGTCGGTGGCGCCGGAATACACCGGGTAGGACTTGAACCAGCCCACCGGAATCGACAAGTGATTGACCACGTGCAGCATCGCGATCACCACGATGAACGCGCCGAAAAACCAGTTGCCGACGTAGATGTGCTTGGTCTTGCGTTGCACTACCGTGGTGAAAAATACGATGGCGTAGGCAACCCAGACCACGGTCATCCACACTGCGCCGGAGAACTCGATTTCGGCGTATTCCTTGGTCGTGGTGTAGCCGAGCGGCAAGCTGATCAGCATGATCACGATCACCGATTGCCAGCCCCAGAACGTGAACGCGGCGAGCTTGTCCGAGTACAGCCGCACTTGGCAGGTACGCTGCACCGCGTAATAACTGGCGGCGAATTGCGCGCTGCCGGCGAAACCGAAAATCACCAGGCTGGTGTGCAGCGGACGCAAGCGGCCGAACGTGGTCCACGGCAGGTCGAGGTTCATCTCCGGCCAGACCAGTTGCGAGGCGATAAAAACGCCCATGGCCATGCCGACCACGCCCCAGACAATGGTTGCCACGACAAATTGGCGAACTACCTTGTAGTTGTAGGCCTCGCCGGCCCGCCCGATTGTTGCTGTGCTCATGGTCAATTCATCCATGCAGAGTCTCGCCAGGCCACCCGGTCTGGCATGGGCTGCACTGTAGAAACCTCGCTGGAAACAAAACAGACTCAGGAAAAGCCGATTTATGCGGATCAGATATGAGGTATGCCTGCGGCCATCTGCCGCGCTCTGATATGGTTTTTCAGGTTTCAGGTGGGTCTGTAATGCGCTGATCGCGAGTTGGCGGCGAAGAGTGGGTCTTCGTGGTGATCAGGGATTTGCGTCGGTTGTGCTGACGCCCTCGCGGGCAAGCCTTGCTCCCACAGAGGAGTTTGCAATCCCTGTAGGAGCGAGGCTTGCCCGCGAACGGGCCTGCGGATCAACCCCGCATCACTTCAGCGCCGGATCGCCCATGTTCATTTTCTTCCAGCCCTGCAACAACACCTGCGCTTTGGGCTCCTTGCCGTTCTCCAGGTAGTACTGGATCAGCGACAGCCGCGCGTTGCGGTTGGCCGGTTGCACTTTCAGCAAACGTTCCAGTTCCTCGCACGCTTCATCAACCTTGCCGCTGTCGTGCAACGCCACCGCCAGCACATAACCGTATTGCGCGCTCTGCGGTTCCAGTTTCGCGGCTTTGCGCAGCAGCGGCATGGCGTGTGCGGTGTTGCCCGCGCGAATCAACGCCAGACCCTGGGTGTGCAGCAGCAGCGCGGCGTCCGGGTGATCCTTGACGCTTTGTTCGAGCAACGCTTGCGCCTGCGGTCCACGACCGTTGGCCTCCAGCCATTGCACCAGCGTCACCAGCGCCGGGTAGAAGTCCGGGTCACGTTGCAACGCCGTGCGCAGCAACGGTTCGACCTCGGCCACGCGGCCGCTGCCCTGATACAGCATCGCCAGGTTCAGATTGGCTTCCGCACGTTCCGCGAGGCTTTTCTGCACGTCCTCATATTCAGCAATTGCCGCATTCCAATTGGCTTGCGCGCTGCCCAGACCATTACGCGCGACGCTGAGTAAGTCCCTTGCAGCGACAATCCGCACGGCTTTCACCGGGTCGGCCAGCAGCGGCGTCAACAGCGGCGCGCGTTCGGCGGGCGGCAGGAACGCGCTGATCGCCCGCACCGCGCTTTCACGCACTTGTGGCGCCGGGTTGCGCAGGTCCTGCGTGGCCAGTTTCAGCGCTTGCTCGCTGGGGTACAGCGGCAGTTCGGCAAGCAGCGTTGCCCGTTGAATCGCGGGCAGATTGCTGCGTTGCAATTGTTCGTACAACGCCTGCGCGGCGCCCGGCTGACCGTTGCGGATCAGCCATAGACTCTCGTCACAACGCGGCGCCTGCATCGCCGACGCGTTCGCGGTGTTCCACAATTTGAACTGCTCGGTGACCTTGTCCCCAGCCTTGCCCTGATGGCAGGTCAGGCAGGCGTCCGGCGTACCGAGGCGTGCGGCGCGTTCCGGGTTGGGAATGCTGAAACTGTGGTCATGGCGCCAGTCGTTGCCCATGTAAAAATTGCCGGGCATATGGCAATCGATGCATTGCGAACCCGGCTGGCCCATGGCGTGGCGCGTGTGCTCGACGGAGTCGTAATTCTTCGCTTGCAACCCCTTGCCATCGACGCCTTCAGTCGCGCCCTCAACCGAGGCTTGGCCCGCAGTGTTGTGACATTGCAGGCACACCGCGTTGCCCGGCGCTTTCAATTGGTTGCTGTGCGGGTTGTGGCAGTTGCTGCAGCGCACGCCTTTGTCGAACATTTTGCTTTGGGCGAAGGAACCGTGTTCGAACACTTCATCCTTGATCTTGCCGTCGAGGGCATACAACTCGCGGGTCAGCGCGCTTGGCAGGTAATCGTCCATCAACCGTTTGCCGACGGTGAAACCATCGCCCAGCGGCGCGCGACGCGAGTGGCAACGCGCGCAGGTTTCGATCTCGACGGTGGCGTCCTTGTCCTTCAGATCGACGGCAAACCCGGCGTGCATCAGCTCGGTTTTTTGCGCTGTCCATGCCAGGTGATTCGACGCCGGGCCGTGACACGCCTGGCAGCCGACGCCGAGGCTGTTCCACTGACTGGCGAAGCTATTTTTTGCTGCATCGAAATTGCGTTTGTAGCCGGTGGTGTGGCACTCGACGCACATGAAATTGGCGTTCTGGCTAGGTTTGCTCCAGTGCAGCGGATTCTTGAAATTCACCCCTTGGCCGGGATAGAGGTGAAACCAGCGATGTTGCTCGGTATCCCACGCCACGCCCAAAGCTTGCAGCCGACCTTCGCCGACCTCGAGCAAATATTGCTGAAGCGGCGCGATACCGAAGGTGTAGGCGACTTTGAAATCGGCGTTTTTGCCGTCGATCCCCGGCGTTTTGACCCAGAACTCGTCACCCTTGCGCGAGAACACCGTGGCCTCGTCGTTTGCTTTGAAGGTGACATTGTTGAAGTCGCCGAGCATGGTTTCCGGCGTCGCCGGTTGCATCGCCAATTGGTGATGCGAGCCTTGCCAGTCCTTGACCTGTTCGCTGTGGCAACCCTGGCATTGCTGCTCATCGACCATCGTCGCTGGCGCCGCGACCAGCGCCGGTTTGGCCGGCTGCGCGAGAGGCTGCACGGGCGGCGCACTGGCCGCTGGCAGTTTGGGTGGCGCAGGCGTGTTGCTGGCAAACAGAAACCAGCCAATCGCAGCGACAGCCAATAACAGCACGCCGATGGTGGCGGGGAATACGTAGCGGTTCATCAGGTTCGGTGACAAATCAGGGTTGGCTTCTACCGCTTTATTTTTATGCTTCGGCATTGCGACTTCCGTAGTCCGATGGCGTATTCCGGTTGCGCAATCCAGGTCCGGCGCGCGGTGCAGCTTGCGCAGCTTTGCCGCATGGCGCGCGTCTGTCAAACAGGCTTTGTGCGCCAGGCCACACGCCGCAAGGATTGTTCGCCGCGAGCACGGCAGATCAGTGATTTTTGGCTATAACTACCTAGGCGTTTTCAGTCGCGCCATCGACCCTCTACAGGAGTTACAGCATGAAGCTTGCGTTAATGATGAGCACCCTGTGCATCGCCTCGATCGGGGTGGTTGGCTGCTCCAGTAAAGTGGTCGAGCCCGATCAGTATTCGGGGTTTCTCAAAGACTACAGCCAGCTCAAGGAAGCCAAGTCGCCGTCGGGCGCCGAGGTCATGCGCTGGATCGATCCGAAACTCGACGTCAGCAAGTTCACCAGCGTTTACATCGAGCCGACCCAGCTGTATCCCAAGCCGCAGCCGACCGTCAAAATCCCTCAGGCGACGCTCAACGGCATCACCGGTTACTACGACCAGGCACTCAAGCGAGAACTGGGTAAATCCCTGCCATTGGCGGCTGGCCCCGGGCCTGGTGTGATCGTGGTCCGCGCAGCGATTACCGCCGTCAGCAGCAAAACCGAAGGCTTGAAACCCTACGAAGTGATCCCGATTGCCCTGGTCGCAGCGGCGGTCAGTACGGCCAGTGGGATTCGTGATCAGGAAACCACCTTGGCCACCGAAGCGGTGTTCCTCGATGGCAGCAATAACAGCGTCGTGGCGCAGGTCGTGCGCAAAGGCACCGGCAAGCCGCTGGACAATGACAGCCAGGTGCTGAAGGCCGATGACGTGAAAAGCGTGATCGACGGCTGGGCGACGGATCTGCATCAGTCTTATTTGAAGATCAAGTCCGAGTAATCCGCTGGCGCTGAAGGGCGTCTTCGCGGGCAAGCCTCGCTCCTACAGGTTTTGCGTGATGTGTGGGAGCAAGGCTTGCCCGCGAAGACGGTCTGTCAGTCACCTGATCACTGCCCGCCAAACCACCGGTAATACGGGTTTGCGCCGTCGCCGCGCATCACTTCGCGGATGTCCCGCGCCCAGGCGTCACGGTCGCCGTCATAAGCATGCAGGCTCGCTCGATAGAACTGCATCAAGCGCTGCTGGTGCGCGTTCATCCGCTCGATGAAGCCGGCATCGGCATTCAGCAGTGGCGGCGCAACGTGCAGGTCGAGCAGGGCCGGCAATACGCGGCTGATTTCCCTTGCGCGCACCCACGGCGCGTACTCGATGCGCGGTTGATCGTCGGTCACCGACGGCGCATCCGCCGCAAATCGCTCGAGCCCGGCCCGGTCAGTCACCCACGTTGCCAGCAGCGCCGCCGCTGAGCCAATGCCGACATCCTGCAACGTCTCGCGCACGCTTGGTTGCTGGAAGCGTTGATTGATCTTCGCTGCGTCCAGCTCAATCGGTTGCATCGAACCGACCAAAAGCATTTCGTGAAACTCGCTGGTCCACAACGTCGCGTAGGGATAGACGTCGAGGAAGCTGCGCACCAGCGAGCGCGAGTCGTCGATATTTTGCGTCGGCAACGGCAGCCATTGCGCAACCAGGCCGTTGGGTTGCAGGCGACTGGCGGCCAATTGGTAGAAATCGCGCGAATACAGATTGACCACGCCGGCGGCGGAGGGCGGTGGCGGTTCGAGGGTAATCAGGTCGTAACGTTGCGGGTTGCGCAGCAATTCCTGACGCCCGTCGCGCAAACGCACCTCGACCCCCGGATCACTGGCCGCATTGAAGTTGCCCTTGAACAAGGGCGCGGCTTTCACCACTGACGGCAGCAACTCGGCGACCACCCGGTGTTCCAGCCCCGGATAACGCGTCAGCGCGCCAGCGGTGATGCCCGTGCCAAAACCGATCACCAGCGCCGAACGCGGCTCGCCGTTGTGGATCAGCAGCGGCAGCAGCGCCTGAATGCGCATGTAGCGCAGCGAAGGCATGGCGTCGCCGGTGTTCGAAACGCCCTGAATGTACAAACGCTGAAAGGCTTTTTCGCCCTTGCCTTGAGTGACCACTGCGACCGTGCCGCCGCGTCCTTCTTCGTAGTACGCCAGTGCCGCGTTGCGCGCGCCCGGCAGCAGGCTGGCGAGTTTGTTGGCCGGGGTCAGCAGCGCCACGGCCACGCAGATCAGCCCGACCGCGACCACTGCCTGGCGCCGTCCTTTTTTCACCTGATGACCTTTGCGCACCGCCAGATAGCCGATGCCGGCAGCAACAATCGCCAGCAATCCGAGCGTGCGCAGCAGACCGAGCAGCGGAATCAGCACAAACCCGCAGAGCATCACCCCGACAATCCCGCCCAAGGTGTTGAATGCCACCACCGCGCCAACGTCGCGGCCGACGCGCTCGCGGCCCACGCTCAAGCGCAACGCCAGTGGAAACGCCGCGCCCAGCAGCACGGTCGGGACAAACACAATGCTCAACGCGGCCACCGCAAAACGCGTGCTCATACCCACCAGTTCACTGGCGCCCAACGCCAGCACCCATGCTTCCGCCGCACTTTGCGCGAGCACCAACCAGCGGCCAAGCAGGGCGATTTCCAGCAGCGCAATCAGCCCGGCGCCGGCAATCAGCAAGCCGAACACGCCCCACGGATCACGAATCCGCTCAACCCGGCGCGCCAGCAGTGCGCTGCCCAGAAACAGACCGGTGAGGTAGGTCGCCAGCACCACGGCAAACGCGTAGGTGCGGGTGCTCATGAACTGCACGATCGATTGCGACCAGACCACTTCATAACCCAACGCGACGCCGCCAGCGACCGAGTACAGCCACAAAGCGAGGCGGTCCGGGGTTTTTTCTCTGCAGTGACTGACCGGCGATTTGCCCTGCGCCGGCTGCAGGCGCTGAAACCACAATGCGCCAGCGGCGGCCAGCAGGTTGAGCATCGCGGCGGCCAAAGCGCTGCCACGCACGCCAAGGGTGGCAATCAATACAAACGCGGCGAGCAGGGTCCCGGCGATCGCCCCAGCGGTGTTGGCCGCGTACAACTGGCCGCCAGCCTGGCCGGATTGCTGCGGGTCGGCGGCCAGCGAACGCACCAACACCGGCAGCGTGCCGCCCATCAGCAACGCTGGAATGCCGACCAAGGCAAACGGCAGCACCCACGCGAATACGCCGACTTGCTGTTCCAGCCACGCGAACGGACTGGCGGCGAGGCTCAGGGCAAATGTCGCGCCGACGCCCAGAATCGCCACAGCGACTTCCAGTCCGGCGTAGAGCAGAACCGGCTGCTGCAAGCGATCCGCCCAACGTCCGAACAGCAAGCCGCCCAAGGCCAATCCGGCAAAAAACGCGCTGATGCCGGTGGTAATGGCGTAAACCTCGACGCCGACTACCAACGACAGTTGTTTGATCCATAGCACCTGATAGACCAGCGCGGCAGCGCCGGAGGTGAACAGCAACAGCGCCGGAATCAACAGCGCCGGGGCAGCGACGCGCGGGGCGGGTATGGCCGACGACTTGCTGGCGATACGTGAGGACATTGCGGATTGCCTTGTGCCAATTCAGAAAAACCTGCGCCTCGGCCGACGCCATCGCCAGCAAGTTGTGCTCCCACACAGCACCACCGTGCCTGCAGGAGCAAAGCTTGCTCGCGAAGGGGCCAACGCGGGCACAAGCCAAAAAATATAGCCGCCCGCCGCAGAGGACGGGCGGCAGTCCAGCGTTTTTACGGTGCAGCCGGTGCCGCTTTGATTTTCTCGGCGATTTTTGCGTCCACTGCGGCGCGAATCTGGTCGATGCTGAAGCTCGCAGGTTTCTGGCTCGGTGGATATTCGATGAAGGTCTGCAAGAACTCCGCCGATTTGGTCACCGCGACGCCTGCCAGGTAGACGTTTTTGGTGTTCCAGTCGTAGAACTGATCCGACACAACGTCGGCGCGCTCATACGGGTCCATGCGCAAGTTGAGAATTTTCGGCACCCGCAGGCACACGAAAGGCTCGCTCCAGACGCGGAACCCGCCCGGTTGGCGCTGCTCGCAGAACACCACTTTCCAGTTGTCGAAACGCATCGACACCAGCACGCCGTCATCGTTGAAGTAGTAGAACTCCTTGCGCTCGCCTTTCGGTTGTTGGCCGGTCAGGTAGGGCAGTTGGTTAAAACCGTCCAGGTGCACTTTGAAGTTGCTGCCGCCGGCAGTCGGTGCCCAGCCCTTGAGCAACTTGTCTTTGACCTCGGCATCGCCCGCCGCCGCCAGCAGCGTCGGGAACCAGTCCATGCCCGAGAACATCTCGTTGGAGACTTCCCCGGCCTTGACCTTGCCCGGCCAGCGGATGATCGCCGGCACGCGATACGCGCCTTCCCAATTGGAGTTTTTCTCGTTGCGGAACGGCGTGGTCGCCGCGTCCGGCCAGGAGAACTGGTTCGGCCCGTTGTCGGTGGTGTAGACGACGATGGTGTTGTCGGCGATTTTCAGGTCGTCGAGGGTTTTCAGCAGTTTGCCGACGTCACCGTCATGCTCGAGCATGCCGTCCGCGTACTCGTTGCCGGGCATGCCGCTCTGGCCCTTCATCGAGTCGCGCACGTGGGTAAACACATGCATGCGCGTGGTGTTCATCCAGACAAAAAACGGCTTGTCAGCCTTCGCCTGTTTCTCGATGAACGCCTGCGCGGCGGCGGTGGTTTCGTCGTCGATGGTTTCCATGCGCTTGGTGGTCAGGGCGCCGGTGTCCTCGATCTTGCCGTCGGCAAAACTGTGGATCACCCCACGCGGGGTGTTGGCCTTGACGAACTCGGCATCATCCTTGGGCCAGTACGGGCGCTCAGGTTCCTCTTCGGCGTTGAGGTGATACAGGTTGCCGAAAAACTCGTCGAAACCGTGGTTGGTCGGCAGGTATTCATCGCGGTCGCCCAAGTGGTTCTTGCCGAACTGGCCGGTCGAATAACCGAGGCCCTTAAGCGCTTGCGCGATGGTGATGTCGCGTTTTTGCAGGCCGACCGGCGCGCCCGGAATGCCGACTTTCGACAGGCCGGTACGCAGCGGCGTCTGGCCGGTGATGAAGGATGACCGTCCTGCGGTGCAGCTGTTCTCCGCGTAGTAATCGGTGAACATCATGCCTTCCTTGGCAATCCGGTCGATGTTGGGAGTCTTGTACCCGACCACGCCCATCGAATAGGCGCTGATATTGGTCTGGCCGATGTCGTCGCCGAAGATCACGAGAATGTTGGGTTTTTCAGCGGCCCCGGCAGTTGCCGAAATCGCCATCACCGAAGCTGCCACCAGGGCGAATTTCGGAAGCCACTTGCGTATGCGAGTCATCTGACTTGCTCCTTCTGCTCACTTGCGTCGCCTCATGGCGACTTACGTTTTTGCGGTCCTGCGTCACGCTTTTGTTATTGCACTTGCTCGGGTGCGGCGGGCTCGAAGGGGTAGATGCGCCGCCAATCGGCAGCCATGTCGACGATGGTCCAACCGTTGTTTTTTGCCTGGTCCAGCGCCTTGTCGAGCTTGCCGACCGACGACTGGCGGTCGTAGGCCCACTCGCGTTTGGCGTCGGTGTGATGCACCAGGCCCATCAAGCGTTTACCGCCGCCAGCGGCGGTCCACTGGAGCATTTGCAGGTCGCCGTCAGAGTTGCCGAACGCGAGAATCGGCCGGCGGCCAATCACTGCATCAATGCTTTCCGGTTTGCCCGGACCGTCGTCGTTGTGCGCCAGTTTGGCCGTGCGCAGGATCGACGGCTGGCCGTCCTTCAACTGAAACGCGGTGACAAACGTGGTGCCGATCACTTGCTCTGGCGGGATGCCATAAACCTTCTCGGCGAAGGCGCGCATAAACGCGGTGTCGCCGCCGGAAACGATGTAGGTCTTGAAGTCCTGGCTGCGCAGGTAATCGAGCATTTCCAGCATCGGCTGGAAGATCATTTCGGTGTACGGCTTGCCGGTTTTCGGGTGCCGGGCCTGGCTCAGCCAGGTCTTGGCGTAATCATCGAAGGCCTCGGTGGTCATGCCGGTGTGGGTGGCGCCGAAAATCTTCAGCAAACCCTCCATGCCCGCCGCAGCGAGGGCTTGGTGATCGTTTTCGAGCACCGCTTTGAACGGTTGCGTGGTTTTCCATTCAGGGTGCTGCGGCGCGTTGCGCTTGACCTCGTCGAAGGCAAACAGCAGTTCGAAATACGCCGGTTGCTCGCTCCACAGCGTGCCGTCGTTGTCGAACACGGCGATGCGCTCGGCGGGTTTGACGAAGTCCTTGCTGCTTTGATCGGTGACTGCCTGCACAAACTCGATGATGCTTTTTTTCGCCGCCCCGTCATGCCACGACGGCAGCGGTTCGTTGGCCTGCGCCAATAACGGCAGGGCCAGGGTCAGCAGCAGGGCCAGCCCGTAGCGGTGGCGGGTCGATAGCGGTCTCGTCATGGCAAATCCTTGTCGTGGACGGGGTTGAGCGGCCGTAACGCGGTGGGCGTCGCGGCTTTGTGGCGTCGGGCCTGACTATGCAGCGTAGCCAAGGATTGCTTGAGCTGATGCAGTGCCTGATCTTCGGTCGGTTGGCGGCCGTAACAGGCGCGTAACAGGGTTTGCAGGCGCGGCCCGAGGTTGGTCAGTTGCAGGCCTAGATGGCTGCGTCTGAGCCACAGGTACAGCGCGCTCAATTGCGCCGGCCGGGCGTCGATTTGTGCCGGGATTTGCGCGAACGCGTAGTCCGCCGATTGCACCCATGCGGCGTGACGTGCAGCGTGCCGCGCCTGTTGTCGGCGCCACAAGCGCTGGACGAGCGGGCGGCCGAAGTAGCCGAGGAGGGCGACGATCACCAGCAACGCGGCCACGCCCAACCCATGCCCGGACAGGCGCACGCGGCTCTGTTCGCCGAGTTTTTCCAGGTCTTCGCTGATCGAGAACACCGGGCGATAAGCGCTGTTGGCCGCTGCCTCGAAGGTCACCGCCGGCACCGTAGTGGTGCGGGTTTGCTGGCTGCTGGCGTCCCACCATTTCACCGCCACGGGCGGCAGGCTGTAGTGACCTGCGGTGTCGATGCGATAGGTCACGCTGTCGATGCGTTGCCCGCCGATGAAACTGCCGCGACCGTCGTCCAGGTTGCTGACCTGCGGCGATTTCGGGTAGCGGCTGAGGCCGTTGACCTCAACCCATGCCGGCACTGGCAGCGCCATCGCCAGTGCGCCTTCGGCCTGCAAAGTCAGTTGGCGGACCAGGCTGTCGCCGACTTTTAACGGCGTCGCCGACTGGACGATTTGTTGAGTGAACCGCAGACCGCTGGCGACCAGCACTGCTTCACCGGCGCTGAACCCCGGCGGTTGCGCAGCAGTGAAGCGCAGCGCCTGGGTTTGTGCGGTAAGGGCGGCGCTGCTCTGCGCGGGGGTGGCCTCGACGGTCAGCACCGGGACGTCAAAGCTCTGGGCGACATTCGGGCTGATCAGGTAGCTGTAGCGTAGGCCGCTGAAGGCTTTGCCGTCGATGGTCTGGTTCAGGTGCTGGGCGTGACCGTTGGGCGGCATGACCAGCGCGCTGTCGAGTTTGAGCTCGGGCAAGGTCGGCGCGCTGGTGAACCAGGTGTCAGTAAGCACGTCGAGTTGCAGCTCGACGAGGCTGCCGACCATGATCGAATCGCTTGGTTGCAGGTGAGTTTGCACACGCAGTTCGGGTTCTGCGGCCAGCGCGTTGAGGCTGAACAGGCACAAGATCAGGAGTTTTGTACGGCCCCGGCGGCCCTCATCGCGAGCACATGTGCAAAGCATCCCCCCTGTAGGAGCGAGCCTGCTCGCGATAGCCGCGACGCGGTTCAGCAGGCTCATGGTTGATCCTGCAAGCTGAATTTTTGCTTGAGGAATTTAGCCGGGGAGGTGCTGAGGTTCTGCAACCACAACTCGTCCGACGCCGCTTGCTCGGTTTGCACCGGTTTGCTCTGGCCCTTGCCCGGCGCCTTGTCCATTTTTATCTGGTCCGGTTTGACCTCGGGCGCGTTCTGCTCGGCGCTGTCGGTGTCTTTCTGCAACGCCATGGCCAACGCCAGATTGGCGCTGGCTTCGGGGAATTGCGCCTGCAACTGTAACGCCTGCTGATAGGCGTCAATCGCCTGATCAAACTTGAATCGCTTGACGTAAATATTGCCCAGATAGAAATACGCCTGCGGCGTCTGCAGCCGGGCAAAACTGGCCAGCGCCACGTCGTAATCGGCGGCGTGGTAAGCGGCGATGCCTTTCCAGTACGGGTCGACAAACAACGCCGCCGCTTGCGGGAAATGCTCATGCTCGAAGGCCCAGCGACCTTGCTGGTCGCGGGTGAAAAACGCATCGGTGAGGCTGTTGGCCTCGGCCGTCGCCGGCTGCAGCCCGACGCCCAGTGCCAGCAGCACAGCGGCCATCCAGTTCAGGCTCCAACCCTTGCGCACACTGAAAAATCCGATCAACAGCAACGGCCAGCACAACCAGTAACCGGCATCTTTCCAATGCAGTTCACGCTGTTCGTCGCTGCTGTTCTGGAAGTGTTGCCGGGGGTGGAGTTCGATCCATTCCAGGTCATCGTTATTCAGCGTCAGGCTGCCCAAAGGCGCGTCCAACTCCGAAGCCAGTTGCTTGAGCGCCGCTTGATCGAAACTGCCCAGCGCCGGGCGGCCGCTACTGTCGGTGCGCGGTTGGCCGTTGGCGTCGCGGAGGATCCCGCCATCGTTGCTGCCCACCGCGAGGATCAACACTTGCAACGGGCTGCCGTCGAGTTGTTTGCCCAAGCCATCGAGCTGCGTGGTGTCCGCGCCATCGGTGATCAGCAGCAGCGTGCCCGGGGTTTTTTCGGCGGCGAGCAACCGCTTGGCTTGCTCGATCACCGCGCTGACGTTCTTGCCTGTTTTGTCGATCAGGTCGGTGCTCAGCGCCTGGATAAACGTCTCGAGCAACGCCGGGTCGTCGGTCGGCGGCAACACCAGATGCGCGCTGCCGGCGTAGGCGATCAGCGCGTTGCGCGCCCCGGCGCGGCGCTGGATCAGGTCGTGGAGCTTGTGTTGCGCCGCTTGCAGACGACTCGGCGGCACGTCGCTGGCGTCCATCGACGGCGACAAGTCGATGGCGATGATCAGCGGCGCGCGGTTTTCCAGAAAGTCCGGGCGGTCCTGTTCCCAGGTCGGCCCGGCGGCGGCGACGGCACCGAGCATGAGCAAGGTGCACAGCAGATGCACCGGGCGCAGACGCTGGTGATCCTGCGGGGTGATCAGCAAGTGCGGCAACAAATGCTCGGCGATATTGCCGCGCAACCGTCGTTGCAGGTTATGGCTGCGCCGCCATAACAGCGGCAGCAGAGCGCCGAACAGCATGAGCAGCAGCCACCACGGACGCAGGAAATGCAGGTCGCTGAGATTGATTTCCATTTCAGGCCTCCTGCCGCTGGCGCGCAATGGACAGCCGCGGACGCAGCAGGGCGCCGAGGTGATACAGCGTCAGCAAACCGAGGGCGGCACCGAGCGGCAGCCAGAAAAAATCACGTTTGGGCTGATGGCTGAGGGTTTTCACCTGATGCGGCGTCAATTTGTCGAGCGTGCTGTAAACCTGATCCAGCGCGCTGCGGTCCTCGGCGCGGAAGAACTGGCCACCGGTCGCCGCAGCGATTTGCTGCAAGCCTGGCAAATTGACCTTGGCCTCGCCGTCGGCGCTCGGGTCGCCGATGCCGATGGTGTGAATCACCACGCCTTTGGCCGCCGCCATGCGCGCCGCGTGGTCCGGGGTGATGGCGCTGCTGGTGTCGTTGCCGTCAGTGAGCAGGATCAGCACTTTCTGTTGTTCGTGAGCCTGATCCAGCAGCTTC
This sequence comes from Pseudomonas sp. SJZ131, assembly GCF_007828705.1. NCBI lineage: Bacteria > Pseudomonadati > Pseudomonadota > Gammaproteobacteria > Pseudomonadales > Pseudomonadaceae > Pseudomonas > Pseudomonas sp. SJZ131. The sequence goes on along the minus strand of NZ_VIVC01000001.1, from coordinate 1,168,230 downwards.
AGGCTCAGACCGATGGCATCGCCAATCGCCGTGTTCGGGCCGGCCATGCCGATGCCGGTGTCGTCGAGCAACAGCGCCAGGCTGGCGTGATCGAGGGTCAACGGCGCTTGCGCATAGGCGCCGCTGCCAAACACGATCAGGCCCAGGCGATCTTCTTTGCGCTTGTCGATAAAGCCGTGGAGCACTTGCTTGACCGCCGCCAGTCGGTTGATTTTCTGGCCGTTGGCGTCGGTGAAATCGGTGGTTTCCATCGACTGCGAGAGGTCGATGGCGAGCATCAGGTCGCGCACCGGTTGTTGCCGTTCGATGGGTTTTTCCACGTAGACCGGGCGCGCGACGGCGATCAGCAGCAAGGTCCAGACCAGCAGATTCAGCAGCAACTGCCAGCGATTGTTGCGACTGCCCGGTGCGCTCGGCGCCTGACCGACCGCGCGGCTCATCGCCGCAAAAAATGGCACGCGCACCGCGCTGCGGGCCTCGCGATACGCCGGCAGATAGCGGTAACCGAACCACGGCAGCGGCAGCAGCAATAGCAGCCACAGGTAATCAAGCTGCCACATGATGATGCTCCACCCAGTGTTTGCAGGTGTCGAACAGGCGCTGGCGGTGTTCGCTGGGCAGCGCCAGCAGTATCGCGTCCGGCGCGTAGGCCAGTTGCGCGAGTTGTTGGCTGAAATCGGCGGGTATAGGTTTCGCGCTGTGCGCCTCGAGAAAGGCTTGCCACTCTTCACCGCCGAGCGCGGTCACCTGTGGGAGATAGCTTGCTGGCGATGGCGTTCTTTCGGCCGAGATCAGTTTTAAATGTGCGGGCCTCATCGCGAGCAAGTTCGCTCCAACGGGGGGGATGGAGAGGGCGACTCTTTTCAGCAACTCCGGGAGTTCGCGCAATGCACTGAGGTCATCCCCGCGACCTTGCAACTCGGTCAACCGCGCCAACGCCTCGCGCCGATAACGATCGCGGCGCCACAACCAGACCTTGCGCGCCGTCAGCAGCAAGACCGCCGCCACCAGCAACCCTAATAACAGCCACCAGCCCCACGTCTGCGGCGCGTAACTTACCGGCGCGGGCAAGCCCAGCTCCTTGAGCTGATCGATGCTCGGCACATTCGGGTTCATCGGCGAGCGCCGCCAGACCGACCCGTTTGCCTGCCCAGTTCGTTGCGCAATTGTTCATGCGCGTCGGTCGCGGTGCTGAACATCATCAACGGCACCTGGCTGCGCTTGAGCAGGGTCGCGACATCCTTGAGCCGACCGCTGAGGAAGTCTTCCAACGGCTCATGCACGCGGCGCTGTTCCACCGCCAGTTCGACTTGCAGCTGACCTTGAGTCACCAGCAAACGCCCGTTGCGCGGCAGATTCTGTGCCAGCGGATCAAACACCTGCATGGCGATCACGTCGTTGTGCGCCGCCAGTTGCCGCAGTAATTGCAAGGTGCGTTCGCCGGCGCCGGCAAAGTCACTGACGATGCAGATCAAATGATCGTGCCCGGCCACCGCTAGGCAATGTTGTAAAACCTTGTCGAGTTGCGCCTCGCCCTCGGCGTCGGGATTGGCCGCGTTCAGTTGCTGATTCTGCTCGGCGATACGGCTGCACAGCGCTTCAACCCGTTTGCGACTGCGCAGCGGGGCGATGCTGTCGATCCGTTGATCGTTGAACACCAGCCCGCCGACCCGGTCGCCGGCATTGAAGGTCATCCACGCCGCCAGTGCCGCCAGTTCGGCAGCGGTCGCGGATTTGAAGCTGCGTTGCGAACCGAAGAACATCGACATGCGCTGGTCCACCACAACCAGCGCCGGGCGGTCGCGTTCCTCGGTAAACGTGCGCACCACCGGTTTGCCGGTGCGCAGCGAGGCGCGCCAATCCAGATGACGCAAATCGTCGCCCGGCTGATACCGTCGCAGCTCATCGAAATTCAACCCGCGACCGCGCAGGCGCGAGGCATGGTTGCCGGCGAGAATGCTGCCCTGCGGCTGACGCGCGAGAAAACTCAGGTTGCGGGCCTTGAACTCCAGCGCCATCAGCTGCGCCAGAGAGACGTAGACCAGACCATCGGTGTTCATGCCGGGATCGCCACTTTATCGAGCAAGCGGTCCAGCACCTGATCCGCCGTGACCCCGTCAGCCACTGCGTCATAACTCAATTGCAAACGGTGGCGCAGCACCGGGTGGACCACCGCGCGCACGTTGTCCGGCGAGACGAAATCCTGCCCTTGCAGCCACGCATCGGCGCGCGCGCAGCGGTCCAGACCGATGCCGCCGCGAGGGCTGGCGCCGATGGCGATCCAGCGGCCGAGGTCGGCGTCGTAATCGGCCGGGTGGCGCGTGGCGTTGATCAGGTCGATCAGGTAAGTGTCGATTGCCGGCGACACGTGAATGCCACTGACTTCGCGGCGCGCAGCGAAGATCACTTCCTGCGACAAGGCAAAACCCGGCAGCGCCGCAGTCTTGGCGCTCAGCGCGAACTCTTCCTCGCGCAACAGCCGCAGCACTTGGCTTTCGTTCGCTGCGCTGGGGTAATCCAGCAGAACCTTCATCAGAAAACGGTCCATTTGCGCTTCCGGCAGCGGATAAGTGCCTTCCTGCTCGATCGGGTTTTGCGTTGCGACCACGATAAACAGCTCCGGCAACACATGGCTGTTGCCGGCCACGGTGATTTGCCGTTCTTCCATCGCCTCAAGCAGCGCGGCCTGGACCTTGGCCGGCGCGCGGTTGATTTCATCGGCGAGGATCAAGTTGCCGAACAGCGGCCCCGGCTGGAAACGGATTTCATTCCGGCCTTCAACCTGATGCAGCACCTCGGCGCCGGTAATGTCCGACGGCAACAAATCCGGGGTGAACTGGATGCGGCTCATCTTCGCGTCCAGGTGCCTGGCCAACGCCTTGACCGTGCGCGTCTTGGCCAGGCCGGGCAGACTTTCCAGCAACATATGCCCGTTGGCCAGCAGGCCGAGCAGGATCTGCCGGATCACCTGATCCTGGCCGAGCACCGATTCGGCGATGCTCGCTTGCAGGGCGTTGAGGTCGTTGAGTGCGGTCATGAGAACTGCCCTTTTTATGATGCCCCGGGAATAAATCTGACGTCGGCGCCTTACCAGGCGTATTGCAGGCGCAAGGTCCAGGTGTTCACATCCGGCGAGCCGGTGCGTTCCGAAACAGTGTCCGAGTAAGCCAGCATGCCGCCGAATTGCGGCGACAGCATGAAACCGACCGAGGCGCCGAACAGGGCGTTTTCCTGTTTGTTGTCCTGCCAGTCACCGTTGATTCTGGTTTCGCCGCCACGGTTGTAAGTGGCGTCGAGCGAGGCCCACAACGCGCGGTTGATGGTGTAGCTGTAGTGGGTTTCGATGGCGTACAGCGCTTTTTGCTCGAGGGTGCCGTCGCCGTGATAATCGTCGTTGTCGCCGAACAGCGAGACGTAAGTGTTGAACTCCAGCCAGGTCGGGCCAATCGGCGTGCCGAAGGCAATTTCCGGTTTGAACGCCCAACGGTTGGAGCCGATGTTGATCACCCGGTCCTTGTCGTAATCACCGGTCGGCGCGGTGATCCACAGGGCGCCGGTGAGGAAGGTTTCCGGGGTCCAGTTGGCAAACTCCTCTTTGGTCAGCGCCGGACCGCCGAACAGGTTGTGCACCAGTACGAATTGGGTGTCGGCCATGCCGCCGTTGTGCTTGGTGCCGTTGAAGAATTGCGCGTTGTCGAACGACGCGGAAATGTCCGCGTAGGGCTGCAGGATCTGAATCGCGCTGTTGCGTCCGTCAATCGCAAACGAGCGCGCAAAACGCGCGATGTACAGGTCGGCATTCAGCGACAAGCCGTCAATCGGCAGCGAGGTATCGATCGGCGTGTTGCTGTCGATACGGTTGTAATAACCGAACACCATGTTCAGGTCGGTCGGCAGGTTCTGCCAGTCGCGAGCGTTGTCGGCGTGGCTCAGCAGCGGGGTGATCGCCAGCGTCAGTACCGTCAGACCGACATTCCTTGAAGTCTTCGAACCCATTGTGTTGCTCCGTTGCATGCGACTGTTCATGGACTTCGTCCTCAACTTCTTTCTCAACTTATTGCTCGACCGGTTTTTCGACTTTGTTCAGCAATGGCATTTTCCATTGGCCGCTGGCGACTTCCGGTCTCGGCAGGTACAGGCGTAGCACGCCGTAAAACGGCCCGTCTGGCGCGGGGAGCCAGTTGCTTTGCAGGTCGTTGGCCGGGGCCTTGTTTTGTACGTACAGAGTCAGCCCACCGTCGGCGTCGAGCTTGAGGTCGGGGAGCATTCGCGAGTTGATCAGGTAGCGGTTCAACGGGTTGGCGACGAGTAATTTGTTCTTGCCGTCGTACATCGTCAGCGACCAGAACGCATCGGCCGGGGGCAGGGCGCCCTTGTCGAAATGCAGGGTGTAGTTGTGTTTTGACGCGTCTACCGACTGCCCATCCTTGTCGACGAAGTAACCGATGTAGTTCGCCTCTTCGGCGGAGTTGCCAAAAATCCCGACGTTGGCGCCGACGTAGCGGTAAAGATAATTGCCCTTGAGGTGATCGCGAGTGCCGAAAAAATCGCCGCTGCTGACCTGGTGGGTGTCGATTTTGCTTTTCTTGAATTCGGCAAATTCAGCCTTGGCATCATTGATGCCGTCTTCGAGGGCTTGGCGCTGTTCCGCCCTCAGGTCGGTCAACCGAAACGGTTTGCCGGCCTCGATGCCGATCTTGGCGAAACGTGCGAGCAGGTCTTTTTCCACGTCCTGCGCCGGGGCGAAGGCGAGCATGAAGTTCAGGTAGCGGAACAGCTCCGGGGTGTCACTCATGGTCGGCAGCGGTTTTGGCCAGTCGATGGCTTTCGCGGCGGCCGGGGCCTGCTGTTTGAGGTATTGGCTGAGGGTTTCGACCTTGTAGCCGTGCTGGATTTGCTCGACCTTGGCCAAGTCCTTGGCGTCGAACAACTGCGTGCGGTACAGCGCGTAGGCAATGTCGCTTTCGCTGCGCAGCATGCGATCAATATTGACCGGTTGCTGGCCCTGCCAGGTTGGCCCGGCAATCATGAAATGGCCGCCCTGATTACCGGTGCTGCGGCTGCCCAGATAAGCGAAGTTTTGCGTGTAAAGGTCGATCAGTTGCACCGAGTAATATCGCTGCTCTTCGATTGGCGGCAGGGTCAGCACCAAGGGTTCGGCGCGTAAATCCATCCAGATGAAGGAGTAGGGCGTGTCGGCGTTGGGCGTGACAAACGCGGTGTCTTTGGCGGTGAACGCCTTGGCGGTGTTGCCGATGTGGTTGAACGGTGCCTTGAAATTCTCGCTGCTCTTGTCGACGGCTTGGGTGTACAGGGTTTTGTACATTTCGACGATGGGGAAGCCATAGAGGTAGCCTTCTTTAGCGATGCCGCGGGCTTCCTGCGGGGTGGCGGTGAAATCGGCCCAGGCGCCCGCGCTTAGCAGGATAGAGAGGCTGGCAAGCAATAGACGCGGGGCTTTGGTGAAGTGCATTGCGTATCCCTTCAAATTAATCCCGTCAGTGACGAGTCAGTTCAAACACCTGATGACTTGTGGCGAGCGAGCTTGCTCGCCACGGGAGATCCGTTCAGCTGAGGATGTGTGCGCCTGGCTTCACTCCACCAGGGCGATGTCATCGAGCTTCCAGCTCTTGTCGAAATACGCTTCGGTCGGCGCGTACAAACGGAAGTAGCTGAACCAGTGTTTGCCCGGCACGGTTTGCACCCAGTTGTTCTCGAACCCCTTGGGCGCGGTGGGGCCGAAGTACAGGTCCACCGAGCCGTCGGCGTTCTTTTTCAGGTCCTGACGTGAGGACAGATCGGCCTTGCGTTGCGGATTGTCGATCAGGCAACGGCTGTCGATGTCGTACACGGTCATCGACCAGAATTGCTTGGCCGGCGGGTTCGCGCCAACGTGCAAGCGATAGTTTTTCCCACCGTCGAGCCAGTTGCCTTTGGCATCGGTGTAGGCGCCGAGGTAGGTCTGGCCGAGCCCGGGAGTTTTCGAAACCATGCCTTTGGTGTTGGTCACCGCTTCATAGAACCAGGCACTGCGCTCCCACAACTGGTCGTAATACGCGACGCGCTGCGACGGTTCGGCAATGTTCAGCACGGTGTCCCACTGCCGGTCTTTCCAGTACTGCGCGTCCGGGAAACGCTTGGCGAACGTGTTGGCCTTGGCGATCAACTCGCCGACCTGCGCACCTTGTTCCAGCGCTGCGCGTTGCTGGTTGTTGGGATTGAACGGCCGGTCTTTCTCGATGCCCAGACTCGCGAGCATCGCCATGTAGAAACGGTCACGCTCGTTGACTGGCTCTTTCTGGATGATCTGGTGCAGGCGCTCCCAATAAGCGAGGCCGCGTGGCTGGGTCCCGGACCAGCTTTTGCCACCGGGCGACAGCAGCTTGGTTTTGCCCGGTTCGGCACGGTTGGCGTAGGGGTACATTTTGAATTGCTCGACCAGCGCTTTGCCTTTGGCCGGGTCCGGGTCGAGCACGCGGAAACCCACCAGCACGTTCATGGTTTGCGATTTCGCCAGGTAATACTGGCCGGCATCGGCCGGTGGTTCCGCGCCCGGTGGCAGCACCAGGTACTTGCCGCCCTTGCCCTTGTCGGGGCCGGTCTGGCCCATGTCGATGATCGCCCGTTGCCAGAAATCACCGATGCCGCCAGCGGTGGGGCCCGGCGGCAGTTCTATCACCAGCGGCCCGGTTTCGTTGAGGTCGACGAAGCCGAGAATGTACGGCGTGGTGGCATTGGCGGTGATCACGCCGAGTTTGTCTTCGTAACTGTTGAGCACCATCAGGTCGCCACTGTGGGCGCCTAGTTTGCTGCGAAATTCTTCCTGCCATTGCGCGTATGACACCAGCGGCAAGGCCCACAAATAGCTCTGGGTCGCCTGTTGGAAATCCAGTTCGGCGTACAGCTTGGCAATTGACTCGTGGGCCGGCAACTCGCCCTCCATCGCGACTTTGCCGATGCGGGTTTCGAGCTGCCGTGGCTGATTTTGGGCTTGGGTTTGGGTTTGGGCATTGGCGCCGACGCCACAACTGACGAACATCGTCATCAGGCTGAAACCTGCGGCACGAAGTGCAACGTGCATAAAAACTCCTTGTTTACTTTCCGAAGGTCACATTGATCCCGGCAAACAGCGTGAACTGCGGCAAGCCGTCGCCCTTGCGTTCAACGGTCCACTGCGGTTCAACAAACGCATTGAAGATGTTGCTGCCGGACTTCCAGACTTTGCCGCCGCCCAAGCCGATGGGGATGTAATGCGTGTCGTTTTTCAGGTCGAACGTCCAGGTGCCGGTCGAACGCAAGTACCAGCCTTTCTCCAGGTTATGAATGATGAAAGGCTGCATCGTCGCGGACTCGACGTGGGCGCGGTCATGGTCACCGGCGAACGAGCTCTGGTACTGGATCAGTGCGCCGAGCAGCCCGCGCGGCGAGGAATCAATCGCGACAGCAGCCAGCCCCGCCTGCCATTTGCCGGTGCCCAACTCGTCCTGCTCGGCAGTGGGCGCGGTGATCTGCGGGCCGATGCCCAGTTGCACGCCGTCGGTCTTGAGCAAAAAGATATCGAACAGGTTGAGATCACCGATGCCGGTGCTGTAACCGTTATGCGGGTCGGGGCGGGTGCTGATCGGCAACGTCGCGCGAAGCAATTGCGGCACGCCGATAAAGTCATTGGGCGCGACCGGCAACGTGCCGCGCAACAACGCGTCATTGGTGTGCACATTGGTGTCGTAGATTTTTGGCGTGTAGTAGTCCTGAAGATTGGCGCCGGGCGCCAGGTTCAGTGGGTTGTTACTTTTGTTGGCTTCCTCGGCGTTATCCGCGTGAGCACAAATGGCAGGCGCCATGAGTGCCACCACCGACAGTGCGCGCGCTGCCAGATTTTTCGACATGATTGCCCGGTTCCTTGGTGGCTCAGTGGACGAAGTGGCCCTGTTTTTGGCCTTAACCACGTGGTCTCTCTCGTGGTCTTTTTCGTAGTCTTTTTCCGATCAGGCCTTTAGAACACGTCTTTTGAAGCTAGCAGCTAACGGCGGGTTATCCAGTCGAATGGATTAATTCTTTGGTTTTGGCTATTGGTTCACGGTTTTTTTCATGTACTGAAAAGTTAATACGAAACAGTGGTTTGGGCCGCATGATTGAGGTGACTCGGCAGGATCGCGCTCAGCGCTTCTTCACCGCTTCTTGCAACCGAGCTTCCTGTTCGCGCAATTGCGGCGTCTATTCATCGCCAAAATCTTCGGCTTCATAGATCGGCCGAATCTCGATTTCCGCCTCGTTGCCCGGCATCGGGTTAGGGCAGCGCTTGACCCATTCGATGGCTTCTTCTGTGGATTTGACTTCCCATAGCCAATACCCGGCAATCAACTCCTTGGTCTCGGCAAACGGGCCGTCGATCACCGTGCGGTTTTCGCCGCAGAAACGCACGCGGGCGCCGTGGCTGCTGGGCTTGAGGCCATCGCACGAAAGCAGGATGCCGGCCTTGACCAGTTCCTCGTTGTAATTGCCCATGGCGGTCATCAGTTCTTCGCTGGGCAACACGCCGGCTTCGGATTCCGGGCTGGCTTTCACAATGATCATGAATCGCATGGTTTTGTCTCCGCTGCAGGTGAGTGATTCACGGACTAGTCGAACGGGCGGACGCGTAATCGACAATCGGCTGGCAAAAAATTGCTTCTTTATATGGAAAGGGAGGTTGTATCCAATTCAGGCTGCGACACATGACAATTTGTGTTTGGGCATAGGTCGTCGGGCGATTTCGTGGTTAACTTCGGCCTCTTCATATTTCCAACAGAAGGACTCCGTTCATGGCTCAAGTCACTCTTAAAGGCAACCCGGTTCAAGTCAACGGCCAACTGCCGCAAGCCGGTTCCAAGGCGCCAGCCTTTTCCCTGGTGGCGGGCAATCTGTCCGACGTGACCCTGGCGAGCTTCGCCGGCAAACGTAAAGTGCTGAACATCTTCCCAAGCGTTGACACCCCGACTTGCGCCACCTCGGTGCGCAAGTTCAACGCTCAGGCCAACGAAGTCGCCAACACCGTGGTGTTGTGCATCTCCGCTGACCTGCCATTCGCCCAGGCACGCTTCTGCGGCGCCGAAGGTCTGGAAAACGTGCAGAACCTGTCGACCCTGCGTGGCGCCGAGTTCATCGAAAACTATGGCGTAGCCATCGCAGACGGCCCGCTCAAAGGCCTTACCGCGCGTGCCGTTGTGGTACTGGATGAAAACGACAACGTGCTGCACAGCGAGCTGGTGAAAGAAATTGCCGAAGAGCCAAACTACGACGCAGCCCTTGCTGTTCTGAAGTAAGGCTTTTTACATTTGTTAACGGCCTGGCACTCGCCAGGCCGTTTTCATTTGTGCTTCAGTGCCTTAGATAGACCTCCTGATACGTAAGCCGAAGGTAAATTGCCGGTAAAGGCGCTTTGCTTAATGCCCGCCAGTGCTTATCGTTCAGCCTCCCGTAAAAGAAGCCCACGCGCCCAATGGTTGATCATTCAATGCAATCCTCGTCCCGTAGTTCCCGTCGCTGGCTGTTCGGCCTGCTTGTCCTGTTGGTCGTCGCCGTCGTTTGCTGGAAATTCTGGCCCGCCGGCACTGACCAGAAAGAGGGCGAAAAACCGAAAGCGGCGGCGGGGCACACGGGCAAGTCCGGGGCCATGCGGCCAGGCTTCGGCGGCGCGTCCGGGCCGATTCCGGTGCGCGTAGCCCCGGCGGTCAAGGGTGACTTCCCGCTGTATTACCGGGCACTGGGCACCGTGACGGCGCTGAACACCATCAATGTGCGCAGCCGCGTGGCCGGCGAATTGATGAAGATTGCCTTCGAGGAAGGGCAGATGGTCAAGGCTGGCGACCTGCTTGCCGAGATCGATCCGCGTCCTTACCAGAACGCTTTGCTCCAGGCCGAGGGCACGTTGCTGCAGAACCAGGCGCAACTGAAGAACGCGCAGGTCGATGTCGAGCGTTATCGCGGTCTCTTCAAGGAAGACAGTATTGCCAAGCAGACCCTGGACACCGCCGAAGCGCTGGTCGGCCAGTATCTGGGCACGGTCAAGACCAATCAGGCAGCGGTCAACGACGCCAAACTCAATCTCGAATTCACCAAGATCCGCGCGCCGATTACCGGGCGTGTCGGTTTGCGTCAGCTCGACGTCGGCAACCTCGTCGCTGCCAACGACACCACGGCGCTGGCGATCATCACCCAGACGCAGCCGATCAGCGTGGTGTTCACCCTGCCGGAAAACAGCCTCGACACTGTGCTCGCGCGCTACCACACCGGGGCCAAACTGCCAGTCGAAGCGTGGGACCGTGGCGACATGAAAATCCAGGCCAGCGGCGTGTTGCAAAGCCTCGACAACCAGATTGACGTGACCACCGGCACGCTGAAATTCAAGGCGCGCTACGATAACCGCGATCAGGCGTTGTTCCCCAACCAGTTCGTCAATGTTCACCTGCTCGCCGACACCCTCAAAGACGTGGTGCTCGCGCCCTCGGCAGCGATTCAGTTCGGCACCAACGGCACCTTCGTCTACGCCATGGACGGTGACAAGAAAGTCACGGTCCGCGCGTTGAAAGTCGGCGCCAGCGACGGCGATAACACGGTCATCACCGAAGGCCTCGCCGCCGGTGATCGGGTGGTCCTGGAAGGCACCGACCGTTTGAAAGAAGGCAGTGAAGTGGAAGTGGTCAACGACAGCACCGAAGTGCCCACCAGCCCGACCGAACACCTGCAAGGCAAATCCGCCGCCAAGACCACTGACGCGACTGTCACCGACAAGGCCAAGAAGGGCGCATGAACATCTCGCGGCTGTTCATCCTGCGCCCGGTCGCCACGACCCTGAGCATGCTCGCCATTATCCTGGCCGGCATCATCGCCTATCGACTGCTGCCGGTATCGGCGCTGCCGCAGGTCGATTACCCGACCATTCGCGTCATGACGCTGTACCCCGGCGCCAGCCCGGACGTGATGACCAGTGCGGTGACCGCGCCCCTTGAGCGCCAGTTCGGGCAAATGCCCGGCCTGACGCAAATGGCCTCGACCAGTTCCGGCGGCGCCTCGGTGCTGACCCTGCGTTTCAGCCTCGACATCAACATGGACGTCGCCGAGCAGCAGGTGCAAGCCGCGATCAACGCCGCGACCAATCTGCTGCCGACCGACCTGCCGGCGCCGCCCGTGTACAACAAGGTCAACCCGGCGGATACCCCGGTGCTGACCCTGGCGATCACCTCGAAAACCATGCTCCTGCCCAAACTCAACGATCTGGTCGATACGCGCATGGCGCAGAAAATCGCCCAGATCAGCGGCGTCGGTATGGTCAGTATCGCCGGCGGTCAGCGTCAGGCCGTGCGGATCAAGGTCAACCCCGAAGCGCTGGCGGCCAACGGCTTGAACCTCTCGGACGTGCGCACCCTCGTCGGTGCCTCCAACGTCAATCAGCCCAAGGGCAACTTCGACGGCCCGACGCGGGTGTCGATGCTCGATGCCAACGACCAACTGACCTCGCCCGAAGACTACGCCAACCTGATTCTCGCCTACGCCAACGGCGCGCCGTTGCGGCTCAAGGACGTCGCGGAAATCGTCGACGGCGCCGAGAACGAACGGCTGGCCGCGTGGGCCAACGAAAATCAGGCAGTGCTGCTCAACATCCAGCGCCAGCCCGGCGCCAACGTGATTGAAGTGGTTGACCGGATCAAGGCTTTGCTGCCGAGCATCACTGACAACCTGCCGGCCGGCCTCGAAGTCACCGTGTTGACCGACCGCACCCAAACCATCCGCGCCTCGGTCACTGACGTCCAACACGAATTGCTGATCGCCATCGCGCTGGTGGTGATGGTCACGTTCCTGTTCCTGCGCCGCGCCAGTGCGACGATCATTCCCTCGGTCGCCGTGCCGTTGTCGCTGATCGGCACCTTCGGCGTGATGTACCTCGCCGGGTTCTCGGTGAACAACCTGACCTTGATGGCGCTGACCATCGCCACCGGGTTTGTGGTCGATGATGCGATCGTGATGCTGGAGAACATTTCCCGGTTTATCGAAGAGGGCGACAGCCCGATGACGGCGGCGCTCAAAGGCGCGAAGCAGATTGGCTTCACCCTGATTTCCCTGACCTTGTCGCTGATCGCGGTACTGATTCCGTTGCTGTTCATGGCTGACGTGGTCGGGCGGCTGTTCCGCGAATTTGCGATCACGCTGGCAGTGGCGATCCTGATTTCCCTCGTGGTGTCGCTGACGTTGACGCCGATGATGTGCGCGCGGCTGCTCAAGCGTGAACCGAAGGAAGAAGAACAGGGCCGTTTCTACCGCGCCAGTGGCGCGACCATCGACTGGATGATCGCCGCTTATGGGCGCAAGTTGCAGTGGGTGCTCAAGCATCAACCGCTGACGTTGCTGGTGGCAATCGCCACGCTGGGCTTGACCGTGGTGCTGTACATGGTGGTGCCGAAGGGCTTCTTTCCGGTGCAGGACACCGGGGTGATTCAGGGCATTTCCGAGGCGCCGCAGTCGATTTCCTTCGCGGCAATGGGCGAACGCCAGCAACAACTGGCGAAGATCATTCTGGCTGACCCGGCGGTGCAGAGCCTGTCGTCATACATTGGCGTCGATGGCGACAACGCCACGCTCAACGCCGGGCGCATGCTGATCAATCTCAAGCCGCACAGCGGCCGCGACCTCAGCGCCACCGAAATCATCGCGCGGCTGCAACCGGAAGTGGACAAACTCACTGGCATCCGGCTGTTCATGCAACCGGTGCAGGACTTGACCATCGAAGACCGGGTCAGCCGCACGCAGTACCAATTCAGCATGTCTTCGCCGGATTCGGAATTGCTCAGCCTGTGGAGCGGCCGTCTGGTCGAAGCGCTGGCGCAGCGGCCGGAGTTGACTGACGTTGCCAGCGACTTGCAGGACAAGGGCTTGCAGGTGTTCCTGGTGATTGACCGCGATGCGGCGTCGCGGGTTGGTGTGTCGGTGTCGAACATTACCGATGCGCTGTACGACGCATTCGGCCAGCGACAGATTTCGACTATTTATACCCAGGCCAGTCAGTACCGCGTGGTCCTGCAAGCGCAGTCCGGGGAGAAGATCGGCCCGGATGCGCTGAACCAGATTCACGTCAAGACCACCGATGGCGGCCAGGTGCGCCTGTCGAGTCTGGCGCGGATCGAGCAGCGTCAGGCGCAATTGGCGATTACCCATATCGGCCAGTTCCCGGCGGTCATGATGTCGTTCAACCTGGCGCCCGGCGTGGCGCTGGGGCACGCGGTGGACATCATCGAACAAGTGCAGGAAGACATCGGCATGCCGGTCGGCGTGCAAACCCAGTTCCAAGGCGCGGCCGAAGCGTTCCAGGCCTCGCTGTCGAGCACGCTGCTGCTGATTCTGGCGGCGGTGGTGACCATGTACATCGTGCTCGGCGTGCTTTACGAGAGCTACATTCACCCGATCACCATTCTTTCGACCTTGCCCTCGGCAGCGGTCGGGGCCTTGCTGGCGTTGCTGTTGACCGGCAATGACCTGGGGATGATCGCGATCATCGGCATCATTCTGCTGATCGGCATCGTCAAGAAAAACGCGATCATGATGATCGACTTCGCCCTCGACGCTGAGCGCAATCAGGGCATGGCGCCGGAGCAGGCGATCTATCAAGCGGCGCTGCTGCGCTTCCGGCCAATCCTCATGACCACGCTGGCCGCGCTGTTTGGCGCAGTGCCGCTGATGCTCGCCACCGGCTCCGGCGCCGAACTGCGTCAGCCATTGGGTCTGGTGATGGTCGGTGGTTTGCTGCTGAGCCAGGTGCTGACGCTGTTCACCACGCCGGTTATCTACCTGTACTTTGACCGCCTCGGTCGGCGCTGGGGCCGCAAGTCCACCACCGTGGAAACGGTAGAACAGCCATGAACCTCTCCGGTCCTTTCATCAAGCGCCCGGTCGCGACGATGTTGCTGAGTTTGGCGATCATGCTACTCGGCGGTGTCAGTTTCGGTCTGTTGCCGGTGGCGCCGTTGCCGCAGATGGACTTCCCGGTGATCGTGGTGCAGGCCAGTCTGCCCGGCGCCAGCCCAGAAGTGATGGCCTCGACCGTGGCCACGCCGCTGGAACGTTCCTTCGGCGCCATCGCCGGGGTCAACACCATGAGCAGCCGCTCGAGCCAGGGTTCGACGCGGGTGATTCTGCAATTCGACCTCGACCGCGACATCAACGGCGCGGCGCGGGAAGTGCAAGCGGCTATCAACGCCTCGCGCAACCTGTTGCCGAGCGGGATGCGCAGCATGCCGACCTACAAGAAGGTCAACCCGTCGCAAGCGCCGATCATGGTGTTGTCGCTGACCTCGGACGTGCTGGAAAAAGGTCAGCTCTACGATTTGGCCTCGACCATTTTGTCGCAGAGCCTGTCGCAGGTGCAGGGCGTCGGCGAAGTGCAGATCGGCGGCAGCTCCCTGCCGGCGGTGCGCATCGAACTCGAACCGCAAGCGCTGAACCAGTACGGCGTGGCGCTGGACGACGTGCGCAATACCATCGCCAATGCCAACGTGCGCCGGCCCAAAGGTTCGGTCGAGGACGACCAGCGTCTGTGGCAGGTGCAGGCCAATGATCAACTGGAAAAAGCCAAGGATTATGAGTCGCTGATCATCCACTACAACAACGGCGCCGCCCTGCGCCTGAAGGATGTAGCGACGGTCAGCGACGGCGTCGAAGACCGCTACAACAGTGGTTTCTTCAACAATGACGCGGCGGTGCTGCTGGTGATCAACCGTCAGGCCGGCGCCAACATCATCGAAACGGTCAACGAGATCAAGGCGCAACTGCCGGCGTTGCAAGCGGTGTTGCCGGCCAGCGTCAAGCTGAACCTGGCGATGGACCGCTCGCCAGTGATCAAAGCGACGTTGCACGAAGCCGAAATGACCCTGCTGATCGCCGTGGCGCTGGTGATTCTGGTGGTGTTCCTGTTTCTCGGTAACTTCCGCGCCTCGCTGATTCCGACATTGGCCGTGCCGGTGTCGCTGGTCGGAACGTTTGCGGTGATGTACCTCTACGGTTTTTCCCTGAACAACCTGTCGCTGATGGCGCTGATTCTCGCCACTGGCTTGGTGGTGGACGACGCCATCGTGGTGCTGGAGAACATTTCCCGGCACATCGACGAAGGCGTGCCGCCGATGAAAGCGGCGTACCTGGGTGCCGAGGAAGTCGGGTTCACGTTGTTGTCGATGAACGTGTCGCTGGTCGCGGTGTTCCTGTCGATTCTGTTCATGGGCGGGATCATCGAAAGCCTGTTCCGCGAGTTTTCCATCACGCTGGCGGCGTCGATTGTGGTTTCGCTGATCGTCTCGCTGACCCTGACGCCGATGCTCTGCGCGCGTTGGCTCAAGCCGCACACGCCGGGTCAGGAAAATCGTCTGCAACGCTGGAGCCATCGGGCCAACGACTGGATGGTCGGCAAATACGCGACCAGCCTCGACTGGGTGTTGCGGCATCGGCGCCTGACGTTGCTCAGCCTGATCATCACCGTCGGGGTCAACGTCGCGCTGTACGTGGTAGTGCCGAAAACCTTCATGCCGCAGCAGGACACCGGCCAGTTGATCGGTTTTGTCCGTGGCGACGACGGCCTGTCGTTCAGCGTGATGCAGCCGAAAATGGAAATCTTCCGCCGCGCAGTGCTCAAGGACGATGCGGTGCAGAGCGTTGCCGGCTTCATCGGCGGCACCAACGGCACCAACAACGCCTTCATGCTGGTGCGCTTGAAACCGATCAACGAGCGCAACATCTCTGCGCAAAAAGTCATCGAACGGATGCGCAAGGAGATGCCGAAAGTGGCCGGCGCGCAGTTGATGCTGATGGCCGACCAGGACCTGCAATTCGGCGGCGGTCGCGAACAGACCACGGCGCAGTATTCCTACATTCTGCAAAGTGCCGACCTCGGCTCGTTGCGCGAGTGGTACCCGAAAGTCGTGACGGCGTTGCGTGCCTTGCCCGAGTTGACGGCGATTGATGCGCGCGAGGGTGGCGGCGCGCAACAAGTCACGTTGATGGTCGACCGCGATCAGGCGAAGCGCCTCGGCGTCGACATGGACATGGTTACCTCGGTGCTGAACAACGCATATAGCCAGCGGCAGATTTCGACGATTTACGACAGCCTCAACCAGTACAAAGTGGTGATGGAGGTCAATCAGAAATACGCGCAGGACCCGATTACCCTCAAGCAAGTCCAGGTGATCACCGCCGATGGCGCGCGGATTCCGTTGTCGACCATCGCCCATTACGAAAACAGCCTGGAAGATGACCGGGTCAGCCACGAAGGCCAGTTTGCCTCCGAGAGCATTTCCTTCGACATGGCCGAAGGGGTGACGGTGGAGCAGGGCACGGCGGCCATCGAGCGTGCGATTGCCAAGCTCGGCATGCCCGAAGACGTGATCGTAAAGGTCGCCGGCACCGCCGATGCGTTTGCGGCCACGCAGAAGAGCCAGCCGTTCATGATTCTCGGCGCGCTCTTGGCGGTGTATCTGGTGTTGGGCGTGCTCTATGAAAGCTACATTCACCCGTTGACCATTCTGTCGACCTTGCCTTCGGCCGGGGTCGGCGCGTTGTTGTCGATTTACCTTCTCGGTGGCGAGTTCAGCCTGATCTCGCTGCTGGGGCTGTTCCTGTTGATCGGCGTGGTGAAGAAAAACGCGATTTTGATGATCGATCTCGCGTTGCAATTGGAACGCCATCAAGGCATGAGCCCGCTGGACTCGATTCGCAGCGCTTGCCTGCAACGCCTGCGGCCGATTCTGATGACCACGCTGGCGGCGATCCTTGGCGCGCTGCCGCTGCTGCTCAGCCAGGCCGAAGGCGCGGAAATGCGCCAGCCGCTGGGTCTGACCATCATCGGCGGGCTGGTTTTCAGCCAAGTGCTGACCCTTTACACCACCCCGGTGGTTTACCTCTATCTCGACAAACTGCGCCATCGCTTCAATAAATGGCGTGGGGTACGTACCGATGCAGCTCTGGAAACTCCGCTATGACTGACCGTTCGCTTATCACTCTGGCTGCACCGATTGTCATGGCCCGGGGCTCGCGCCTGTTGAGCCTGGCGCTGTGTGTGACCCTGCTCAGCGCTTGCGCCGTCGGCCCGGATTACCAGCGCCCGCAAACCGCGGAAATCGCCCAGTACAAGGAAGCCGAGGGTTGGCGTCAGGCCAATCCCAGCGATTCCCTCGCGCGGGGCGCCTGGTGGGAGTTGTATGGCGATCAGCAGCTCAACGGCCTGGTCGATCAACTGAACAACGCCAACCAGACTGTGGCCCAGGCCGAAGCGCGATATCGGCAATCGCAAGCCTTGGTCAAAAGTGCTCGCGCAGCGTTTTACCCGACGGTGGATTTAAGCGCGGGCAAGACCCGCTCGAGCCAGGGCGCCGGCAGCAGCAGTTCGAGCCTGAGCAGCTCGGCCAGCGGCATTCGCGATACCTACAGCACCGAGTTGGGCGTCAGTTGGGAAGCGGATATCTGGGGCAAATTGCGCCGTGGGCTGGAGGCCGACCAAGCCACGGCGCAAGCGAGCTTCGCCGATCTCGCGGCGATGCGCCTGAGCCAGCAGTCGGAAATGGTCCAGAACTACCTGCAATTGCGCGTGATCGATCAGCAGAAACGTTTGCTCGAATCGACGGTGGCGGCGTATCAACGTTCGCTGCAAATGACCCAGAACCAGTACCGCGCCGGTGTCTCCGGGCGGGACGCGGTGGCGCAGGCGCAGACCCAACTCAAAAGCACTCAAGCGGATCTGGTGGATTTGATCTGGCAGCGTGCGCAGTTCGAAAACGCTATCGCGGTGCTGATCGGCTTGCCGCCGGCCGAGTTCAATCTGGCGGAAAGTCAGGACATCCCGAAACTGCCGCAAATCCCCCTGAGCCTGCCGTCGCAATTGCTCGAACGCCGACCGGACATTGCTTCCGCCGAACGCTCGGTCATTGCTGCCAACGCCAACATCGGCGTGGCGAAAGCCGCGTATTACCCGGATTTGAGCCTGAGCCTGAGTGGCGGTTACAGCAGCAGTACGTCGAGCAATCTGGTGAGTTTGCCGAACCGCTTCTGGTCGGTCGGGCCAAAACTGACGTTGCCGCTGTTCGACGGCGGCGCGCGCTCGGCGGAACTCGACCGCAACGAAGCGCTGTACGACGAAACCGTGGCTACTTACCGCCAAACCGTGCTCGACGGTTTTCGCGAGGTGGAAAACTACCTGATTCAACTCAAGGTCTATGAGCAGGAAGCGTCGGTGCGCCAGGAAGCACTGGAAGCGGCGCGTGATTCGTTGCGCCTGACCGAGAACCAGTACAAGGCGGGCTTGATCGCTTATCTGGACGTAGTGGTGGTGCAAGCGACTGCGTTGAATAACGAACAAAGCGTATTGAACGTGCTGCAGAGCCGTTTGCTGGCGAGTGTGCAATTGATCGCCGCGCTGGGCGGCGGCTGGGATGGGCAGTTGCAGGTCAGCGAAGAACAATGATCGTGATCGTTGCCACGCTCCGCGTGGAACGATCAGGCCGGTGAAAACAGCCTGAAATTTGTGTCAAACAAGCGTTTCATCGGCTTGATGGCCTTTTGCTCATTTTGTCAGTGCGTTCTTCCGCGCAATCAGTACAATCGCCGACTTTGCCCGCCGAGAATGGACGCAGTACGGTGGCGCAGTCACGAGAAACCCCATGCTCATCGGCACCTACTCTCCCACCCTGGTTGTGATCTCGCTGTGCGTGGCGATTCTTGCTTCCTACACCGCTTTGGACCTGACTGGCCGCATTGCCACGACCAAGGGTCGCGCCGTGCATCTATGGACGGCCGGCGGCGCGGTGGCGATGGGTATCGGCGTGTGGTCGATGCATTTCATCGGTATGCTCGCGTTCAATCTGCCGATCGACCTCGGCTACGACTTCGCCCTCACGGCGCTGTCACTGACCATCGCCATCCTCTCGTGCGGCTTTGCCTTGTGGCTGGTCAGCCAGCCGAAACTGCCGGTCTGGCAACTGGCGTTCGGCGCGCTGGTGATGGGCAGCGGCATCAGCGCCATGCATTACACCGGCATGGCCGCCATGCTTATGCAGCCGGGCATCGATTACGACCCGACGCTGTTCGGCGCCTCACTGGTGATCGCCGTTGGTGCCTCGGCGGCAGCGCTGGCGATTGCCTTTCGCCTGCGCCAGCACACGCCGTATGTCGGTCTGATTCGTGGCGGCGCGGCGGTGATCATGGGGTTCGCCATCGTCGGCATGCACTACACCGGCATGGCCGCCGCGCGTTTCCCGGACGGCAGCTTTTGCGGCGCTGCAATCGGCGGCTTGAGCGGCAAAGGTCTGGACAATCTGGTGCTGATCACCACGTTGGCGGTGCTGAGCATTGCTTTGCTCACGTCGATTCTTGATGCACGCCTCGAAGCACGCACTGCCGACCTCGCGCATTCGCTGACCGTGGCCAACCGCGAACTCACCCAATTGGCGCTGCACGACCCGCTGACCGGGCTGCCGAACCGCATGCTGCTGGCCGACCGGATCGAGCAGGCGATGTCCAAAGTTCAGGAGCAGGGCGGTTGTTTTGCGCTGATGTTCATTGATCTCGACGGCTTTAAACCGGTCAACGACGCCTTCGGTCACCACATGGGCGACCAGTTGTTGCGCGAAGTCGGCATGCGTTTGCGCGAAGACTTGCGCAGTCAGGACACCTTGGCGCGGATTGGCGGTGACGAATTTGTCCTGCTGGTGCGCCTCGTCGAGCCGAGCGATGCGCTGAACCTGGCGTCGCGTCAGGTTGAGCTGATCGCGCGCTCGTTCCAGGTTGCCGACCACGATCTGCAAATATCCGCGAGCCTCGGTATCGCCATGTTTCCCGGCAATGGCCACACCGCGCAAGAGTTGCTGATGAACGCCGACGCCGCGATGTACCACGCCAAAGGTGCGGGCAAAAACGGCTACAGCTTCTTCGACGCGTCGATGAACAGCAACGCGCGCAAGCAACTGCAACTGCTGCAAGACTTGCGCGCGGCGCTGGATCAGCAGCAATTTCGCCTGTATTACCAACCGAAGTTCGATGCCAGCAACGGGCGCCCGGTCGGCGCCGAGGCGTTGCTGCGCTGGGTGCATCCAACCCAGGGCATGCTGCTGCCGGCGAAGTTTATCGAACTGGCGGAAAAGACCGGTTTGATCATTCCGATTGGCGAGTGGGTGCTCAACGAAGCCTGCCGGCAGATGCGCGAATGGTATGTGCTGGGTTACACCGATTGGCGCATCGCGGTGAATCTTTCGGCGTTGCAGTTCTGTCACGCGGGGCTGGTGCAGAGTGTCGCCAAAGCTTTGGCCACCCACCATTTGCCGGCCAACAGCCTGACTCTGGAAATCACCGAAACCACCGCCATGAGCGACGCCGATGCAAGCATGACGGTGCTGCAGGAACTCTCGGACATGGGCGTCGACCTGTCTATCGATGACTTCGGCACCGGTTATTCGAGCCTGATGTACCTCAAGCGCTTGCCGGCCAATGAGCTGAAGATCGATCGCGGGTTTGTCCGCGATCTGGAGCATGACAGCGATGACGCGGCGATTGTTTCGGCGATTGTCGCGCTGGGTCAGGCGCTGGGTCTGCGGATTGTTGCGGAAGGCGTGGAGACCGGCGTGCAGCAGGATTTCCTGACCCGATTGGGTTGCGATTCGCTGCAGGGTTACCTGCTCGGCCATCCGCTGCCGGCCGAACGCTTCATGGCCGACATTCACCGTGGCGAGCAATTGCAGGCAGGTTGAAACCATCCCGTGGCGAGCGATTTCCTGCGTCAGCGTCGGCATCCTCATAGATGCAGGTCATGCAAAAGCGGCGAAGGGCGGTTATTCTTGGCGCCGACTGCTTAAGCTTGAATTCGGGGGATCGTCAGCATGGAAAAAGTCATGGTCATCACGGGAGGCAGCCGTGGGATCGGCGCCGCCACGGCGCTGTTGGCCGCTGAGCAGGGCTATCGCATCTGCATCAATTACCTGGCGGACGAAGAAGCGGCGCAGCGTGTGCTCGAGCAAGTCCGAGCCCTCGGCGCACAGGCCATCGCGGTTCGCGCCGACGTCAGCATCGAAGACGAAGTGGTCGCCTTGTTCCACCGTGTCGACACCGAACTGGGCCGGGTCACCGCGCTGGTGAACAACGCCGGCACCGTCGGGCACAAGTCGCGGGTCGACGAAATGTCCGAGTTCCGTATCCTCAAAATTCTCAAGACCAATGTTCTGGCGCCGATCCTCTGCGCCAAGCACGCGGTGCTGCGCATGTCGCCCAAGCATGGCGGGCAGGGCGGCAGCATCGTCAACGTGTCGTCGGTGGCGGCGCGCCTGGGTTCGCCGAATGAATACGTGGATTACGCCGCGTCAAAAGGCGCGCTGGACAGTTTCACCATTGGCCTGTCGAAGGAAGTCGCCGGCGAGGGCATCCGCGTCAACGCGGTGCGCCCGGGTTACATCTACACCGATTTCCACGCCCTGAGCGGCGACCCGGAGCGGGTCAGCAAACTGGAATCGGGCATCCCGATGGCCCGTGGCGGGCGCCCGGATGAAGTGGCGGAAGCGATTGTCTGGTTGTTGTCGGACAAAGCCTCGTACGCGACCGGGACGTTTGTCGATTTGGGCGGAGGGCGCTAGTCCCGAGACGCTAAGCCCGAGGAACTGGGCTGTCCGGTCTGACGCCATCGCGAGCAAGCTCGCTCCCACAGTGGTTTTTGGTGAACACATCATTTGTGAACACCTTCAGCCCCTGTGGGAGCGAGCTTGCTCGCGATAGCCATTGACCAGGTAACACAACACACTCAGAACGAACGCACGATCCGCCCCAGCGTTTCCATCGCTTTCTCCGCCGCCTCATCCCACGGGCTGCCGTAATTCAGCCGAATACAGTTCCTGAAGCGTTGCGTCGGTGAAAAAATCGGCCCCGGCGCGATGCTGATGCCCTGCGCCAACGCCATCTGAAACAACTTCAACGAATCCATCTGCGGCGGCAGTTCCAGCCACAGAAAATAGCCGCCGGCCGGTTGGCTGACGCGGGTTTGCGCCGGGAAATACCGGGCGATGGCCGCGAGCATGGCGCTTTGCTGTTCTTCCAGGGCGTAACGCAGTTTGCGCAGGTGCCGGTCGTAACCGCCGTGTTGCAAGTAATCGGCAATCGCCGCTTGTGCCGGCATCGAGGCGCACAGCGAGGTCATCAGTTTCAGCCGTTCGATTTTCTGTGCATAACGCCCGGCCGCGACCCAGCCGATGCGATAACCGGGAGCGAGGCTTTTGGCGAACGAACCGCAATGCATCACCAGCCCTTCGGTGTCGAACGCCTTCGCCGGTTTCGGCGCTTGCTGGCCGTAATACAGCTCGGCGTATACATCGTCCTCGATCAGCGGCACTTGGTGGCTGCGCAGCAATTCGACCAATTCCTGCTTCTTCGCTTCGGGCATGGTCGCGCCCATCGGGTTCTGGAAACTGGTCATGCACCAGCAGGCCTTGATCGGATGGCGCTCCAGCGTTTGCGCGAGCACCCCGAGGTCGATGCCGTCGCGCGGGTGCACGGGAATTTCCACTGCTTTGAGCTTCAGCCGTTCCAGCACTTGCAGGCTCGCGTAAAACGCCGGGGCTTCGATGGCCACCAGGTCGCCGGGTTCGGTGACGGCTTGCAGGCACAGGTTCAGCGCTTCGAGCGCGCCGTTGGTGATCAGCAGCTCTTCCATCGGCAGCATCAGCCCGCCGACCATGTAGCGCAGGGCGATTTGCCGACGCAGTTGCGGGTTGCCCGGCGACATGTCGGTGACCACCATGCGCGGGTCCATCTCCCGCGCGGCGCTGGCCAGCGAGCGCGATAGCCGCTGCAATGGAAACAGTGTCGGGCTGGGGAACGCCGAGCCGAACGGCACGGTGTTCGGGTCCTTGATCGAGTCAAGCACCGAAAACACCAGTTCGCTGACGTCGACCTCGGTGGATTCGTTGACCTGGCTGCTGATCACCGGTTCGCAGAACGGGCTCGGCGCGTGGGTGTTGACGAAGTAACCGGAACGCGGCCGCGCACGGATCAGGCCTCGGCGTTCCAGCAGGTAATAGGCCTGAAACACGGTGGATGGGCTGACCCCGTAAGTCTGGCTGGCGTAGCGCACCGACGGCACCCGCTGACCGGGGCCAAGCACTCCGGAGCGGATCAGTTCAGCGATGTCATCGGCGAATTTTTCGTAGCGTTTCATCGGGGGCCTTGTTGCCGGGTGGTTGGGTGGGGGTGTCCGGGGGGATTTGCCCCTCACCCTAACCCTCTCCCCAAAGGGGCGAGGGGACTGACCGAGTTGTTGTTGCGAGTGACATCGACCTGAGATATCGCGCCGAACTCAGGTTTGACAAGCATGAAGGTCGACTCCCTTTCCCCCTCTCTCCAAAGGGGCGAGGGGACTGACCGAGTTGTTGTTACGAGTGACATCGACCTGAGATATCGCGCCGAACGCAGGTTTGAAATGCAAAAAGGTCAGCTCCCTTTCCCCCTCTCTCCAAAGGGGCGAGGGGACTGACCGAGGTGTTGTTTCAAGTGACATCGACCTGAGATATCGCGCTGAACGCAGGTTTTGAAAAGCACAAAGCTCGGCTCCCTTTCCCCCTCTCCCCTCTGGGGAGAGGGCTGG
The DNA here is from genome assembly GCF_007828705.1 of Pseudomonas sp. SJZ131. NCBI lineage: Bacteria > Pseudomonadati > Pseudomonadota > Gammaproteobacteria > Pseudomonadales > Pseudomonadaceae > Pseudomonas > Pseudomonas sp. SJZ131. The sequence goes on along the minus strand of NZ_VIVC01000001.1, from coordinate 1,144,604 downwards.
GGTGAGGGGTGGATTGTAAAGGCTCAACGATTCATCGGCGCAACAAAGCGGCTCTTCGCCACGCTGTAGATGTCCGGTTCGTCGCTGTCGACGATCCTGAAACTGATGGTCTGCGAGCTGCTGCTCGGGCGTTCCGTGGTCATCGCCACCGACACCGGCACATCGACAATCTCGCCCGGCGCCAGGCTCAGCTCGGTTTTGCCCTGCAACTGGAAACCCTCGCCATCGACCAGACTCACGCGATAATCCTGACGCTGCTGGGTCTTGTTGATGACTTTCAGGCTGTAAATGTTCTCGATCTGGCCGGCGCTGTTTTCGCGGAACATGCCACGGTCCTTGGTCACGTCCAGCGAAACCATCGGCCGTTCCACCAACGCCAGCGCCAGCGCACCGATCATCACCAGCAACACCGCCGTGTAGCCGATCAGCCGAGGTCGCAGCAAATGGGTTTTACCGCCCTGCAACTCGTGCTCGGAGGTGTAGCTGATCAGGCCTCGCGCATAACCCATTTTGTCCATGATCGAATCGCAGGCATCGATGCACGCCGCGCAACCAATGCATTCCATCTGCAAACCGTCGCGGATGTCGATGCCGGTCGGACACACCTGCACGCAAACCTGGCAGTCGATGCAATCGCCCAGGCCGACGTCGCTCGGTTTCACATCACGTTTGCGCGGGCCACGGTTTTCGCCTCGCGCCACGTCGTAGGAAATGGTCAGAGTGTCCTTGTCGAACATCACGCTCTGGAACCGCGCGTACGGGCACATGTGCATGCACACCGCTTCGCGCAGCCAACCGGCGTTGATGTACGTGGCGCCGGTGAAGAAGATCACCCAAAACAGGCTGACGCCAGCCATTTGCAAGGTCAGCAGCTCTTCGGCCAGCGGCCGGATCGGCGTGAAGTAGCCAACGAAGGTCAACCCGGTGAGCAGGCTGATGCTCAGCCACAACGCATGTTTGGCCGAACGGCGGAGGAATTTGTTCAGGCTCCACGGCGCGGCTTGCAGTTTGATCCGCTGGTTGCGCTCACCCTCGGTGATTTTTTCGCACCACATGAACAGCCACGTCCACGAGCTCTGCGGGCAGGTGTAACCGCACCAGACGCGGCCGGCGAACACGGTGATCGCAAACAGACCGAACGCGGCAATGATCAGCAATGCCGAGAGCAAAATGAAATCCTGCGGCCAGAAGGTTGCGCCGAAGATATGGAATTTGCTTTCCGAGAGGTCCCAGAGCACCGCCTGGCGGTCGCCCCAGTTCAGCCACACCGTGCCGAAGAATGCGAGAAACAGCACGCCGGCGCCGCTGATACGCAAATTGCGGAACAGCCCAGTGAAGCTGCGGGTGTGGATCAGGTTGTCGCTGGACTTGACCTTCATCTTTGGACGCGAAGGCTCATAGCGCTGGACTGCCGGGGCGCTCTCTACGGTTCGGACGGGAATTCTTTCGCTCATGGTCGTTCGCTCATCAGCCTCCATCAGGCCGGTGCACTATGAGCGGCGATCTGTTTTCAGAACAGACTCAGGCATTGCAATAAAAAGCGGATCAGATGGAATTTTGCGACGCCCCTGCGACAACTTGATGCACCGGACGATCCACCTGTGGCAGCGGGCTGCGAGCGCCTAGCTGAGGCGCTCGCGGAGTTTGTTGATGTGTGTCAGTCAAATCACCGAATCACCGTCGGTGGCTTTCAAATGCCGACGACCATCAACTGCGCCTGCTACGGTCAATGCATCGGCTTCGCGTTCGGTAACGTAAATGCGTCGACCATCGAGCTCGACGGCGGACATGGCTTTTTCCGAATCGGTGATGACGGTGACGTCGGGGCCGAGGCGAATTTCTTCACCATTATCGAGGGTGAAAAAGCAGGCCTGGGTTTCGGGGTCGGTGCGCACGGTCATGGGAATGTCCTTTTTTCGGCGGAAACTAAAACGTTAGTGCGCAAGCGACGAGCATCGTTCTGTGCAACCGATTAATGGTCGGCGCGGTCCATGCCTTATCTGAAATTACACAAGGACCGCGTCATGGATGCCTGGTGGCATGAAGTCTGGGTAACGCTGCAAGCGGAGTTCGCCGACATTGGCGACGCAAAACAACTGACGCAAATCACCGTGCGCCTGGTGATTGCGGCGTTGCTTGGCGGGATTCTCGGTTTTGAACGCGAGCACAAGGGCAAGGCTGCCGGGGTGCGCACGCACATGTTGGTGGCGTTGGGCGCGGCGCTGTTTGTGCTGGTGCCACAAATGTCCGGATCGCAGGCCGATGCCATGAGCCGGGTGTTGCAAGGGGTGATTGCCGGGATTGGTTTTCTCGGCGCCGGGACCATTTTGAAGAACACCGATGGCGAGGACGGCCAGGTGCAAGGGCTGACCACGGCTGCCGGGTTATGGATGACTGCTGCGATTGGTGTCTCGGCGGGGATGGGGCGCGAAGCGACGGCGGTGCTGAGCACGATACTGGCGTTGGGGATTTTCAGTTTGATGCCAATTGTGGTGCGGCTGCTGGATCGCAATCACAGCGAAAAAGAAAATCGCGAACCGTGATGTGAACCGATCGTTCCCACGCGGAGGGGAACGATCGGTCAGCGATTATTCGGTGACAATCACCGGCGGCATGGTGTCCGGCGGATCCTGGCGAGGTGGCGGGGTGGTGCCGGGCGGCTCTTGCTCGGGAACCGGCGCCGGTTCGGTGTCGGGGATGGTCGGGGTGTCGATGTTCGGATCAGGCGTTTCAGCGGGGATGGGAATAGTCATCGTGAAGCCTCCTGGTGGCACATGGCGTAAGTCGTGCTTGGTTCTCTTCAACCTGATCTGTTGACCTGCGGTTCAAGGTTTTGATTCCAACCGATGCACGCGCAAATCTGCGTGAACTTTACCGAGGCCTGTCGCTCGGAACTTAAGTGAGTTCATTCCGGGCCGACCGCCCCGTGAGGATGAACATTAGCCACGTGAGCGTCCTTGGGGCGTAAAGGAAAGATGCTCGATGATCGCTGAAAAACCGACCGAACTCAGTTACAACCCGCACATGCCGCTGTCGCAGGCGCTTTTATTGCCGCGCATAGCGATTGAAGACACCATGCCAACCCTTGATGGCGGCCAGTTCGCCGTCAAAGCCGTGGTTGGCCAGGACGTGGTGGTGACCAGCAAGGTCTTCGCCGACGGCCACGACAAACTCGCCGTGCGCATTCGCTGGCGCGCCGAGGGCGAAGAGTCCTGGCACAGCGAAACCATGGGCGAACTCGGCAACAACGGCTGGCAAGGCCAGTTCCGCGTCGAGCGCCAGGGTCGTCATCTGTTCTGCATCGAAGCCTGGATCGATCAATTCGCCAGCTTCTGCTACGAACTGGAAAAGAAACACAGCGCCCGCGTCCCGGTCAGCCTGGAGCTGCAGGAAGGCCGGACGATGGTGCAACACGCCAGCGAACGCACCGAAGGTCAGCTCAGCGAGCAACTGGCCGGCCTGCACCATGAGCTGTCGGCGCTGCTCGAAACCGAGCAGATTGCGCTGTTCCTGCACCAACGTAGCGCCGACCTGATGGCTGAGGCTGATCATCGCGCCTATCTGAGCATCAGCCAGGAATACCCGCTCGATGTCGAACGCGAAATCGCCCAGTTCGCCAGTTGGTACGAGTTGTTTCCGCGCTCGATTACCGACGATAAGGCACGTCACGGCACGTTCAACGACGTGCATTCGCGACTGCCGATGATTCAGGACATGGGTTTTGACGTCCTGTACTTCCCGCCAATCCATCCGATTGGCCGCAGCTTCCGCAAAGGTCCGAACAATTCCCTGACCGCCGGCCCTGATGATCCGGGCAGCCCGTACGCAATCGGCAGCGCCGAGGGTGGCCACGAAGCGATTCACCCGCAACTCGGCACACGCGAAGATTTCCGGCGTCTGGTGGTCGCGGCCGCCGAGCACGGTTTGGAGATTGCCCTCGATTTCGCCATCCAGTGTTCCCAGGATCACCCGTGGTTGGAGCAGCATCCGGGCTGGTTCAACTGGCGCCCCGACGGCACGATCAAATACGCCGAAAACCCGCCGAAGAAATATCAGGACATCGTCAACGTCGACTTCTATGCCGCCGATGCGATTCCGAGTCTGTGGGTCGAGCTGCGCGACATCGTCGTCGGTTGGGTCGAGGAGGGCGTAAAGATCTTCCGCGTGGATAACCCGCACACCAAACCGCTGCCGTTCTGGCAATGGCTGATTGCCGACGTGCGCGCGTTGCACCCGGAAGTGATTTTCCTCGCCGAAGCCTTTACCACCCCGGCAATGATGGCGCGCCTGGGCAAAGTCGGTTATTCGCAGAGCTACACCTACTTCACTTGGCGCAACACCAAATACGAACTGTCGACCTACCTCAGCGAGCTGAATGAGTCGCCGTGGGCCGAATGTTATCGGCCGAATTTCTTCGTCAACACGCCGGACATCAACCCGGCGTTTCTGCATGAATCCGGGCGCGCCGGTTTCTTGATTCGTGCAGCGCTGGCGACCATGGGCTCGGGCCTGTGGGGCATGTATTCGGGCTTCGAGCTGTGTGAGTCGGCGCCGATTCCGGGCAAAGAGGAATACCTCGATTCGGAGAAATACGAGATTCGTCCGCGCGACTTCAATGCGCCGGGCAACATCATCGCCGAGATCGCTCAGCTGAACCGCATCCGCCGGCAGAACCCGGCGTTGCACACGCACTTGGGGCTGAAGATCTACAACGCCTGGAACGACAACATTCTGTACTTCGGCAAGCGCAGCGCCGACGGCAGCAACTTTATTCTGGTGGCGGTCAACCTTGACCCGCACAACGTGCAGGAAGCGAGTTTCGAGTTGCCGCTGTGGGAAATGGGTCTGCCGGATGATGCAGAAACCCAGGGCGAAGACTTGATGAGCGGCCATCGCTGGACCTGGTACGGCAAGTACCAGACCACGCGACTCGACCCGGCACACCTGCCGTTCGGGATTTGGCGCATTACGACCTCTTGACTGTGGCGAGGGGGCTTGCCCCCGTTGGGCTGCCAAGCGGCCCTCGCTGTTCCTTCAGTCACACCGAATTATCAGGATTGCGACTGCTTCGCAGCCGAACGGGGCAAGCCCCCTCGCTACAACGACTCCTCGCCACAAGGGAGTGCACGGCTCAGCGTTAATTTTGAATTCAGCAGGAGTTTCAAATGGCGAAGAAACCCAAGGCCACAACGTTTATCAAGGATCCGCTCTGGTACAAGGACGCGGTTATTTACCAAGTACACGTCAAATCTTTTTTCGATTCCAATAACGACGGGATCGGCGACTTTCCCGGCCTTATCGCCAAACTCGATTACATTGCCGACCTCGGCGTCAATACCATCTGGCTGTTGCCGTTCTACCCTTCGCCACGTCGCGACGACGGTTACGACATCGCCGAATACCGTGGTGTGCACCCCGATTACGGGACCATGGCCGACGCCAAACGCTTCATCGCCGAAGCCCATGAACGCGGCTTGCGCGTCATCACCGAACTCGTCATCAACCACACCTCCGACCAGCACGCCTGGTTTCAGCGCGCGCGCAAAGCCAAAAAAGGCTCGGCGGCGCGGGACTTCTACGTCTGGTCCGATGACGACCAAAAGTACGACGGCACGCGGATCATTTTCCTCGACACCGAGAAGTCCAACTGGACCTGGGACCCGGTCGCCGGCCAGTACTTCTGGCACCGATTCTATTCGCACCAGCCGGATCTCAATTTCGACAACCCGCAAGTCATGAAAGCGGTGCTGTCAGTGATGCGCTATTGGTTGGACATGGGCATCGACGGCCTGCGTCTGGACGCGATTCCGTACCTGATCGAGCGCGACGGCACCAACAACGAAAACCTCCCAGAAACCCACGCCGTCCTCAAGCAGATCCGCGCCGAAATCGACGCCAATTATCCCGACCGCATGCTCCTCGCCGAAGCCAATCAATGGCCGGAAGATACTCAGCTGTATTTCGGTGACACCGACAACATCGGCCTGAATGGCGACGAATGCCACATGGCGTTCCACTTCCCGCTGATGCCGCGCATGTACATGGCGCTGGCCCAGGAAGACCGTTTCCCGATCACCGACATCCTGCGCCAGACCCCGGAAATTCCGGCCAATTGCCAATGGGCGATTTTCCTGCGCAACCACGATGAACTGACCCTGGAAATGGTCACCGACAAAGAGCGCGATTACCTGTGGAATTACTACGCGGCCGACCGTCGGGCGCGGATTAACTTGGGGATTCGCCGACGTCTGGCGCCACTGATGGAGCGCGACCGTCGTCGCGTCGAATTGCTCAACAGCTTGCTGTTGTCGATGCCGGGCACGCCGACTTTGTATTACGGCGATGAAATCGGCATGGGCGACAACATCTACCTCGGCGACCGCGACGGCGTGCGCACGCCGATGCAGTGGTCGATTGACCGCAACGGCGGTTTCTCCCGCGCCGACCCGGCCAGCCTGGTGCTGCCACCGATCATGGACCCGCAATACGGCTACCTATCGGTCAACGTCGAAACCCAGGCCGGCGACCCGCATTCGTTGCTGAACTGGACGCGGCGCATGCTCGCCGTGCGCAAACAGTCAAAAGCGTTTGGTCGCGGCACGCTGAAAATGCTTTCCCCAAGCAACCGCCGAATTCTGGCTTACACCCGTGAATTCACCGGCGAGGATGGCAAGCACGAAATCATCCTCTGCGTCGCCAACGTCTCGCGCAGTGCGCAAGCGGCGGAGCTGGACTTGTCGGCTTACGCCGGCATGGTTCCGGTGGAAATGCTTGGCGGTAATGCTTTCCCTCCAATCGGTCAGTTGAATTTTCTCCTGACCCTGGCGCCATACGGCTTCTATTGGTTCGTATTGGCAGCGGAGAATCAAATGCCCAGCTGGCACGTAGAACCGGCGCAAAGCCTGCCGGACTTCACCACTCTGGTGTTGAAAAAACGCATGGAAGAACTGCTCGAAGCGCCGTCACGCGGCACGCTGGAGCAAAGTATCTTGCCGAACTGGCTGCAGAACCGTCGCTGGTTCGCCGGCAAGGACGCGACCATCGAAAAAGTCGAAATGGCTTATGGCGTGAGGTTCGGCGATGCCGAGCACCCGGTGTTGTTGAGTGAAATCGACGTCACCAGCGGCGGCCAGACCAGCCGTTATCAACTGCCGTTCGGTTTTATCGCCGAAGACCACGCCGGCCCGGCGTTGCCACACCAATTGGCTTTGTCGCGCGTGCGGCGCGGCCGTCAGGTCGGTTTGATCACGGATGCGTTCAGCCTCGAAACCTACATTCGCGCCGTTGTGCAAGGCATGCAGGCCAGCACCGTGCTGACGTCCAGCGAAGGCGAGATCCGTTTCGAACCGACCGCGCAACTGGAAAAACTTGGTCTCAATGCCGAGTCGGAAGTGCGTTACCTGTCCGCCGAGCAATCGAACAGTTCGGTGGTGGTCGGCAAAGGCATGGTGCTGAAGCTGATCCGCAAGGTCGCTTCCGGGGTTCACCCGGAACTGGAAATGAGCGCCTATCTCACCGAGGCCAACTTCAGCAATATTTCGCCGCTGCTCGGTTCGGTGATTCGCCGCGATGCGCAGGGCGAAGACGCACTGCTGATGATCGCCCAAGGCTACTTGAGCAATCAGGGCGATGCGTGGGAATGGACCCAGAACAACCTCGAACGAGCGCTGCGCGACGAACTGGCCAACGCCATGTCCGAGCAGGAGCAGCATTACAACGCTCTGGGCGAGTTGAAGGATTTCGCCGGCATGCTCGGCCAGCGCCTCGGGGAAATGCACCAGGTACTGGCAGCGCCGACCGATAACCCGAACTTCGCGCCGCAGGTGACTTCGCAAAAAGAAGCGCTGGCCTCGGCGAAAGACGTGGCGGCGCAGCTTGAGCATTCATTGAAGTTGCTCAAGCAGCATCAAAATGAATTGAACCCGGCAGACCAGGCACTGGTCACTCGCTTGCTGGAAAACAAAAAAACCATCCTCAGCCATGTCCAGGACCTGGGCAAGAAAGCGGCGGGTGGTTTGCGTATTCGGGTCCATGGCGATTTGCATTTGGGCCAGGTGCTGGTGATCAAGGGCGATGCCTACCTGATCGACTTCGAGGGTGAACCGGCGCGGCCGCTCAGCGAGCGACGCGGCAAACACAGCCCGTATAAAGATGTCAGCGGCGTATTGCGTTCGTTTGATTACGCAGCGGCGATGGCGATCAATGTGCATAACGTCGACAACACCGACGACGCTCAAGCCGCGCGGCAACGTGTTGCCGATCGTTATTTGAGTGAAGCGCAACAGGCATTTATCGAAGCTTATCGGCTGGCGGCAGCTAGTCTTGCTCATGAGTGGCAAGATCCTGAGGGCGAAGACGCCGCGCTGGCGTTGTTCGGCCTGGAGAAGGCGGCCTATGAAGTGGCTTATGAGGCGGAAAATCGCCCCACTTGGCTGCCGGTGCCGTTGCACGGTTTATATGGGTTATTGAGTGGGCTTAAACCCTTTTCCGATCTTGGTGGAGAGTAGTCATGAGTTTCTCGAACAAGGAACAGGGGCAACACAAAGAAGCGTTGCTGCCCAGAGCGCGGGATATTGACGCGCTGGTACGCGCCGAACATCGCGATCCATTTTCGATTCTCGGGCCGCACGGCGACGGCGCTGGCGGTCAGTACATTCGCGCATTTTTACCGGACGCATTGAGCGTCCAGGTGCTGGCCAAGGACACCGGCGAAGAGCTCGGCAGTCTTGAAGCCACGCAAACGCCGGGGCTGTTTGTCGGTCATTTCGAGCGTGCCCAGCCGTACCTGCTGCGCACCCGTTGGGCCGGTGGCGAGCAAGTTGCGGAAGATCCGTACAGCTTCGGGCCATTGCTCGGCGAGATGGATTTGTACCTGTTTGCCGAAGGCAATCACCGTGACCTCAGCTCGTGCCTCGGCGCGCAACTGAAGAACGTCGATGGCGTCGACGGTGTGCGTTTTGCCGTGTGGGCACCGAACGCCAAACGCGTGTCGGTGGTCGGCGATTTCAACGTCTGGGATGGCCGCCGCCATCCGATGCGCTTGCGCCATCCGACGGGTGTCTGGGAGTTGTTCATCCCTGGTCTGAAGGCCGGCGAAGCGTACAAATACGAAATTCTCGGCGCCAACGGCATTCTGCCGCTCAAGGCTGACCCGATGGCCCTGGCCACCCAGATGCCGCCGGACACCGCGTCGAAAGTCGCGGCGCCGCTGAGCATCGACTGGCAGGACCACGACTGGATGAACTCGCGCGTTGACCGGCATTTGCCGAGCGCGCCGCTGTCGATTTACGAATTGCACGCCGGTTCGTGGCAGTGCGAGTTGGACGATCTCGGCGAAGTCGCGCGTCAGTACACCTGGCACGAGTTGGCCGAACGGCTGATTCCGTATGTGAAGGAACTGGGTTTCACGCACATCGAACTGATGCCGATCATGGAGCATCCATTCGGCGGCTCGTGGGGTTATCAGTTGCTCTCGCAATTCGCCCCGAGTGCGCGTTACGGCACGCCGGATGACTTCGCAGCGTTCGTCAACGCCTGCCACCAGGCGGAAATCGGCGTGATCCTCGATTGGGTGCCGGCGCATTTCCCGACCGATACCCACGGCATGGCGCAGTTCGACGGCACGGCGTTGTATGAATACGCCAACCCGATGGAAGGCTTCCACCAGGATTGGGACACGCTGATCTACAACCTCGGCCGCACCGAAGTGCACGGCTACATGCTCGCTTCGGCGCTGCACTGGCTCAAGCATTTCCACATCGACGGTTTGCGCGTCGATGCCGTGGCCTCGATGCTCTATCGCGATTACTCGCGCAAGGCTGGCGAGTGGGTACCGAACCGTCACGGCGGTCGCGAAAACCTCGAAGCCATCGACTTTTTGCGTCATCTCAACGACGTGGTCAACATCGAAGCGCCCGGCGCGCTGGTGATTGCCGAGGAATCCACGGCATGGCCAGGCGTCAGCCAGGACACCCAGCAGGGCGGTCTCGGTTTCGATTACAAATGGAACATGGGCTGGATGCACGATTCGTTGCATTACATCCAGCAGGACCCGGTGTACCGCGCGCATCACCACAGCGAGCTGAGTTTTGGCCTGGTGTACGCGTGGTCCGAGCGTTTCATCCTGCCGATTTCCCACGATGAAGTGGTGCACGGCAAGCATTCGCTGATCGACAAGATGCCTGGCGATCGCTGGCAGAAATTTGCCAACCTGCGTGCTTATCTGAGTTTCATGTGGGCGCATCCGGGCAAAAAACTGTTGTTCATGGGCTGCGAGTTTGGCCAGTGGCGCGAGTGGAATCACGATCAGCAACTTGACTGGTATCTGCTGCAGTACTCCGAGCACAAAGGCGTGCAGAAACTGGTCGGTGACTTGAACCGGTTGTACCGCGAAGAACCGGCGCTGCACGATCAGGACGACAAGCCGCAGGGCTTCCAGTGGCTGATCGGCGACGACGCGGTAAACAGCGTTTACGCATTCCTGCGCTGGAGCAAGGACGGGCGCCCGGTACTGGTGGTGGCGAACTTCACGCCAGTGCCGCGTCAGGCTTATCGCATCGGCGTGCCATTTGCCGGGCGTTGGAGCGAAGTGATCAACAGTGACGCCGACACCTACGCCGGTTCCAACTATGGCAATGGCGGCGGGGCGTTCACCGAAGAAGAGCCGAGCCACGGTCAGGCGTTGTCACTGGTGCTCAACTTGCCGCCGCTGGCGGTATTGATCCTGCGTCCGGAGGGTTGATCCGCGACTGCACCGACTGAGCCATTCGCCAGCAGGCTCGCTCCTACATTGGAATCCATTCCACCTGTAGGAGTGAGCCTGCTCGCGATAGCGTCAGCCCAGTCGACGCCATCCTTCAAGCGAACCGATCACCAGCGCATCCGCACCCCCAGACTGCCAATCAAGCCATTCAAATCGTTGTCATCCACATCACTGCTGTAATCAGCGCTGACGTACAGGCTGACCGCTGGCGTGACCTTCGCCACCAGACCCAATCCCAACTCGACCGTCGACGATTTGCGGCTGCTGCTGATCTTGTCCACCTGGTCCAGCGTCAAGGTATTGCCCGTATACACCGTGTGCCACAAATTGGTCCGCACATAGGGCTCGACCGGCAAACCGTTAATGTCGTAACTACCTTTCAATCGCGCACCGACCCGGCCGCTCCACGACGTCAGATCGCTGGAGGACGCATTACTGTTGCCGGCGTACGGTGTGTCGAGGGTGATGCGCTGATTGATCAACTGCGCCTGCGGTTCGACCACCCAGTTTTCGCCCAGGCCAATCGGGTAGCCACCTTCCACCGACAAGGTCATCGCGCTGCCTTCGGTGGCTTGGCGCAAGCCTTGCGCATCGCGGCTGTAACCATTGACGCGGCCACCGCTGGCGGTCAAATCGACATGCCAGCCTTGCGGCCCGGTCAGGCTCCAATAAGCGCCGAGGCTCTGGCCTTGCAGGTTAAGGGTGGTGCTATTCGGGTCAGCCATGGCGCGAATACTCAGCAGGCCATCGCTGTTGCCCTGAATTTGACTGAGGCCACCGACCAGACCCATGCGTTGCACATGACCGCTGCCGCTTTGCAGGGTCAGCAGCGCCGGGCCTTTAAAGGTGTCGGTGCCGGGCGTCGCAAAACTTGCGGACTGAAAATCGCTTTGTGCCTGGCGCGAGGCCAAACCGTAGATTTGCTCCCAGACGGCCGGGGCGGCGTCCTCAGTCGTCAGGCGCGAACTTCGCAAATCCGGGTGAACACTGAAGCGCCCCGGGTAGACGGCGGCGACGGCAGGGAGGGTCATGCTCGGCACCTCTTGGCGATACCAAGGGGCGGTTTCGTCTTCGGCAGGTTCGGCCTGCACTTCCATCGACGAACACAGCAGGAGCGAACTCGAAACTGTGCAAAAGGTGATTTTGATCTCTTGAGGGGTGAGTGAAGTTTTCATGGGGGTCTACCTTGCAAACGCATGCCGTTTCTCGCTCTGGCGTCTCTCCTACCCCGAATGAGGGGCGACCGAATGGAGTGAGGCAAGCCTGTGGCCGCCCGTGTTCGCGGGTGTCTGCGGGTTTGCCCCGGGTGGTATTTCCGGGGGTAGTACGGTGTAGCTAAGAAGACCAGTGGCACTGCGTCAAGAAAATGGCCGATAAATGGTCGGGCTATTTCGTGGGTCGCAACTGCCTGAAATCCAGCACGTGCTTAAGTGATTGTTTGTACAAAAAATCATCAATCTACTGCTGGGATCGCGGGTTTTGCCAGGTCGCTAACGGCCGAATCCTGATGAGTCGGCCGTCGGTGCTGGAGGCGGGTTCAATCGCTTGCAGTCGTTATTGGCAATGTCGATGCGAATCAAAGATGCACTTCGACTGCCAGCGGCAGATGGTCGGACAGGTGCGTCCAAGGCCGGTTGCCGAGGATTTGCGGGTTGTGGCTGCTGGCATTGCGCAGGTAGATGCGGTCCAGGCGCAGCAACGGGAACCGCGCCGGGTAGGTTTTCGCCGGACGACCCTGATGGCGCTCGAAGGCTTCGTGCAGGTAATTGCGCCGGGCGAGGGCGGCATTGCCTTGCAACTGCCAGTCGTTGAAGTCGCCGGCAATGATCACCGGGGCGTCGTCGGGCAAGGATTCGAGCAATTGGCAAAGGAGTTGGAGCTGCAATTGGCGGTGACTTTCGAGCAGGCTCAAGTGCACGCAAATCGCGTGGACTTCGGCATGGCCGGGGACGTCGAGAATGCAGTGCAACAAACCCCGGCGCTCGGGGCCGGTGATCGAGACGTCGAGGTTGCGGAATTCGCGGATCGGGTACTTCGACAGCAGCGCGTTGCCGTGATGGCCATCGGGGTAGACCGCGTTGCGGCCGTAAGCGAAATCACTCCACATGCTGTCGGCGAGGAATTCGTATTGCGACATCTGTGGCCATTCGTTGTAGCGGTTTGAATGGCGCTCGTGCTCGCCGACCACCTCCTGCAAAAACACCAGATCCGCCGATGTGCTGCGTACCGCTTCGCGCAATTCCGGGAGGATGAAACGCCGATTCAGCGCGGTAAAACCCTTGTGCGTATTGACCGTCAACACCCGTAACCGATGAACCGTCGGCGAGTTCATTGACGCAGTGTCGGGCGTGCGGTGTTCTGAGTGGCTGGTCACGTTGGCTCCTCTGAATCCAGGCTGCATAAGATATGCGACTGAAACGAAAGCGGGCAGTTCAGCGCGATGCACAACCCATTGCTTGTTGGGAGCTGAGCTTGCTCGCGAAAGCGGTGGTTTAGCCTCCATCATCTTCACCTGACATACCGCCATCGCGAGCAAGCTCAGCTCCCACAGGTGATTTGTGTTGGGGCGCGGATTTTGTGCCTGACGCCGAACCCCTGTAGGAGCTGAGCTTGCTCGCGATAGCGGTGGGTCAGTCACCACAATTTTCATCTGACAAACCGCCATCGCGAGCAAGCTCAGCTCCCACAGGTGATTTGTGTTGGGGCACGGATTTTGTGCCTGACGCCGAACCCCTGTAGGAGCTGAGCTTGCTCGCGAAAGCGGTGGGTCAGTCACCACAATTTTCATCTGGCAGACCGCCATCGCGAGCAGGCTCACTCCTACAGGTTTTGTGTGTGGGCGCGGATTTTGTGCCTGACGCCGAACCCTTGTAGGAGCTGAGCTTGCTCGCGAAAGCGGTGGGTCAGTCACCACAATTTTCATCTGACAAACCGCCATCGCGAGCAAGCTCAGCTCCTATAGGGTTTCGCAGTGGGCGGGGCGGGGGTGTGCTCGATGCGGGACTGGTTTGCGCTGAGGGATTTACTCCTCACACAAACACAATCTCATACGGCAATCGAATCCGTTCCAGCAGGGACTTGGGCAACAGCGGGGCGATGCCGATGGCGGGTTCGCCGTCGAGTTGGCTGGCGTAGGCGTGGGTGGCGTGGCTTTTGCGGGCGATGGTCCAGGTGTCGAGGCGGATTTTGCGCGCTCGGTGCCAGGGGATGTTGGCTTGGTCGCGGGCCGGCCAGTGCCAGGCCCAGACCGGCATTTCGTTGAAGGTCACCCCGACAATCGCCGCCGCCCTCGCCGCAGCGCGGCCCACGGCATCGTGGTCGTTGATGCCGTCCTCGCGCCAAGTGCTGAACACCACGTCGCCCGGGCGCAGATAGCGTGCGATGTAATGGGTCAGTTGCTGCTCGCGCTCGGCCAGGGCGTTGTCGGTGAAACCGCCGCGAATCCATTTCAAACTGTGCATCGGCAACCCGAGGCGGCGCACCGCTTCGACGCTTTCCTGCGGGCGAAACACACTCAAACGTTTCTCCGACCACTGCTGCGAGCCGGGATGGCTGGCGCTGCCGTCGGTGATCGAGATCAATTGCAGGGGATGGCCGAGGGTCGAGAGCAGCTGCAACAAACCGCCGCACATTACCGTTTCATCACCCGGATGCGGCGCGATGATCACGGCGCGAGCGCCTTCGGGAACGAGAGTTTGCGTGTTGATGACCAGAATGTTGTCGAGTTGCGGGGCGTTGTTCCAGATCTGTGCTGGCAGGGGACTTTCGTTGAGGTACACGGTTTTCATGGGTTACGTCCTTGTTCTGTCTCGCCCTCAATCGCGCACGACGCTTGAATAAACAAGCCCGGCCGACCCGTGAAGGCTGGTGGATGGCAAACGACTGCGCTCCGAACCCTGGATTGCAGCGAACAGAGTATTGCTCATACAACCCGGTTCGTCGCCTCGCTGTTTCATCTGATACGGATTTTTTTATGCCAATTGCACCGTGGTCCGGCAAAAAACACCGCGAAACCGGTTAGCGCAGGCCCTCCAGTGCCGCCACCGAGCGTGGCTCACGGCTCCACACTTCCAGGAGAAAATCCGCTTCCTGATGCAACACCAGACGCGGCAAATGCAAATGCTCGTGCAGCAGATCGTGCACCTGCCGCGCATTCAGCGGACAGCCGTCGATAGGCGGGCGCCAGTGGCAGGCGAGCAATTGGCCGTCGGCGGTCAAGGAATGCTCAGCCGATACAATCAGGCGTTTCAAATCCTCGGCGTCGAGGTAGTAGCCGATTTCGCTGATGACAATCAGGTCAAACTTCTCGTCCGGCCAATCACCGGGCAAACGACTTTGCCGAACTTCTGCGTGTTCGAACACACTCAAACGCGTCTGCGCCAACCCGACCGCAGCCGCTGCCGTGTCGCAGCACAACAGCCGATCGCAGCGGTTCGCCAGTTCGGCGCTCAATTCGCCGTTGGCGCAACCGGGCTCGAAGATTGCCCGATAACGCGGCCGGGGCAGGGCGGCGAGGGTGATGGCGCGTTTGCGTTGCTCGTACCAGCGCTGACGAAAGGCCCACGGGTCATCGTTGCCGGCAAACAAACCATCGAAATAGCGATCCTCGACACTCATAAAAACACCACCTCGAACGGTTGCAGTAATCGGTCCAGCACATACGGTGCGAGCACCGGCGGCAAACCGACTTGCGGATCGCCCTCCAACTGGCTGGCGAAGGCGTGGATGGCGTGGCGTTTGCGCGCGACCAGGTGCGGCTCCAGCAGAATCTTTCGCGCACGATGCCACGGGACCACGCTGTCTTCCGGGGTTGCCCAGTGCCAAGTCCAGACCGGCAGCTCATGCAACGTCGCGCCGACGTTTTGCGCCGCCGCCGCACTGGCGCGGCCCACCGCTTCGTGGTCGCAATGGCCGTCCTCGCTCCACGTGGTGAACACCACGTCGTCGGGGCGCAAATGCCGTTCGATGAACTCGCGCAGCTCGTCCTCCCGCGCCGCGACCTGACTGTCCTGAAAACCGCCGCGCAGCCATTTAAGGCTGTGCATCGGCAGATCGAGACGACGCAGCGCTTCCGCCGATTCCTGCGGACGAATAATGCTCAGACGCTCCGCCGGCCAGCGTTCGGAACCGGGATGGCTGGCGCTGCCATCAGTGACCGAAATCAGTTGCAACGCCCGCCCGGCCGCCGCGAGCAATTGCAGAAACCCGCCACAACCCAACACTTCATCATCCGGGTGCGGCGCGATAATCACCGCGCGCGCACCTTCCGGCACCAGATCCAGAATGTCGATGGCAGGCAATTGCGCCAGTTGCCGCGAGGTTTGCCAGAGCCGCAGCGGCGTGCCCTGACCCACGATAGGATTGGCTTTCATAACGTCCAATCCTCGTTGAGCACTGCTTGCCCGAGCGCGGCAAGGTCACGTTCGGCGTGGCTTTGGCGAAGGAAAACCGGCAGATCCGCGATCAACTGCGCAAACTGCCGATCCTTGCAATAAGGCCCGGCACCGAGGGCTCGGCCGACGTGCTGGATAACCTGCTCGGCAGAATTTTCCACCACCGCCCGAGCGCGGCATGCCAGCAGTTCTGCGTTGGCCGTGGGTTGCGCGTCGATCGCCAGCGCGCTGACCCGCAGCACTTCTGCCGCTGCGTGCAACGCACTGTCGACCGCGCCCAAATGCGCCAGCGCATGCGGTTCCGGGCGTTGCGCACAGTGGCGACGCAAACGCTCGGCGATGCTCTGTGCCGCGCCGTACCAGCACGCGGCAATGCCGATGCCGCCCTGCCAGAAACCGGGGCGCTGCAAGTAATCGCTGGGGTTGCCGATGGCTTGCGCCTCGGCGCCCTCGAACACCACTTCAACGCTGCCGGTGGCGGCCATGCCCACTGCTTGCCAGCCGTCAGTGGTCACGGTCACGCCGGGTTGATCCAGCGCGACGGCAACCAATTGTTGCTGATCCTGATCATCCCAAGCGGTGAGCAGCGCGTGGCTCAACACCGCCGCGCCGGAACACCAGGCTTTGCGCCCATCGAGCAAAACCATCTGCCCGGAAGGCGTGACGCGAACCTTGGCTTGCGGCGGTTCGGCGGCCCACATGCCCCACGTGCTGGCGGGCGTCGGCGAGCCACCGAGTTGCTGGATGATCGCCAGCGCGTCGGTGTGCCCTTCGTACAATTTGCACAGCCCGAGGTCGTGACCGCCGACCTCGGCCAGGCGCTGGAAACGCGCCAGGGTTTGCCCGCTGCCGGGCAGTGGAAGCTGATCGAAACCGGCTTCCACCAGCGCCCGCAGGCACCGGCCTAACGCTTGGGTATCAGCGTAGCCGGGCGGTTGTTGATGCAAGAACGCCTGTAAGTCCATTTCACTCTTCTTCCTCATGCTGCAGTTCGAACAGCAGCAGCGAGCGGCCGGTGACCGAGTATTCGTGACCAAACTCGAAGCGTTCCTGGCCACGGATCGACGGCTGATTAGTGTCGATCATGCAGGTCCAGTGACCGCCATCCGGGACTTCCGGCAGGGTGAAATTGACCACGTCGTGGTGCGCGTTGACCACCAGCAGCAACGTCGCATCGCCACCCTTGCGGCGAATCCCGGTTTCCTGGGCGCGACCGTCGAGCAGCATGCCGAGGCAGCGACCGTGCGCCTCTTCCCATTGTTCGGTGGACATTTCGTTACCATCCGGGGCCAGCCAAGTGACATCTTTGACGCCGATGTCCTCGTTGTAATTGCCGACCAGGAAGCGCCCACGACGCAGGATCGGATACGCCAGACGCAGCTTGATCAGGCGTTTGACGAACTTCAGCAACGCTTTGCCGTCAGCGCTCAGATCCCAGTTGACCCAGCCGATCTCGCTGTCCTGGCAATACGCGTTGTTGTTGCCGTCCTGGGTGCGCGCGAACTCGTCACCGGCCACCAGCATTGGCGTGCCTTGCGACAGCAGCAGCGTGGCGAAAAAGTTACGCATCTGCCGCTGGCGCAGTTCGTTGATTTCCGGATCGTCAGTCGGGCCTTCGACGCCGTGGTTCCATGACAGGTTGTTATTGCTGCCATCCTGGTTGTTTTCGTCGTTGGCTTCGTTGTGCTTATCGTTGTACGACACCAGATCGTTGAGGGTGAAACCGTCGTGCGCGGTGATGAAGTTCACCGACGCATAAGGGCGCCGACCGCGCTGGTTGAACATCTCGCCGGACGCGGTCATGCGGCTGGCGAAATCAGCCAATTGGCCGTCATCACCTTTCCAGAACGCGCGCACGGTATCGCGGAATTTGTCGTTCCACTCGACCCAGCCCGGCGGAAACCCACCAACCTGATAACCACCAGGGCCGCAGTCCCACGGCTCGGCGATCATTTTTACCTGACGCAGCACTGGATCCTGGCGGCAAGCGACGAGGAAGCTGTGGCGCTCGTCGAAACCGTCGTGGTAGCGACCGAGAATGGTCGCGAGGTCGAAGCGGAAACCGTCGACGTGCATTTCCGTCGCCCAGTAACGCAGCGAGTCAGTGACCATTTGCAGCACGCATGGGTGGCTCAGGTCGAGGGTGTTGCCGGTGCCGGAATCGTTGATGTAATAACGTTTGTCATCCGGCATCAGGCGATAGTACGAAGCGTTGTCGATACCGCGCATCGACAGGGTCGGACCTTGCTCGTTGCCCTCGGCGGTGTGGTTGTAGACCACGTCGAGGATCACTTCCAGATTGGCTTCGTGCAGGTGCGCAACCATCTCCTTGAACTCGGCAATCTTGCCGCTGGCGATATAGCGCGGGTCCGGGGCAAAGAACGCGATGCTGTTGTAGCCCCAGTAGTTGGTCATGCCTTTTTGCAGCAAATGCTGGTCATTGACGAACGCGTGGATCGGCAGCAATTCCACGCTGGAAACACCGAGCTTGCGGATGTGCTCGATCACTTCATCGACCATCAACCCGGCAAAGGTGCCGCGCACGTTTTCCGGGACGGCCGGGTGACGCATGCTGATGCCGCGCACGTGAGTCTCATAAATGATCGTCTTGTCCCACGGCACGCTGACGCGTTGGTCGTTGCCCCAGGTGTGCGCCGGGTCGATGACTTTGCACTTGGGCACGAATGGTGCGCTGTCGCGTTCATCGAAGCTGAGGTCGGCGTCTTTGTGGCCAATGGTGTAGCCGAACAACGCTTCCGACCATTTCAGCTCGCCGACCAATTGCTTGGCATACGGGTCGATCAACAGTTTGTTGTGGTTGAAGCGATGGCCGTTCGCCGGGTCGTAAGGACCGTACACGCGGTAGCCGTAGATCAGCCCCGGATGGGCGTCGGGCAGGTAGCCGTGATAGATCTCGTCGGTGTATTCCGGCAGCTCGATGCGCTCCAGCTCAACTTCACCGGAATCGTCGAAGATGCACAGTTCGACCTTGGTGGCGTTGGCGGAAAACAATGCGAAGTTGACCCCCAGACCGTCCCAGGTGGCGCCGAGCGGGAAGGGCAAGCCTTCACGAATTCGCGACGGCTCGGTGCGAGTTTCTGGCGCATCATTTTTTGGACTGGTCATTCAAGTGCTCCTGCAAAATAGGGTATGTAACGAGTTCTGTCAGTCAGGTGGAGCAGCCTGTGGGAGCGAGCCTGCTCGCGACAGCGACGAGTCAGTCATCAAGTCTGCGACTGACCCATTGCCATCGCGAGCAGGCTCGCTCCCACAGGTGCTCGATGTTTTTTCGGGCGAGCGACCCCGATGTGGCGAGCAAGCCCGCCACACGTTCAATCAGGACTAAAGCGTTTTGCGTCAGGCCGTCGGCGGTTTCTTCGCGGTGCGCGGTTTCTTCTCGGCAGCCTTTTCACCCGGCGGGGTGACTTTGGCTGCAGCCGCTGCCGGTTTGACTTTGGCTTTGGTTTTAGCCGCGCCAGCCTGACCATCCGCCTGACCGTTCAGCTTGCTGTCGGTCTTGGCAGCTTCCGGTTTGGCCGCGCCGGTTTTGCCGGCAGCAGCCTTGCCCGCGCCAGCCTTGGCGGATTTCTTCGGCGCCAGGGCTTCGGCTTCGGCCAGCTTGCGGGCCATCTCCCAGTGGCGCTCTTCCTGCCCTTCGGGCTTACCTTCGGATTCCCATATTTGATAGGCAAATTCGCGAACGCGTTTATCGTCGGTGCTCATCGCAATGCTCCTGAACTGAACTCAAGTGTGAATAGTTTGGATAAAGAGATTGACCGGGAAATCCCCCAGCGCGGCGCTGATGTTCAGCTCCCTGTGGTTTGTGACTGCTGCGTTTGAAAAAAGTCCCTTCAGGTTTTCTTCCGGGGCGGCGAACGGTAATTTCACCCGCGTATCGCCCCAGCGCAGCGCGTCGACCTGCGGCACGGCACTGTTTTCCAGCAACCCGGCGCAGCGAATCGGCACGATCACGATTGCGTATTGGCCCTGATGTTGACGAGCAAACGCCAACACTCGTTGCGCTTCGCTGCCGAGCACTTCCAGCGGTTCATAGGTGCCTTGGCCGAACAACTCGGCATTCTCGGCGCGCCAGTTCAGCGTGCGCGCGATCAGGCCTTGCTTGATGCGCCCGTCTTGCCAGTTGCTCAGCCATGCGCCGAGGTCCGGCGCGGCTTGCAGCGACTGCTGGCGAGCGGGGTAGTCCACCGGGCGCCGGTTGTCCGGGTCGACCAGGGTGAAATCCCAATAGTCGTTGCCCTGATACAGGTCCGGCACGCCTGGCACGGTCATGCGCAGCAAGGTTTGCGCCAGGCTGTTCAGCGCTCCCGGCGCGGCAGTCGCCTGCACTGCGTCCGCGAGGGAGGAGCGCAGCGGCAAACCCTCCGGGCTCAGCAATACGCGATTGAGGAAGGCTTCGGTGGCTTGCTCGTAAGCCTCGTTGTTGGCGCTCCAGCTGCTTTGCAACTTGGCTTCGCGCAAGGCTTTCTGCTGCCACTGCCACAGACGTTTGGCGTAATCCTGCAACGCCGGTTGATCATCGCTGCGCAGGCCCAACGGCCAACTGCCGAGGATCGCCTGATACAGAATCAACTCGTCACCGGCCGATGGCGAAAGCTCGTCGCTGCGCAAATCTGCAGCCAACCTGCGCCAGTGTTCGACCTGTTCGGCGTACCACGCGCTGCGCTCACTCAACACCGCCAGGCGTGCGCGGGTGTCTTCACCACGTTTGTGGTCGTGGGTCGCAGTGGCCAGCAGGTTGTGCGGGAAGGTTTGCAGACGATTGAGGCACGCGTCATGGAAGTCACTGAGCGGCGCGCTGAACTGCTCGGTGCTGAACCCCACGTCGTTGCGCGACAGTAATACCGCCGAACGATAAAACGCGGTGTCTTCCACCGCTTTCGCCGCTGCCGGCGAAGTCAGTTGCTGGAACCGCACACACGCATGCTTGAGGATCTTGCGTTGACGACCCACCGGGCGTTTGCGCCAAGGCTCGCCACCAAGCCAACCGGCGAGGCAATCAAGCACCGGCCAATCGGCCTCGCCCAAGGTCTGCCGCGCGCCGTCCATGGCCTGCTGGAAAAACACATCATCTTCGGCCGAGCGCCCGCGCGGGCTGATGTAAGTGCGGTACACCGGGAAATGCACAATCAATTCCTGCAAGGCGCGGCGGATTGCGCCGAGGGTCAGGTCGCGGGTCATCAGGTCGTCACGCGCCACTTGCAGCAGGGCTTGCGCGACGCTTTCGAAGTCGCCGGCCAGCGAACCATTGAGGATCTGCTGACGCGCCAGTTGTGCCTCGCGAATGAATTCGGCAGGCCGCTCGCTGTGGCGATTCCACAGTTCACCGAGGGTTTCTGCACCGGCCGGATCATGCTGCAACAACGATAACTGGTTCATGAATTCGTAACCGGTGGTGCCATCCACCGACCAGTCGCGGTGCAGGGTTTCACCTTCGCCGAGGATCTTCTCGACGTAGATCGGCAAGTGCCGCTGCGGCGACAGACTATCGACCCGACGGCGCAGTTTGCGGCAATAACCACGCGGGTCGGCGAGGCCATCGATGTGGTCGATGCGCAAACCATCCACCAGACCTTCGGCAATCAGTTCGAAGATCTTCGCGTGGGTTTCTTCAAACACCGCCGGACGCTCGACGCGCAAACCGCCGAGTTCGTTGACGTCGAAAAAGCGCCGCCAGTTGATGTCATCCGCCGCCGTGCGCCAGCTCGCCAAGCGATAACTCTGGCGTTCGAGCAGGTTGTGCAGGTTCTGGAAACCTTCCGGCGTCAGCGAATCGTAGGCGCGGAGGTGCTGCTCGATGACTCGCAAAATCGCCGGGTCGGCGGCCAGTTCGGTCAGCTCTTTTTGCAGCGGTGCGGCGAGGTTATGGGCATCGGTCTGGTAGCTCAGGGCGGCAAAACGGTCGCTGAGAAACTTCAGCTGCTCGGTTTGTTCGGCGTTGAGTTGCTCGTCAGGCTTGAGCAGTTCGCCGTAATGCATCGGGCAAATCGGGAAGTGATGATCGTAATGCTTGACGTAAAACTCACCTTTTTTCGCATCGAATTGCAGCGCCAGGGTGCCGTCCTGCAACGCCACACCGTAGTCGCTGCCAAGAAACGGCAGGAGTAATTGCCCGGACATGAGCGGGTCCGGCGAATGCCACTGAATGTCGAAGAATTCGCCGTACGGGCTCAGGCGGCCCCACTCCAGCAAGTCCAGCCACCACGGGTTATCGCTGCCGCCGACCGCCATGTGGTTGGAGACGATATCGAGGATCAGCCCCATGTTCTTTTCGCGCAGGGCCGCGACCAATCGGCGCAGCGCCGCTTCGCCACCGAGTTCCGGGTTGACCGTGGTCGGGTCGACCACGTCGTAACCGTGCATCGAGCCGGCCCGCGCGCTCAACAGCGGCGAGGCGTAGACATGGCTGATGCCGAGGCGGGCGAAGTACGGCACCAGCGGCACCGCGTCGTCGAGGGTGAAGTCTTTATGAAATTGCAGGCGCAGGGTTGCGCGTAACGGTTGGATTGACGTCTGGTTCATTGATCACGCTCAGCAGCCTGAAGTCGCGCGCAGGCGAGCAGTTCCACACGCCGGGCGGCGTCCGGGTTATCGAGTAGGGTTTCGCTGGCACCGGGCAGGCGTCGCGACCAGTTCGGGTGCGAATCGGTGGTGCCGGGCAGGTTGGCTTGTTGTTCGATGCCCATGGCATCTTCAATCGGCAGCAACACCAGCGGCGCGCGGGTGTGCCCGAGGAAACGGATCGCGGCATCGAGCACCTGATCGGATTCGTGGGACTCTTCGCGGAAATTCTGCGGGTCTTCACTGAGCACCCGGCGCAGGCCTTCGCGCTCGCGTTCACGGTGCTGGCGCCACTCGATTTCGGTTTTCGCATCGACCAATCCCAAGCGTGCGTTCCAGTCAATGTCGTGGCCATGCCACCAGCCATTGATTGTCGGCAAGTCGTGAGTGCTGGTGGTGGCCAGCGCGTTGTCCGGCCATTCGAGCGGTGGCTTGAAGTGCGTGTTGTCCTGCTCGAACAACAGCACGCGCATGCCGAGAATCGAGCGGGCGATGAGTTTTTCGCGCAAGCCTTCGGCGACAGTGCCAAGGTCTTCGCCGAGGACAATCGCCTTGTGCCGATGCGATTCGAGGGCGAGCAAACGCAGCAGGTCGTCCACCGGGTAATACAGATACGCGCCATCGGCGGGCGAGGCGTCGTTAGGGATCACCCACAAACGTTGCAGGCCCATCACATGGTCGATGCGCAGGCCGCCGGCGTGGGCGAAATTGGCGCGGAGCATTTCAATAAACGCGCGGAAGCCGTTGCGCACCAGGCCTTCCGGGGAAAACGCGGAAATGCCCCAGCCCTGGCCCGTGCGATTGAGAATGTCGGGCGGTGCGCCGACAGTCAGCGAGGCGAGCAATTCATCCTGACGGCTCCAGGCCTGACTGCCGCCGCCGTCGGCGCCAACCGCCAGGTCAGCGATCAAGCCAACGCCCATGCCGGCGCTGCGGGCGGCGACTTGCGCGCGCTCCAGGCAACGGGCGATCAGCCATTGGCAGAACGCGAAGAAGCCGATACGCCCGGCATTTTCTTCAGCGAAATCGGCGAGGGCGGCGCTGCGCGGATCGCGCCACTCTTCGGGCCAGTGGCGCCAGTCGAGCTCTTCACCCTTGGCGGAGCGGGCCTCTTGAATGGCTTCGAAACGGCAATGGTTTTCCAGCGCTTCGCCACCGGCATGGCGGAAACTGCTGAAGTCTTCGTGCAGCGGATGTTCGCCGTGAACGAAACCTTCATAAAGCGCTTGCAGCAGTCGGTGCTTGGCTTCAGCGGCGACCGGCCAGTCGATCAGCGGCAGCGCTTCAAGGGCTTGCAGTTGTTCGCCCAGGCCGGCCGCTTCAATCGCGTCACGCAGCGCACGTTCGCCAAGGATCGAGCCCGGCGCGGCGTAGAGGCTGTTGAGGAACAGACGGCTGGACGGTGAATACGGGCTGTAGCGGTGGGTGTCGTTGCTGAACATTGCGTGCATCGGGCTGATCGCCAGCGCCTCGGCGCCGCGTTCACCGGCCACGCGGGCCAATTCTTCGAGGGCCTGGGTGTCGCCGAAACCGCCGTCGCCGGGGCGACGCAGCGAATACAGCTGCACGCTCAAACCCCAAGTGCGCGGGATCGGGCTGTTGACCGCATCGCCGACGCTGTAGCAACGCTCGGGCGCCACCGCGAGGGTGAAGGTCTGGCCGTCGATGCTGACGTGCTGATAGCCGACCGGAACCAAACCTGGCAGCACCGCGTTGGCGTCCAGTTTCAGGTTCAGTCGCGCGCCGTCCTCGAGGTGTATCTCGCAGGGCGTCAACGGTTCGAAGTAACGCGCCAGATCAACCCCAACCCCGACATCTGCGGTGATCATTGGCGGCAGGTGCCGGATTTGCTGCACTTCCTGCAATTGCAGGAGGCTCGCGTCGATTTCCTGAGCGCTGCCCGCCGGGTGACCGAGGCCGGTCAAAACGGCGCGCAATACTGCGGGGGCGACTTTCTGTTGGCGTCCGTTGGCGTCGATCCAGTCGACGGCCAGGCCAGCTCGGCTGGCCAGTATTTCCAGTTGCGCATCGCTCATAGGCGCTCTCCTTCAGATAGCCAAATCATGTCGCTAAGGGTTTGCAGCCGTGAGGCTGACGAGCACGCTAAAAGGGGCGAGGCTGCTCTGATCCATCAGGCCGGACGCGGGCGGGTGTTCGAACAGCAGCAACGCATCGGCCTGTGGAGGGTGGACCACGGGCGCGTCGCTGAGGTTCAGGTCAATACGCAGGTGGCTGCCATCACCCAACTGCCAGCGCGCACTCACCGCACCTTCGCCCAGCACCTCGGTGCCAAGGGCTGTGGCGCCCGGCAGATGGGGAATGATGTGTTGATGGCGCAGTTTCAGCAGTTGGCGATACAAATCATGCATCGCCTCTTGCGACGGGTCGCCGAGCGGATGCGGCTGAGAGGCTTTGAAGGTTTCCGGCGCATTCGGATCGGGGATCTTCTCGCGCTTGTGCGGATCCTTGAAGGCGCTGAACGCGGCGAATTCGTTGCGCCGACCTTCGCGCACCAGTTCTGCCAGTTCACCGTGGTGGCTGGTGAAAAACAGGAACGGTTGCTCGGCGGCAAACTCGTCACCCATGAACATCAGCGGAATCATCGGCGACAACAGCAGCAGCGCGGTCGCGGCTTTCAACGCATCGGTCGGTGCCAATTGGTGCAGGCGTTCGCCGAAAGCGCGATTGCCGATCTGGTCGTGATTCTGCAAGAACAGCACGAATGCACTCGGCGGCAGATGGCCGCTAGGCTCGCCACGCGCTTCGCCATGCCGATTGATATGGCCCTGAAACACGAAGCCTTCGCTGAGGCAACGAGCCAATTGTTCGGTCGGGTTCTCTGCATAGTCTTCGTAATAAGCGTCGGTTTCGCCGGTCAGCAAAACGTGCAGCGCGTTGTGGCCGTCGTCGTTCCACTGCGCGTCGAAACCCTGTTCGAGCAGGCTCGCCTGATTGTGTTCGTTCTCGACGTTGAGCCACACGTGGCGGCCGGGGCGAGTCTGTTCGCGCACGCGTCGCGCCAGTTCCTGAAGGAAATCCGGCGATTCGATGGCGTGTACCGCGTCCAGGCGCAAGCCGTCGAAGCGGTATTCCATCAGCCACATCAGCGCGTTTTCGATAAAGAAATCGCGCACTTCGCGGCGGCGGAAGTCGATCGCTGCGCCCCAAGGCGTGTGTTTATCTTCGCGGAAGAAACCCTTGGCGTAGCGATGCAGGTAATTGCCATCGGGGCCGAAGTGGTTGTAAACGACGTCGAGAATCACCGCGAGGCCATGGCCGTGCGCGGTGTCGATCAGGTGTTTCAGTTGCTCGGGCGTGCCGTAAGAGGCCTGCGGCGCGTAGGGCAGAACGCCGTCGTAGCCCCAATTGCGATTGCCGGGGAATTGCGCGAGCGGCATCAGTTCAATCGCGGTGACGCCCAACTCAACGAGGCGCGCCAGGTGCTGCTCGACTTCACTGAAGCCGCCGAGCGTGCCGACGTGCAATTCGTAGATGACCGCGTCGTTCCACGGCCGACCTTGCCAGGCGTTGTGTTGCCAATGATAGGCAAGGTGATCGACGACCACGCTATGGCGGTCGAGGTCACCGGCCTGGGCGCGGGACGCCGGGTCCGGCACGTCGATTTCGTCGTCGATGTTGTAGCGGTATTGCGTCCCGGCCGGGCAGCGGGTTTGCAAGACAAACCAGCCGTCGGCGTGGGGCTGCAGGGGTAAAGATTGTCCATCATCCAATTTGACACTGACGTTCGACGCATCTGGAGCCCACAAGGCAAAACGCGTGTTTTCTGCGTCCAGCATCACTGCGCCGTGGGGCCAGGTGTCAAGGGTCCGTAACGGCATCGTTGAAACCTCTGTTTATTTGTGGCCGGACTTACCCAAGGCTTTAGCCACTAGTTTTTCGTAAAGTTCGGCGTAGGGTTCGACCGCTTTGCTCCAGTTGAACGGGGCGGCCATTGCACGGCAGCGCATGGCGTTAAGAAGGTCGGGGAAAGCAAATACTTTGAACGCACGGCCGACCGCTTCGCGGTAACTCTCGACCGTGGATTCGTCGAAAAGGAAACCGGTCACGCCGTTTTCAATGGTGTCGGCCAGGCCGCCAGTGTTCCGTGCGACCGGCAACGAGCCGAAACGCTGGGCGTACATCTGGCTCAAGCCGCAAGGCTCGTAACGGGAAGGCATCAGCAGGAAATCGCTGCCGGCGAACATGCGCCGGGCGTCGGTTTCGTTGAAGCCGATACGTACGCCAACTTGTCCCGGAAAACGCAGGGCCAGTTCGCGCATGGCCTGTTCTTCTTCAGGCTCGCCACGGCCAATGATGGCAATTTGGCCACCTTGTTCGACAATAAACTCGGACACCGCTTCAGTGAGGTCCAGACCTTTCTGATAGACCAGTCGCGAGACCACGGCGAACAGCGGACCTTCGGAATCTTCGAGGCCGAACAGTTCACGCACGTGGGCGGCGTTGACCGCTTTGCCTTCCCAGTCGCCGGCCGAAAACGGCCGGAACAAGTGGGCGTCGGTGGCCGCGTCCCAGCTCTCGTCGATGCCGTTGGGAATCCCGCTGAGCAAGCCTTGCTGGGTCTTGGCGGCAAGGAAACCGTCGAGACCGCAGCCGAAGTCCGGCGTGGTGATTTCCTGAGCGTAGGTGGCGCTGACCGTGGTGATGTGGCTCGAATAGGCCATGCCAGCCTTGAGGAACGACATCTTGCCGTAGAACTCCATGCCTTCCTGTTGCAGCGCATGCATCGGGATGCCCAGCTCCGGGCACGAACCCAGGCTGGTCACGCCTTGGTAGGCGAGGTTATGGATGGTGAACAGCGTCGGGGTGCGCTGCCCACGCCAGTGCATGTAGGCAGGGGCGAGGCCCGCTGGCCAGTCATGGGCGTGCACCAAGTCCGGGCACCAGTGGATTTGTGCGAGGTTGGCGGCGATGTCGGCAGCGGCCAGACCGAGGCGGGCGAAGCGAATATGGTTGTCCGGCCAGTCGCGACCGTTGTTGGCGCCGTAGGGCGAGCCTTCGCGCTCGTACAGTTCAGGGCAGATCAACACGTAAATCACCAGGCCATCAGGCATGTCCATGCGCCCGATCTTGCACGGCGGCAGCGCGGCGTGGCCACCCAGTTCGCCGATGATGTGGATCGGATTTTCGCTGTGCAGCACTTGCGGATAACCGGGGATGAGCACTCGAACGTCGTGCAGGTGAGCCATGGCGCGAGGCAGCGCCGCAGAAACGTCACCCAAACCACCCGTTTTCACCAGGTCGGCAATTTCCGAGGTGACGAACAGGACTTTCTTCTTGTTGGGGTTCTGACTGGCTACCGGTGTCAGCGTTTTGGTGCCTGGGACGCTGATCGATTGGGTGCTCGGAGCATTGACGGCGCTCGTTTCGCCGACTCTCTGATGAGCACGCTCTCCCTGAATATCTAAAGCCGCACTGATCATATGTAACTCCCGTGTTATTGATCTAATTCTTGGCATGGCACAAACGGTGTTGCTGGCCAATTCCTGTGGCCGGGCGCGAATGCGCTACGCATTGGTAGCAATGGCTGCCCAATACGCTGGAGCATTATGGGTATTGCGGCTGTTGCAAGGATTGCACCAGTCGGTAAGCACCTGTTGTTAAGAGGACTGTGCGCGGCAGTTAAAAGTTTCGACTTTTTTTCTGCTTTGTTTCCGAGCGGCTGACGCTTGCGTTTTTCAGTCTAGGCCAGAAGTTAGAGCGTTGGCGGGCAGATGGCAAAATTGTTCGACAATCGGTTTGAGTGGGTACGGGCGTGCATGGTTTTTTTCCGCGCGCACCGACGAAGGGCGGGGGGATTTTTTTTCGTGGTCGGGAATGTTGCGAGGTTTTTTTGGATATGTGCGCGGACGGGGCGCCTCGCGCACTGATTTGGTGCGATGGTTTGGGTGTACTTTTGATTCGTGGGAGCAAGGCTTGCCCGCGAAGGCACCCTCAAAAACGCCCAATTCTCCGCAAACGCACCCACCCCCTGTAGGAGTGAGCCTGCTCGCGATGAACGCTAACGCGGTCGATCAGCCCAAAACCCGCACCGGAGCTCCCGCCGCCCAAGCCTGAATGTCTTCGATCATCTGCGAAAAAAACATCTGATAGTTCTGCCGGCTCACATAGCCCACATGCGGAGTGGCCAGCACGTTTTCCAGCGTCCGGAACGGGTGATTCGCGGGCAGTGGTTCCTGCTCGAAAACATCCAGCGCGGCGCCGCCCAGGCGGTTTTTCTGCAGGGCTTTGATCAGGGCTGTCTCGTCGATGATAGGGCCGCGAGCGGTATTGACGAGCAGGGCGGTAGGCTGCATCCAGTTCAGGGCTTGGCTATCGACGATGCCGCGAGTGCGTTCGCTGAGCACGAGGTGGACGCTGAGGATGTCGGCTTGTTCGAACAATTGTTGTTTGCTGACGTAGGTCACGCCGGCCTCACTGGCGCGTTCGGCAGTGAGATTTTCGCTCCAGGCAATCACGCGCATGCCGAAGACCTGGCCGAATTGCGCGACGCGTTTGCCGATGCTGCCGAGGCCGAGGATGGCCAGGGTTTTACCGTGCAGGTCGCCGCCCAGGCCTTGTTGCCAAATGCCGGCGCGCAGGGCGTTGGCTTCGGCGACGAGGTTGCGGGTGGCGGCCATGATCAGCGCCCAGGTCAGTTCCGGGGCGGCGTGTTTGTAGCTGTCGGTGCCGCAGACCTGGATGCCCAGGGCGGCGGCCGCTTTGAGGTCGAGGGCAGCATTGCGCATGCCGCCGGTGACGAGCAGTTTGAGTTTCGGCAGGCGGCGCAGCAGGTCTTCGTCGAACCGGGTGCGCTCGCGCATGACGCAGATGACCTCGAAGTCGCCCAGGCGTTTAGCCAGGGTAGCGTTGTCGGCAGGGTAGTCGTGGAGGAAGCTGACTGTGCCGATGCTGTCGAGCACCGACCAGTCGACCACGCTGCTGGCCACGTCTTGCCAGTCATCGATTACCGCAATCTGCAGCGCCATCAGCCTTACCTCATCAACGAACAGGTTTGTCTTTGTTCAGCCAGCCGAGCAAGGCCTGGTGGAATTTTGCCGGTTCTTCCATTTGTGGCGCGTGGCCCAGGCCCGGGAATTCGATCAGTGTCGAGTGCGGAATGAGTTTGGCCACTTGTTTGCCCAGCACGTCATATTTGCCGATCTGCGTCTTCAGCGCCGGTGGCGCAATGTCTTTGCCGATGGCAGTGGTGTCGGACGTGCCGATCAGCAGCAGGGTTGGCACTTTCAGGTCCTTGAACTCGTAGTAGACCGGTTGGGTGAAGATCATGTCGTAGATCAGCGCCGAGTTCCACGCCACTTGGGTTTTGCCCGGGCCTTTGCTCAGGCCGGCGAGCATGTCGACCCAGCGATCGTATTCAGGTTTCCAGCGCCCGGCGTAGTAGGTGCTGCGCTCGTATTCGCGGATGCCGTCGGCGCTGACTTTCAGTTCGCGTTCGTACCATTGATCAACCGTGCGATACGGCACGCCGAGGGCTTTCCAGTCTTCCAGGCCGATCGGGTTGACCAGCGCCAGTTGCTCGACTTGTTCTGGATATTGCAGCGCGTAACGCGTGGCGAGCATGCCGCCGGTTGAGTGGCCGAGGAGGGTGGCTTTCTGGATGCCCAGTGCTTTCAGTAGCTGTTGGGTATTGGTGGCCAATTGCTGGAAGGTGTACTGGTAATGGTCCGGTTTGCTGGACGTGCAGAAGCCGATCTGATCCGGGGCGATGACCCGGTAGCCAGCGTCGCTGAGGGCTTTGATCGAGCTGTCCCACGTTGCGCCGCAGAAGTTCTTGCCGTGCATCAACACCACGCTGCGGCCGTTGGCCTTGCCGTTGGCGGCGACGTCCATGTAACCCATTTGCAGGGATTTGCCCTGGGACTCAAAGGCAAAATGCTTGACCGTGTACGGGTAGTCGAAACCTTGCAGCTCGGGGCCATAAGCCGGGCCTTCGGCGTGCGCCAGAACGGGTAGCGCGGCGGTCAACAGCAGGCTGGGCAGCCAACGGGTAGCGGACATAGTGCAACTCCTTGAGGAAATCGGCCGATGCTGAAACGGCATGATTAGGGCGACATTAAACACAGGCAGTGTGCGTGGGTGATGGTTCAACCCATCCAGCCGAGGGTGGCGAGGGCCAGCACGGCATAACGCGCACCTTTGGCGAGGGTCACAATCAGCAGGAAACGCCCCAGTGGCTCGCGCATGACACCGGCCACCAGGGTCAGCGGGTCACCAATAATCGGCAGCCAACTGAGCAATAACGACCAATGTCCGTAGCGCTGATAATGTTTGCGAGCTGTTTCAAGATGCTTTGGGCTGACCGGAAACCAGCGCCGTTCGCGGAAGCGTTCGATGCCGCGCCCAAGCCACCAGTTGACCAGCGAGCCGAGGACGTTGCCCAGCGTCGCGACCGCCAGCAGCGACCACAACCAATAGTTATCGCTGAGCAACAAGCCGACCAGCAACGCCTCGGATTGCAACGGCAACAACGTCGCCGCGCCGAACGCCGCCAGGAACAGCCCGATGTAGGCGCCGAACATCAATGCGCGGGGTAGTCCGCCACCACCACGTCGGCGCCGGTTTTAGTCAGGCCGATGACTTGATACGCGTCGCTCATGCCGTCCATTTCCATGCCCGGCGAGCCCATCGGCATGCCGGGGGCGGCGACGCCGAGCAGATCGTCACGTTTGCTCAGCGCCAGCACTTGCTCGGCCGGCACATGACCTTCGACAAACTTGCCGTTGATCAACGCGGTGTGACAGGACGCCAGGCGTGGCGGCACGCCGTGCTGCTGTTTGAAGGTGCTCATGTCGGCTTCGACGTGATCTTCAACTTTGAAGCCGTTGGCTTGCAGATGGCTGATCCACTTTTTGCAGCAACCGCAATTGGCGTCGCGATGCACTTCGATCGGGATCAGATCTGCCGCTTGGGCGAGGGAGGAAATCAGCAGGGTGCTCAGGGCGATCAATCGCAGAGGGGTTCGCATGGCATATCTCGGCTGGAGTGGCGGTCAAAAAAACAGACATTTTGACTACTTTAGCCGGCGCTGCGCGAGGGGAGTGTTTCGAATTAATGCAGATAGGCCAAGTACGTGAGTATCTGTGGCGAGAGAGCAAGCCCCCTCGCCACAGGCAAGCCCTCGTCACACGGTGCGTTCCGTCAACGAACCTTGAACCGGCCCATGATGGCGCTCACCCGGCTATTCGCTTCCAGCAGTTGCTGGGTGTTGAGTTCGCTGGCATGACCGCTTTTCACCAGTTCGTCGACCATATGGCGGATCTGCACCATGCTGCGGTTGATCTCTTCGGTCACCGCGCTTTGCTGCTCGGCAGCGGTGGCGATCTGCGTGCTGAGGCTATTGATGTGGCTGACCGAGCCGGCCATTTCATCCAGACCGGAGTTAACCCGCGCCGTCGCATCGGCGGCGGATTGGCAACTGGCCTGAGTGTTTTCCATCGCCGCCACCGAAGAGCTGACGCCGAGCGTCAGGCGTTTGAGCATTTCATTGATTTCCGAGGTACTGGCCTGGGTGCGGGCGGCGAGGGCGCGGACTTCATCCGCGACCACGGCAAACCCGCGTCCCTGTTCCCCGGCCCGCGCCGCTTCAATCGCCGCGTTGAGCGCCAGCAAGTTGGTTTGCCCGGCAATCGCGCCGATCACCCCGAGAATCTCGGTAATCCGTTGCGCGTCCTGCTGCATGCTTTCGACTTTATGCGTGGCGCTCGACACTTCATCGATCAACGCCACGACGCTGCTGGACGCCTCGCCCACCACCACTCGCGAGCGATCCGCGTGTTCGTTGGCGCGCTGAGTGAACGCAGCCGTTTCGGCGGCATTCTGCGCAACACTGTCGGCGGTGGAGCTCATTTCGGTGATCGCGGTGACGGTCTGGTCGGTTTCCGAAGCGTGGCGCACGAGGATCTGGCTGGTGTGCGCCGAGGTCCGCTGCAAGTTGTCCAGGCTCGACGCCATGGCGCCGGTGGCTTGGGTCACTTCGCCGATCATGTTTTGCAGATAGATGATGAAGGCGTTGACCGAGTGGCCGATGGCGCCGAGTTCGTCTTCGGCGCGAATGGTGATGCGTTTGGTCAGGTCGGCGTCACCGGCAGACAATGCGTCGATATTGCTTTTGAGGATTTTCATCCGGTTGATCAACTGGCGGATCGCGTAGATCTGCAGCAACACCAACAGGATCACCATTGGAATCTGCAACAGCACCAAGGTGTTCATTACATCGTCACGTTGCGCGGTAATGAGCTTGGTTGGCAGGGCGGTGGCGAGGAACCACGGCGTGCCTTCGATCGGGCGCATGAAGAACGTGGCGGCTTCACCGTTGTTGTCGAATTCCACCCGTTGCGCCTGATCGCGGTTTTGCAGGCCAGCTTTGACCTGACTGGCGAAGGGCGAGCTGGCCGCCAGCTCACTGACGTTTTTCAACACAATCGGGCCGTTGATGCGCGAGCTGTTGCTGATGATCTTGCCGTCGGCTTCGACGATCAGCATCTCGGCGCCGAGGTCTTTTTCCTTGCGTGCGATCAGGTCGTTGAAGAAACCCAGGGTCACATCGATGGTCGACACGCCGTAAGCCGCGCCGTTTTTCTGAATGGCCATCGCGCAGTTGGTGCGCGGTTCGGCGCTGGCGTCGTCCTTATAGGCGGCTGCCCACGCGCACTGGCCGCGCGGGGTTTGCATGCCGCCCTTGTACCAGGTCTGGTCGTAATAGTTCGGCGCAGCGTCGCTGTTCCAGAAGGTATTGACCGCCAGTTTTCCGGAGCTGTCGCGGTGCCAGAAGGTGCTGAATTTGTTCCGGCCCGCTTCACGCTGGCCGGGCAATGGCCAGATCCCGCCACCAAACACTTTCAATTCGCCGTACTGGTCAACCAGACCGGGCAGCACCGTGTCGATGGCGGCACTGTCGAGCAGGGGAATGGTCTGGGTGATGCTGCGTTGCTGGGCTTGCACTTTGTTGAGTTCGCCCTGGATTTGCTCGGCGACCTCGGCAATGCGGTTGAGCGCCACTTGCTCTTCGGTGTGGCGCAACTTCGGCGCGACCAACTGACTGATGCCGACCACCGTCAGCACGCAAAGCAGCAGGATGAACAGGACCAGGAACAGCGTATAGCGAGCCTGAATGGTACGGAATGCGGGCATGGGGACTGGTCCTTGTGCGGCTTTCTTATTGTTGAGTTTCGGGATTTGGGAATGAGGCTGTCCAAGACTTATCGGCTCACCTGCGGCGAGCTTTAGGTACGTGCGTACAGAAAAGCAAACGAGGACACAACGACGGGCAAAAATCGAGTATCGCCAACGGTACAAAAGTGTCGGCCGCGCGGATTATGACAATTGCCAGGTCGCCTATACCAAGTTTTAAAATTTCATCTAGACCAATGAAACCGGGCGCTTGGTGATTTGTATCGGAAATGTACGTTAATTGTAAAAACCTGAAATATTTGTAGGAGCACAGTGATTTCGCGTCGATACTTCGCGGCATTCAAATAGTTTAAACAAGGATTTTTCATGTTCCCTTCGCAAGGACATTCACCGTTCGTTTCGCTGTCAGGAGTACGTTCATGACTATTGGATTGGTCGGCAACTGGACAGCCAAATCAGGCGTGCTGGTTCGGCAAGGCACGGCAAGTGCGAAACCGGTATCGCAAAGCGCGAAGGTGCGGGAAATCCTCACCGCAGTCGGCACCAATCCGATGCAGCTTGACCGGGCGAAGATGGATTCCATCCAGTTGATCAAACAGGTCAAGGGCTTCGATCCGACGAATATCTCGGTCAAGCAGCTAGGCAACATGAGTACCTATCTAAAGCAAAACGGCATCATCGGCGATGTCACCGCGCTGACGCTGTTGAATGCCGGCGACAAGTTTGACAAGTTCGGCATCCCCAATGACCCAGACGCGAAGTTCAACGCGCTGGAGTACTTCGCGACCCAACTGGACTCGATCCAGAACAACAACTTGAAGGGCAACAAGTACGCCAACTACTTGGTGCCTGAGTTCAAGAAAGCCATCTACGTGCTGCAGAACCTGCAGACTTACGGCGAAGGCACTGGCGCAGTGCTGAAGAAGAAGGAGTAACCGTCAGGCCGCTGAACGGCCGACTTCGACAGTTCGTGGGCGCGGCAGGTTGTCTTGCAAGCGTTGCATATGCGGACAATTCAGATCGAGGCGCCTGGCGTGGGCGCCGCGATGAAACAGGGCAAACCAGTGACCCTGCCTCGGCGCCGGCAGCAGGCCGGTAAAGACAAACCGATTGGCGCTCAAACGCTCGAAATCCTCGGAAAAATTTGCTGACAACGCCACTTTGGCACTGACCAGCCACGCCTCGGGCAATTGCACCAGTTGATCGAGCAGGCGTTTGTCGAGGCGCTCGATGACGACATCGATCCTTTGATGGTTCTGGGTCATGGTGAGTAAGCGCGGCGCACACGCTGAAACGTCGCTGCCAGTGCCGAACATCTTGCTCAGATGCTCCATAAACCCCCGGCAACTCTCAGGCCAGGCGATGTCCGGTAATGGCCAACTGCGCCCGTTGATTGGATGCACGCCGATCACGATGCTTTCCGCCAGCAGCGCGCCGTAAGGCGACGGCACGTGGTCCGGGAGCAGTCCGGTGCAGTGAAAGTCCAGCGTCTGGGCCATGCGTTGGGTAAACGGGTGATGCGTGACCTGCTTGATCAGTACGTACTGAGCGCTGAGCGAGCCGGCGCATTCAAGCAATTCGCGCCCCAGCCGCGTCGCAATATTCTGCCCGCGAGCTACCGGATGCACGACGCTGAGGGCCAATTCAAAGCTGTCAGTGGGCAACTTGTCGCGGCATAACGCGGCGTGCCCGAGAATCTGCGAGCCTTCAACCGCCAACATCGATTGCCAGCGTCCGTCGAGGTTGTGTTGGGTAATCAGCTTCGGCAGATACACATCCGGTTGCACGTAACGATCGCCATAAACCAGCCTGAACAGTTGGCTGACGGCCATGGCATCGGCGGCGCGGTAAGGACGGAAGATCATGCTGTCAGTTCCGGCGCTGCGCCATAGACCCGCAAATCCAATACACGCAGTTGCTTGCCCGAGCGGGGATGCAAGCTGATTGACGCCACGTCGCACGCTTTCACCTGGAATATCAGTTGGCCATCCTCGGTTAACAGGGTGATAAACGGATGCTTGGCGACGAAAGCCTGGTACAGCGCCTGGCTGATTTCTGCAGCCGTCGATGCGTCATGTTCAGACACCCAATTAACGCTCAGATGGTCGATTTCCTCGACTTGCTCTATGCGCAATTGCCACTGCTCACTGCCGGCCATCTGTTGAATCATGGCGTGGATTTCATCGATCACCAGCGAGATCATCCCGACGCGAACTCGTTGACTGAGGGCGCTTCTGCCTCTGAGCGCGAACTTGCGTTTTGGCGTACCCGCGGGCTCGAGCCAGCACGCGCGATCACCCACGGGGTAACGCAGAATCGGCATCAAGCGGCGACTTTTGTTGGTCACCACCAACAACCCGACACGCTGGCATTCGTTGATGACTTGGCCCGTCTGCTCATCGACGATTTCCAGCAAGGTGTGATCATCGAACGTGCGATGTTCTCCCAATTCGCAGTCACGGCTGGTGGCACCGATCAGTCCGGCGTCGACGCTGGCGTACCCAATGGAGGCGACTCGTGCATTCGGGAAGACCTTGGCGAAGGTGGCCAATTGACCGGGGAATACACTCTCACCGCCGTAAAGCAGCGTATCGACGCCACGCAACACCTGTCCGCTGGTCGCCAGGTGAGCGGCGAATTTCATTAACTGCGCGGGGATCCCGGCAAGCACGTTGATTCGATGCTCGATGATGGCGGTATTCAGGCCCTGAAGGTCCGAATTGCCGGTGAACGGAAATTCACTGATCGAGACATCGACATGGTTGAGCGCTTCATGGATGAATAGAAAACCCGCGCTTAAATCACCGGTAAAAAACAGATTGGCGACCCGGTCACCGTTGTTCAACTGGCACGACAGGCTCTTGCCGAACGGTTGTACCAGCGCCTGCCACTCGCCATGGGTATAAACCGCGAGCTTGCCCTTGCTGGTAGTGCCGCCAGTTTTAAAGAACATTGCGTCATCAACCGGCCCGGTGAGAACTGACCATTGTGCGAGGTCGTGGCTGCCGTGCCAGTAGTGGCTGTTATCAATCAGTGGAATATCGTTCAACGCGGGTGACTGTAAGGGAACAAGTTTGAGGTGGTGGTTAAAAAAGCACGAGCGTTCACGCAAGTAGTGCGTCATTTGCTCAAGCGAAAAAAGTTCTTTCATTGGAATGCCTCATTCCGGTTCAAGCGTCCTGCTTCACGGTTTAATGGTTATTGAGTATTTATTGTTGTAAACGTCGGTCGATCACTAACGGCGTTTTGCCGCTGTGACTGTTTCGTTCAAATTGCGTGATTGCGCAGGTAATGATTTCCAGGCTTAACATCAAGGCGTTTACCGCTGCAGCCAGCGATGTATCGGCCATGAGTTTTTTCCGTATCCACTGAGCATCGGCGTCAGTGCGCACTATCAGTCGCTCTGTGCCATCAGGGGTATGGTCCAACACCAATTGGATGGGTACGCCGGCGTTCTGCGCCAGTTGCGAAGGGGAAATGAACTCAGTGCCGATTCGCAGCAAATGGCCGTGACGCTCAAGTAATTCGAAGCGTGGCGAAGTCAGTCCGCAAGCACAGCAGCCTGGCACCCAGCGGCCGGTATCGCCCACTTCGTAGCGGCGAATCGTTTGGCTTTGACGGGCGCGGGAGGTAAATAACAGTCGGCCTACTTCCTCGCCTTGCACCGGCAAATCCTGCTCCAGTTGGACGATTTCCAGTTGTTGGGTATCACTTAGCAAATGGAATACCCCATCCGCCGTCGCTGCACAGGCGTGACCCAATGGGCCGGCGTCGACCGAGCCGTAGATCGCCGAGCGAATCGTCGTTACGCCGCAGCTTTCCATCAATCGCCGGCTGGCCACACTCAAGTGTTCGCCGCCAAGGAATACCTTGCGGATGCCTCCATACGCTCGCAGGATCGACTGTTCTTCAAGAAACAATCGATGCAGGGTGCTTGGCATGCCGATCAGAAAGTTGACGCCTTGCTGCACGATCAGCCGGGCAATTTCACCGTAGTCATCGTCCTGCGGCGCGCCCATTGGCAATTGCGTGGCGCCGAGTTGTTGCAGGATCGTCCAGCAACTGGCAAAACCGCCGTACAAGCTGCCGCTGTAAAACAGATTCATCACTCGGTCGTGCGCCGGGTCCAGTCCTACCGCAAACATTCCGTCTGCCGCTGCACGCATCTGCCGGTCGAAGTCGCGATAGCTGAACCCGGCCAACGCCGGTGTGCCGCTGCTGCCTCCAGAGCGGAAATACAATTGGGCCGATTGGTCGATGGTTTGCGCCTGGAATGCCGCTTTGTCCATGATTGCAAAGTCCGCTGTTTGCATCGGGGCAGGCAAGGCGTCGAGGTTTGTGTGAGTGCTCAGCACGTGCTCGGGCAGGCTCACCGAGATACGTCGACTCAAGCGGGCCAGCGCATACACGCCGTCATGCGGCTCACCGGCATAACCTTCGTGGATTGATGACGCCGGGGTGATGCGGGTAACGCCAGCATTCACCAACCGGCGAACCAGCGCGGCGGTTTGGACCGCCGGGCAAATCAGTGCGCAGCTTTGCAGGACCGTACGCCACGGCAGCAGCGTTTCGGCGATCAGATGTTGCGGCACCGGTTTTATCAGTAGCGTACGGAACAGCGGCGAGGGCGCGAGCGTGCGCTGGTGTTCCCAGATCACTCGCCATCCAGCCTCACTCCAGACTTCCCCGGTTTGCCCGGCAAAACTCTGTTCGAGGCGAGTCATGGCGCAGCGTGTGGTGATTTCCGACGCTTCCTGTTCTGAAGGTTTCAGCGCTGGCCAATGCGTACTGCGGCGGGCGAAAGCCTCAGCCAGGCGCGAACCCATGTCACGCAACACCGCCGGGTCATCGCTGTCGACCAGCAGCCATTGCGGGCTGGAGCAGGCTTGTTGATCCAGCCGACACACTTCATCGACCAAGGCATCCAGTGCGTCCGGTTGCGCAGCGTCGGGTGTCAGGTACGCGAAGCTGATTCGGTGCCCCCAATCGATCCAGCGACAACCCGCCGGCAACTGCTGACGGATAGCCTTGAGCGCCGTTTCGCCACCCCATGCCGCCACAGCATCGGCGCGAGTGAACAGGCGCCCGATATCTGCGGTTGCCACTGGCAGCACCGCGATGAATTCGCCGAGCCTGCCACTGTTATCACAGTCGCCAAGTGCCTGGAGCAGGCGTGCGGTCAGGCCGTTGTCGCTGGAGCTGGGGCGCAACCAGTTGATGTTGCCGGCCAGCAGGCTTTCCAATACTGCGCAGAACGCGAGCATCGGCGCGTTGCCCGGGGTGATATGCACCACCAGCCCCAGCGGATGCCAACTTTCGAAGTGCGAATGAATGTAGCTGATACGCCG
This sequence comes from Pseudomonas sp. SJZ131, assembly GCF_007828705.1. Classification (NCBI taxonomy): domain Bacteria; kingdom Pseudomonadati; phylum Pseudomonadota; class Gammaproteobacteria; order Pseudomonadales; family Pseudomonadaceae; genus Pseudomonas; species Pseudomonas sp. SJZ131. The sequence continues at coordinate 1,105,371 of NZ_VIVC01000001.1, read as the reverse complement.
CAGAGAGCGCGGCTGGACGCCAAGTTCGCGCTCCAGTTTGTCGGTCAGGGCGTCCGGTTGGCAGAAGTCGATCAGGCCCAGGCGTTGATCTTCTTCCAGTCCGAGGTCGAGCTCGCCCGCCTGCAACCGCCGGGCAAAATCTGCGGCAGCGGTGATGACAATGTCGTTGTCCAGCGGCGTCATCAATAGGCGAGGCAGTGCATCTTGCAGAGATTTCAGGGCGCTATCGAGAGACAGTTCGACCTGTAAATTGCCGTTGATCAAAAACATCTCATGCTCTCCCTAACAGATCGGCAGCGGCCATCGCACAACTGCGGCTAGCGCTGGTGCCAGCGCGGCCGTGCAATTGGAACCAGTCGGTGAGCAGGCCGCAGCCGCAGGCGTCGCCAGGGTGTAATGTCGCCAGATCGCTCATGACCACGGAGTGGGCCGGGCTTGAGGAAATGTAGGGTGATACAAAGTTGAGCAAGCCACGTTGGCCATACGGTTGAACGCTGAAATCAGCTGGATTGCGCACGAAAACCTTCGAGTAAACCGGAACATGAAAATGATGATGGGCGCATTCGATATAGGGCACGGCGTGCTCGACCGCGCCGTAGCCATCGCGGCAGCGTCCCGGCTCGATGCCTAATTGCCTGGCGATACGCTCGTAGAGGTGAGCTCGGGGAATCTCCAGCGCCGACTGGGTTTTCCAGCCGCCGCCCAGAAACACCAACGACCCGGCGGGCAATTTGAGCGGGGCAATACCGATCGCTTCCATGCGTTGCAGCGTCTGCCAGAGAAACGCCGGGAAGCCGAAAATGCGCACCGGCAGTTGCTGTTCGGCAAACGCCTGCAGCGCGCGAATCACCCCGAAAGCATCGAACTCGTGACCACTGCCGGTGCGACGCAAGGCGTACACCAGTTGATTGACTGGCGCATAACGACAGAGGAATTGATCGGTGTAGGACGTGCCGAGTCTGTTGTCGGCCTCGGGTTCGTAGCTCAGCAGCAGATAGTTGCAGGGCGTGTCCGGCGTCTCCCAGCCGTAGTGCTGGAAAATCCGCGTGACCATCGCTTGGGCTGCGTCGATGGTGCGCGCGTCATAACGCATGCGGCTTTTCTGTCCGCTGGTGCCGGAGGAAGTCAGCTCCAGGGCGTCCTCGCCGGTCGGGCTCAGCAGCAGATGCTGTTTGAAGAAGTTGGCAAAGATTGGCGGCAGGCGCGCCCAGTCATTCAAGTGTTCCAGCTCCGTTGAGTCGAGGCCGTTAGCGTTCAACCACTGTTCATAGCCGGGCGTGTGGTGGCAGTGAAACTGGCTGACTTCGGCCATTGCTCGATCAAACAGCCCAGCAGGTAACGCGTCGAGGTCGTAAGGTTGGGTCAGCGCACACAGCGCGTCGGTGAAGGGAAGGTGGGTCATCAGGAATCCTCGCGAGATCAGACGGCGGCCGCGAGGCGGCACCGTTGCAGGAAAAGGTGCAACGGCACCAGGCACGCCAGCCCGGCGACGCCGGCAATGCAGGCGAATGACTCAAGGCTGTTACCGCCGCCAAGTGCTGCGATCAGCGAGCCCGCGGTGCCCATGATGGTGATGGAAATCATCCCGATCATGGCCGACACCAGGCCTTTGCTGTCGTCGCTGGAGTACAACGCCAGCCGGTACAGCGCGGCATTGCTCATGCCCAGACCGACGCCGTACAGCATCAGGCATCCGATCAGCCATTCAATCGAGACGCCATAAATGCTGCTGGCCAGCAGCGCGATCAGGCCGGCACAGAGGGGCCAGAGCGCATAGCGAATCAGTTGGGTGAGGGCGGTGCCAGCGATCATTCGGTCCAGCAGCAGGTTGCCGAGGATCACGCCGCTGAATACCGGTATCTGCCAGAGTCCGTATTGCAACGTCGACAGACCTTCACCTTCGATCAACAGCAGCGGGGACAGGCCAATCCATGCGATCAGCGGCAGGCTCATCAGCCCTAGTGCTATCGACGACCGTACGAATGCGCGGTTGCGCAACAGCATGCCGTAACGGCGCAGCGTCCCGCTCAGGTCGAAGGGAGGGATGGATTTGCGCGCTGCCGGGGTTCGCGGCATGAACCCGTAAAAACCCAGCCAGACCGCCAGCGCGGCCACCCCCAAGACCAGAAACAGTTCGCGCCACGAGAGAAACTGTAACAACAGGCTGCCGAGCAGCGGCCCCAGCAGGGGTGAAAGCAGGGCGATGTTGCCCAGCCACGCCATGATCCGCACCGCATCGGCTTCGCAGAACAGATCTTGCAACGCCGGATAACTGACCGCGATGACAAACCCCAAGCCCATGCCCTGAATCAGTCGCAGGAAGTTGAACGCTTCAATCCCCTGCACCCGATACGTTGCCAGGCACGCCAGCGCAAACAGTGCGCTGCCGATCAGCAGCAGGGGTCGACGGCCGTAGTGGTCGGACAATGGACCCACCAGCCATTGCAGAAGAACGCCGCCGATCAAATAAAGGGTAAAGGCATAGGGCACATGCTTTGCGCTGGCCTGGAGTTGGTTGGTCACGGTCAGCATGGCGGGCATTATCAAATCGCTCGCCATGTAAGTCAGCAGTTCGAATGCCGCAATAAACAGGCATATGCCGAACAACTGAACGCTGCTGATGTTTTTTGATGTGTGCATGAGTTCCAGTCGATACGAAGTTTAGGGAGGAGCACTCCTGTCGCTCGGTATCGAGGTTAGCCACGCAATAGTGTGGTCTCCAGTCAGGACATCTGACTTAAAGTTTCAAGGGGTTGCGATATGTTGCGGAAGTGGAAATAGCTGAAAGTTGCAGATACAAACTCATCGGACGTTTTGAAAGCGGCTGTAAGAAAAATGCCCGCAACAGTGCGGGCATTAGTTATGCGCTAATCAAAATGGGGGATTTCTCTTACAAGTGATTGTGCCGATTCATTCAGCGATGCTGATAATAACCCGGCCCGCCACGATCGTAGTGGTGGTCACCGTGTCCGCCGCCGTGGGGAAGAATGATACAGCCGCTCAATGAAAGCAGAGCGATCAGGGGAATCAGCAGTGTGATTCGACGGAGCATTTCGAATTCCTCATGGTTATTGCCGCAATGAAGCCAAATCTCTTCATCGTCTGTAACATGAGACTTCGTTTGCCATCGTTTATCCCCGGTCGAAAGTAAGGGCTTGGCATGCGAACGGATACAAATCAGTACATTTCTACGCTCAGGAATTCGCAATGACCCAGTCGCAACGTTTGAAATACTCGATTCTGATCTCCCTGGTGGTTCTGGCGACCATGTTTGGCCTGTCGTATCTGCAAAACGAAGGGATCATCAGCGAGAAAATGTTCCAGTACATCGCCATTGGCGTCGCCGTGATTGTGGTCGTCGTCAATGGCGTGATGCGCCGCAAGGTCAAGCCTTGAGCGATGCATCCGAGGCCGGTTCACAGTGCAGAATTGCAATAGCCTGCGGATGCAGGCTGTAGCTTTTGTCCGGATGCAGGGTGATGACGCCCTCGCTGCACAGGCGCTTCAATACCTCACGCACACTCAGGAAGGACAGCGGAATGTCCAGGTCGAGCAAGTGCGTGTGCACGCCGCGCACACCCAGTTTGCGCTCGCTATCGGCCGCGCTCAGCAGCGCGTCGATGACTTTCAGTCGGATCAGGCTGGTCCTCAGACCAAAGCTCTTTAACAGGATTCTGATCCGTTCGTTTCCGTGCCGTTCGGCCTTCGGTTCGAAGAGTTCGGCGTCTGTGCCGTGGCTCATGGAAACGTTTTTCGAAGCACGGCTACCATCCGTTGGCAGTTGCGAGTTGTACATGCAAAAACTCCTTTTCAGAGCCTGATCAGGAAAAGTGAAGGTGCTCTCAATCTATAAGACGGATGAGCTCGGCAAATCATGAAGATTTTGATGTAGAAAATTTGTCGCAATCTTGTGAGTGCTGTGTGAGAGCACGTGAAAGCGGGCGTGATGGCTAAATATCCTGTCATTCATTTCGTTCCTACTGCCAGGCACATTCCGTGTACAACACGGGCTGTGATTTCCCCAGGCTGGGTCCGACGCGCTGTGCGCCATCTGATCGTGCCCATCCGGGTGTCATTTTTGCAGATCAGGAGCGAGCGTGATTATTAACAGGCAGTTAACCCGGCTGAGCCTTGCAGGTGCGTTGATAGCGTTGAGTCTGATGGCCTGCGCGCGCAGTCAGCCCGAAGCCGCGGGCGTCGATATTCGGCGCACCAGTTTCGGCGTGCCGCACATTCGCGCCGACGACGAACGCGGCCTCGGTTACGGTATCGGTTATGCCTACGCGCAAGACAACCTGTGCCTGATGGCCAACGAAATTGTGACCGTCAATGGCGAGCGTTCGCGCTACTTCGGGCCGGATCAATTGACCCTCGAAGAACGTCCGAACCTGGCCAGCGACGTGTTCTTCAATTGGCTGAACACGCCCGAAGCAGTCGCCGGTTTCTGGAAAGCACAAACCCCGCAGGTGCGCGATCTGGTTGACGGCTACGTCGCTGGTTACAACCGGTCGCTGGCCGAGCGTCAGGCGCAGGGTTTGCCGGCGCAATGCCAAGGCGACTGGGTGCGTCCGATTGCCGCCGAAGACCTGGTAAAAATCACTCGTCGTTTACTGGTCGAGGGCGGCGTTGGGCAGTTCGCCGAAGCGCTCGCCGGGGCCACGCCGCCGGCTGCGATTGCGGAGGTGGGGAGTCCGGCTCAGTCGTTCCAGGTGGCTGCCGAACGCCAGCAACGTTTCACGCTGGACCGCGGCAGCAATGCCGTCGCGATCGGCAGCGAGCGCTCGTTCAATGGTCGCGGCATGTTGCTGGCCAATCCGCACTTTCCCTGGATCGGCGGGATGCGCTTTTATCAGATGCACCTGACCATTCCCGGCAAACTCGATGTGATGGGCGCTGCATTGCCGGGCCTGCCGATGATCAACATCGGTTTCAACCAGCATCTCGCGTGGACCCACACGGTCGATTCATCCAAGCATTTCACCCTGTATCGCCTGCAACTCGACCCGAAGGATTCGACGCGTTATCTGCTGGATGGCAAATCCTTGCCGCTGGATAAACAGACCTTGACCGTTAACGTCAAACAGCCTGACGGCCAGATCAAACCGATGTCGCATGTGGTCTACAGTTCGGCGTTCGGCCCGGTGGTGCAGTGGCCCGGCAAGCTCGATTGGGACAATAAATTCGCCTACAGCCTGCGCGACGCCAACCTTGAAAATGATCGGGTATTGCAGCAGTGGTACTCGATGAACAAAGCCACCAGCCTCAAGGAATTGCAGGCCTCGGTGCACAAGATCCAGGGCATTCCGTGGGTCAATACGCTGGCCGCCGACGACAAGGGCCAAACGCTTTACATGAACCTCTCGGTGGTGCCGAACGTCAACGCCGACAAACTCGCCAAGTGCAGCGATCCGCGCGCCGGTTTGCAGATGATCGTGCTCGACGGCTCCAACAGTGAGTGCGCTTGGGACATTGATCCGAACGCTGCGCAGAAGGGCATTTATGCGGCGGATAAATTACCGCAGTTGTTGCGCAACGATTATGTGCAGCATTCCAACGATTCCGCGTGGCTGGCCAACCCGGCGCAACCACTCACCGGTTTTTCGCCGCTGATCAGCCAGGACAGCCAACCGCTGGGACTGCGTTCGCGTTTTGCGCTGGATCGCCTGGCATCGCTGAGCAAGGCCGGGCCGGTGGCCGCTGCGGATTTGCAGCGCATGGTGATGGATGATCAGGTGTATCAGGCGACGCAAGTGATGCCGGATCTGCTGCAGTTCTGTAGCGCCGGTCTGGGCGCAGACGCCGCAGCGTTGGCGCCGGTATGTGCCAGTTTGAAAGCGTGGGACAGTCGGGCAAATCTCGACAGCGGTCTGGGTTTGGTGCATTTCCACAACGTCATGAGAGCATTGCAGCAAAGTCCTGACATCTGGCGCGTGGCGTTCGACCCGAAAGACCCGCAGCACACGCCGCACGGTTTGGCGTTCGAGCGGTCGGAAGTGGCCACCGCCATTCGCCAAGCGATGCAAGCGTCGCTTGAGTTGACGACAAAAATGGGCCTGAAACCTGACAGCCATTGGGGGGACATCCAAGTGGTCAGCAGCGGTGGCCAGCAAACGTCCATCCATGGTGGGCCGGGTACGCTGGGCATTTACAACGCGATTCAGAGTGTTCCGCGCGCCGACGGCAAACTTGAAGTGGTCAGCGGCACAAGCTATCTGCAAGTAGTGACCTTCGATGAAAAAGGCCCGCAGGCTCAAGGTTTGCTGGCGTTTTCGTTGTCGAGCGATCCGGCGTCGAAGTATTCACGGGACCAGACGCAGGCGTTCTCCAAGAAACAACTGAGTGTGCTGCCATTCACCGAACAGCAGATCAAGGCTGATCCGCAGTATCAAGTGCAGACGATTCGCGAATCGGATGAGAAAGCCGGGAAGGTCGCCAAGCAGTAACGAACATTCTGCCGGCTGCAACAACGAAGGCCGCACCCCTCACAGGTTGCGGCCTTCAGCCTTTTGGCGTTTGTTGCGGAATCGAATTGAGCACCGGGTTGCCGTTCTCATTGCGAGTCAGGTAAACCGGCAAAACCCGGGGCAGGGTGGCCACAAGGTTGTTCAGTTCTTTGATGTTGTAGATGCCGCCAAGGCGAATTGCTGCGGTGCTTTTATCAGCCACCATTACTGGTTTGCTCAGGTAACGATTGATCAGTGGCAATGCGTCGCTGAGTGGCAGGTCATCGAGTACCAGTTTGCCGGTGCGCCAGGCCAGGGAGTTGTCGTTGGCGTAGGTCTGGCTGATCTGCGGCATGTAGTCGCCATGCCGATAACGGGCTTGCATCGCCGGCCCCAGACGCAAACCGTCGCCGGCCAGCGCATTGTTGCTGCTGACCAGCACCGAGCCTTCGATCAGGTTGACCCTGACCTGATCCTCGTACAGCCAGACGTTGAATTTGGTCCCGGTCACGCGAATCCGGCCTTCACCGGCCTTGACGATAAATGGGCGGGCCATGTCGTGGGTGACACTGAAAAAGGCTTCACCTTTTTTCAGTCTCACTCGGCGCTCATTCTTGTAATTGGTGAAGGTCAGTTCGCTGTTCAGGTTCAGCTCGACCTGACTGCCATCGCCCAAGGTCACCTGCCGAACATTGTCGCTGGCTTCAAAATGCTGATACGCGTCAGGCAGCCATCCCAGGTTCCAGCCGGTGTACGCCGCCAGCGGTAGAGCCACGGCGCAGACGGCTGCGGCAATGCCGAAGGTCCGCCAAGGTGTCGCAGGTTTGATGGATGACAGTGGTGGCGCGGATGCAGCACGCGGCAGTTCTCCGGCAACATCCCAGATTTCCAGCATCGCGTCATATTCGAACGCGTGCAGCGGATCGGCAGCGCGCCATTGCTCGAACGCCCGACGCTCGGCGTCAGTGCAGTCCGTGGCGTGCAGACGCATGCACCAATGCGCAGCGGCATCGGTAATGGCGTCGAATTCGGCTTCCGAGTAGGTGTGTTCGGTCATTGACTCATCCTGATTTGCTGCATTCTAACCTCGCGCGCTGCGTGGCGAGAACATCCGTCATGGCATTTACCCATCAAAGTGGAACTTATTTTTCTGTGAAAGGCCCTAAAAAATGGACGTTACGAAGAAGTAACCATAAATGGAGTGAAAAAATGATCAAGAAAACGTTTGCCACCCTGATTGCTGCCGCGACTTTGCTGACTGCCGGCGCGGCCATGGCCGACCGCCCGGGCGCTGGCTGGATCACCATCGAGAAAGCTATTGAAGTGGCGAAAACCAAAGCCGGTTATGTCGAGCTCTATGAGATCAGCGCCGACAACGACGGCTATTGGGAAGGCGAGGGCCGCAAGGCCGACGGCGTGGTGTATGAATTCCGCATCGACGGCGCCTCCGGCAACATCCTGCGCGACCAGAAGGACTAAACCTCGCAGGGCGCTGCCAACGCAGTGCCCTGACTTTCGGTTACGGCGTATTTGTGTGCAGTTGCCGCCCCATATGGCTGATCAGCCACGATACGGTGTCGGCATTACCCAACTGCACCGCCAGTCTCACCTTCGCGTTGCTCATGAACTCCGCCCGCGCAGCATCGAGCGTCACTTGCCCGGTCAATGCGAACACTTGTGCCAATGCCCGATCACTCTCCTCGTAACTCGTCTCGCCGAGATCCTCCAGGCTCAACGTCACCGGATTGATCACCGCAAACAGGTGTGTCAGCGGTGAGCGACTGGACAGCGCCTTGGTCTGAATATCCTCCAGCGTGCCCCTTAACCCTTTCGCGCGATCGTTGGTTGTTTCGATCAGGTCGGAAAATGGCCGGTAGGCTTCGAGATAAGCGATGTCCTCGGTTTTGCAGACGATGTGCGAAAGTTCATGAATCAGTGTTGAAGCCCTGGCGTGGGCGCTGATTGGGAACGCGACATCGGTCATGTAGTTACGGTAGTGATCCAGTTTGGGGAAGAAGAACTTGCTGGCGAGGTAGATTTTCTTCAACTGATCCGCAGGCACCGTAAAGGCAAAAACGAAGTCCGCATCATCCAGGGCCCTGCCGACGACAAAGCGCCTGGATTTCGCATGCCGCAGCGTTGGGTCGAGCAGGGCGGCAAAAATCTGCAGCACGACCTTCTCAATGGCGGCGGTGTATTCCGGCAGCACCAAAGGCACGCCGAGAAAATCTTTGATCAGTTGATGCATGGGTGTCGTTTGCGTTGGCGCGTTTTTGAGCAATTGCAGGTTGCGGTAGCTGGTCCAGGCGTAGTGGGTCGCGAGGTCCAGGCCTTCATTGATCAACCGGGCCCTCACCGGGAAAAGTTGCTGGATTTCGCGCATGCCGTCAGCCTCGACGTTCATCCCGTTGCGCACGATGTCCCAGGTTTTCAGACGGCCGAACAAGTTGAAGCGCGGTGTTTGCGCGGACGACTCCATCACCCATTTTTTTGCCGTGTTGCGCGTCACATAAAGCCCACCAACGTTGCTATTGCCGACCACCCAACGTTTGCCGCGAGGCTGCAGCGGGTACACCTTGCCCTCGATTGGCGCGTAATGTTGGCGGGTGACCGAATCGACGTACAGCCCAAGATTGCTGTCGAGAGTCAAGGCGCCGAGGTCGATATCGCTGCGTTCCAGGTGTTGCAAACGGGTGCGTGCGGGCCCCGTGATGTCGATCCGTTGCCAGCGCGTGTCGGTGCTCGCGACGCCTTGGGCGATAGCCGAAGGTTCACGCGGTTCCATTGAGCCGCGCAGGGTGACCAGTTGCGCGATGCCGTGGACAAAACTTTTCACCGCCGGCTGCCAATGATGCGTCTGCAAATCCTCAGCCGAGGCTTTGATGTCACGGTAGCTGCGCCACACGGTCACCGGGTAGGCCAGTTTGCCCCAGATAAAATTGGTCGCTTCAAGCAGGTCTTCGCTCAAAACGCGCTTGATGGTTTCCCAATCCGCCTGCCCACCGTCGATCGACTGACAGGTCAATAGCTTGGCCAGGATCAGCGCGTTGTCATTGAACAGGCGTTTGAACAGTGCGCCGTTGATCGGGAGGGAAGCCAGGCTGGCCGATGGCGGCACGCCGGCGTTGGCGCTCAACCGCGTTTTGCACAGCGCCCGCTCGGTCGGCGTCAGGCGCTCGAGAATCCAGCGCTGGAGCGCGCCGGGACTTTTCAGCTCATCGAGCAGCGCCCGTTCACTTTCGTACTCTTTCAGCCCATGTTCCGGGCTATAGGGGGCGAGCAAAACCAGCGGCCCAGCGGCCTGGTTTTTCGGTCCAAGCAGATAAACCCCTGGCACCGTAATTCCCTGTTCGCTGGCGGCCGCGAGCAGCGTCAGTGGACGGATAATCGCCGAAGTGCCGTCGACGGCATCGCGCGCTATCGCGTCGGGCATGTCCATGACTTGGCAAATCAGTGCAAACGCCGCTTCGCTCAGGCGCTCCTGAAGTTTTTCCGAGTGTGCGTAGTGCATCAGTTGCCAAGGCAATTGCGCGTTGAAACGCTGAATGCGGGCGACCGCGTTGACGTTCGAATCGGCGAAGGCGTTGTTCAGCACGGTCTGCTGGTGTTCGCCAACGTTGAGCGTTCGCAGCAGGTTTTTCACGTAGGAAGGGTTGATCGCGGCCGGTAACGCTGGGCGGTTGAGTGCAGCCACTCGAAAGCTGAGGCTGTCGAGAAGGTGCAAGTGCATGAGGGCGAAGGCCGGCAGGGTGAGCGTCCGCGCTGCCACTGTCATGGCGGCGTCGATCTGGATTTCGATCTGGTTGGGGTCTACATCATGTTGATCCGCCTCGAGCCGTTTTTTCAGTTCGCGATGAGCAGTGCGTTGCAATGAATCGATACCGGACAAATAGTCTTCATCGTCTTCGGCATTTTTCAGGTATTGCGCGAGTAATTCAGCGTGCAGGATCTGATCTTCCAGCGACGCGTTAGCCAGCCACGTCGGGATCTTTTGGCGGGTGATCAGCGTTTGGGCAATATCGGTTGGGCGCTGCAAACCGGTTTTCGGCACGCCCAAAGCAACCCGGCCCAACAGCTGCGCGCGTTGTGGCGCCGGCAGATTTGAGGCGAGCACGCGCTCAACCGCGCTTTTATTCAGCCGCACATGCGGTTTTTGCAGGTGCTCAAGAAAATCGCCGTGGATCAATTGCAGCGGCGCCAGCGCCAGCGTGCGGTTGTTCAAGCGCTCGTCGGATTCCAGATTCTCCAGCAATGCCGGACGCTCAAAATCACTGCTCAGCCGCGTATTGAGTTCGGCGAGCAGTGGCGCGAGTGCCGGAAACCCTTCAAAGCCCAGCGCCGGGGTCCACAGAATGGCGTTGCCGGAGTGCTCGGGGTCGAGGCCGCCGCGCTCGGTCAGCACAAAACAACTGGCCAGTTTGAATCGCTCATTGCTGCGCTGGTCTTTGAGCCCGAGGCCGAATACATCCGGCAGAAAACCGTTCAAGGCGCCGCGTTGCAGACGCACCGGGGTGTCGAGCACGGTCTGGATAATGCTTTGCTGCAGCGAATTCAGGGTTCGGGCCAGGGTCCGCAGCTTCAATTCGCTGCGCAGCGCGGTCGACAAGGTGTGGGCGAATTTCGGCTGGAGCATTTCGAGCGAAGCGCGCACGCCGCCCTCGGCTTGCGCGAGGGTCGTGACCGAGGTTCCGATGGGCGGATGTTTTTCCAATTGTTGCTCGAGCGCGTGTTCGACACTGGCCAGTAGCGCCAATTGCTGTTTGGCCGAATCGGCGCGGATCATCGCCGGTTGCGCATTCCATCGCTGATCCGCACGGGTGCTCCAGCGTCCGTTGGTATCGATGTCGAGCAAGCGTCTGTCGAGCATCGCGCGAACGTCCAGTGCATTGTCGAGCAAGGCATGCGGGTCGAGCACACCGTTACTGTCGCGATACCGGCCCAGCGCATAGCTGAGGTTTTGCAGCTGTTTGTCGATGATGTCGGCCAGCAGCTCGTCGAAGATCCGGCCGCTGACCGGCGCCCCGACAATCTGCCGCTGCTGCGGCTCCAGCGCCAGATACACGGCGCGCTCTTCCAGCGACAGGAAGTTATAGAGGTTGTCGTCGTGGCCCTCACTTTTCAGCATGCTCAGCAGGGTGCGCTTGACCTCGCCGAGGTTGCCGCTGGTTTCCACGCCGCGCGATTGGGTGTAGAGGAACGCGCTGGTTTTGCCGGTATCAATCAGCAAGGTCGATGCCAGCAGAACGGAATTCTGCAGCGGTGCGGTAATGCGCACTTTTTCGCTTTGCACGATTTCGCTGGAGTGAGGCAAATCATCACTGCCCGCCAGGCTGACCTCCATCAGGCGCAGATATTCCTCAGACGTCAGCACGCCTTTCTGGCGTTTGAGCAGCAGATCGACGCAATAGCTGTCGCACAGGCTCTCGGCGAAGAACGCTGCGGGTGACAGGCCATTGTCCATAGGACTGTTCCAAAACGTTTCGAGCAGGCTGCGCAGGTGAGGCGTGAGGCTTTGCGCTATCTCCTTGACTGCCGCTTCCCATGCGTGAGTGTCGGCCGTGCTGCTGACGCCGTGCGCAAGATGCACGAAGGCTCGGGATTCACCTTCCGGCCAATCATTGGTCAGGTAGTAGTGCAACACCACATCGTTCAAGGACAGCGAAGACAGGCTGCGCTGCGGATCGTCTTTGCCGGCGAAACTCGCCAGTCGGGTTTTAGTCTGGTCCAGCCCCGGAAAACGTTTGGCGAGGACAATTTTAAGTATTTGGTCGAGCATCGAGCGCAGGCTCGGGAGCTTGAGCAATTGCGCTTGCATGCTCGCCAGATTCTGCTGCTGATTGCGCTCGATGACGGTTTCCTGGTCCTCGAACACGGCGCCGTCAATGATCTGTGCCGAGACCTTCAGGGCGCGCGCAGCCAGCGCAGTGCGGCGCTGTTCGACCGACAAATAGCGCAGCAATTCGCGTCGGCCGCTGGTTTCGGTGAGCCAGCCTTCAACGGCACTTTTCAGGTCTTCTTCGTCGGCATATTTGATCAGGCCTTTCCACGGTGTATAGAGCGTGGCTTCGCCGTTGTCGGGTTTGCTCATGAAAAACGCCCCGGCCAGGGTGATCGGCGGTGCGCTGTCCGCTTGCAGGAGCAAACGCTGCACGGTCATGCCCGGGCGGCTGAGCGCTCGGGAGGGATGGGTGGCGAAGTACACAACCCGCAACCATTTGAGATCGGCAACAGTAAATTGCAGGGCTTTTTCTCGGTCGCCGGGTTGCTTGGCATTGGCCGCCAGATCGGCTTCGTCAAAAAAATAGGGGAGCGGGGGAGCTGTCATGGTTTTTCCTCGATGTGCCGATCTCGGCGGATCGGATGAGGAAAAACGGTACGGCTGATGGGCAAGAGCCCTGCGGTACATATTCCTTGAGCCAACGTTTTTTCGAGACTTGACAGGAGGCCTGCGCAACAGCGCTTAATCGGCGCACGTTTTTCTCGGTTGCCGTCCAGCCGTTTCAGCCTGTAGCCCGCACTCAATAATAAAACTGGAGCCTCAGATGACCGCAGCACCTGTCACTTCGAACACGCAAACCCTGGATTTCGTTGCACTGGTCGAATTGCTCGAACAGATTTTCATCCGCCACGGCACTTCGGCCGATGTCGCCAAGACCCTGTCCCTGAACTGCGCCGGTGCCGAACGCGACGGCGCCCACAGCCACGGCGTGTTTCGCATTCCCGGTTATGTCTCGACGCTCAACAGCGGTTGGGTCGATGGCCAGGCTGTGCCGGTGGTCGAAGACGTGGCGTCGGGTTTTGTCCGGGTCGATGCGGCCAATGGCTTCGCCCAACCGGCTCTATCCGCCGCGCGTGCGTTGTTGGTGGAAAAGGCCCGCAGCGCGGGCATTGCGGTGTTGGCGATCCGTAACTCGCACCATTTCGCCGCGCTGTGGCCGGACGTTGAGCCCTTTGCCTATGAAGGTCTGGTGGCGCTAAGCGTGGTCAACAGCATGACCTGCGTGGTCCCGCACGGCGCCGACCGGCCGCTGTTCGGCACCAACCCGATTGCGTTTGCGGCGCCAAGGGCTGGCGGCGATCCGATTGTTTTCGACTTGGCCACTAGTGCCATCGCCCATGGTGACGTGCAGATTGCCGCGCGCAAGGGCCAGCGTTTGCCGGCAGGCATGGGCGTGGACAGCCTCGGCCAGCCGACCGAAGACCCGAAAGCGATTCTTGAGGGCGGCGCGTTGCTGCCATTCGGCGGGCATAAGGGCTCGGCGTTGTCGATGATGGTCGAGTTGCTGGCAGCGGCGTTGACTGGCGGCAACTTTTCTTTCGAGTTCGATTGGTCGAACCATCCGGGGGCGAAGACGCCGTGGACCGGGCAACTGCTGATCGTGATCGACCCGAGCAAGAGTGCCGGACAGGATTTCGCTCAGCGCAGCGAAGAACTGGTGCGGCAGATGCACGGCGTCGGGTTGAAGCGCTTGCCGGGCGATCGGCGTCATCAGCAACGCGCCAAATCGGCCGCCGAGGGCATTGCGCTGGAAGCTGAAGTGCTCACCAACCTGCGAGAACTGGCCAACCCATAACGCCCGCCCACCGCATGCTTTGTAGCAGCTGCCGAGCCCCGCGAGGCTGCGTCCGACAGCGCCGCCATCGCCAAACCTTGCGAGGGCTGCGCCCTCTACGCAGCCTCGCGGGGCTCGGCAGCTGCTACAAGATCGGGTGTGGCGTAAATTTGGGCATGAAAAAGGCGAGCATTAAGCTCGCCTTTTTTAGTGCCGGACGCGATTAACGGCGACCGAGCAGCAATCCAACCACCAGGCCGAAACCGGCGGAGATGGCCACGGTCTGCCATGGATGGCCACCGATGTAGCTTTCGGTGGCTTCGACCGCAGGCTTGGTGCGCTCGCGAACGCTGGACACCGATTCCAGCGCTAGTTGCAGCTTTTGGGCGACTTGCCCACGCAAGGTGTCGGCTTCTTCGCCAACCAGCGACGCGCTGCTTTTCAGCAGTTTGTCCGATTCTTCGATCAGCGCTTGCAGCTCGCTGAATGCCTGGTCCTTGATTTGGTCTGCGGCGGTTTGTACTGGGGTTTTGCGGGCCATTGAGTAACTCCTTGCGGATAAGTGGGCAGTGAACAATGGAGTCTCGAGCAGCTGAAAAAGTTGCAGGGAATTTGCGAACTCGTAGGGCAGCGAGCAAATTCGGGGTCAGAAGAATCCCTTCCAAGGTGTAAGATGTCGCCATTTACGCAGCAGGTATTTTCCCATGAGCTTCAATCTGGCCGACAAACCCCTCGCCGAGCGCGCTGCGCTTGAAGATGAAAAGTCTCGTCTTTTCGACCTCTGGCAAAGCAACCTGGGCAAGTCCAAGGGCGAAGCCGCGCGATTGTTTGGTGAGCGCTCCAAGCGCAAAGGCAAGTGGGCCGAATGGGTCCGCGCCGAGCTCGACACGATGTCGCCGCCGGAATTTGCCAACATGGTGCGCAGCGAAGTGAACCGCTTGATGGCTGCCAAATAATTTGAACTGGTGACGTCCTGTAGGCGCATGGCTTGCCCGCGATGGCGATCTCAGGTTCGCCATCGCGGGCAAGCCTTGCTCCCACAAGGGACCCGGCTTTGCTATAGCGGTTTGGCGAAGCTTGCGATGATCGCTTCACGCACTTTCAGCAGCAGCGGATCGAGCTGGTTGTTGGTGCGCCAACCCAGTTCAATCGGGTAACGCGGCAGCGCCAGCGGGCAGGGCAGCAGCGCTAACCCGCTGAGCGCAGCGATGCTTTCTGCAGCGTGTGCCGGAATGGTTGCCACGGCGTGGCTGCCCTTGAGCAGATACGGCAACCCCGCAAAATGCGTGGTCGACGCGCACACCCGCCGACTTAAACCCAGCGCCGCCAAACCCTCATCGGTAATGCCGATAAATCCTCCCGACGACACCAGAATGTGTTCGCGCGCGACAAATTCGTCCAGGCTCAAGCTCTGCTGTCCGTCAGCCAGACTGATCGGGTCCACCAGACACAGATAACCGCCTTCACCGAGCACCTGCCGGCTGAGCAATCGCTCGGTCAGCCCGCCCGCCGTAATCGCCAGATCGACGCTGCGATCAAGCAAGGCATGGGCGACGATCTGGCTGTGAGTCTGGCGGAAAATCAGTCGCAGCTTCGGCGCGCTCAGCGCAATCTGCTCGATCAGCCGCCGCCCGTAGGCAATCTCGAAATCATCCGACAGCCCCACAGTCACCGAACGACCCTCGTAGTGATGCGCCGCCGGGTCGATCATCGCCAGGCTCTGCCGGCATTTATTCAGCGCATCGCTGACCACTGGTTTCAGCTGATTGGCGCGCAATGTCGGGGCCAAACCGCGCCCGGTGCGCACAAACAGTTGATCGCCATACAACTCGCGCAAGCGTCGCAACGCCGCACTGACAGCTGATTGCGTCACGCCCAGACGCAACGCCGCGCGGCTGGCACTGGACTCTTCGTGCAGTGCTTCGAAGACTTTCAGCAGATTGAGATCGACGTTAGCGATATTCATGAGGTTCATATCATTCAGCAGTGAACGGGGCTTTATCGATGATCGGGTGGCGGCTGACAATCGGCAACACCTTATTGCTCCGGAGTTTCCGCAATGCCCAAATCAATCGTCGCCGCCCTGCAAATCGGCGCCTTGCCCGGCGGCAAGGAACAAACCCTCGAACAGATCCTGACGTGGGAAAACGCCATCCGCGAATCCGGCGCCGCGTTGGTGGTCATGCCCGAAGCGCTGCTGGGCGGTTATCCGAAAGGCGAGGGCTTCGGCACGCAATTGGGTTACCGCTTGCCGGAGGGCCGCGAGGCGTTTGCGCGCTACTTCGCCAACGCCATCGATGTGCCGGGCGCCGAGACCGAAGCGTTGGCCGGACTGTCGGCACGCACTGGGGCCAATCTGGTGATCGGCGTGATCGAGCGCGCGGGCAGCACGCTTTACTGCACCGCGCTGTACTTCGACCCGTCCGCTGGCTTGGTGGCGAAACACCGCAAACTGATGCCGACCGGCACTGAACGGCTGATATGGGGCAAGGGCGATGGCTCGACCTTGCCGGTGCTCGATACTCAGGTCGGGCGGTTGGCCGCGGTGGTGTGCTGGGAAAACATGATGCCGCTGCTGCGCACCGCGATGTACGCCAAAGGTGTCGAGGTGTGGTGCGCGCCGACCGTGGATGAGCGCGAGATGTGGCAAGTGAGCATGCGCCACATCGCCCATGAAGGCCGCTGTTTTGTGGTCAGCGCGTGCCAGGTGCAGGACTCGCCGCAAGCGCTGGGCGTGGAGGTGGCCAACTGGCCGGCGGACCGGCCGTTGATTGCCGGCGGCAGCGTGATTGTCGGGCCGATGGGCGATGTGCTGGCCGGGCCGTTGCGCGGCGGGCCGGGCTTGCTCACGGCCGAAATTGACACCGATGAGCTGGTGCGCGCGCGATATGACTTCGACGTGGTGGGGCATTACGCGCGGCCAGATGTGTTCGAGTTAGCGGTGGATCAACGGGCAAAACCTGGGGTGCGGTTTACCGCGTAACCCTGCAATACCCCACTCCTGTGGGAGCATGGCTTGCCCGCGATGACGATCTCGATTACGCCATCGCGGGCAAGCCATGCTCCCACAGCGATTGGCGGCTGGTTACCAGGTGGCTGTGGAGGATCCCGGCAGACTCAGCTTGCCGGTATCGACAAAGCGCATCGTCCCGAACAACCCGCCCGCCAGTTTGCCGCGCAGCACGTAAGGCAGGTTGTCGAGGGTTTGCGTCTGGCTCAGACCGAGGGTCTGGCGCAGCACCGAAAACGCCGAAACGCTCACTGGCACAATCAACACAGCTTCGGAGAAGCGCGCAATCGTCCCCGACTGATCGCTGACGCCAGAGGCCAATGGCCGGCCGTTGACCTCCAGGTCCAACGCCACGCCGTTGTAGTCAATCGCAGTTTCATTAGGGTTTTGCACACGGATCTTCACCGCGAAACGCACTTCCAGTTCCTGACTTTGCAGCGGTTCGATGCCGACCACGTTGATGTTGAGCGGGTCGCGGTTGGGGAACAGCGCGCAGGCGCTCAACGAGAGCAATAACAGGGACAGGGACAAAGCTAAAATTCTGCGCATCGCGAACTCTCGACATGAAAAAAGGACTGAACCGCCAGGCAATCAAACCTGGCGGTTCATCTGTGCGACCACGCTCACTGTGAGGCGTTCGCTGCAGACTGTCACGGGGTCATCATCGCGCTCAGCGGTTGGCGCCAGTTGCGGATTCCGCAGCGTGCGGGTTTTCCATGACTTGCAGGATCGATGCTTCCGGGTCGAAATCATCCTCTTCCAGCTCCATGAATTCTTCGGGCAGGAACATGTTGAGGAGGATTGCGCAGAGCGCGCCGACAGTGATCGGCGATTCGAAAATGTTGTGCAACGCCAGCGGCAATTCGCGCAGCACTTCCGGGACCGCCGCGATGCCCAGGCCCATGCCGAGCGAAATCGACACGATCAGCATGTTGCGCCGATGCAGGCCAGCCTCGGCGAGGATCTTGATCCCGGCCACGGCGACGGTGCCGAACATCACCAGTTCGGCGCCGCCGAGCACCGGTTTCGGCATCAATTGCAGCACCGCGCCGATCATCGGGAACAACCCCAGCAGCACCAGCAGCCCGGCAATAAAGAACGCCACGTAACGGCTGGCGACGCCGGTCAACTGGATCACGCCGTTGTTCTGCGCGAAGGTCACCATCGGCATGCTGTTGAACACTGCAGCCATGGCCGAGTTGAGGCCATCGGCGAGCAGCCCGGATTTGATCCGGCGAATGTAAATTGGACCTTTGACCGGTTGCCGGGAAATCATCGAGTTGGCCGTCAGGTCTCCCGCAGCTTCCAGTGGCGACACCAGGAAAATCACGGCGATTGGCACAAACGCGACCCAATCGAAGTTGAAGCCATATTTGAACGGCACCGGCACGCTCATCAGCGGCACGGCGGGCAGGTTGGCGAAATCGACGTCGCCCATCAACCACGCGACAACGTAGCCGAAGGTCAGGCCAATGACGATGGCGCCGAGGCGCAGGAACGGCACGTCGACCCGGTTCAACACCACGATAGTGCCGAGCACCAGTGCCGCCAGCGCCAAGTGATGGCTGGCGCCGAGGTCCGGCACGCCGAAGCCGCCGGCGATGTCAGTCATCGCGACTTTGATCAGTGACAGACCCATCAACGTGATGATGGTGCCGGTGACCACGGGCGTGATGAGCATGCGCAGTTTGCCGATGAACTGGCTCAGCACCACTTCGATGAACGCGGCGAAGAAGCACACACCGAAGATCGTCGAAAGAATCTCATCGGTGCCGCCGCCCCGCGCCTTGACCATGAACCCGGCGCTGAGGATCACGCTGATAAACGAGAAGCTGGTGCCTTGCAGGCAGAGCAAACCGGAACCCACCGGGCCGAAGCGCCGCGCCTGAACAAACGTACCCAACCCGGAAACAAACAGCGCCATGCTGATCAGGTACGGGATTTCGCTTTGCAGACCCAGCGCGCCGCCCATGATCAAGGTCGGTGTGATGATCCCGACAAAACTTGCCAGCACATGTTGCAGCGCGGCAAACACCGTGGCGGTCAGGTGCGGGCGGTCGTTGAGGCCGTAGATGAGGTCGGAACGGGGCTGGGGTTTTGCATGTTCGGATGAGGTCACGAGAAAAGCGCCAGGGGCCAGGTCAGAAAATGGAGGCGCAGGATGCCAGAAAAATCAGATTTTGGTGTGCCTGATGATCGTTCCTGCGCTCAGCGAGGGAACGATCCGCTGATCGGGCGGATATTCCTCAAATATGGCAAGGAGTTAATGCTCGATTCGCAGAATGTGGCAAAGAGTCGGATTTGCAATCCATACCCTGTGGCAGTCAGGTGAATGCGGCGAGCAAGTCCTCTTCAAAGGCTTTCTGCGCATCCCCCGGCACTTGCGCCCGGTGCCGGGCGAGGTGAAATCCGACGTCGAAACTCATTTCTCCTACGCGCACCGCTCGCAGCAATCCTTTGTCCTCCCAACTGCGCGCGAAGTGGCTGGGCAGATATCCCACGTGTTTGCCGGAAAGAATGAAGGCGAGGGTGCCTTCGACCTGTTCCGAGCGCGCCGAACACAATTTGCCTCGGAACGGCTCATCGCTGCGCAGGAACCGATACGGATGATCGACCCGATCACACGCCTGCAACGCCTGATCATCCGGCGCGTCGTTGCTGAACAACGGGTGCCCCGGCGCGCAGTACAAATGCTGGGTTTCGCTGAACAGTTGCTTGTAGTCAAAAGCGCTCTGCACCTGTGAGAAATATCCGATCG
This sequence comes from Pseudomonas sp. SJZ131, assembly GCF_007828705.1. Classification (NCBI taxonomy): domain Bacteria; kingdom Pseudomonadati; phylum Pseudomonadota; class Gammaproteobacteria; order Pseudomonadales; family Pseudomonadaceae; genus Pseudomonas; species Pseudomonas sp. SJZ131. The sequence continues at coordinate 1,085,607 of NZ_VIVC01000001.1, read as the reverse complement.
CCAGGTCCAGTCGCTGTTGCAACAACAAACGCTCCATTTCACCGGGCATGGCGCTGATCAGCGCGATGCGCACCGACTCGTCGCGCTCGCGAAAACGCCGAATCGCTGCCGCCACCCGCTGCAGCACCGATTGATCAAGCGCCTCCGACAAACCGAGGCGCACCTCACCGATCAGGCGCCCGGCCACGCCGTTCGATTGATGACGGAACGCCTCGATCGATTCAAACAAGCCCCGAATCGCAATCAGCAATTGCTCACCTTTTGGCGTGACTTTAAAGCCGCTTTTGCCGCGACTGCACAAGCGATAACCGAGCCGCGTCTCCAGCCTGGCCATTTGCTGGCTGATGCTCGACTGGCTCAAACCCAGCTCGCCTTGCGCCGCGCTGAAGCCGCCGCATTCGACCACGCTGACAAACAGGCGCAGCAGTTGCAGGTCAAGATCATGCAGTTGGCCGAGCATCACACATTACCTCTGGATAAAGTCAGGTTAACAAACCCGGGATTTTTCCAATGTATCCGACGGCGCACGCTGCAACCACTCCAACGGGTCAGGTATTTCTCATGGCTGCTCTTCCGCAAATGGCTGCGCTTTCCAAGCTGTGTTTCCCCGCACTTCTGCTGGCCATCGCCGCATCGGCGCAGGCTGAGGACAAGGTCGTCAATCTCTACAGTTGGGCCGATTACGTGGCGCGCGAAACCTTGCAGCGGTTCGAGCAGGAAACCGGCATCAAAGTGCGCTACGACACGTTTGATTCATCGGAAGTCCTCGAAACCAAATTGCTCACTGGCGGCAGCGGTTATGACGTCGTGGTGCCGTCATCCAGTGTATTGGCCCGTGGTTTGGCGGCCGGCGCGTTGAAGCCAATCGCGCACGAGGGGCTCAAGGGTTACGCCAACCTCGACCCGGATTTGCTGGAGAAACTGGCGGCGGTGGATCCGGGCAATCGTTACGGCGTGCCGTATACCTGGGGCACGTTGGGCTTGGGCATGAACGTCGAAGCGCTCAAGCAGCGCTTGCCGGATGTGCCGCTCAACAGCCTCGACCTGCTGTTCAAACCGGACAACGCGAGCAAGCTGAAAGACTGCGGCATCGCCATTCTCGATTCACCGCAAGAGGTGATCGGCCTGGCGCTGCATTACCTCGGTAAAGATCCCTACAGCACCGACAGGAATGATCTGTCAGCCGCCGAGGCGTTATTGCGTCAGCTACAGCCGAATGTGTTGTACGTCGCCACTGGCCGGCAAATCAGCGATCTGGCCAATGGCAGCATTTGCCTGGCGCTGACCTACAACGGTGACGCGAGCATGGCGGCTGATCAGGCACGCAAAGCGAATAAACCCTACGAGGTCGCGTACCGAATTCCTACGCAAGGCACGCTGGTGTGGCAGGACAACCTGGCCATCCCCAAGGATGCGCCGCACCCGCAAGCTGCGCGCCAGTTCATCGAATTCATGCTGCGCCCCGAATCCGTGGCGGCGCTGACCAATTCGCTGTTTTTCGCCACCGCCAATACCGCCGCCACGCCGCTGGTGGACGAAGCGGTGCGCAACGACCCGGATATCTACCCGTTGGCCGACGTTCGCCAACGTTTGTACGCCGACCGCAGCATGCGCCTCAAGGACATGCGCCAGCGCACCCGCTTGTGGACCACTTTCCGTAGCCGCCAATAATAAGGAACACACCATGGACGTCCCTGTGCAAAACGATCAGGCGCTGACCCGCGACAGTCTCTACGGGACTGCCGCGGAAAGTACCTACGCCGGAATCACCAGTTTCATGCGCCGCCGCTACAGCCGCGATTTGCGCGGAGTGGATGTGGCGGTCAGCGGCGTGCCGTTCGACACCGCCACCAGCAACCGGCCCGGCGCGCGTTTCGGACCGCGCGGGATCCGCGCCGCGTCGACCGGAATTGCTTGGGAGCGCCATTGGCCGTGGGCCTTTGACCCGTTCGAGCATCTGGCGGTGATTGATTACGGCGATTGCGCGTTCGATTACGGCGCACCGCATTCGATCCCCGAAAGCATCGAGGCCCACGCCGAGCACATCCTCAATGCTGGCAGCGCCATGCTCACCTTTGGCGGCGATCACTTTGTCACTTATCCGCTGCTCAAGGCCCATGCGCGCAAACATGGCAGTTTGTCGCTGATCCACTTCGACGCGCACAGCGACACGTGGCCGGACGAGGAGGGCAAGCGTGTCGATCACGGCACGATGTTCTGGCATGCGGCGCGCGAAGGGTTGGTCGATCCGGCGCGCTCGGTGCAGATCGGTTTGCGCACGACCAATGACGATCACCTGGGTTTTCAAGTGTTGGACGCGCGGCAGGTGCATCGCCAAGGATGTGAGGCGATTGTCGAAGCGATTCGGGCGCGGGTCGGCGACAACCCGGTGTACCTGACGTTTGATATCGATTGCCTCGACCCGGCGTATGCGCCCGGCACGGGAACCCCGGTGTGTGGCGGATTGAGCACGGTGCAGGCGCTGGAGATTCTCGGCGGTCTGCGCGGGATCAATCTGGTGGGCATGGACGTAGTGGAAGTGGCGCCGGCCTACGACAATGCGGAAATTACCTCACTGGCGGCGGCGACATTGGCGATGGAAATGCTCTGTTTGTACGCGGCGAAACACAAGGTCGACCGGTAGCACATCGCGCAAAACCTGTAGGCGTGATCCTGCTCGCGATGGCGTTGGGTCAGTCGATATCTGCGGTGAATGTGAGATTGCTTTCGCGGGCAAGCCTCGCTCCTACAGGATTGGCGGTGCTCCTGAGATCACCGCCAACTCGTAGGAGCGAGGCTCGCCCGCGAAGCTTCTTCACGCGACCGGAATCTTCGGCAGATCAAGGGTTTCAACGCCGGTATAACGCGCAGACGACCCGACAATCATCGCGTGCGGCACGCCCGCTTCGACGCTGCTCGAATCATCGAGCCGCGCCAGATGCGCATCACTCAATTGCACCTCCAACGCCCCCAATGTTGCGTCCAGTTGCTCGCGGGTGCGCGAACCCAGAATCGGAATCAGCGCGGTGGTCGAGCGCTTGGCTTTCTCGCGCAACCAGGCAATGGCCACGTGGGTCGGGCTCGATTCAATCTCGGCAGCGACCGCGAGCAAGGTATCGAGCAGCGCCGTTTCCCGAGCGCTTTTCTCGGCGTGAATCAACATGCCCAGCTTCGCCGCACGGTTGTCGCCATCGTTGTTGCGGTACTTGCCGGTGAGGAAACCGCCACCGAGTGGCGACCATAACGTCGCGGCCAATCCCAGCGCCTCGGCCATCGGCAGCAATTCCCGTTCAGCGGTGCGTTCGGCCAGGCTGTATTCGGTTTGAATTGCGACAATCGGCGCAAACCCGCGCACTTCGGCCAACACGTCCGCGCGAGCGATGCGCCAGGCCGGGAAGTTCGACAGCCCGGCGTAATGAATCTTGCCGGCGCGCACCAGGTCATCGAAGCCACGGAGGATTTCTTCCATCGGCGTCACGCCGTCGCTGATGTGCGCCCAGAACAGGTCAATGTGATCGGTGTTAAGGCGTTTGAGGCTTTCTTCTACCGAGCGGACCATGTTTTTACGGTTGTTGCCGGTGTGGGAAATAGTCGCCACGCGGTCGGTGCCCATGGTGAATTTGGTGGCGATGACCAAGCGATCACGTTCGGCGGCGATGAATTCGCTGAGCATCACTTCGGACTGGCCATTTTGATAACCGTTGGCGGTGTCGATGAAGTTGCCGCCGGCCTCCAGGTAACCGTCGAAGATGCGTTTGGCCTCATCGCGCTCGGCGCCGTGGCCCCAACCGGTGCCGAAGTTGCCGGCGCCCAGCGCCAGTTCGGAAACACGCAAGCCGCTTTTACGGCCGAAAACTTTGTAATGCATGGAGGACTCCTGAGGACAGACGCTGTGGTTGAATATAAATGTTACGCGACATGTATTTAATATGATGCGAGCAATATTCGTCGTCAAGATGCTTTTTTCTTCAGGCGCAAATGAGCCGACCGCCGGCCAAATCCACACAAATCCCTACATAAATCCCTACAAATCAAAAAAGCGCCGCGTCATTAAGCTTCGAAGTGGCGCGTCATTAAGCGCCGACGTGGCGACTACGGGGCGCGCGTATATACTGCGCGCCATGACTATCGACTCTCCCCTCAGTGCCTGGCAGTACGCCGTCGAGCAGAAGGGCTTCGTCCAGGACGAAGCTCAGGAACACGCCGTCCGGGCGTTGCAAAAATGTCACGACGCCTTGCATCAGGCTTCGCATGAAAGGCGTGCGGCGATTACCGGCGTTTACCTTTGGGGCCCGGTCGGGCGCGGCAAGACGTGGTTGATGGATCAGTTCTATAACACCTTGCGCGTGCCGGCGCGGCGCCAGCATTTCCATCACTTCATGGGCTGGGTGCACCAGCGTTCATTCCAACTCACCGGCACCGCTGATCCGCTGAAAGCCCTGGCGCAGGAGTTGGCCAGGGAGGTTCGGGTGCTGTGTTTCGACGAGCTGTTCGTCAACGACATCGGCGACGCGATCATCCTCGGGCGTTTGTTTCAGGTGATGTTCGACGAAGGCGTGGTGGTGGTCTGCACCTCCAATCAGCCGCCGGATCAGTTGTATGCCGATGGCTTCAACCGCGACCGTTTCACCCCGGCCATCGCCGCGATCAAGCAGCATATGCAGGTGATCGCGGTGGACGGCGGCGAGGATCATCGCCTGCACCCCGGCGCCGCGTTGCAGCGTTATTGGGTGGCGGCGGGCGACCAGAGTGGTGGTCTGGCTGAGGCGTTCAAGGTGTTGACGGTCGGCCAGTCGGTGAGCAGCGATCCGGTCAAGGTCGGGCATCGCAGCATCAACGTCGTGCAGGCTAGCCCCACGGTGTTGTGGTGTCGTTACGCCGATCTGTGCGAGCAACCGCTGGCCGCCATGGACTTCATGGCGTTGTGCGACCGCTTCAACGCTATTCTCATGAGTGAAGTGCCCAACCTCAGCGCGCAAAAACGCGAAGGGCGGATTGCGCGAGGGACTGAGGACGGCGTGGAACGGGTGGCAGCGGGCGATCGCGAGTTGCCGCAATTGTCGGTTCACGATGATGGCGTGCGGCGTTTTATTGCCTTGGTTGACGAGTGCTACGACCGCAAGGTGCCGTTGTACCTTGAGGCCTCGGTGCCGATGGACGCGTTGTACACCGAGGGCTATCTGGAATTCCCGTTCCGCCGCACCCTCAGCCGTTTGCAGGAAATGCAGCTGCAACGTTTTGCCGAGGCTTGAACGCGAGCCTTTGGACGCGAGAGCGTTTTGATAAGAGAGCGTTTCGATAAGAGAGCCGCGATGATGACTCAACCGCTGTCTCACCATTTACTGACCATGGCTTATCAGAATGCCTGGGCCAATCATCGTTTGGCCAAGGCCTGGGGGCAGTTGAGCGCGGCAGAACTGGCGGCGCCACGGGTGAGTTTCTTCCCGAGCATTGTCGCCACGCTGAATCACATTCTGACCTGCGACTGGTTTTACCTGGACGCGCTGGAGCGCGAGTTGCGCGGTGACGTGCCGCACCCGGATTGCTACGTGTTTTTCAAGGATCAGCAGCCGTTCACGCTCGGCGCCGATCTGCGCCACGAGCAAGCGCAGGTGGATCGCCGGCTCATCGCTTATTGCGAACAATTGCGCGATGCCGACCTCGGGCGATTGGTGACCATCGCCCGGGAAACCCCGCAGCACGACAGTCGCTTGCGCATGCTTGCGCACCTGTTCGAACACCAACTGCACCATCGCGGGCAGGTTCACGCGATGCTCAGTGGCACCACGGTCCCGCCGCCGCAACTGGACGAGTTTTTTTGCGTGGGAGAGGCGGGTTTGCGGGCTGAGGACTTCGCGGAACTGGGCTGGACGGAAGAGTTGATCTGGGGGCACTGAGCAAATCGCAGGCATAAAAAAAGGCGTCCATCAGGACGCCCAAGGTGTAAGCCCTGGCGTCGGAGCAAGATCGCCAGAGGTCCATCGGTTCAGGGTTTGTAAGTTTCAGTGACTTGCGCGGTTTGGTCATCCGGAACCCGGAGTTCACCGCTCTGTCGTTGTTCCGCTTGCTTCTGCGCCGTGTTGACCGGGAAGTTGGCCCAGTAATGCTTCATCCGCTCAGCGCCGCCTTCGGCAAATGCGCTGGTGGAACCGAGGGCTAGCAGACCGGCGAGGATCAGCCTGACTCGTTTCATGGTGTATCTCCCACTAAGAATGACGGGGTGCCTTTCATCCGTGATTCGAGGGCGTGGGCGCAGTATCGGCAGGCCCCATTAAGTCGGGGTTAACGGCGATTGGTATGTAGGAAAAGGATGATTCCCACAATCGGCCTGCGGTAGCCGAGGCCATCGCAGCCAACCACAACCCCTGTAGGAGCTGAGCTTGCTCGCGAAAGCGTCGGCAGCCCCCACGGAGATGTTGGGGCGGATATGGCCATCGCGAGCAGGCTCACTCCTACATTGGATTTGCGGCGAGCGCAGCAGCTGTGGTCAACCACAAACCCCTGTAGGAGCGAGCTTGCTCGCGATAGCGTCGACAGGCGCGATGGTGATGTTGGGGCTGAAATAGCCATCGCGAGCAGGCTCACTCCCACATTGGACTTGCGGCGAGCGCAGCAGCTGCGGTTACCCACAAACCCCTGTAGGAGTGAGCCTGCTCGCGATAGCGTCGACAGGCGCGATGGTGATGTTGGGGCTGAAATAGCCATCGCGAGCGAGCTCACTCCTACTTTGGATTTGCGGCGAGCGCAGCAGCTGCGGTTACCCACAAAACCCTGTAGGAGTGAGCCTGCTCGCGATAGCGTCGGCAGGCGCGATGGTGATGTTGGGGCTGATTTGGCCATCGCGAGCAGGCTCACTCCTACAATTAACCGGCGGTGGCCGCGACTATTGCGGCCAACCGCGATCCCACAATCGGCTGTTTGTGGCGGGGGCTTAGAGTTTCCAGTCCAGGCTCAGTGTCACGGTCCTTGGGTCGCCCCAGTACACGCCGTTATAAAAGCCGACGTTGTCGTAATACCTTTCGTCGAACAGGTTATCGACATTGAGCGAGGCCGACAGGTGGCGGTCGAACTCGTAGCGCGACATCAACTTGACCACGGTATAGGCGCCTTGGCGGATTTTCGCGTTTTCGGTGACCAAGTCACCGTCGGCATCGCGGCCGATCGGGCGATTGGAGTTGCCCCAGATATCGCTCTGCCAATTCACTGCGCCGCCCACGGTCATCGCGTGCCAGTCGCCCGGCAGGCGATACGCCGTGGAGATGCGCAACATGTTCAAGGGCTGCGTGGTGTTGGCCCGCTGCTTTTCACCGTTGGCGGCGTGGGTGTAGGTGTAGCCGGCGGTCATGTTCCAGTCGGTCATTACCTCGCCGGACACTTCCACTTCAAAACCCTGGACCTTCTGGCCCTTGCCCCCGGACTTATAGAACTCCTCACCCGTCGCTGGATCCGGTGGCACCGAATCGTCCAGTTCGGCGACGTTGTCCTGCTTGCTCCAAAATACTGCCGTGGCGACGTTCAGGCGTTCGTCCAACAAACTGCCCTTGAGCCCAACTTCATAGTTGCTGCCGACCACCGGTTCGAGGTATTTGCGGTTGGCGTCGCGGTTGTCCTGAGGCTTGAAAATGTCGGTGTAGCTGACATACGCGGTGTATTCCGGCGTCAGGTCGTAGAGCAGCCCCGCGTACGGCGTCCAGATATCGTTCTGTTGCTGAGTGGTGGTTTCGACGCCGGTCAATTGCAGGTTTTTGTCGTAACGGTAGCTGTGGCTGGCGGTTTTCCAACTGCCGTAACGGCTGCCGAGCACCGCGTGAAACCTGTCGGTCAGGCTCAGCCGTGTCGCCACGTAACCGGCCTTTTGCCGGGTGCTGTCGGTGGAGCCGGTGCGAGCGGTGACGGTGTCCGGGAACTTGGCGATATCGCCCATGTATTTCCAGTCAGCGATATTGCCGTAGCCCTTCGGCACGCCGCCCCCGACGGTGTACGGGTTGTCCGAACTGCGCTCCGCTTCGCCATAACCGAACATCATTTCGTGCTCGCGCCCGAACAACGAATAAGGCCCGGCGACATTGAAGTCGTAGGCTTTCATTTTCTGTTCGCCGACCATGTGCCCGGTGTAGGCACTCATGCCGCTGCGGTCGTCATTCGGGAAACCGCCGCCGCCGTAGTAGACCTTGCCGTCGGTATCGCTTTCGCGGTGGGTGTAGGCCGCTTTCAAATGCCAGCCGCCGCCCAGTTGCTGATCGAGGTTGGCGAACGCATTTTTGTCCTTCAGCGGCCACGAACTCCACGGCGTCGCCATGTTGGTCGAGCGGCCGAGGTTGGCTTTGCCGCCCGCCGAATTCCAGTACGGCACGGTGCCCCACGAGGTGCCCTGAACCTGTTTGTCCTGATAGTCGTAACCGACCGCCAGCACGGTGTCATCGGTCAGATCGGCCTCGAGCACGCCGTATCCGACTTCGCGTTGCATCTGGTAATGATCGCGGAACGACTGGCTGTCGCGATAGGCCAGCACGCTGCGCCCACGCAAGCGACCGTCGAATGCCAGCGGCCCGCCGACGTCGACGTAGCTGTAGTAATCGTCATAACTGCCGCCGCTGACCCCGGTCTGCGCCTGCCATTGCGCGGTCGGGCGCTTGCGCACCATGTTGATCGTGGCGGACGGGTCGCCGGCGCCGGTGGTGAGCCCGGTGGCGCCGCGAACCACTTCGATACGGTCGTAGATGATGGTGTCGGAGTCGGATTTCATCCGCCCGAAGGTGTTGAGCATGCCGTCAATCTGGAAGTTGTTGATGGTGTAGCCGCGCGACGAATAGCTGACGCGGTCCGAGTCGTTGTGCTGGACCACCACGCCAGTGGTCTGGCTCATGGCTTCGGTCAGCGTGCCGAGTTTGAAGTCGTCCATTTGCTGGCGCGTGACCACAGACACCGATTGCGGGGTTTCCTTGATCGACAGGTTGAGCCGCGTCGCGGTGCTCATGGCGCCGGTGGTGTAGGACTCGGTGTTTTCAGTGGTGGTGCCCAGACCTTCGGCGGTGACGTTGGTCGCGGTGAGCTCCAAAGCGCTGGCGGCCGGGTCTTTGTCGGGCTCGGTTTCGGCCAGCAGTTCGGGGCTCAGGGCTGCGCTGCACAGGCCGAGGGTCAAGGTCATGGAACGGGTGATAGGCGCGAACATCGCGGCCGACTCCTTGTCTTCGAGGGAAAAATTCCGTTTGCTCAGAGACGAAGGCGGGCGGGGGGATTTAGGCTAAAACGAGAATTATTATCATCTTTAGGAAAGAGCTGTAGGAGCGAAGCTTGCTCGCGAAGGGGTCGGCACATTCAACAATGATGTTGCATGACAGACCGCTATCGCGAGCAAGCTCAGCTCCCACAGGGGCCGGCACATTCAACATTGATGTTGTTTGACCGACCGCTATCGCGAGCAAGCTCACTCCCACAGGGGCCGGCACATTCAACATTGATGTTGTTTGACCGACCGCTATCGCGAGCAAGCTCAGCTCCTGCAGGGGCGGCGGGTTATTGCTTGACCACCGCTGGCTCGGGGAGCACTGGGTTTTTCGGTTTGATCAGGCTGAAGTCGATCAGCGGCCGCTGTTTGCTTTCATACGGGTTGCCGATCATCAGCGGGCGCGGAGTGAAGCTGTCGCTGACCAGGCTTTTGCTGCGGTCCAGTTCGTCGAAACTCAACCCGGCCAGGTCGGCCCAGGTGTGGATCAAGTGCGAGCTGCTGTAAGGGCGGCTCAGGTCGGCGGCAAAATTCCAGTCGTGGGTTTCACGCCATTTCGGCGAGGCCCACGCCATGAACGGAATGGTGTACATCGGCGCCGTCGGCTTGCTTTCGTTGCGTCCGAGGGTCTTGTGGCCCACAGAGTCGAAAACGTCTTCGCCGTGGTCCGAGAGGTACAACAGGAAGCCGTTCGGATCGGACTTGGCGTAATCCTTGATCAGGCTCGACACCACGAAGTCGTTGTACAGCACCGCGTTGTCATAGCTGTTGTAGGTCGGCACTTCGTCGTCATGTACGCCGGGTGGCACGCCGGTGCGGTCCTTGAACTTGTCGAACGTCGGCGGATAACGGTACTGGTAGCTCATGTGCGTACCGAGCAAATGCACGACGATCAGCTTGCGCGGCGCCGCGTCACCCAAGGCCTTGTTGAACGGCGCAATCACATCGCCATCGTATTGCGCGGCGTTCTGGTTGCGGTTGTTGTTCAGGTACACCTGCTCGTCAGCCTGTTCGGAGAACGTGGTGAGCATGGTGTTGCGTTTGGTCATGGTCTGCTGGTTGGTGATCCAGAAGGTTTTGTAGCCGGCCTGTTTCATCATGCTGACCAGCGACGGCGTCGACAGGTACAGGTCCGGGTTCTCTTCGTCGGCGAAGGTCAACACCTGCTGCAGCGCCTCGATGGTGTAGGGGCGCGGGGTGATGACGTTGTTGAAGACCGCCAGTTGATCCTTGAGCTTGTCCAATTCCGGGGTGGTTTGGCGGTCGTAACCGTAGAGGCTCATGCGCTGACGGTTGGTCGACTCGCCGATGACCAGCACCAGCGTCTGCGGCTTGTCGGCGTCGGCACTCTGGAGGTTTTTCAGCGGCGCGATCTTGCTCGCGCTGTGCAGCATGTCTTGCATGCCGGCCAGGGTGTCGAGGTAACGGTGATAGGCCACGGCCATCTGCCATGGCACGGCCGGCTCGATGCGTGTCTCGAATTTCTCGAAACCGCCGGCCAGGCTGCCGGTGCGCGCGGTTTGCTTGATCAGCGGGTAACCGACCACGGCGATGATGATCGCGGTGGCGGCGACCAGCGCCTGACCGCGCGGCAGGTACACAGGGCGCAAGCGGGTCCACAGGAAGTAGGCGAACAGCGTGTGGGCGAGGAACGCCGCGACCATCCACCAGGCAAAGTATTGAGTCATGTACTCGCCAGCTTCAGAGATGTTCGACTCGAACATGATGAAGATGACGCTCTGGGAAAACTCCTGCTGATAGATGAAGAAGTAGCCCAGGCTGGCCATCGAGCAGGCCCACAGCACGATGCCGATCAACGCGGACAACAGGCGCGTGCGCTTGGGGAACAGCAACATCGGCGCGAGCCACACGGCACTCATCACGAAAGCCTGGCGGAACCCGGTGAAACCGGAGGTGCCAGTCAGCTGGATCAGCAGTTGGGTAATACCCGAGAAGTACCAGAAGAACACGAACAGCCAGAGAAACCCGGCCCAATCAAAACCTGTCGCAGACGTTTTGCTGCGTTTGAACACTGCCATTCAGAACTCCCACCGGTATTGTTTAAGCTCCGGCGTCATCAAGCGAACCGACGAAAAACCACTGTCCGGGAACCGAACAGCCACAAGGGTCGGGAGTATCGCTAGGGGAGTGTGAAAACTTTGTGAGTTTTGTTCAGGAACGCGACAGGTAGTCCTGCAGCCAATGGCTTTTCATGTAGGAGTGAGCCTGCTCGCGAAAGCGGTGGGTCAGCCAATAGTGACATCAACCGACACGACGCCTTCGCGAGCAAGCTTGCTCCCACAGGAAATGAGGTGCTGTTCGATAAATGTGTTGCCGGGAGGTCAGGCGTTCAACGCGGGCATGGCGTGCCCGGCCAGCTGTGCTTGCTGCTGCAACAATTGCCGAAGCTGCGTCACCTGATTTTTCAAGGCGTCGCGCTCGTCTTTCAATTGGCGCAGTTCATCACGACGGATCGTGACGTAGAGAGTTTGTGGGGGACGTGCGGTAACGATTGTGTCCATTGCTCACCTCGCAAATGGCCTGCATCAACTGTGATTGTGTCGTTCTTGCGAGCGACTCCTTCACTATCGGCCGCGATTTTGATTTCTTTTGCCCGTGAATGGAACTTTTTTATTTTTCACGGTCGGTGTGTCTTTGTGACGATTCCCGACGTTATCTGTCTGGAATCGGGCACAATGCCCGGAAACTTCATCCCGGCGCTCTGGACTAACCCACATTAGTCGCGTTGGGCTATAACCTTTGACACACTTTATTTGTAGTAAGGAGCATCAGCACATGCAACTCGGGATTATTGGACTGGGCCGCATGGGCGGTAACATTGCGCGGCGCCTGATGCTCAATGGGCATACCACCGTTGTTTACGACCGCAATACCGCCTTCGTCGAAAACCTTGTCAGCGAGGGTTCCACCGGCGTCGCCGACCTGCCTGCACTGGTCGCCGGCCTCGCCAAGCCGCGAGCCATCTGGGTCATGCTGCCGGCCGGCGCACCGACCGAAGACACCATCGACACCCTGAGCAACCTGCTCGAGGCAGGGGACACCATCATCGATGGCGGCAACACCTACTATAAGGACGACATTCGCCGGGCCAAAACCCTCGCGGACAAAGGCCTGCACTACATCGACGTCGGCACCTCCGGCGGCGTCTGGGGCCTGGAGCGCGGCTACTGCATGATGATTGGCGGCGACGCCGAGACCGTCACGCGCCTCGACCCGTTGTTCCAAAGCCTGGCGCCGGGCATGGGTGACATCCCACGCACCAAGGACCGCAAGTCCGATGACGACCGTGCCGAGCGCGGCTACATCCACGCCGGCCCAGCCGGTTCGGGTCACTTCGTGAAGATGATCCACAACGGCATCGAGTACGGCATGATGCAGGCCTTCGCCGAAGGCTTCGACATCCTCAAGACCAAATCCAGCACTCATCTGCCGGAAGACCAGCGCTTCGACCTCAACGTCGGCGACATCGCCGAAGTCTGGCGCCGTGGCAGCGTGGTCTCTTCGTGGCTGCTCGACCTGACGGCCGACGCCTTGGCCACCGATCCCAAGCTCGACGGCTATTCCGGCGAAGTGGCCGACAGCGGTGAAGGTCGCTGGACCATCGAAGCTGCGATGGAGCAAGCGGTGCCGGTACCGGTGCTGTCGAACTCGCTGTTCTCGCGCTACCGTTCGCGCGGTCAAGGCACCTTCGGCGACAAAATTCTCTCGGCCCAGCGCTTCGGCTTCGGCGGCCACGTGGAGACTCCGAAAAAATGACCCACACGATCCGCAATAAATCCAAAGCAGAACCCGCACCACCGACCACGCTGTTCCTGTTCGGTGCCCATGGTGACCTGGTCAAGCGCTTGCTGATGCCGGCGCTGTACAACCTGAGCCGCGACGGCCTGCTTGGCGATGGATTGCGGATCATCGGCGTTGACCACAACGCCATCAGCGATGAAGCCTTCGCGCAAAAACTCGAAGACTTCATCCGCACCGAAGCGGCGAGCAAAGTCGGCAAGGGCGATCAGCTGCTTGATCCGGCCCTGTGGGCCAAGCTTGCAAAAGGCATCAGCTACGTCCAGGGCGACTTCCTGGACGACAGCACTTATCAAGCGCTGGCGGCGAAAATCGCCGCCAGCGGCACCGGCAATGCGGTGTTCTATCTGGCCACCGCGCCACGTTTCTTCAGCGAAGTGGTGAACCGCCTCGGCAGCGCAGGTTTGCTGATTGAAACCCCGGATGCGTTCAGAAGGGTGGTGATCGAAAAACCGTTCGGCTCCGATCTGCACACCGCCGAAGCGTTGAACGCGTGCCTGCTCAAGGTCATGTCGGAAAAGCAGATCTACCGGATCGACCACTATCTGGGCAAGGAAACCGTGCAGAACATTCTGGTCAGCCGGTTCTCCAACAGCCTGTTCGAAGCCTTCTGGAACAACCATTACATCGACCACGTGCAGATCACTGCGGCGGAAACCGTCGGCGTGGAAACCCGTGGCAGTTTTTACGAGCACACCGGCGCGTTGCGCGACATGGTGCCCAATCACTTGTTCCAACTGCTGGCGATGGTCGCCATGGAACCGCCGGCCGCGTTCGGCGCCGATGCGGTGCGTGGCGAAAAGGCCAAAGTGGTGGGCGCGATCCGGCCGTGGTCCGTCGAAGAAGCACGGGCCAACTCGGTGCGCGGGCAATACGCTGCCGGCCAAGTCGATGGCAAACCGCTGACCGGCTACCGCGAGGAAAACAACGTCGCCCCCGACAGCAGCACCGAAACCTACGTCGCGCTGAAAGTGATGATCGACAACTGGCGTTGGGTCGGCGTGCCGTTCTACCTGCGCACCGGCAAGCGCATGAGCGTGCGCGACACCGAAATCGTCATCTGCTTCAAACCGGCGCCGTACGCGCAGTTTCGCGACACCGAAGTCGATGAGTTGCAGCCGACTTACCTGCGCATCCAGATCCAGCCGAACGAAGGCATGTGGTTCGACCTGCTGGCCAAGCGGCCAGGACCGGCATTGAAAATGGCCAACATCGAGCTGGGTTTCGCCTACAAGGATTTCTTCGAAATGCAGCCGTCCACCGGCTACGAAACGCTGATCTACGACTGCCTGACCGGCGACCAGACACTGTTCCAGCGCGCCGACAACATCGAGAACGGCTGGCGCGCCGTACAACCGTTCCTCGACGCCTGGCAGCAGGACGCGAGCGTCGAGACCTACGCCGCCGGTGAAGACGGCCCGCAAGCCGCTGAAGACCTGCTGACCCGTGACGGTCGCTTGTGGCATAGCCTCGGATGAGTGACGACGTGAAACACCCCATCCGTTTTCTGCTCAGCGACATGGACGGCACGTTGCTGCTGCCCGATCACAGCCTCAGTCAGCGCACCATCGAAGCGGTCCGCGCCTTGCGTGAGGCCGGCTTAATGTTCAGCTTGGCCACCGGCCGTCCGCCCAAAGCCATGTTGCAGCAGATCGAAGCGTTGGGCGTCGACCTGCCGACTGCCGCGTTCAATGGCGGCACCATCGTCAAACCGGACGGCACGTTGCTGGTCGCGCATTATTTGCCGGTGACTGCCGCGCTGACTGCACTGGCACTGTTTGCTGATCGCCCGGACATCGAAATCTGGGTGTTCAGCGGCGGCGACTGGCTGCTCAAAGACCCGCACGGCCCGATGGTCCCGCGCGAACAGAGCGGCTTGGGTTATCCGCCAGTGGTGGTCGAGAGTTTTGAGCCGTATCTGCAGAAGATCGACAAGATCGTCGCCACCAGTGACAACGCGCAGTTGCTCATTGAACTGGAAGCGCTGCTGTTGCCGAAAGTCGAAGGCCAGGCGCAGGTGTCGCGTTCACAGCCGATCTATCTGGACGTGACGGCGATGCAAGCCAACAAGGGTGATGCGCTGGCGACCTTGGCCGACTACCTCGGCGTGCCGCTGGAGCAAACGGCGGCGATGGGCGACGGCGGCAACGACCCGGCGATGTTTCATCGTGCCGGGTTGTCGATTGCCATGGGCCAGGCTGAAGAAGCGGTCAAACGCCAAGCTGACGTCGTCACCGGCGCCAACACCGAGGACGGCGCGGCGCAAGCAATCGAGCGCTACATCCTGCGCCGCACGTAAGATCACCGCAAAACGATCGCGGCGCGGTCGGGATCAGCCGAAATAGCGCGCGACCACCGCGCGATAGCTGCCGTCCAGCGAATACCCGCCGACGACGATTCGCCCATCGTCCTGCACCGCGAGCGAGGTTGCCGTGTCGAGGCTGCGCCCAAGACGCGTCCTCACCCAACCCATGCCCGTGGCAAAACTGCGATCCAGCAACCCGCTCGGGAAATAGCGCGCGAGGATAAAGTCCGCTTCGACGCCGCCAATCGTTGCGCCGACCGCCACCACGCGGCCATCCGCTTGCGCCTGCGCGGCGGTCCATTGGCTGCCGCTGTGGCCGATTTCCAGGCGCTGCGCTTGGCCCTCGTTGCAATGCTGGTCCGGGCGACCGTTGCTGTGGAGCTTGAGCGACAGGCAATGCATCGGATCGCGGCCGCTGCCGAAACAGTGCAAGTCGCCATTGTCGTGTTGAATAATTTGACTGATTTGCGCGCCACGGCCGCGAGATTTGAAGGTCATGAAACCATCGACGGCGAAGCTTTCATCCAGTCGCCCGTCGGCGTAATAGCGCGCGAGCAAGCCTTCTTCGGGGAAATTGATCGAACCGCCAGCGAGGATCCGCCCGTCGCGCTGCACCGTCAGGCTGCCGAGCCAGGTATTCATCAACAAATGCCTGACCACGACAAAACCACGTCCGTTGAATTGGTCGTCGAGGCTGCCGTCGGCATTCAAGCGGATCAGCAGCCCGACGTGATCGGCGAGTTCGAAATGATGATTGGCCAGCAGCAGGATTCGCCCATCATCCTGCACGTGGACAGCACAGGCTTCGGCGCCCGGCACGCCGGGCGGCAACCAGTCGTCACGCATGCCCAGCGACAGGTTGCCGGGCAAGCGCACGACCAATCGGCCGTTGTCGCCAAACTCGCGAACTGGTTGGCCATGGGCGTCGAACAACGCCAACGCCGGCAGGCTGCGGTGCGCGTTTTCGTAGTGCAAACCGGACAATAGAATCGAGCCGCAGGGCAGGACGTACACCTTGCTGGCCATGGCTTCGCAGCCCAAGGCAAATTGGCCGACCAGACTGCCGAGATTGCCGAAGGTCAAGTCGGCCGAACCATCTTCCAGCAATCGCGCCAGGCCAAAACGGCTGCCGCCAGTGGTGCCGACTTTGGCCGCGACCAGTAACCGGCCACGCGCGTCGATGGCAATGCCGTTGGCCATGCTCGACAAACTGCCGGCGAAATACACCAGGGCTTTGCCGTGGGCGGCGAACGTATGATCGAGATGTCCGGCTTCATTAATAACGGCGGGGCGGGCAACAGCTGTTTGGGTGAGCATGCACGCATCTCCTTTCAGTTCCCTCTACCCGGGCGCCGGGAGGGCAACTTTCGCGTGCGAAACATTCAATCCCTGAACAGCCAAACACACAACGGTGATAACTAACCAACGGAGGGTCGTTATGTGCCAGAACAGTGTCTTTTTGAACCAGTGAAAAGCGTGCCAAGTATTAACCAATCGCAGCCTCGGCAGTTGCTGCACAAGGCTGCGATCTTTGCATGTTTAATCAGTGCGGCATGGACCACGATTGCAGGGTATAACCATCTTCGCTCAGCGCGGCGCGGGCCTGTTCCAGCAAGTGTTCAAGTTGCACTGGGTCGGAATAGGCGCTGCTTGGAATCTGCGCGTGGCTGATGCGCGTATTAGTGCGGTCGATGATGCTCAGGCTGAGTTCGCCGTTGCCTTCTTGTGGCGCCCAGGCCACGCATTGAAATGGCTTGAACGCGCGGTCGGCAATCAAAAGAGCTTCGTTGATACGGAGCGGGGCGGTCATGGGATCTTCTCTCTCTATGCCCAATCAAGTGATCCGCCGTCGGTTGGGCTTACCGTTCGGCTGGTTACTTGTACTGATGCACGCACCGTGGGGTCAGGTCACACTCGAAGCAAAGAAAATTCAACTTTCTTTCATACTCTTTCTGCTCAGGGCTACTTGCGGTGGAAAGTGAAAGCTCGGCGAAAGCGGTTAAGTCGTTAGGCAACTAACAAACTCCCTTCTTATAACTAATTAGTTAACACTCCTATAGTCAAACGATTTAAGGCCCTGTCAATTTCTTGCTAATGTTACAGCCAGGTCCGCCAAACGACTGTTTTTAATAATATTTCCTTTAATTTGGCGCCAAGGAACAGTCATGATCGAAGCGCCTGCCTTAAGACGTCTATTAGTGGTTGATCCTTGTGACGATTGCCATCGTCTTTTACCCGGTTTGCGCTCAGTTGGGTGGGATGTCGATAGCTGTACGCTGGAAAACGCCGCCGCGCGAAGTTGCGATGTCGGCCTGTTGCGATTGCAGCCTTATCATCTGGACCGTCCCGACGCCGTCAAGGAACTGATCAGCCGCAGCGGCACTGAATGGATCGCCGTACTTAATCAGGAAGTTCTGCGTTTGCAGAACGTCGGGGACTTTGTCTGCGAGTGGTTTTTTGATTTTCACACCTTGCCGTTCGACGTCTCGCGGGTGCAGGTCACTCTTGGGCGCGCGTTCGGCATGGCACGTTTGCGCGGGCAGGGCACGATCCACGTCAACCAGCCGGAACATGAATTGCTCGGTGACAGCAAACCGATTCGCGAACTGCGCAAGTTGCTGAGCAAATTGGCCCCGACTGAATCACCGGTGTTGATCCGCGGCGAAAGTGGCACCGGCAAAGAGTTGGTTGCGCGCACGCTGCACCGTCAGTCCCAGCGCCACAACCGGCCCTTCGTGGCGATCAATTGCGGGGCGATTCCCGAACACCTGATTCAATCCGAACTGTTTGGCCACGAAAAAGGCGCCTTTACCGGCGCCCATCAACGTAAGGTCGGGCGGATCGAAGCGGCGAACGGTGGCACGTTGTTCCTCGATGAAATCGGCGATTTGCCGCTGGAATTGCAAGCCAATCTGCTGCGTTTTCTCCAGGAAAAACACATCGAACGCGTCGGCGGCAGTCAGCCGATTCCGGTAGATGTGCGGGTATTGGCGGCAACTCACGTCGACCTCGAAGCAGCAATCGAGAAGAAACGCTTTCGCGAAGATCTGTATTACCGCCTGAACGTCCTGCAAGTCGTCACCGCGCCACTGCGTGAACGGCACGGCGATCTGTCGATGCTGGCCAATCACTTTTCACATTTCTACAGCCATGAAACCGGGCGACGGCCGCGCAGCTTCAGTGAAGACGCACTGATTGCCATGGGCAAACACGACTGGCCCGGCAACGTGCGCGAGTTGGCCAACCGGGTGCGGCGTGGTTTGGTATTGGCTGAAGGGCGGCAGATCGAGGCCCGCGACTTGGGGCTGATGAGCCAGCAAAGTATCGCTGCGCCGATGGGCACGCTGGAAGACTACAAAACCCGCGCCGAGCGCCAGGCGTTATGCGATGTGTTAAACCGTCACAGCGACAACTTGAGTGTTGCGGCAAGAGTACTGGGAGTGTCGCGGCCGACGTTCTACCGGTTGTTGCACAAACATCAGATTCGCTGACTTTTCAAACTTCAAAAAAAAGCCCCGCATCGCTGCGGGGCTTTTTCGTTAGTGCACTTAGAAGTAGTACGGAAACTTCAGGCTGAACTGGAAGTCCGGCGCATCGTCGGTCATGCCGATCGACAAGTTAGGCACGATCGTCAAGTTATCGGTTGCCGCAATGGTCATGCCGACGTTGAAGTAACCGGCGTTGGCATCGCTGGAGACCACCGATTGCCAGTCGCCGCCGTCCTGCTTGAGTTTGCTTTTCTTCTGGATCAGGTCAGACACCGAAAACGACATACTCATCTTCTCGTTCAAGGCAAATGCAACGCCCGCGCCGATCTGGAAGCTGTCGCCAATCCGCACTTTGCCCGGTGTTTTCTGATTGACCGTGGAACTGATGTCGTCGAACGATTCCTCAAGGTTATGCGTGTAGGAGAGGGTGCCGAACAGCACTGCCGGATCAAAGGTTTTAACCAGCGAGATGCCCGGGGTAATCGACCAGACGCCGTTACCGGTCGGCAAGTCGTCAGGCACGAACAAGTTGGTGTTGCCTTGCGCCTGACGCAACTTGATCCCGAACGGGTCTTTGCCGGTCGGCGCCTTGACCCGCAAGGTAACTACGGCGTCCGGCGTGTTGACCGATTCGTCGAGGAACTTGTAGGCCACCCCGAAGTTGACGTCGCCCAAGGTCGGATTCTTGGTCACCGTTTCTTCGCTGGTAACCCCGGCGGCACCTTCGTTGGCGCCACCGGACTGGTAAGTCGACTCGCGATAAACCACTGGCGCGTTAATGTCGAACTGCCAACGGTTGTTGAAGTTGTAGCGACCGGTGAGGTCGAGTGTCCAGGTGTCAGCCTTGATGCGGTCGAGGTTGATGTTGCCCAGGAAGATCGAATCCAGCGCCAGGAATCCGTTAAGGATAAGTTGGCGAGTGTCGTAGCGGGCGTAAGTAACCCCGGTTTCAAAGCTGAACTTGCCGCCACCGAAGAAGCCGCTGGCTTCGTCATACAAGTTGGACACACTCTGCGCCGGTTGCGAATCGTCGGCCAGCGATTGCCCGTAGGATGGGCCGCCGCCCCCAGCGGCGCCTCCCGATGCAGCAGCGGCGCCGGTTCCGGTAGCGACGCGCTGATTGCCTTTCATGTCGGCCGGGGACTTGGCCAAGCGTTTGGGTTGTGGTGTCGCCGGTTGATCTTCGACCTGACGAACTCTTTGTTCGAGTACCGCTAATGCTTTTTGTTGTACTTCGTATCGTTGCTTCAGCTCCAGAAGTTCCTGTTTCAAGGCCTCAATGTCGGGGTCGGTCGCTGCCTGCACCATGACCGCCGGGAAAAGAGTGCTCAAACAAATAACTGCACGCAGTGATACTGATCGATACATGAAATAAGCCGTCCCTTTAAGCCCAATGATCGAGACTCAGCGTAGTTCAATATCCTAGGCTGCGTAGTCCTTTGAGTTGCGTCAGATTGCAATCCAGAGCACCCAGGCTCGCGCCGTTATTGTTAAGTACGACGTTGAGTTGGGTCATGTTGTTGACCGTGTTGCTACTGCCCAGTAACCGGGTGTTTTGCAACAGGCCGCCCTGGGCAATTTGCTGCAGCGCGGTGCCCTGATTGCCGCTGGCCTGGATCGCCATTTGTACGCCACTGGCGTTCGCCGACACCGACACATTGCCAGCGGCATTGCTGCTGGAAATAGTCTGCCCGCTCACCAGCGCCTGCCCTTGCGGGGCTGCTACCGGTGGCGGCGCGCTGGCCTCGGTGACGTTGATCGCAACGTCGTTGTAGGCGGTGTTGCTGTCGCCGGCGGCGCGTACGCTTTGCGTTACGCCTTGGCTGGTGGCCAGGCCCGCGCCACCGATCACATTGCCGGTGCCCACGGCGGGCACCGAGGCGGCGCTGTTACCCGCATTGGCGCCGGCGCCCACTTCCTGAATGGTTGATACATAGAATTCGGGTTTTACCGTGGCTGCCTGGATCTGCATGGCGGTCGATGCGCCGATCAAGTCCCCGCTGGCGTTGCGCCAGGTACTGTTCATGACAATGCCGAAACTGATAATCCGCCCCGGCATGACATACCGACCACGCAGCTCGGCAAGCTCCTGGTCCTGTATTTCGATGGGTTTAAAACCGTTGGCGTAGCCGGATGCGCTCGCCGCCAGGCACGCGGCAGCCAGCCAGTATGAGGTTTTCATTTGCTGCTCCCGGAGCATCCTGCCCCAAATCATCATTTGGCGATTAAAAGAAGTCGCTCTGTATGAAACCAAAATCCATCAATTCAGCATCTTTGACCGGGTTGAAGTTATCCAGCTGGTTCTTCGCGGTGAGCGGCGCGGGTGGGTCACGCAAAGCATTGGCTTTGTCGTAACCGGGGCCGACGATGGCGAAGACGATGCCGTTCCAACCTTTGACAAAGTCGTCATGGGAGTAGCGCTTGTGACCCAACACCGGGTCGCCGATGTAAACGTGTTTCTTGTCGGCACGCTGCATCACCACGAAGTGCTTGTAGCCGCGAACTTCCATCAGTACCACCACCGGGATCGTTACAGCGTCGAGTTTCTCCGGCGGGATCTTGTAGCCACGGGCGCGCATGCCGATGCTTTCTATGTAGCGCTTCATGTCCAGCATGGAAAACCCCTGGGTACGAACAAGGGTCTGGTCAGCGTTGACCAACATGCCTTTGATGATGTGCTCCTCATCGACGTCCAGCCAATAAGCCTGGCGTAACACCGTCGCCAGTGCGGCAGCGCCACAACTGAAGTCGGTTTTCTGTTCGACGATGTCGCTGAACTTGCGCTCACGCACACTCTGCACTTGCTTGTAGACGAGGTTGCCGCCAGGCAGGGCGGCAATCGGCATCTGAGCGGCCTGGGTCAGGCCAGACAGGCAGATAAGTGCGAACAGGGCTGTTCTACGCATGATCGATACGCCTTTGCGGACTGTGGAAAAGCCCCGTTGCCGGGGCTTTCGGTTCGATCGCGATTACAGGCAGGCTCTGCAACCTGCGGCGATGGACAGCGAGTTGCTTTGTTGGTTGCCAACACCCGAGGACACGTTGGCTCCGCCGTTGCCGGAGAAGTTGTTCATCGAGTTCTGCATGATGGAAGTGTTGGTTACAGGGTCTTTCCAGCCATCTGGAGTCAGCACTTGCGAAGTGGTTACACCGGCCAGACCGAATACGCCTACCGCTACGAAGTCGGAAGTCGAATTGCCGTTGCCGCCGTTGCCGCCACCATGGCCGCCACGGTTGTTGTTGCCCCAACCGCCGCCATTACCGTTGTTGCCTTCGGTAGTTGCAGTGCCCGAAGCGACGAACCCGCCGCCAGCGGCGAAGGTGCTGGACAGGGTATCGGTGCGGGTGTTTTCCACGGCGTTGTTATCAACAGTCAGGCCTGAAGTGCTTTGGTTGGCTGCAGCAGCGGCTGCGGCTACACGACCACCCGAAACAGCGATTGCCAAGTTGTTTTTCTGTTGGTTGAAGTTGCCGGCCGTAACGTTGATCCCGATGTTGCCGGAACCGTTGTTGCCTGCGTTGGTGAGCAAGGCCTGGTTGACGTTGGAGTAGTTGGCAACGGTGTTGCCGGTGTTGGCCTGGGTCGCGCTGGAAGCAGCAACGGCCGAACCGAAGATGAAGCTTTCGTCAGCAGTGGCCAGGGCCGCGGCGTTGTCTTGTTGGTTGCCGTCACCCGATGCCACGTTGGCACCCATGTTGCCGTTGGAGCCATTGAGCGAGTCGGCGGCAGCGGCGTTATTCAGCGTGCCCTGGTTGGTTACGGAGTTGCCGTCGTTGTCCTGGGCATCCAGCACGGTGGCCCCGGCACCGGCGGAGATGGACAGGATTTGATCCAGGGTTGGGCCTTGAGGCTGATTGTTGCCATGCCCGTTGCCGTGCCCATTACCGTGACCATTGTCACGACCGCCTGCTTGAGCGGCGATTGCCATCACTGCGGCGAGCGCGAAAACCAGTGGTTTGAGAGCCGTTGTTGGTTTCATGGTGTTTCTCCGTGCTTATTAGTTGGTTAAGTGTTGGTACTTTCTAATCGCACTGCGGTTTGGGTCAGTCAGCGACCCGGATGCTCAGGGTGTTAGCCATTCGGTTCCCCACCCCGGCGCTCTGGTTCACCTGGATTACCCCTCGGCTGCCGGTGAAGGCCTGGTCGCTGGTAACGACCTGGCGACTGCCGGTTGGGGCCCCAGTTGCTCCTGAGTCTGGTAACAACGCCACGTTCTGTTGCGAGAGGACGCTGTCGTCGATGCTTTGCGGGTTAGCACTGATGCTCACGCGCATCGCATTGGCCATCTGATTGTTGGCCCCGGCGCTCTGGTTGACGCCGAGCACACCGTTGCCATTGCTGAATGAACTGCCGCCGATGGTCGCCGTCGCGTTCATCGCCGGGTTGGCGCCGGCGTCGAGGCCTTGGCGCACAGTGGTGGTCGCCGAGGCGTTGCTGCCAATGGCGATAGCGCGGGTGTTGGTCTGTTGCTGCTGGTCGCCGGCCGCCTGGTTGACGTTGAAGTTGCCTTTGTACTGAGTGCCGGAATCCTGAATGTTGGCGTTGTTGACCACCGGCACATTGGAATCGGCCATGGCACTTGCACTGGCGAGCAGGGTGAGGAAAATCAGCGAACGATTCATCTCACTGGCCTCCCGCCATGCGGGTCAGCGGGGCGAGGCCGGACGTCATCGCGCGGTTGATCGTGCCCGAGATCGCGCCGCCGCTGCCGCCACCGTGGCCGGCGCTCATGCCGGGCAAACCGTTGGGGTTTGTCACCACGTTCATGCCGGGGACGCCGGAACCGTTCTGGGAAATGATGTTGTTGCTGATCGACGAACCGCTGGCGATGCTGGCAAAGTCGCCGTCGCTCAATTCGGCACTGCCGATGGTTTGCACCACGCGTTCCGAAGGGTTGGCATTCACGGTTGTGGGGTAGGGGTCTTTGCCGCCATTGCGGCCGATGGCAATGGGTTGAACGTCACGTTGCAGCACAATGACGCCGTTGCCTTCTGCCTGAACGTTGAAACTGAGCACCGAGCTGGCAGCGCATCCGATCAACAGGCCGGTCAAGCCTTTATTGAATGTCCCCACGACGGCAATTCCTTCTTTTAGTGGCTGGCCCTGGTCAGCGTTGTGGAGGAAAGAGCGAAAGCTGTGCCGCTTTTCGTTTGTTGTTGAATTTCAGTGGGTTAGCTTTGGCGAGGACGGAGAAGTAATTCGCACTGTTTCAGCGCTGAGACAGCGTTCAGCCGCTGAAACACACTGGATTGATCAAGAAGCTCTAGATCAACGCTTACCGGCGGGGTGTTTCAGGCGTTTAACAACTGCGATGACAGGAAGATGAAGGGCTTTGTTTCGGGGTTTTTCAGGAGCGGGCTGTTTCAGGAATGGACACTTTTCCCCCAGAACAGGGGAAATAGATGGGGCAAACGCCCCGGTTCATGGGTCAGGAGGCCAGCAGACGAGTCACCGCTTCGACGGCCAGATCGCGGCGCTCGGCCCAGTTTCCGCGAAGGATTTGAAAGGGTTGTCGATGCTGTTCGAGCCATCCGTGGATCGCATCGAAGAATGCCCGGCGCTCGTCCAGCGACGGTTGGCAACGCTGACCATCGTCCGTCCAGTCGACCTGTTCCGGCGACAGCAGCAAGTGCAAATCGTAATGGCGGCTGAGCAATTGCGCCTCGATCCACGCCGGGCAAGCGCCGAACAAGGTCTGGCTCCAGAGGATATTGCTCAGCAGGTGCGTGTCGAGAATCAACAGCCGCGGCTGCGCAGCGCGGGCCTGATCTTCCCATTGCAACTGGCCTCGGGCGATCTCTGGAATGTCGGCGAGGCAGGTGTCGCGCGGGTTTTCCTCGATGAAGCGGCGCACGTATTCGTCCACCAGAACACCGCCGAAGCGTGCTTTCAACTCGGCAGCCAGCCAGCTCTTGCCGCTGGATTCGGGGCCGGTGAGCACCAGCACTTTCATGCGCGCAACGCCGGATCGGCGCGCCATTCACGCCAGCCTTGCACGGCGATCACGGTGAACAAGGCATAGAGCGCGGCGGTCAGGTACAGGCCTTTATAGATGAACAGGCCGACGAAAATCGTGTCGAGGGCGACCCACAACGGCCAGCATTGCAGGCGTTTCTGCGCCATCCACATTTGCGCGACGAGGCTGAAACCAGTCAGCGCAGCGTCGAGCCACGGTTGCGCGGCATCGGTCCAGTACGCCATCGAGGCGCCGAGCAACAGGCTGCCAACCGCGCCGACGGCCAACCCGAGCGCCACCGAGCGGTTATCCAGTTGAGTCACTTGGCGGCCATTGTGCGTGGCGCCGGCGCGGGTCCATTGCCACCAGCCGTAGAGTTGCAGCGCGGCGTAGACCACCTGCAGCAGCATGTCCGAATACAGCTTGACCTCAAAAAACACCCAGCTATAAAGCAGCACCATCACCAGCCCGATCGGCCAGCACCAAGGGTTCTGTTTGACCGTCAACCAAACGGCAATCACGCCGAGGACGGCAGCAAACAGTTCAAGCCCGGACATGGTGGTTCCTATGAGGGGAAGTCGCAGAGGGAGCGGATTGTACCCAGATTGTCCGGCCAGGGCTCGCCCGAAGCTTGCAGACACAAACCCAAACCTTGTAGGAGCGAGCCTGCTCGCGATGGCGGTCTGTCAGCCAACATCACTGCTGATGATCGATCGCCATCGCGAGCGGGCTCACTCCTACAGGTCAGACGCGAAACTGGTTAAGCAGGGCGTTCAGTTGTTCGCTGAGTTCTTTCAGGTGCACACTCGCCAGGCTCGATTGCTCCGCCGCCAGCGCGGTGCTGTGCGACAGCCCGGCTGCCTGCGTCACGTTCTGATTGATGTCTTCCACCACATGCGCCTGTTGCAGCGTGGCGCTGGCAATCGATGCATTCAGCCCATTGAGATTGCGCAACGCCTGGCCAATCGCGCTCAGACTCGCACCAGCCAGACCGGCCTGTTCGATGGTCAATTGCGAGGCGCGGCTGCTGTCGCCGATCACTTTGACCGCAGCTTCCGAATGATTTTGCAGGCGCTCGATCATCGACTGGATTTCCGCCGTCGACTTCTGCGTCCGCTGCGCGAGCAAGCGCACCTCATCGGCGACCACCGCGAACCCACGTCCTTGCTCGCCAGCGCGCGCCGCTTCAATCGCTGCGTTGAGCGCGAGCAAATTGGTCTGTTCGGCAATCGAGCGAATCACCTCCAGCACACTGCCGATCTGGTTGCTTTCGGCGGCCAGCGTGCGGATTACTTCGACCGCTTGATCGATGGTTCCGGAGAGCTTGTCGATCTGTTGCAAACTGCCATCGATATTGACCTGGCCCTGCTGCGCCTGCGACTCGGCGTCACGCATTTCGCTGGCGGCGTGCTCGGCGTTTTTCGCCACATCCTGCACGCCGTAAGTCACTTCATTAATCGCCGTGGCCACCAGTTCCATCTGCTGCGACTGCTGCTGACTGCGTTGCTGCGCCTGCGCCGCATCGTTGCCGAGGTCGCTGGAGGATTGGCCCAAGGCACTCGCCGAAACCTGCAACTGACTGACCACCCGCCGCAACTTGGCGGTGAAGGCGTTGAAGTGGTGCGCCAGTTGCGTGACTTCGTCGTTGCCGTGGGTGTCGAGGCTGCGCGTCAGGTCGCTTTCGCCGCTGGCAATGTTGGCCATCGCGTTCACGGTTTCCTGCAACGGACGGACGATGCTGCGGGCAATCATGATCACCAGCAATGCCATGATCAGCGCAATCGCCAGACCGATAAACGAGGCTTTCCAGACCTGACCGTAGAACTCGGCTTGCATGTCGTCGATGTACACGCCCGAACCGATCACCCAGCCCCAGGGCTCGAAGAGTTTGACGTAGGAGGTTTTTTCCACCGGCGCACTGGCGCCCGGTTTCGGCCAGCGATAATCGACCATGCCGGCGCCCTTGGACTTGGCGATGGCGACCATCTCGTTGAACACCGCGAAGCCATCGGGATCGCGAATCGCCGAGAGGTTCTGCCCTTCAAGTTTCGGATTGGCCGGGTGCATGACCATCACCGGCACCAGATCGTTGATCCAGAAGTAATCGTTCTGGTCATAACGCAAGCCGCGCACCACCGTCAGCGCCTGTTTCTGCGCGGCGTCGCGGGTGAGCGTGCCGGCCGTTTCGAGGTCGTGGTAGTAATTCAGAATGCCACTGGCGGTCTGCACCACGTGCTGGGTTTTCTGCGCCTTGGCGTGGTAAAGGTCGGCGTGAATCTGCTTGAGCATCAATGCGCCCAAGGTCAGTAACATCACGATGGCCACAATCAAAATGAGCCACAAGCGTCGGCTGATCGACACACTGCGCAAGCTGTTCATAACGCTGTCACTCCAAATTCTTATTCTTGTCATCAATGATCGCCAGCATCGGCGGCGCTATCCATGCGACACAAGTCCAATTACGCAGCGGCGTTAATCGGGCATCTCTGATAGGATTTCGGCCTCGCGCGAGAAAACCTGAATTCAAGTTGATTTTTCACGGAATTTTTACCGTTTCGTGTGGATTCTGTGCGCGCGCAATGACGCTCATCGCAGTGAACGCTTAAAAAATATTAACGGGGCATGCCTGGCGCATCGCTTCTTGGGGGATTGATGGATCTTTGGACGGCCTTTCAGGCACTGATTCTTGGAGTTGTAGAGGGGCTGACGGAGTTTTTGCCCATTTCCAGTACCGGGCACCAGATTATCGTCGCGGACTTGCTCAACTTCGGTGGCGAGCGCGCCATCGCTTTCAACATCATTATTCAGTTAGGCGCGATTCTGGCGGTGGTTTGGGAGTTTCGCCGGAAGATTCTCGACGTCGTCACCGGTTTGAAAAGTGAGCCAAGTGCGCGGCGTTTCACCGCCAATCTGCTGATCGCCTTCATGCCCGCCGTGGTGCTGGGCGTGCTGTTCTCCGATTTGATCCACGAATACCTGTTTAACCCGATTACCGTTGCGGCGGCGTTGGTGGTTGGCGGGATTGTGATGTTGTGGGCCGAGAAGCGTGAGCATGCAGTGCACGCCGAAACTGTCGATGACATCACTTGGCAGGACGCGTTGAAGGTCGGTTTCGCGCAATGTCTGGCGATGATCCCGGGCACTTCGCGTTCCGGCTCGACGATCATTGGCGGTCTGCTGTTTGGCCTGTCGCGCAAAACCGCGACTGAGTTTTCGTTCTTCCTGGCGATGCCGACCATGGTCGCGGCGGCGGTGTATTCCGGGTTCAAGTATCGGCACCTGTTTGTGCCGTCGGACCTGCCGGTGTTCGCGCTCGGCTTCGTCACTGCGTTTATCTTCGCGATGATTGCGGTCAAGGCCTTGCTCAAGTTCATCGCCAACCACAGCTACGCGGCGTTTGCCTGGTACCGAATTGCGTTTGGTCTGGTGATTCTCGCGACGTGGCAGTTCGGCTGGGTCGATTGGGCTGCCGCAACGCCATGAGTGAAACAGGTGCGCGGCGTGAATCAGCACGCAAGCCTGGCGGCGCGGTTCAGCGTCCACGCTTGAAATTGCTGGTGTTCGCCATTCTGTGCGCACTGCCGCTGTACGGCTCGCTGGTCTTGTGGCTGCGCGCCGCTTCGGTGATCCCGCTGGCCGCATATGGCGTGGTCAGCGTGGTGGCGTTTTTCCTGTACTGGAGCGACAAACGCAAGGCGCGCGCCGACACTTGGCGCACCCCGGAGAATGTCCTTCACGCGGTGGAACTGGCCGGTGGCTGGCCGGGCGCATTGCTCGCCCAGCAAATGTTCCGGCACAAGACGCGCAAAGTCTCGTTTCAACTGGTGTTCTGGCTGATCGTGCTGGCGCATCAGGTGTTCTGGATCGATCAGCTGTTCCTCGGCGCCAACCTGCTGGCGTTTTCCTGACCCCCCCGTTGCCAAACCCACCCGGCCCCTTGTAGCAGCTGGCGCAGCCTGCGTTCGGCTGCGCAGCAGTCGCGAAATCAGACGACGCGGTGTGTCAGGAGTACGGAGTGCTCAGGTTTGACGACTGCTGCGCAGCCGAACGCAGGCTTCGCCAGCTGCTACAGGGGGTCGGGTTGCTGCAAAAGTGGTGTCGTTACAGGAGTAACCCAACCTGAGTGCGCTTGGGCAATTTGCTCACTACCAATTGGTGCGAGCGTTGCAACAAGGCTTGCAGTTCTTCGGCGCCCAGCGGGTAGGGCGGTTGCATGATGATCCATTGCGCCCGGGCCAGGTACGGCGCCGGGTGGATGCCCGGACGGTCGCAATGGCCGAGGAACAAGTCCTTGTCGACCTTGAATGCCAGGGAGTCGCCGCGCAGGTTTTGCAACGCGAACATCTTGTTGCCGGCAATCGAGAACACCCGCACGCCGCCCCACTTGTAGTCCTCGCGAGCGCCGGGCAGCGCCAGGCAAAACTCGGCGACGTCTGCTTCGCTCATGCGTCCAGCCTTCATATCAATCGGTCCCCGCAAGCATTGAATGATTCGATCAAATGGTCGAGCCAGGCGCGCACCGCCGGCATCACCCCGCGTCGATGAGGGTAGACCGCTTGCAGCCAACCGCCCGGCGATGACCACTGCGGCAACAACCGAATCAGCGAACCGTTGGCGATTTCTTTCTCGCAATACAACATCGGCAGCACGGTGAAACCCTGGCCGGCGAGGGCGCAGGCCTTGCGCACAATAAAGTCGTCGATGCCCAGCCGCGCTTCCAGCGCCAAATCGCAGCTTTTGCCGTGCTCATCGAGCAAGCGGATATGCACCATGCGGTCGGGTTCCAGCGCGCCGAGGATCGGCAAACCCTTCAAATCATCCGGATGATTGATCTCACGTCCCTGCAAAAACGCCGGGCTGGCGACCAACAGCGTTTGCGCCTGACGCAAGCGTCGAGTCACCAGCAACGGATCTTCATCGCCCAGATCGCGCACGCGCAAAGCGACGTCGACGCCTTCGGTGACCAGATCGACGCGGCGGTTGAGCAGCAAGACTTCGAGCTGCACCTGCGGGTATTTCTCGAGAAAGTCGCTGATCACCGTCGGTAATATTTCATGCGCCAGCCCCACCGGGCACGACACGCGCAAGCGCCCGCGCGGCTCGCTGGACATGCTCGCCACCGCTTCATCGGCCATTTCCGCTTCAAGCAACATGGCCTGGCAGTGACGCAAATAGCGTTCGCCGACTGCCGTGAGCTTGAGTTGGCGCGTGGTGCGCTGCAGCAAACGCGCGCCGAGGCGTTCTTCCAGTTCGGCAATCCGCCGCGACAGCCGCGACTTGGGAATCCCCAGCAAACGCCCGGCCGCCGCGAAACCACCGGCCTCGACGACTTTGGCGAAATAGTAGAGGTCATTCAGATCTTGCATGCTTTGCGCTCGACTGTTCTATCAGTGGGACGAACTATCGCATTGTTGCGGGCTAATCAGCTATTGGAATGATCGGTAGCATCACCGCCATCAGATCGCCCGGTGGCGGTCCTCACTTGGAGATCACTTATGAAACTGTTGCATATCGATTCGAGCATTTTGGGTGACAACTCGGCTTCCCGTCAGTTGAGCGGCGAAGTGGTCAAAGCCTGGCAAGCCGCCGATGCCTCCGCCGTGGTGACTTACCGTGACCTCGCTGCCGACGCCATCAGCCACTTCTCCGCCACCACTCTGGTCGCCGCTGGCACCACCGCCGAACTGCGCAACGCGGCGCAACAGCACGAAGCCGAACTGAGCGCGTCGACCCTGGCTGAATTCCTCGCCGCCGATGCCGTAGTGATCGCCGCGCCGATGTACAACTTCACCATTCCCACCCAACTCAAAGCCTGGATCGACCGCATCGCCGTCGCCGGCCAGACTTTCCGCTACACCGAAGCCGGCCCGGAAGGCCTGTGCGGTGGCAAGAAACTGGTGATCGTCTCGACGTCGGGCGGGTTGCACGTCGGTCAGGCCAGCGGTGTAGCGCACGAAGATTACTTGAAAGTGCTGTTCGGTTTCCTCGGCATCACTGACATCGAATTCGTCCGCGCCCACGGTTTGGCTTACGGCGAAGAAGTGCGCAGCAAAGCCCTGAGCGATGCGCACACGCAGATCAGCGAGCAACTGTTCGCTGCGGCGTAAAAAATAGCAAACGCCCCAAGCAGCACCCGAAAAACTCTGTATTCTGATTGTGGAAATGATCAGTTACAGAGTTTTTTTGCGTCTGATCATTTTTCATGTTGTGGCCCAGGTTATGCAACCAAAGCGTTACGAACCCGTTGCGCAATGACCTCGGCCGCCGCAAACACTGGCACGAGGCCGCGTCCTCCCTGATCGGGGGCACTACGGTCTTTTCAGGCAAGCAAGAAAAGTGGGGCAGCCGATGGTGCGTCTTTGTGCAACGTTACTGATTTGCCTGCTCGGCAGCCTGAATTCAGTGCACGCCGCGCCGGGTATGCACGCGCACTGGAGCGTCGGTTATCACGAGATAACCTTTCTCGATCCGCTTGACCTGCAACCGATGCGCGCCATCGCTTTTTACCCGTCCAGCGACAAGGAACACAGCAGCCAACTCGAGGGTTATACGGTTGAGGCCGGCGAAGATACCCGCGTCGCGATTGGCCGGTTTCCGATGTTGATGTTGTCCCACGGCAACGTCGGTACGCCGCTGGCGCTGCACGATCTCGCCACTTCACTGGCGCGCAAGGGTTTTGTGGTGGTGGCGGTGATTCATCCCGGCGACAACTCCAAGGATCACAGCCGCCTCGGCACGTTGAGCAATCTGTATGGCCGCCCGCTGCAAATCTCCGAAGCGATTACCGCGACGCTCGGCAATGCCGCGTTGGCGCCTTTCGTCAATGCAGATCAGGTCGGGGTGATTGGTTACTCGGCGGGTGGCGAGACCGCGTTGATCCTCTCGGGCGCGACGCCGGACCTCGATCGGCTGCGGCGTTATTGCCAGGAACGCCCGGATGACCGCGATGCCTGCAACACCCAAGGCGAGTTGATTGTCGACCGCGACGATCTGCAACCGGTGGCCGACCCGCGCGTGCACGCCTTGCTGTTGATGGCGCCGCTGAGCTTGAAGTTCGGCCGTCACACCTTGGCGGATGTGCATGTGCCGGTGCTGCTCTACAGCGGTGATGGCGACAAATTGGTGGCTTTCGACAAGAACGCCGCAGCGCTGGCGCGCAAACTGCCGATTGCCCCGGACTTCAAGTTACTCGCGGGGGCAGGGCACTTCGTGTTCATGGCGCCGTGTAATGAAGAGCAGATCGCCGCGATGCCGGCGTTGTGTACGGACGCGGATGGCGTGGATCGCGAAGATATTCATCGCAATCTGATCTCGGAAGCGGGGCGGTTTTTCTCGCATGCGCTGGGCAAACCGAGCCGGGCGGGGATGCAGACAGCGGATCAATAAGCCTGACACAAACTCGTGTGGGAGCACGGCTTGCCCGCGATGGCAATTTCGGCAACGCCATCGCGGGCAAGCCATGATCCTGCAAAGCCGACTCTGGATGTCAGGTTATTGCGCGGCGTTTCAGCAGCAGCGTTAGGCCCAGCCCGGTCACTGACAGCATCGCCGCACAAAAGAAAATCCACGAATACCCCAGGTTCAACGCCACAGCGCCCATCAGCGGTCCGGCAATCGCCAGCGCCAGATCAAAGAACACCGCATAAGCGCTCAACCCGGCGCCACGGCTGGAATTGGGCACTTGCTTGATCGCTTCAACGCCCAGCGCCGGGTACACCAGCGACAGGCCAAATCCGGTCAGCCCGGCGCCGATCAACGCATAAGCCGTGGACGGTGCCAGCCATAACAGCACCAAACCCACGGTTTCGATGGTCATGCAGGCAATCGCCGAAGTGAATCCGCCAAAGCGGCTGATGCAGGAAATGAACAACAACCGCGACAGAATGAAACACACGCCAAACACCGTCAGGCAATACGCCGCGCCGTCCCAGCCACGGTTCAGGTAATACAGAGTGATAAATGTGGTCAGCGTGCCGTAGCCGATCGACGCCAGACTCAGGCTCGCACCGAACGGCGCAATCCGCCCGAATACCGCCCAGAACGGCAGCCGTTCGCCGCGCACCACCGGCACCGACGGTTTGTTGCGAATCAGCAACAGCGCGCCCAGCGCCAGCACCGAAAGGACGATCCCCAGGCTTTCAAAACCGTACTCGGCGACCATCACCACGCCCAGCGGCGCACCAATGGCGATGGCACCGTAGGACGCGATGCCGTTCCACGAGATCGAACGCGCGGTGTGCTCGGCGCCGACTTGGCCCATGCACCAACTGATGGTGCCGACGCGAATCAAGCCTTGGGCGATCCCCAACAACAGCCGGCCGGCGATCAGGATCAACAAACTCAGCAGCGGAAAGCTTTGCAGCAAGGTCGAAAGCAAAGTCATCAAGCCGCTCAACACGATCCCCGACAAGCCATAAACAATCGCCCGTTTGGTGCCGATGCTGTCCGACATGCGCCCGGCCATCGGGCGGCTGAGCAGGGTGGCAAGGTACTGCACGCCGATGGTCAGGCCGGCAATGATCGCGCTGAAACCCAACTGTTCGTGGACATACCCCGGCAACACCGCAATCGGCAGACCGATGCAGAGAAACGCAATAAAGGTATAGAAAACGATAGAAACGATCTGCAGGGTGATCGCCATGGAACTTTGCGGGGGCAGTTGCTGCGCAGACATGTGGGCTCTTTCGCGGGCGGCGGTGGGAGACCTGCATCATGGCGCGGGCGCTTGGGAAAAGGAAGCAGGCTAACTATGTCCTCCGTACAGATCGGCGCAAAAAAAAGCCCCGTCACATGGACAGGGCTCCTAATTACAGCTTGCAGCTTGCAGCTAGAAACTAATCGCTGCGCTTAAAACACCACACCCTGGCTACGCAGGTAATCATCGTAGGTGCCGCTGAAGTCGATCACGCCGCTAGGGCTGAGTTCGATAATGCGCGTGGCCAACGACGATACAAACTCACGGTCATGGCTGACGAAGATCAGCGTGCCCGGGTAGTTTTCCAGCGCCAGGTTCAGCGCCTCGATGGATTCCATGTCCAAGTGGTTGGTCGGTTCGTCCATGATCAGCACGTTCGGCTTTTGCAGGATCAGCTTGCCGAACAGCATGCGACCTTGCTCACCACCGGAAATCACTTTGACCGACTTGAGAATCTCGTCGTTGGAGAACAGCATGCGGCCGAGGGTGCCGCGAACCATTTGCTCGCCGCCCTGGGTCCACTGGCCCATCCAGTCGAACAGGTTGCAGTCGTCTTCGAAATCGTGCGCGTGGTCCTGAGCGTAGTAGCCCAGTTCCGCAGCGTCGGTCCACTTCACCGTGCCGGCATCCGGGGTCAGTTCGTTGACCAAGGTGCGCAGCAGGGTGGTTTTGCCGATACCGTTCGGGCCGATGATCGCAACGCGCTCGCCAGCTTCAACCTGGAAGCTGAAGTCCTTGAACAGCGTCTTGCCGTCGAAGCCTTTGGCCATGCGCTCGACGATGACCGCCTGGCGGTGCAGTTTTTTGTTCTGCTCGAAACGGATGAACGGGCTGACGCGGCTCGAAGGCTTGACCTCGGCCAACTGGATCTTGTCGATCGCCTTGGCACGGGAGGTCGCTTGCTTGGCTTTCGAGGCGTTGGCCGAGAAGCGGCTGACGAACGATTGCAGCTCGGAAATCTGCGCTTTCTTCTTGGCGTTGTCCGACAGCAATTGCTCGCGGGACTGGGTCGCCACGGTCATGTACTCGTCGTAGTTGCCCGGGAACAGACGCAACTCGCCGTAGTCCAGGTCAGCCATGTGCGTGCACACGCTGTTCAGGAAGTGACGGTCGTGAGAGATGATGATCATCAGGCTGGAACGCTGGGTCAGGATGTTTTCCAGCCAGCGAATAGTGTTGATGTCCAAGTGGTTGGTCGGTTCGTCGAGCAACAGCACTTCAGGATCGGAGAACAGCGCCTGCGCCAGCAATACACGGAGTTTCCAGCCTGGGGAAACTTCGCTCATCGGGCCGAAGTGCTGCTCGATGCCGATACCCAGGCCCAGCAACAATTCGCCGGCGCGGGATTCGGCGGTGTAGCCGTCCATTTCGGCGAATTCGGTTTCCAGCTCGGCGACAGCCATGCCGTCTTCTTCGGTCATTTCCGGCAGCGAGTAGATGCGATCGCGCTCAGCCTTGACCTTCCACAGCTCTTCGTGACCCATGATCACGGTGTCGATCACGGTAAATTCTTCGTAGGCGAACTGGTCTTGGCGCAATTTACCCAGACGCACGTTCGGCTCGAGCATGACCTGGCCGCCGGACGGCTCAAGATCGTTACCGAGGATTTTCATGAAGGTCGACTTGCCGCAACCGTTGGCGCCGATCAGGCCATAACGGTTGCCCGCGGCGAACTTGACCGAAACGTTCTCGAATAACGGCTTGGCGCCGAACTGCATCGTGATGTTAGCTGTAGAAATCAAAGGTTTTTCCTGCGAAGCATTCAGAGTAGCTAGGGGTGCGGCAGTGTCGATTCAGTACCCGGTTCCGGGATTCAGGCCACGGGAAATACATCCCGGTCAGAAGCGGAAGGTCCATCTGGCAATAAGTGGACAGCAGCAATGGAGCGCTTGGCCCGAGTCGAAGTGCGCTGAGGCGGGGTCGTTCCCGTCATCAACCAAGGGGGGCGCGTAATGTTTGGCGGCGATTGTACTGGTCTGGCTCTTTAAACGATAGGGCGTTGAGGCCGCACGGGCACTTTGGCAGTATCAGCGGACACTTTTTCACAGTTGATCGTTAACTATTGGTTACAAAGTGTGGCTAAAATGCCATCTCTCATCCCAATGCCATGCTGGCATTCGCTCAAGGACGCGCCTTCGGGACAGCTCTTTCGACCCAGACACTGCGCCACTCCGCTTGGCCGGCACCGCGCAGATTGTTCACCCCTGACGTGTGACGATTGCCGTGAAACTGATTATTGCCGCTATTTATGTTGTCTCCATTGCGTATGTTCACCTGCGCGGTCGCGTACGCCATAAGTTGGGCCGCCAGCTGAGCGATCACTCGACGTTTCTGGCGCCGATCAATTGCTTCCTTTATATGTGCTCGAAAATCTCCAGCCGACCGTACCTCGACCCGGCGGACTTTCCCGACCTCAGTCCGCTGCAAGCTCACTGGCAGGAAATTCGCGAAGAAGGGCAGAACCTGCTGCGCGCCGGTGAAATCAAACGTTCCGATCAGTACAACGACGTCGGTTTTAACTCGTTCTTCAAAAGTGGCTGGAAACGTTTTTATCTGAAGTGGTACGGCGACAGCCATCCTTCAGCCGAGAAACTCTGCCCGCGCACCACCGAACTGGTGAAAAGCATTGGCTCGATCAAAGCTGCAATGTTCGCCGAACTGCCACCGGGCTCGAAACTGGTGCGCCACCGCGACCCGTATGCCGGTTCGTACCGTTACCACTTGGGCCTGGAAACGCCGAATAGCGCTGGTTGCTACATCAACGTTGACGGCGAGACCTACCATTGGCGCGACGGTGAAGCGGTGATCTTCGATGAGACCTTCATTCATTACGCCGAAAACACCACTGACCAGAACCGCATCATCCTGTTTTGCGACGTTGAGCGGCCGATGAAATATCGCTGGGCGGCGGCGTTTAACCGTTGGTTCAGCCGCAATGTCATGTCGGCGGCGGGTGCGCCGAATGATGCGGGTGACAAGACCGGCGGCATTAACCGTTTGTTCGCGAAGATCTACAAGATTCGCCTGCGCGGCAAGCAATTGAAGAAACGTAACCGCGCGCGGTATTACTTGGAGAAATGGGCGATTTTCGGCGGGTTGCTGGCGATTTTTGTGTTGATTTGATTGATGCGGCGAAGCGGCGGCGGCCATCGCGAGCAAGCTCGCTCCCACAGGTGATCTATGGCGTGCATAAATCACTGTGGGAGCGAGCCTGCTCGCGATGAGGCACTCACTTTCACTACAGCCTTTAAGGCTTCTGCGCCCCCAACTGCTTCCACATCTTCGCCGTGATCTTCTGCCGATTCGCATACCCCTTCCACGGATCAGTCTTCAACCCCTGCAAACGCTCAAGCAAATTGGCCACTGTCCATTCCTGCGAGCCTTGGATTTCTGTCAGCTCATCCCGCGCAATCGGCACCGACACCGGCAACCCCGGCCGCGCCCGTAGGGAATACGCCGCCACCGTACTGGCCCCGCGCGTGTTGCGCAGGTAGTCGACGAAGATCTTGCCGACGCGATTTTTCGGGCCCATGGTCGCGGTAATCCGTTCCGGTAATTGCTGCGCCATGAACTGAGCGATGGCTTTGGCGAACGCTTTGACCGTGTCCCAATCTTCCTTGCGCGCCAGTGGCACGATCACGTGCATGCCTTTGCCGCCGCTGGTTTTGAGAAACGCGTCGAGGCCGATTTCATCCAGCACTGACAACGTCAGTTGCGTGGCCTCAACCATGCTTTTCCATGGCAGCGCCGGGTCGGGATCGAGGTCGAGCACAAAAAGGTCCGGCGTTTCGATTTTGTCGTGCGTGCCGCCCCAAGTGTGCAGCTCGATGGTACCCATTTGCGCCGCACCGATCAGCGCCTGCACGCTGTCGATTTCCATCAGCCGCGCATGCCCGAGGTCAATCTTCGGGTCCAGGTGCTTGATGTTCGGGATCGCCAGGCGTTCTGCGTGTTTCTGAAAGAATTGCTCGCCCTCGACGCCCTCCGGTGCGCGCAATAACGCGACGGGCCGATCCTTGAGGAACGGCAGAATCCATTCGCTGATGCTTTCGTAGAACTGCGCCAATTGCAGCTTTTGCGTGCCGCTTTCTTTATCAATCACCCGCTCAGGATGGGTGATTTTTACACCAGCGACATTCGCGTCTTTGCTGGCAGCTTTCTTCTCGGTCACGGCGTTGCTCGCTTTCGGTGCCTGTGGCAATTCACGAACGATTTCCTTCGCGGGTTTGTCCGTGCGCATGGCGACAAACGCCGCTTGGCGCACCAAGCCCTCGCGGGTCCACTCGGCAAACTCGACCTCGCACACTTGCGTAGGCTCGACCCAATGCACGCCTTTGGCTTGTGCCGTGGTCAGTGGTTTGTCCAGCGGCGAAGACTTTCGTCCGAGCTCCTGCAATTGCTCATGAAACAACTTCAGATTGGCCTGGTTAAATCCAGTGCCGACGCGTCCGGCATATACCAAGCCTTTATCGTCATAAACGCCCAACAGCAGCGCGCCAAAACCGCTGCGCGAACCTTGTGGAGCGGTGTAGCCAATAATCACGAATTCCTGGCGCAAACGGCATTTGAGTTTGATCCAGTCCGGGCTGCGCTTGGACACATAAAGGCTGCCGGCACGTTTGCCGATCACGCCCTCGAGCGATAACGCGGAGGCACTCTCGACAATGTCCTGATGCTTGGCGGTGAAAGCTTCTGAAAAACGCATCAACTGCCGAGACTTGCGCCCGAGGGCCTTTTTCAACGCCGCCCGGCGTTCCTCGACGGGCAACTCACGCTGATCGACGCCTTGCAAGAATGGCGCGTCGAACACGTAATAAATGATGTCGACCGAGCGACCAATTTCGAAAGCATTCTGCAGCGCCTGAAAATCCGGGAAACCTTTGTCGTTCAGCACCACCACTTCGCCATCCAGCCAACTGCCATCCAACTTCATATCGGCCAAGGCCTTGGCATGCAGCGGCAATTTAGCGGTCCAGTCGTTGCCGTTACGGGTCAGCAATCGGACTTCGCCGTCGTCGATACGCGCGAGGATGCGATAACCGTCGAATTTGATTTCGTACAGCCATTCACCGGGCGGGGCCTTTTCCATAAGCGTGGCTAGCTGCGGGGTGAATTTCTCCGGGAGAGCGTCGGGCTTGGCAGATTTCGGTTTCTTTGCCGGTTTGCTGGTCTTGCTGGTTTTTCCAGCCTTGGTTTTGGTTTTCTTTTCGCCAACTGTGGCGTCGCTCAATACGCTTTTGGGTAATTCGGCAACCACGTCATATTCATCGATAGGCCGCGCTTGCTGATCCTTTTCCTTGATCAGCAGCCATTGCTGCTTGTCGCTGCTGCCCCGCAAGTGCGTACGAACCAACGCCCAATCGCCGGAGAGCTTTTCGCCGATCAGGGTGAATTTCAACTTGCCAGCCTTATACGTTTCCTGCGGATCGCCTATCGGCTGCCAAACTCCGTGATCCCAGACGATCACATCGCCAGCGCCATACTGGCCTTCAGGAATGCTGCCCTCGAACGTGCCATAACTGATCGGATGATCCTCAACGTGCACGGCCAGGCGCTTTTGCGTCGGGTCGAGGCTCGGCCCCTTGGGCACCGCCCAACTTTTCAGCGTGCCATCCAACTCCAGGCGAAAGTCGTAGTGCAGGTTGCGTGCATCATGTTTCTGAATCACGAAACGCAACGCCGAGGCGGCTTTTTTGCCGCGTTTCGCCGGCGCCGATTCAGGCGGCTCCGACGTCACCTCAAAGTTACGTTTACGCGAGTATTCACTCACCGGTTTAGCCATGGCCGACTACCTTGTGCTGCGAGCTCGGCGGCCGTCAGCCGCGAGAACTCTTCGTGGCTTTTTTCGCCGGGGCCGCTTTGGCCGCGGTTTTACGTGGTTTGGCTGCAGGCTTGCTCGGCGCCTTGCCGCCCAGGCTGCGTTTCAGCAATTCGGTCAAATCGATGACATCAGCGGTTTTGCGTTCCTCCTCGCCAGTTGCGCTCTCGACATCCTCGATCTTGCCTTCGTTGGCCTTGCGCTCAACCAGCGCCATGATCTTGTCTTCGAAACTGTCGCGGTAATCCTCAGGTTTCCAGTCGGCACTCATGTCCTCGACCAAGCGCTTGGCCATCTCCAACTCGCCTTTGGCCAGCTCGGGTTTGGTCACCTCGCTACCAAGCTCCAGTTCATCCAGACCGCGCACTTCCGCCGGCCAGCGGAGCATCACCAGCACCATCGCCGACTCCAGCGGCATCAACGCCGCCAAGTGCTGGCGGGTATGCAGTACAACGTGGGCGAGGGCGACTTTTTTGGTTTTGCTCAAGGTTTCACGCAGCAGGGCGTAGACCTTGCCACCGCGTTTGTCCGGCGCCAAGTAGTAGGGTGTGTCGATGTTTTGCAGAGGGATCTGCTCACTGTCAACAAAGGCAAAGATATCAATGGTCTGCGTCGAAACCGGGTGTGCTGAACGAATTTCTTCTTCGCTGAGTACCACGTAACGGCCCTTCTCGTAAGCCACGCCTTTGACGATGTTTTCCTTGGTGACTTCCTTGCCGGTGACTTTATTCACGCGCTTATAGCCCACCGGGTCCATGCTGCGGCTATCGAGCCAGTCGAAATCCACGCCGTGATGGGACGTGGCCGACACCAGTGCCACAGGGATGTGCACCAAGCCGAAACTGATTGCGCCTTTCCATATTGCTCGGGCCATCTTCGTCTACTCGTCAAGTGATGATCAGGTGACCCGTGGCCTCGCGCAAAAGTTTCAGCCGCTTGCGGCCCAGCCCTGCGGGGAGATCAGCGGTGCGGTAAACGGGTGTTACATCTATGACGGAGTTTTCAGTTAACAAATGCGAACCTCGGGCGTAGCGTGGCATCAGAAGATTCTGACCCCGTAGCCCTTAGAGAGGCTCTCCATGAACAGATTAATACTGGGTTGCGCCCTGTTGGCCTTGAGCGGATTGCTAGGCCCGATGGCGCAAGCCGATACCTCACACACTTCGTTGTTACTTGCGCAGAGCCCGACGGGCGTCAATAACAATCCTTACAACAGCCCGACGCGCCGGGCCAATCCAAACAGCATGCAGGGCACGCAGCCCAATACTCCTGAAACTCGCCAGCCGACGTTCGCTCCGGCGCCGCGTCCTCCGACTCTGCAAAACGGCGGCATCGGCAATGGCTACCCGCAGCAAAGGTCTGTACCCAGTACACCGCCCAAATTCATTCCAAACCCGCCACCCCGCGACTCGGGCAGCAGCAACCGTTGAACGGCAGGACTGAGTCCTGCCAGCCATTCGAACGACAAAAGGAATCGTGAATGTTGCGTAAAACCCTTCTGGCCACTTTCTGCGCCAGCGCACTGATCACCGCCGCAGCGCCTGTTTTCGCGGCGTCCACCCAGGAACTCAAAAGCGAGCAGGGCACGCTTGAAGTCACGGCAATCACCAAAGGCCTGGAACATCCGTGGGCCTTGGCATTTTTGCCCGATCGCCAAGGCATGCTGGTGACCGAGCGTCCCGGTAATCTGCGAGTGGTTACCGCCGATGGCAAACGCTCGGCGCCGATCAGCGGCGTTCCGACCGTGTGGGCCAAAGGGCAGGGTGGTTTGCTGGATGTGGTGTTGTCGCCGGACTTCAAACAGGACCGCATGGTTTATCTGTCTTACGCCGAAGGGGGAGGCGCGGGTGACAAGGCTGGCACGGCCGTTGGCCGCGGGCGCTTGTCGGAAGACCTGAAAACGCTCAAGGATTTCAAAGTGATTTTCCGCCAGGAGCCGAAGCTTTCGGTCGGCAATCACTTCGGCTCGCGGCTGGTGTTCGACCGCGACGGTTATCTGTTCATCGCGCTGGGCGAAAATAACGACCGGCCGACCGCGCAGGACCTCGACAAGCTGCAGGGCAAAGTCGTGCGGATTTACCCGGACGGCAAAGTGCCGGATGACAATCCATTCGTCGGTCAGTCCGGCGTGCGCCCGGAGATCTGGTCTTACGGCCATCGCAACCCTCAGGGCGCAGCGCTCAATCCGTGGAGCGGCACGCTCTGGGAGAACGAGCACGGGCCCAAGGGCGGTGATGAGCTGAACATTGTCGAGCGCGGCAAGAATTACGGCTGGCCGACCGCCACTCACGGCATCAACTATTCCGGCCAACCGATCCCGGAAGCCTCGGGCAAGACTGCCGAAGGCACTGTGCAGCCCCACCATGTGTGGGACATTTCGCCAGGCATCAGCGGCATGGCTTTCTACGATGCCGACCGCTTCAAACCTTGGCAGCACAACGTGTTCATTGGCGCTTTGGTCAGTCAGGAACTGATCCGGTTGCAGTTTGATGGCGACAAAGTGGTGCATGAGGAACGGCTGATGGGCGAACTCAAGGAACGCATTCGCGATGTGCGCCAAGGTCCGGACGGCTATCTCTATGTGCTGACGGACGAGAAAGACGGGACCTTGTACAAAGTCGGCCTGAAATAGCTGCTGTTGGGTGAAAGGGCCTTACGAGGTTGGCGCAGCGACCGTCCTGCGCCGATCTTTCAGGCCCCGCACCACCAGATACAGCAGCGGCCCGATCGAGACGAAAACAGCGGTAATCACCAGATAGGGGATTACCGACAGTGCGGACTGTCCGCGTTTGCGCGCATCGTGGTACATCCAGATACCGGCCATCGTGGCCAGCAGGTAAAGGTCAATCACCACTTGTGCGGTATCTGGCCGCGACATCAGGCTAATGCCGAAGTCGATCAGTGACTGTTCTGCTTGCAGCATGACTGACAAGGTGTATCCAGCGAACGCAATTAGAGCAATCAGGGGGAGGGCGATAGTCTTCATGGTTTCCTTCCTTGGAGAAGATGAGTGGGACGGGCATTCGGTTAGCTTTTTGGCAATTGCGGCAGCAGCGGTCGCAGGAACGTTCGTTCGTAGCTGACGATGAATTTTTTCTCCAGTAGCGACGCAACCAGCGCCGTACTCTCCGCGTCAGTCATCGCGATATGACGGTAACTTTCGTAGTCGGCCAGCGAAGGGAAACTGAACAGGCAATACGCAATGTTGCTGGCGCCTTCGGACGGCAGGAAGTAGCCATGGTGACTGCCGCCCAGTCGCTCGACGATACCGAGCCAGGCTTGGGCGTATTCTTCGAATTCACTGAGTTGGTAAGGATCGATCACATATCTGACGTGGCAGGTAATCAAATGGCAGCTCCTCAGAATCGCATTGGGCAGGCTTGATTCGGCGCTGGGTTATTCCTGCACAGCCTTTTCGACTTTGCTCGACGCCGACCATATCCGATAACGAACCT
This sequence comes from Pseudomonas sp. SJZ131, assembly GCF_007828705.1. NCBI lineage: Bacteria > Pseudomonadati > Pseudomonadota > Gammaproteobacteria > Pseudomonadales > Pseudomonadaceae > Pseudomonas > Pseudomonas sp. SJZ131. Next base: position 1,042,844 of record NZ_VIVC01000001.1, on the reverse strand, counting down.
CGACATCCTTGGGGACGTAAAGAACGATCGGCAACTTACTGTTATAGCGCAACAGGAAGCCATCGCCGACCACCGGCACAAAGTCTTTTCGGGATTTGCCATCAGGGCATGCCATCATCGTGCTCATGGGCCCGATAACTTTATCCAGTCGATAAAACGGATAACCCCAACCTTCCAGATTCTTTTCCTCGAGAATTCCGCCCAGACGCTGACGGTTGCAATCTACGGTCAGCGTCTTGCCGGCGAGGATTTCGACCTGAAACGCGTCTTCCTGAGTTCGCGGCGCCAGGTGAATGACTTGGCGGGTGTAGCCGCTCTCAGGTTTGGGGAAGGGTGCTATCTCTTCGAGTTTCGCAGCATGCGCGGCGCAGGATAGCCCAGCGATTATCAGGCCAATTGTCGTATTAAAGGTCGAAGAACCCATGTTGCCTCCATGCGATCGAGTACAGTCAGCAGAAACCCAGGGTCGCATTCTTACCGCCGTTCATCGCTAATGCAACCCGCCTCCATGTTTGCAAATTGCAGTGCTCCGGACGGTACTTATTGCAAATTGCATGACATTAAACCGATGGCCTGCGCGCTAAACCGTTGATTTGCCGACGAGGGGCGAAGCAAAAGTTTGGGCATGTTTTATGCTGTAGATGTTCTTAAGCTGACCGGCGATTTTTAAGAGTCAGCGTCGGAAGAAAGAGAGCGGTCAGAGAAAGGAATGCGTCAACCCGCATGGATGAGCAACGGGTTATTCCAACACCGACCGATAATTATGTTGATTGGCAGTCTCACATTAAGGAGAGGGTCGCCATGTTTTTATCTGCCCTGGAACTACGCAATATCATTGAGAGCAGCTTCCTGCCGAAGCGCTGTCAGTGCAGTCTGTCCCCTGATTTGACCATGACTGTAAAAGTGTATGCCGATAAGCAAACCGATCACGTTGACCTCTTGGTAACGGGTATTAACGCCAAGCGTTTAACCGGTTCCCGAGAAATCAATGACTTGATCGCCGAGCTTCGCTCGGATATCCAGCACAGGGCCGAATTTCGACCGCTGCATCTGGATCGCAAAGCGATTTAAGCATTCGTTCATTTAAGCACTTGTTTCAAGTTCCACCGAGACGCGCCGGGTCTGGAAAAACCCCAGACCCAGCGTCAGCTCAACCACAACCGCCAGCAAAATTCCTGGGCCGGCATGGCCATTCAGCCATTCGCCGAAACCCAATATTGCCAAGCCCCAACATCCGACGATAAAACCGTTGCTTAAGGCAGTTCGGGTGACTGACGGCGCTTCGTTGCGAACCAGATAAAAGATCACTCCCAGAGCAGCGAACAATACCGCTCCGCGTCGCGCCACCAATCCCGCCGCTGACGAATATTCGACATCCCAGATCGCCAGCAACCGCTCCGGCATCAAGCCCCAAATCAACGCCAGCGCGAAACACAGCACGGCGGTGAATGTCGATAACGTGCGAAACGATAACTGCATGGCGAATCCTTGCGGCAGTGAGGGAGGCGCCCAGAGCATAGCGCCGCTGCCCTCGTCTTGAAACCGCAAAAAACCAAATCAGAAACGTCTGTCAGTTTTGATAACTGCACGCGTCGGACAATTTCCGATAACTGATTTGAGCAGGCTGGCCAGAGACGCTATCGATGTATTTCATGTCAGCAGTCACCACTTTGCAGTCCGGAGTCGACGGCTCATTCAAGGCAATCACTTTGCCGACGTGGATCGGCATGCCGTATTGGTAGGGCACGGCTTGAGTGGCTGAAGTGTCGGTGGCTTGGGCCAGACCGGCGAATGCGGTGCAGGCGAGGGCGGTAGTCAGCAGTAAAGTGCGCGCGTTCATGGAAAGTCTCCGGTGCAGGCTGAAAGTCAGCTCGGCGCAAGACGCGCCGAACCTGCCGCACTGGGCGTCAGACGGGTCTGAGGGCGTGCGGTCCCGTAAAGGTTTGGACCGCAGCGTTAAGCGATGGTTAAACCGAGCGGATGCCATCGGTCGTGAAGGGAATTCTGACGGAGGTTTCATCTGGGCAAAGAAACTGCGCGAGTTGAGGAGTGTTCCTACAAGCCACGACGCCTTGTCCGCTTTCGGCGGCTCGGCTGGAAGGATTATTGTTTGGCCTCGCTGCAAAATCAGCGAACAGGTTTGGTCACCTGATGCCATCGCACAGATTTGTGCCATCATTCGCGCCGCGGACTTCTTAGTCTTCGTAGTGCGTTGCAATGGCGGCTGTGTGCTGGACGCCTCCGGGCGAACCGATTTGATGGTGTCGGTTGACCAAGCCTGTACACAGCCGCCTCCCATCGTTTGGTCACGGTGTCAGCGGTTTCCCAAACCAATCATCGAGTGACATCACTATGCAAACGCCTAACCCTTTTCCAGATCGCTATCGCGCAATCAAAAGCAGCGCTACCGACTCAAGCCCTATGGTCATCGACACCCAGGCTGATCCCCACGACCTGATCGAAGCCGCGCTACAGCGCAATCGTGCATCCGCCAATTTGCTGGAAACGCTTCACTGCATGAGCTTCAAAGACGCAGACGTCCAAGACATTCCCCACATAACCCACGCGCTCTATCTGCTCACGCAAGACGGCTGCGACTTGTTGCAAGTGGCGCAGCAGCGGATGTTGGGGTGGAAGGCGCCGGTCTAAGAATGTAAATGCCGGGCGAACCTAGCTCTACGAGCCTGGTTTGTCCGGATATTGGGAGTTGATCGCGGAATCAAAGTTTGCGTGGGAAGAAGGAAAGTGGCGGATGTGTGGCTTCCCACTCCTTGGATATTTGCTTGGCTTGTTCAATTTGTTCGGGCGTCATTTTGGCAGAGAGTTCAGGCAGTTTGGAATTTACCCGGTCCAACATTCCGCCACCACCATCTAACTCTCGGAGCAGGCTCAGTAAGGCGTAAGAATTGACGGGATCGTAAGTGAATCCGAACTCTGAGACTTCTTGGCTCAAGTAGTAGCCATAGCCGAATACCGCTATCGCATATCCCGCTTCTGCCGCTTTTTTATTCCAATACCTGAACCCTTGGTAATCGTTTTTCTCTGCCAGAATTGCGCCGTATTCAAGCATTGCTTTAGGATAGCCCCCTTCTGCAGACGCTTTCATTAAGCCTTCAATAGCCTCAGCTCTGCGAGATGGCAATAAAAAGTAACCATGCCCTTGGCGATACATTATTCCTAAAAAATACTGCGCAAAAACGTAACCATTCTCCGCGGATTTTTCTAACCATTTATCATCGCCGGTAACTCGGTATTTTAAATACATAGCCTCTGCGCTTCCCTCCGCAGATCGAGCGCTAGCGGTATCCAACGCCATTTTTCCCCACTCGTTAGGCTCTTTCCGAGTCTTTGAGCAATTTTTCATTACTACGCAGAGATCATTTTTCTCTCCGGCGAGCCTGATCATTGAGTAGATATCGCCCTGCAGAGCCGCTGCTTCGTATGAGCTCACTGCTTCAGCAGTCATATATTTATCGTTTGTACGAATAGCTTCGCCTAGATAGTATTGCGCCTCTGCATCTCCACCTTCGGCAGCATGTTTCAAATCTGGCAGCGCGGATACGGCTTTGAACTGATTATAGAGTTCCAAACCCCTGACCTTCGCAGACTGCTGCTCGTCGGACATTTGTGCGCTAGCTTGGAGAGATAGGCCTGCCGAAAGTAAAAGGGCGTAACAAACTACTCTCAATGATTGCAACTTCATAGTTTATCTGGGAAGTATGAAAGCGGAGGGTGTGTTTTTTTCCACTCCACAGACATTTTTGTAGCTTGAGCTATTTGCTCAGATGTGAGCTGAGGTGCTATTTCTGCTAGCAAATCCTCAGCGAATTCCTTTACGCCTCCACCGCCATCTAATTCAAGTAAAGTGGAGATGATTGCGTAGGATTTGACTGGGTCATAGGGAAATCCGATTTCTGACGGATTTTTTGCCAGATATGACCCATACCCGAATACAGCCTCTGTATATCCAGACTCAGCGGCTTTTTGATACCAGAATCTAACAGCTTCATAATCTTTTTTTGCGGCAAGCAATTCTACATAAGCCATCATTCCTGGCGGATATCCACCTTCGGCAGATGCCTTCATCAATTGCTCAACGAGATCTGATCGGCTAGAGGGCAGAAGGAAAAAGCCTTTTCCGTCACGATATCCTGTTCCTAAGTAATACTGCGCAAAGGCATACCCGCTATCGGCGGACTTTTTCAGCCACATGTCGTCCTTGGTGAGACGAAACATCACGTACATAGCTTCTGCCTTTCCGTCAGAAGATTCTTGTTCCGCTGCCTCTAATGCAATCTTGCGCCATTCACCAGGATTTTTTTGCCCTGCTGGGCAATTATTCATAGCAACGCAAAGGTCGTTTTTGTTCCAAGAAAGTCTGACCATTGAATATATGTTGCCTTGTAATGCAGACGCTTCGTACGCAGCTTGCGCTTCAGTTGTCATATGCCTTTTTATTTTGCGCAAAGCTTCACCTAGATAATACTGAGCTTCTGCATCGCCTGAGTCCGCGGCAATTTTCAGATGCGGTATAGCCAAGTCAGTCTTAAACTGATTATAAAGAACAATACCCTGTTCTTTTTCCTGCGTTTTGGTTGGAGAGGCTATTGCTGACACCGAACTGCTAATAAAGCAGAGGTAGAGTAGTGTGCGAATAAGTAGCTTTGAATGCATCATATTGAACTTCTCGAAAATTATGGGCCGATGTACTTCATTGTGCTAATCGGATTGAAGCTATTCTCGCGAAGATCAAGCTTGCACATCCCTTCGAGGCGCTGGCCGAGTTTTTTACTATCACTCACATAAGATGCTCGAGCCTGTACGCCAGTCGGCTTAGACATGCTCAAGACAGGATCTGCCATAAATTTGTCGAGTATATACCGATTTTCACAGTAAGCCTGACCAGGATTTTCGGCCATTTCGCCGAACTCATTCATAGACTTACACGCATCTTCGAATTGCTGTTGGGCCTCAACTAAACTCCCGCTTGCGATTGAATTGCTTGTTATCCATCTTAATATTCGGCTAATTGCCAACTGCTGCAGCAGTTTCGCTTCCTCTTGTTTGTATTTGTGCTCTTCGTCACTACCATCACCTTCTGCCATCTTCGTGGCGGTTACGGTGAAAGCTTCAGGAAAGGCTGTAAGTGTCATGAATATCGGCCCTAGCGCGGCCGGTGTTGCGCGAACGAACCATTTTTTTAGCTCATCCTGATTATGGTACTCAACAATTGCATGAGCAATTGGACCTCCCTTGCCGGCCCCAGTCATTGCTTTATACAAATTCATGACGACGTTAACACCCATCATGTACGTCATCACAACATCCAGTCCAATCGCACCCAACATGTTTAATGCAGAAGCGTGCTCAGCCGCCTCCGGCGTAATCCAGCTAATCGCCTTGCCCTTCGCTTTGTACAACTCCCGACGATAAATATTAATCAGCTCTACAACCGCTTCATAACCGACTTCAAATTTGAAACTGCCACTTGCTCCCGGGCCGAGGACGACGGTGGCTTTGAGGTTGAGGATGAATTTACCTTTGTCGAGGGATACACCCGCGTTGCCTTGCAGGCCTGCGCCGTAGGCCGCGCCCAAGGAACCGCTGAGGTTGGCCAGCGTCAGCCATTGGCTGGCGCTGGTGGCTTCTTCCTTGTTGTTGATTCCAGTGGAAGGCCCGGCGCGCAGTGTGGCGAGTTCTTTGGGTGGAGCCCAGTTCAGGGCGCCGGTCAGTTCGATGCCTGCTTGTACGCCGGCGAACAGATTGAAGCTGGCTTTCATGCCATCTTCGATCTGGATGTTGGCCGCTCGGCCCGACATAACTTGCCCGCTCGATTTAGTGTCGACTGCGGTCATTGCCTTGGATTGGTATTGCAGGTCCGGGGTGGGGCTGGTGTCGCCAGCGGTCACTTTGGCGGCAACTTTGTCTTCATGGTCTTTGCGTTCGGCCTTCGCTGCGGCGTCTTCGCGTTGCGCCGGTTTGACGGCACTGAGTGTCGCGCCGTATTTAGTGTTGCCGGTTATAGGCGACAGTTCGATGCTGCCGGCAAGCATCAGCGATGCGCCGGCGTAGCCCCAGGCGCGGGCGCCGAAGTGGAAGGACATGCGACCCAGGTTCATGACCTGCACTTGAGGATTACCTTCGAGGTAGTAATCCACGGTCACGTCCTTGGCGTTGGCACGCGTTGGCATGTCGACCTTCAGCAGTTCAACTTCACCGCGCGCCAGGTCAAAGCTCAGGGATGCGCTGGCGGATGCCTGGAAACCTTCGGCTGCGGAGTAGGAGGGGCCTTCGGTTTTCACTTCGCCGTGCAATCTTTTCTGCGGCGGCGCCAGGCAGCGAACAAATTGCGCTTGCGGGCTCTTGTCGAAAAGCCGGACTTCGCCACGAACACTCTTTTTGAACACCACTTGCTTGAGATGCTCGCCCCATTCCTGGCGGGCGCCGGCGTCTTCAAGTTCAGTGACCTTGTAACCTTTACTGCCGAGAAAACTGTAGAACTTCTCGATGCTGAACCAGCCATTGGCATCAAACCAATCGCCAACCTGATCACCGATTCTCAGTGCGCCCTGACTTTCCAGCCATTGCGCGAAGGTCTTTTGTGCACTGTTCTTGGCCGCGCCACCGTCACCATTCTTTGGAATGTTTTCAACTTTCTTGAGACTTTCCTTAAGCTTGTCGGCGGACTTTTTCAGGTCTTCGGCGACCAGCTTCGGCACTTCTTTAATGTTGAGCAGACTGAACCATTTTAATGGCGCGCCATTCGCACCCACGGTACTGACTTCTCGCAAAGGGAAGCCATCTTTCACGAGGCGGTCAATCGGTTGCGGTTCGAATTGTTCCGGCTCCCACAGCAAGTGGCGGCGAATTTCGTCCGCAGCAACTTTCTGCTTGGCTTTTTCGTGCAATCCCTGTTTGACGACTTGCAGACGATCCCACTCGAGACGTTCAGCCTCGACCAGCCCTGCGGGCGCTTGGGCATTCTGACCAGTCGCTTCAATCCAATTTTTGTACTTCTCACGCAGTCGTTTGTTGATATCAGCCTGGCGAGTTTCAGTGTCGAGGTGCAACTTGAACTGCTCGACACCAGAAGTGATGTCGCCGCCGCTGATCAACGCGTACTCGGGCAGGGCGATGCCGTACTCGGCCACTTTGATGATTGCGTCGGTGTATTCGTGATAAGCGAACGAAGGCGCTTCGCTGTTCTTCCAGGCGATGTAAGCGTAAGTGTCACCCTCGCAATTTCTCATGCACGTCTGCAGCTCATCGCGCTTTTTCTTGTCTGTTTCAAGCAGCTTGGCGATCTCTTCCCGTGGCACGGGTTTGATGCCATCCGCCTCGATCAACGCCTTGCGTTTTTCCAGATAATTCTGCACCCGAGCGCGGGCTTCGATGGCCTCGGGAGCGAACACGGTGCCGTTTTCGTAACTGAAGCCTTTTGCTTGCGCTGCGGCGATCGCGACCCTCTTCAGGGCCAACCACTCGCTTCGCAACTTATGCAGATCGCCATAATCATTACGAATGCGGTTTTGCGCATCGATATCCGCCTGAAGTTGATCCATGCGCGAGCGTTGAGGATCGGCTTTCGGCGCTTCAACTTTGGGCGCGTCTTTTTCTTGAGCGCGTTTCGCCTCTTGCCGACTACGAAGGACCATCCCCGGGTCCATTTCGATATTTGGTTCCTGAGCTTCAATTTCTTCCATTCGCTGGCGCTGTTCGCCTTCGAGGAAATTGCTCAGTTTTGGCTCGAGGAAGTAACTCAACAAGCCGCTTTGGTCCAAACCCTTGAGGCGTTCATCGCGCGATTTGCTCGGCGCAATCTGGTTTTCCAGGGTATGCATGGCCTCTTTCATGGAAGAGGCTGCGCGTTCAGGCAGCAACCAGAACTCTTCTTCGTCGGTTGCGTAAATCGCCGTGCCGTATGTGTTGTCGCAGGGCTTGGGTTGATCCTTGAAACCTGGCGCGCACGCGGTCTCGAAGGATTTTGCCGGGCCCAGGTCGATAGGCTTGGGCGCCGCCGCGCTCGAGCCTTCAGCCTTCGGCGGCGGCGCCAATGGCGACGGCGGCGTCGCGGCGGGGGTTGCTGCCGCGGAGGTCTGGTCGATGCTGGGCACACTCAGATTCCAACCCGGCATGATCACGTCCGGGTAGCGAATAAAAGGGTTCATCTTGCGCAGTTGCGCAACGTTGGTTTTGTAGCGAACGGCAATTTCGCTGAGGGTTTCATCAAGAACGACGGTGTGATTGGTGATTTCCATGGTGCTTCCGTTCTGTTGTTGCGTCAGGTTCATTGGGGAGTGGCCGATGCGATCTGCATCAACTTCTCAACCTTGATGAACGACTCTTCCCTGGATTGCAGGATGGCTACGGCTTCTGGCCGCGTTTCAAGCAGAGGCCCGTCGACGACGGAGGCGAGCTCGAGTAAATGTTCACCTTCGTAGATGTTGCTCTGCAGCAAAAGGTCCAGATTCGCGGCAATGTCATTGATACGTTCGTCAGCCGGTTCACCGAACGCGGCGTATTGCTCATCGACCCAGTACAACCAAGCCAGTCGCGCTTGAACCGATGCGGCATTGTCGGGAAGGTTGAATGCCGCGCCGTCCCCACGCCACTTCGCTGGCGAGTTGGCTGTCCACGACAACCACGCGCCGCGTTCTTTGCCGAAGTGGCTGGGCGCAGGGCTGTAGACCGTTTGCCAAGGCCCGAACAATTGCACCGAGGTTTCGCCGGCGGTATACGCCAGCGCGGCCCACAGACTCGGTTTGTGATAGCTCAACAGACTCTGGCCGCCAGACCCGTCATTGGCGCGCAATAACCAGCGCGCATGGGCGAGGGCTTTTGCGGCATCTTCTGCCGTCAGGGCAATGCCGGCGTGGTTTTCCTCGCACAACCGCGTGGCTTCGGCCGCCAGACGACTGCCCCACGGCGCGCTCAGCCATACCGGGCCTTCGTCGACGATGTCGGCGAAATCGGTGGCGGTGAACAAGGCCTGGGCGTTCATCGGTTCGCCGATGCGGTACAACCGGGACATGGCCTCCGGTTGCCGATTGCGATCGATGATAAAACACAGCACCTGGCTGGAGGGTTCGCGTGGCAGCGACTCGAAGGCGTAACGAGGCGCGGCCAGCAGGGTGTTCATCGCGGTTACATGCATGTGCAATCCTTACGCGTGCAAGCGCCGTTGCTCTGTTTGCCGCACAACGGCGTGATCCCCGATTCATTGAGGCGGCTCGGCAGCGGCGCCTTGCCGGCGATATCCGCATCGGCGACTTTCATCGGTCCCGGCAGCAATGGCGCGGCCGGAGTACCGGAGCCCGGCCCCCCACCGGAGTTGACCTTTACGGTGGCGCCATTAATCGTCACCCCGCCAGCATCGACCTTCACAAAGCTGCCGCCAGCCTTGGCCGTCAGCTCCATCCCACCCTCGACCACCACCTTTTCCCCGGCGTGGTAGTGAATCTCGGTGCCGGCCTCGACAAACTGCGCCGTTCCGACCTTCACATGCTGGGTCACGGCCACGGTCAGGTGATCATCGGCGCGGGTTTCGCTCTTGCGGTCCAAGTGCGTTATGCGGTGCTCTTCAACCTTGAACTCGCTGTAAACATTCGCTTCGACGGTGTCGTGCCGTTCGTTGCCGATACGGATTTTCTGATCGTGCTCGATGTTTTCGTCCCAGTCGCGCTGGGCGTGCAGGTAGATCTGTTCCGCGCCTTTTTTGTCTTCGATGCGAAACTCGTTGTAGCCCTTGCCGCCCGGGGAGCTGAGGGTTTTGAAGGTGCTGCGGGTTTTGTTCGCCGGAAGGTCGTAGGGGACGACGTTTTCCTTGTGGTACAGGCAACCGGTGACCAGCGGCTGGTCGGGGTCACCTTCCATGAACGACACCAGCACTTCCATGCCGACTCGCGGGATGGCGATGCCGCCGTAGGCATTGCCGGCCCAACCGGTGGCGACGCGCAGCCAGCAGGAGGTGGTGTCGTTGGCCTGGCCGTCGCGGTCCCAGTGGAATTGCACTTTGACCCGGCCGTACTGGTCGGTGTGGATTTCTTCGCCCGCCGGGCCGGTGACGATGGCGGTCTGGCTGCCGAGGATCTTCGGTTTCGGGTGTTCGAGGGCAGGGCGGAAGTGCGCGTCCCACGGGGTGGCGAGAAAGCGGTTGCGGTAGCCCTGGTGGAAATCGTCTTTGTTATTGGTCACGTCGCTGGTGACGTTTTCGCCGAGCACCTGCGGTTGTTTGCCTTCGTGGACCACTTCCAGCAGCAGCCAGAGGTCGTTCCACTCGGCGCGCGGGTGTTCGCTCAGGGCCAGAAAGTGGCCGCTGACCAAGGTCGGCTCGTCACTTTTGCCTTCGGCGAGTTTGTAGTCGCTGCGATGGCGTTCGAGGGCGCGGCTCGCCAGTTGCTTGCCGCGCTCGCGGTCGGTGAAGCGGCCGGGGTAGTCGTAGTCTTCGAGTTCTGGTTCGAACTCGGTTTTGGCCGAGCCTTCGGGGAGGATGCGCGGTTTCTCGAAATCGTAGTCGCGACGGCTGACGCGCGTGGTGCGGGTTTCCAGGCGCAGGTTGAAGCGCTTGATCACCGGTTTTTCGGCGGCCATGCCGGAATCTTGCTGGTAGCTCACGGGCGCGAGTTTGCGGAAGACCGTCTGGTCATCGCCAAACACCAGTTTGTGGCCGCTGGCCGAGTGCTGGAAGTGGAAGTGAATGCCTTCTTCTTCGCACAGGCGCTGGATGAAATCGAGGTCGGACTCGTCGTACTGCACGCAGTAATCGCGTTCCGGGTAGATGGCGCCGAGCTGGAAGTCGTACGCGTCGGACAGGATGCCGCGTGCTTCGAGGACCTGGCCGATGATCTTCGGCACCGTCAGATGCTGGAAGATTTGCTGGTCGTGGTTATGTCGCAGGTAGGCGAGTTGCGGCACCAGGCTGACGCTGTAGCGGGTCAGCTTTTTGCCGGAGTCGCCTTGCTCGATGCGGTAGACCTGGCCATGGATGATGCCTTCGCCGGTGGCGCCGAAGGTCAGGCAGCCGGGCTTGTGCAGCAGCTCTTCGAGTTTCAGGTCGGGGCGCGCGCTGACCAGTTCGATGTCGAAACAGAACGGTTGGTTGAGGGCTTCGCGACCGACGAAACTGAGCACTTGCAGGTCAGCGGAAACACCTTCCAGCGTGAGGGAAATATGGGTTGCGTTCGCGTCCAGCATGCCTTGAATTCCGTCCTTTGAATAAGCTGGGGCGGATGGTGCAGGATTAACCCGCCTCGTTCAAGGCGCAAATGCCGCATCCAGACACGGCCTCGCACATAGGGAAAACCCTGATATGACCGGGTTGGGCCAATGATTACGCGGTCGACGTACACATCCCGGAACGATTTCGGCCGTTATGAAGCATGCTGGCGATTCAGAACTATTGGTCACTTTCAGACTAAAGTCGCCTTCAGCCGATAAAAGCCTTCTGCCATCATCGCCCATCACCCCGTGTGTTCACTTCACTCTGGCCGGTTATCGGTCCAGGGCGGAAGCTATTTTCTGGCTTATTGCGCCTTGCGCAAACGCTGCACTGTTGGAGCTTTTTTTCATGCGTCCCCCATTTCCCCTCACCACCGCGCGCCAGTCACTCGGCTTCGGCGCTTTAGTGCTGTGCGCCGGTTTTACCGCGCCGGCTCAGGCCAGCGGTTTTATCGACGACACCACGGCGAAAATCGAATCGCGCACGGTGTATTTCAACCGCGATTTTCGTGATGGGCACACCACTAACGACCAAGGCGCCTCCAAGCGTGAAGAGTCGGCGCAGGGTTTTATTCTCAACCTGCAATCGGGTTACACCGAAGGCCCAGTAGGTTTCGGCATCGATGCAATCGGCATGTTTGGACTCAAACTCGATTCCAGCGCCGACAGCAGCAACAGTGGTTTGCTGCCATCTAGCGGCGAGAACCCGCGCGCTTCGAAAGACCAGTACGCCAAACTTGGCTTGACCGCCAAAGTGCGCGTATCGCAAAGCGTGTTGAAGTACGGCGCACTGTTACCGGACTTGCCATTGCTCAAGTACAACGACGGCCGATTGCTGCCGACGATGTTCAACGGCGCGATGCTCAGCTCAAAAGAAGTCAAAGACCTGACCTTTATGGCGGCGCGGCTGGACCAGTACACCGCGCGCGATTCCACCGATTCCCAAGACATCCGCGTGCACTGCAAGAACAAGCGTTACGCCTGCAACACCACGGCGGACCATTTCGATATGGTTGGTTTCGATTACAAGATCAATGATCGCCTGACCGCGCAGTATCACTACGCGGAACTCGAAGACATCTATCGCCAGCACTTTGTCGGGTTTTTGGCCAATCAACTGCTGGGCGGCGGCGTGCTGAAAGCGGATCTTCGGGTATTGAAAAGTGCGGATAGCGGCGACGCGCGCGCGGGCTCTATCGATAACCGCGCGTTGAGCGGCATGTTGGCTTACGCAATCAGTGGCCACACGTTCAGCGCCGGTTGGCAGCGCATGAATGGCGACAATTCGATGCCGTACCTGGATGGCACTAATCCGTATCTGGTCAACTACGTGCAGGTCAACGACTTCGCCGCCGCGCAAGAGCGTTCGTGGCAAGTGCGTTATGACTATGACTTCAAGGCCATCGGGATAAATGGTTTGAGTTTCCTGACCCGCTATGTGAACGGTGATCACATCAAAGTGCTGGGCAGTGAGCAGGAGGGTAAAGAGTGGGAACGCGACAGCGAACTCAAGTACGTGGTGCAGAGCGGGACGTTCAAGGACGTCAGCGTGCGTTTGCGTAACGCGACGTACCGGACCAACTACCAGAAGTTCGCCCGCGACGTGGATGAAACGCGGGTGATCTTCAGTTACAACTTTTCGGTGTTGTGATTCACGCGCCTTTGCAGGAGCTACTTGTTGCAGCTCCTGCGAAGGACAGGTTTTAGAGCCAATGCCAGAACCGGCTCCAAAACCCGCGATTCAAATCTTCCTTGCATCCTGCGTATTGCCGCGCATAAAGGTCCGAGCGACCTTTGACGATACCGGCGGTATTCATCAACCACGCTTTGCTGGCGTAGGTTCTATTGCGATAGCCGCCCCAGCCTTCGTGATAGTTGAGGTATTGGCCGTACGCATCGTATTTGTAGACGCCGTTGATAGTCGCGGTTTTGTCCATGTACCAACCGATGAAGTCGATGGCGTCGTCGAAATCTTCGCGGTCGGCCCAGTTGCGACCGGTGCTCTTCTGGTAATCGGACCAGACTTCATCCTTGGCTTGCGCGTAGCCCGAGGCGGTCGACACCCGGCCCCAAGGGATGATCCAGAGCAGGTATTTGCGCGGTGTCTTGGCGTCGTAACGATAACCGGACTCTTGATACATGATCGCGAACGGCACTTGGATCGGCACGCCCCAGCGTTTTTGCGTGACTTGTGCGGCGTCGTACCAGTCGCTCTTTTCGCGGAAGATTTCGCAGATATCGTTCGGCGAGCGAGGGGGCGAGGTGCCGCAACCGGCCAGCAACGTTGTGAGTAACAAAAGTCCAGCCATTAGCCTTGCGTTCAAAAGCCCGTCTTCCTGAGATGCGCGGAGAAAGGGCGCTAGTTTACACATAGCCGTGTCAGGTCGATCGCTTTCGCGGGCAAGCCTCGCTCCTACAGGGTTGTCGGTCGAAGGAGCTGGCGTAAATGCTGTAGGAGCGAGGCTTGCCGGCGAAGAGGTCCGCGGCTTTAGCGCAATTCCAACTGATGTCGATACGGCAAATCCGGCCCGGTCTTGCTGCAGGTAAGCGCCGCCGCTTGCACGGCAAACTTGAGCATCGCGTCGATCTGCTCACGAGTCAGGCGCTGCACGCCGTCCACCGAGTCCAGTTGCTGTTCGGTCAGCCAGGTAATCAGCGCAGCCTGGAAGGTATCGCCGGCGCCGACGGTATCGGCAATCGTCACCGAACATGCGGGCACCGACCACGAGCCATGCGCCCGACTGAACACGCTCGCGCCTTCACCGCCACGGGTCAGGAACACTAATTGGCAGCGGTGGGTCAGCCAGCTTTCGATCACCCGCTGCGGATCCTGCTCGGGATACAGCAGGCTCAAATCTTCGTCGCTGACTTTGATCAGGTCGGCCAATTCGACCAGTTCGGCAATCCGCGAGCGCCACAGGTCGATGTTTGGCTCGGGGTTCAAGCGCACGTTCGGGTCGAGGCTGATCAGGCGTTTGCCACTTTCCCGACCGACCAGTGCGAGCAGCGTATCGGCAATCGGCTGGACCACCAGCGAGAATGACCCGATGTGCAAACCGCGCACCTGCGGCCCGAGTTCCGGCAGGTGTTCGAGGCGCAATTGCCGATCCGCGCAGCCTTCACCGCGAAAGCTGTAGTGCGGCGAGCCGTTGGCGCCGACCGCGACCATCGCCAACGTGGTCGGCGCGGCGAAGTCGACCAGGTAATCCGCGCGCACGCCTTCTTCCTGCAACACTTGTTGCAAACGGCGGCCGAGGTAGTCGGTGGACAGCCCGGCAAATAGCGCCGAGTCCACGCCCAAGCGGCGCAAACCCACCGCAACGTTGAACGGCGACCCGCCGGCAATCGCCTTGAAATTGACTTTTGAAGCCAGACCGCTGGCATCGTCTTCGCTGAAAAAATCGAACAGCGCTTCGCCACACACCAGATACATAATTGTTCGCTCTTAAAGGGTTGCGACATGCTGTTGATAGCGTTCGTAGGCCTGCTGCGCCGCCGCAACGTTGGCGGCAATCGGCAGGGTTTCGCTGGCCGGGTCGAGTTTCACGCAGCGTTCGCACAGTTCGGCCAAGCTGCTTGCGTTGCCGTTTGCCGAGGCTTGGCACCACGCCGCTTGAATCGCCGCGCCGAGGGCCGCCGCTTCGCTCTGTTCGGTGCAGATCACCGGGGTGTTCATGATATCGGCGACGATCTGCCGCCACACCGGGCTCTTGGAGCCGCCGCCGATCAAACAAATGCTGCGGCTTTGTAAGCCATTTTGGCGTAGCAGGTCCAGCCCGTAACGCAAGCCGAAGGTCGTGCCTTCGACCGCCGCGCGGCACAGGTTGGCTTCGGTCAGGTTGGTCATGGTCAGCCCCAGCAGGCTGCCGGTGGCGTGGGGCAGGGCGGGCACGCGTTCGCCGTTGAGGAACGGCAACATGCACACGCCGTCCGCGCCAATCGGCGCTTGTTCAACTCGTTCGTTGAAGCGCTCGATGTCCAATTCGAACAACTCGCGAATCAGCCCGGTGGCGTTGGTCAGGTTCATCGTGCAGATCAACGGCAACCAACCGCCACTGGAGGAACAGAACGTCGCGACCGAGGCGTCCGGGCTGACTGTTGGCTGTTCGGAATAGGCATAAACGGTGCCGGACGAGCCGAGGCTCATGGTGATCGCGCCGGGCTGAATATTGCCGGTGCCGATTGCGCCCATCATGTTGTCGCCACCGCCGCTGGCGACCAGTGCGTGGGGGTTGATCCCGAGTTGTGCGGCGATGCCTGGCAGGATCGTGCCGACCGGCTGGTGGGCGTCGATCAGCTCCGGCAGCGCCACCTCCAGGCGACCGCTGGGGTCGATCTCGCGCAATATCTGCAAGTGCCATTGGCGCGTGCGCACGTTGAAATAACCGGTGCCCGAGGCGTCACCGTATTCGCTGCAACTGCGGCCCGTCAGCCAATAGTTGAGGTAATCGTGCGGCAGCAGAATCCGCGCGATACGGGCAAAAACGTCCGGGTGTTGTTCTTTGGTCCAGAGTAGTTTCGACACTGTGTAGCCGGGCGCGATGACCACGCCGAGGCGTTCGAGCGAACCTGATTCGCCGCCAAGATTGGCCAGCAACCGATCGTTTTCCGGCGTTGATTCGGTGTCACACCAGAGCTTGGCCGGGCGCAAGACCTGGCCCTCGGCGTCGAGCAGGACCAAGCCGTGTTGCTGCCCGGAAACGCCGACGCCGAGGATCTTCTGGCCATCGACATTGGCCGCGAGCAGGGCGCGGCGGGTGGCGAGAGCAAAGGCTTCCAGCCATTGGCTGGTGTCTTGCTCGCGCCGACCGTTGGCGCCGCTGATCAGCGTGTGCGCCGCCGCGCCGAGGCCCAGCACCTGACCGCTGACGGCGTCGAGGATGATCGCTTTGGTGCCTTGAGTGCCGCAGTCGATGCCGAGGAATAGTTGTTGGTTTGCCATGTCATGACCCTACCGAAGATCCTTCGGCCAGCACCCGCTCCAGCGTCTGCGTCACACCGACCTCGCGCAAGCTGTTGCAGCACCATTCAAACGCTGCGACAAACTCCGGCGAATTGGCGATCGCCGTGCCGAAAATCTCCTCAACCGCGAGCAAGCGCTGGGTGATCAACGCATCATCAGCGACCAATGCCTGACAAAAAGTCGCCCGTGGATCGGGAATCGAATAGGTCACGCCGTTCTCATCGACACCTTTCAAATACAGCGCCCAAGCCGCAACCACCAACGCCGCACGCTTGGTTTCGCGGCCATCGGCGATCAAACGGTTGACCGTCGGCACGGTGAATTTCGGAAACTTCGACGAGCCATCCGAACACACGCGCTCCAGTTGATCGGCAATCGCCTGATTGGAAAACCGCGCCACCAGAGTGTTTTTGTACTCGGTCAGGTCAATGCCCGGCACCGGCGCCAGTTGCGGCGTGACGTCGAGGTCCATGTAAGCGCGCATGTAGCGCACGAACAGCGGGTCGTTCATGGTTTCGTGGACGAAACGGTAACCCTTGAGAAAACCCAGATACGTCAGGGCCAGATGACTGCCGTTGAGCAGTTTGATTTTCATCTCTTCATAAGGCGTGACGTCGTCGGTGAACTGCACGCCGACTTTCTCCCACGCCGGGCGGCCGTTGACGAATTTGTCTTCGAGCACCCATTGCACAAACGGCTCGCACACCACCGGCCAAGCGTCGTCGACCGCGTGTTTGTCGTGCAATTGCAGTTTGTGTTCGGTGCTGGTCATCGGCGTGATGCGGTCGACCATCGCGTTGGGGAAACTGACGTTTTGCTCGATCCAGTCACGCAGATCGCCGTCGCGCAAAGCGGCAAACGCGAGCAATGCCTTGCGGGTGACGGCGCCGTTGTGCGGCAGGTTATCGCACGACATCAAGGTGAACGCGGGCGTTCCGGCGGCGCGGCGTTTGGCCAGCGCGGCGCAGAGGAAACCAAACACGGTTTTCGGCGCGTCCGGGTGTGCCAGATCGTGCTGGATTTGCGGCAAGTGCGCCATGAACTCGCCGTTGCTGTCATCAATGCAATAACCGCCCTCGGTAATAGTCAGCGAGACGATGCGAATCTGCGGATCGGCGAGTTTGTCGATCAAGGCTTGGGCGCTGTCCTCGGCGAGCAACATGTCGCGAATAGCGCCGATCACCCGTACTTCGGTGTCATCGCTGTCGCCGAGTTCGAACAGGGTGAACAGGTAATCCTGCTCTTTAAGATCGTCGCGAGCGCGGCGGTCTTCGGCGCGCAGGCCGACGCCGCAAATCGCCCAGTCGAGGCCTTCGCCGGTGTTCATCAACGCATCGGTGTAATACGCCTGATGCGCGCGGTGGAAACCGCCGACGCCGATGTGCGCAATGCCTTGGCGCGTGTCGCTGAGTGCGTAGGTGGGCAGCGCCACTTCGGTGGCGAGGCGGTTGAGATTGGATTTATTGAGTTTCATCACAGGCTCTCTGAATCAGGCTGCTGCGCGCAGCGGGCGGGTCAGCGCCACGCCGTCGGCATCGAATAAATGGCAGTGTTCGGCGTCCAGGTGCAGGCTCAAGGTTTCGCCATAACGGCTCGCCAGGTCGCCGCGCACGCGCATGGTCAACGCTTCGCCGCACGAGGTGACGACGTGGCAGAAAGTGTCGCTGCCCAGGCGTTCGCTAACGTCGGCGGTGACTTGCAGGGTGCAGTCGCCGGTTTGCGCAAGGTTCAAGTGTTCCGGGCGAATCCCCAGCGTTACCGCGCCGCCGACGCTGAGGCTGGCGCCGCTCAATGGCAGGGTGATGCGGGTGCCGGCGTCCAGCAGGACTTCGACGTTCTGGCTTTCGACGCGGGTGACTTTACCCTTGAGGAAGCCCATTTTCGGCGTGCCGAGAAACCCCGCGACGAACAGGTTGGCCGGTTGGTGATAGAGGTCCAGCGGCGAGCCGACTTGCTCGACTTTGCCGCCATTGAGCACCACCACTTTGTCGGCCATGGTCATGGCTTCGACCTGATCGTGGGTCACGTAAATCATCGTCGCTTGCAGTTCTTTGTGCAGGCGCAGCAGTTCCAGACGCATTTGCACGCGCAGGGCGGCGTCGAGGTTGGACAGTGGTTCGTCGAACAGGAAGATTTTCGGGTTGCGCACAATCGCCCGACCAATCGCCACACGTTGGCGCTGGCCGCCCGACAGTTGTTTCGGTTTGCGTTCCAGCATCGGCCCGAGTTCGAGGATGCGCGCCGCTTCACCGACTTTCTTCTCGACTTCGGCTTTCGCTACGCCGGCCAGATCAAGGGCGAAGGACATGTTCTTTTTCACAGTCATGTGCGGGTACAGGGCGTAGGTCTGGAACACCATCGCCAGGTCGCGCTTGGCCGGGCTGACTTCGGTGATGTCGCGGCCATCGAGTTCGATGGTGCCGCCGCTGACTTCTTCGAGGCCGGCGATCAGGCGCAGCAGCGTGGATTTGCCGCAGCCCGATGGACCGACGAACACCACGAATTCCTTGTCGTTCACTTCGAGGTCGATGCCCTTGATGATGGAAAAACCTTCGAAGCCTTTTTGCAGATTCTTGATTTTCAGGTTGGCCATGGTGATGGGCCTCCACGTGTTGTTATTTGGTTGAGCTGCTCGGGCTTTTTTGTAGGAGCCAGGCTTGCCGGCGAAGGCGATTTGACGGACGCCTTCGCCGGCAAGCCTGGCTCCTACAGAGACGATCTATTTATTTCACCGCACCAAACGACAGGCCCCGGACCAGTTGTTTCTGGCTGATCCAGCCGAAGATCAGAATCGGCGCGCAGGCCAGGGTCGAGACCGCTGACAACTTGGCCCAGAACAGACCTTCGGGGCTTGAATACGAGGCGATCAATGCGGTCAGCGGCGCGGCTTTCGACGAGGTCAGGTTGAGTGACCAGAACGCCTCGTTCCAGCACAAGATCAGCGACAGCAGCACCGTGGAAGCCAGGCCACCCTTGGCGATTGGCAGCAATACCCGAACCATTTCCTGCCACAACGTGGCGCCGTCGAGGCGCGCGGCTTCGAGGATGTCTTTGGGGATGTCTTTGAAGTAGGTGTAAATCATCCAGACCACAATCGGCAGGTTGATCAGCGTGTAGATCACGATCAGCGCAATCCGCGTATCGAGCAGGCCGAAGCTCTTGGCCAACAGGTAGATCGGCATCAGCACGCCCACCGGTGGCAGCATTTTGGTGGAGAGCATCCACAGCAGCGTGCCTTTGGTGCGTTTGGTTTCGTAGAACGCCATCGAGTAGGCCGCTGGCACCGCGATCAGCAGGCAAAGCGCCGTGGCGCTGAAGGAAATCACCACCGAGTTCCAGGCGAAACTGAAGTAATCGCTGCGCTCGTTGATGTGCAGGTAGTTCTCCAGCGTCGGCGTGAAGATGAACTGCGGCGGCGTGGCGAAGGCGTCGATTTCGGTTTTGAAACTGGTCAGCACCATCCAGAAGATCGGAAAGAAGATCAGGATCGCGATGGCCCAGGCCAGGGTGCCGAGCAGCAGGCTTTGCAGACGGCGGGATTGTTGAAGAGTCATGGCGCGGGCCTCAGGCTTTGTCTGTCAGGTTTTTGCCGATCATCCGGACCAGGACGATGGCCGCGACGTTGGCAATCACCACCGCGATCAAGCCGCCGGCGGACGCCATGCCGACATCGAACTGCACCAGCGCCTGGTTGTAGATGAGGTAGGCGAGGTTGGTCGAGGCATAGCCGGGGCCACCGTTGGTGGTGGTGAAGATTTCGGCGAACACCGAGAGCAGGAAGATCGTTTCGATCATCACCACCACGGCAATCGGCCGCGCCAGGTGCGGCAGGGTCAGGTGCCAGAAGATCGCGACCGGGCCGGCACCGTCGAGGCGCGCGGCTTCTTTCTGTTCCTGGTCGAGGGACTGCATGGCGGTCATCAGGATCAGAATCGCGAAGGGCAGCCATTGCCACGAGACAATGATGATGATCGACAGCAGCGGGTAATGCGCCAGCCAGTCCACCGGTTGCGCGCCGAAGAGCTTCCAGATGTAGGCGAGAATCCCCGAGACCGGATGGAAAATCAGGTTCTTCCAGATCAGCGCGCCGACGGTGGGCATGATGAAGAACGGCGAAATCAGCATGACCCGGACGATGCCGCGCCCGAGGAATTCGCTGGCCTCCAGCAACGCACTGATCAATACGCCAAACACCACGCTGATCAGCAACACGCTGCCGACCAGCAGCAAGGTATTGCTGGCGCCGGGCAGGAAACCCGAATCGGTGAGGAAATAGGTAAAGTTTTCCAGCCCTACGAACTCGTTTTCGCCAGGGTAGAGCAGGTTGTAGCGGATCATCGAGAAGTACACGGTCATGCCCAGCGGTACGATCATCCACAGCAGCAACAGCGCCACTGAAGGACTGACCAGAAACCAGCCGGGATTGGCCAGCCGGCTTTTACGCACCGGTTGGGGAATGTCCATTTGAGCTTTGGCAGTTGAGATATTCATGGCAAAAGAACCGATTGGGAACAGGCAGATGAGATCAACTGCAGGAGCGAGGCTTGCCCGCGAAAGCGGTGTGTCAGACAAGCCGCCTTCGCGGGCAAGCCTCGCTCCTACAGGGGGGCACGGGTTACTTGGGGTAACCGGCGCGCTTCATCTCACGTTCGGTAGTTTGCTGGGCCGCGGTCAGCGCTTGATCGACCGTGGTCTGGCCGATCAACGCTGCCGAGAACAACTTGCCGACCTGCGTGCCGACGGCCTGGAACTCGGGAATGGTCACCAATTGAATGCCGATATACGGCACAGGTTTCGCGCTCGGTTTGCTCGGATCAGCCACTTTCAGCGATTCCAGCGTGACTTTGGCAAACGGCGCGGCGCTCATGTAAGCCTCGCTGTAGGTCGAGGCGCGCGTGCCTGGTGGCACGTTGGCAATCCCGTCTTTCTCGGCAACCAGCGCGCCGTATTCCTTGGAAGTGGCCCAGGCGCTGAAGGTCTTCGCGGCGTCCTTGGCTTTGGAACTGGTCGGGATCGCCAGTGCCCAGGAATATAACCAGGCAGAGCCTTTATCGGTGGTTTCATGCGGCGCATAGGTGAAGCCGACGTGCTCGCTGACCTTGCTTTGGCTCTTGTCGGTGACGAACGAACCGGCGACGCTGGCGTCGACCCAGATCGCGCATTTGCCGCTGTTGAACAGCGCGAGGTTTTCGTTGAAGCCGTTGCTGGATGCGCCTGGAGGACCGGAATCCTTCATCGTTTTGACGTAGAAGTTCAGCGCGTTTTTCCATTCCGGACCGGTGAATTCCGGTTTCCACTGTTCGTCGAACCAGCGCGCGCCGTAGGCATTGGCGACGGTGGTGATCAACGCCATGTTTTCGCCCCAGCCGGCCTTGCCGCGCAGGCAGATGCCGTACTGTTCTTTGTCCTTGTTCGTGAGTTTGCTGGCAAATTCGCTGATCTGCGTCCAGGTCGGATGCTCCGGCATGGTCAGCCCGGCGTCCTTGAACAGGTCGGTGCGGTAATAGGTGATCGAGCTTTCGGCGTAGAACGGCAAGGCGTACAGCGAGCCCTTGACCGACAGACCTTCACGCACCGACGGGAATACATCGTCGAGCGCGTAATCGGCCGGCAAATCCTTCATTGGTTCCAGCCAACCCTTGGCGCCCCAGAGTGCAGCTTCGTACATGCCAATCGTCAATACGTCGAACTGGCCTCCCTGAGTGGCGATGTCGGTGGTCAGGCGCTGGCGCAGGACGTTTTCTTCGAGCACCACCCAATTCAGCTTGATGTCCGGATGTGCGGCCTCGAAGGTTTTCGAGAGCTTTTGCATGCGGATCATGTCGCTGTTGTTGACGGTGGCGATGGTCAGGGTCTGAGCGCCGAGGCTGACGCTGCTAAGGGTCATGCAGGTGAGGGCAAGCAGAGCTTTTACAGAAGGTTGCATCGTGCACTCCTTTTCTGTACCCGGCGGGGCCAGAAGGACGGTTATTGTTTTTGTGTCTTCCGAGGCAGGAAGAATGTGCACTGATTACAGCCTTCAATTGAGCATGTGACAAATCATCCATAGCACTGCAATCGATACTTTTTTGCACTGGAATTTGCGTGGGCGAGCGCAGAGGACGGTTGTCGGGCGACAGTCCGGCATGAATTGCGTATTGGTTTTTTCACTTGTGGGAGCATGGCTTGCCCGCGATGACGCTCTCGGGAACGCCATCGCGGGCAAGCCATGCGCCCACGCTAACCGAGGTTTTGTTCGGTGAGGCGCTGCACCGCCAACCGCCGGTAATGCGAGGGTGTCATGCCTTTGAGCTGCTGAAACCGCCGATTGAAATTGGAAATATTGTTGAAGCCCGACTCGAAGCACACGTCGGTCACCGGTTTATCGCCATCGGCGAGCAGCTCGCAGGACTTGCTGATGCGCAACCGATTGACGAATTCGATAAAACAGCGGCCAGTCGCTTGTTTGAACACACGGCTGAAATAGGTCGGTTTCATTCCCAGATGTTCCGCCACTTCTTCCAGCGGCAACTCCCGGGCGTAGTGGGCAAAAATGTAATCCACCGCGCGGTTGGTGCGGTCGACGCTGTGCTCGTCGGCCAACTGCGGCGTGGTGGCGCCGGACAACAATTGGTAGTCGTCCGAGGCCGCAAGCAACTCCAGCAGAATGAAAAAGTGCCCGAGGCGCGTGACGCCTTGGGTGTCGGCGATGCGCTGCATCAGCGTCATTGCCTGGCGAATCGTGCGTTTGCAGCGAAACTCGATGCCGTACTGCGCACGCTCAAGCAGCGGTGCCAGGGTTTTCAGTTCGGCGAACACTAAATGACCGCTGTCGAACAGTTCATCGGTGAAGTTGACCAGCATGTCGCGCTTGGGCACCACTTCGTCTTCGGCGACCTGGCTGATCCAGTTGTGCGGCAGGTTGGGGCCGGTGAGGAACAACGATTCTGGGTAGAAGTTACCAATGTAATCGCCAATGAACACCTTGCCGGAGCTGGCGACGATCAGGTGCAGTTCGTATTCCTTGTGAAAATGCCAGCGCACCAGCGGGCATGGAAAGCCATGCTGGCGATAGATGATGGACAACCCGTTGTGGTCGTCCATCAACTCGTAGGAGGGGTCGGTGATGCGGGTAGCTCGGCTCATGGCAAGGCACTTTTATTGTTGACGCTGTTGTTAGTGCGATTGTTATTGCGCCCCGATGATGCCTCTTTCCGACCCGATTACGCCAGCGCCCGCCGCTCAAGCCTGCAGGCTGACAGCCTTCATGCTATTGGCGACCCAGCAGTACCCGACGATTTCCGATTCATCAAAAAAGTCGGTGCTGATGATGCTGCATTGGCTGACCCAGCTCCGCGACGAATGAAACCAGTCATTGATGTGCTGCTTGATGCTACCGGGCCGCCGAGAAATGTGTAACTGGTCGCGGTTAACGACCACAGATATGAGCTGAGTCGTGGTGTGTCCAGGGTATCGGCGATGTGGCGGCGCAACTCGGCCACGCTGGTCAGACGAGAGCCGCTCCAGCGGTGAGCGATACTGCCCCAAAACAAGTCGGGATCCAGCTCCACTGACACACGGGAGGCCAGAATCACTCGTCTCTTGCCGCTCGCAGCCTTTAGCTCACCGATGGTTTTTTCTTCATCATCCTGCGAGATGGCGCGTGCGCCGAGACGCAGTTTCACCAGCTCGTTGAACTGCTTGAAATCGAAAGGTTGGTCGCCATCGCGTAGCTGGTGGAAATCCAGGACGATGAACTCATGCGGATTACGCTCCAGAAAGTGGTTAACCGCATCCAGCAGTTCATCCAACACGCGATGCGATTGGTGACCGTTGTGGTGAAAGTAAAATGTGCCGGTGGGCGAGCCGGGCGTGTAGCCCAGGCGCAAATCGAAGGCTCGTGCTCCTTTGGTAAGTTGCCAGGCAAATGAATCGTTTTGGCAGGTGGTCCAGTTTCCGAAGACGACCTCATAGTTCGGCGCTTTTTTGTCCATCCCTGCGTTATGCACGCCGGGCCAGATCAGGTCGGTCAATTTCAAGCGGTCAATGTCGAGGACTTTGTTCATCCAGCATTGCGTGTCGACATTGGCGGTAGGGGTGAACGGCATGTCTCAAGGCTCCTGCCCAAGGCTCGGCTCCGATCCGTGGAGGCGAGATAGTGTGGAAAAATCACTTCATGCGACGAAGCCTAGAAGCGGATCTGCAATCCTTCCACTCCAAGAAACATCTTAATAAACATAGCCTTGTGCCATATTTCTCAGGTTACTTATCAATCGCGAGATTCGGAAACGTCCGACGCACTGTGGCGATTTTTCGCCTCGATCCACTGCGACATGTACTGGGTGCTTTTGTGCGCGTGATGTCGAAGCATGGCGCCAGTGAAGTTGTCGCGACGCCGCTCAGCCAGATCGCGATGACAGGCTTGCAGTCGTTCGATCAGCGCCGGACCGTGCACCGATTGCTGATATTGCGCGGCCAGCAACTCATCGCCGCGTTGTTGCGCCGACGTCCACAACGCCTGGTTCTGATACAACGCGACGGCTGCAGCGGCGATGGCTTCAGCGGATTCGCCAATTACACCGGGCCATGGCAGCAGACCATCGCTCATGCCTTCAGCGCCAATCGGCGTGGTAACCGTCGGCGTGCCGCAGAGCATCGCATCGACGATTTTGCCCTTGATCCCGGCGCCGAACCGCAGCGGCGCCAGACAAACGCGCGCCGCCGACATCACTTGCAACGCATCTTGCGCCCAGTTCATCACATGAAAACCTTGCGCCGGGTTGTGCAGTGCGGTGGCTTTTGGCGGCGTGTAGGCGCCATACAGATGCAATTGCGCGCCGGGCAATTGCTGGCGAATCAGCGGCCACACAGCGGTTTTCATCCAGAGCACCGCGTCCCAGTTCGGCGCATGGCGGAAGTTGCCGATGCTGAGAAAGTGCGCTCGCGCCTCAAACGCCGTGTGCGCGGTCGTTGGCATCGCTGGCATCAACGGGCACCAGTGCAGCAACTCGCGCGGCAGTTTGAATTGCTCGACCAGCAACTCGATTTCCACCGGCGAAATCATCAGGCTCAGGTCGCAGCGGTACAGGGCGGCAATCTCGCGTTTGGCCAGGTCGGTGCCGGCCATCAACTGGAATTCTTCGCGCAATGCCGGCGCAAACAGATCGCTGAAATCGTTCTCGTCGGCGCTGGCCTTCAAACGCTCTTTGAGGCGCTGATGCCGGGCATGTCGCAGGCTTTGCAGGTCGGAAGTTTCGAGCACGCGCAACGCGTCGGGGCAATGTTTCTCGACGCGCCAGCCAAATTGCTCTTCCATCATGAATTGGTCGAACAGGACGATATCCGGAGCGAGTTCGCTAATAAACGTGTCGAAACTGCTGTTGTTCAGCTCGATTGCGCATTCACGAATACCCAGTGCAGCGAGGTCAGCCTTGTGTTCGCCGACGCCCGCCGGGCTGCTGAAGGTAATGTCCCAGCCTTGTTGCAGGAATGTGTCGAGAATCTGCATCACGTGCCCACTGGCTGCCGAAGAGCGAGGCTCGGGCCAGACGTAACCGATGACCAGGACTTTGGTAGTGGGCGAACTCATGAACGGATTTCCTGTGGTGATGCGTTGGGCCGTGAAAAAAACCGCGCATTAAACCACAGGAAACCAGCTGGAGAGGCTAAACGTTAGCGATCAGATCCGGTTCAGGGAAATCGACACCGCGCGGGTGATGCCGCCCTGACGACTGGCTTGCAGTGCCGCGTTCATCTGCAAAACATTGCCATCAAAGTCCATTGGATCGCTGTCCAGTTGACTCAGTAACGACGTTAATACCGCCCACGAATCGGCATTTTTCAAGGCCTCGGTCCGGTCGTGGAAGCGCCCCGAAACACCTTCGCCAGCCACCGGATAATGGCCGCTCGCCAGATTCAGCAGCGGTGCCACGTCCAGCTGTTGAGCGCCAGCATTGCTGGTTGGCATTGGCAGGGCAACGCTCAAATCCAGGATGCCGGTGCCGGCGCGAAGCAGCATTCGAATCAAGTCGTCGGCAATCACCCCTTCATTCAGGTCACTTTCAACAAAGCGTTGATTGAGATCGGCGCAAAAGACACTGATGAATTGTTTCTCTGACTGCAGTGACCCGGCGGTTTGCCACGCCCGGAATGCCTCAGGATCGAAGGCGAGCATATCTTGGCTGACGCTCTGATCGGCGAGCAGGAAATTGCGCAGGCTGACCGCGCTGTAGTAAGACTTCTGCGCCATCAACACGCTGTTGACCGCTGCGATGGAACTCTCACCCAGCAACAGGCTGACAATCTTGCCGACGTCGGTTCGATGGTTGGCGTGCGACAGGACGGTAATGGCTCTGTCGATTTTCAGGCGTGCGGTCGACAGTGCGCTGTCGATCACCGTGCCGGTGTAAAGGGCAGGCAGTTGCTTGTCAAAACGCGGCAAGCGGATATCGCCGATGCTGCGGAAGTTGTTCAGGGCCTCGCCCCATGGCCGGCCGAAGCGGTTGATTGCGTGCCATGTGCTGTTACGGCTTCGGCTCGCCCAGAGGTTGATCGCCTCACTGTTGTCCTTGGCGATCCATGTCCCTTGCGCCAGGTCGGCGCGGTTTGATGCTCTGACGACATCGTAGGAATCCGCGACTTTGGTGAGCCGATGAATCTGTGTCCGCGCTTTCGCCACCACCTCGATACCGACCAAGTTCAGGCGCAGGCCTCCTTTAAAGAACAGTTTTGCCCCGTGCGCCGCGTAGCTATTGAGCCCGTCGAGCGGGTTGAATGTACCGATTGCCAGAATGAGGAGTTGTTTGGCGGTGCTGGCAACTCTTGAGCACGAGGACACGGTCCTGGACATGATGGCGGCGATTTTCGACACCGCGCCGACGATTCCACCGACGACTGCGATGGCATCCATCAGGCAACCAAATACCCCCTGCGCCACCCGAACTCGTTCGCCTGATGCCAAGTCCTGAATGCAGGATCGAAACGGGATAATCAGATTGAGCATAAACTCCGAACGCTCTTCGTAAACGTTCGTCAACTTTTCATATTTCGTTTCTCCCGCCGCGACCTCTTTGAGTTCCGCGTAAGTGGCGAGCGGGCGATGGTCGGCAATGAATTGTGCAATGCGTTCAAAGTGCGGGTAGTGGAAACGCTGATAAGTCCCTTTCATTCGGCTCGTGGTGGAAGTGGGTGCTGCCAACACTCCGAGTTTATCCAGCACGACATGACTGGTGGTCTGATGGCTGGGTTCACTGCCGTGGGTATAGTTGCGGATGTCGAGCGGCATCAAGTGTACGGGGGCGGGGCTCATTTGCGACTTTATATCACCGGAAAAATCAATCCGCGAAGGGCTGTTCCATAACGCGGCGCTGTCAATGGCGTCGGCCAATTGCGGGTTTTTCAGGCATTTGCCGTGCAGGCTGAAAAGTTCATAACAGGTGGTTTTACCAGCGTTGCTGATGCACATGACCACGCCATAATGTCCGGTGGCAGCGTCGATAGCCTGTTGTGTTTCTACCGTGGCGAAATATTCCAGACCAACACGGCCGTTTAATGCAACTGGCGCTTTAGTCTCGAATGCCGCAGTAGGGCGCACGGTGTAAAAAGTTATTTGATTGCGCAGCAGCTCTCGTTGGTCATCTTCGTCCAACTGCGCCAACGCCAACTTGAGATTGGTCACCAGAGCTTTGCTCAATTGCTGTTGATAAGCACGCACGGGCACTTCAAAGTCATCCGTGAGTTGACTGAGCTCTGTTATCAGGTTTGGGTGTTTTTTGAATATATCGCCGGCAGGGTCATTCCAGTGCTGGTGTACCAGGTCGCCGGACATATGCAGCTCGAGCATCGACATATGTTCACCCTGCCAACGCGTGCCTGCATAGGTCAGAACCTCACTTTCGAGGTGATCACAATTCGGCAGGATCTTTTCAAGTTGCTGCCGTGCAAATGCTTTGCGACTCGGCGGCGCAGCGCCAAATGCACTGGCTGCCTGGCTCAATTGCTCCAGATAAAGTTGATAGGCCGACGTGGCTTTCTGCAAGGCTTCAAGGCCGGATTTTTGCCACGCTTCTCGCGTTATCACCTGATTCAACGCAGCCCAATTGATGATCGGGTCGATGGCTGCCAAGGCGCTGAGCTTTTCCTGAGACGGGCCGATTGATTCGAATCCGGCATATTCCATGACTTGATCAAAGGTCATCAAACGCGACGCACCCAGCGCCTGCGATTCGATCAACGCCACCGTCCGGCTGAGCGTTACCCATCCGATCGACCCCAGTAAAGGCGTCGACGGCAATTGCAGAATCAGGAATTCCGGCGCCACATGCGCAAGCAGCAGATGCACGGCCAATGGCGCGGCGGCGGCACTGACTCGTTGATTATTGGTTAGATACGCTTCCAATTCCTGGCGGGCCAGAAAGTGCGGCCAATCGACTTTGTCTGGTGAGTAAAGATTGAAGCTGCCAAGTGGGTCCGCTGTCGGTGAGGTAGATTGCAGGTCGAGCAAAATGGCGCTGACCAGCAATTGCTCGAGGTCTGCGTCATTTAACGGTTCATCGACATTGTTGTTGGCCCCATACCAGCCCAGTTCATCAATGTATTGCCGCGCCAGCATTCGCGAAGAGGGGTGGCTGACCAGCGACTTGATTGATTGCGCCGCTTGGTCCCAGCGTGCCAGGCGGTTGTGCAAGACATCTTCATGCAGCTTGTCGAGCAGTTTTTTTCCGCGAGGAAGCAGTTTGGCGGTAGCGCTTCGCATTGCCGCTTGCTGGTCACTTGTCATCACGGCACCACCGGGTTCAGTGGTAAGCAATTGACTCCAGTAGTTACCCATGTCATCGGGAGTCGGCAGATTGAAGGTCAAGAAGTCCAGGAGGTTTTTGTTCTGGTCAAAATGTGTGGGCACATTCAGTTCGTGAAATTTCATCCATTGCGCTATTTCGACTTTGTTAGTCGAAGAAACCAACCCGCCGGTCCGCTTTGCAACTTCAACCAGGCATTTCAGAGTGTGCGCGGAAGAAGGTTGGCTATTGGCAATGTCGGTAATAGGCTCCCAATGATCGCCCCGAATAAACAGACTGCCATCGCTGTTGACGAACGATTCGACCAGAGGTTTCAGGAACAATCGCACGCTGTGTTGTTGAATGAACGGTTGGTCGGTCAGTTTTCTCAGCAATGAACTGCCTGGCATGTGCATGTTATACAACGAGGATCCTGGTCGAAGATCAATATCGTGTTCAGACCAGTCGATAGGGAAAGCCCTTGGATCAACAATCACAGCGCGCAACTGGCGGATGACCTGATCTCTTTCAAATTTGTCAGCTTGATTGCGCAGGGCCCTGATATTAAAAGCGGCGGTGAAAGAGGGTTTGATCAAGTTTTGCACGACGGAAGTCATCTAAGTTGATTCTCATGTGTGTCAGTGGTTTGTTTTCCTTGTTGAATGGTGTGGATTTTTAAACAGGCTATCAAGTTGGTTTATGTGAATGGATGTGTTTACAACTTAATCCAAATTTAATGCAGTTGTGGGTTTTTATATTAAGTGCAGTACAAGCAACTGACGAATTCTTAATTCGTCGCACAGACGGCTATATCGTTTTAATTATTAATGCAGCCTGACTGCGGACTTTCGGATTGATGTTCGCTCATCAGGGGAGACGCAGAGGTGATTGAGGGCTCAAAAGGCAGACGTTTTTCGAACCCCGGATTTTTGATACGACAAGAGGGGCGCCCCGGCTATCGCCAAGTAGCACCTCGATGCCCGTTTCAGGCGCTCTTGAGCATACCTTTCACTTTGTCGCGCAATTGATCGATGGAGAACGGCTTGCCAATTACCTGCATGCCGGCCGGCACGTCGATGCTTTCGGCGTAACCACTGGCGAACAGGATCGGCAGTTCCGGGCGCAGCATCCGTGCTTGCTTGGCCAGTTCGCGGCCATCCATGCCCGGCAGGCCGACGTCGGTCATCATCAGGTCGATGTATTGATCTTCATCATTAAGGAACGTCAGGGCCTCTTCGCTGCCATCCGCCTCCAGCACCCGGAACTCAAGTTCCTCGAGGACATCGACGATCAGCATGCGCACGATGGCATCGTCTTCGACGACAAGGATGATGGACGCTTCGGCGGACATAATAGGAGCTCTCAAAGATGAATTTACGGGTCGGCGGTCGATCGAATTCGCCGGTCTCTTGCTTGAGTAATTGCCGGACCCCGACAAGTTCCCGACCCGATACAAAAAATAGGCGAGGCACAGGAACGCGCAAGGATAACGCGCGGCATTGATCAAGCGCAGCTAATTGCCGGAATTTGCGACAAAAGCTGTCAGAAAATTAGATTCGTGTAGGGCTTTTGGGGCAAACTCCCTGGTTTTCGACAGTTCGACAAGGCATTTCCCATGACCCCTGCGTCTTCGGTTGATGAGCAAAGATTCCGTAAACTGCTGAGCCGCAACGTCAGTTTGCCGCTGGGCGTGGGCGCTATCAGCGCGGTTTTCTTTGTGGCGTTGATTACTTACCTGCTATCCGTCATCCAATGGGTCGAGCACACCGACCGGGTGATCAATAACGCCAATGAGGCGGTGAAGCTCACCGTCGACCTGGAAACCGGCATGCGCGGCTTCCTGCTCAGCGGCGACGAGCACTTCCTCGACCCCTATGAAACGGCCAAGCCGCGCATTGCGGTCGCGCTCAATACCTTGCTCGAATTGACCGGCGACAACCCGGTTCAGACTGACCGTTTGCGCCGCTTGCAGGCATTGCAAACCGAATGGGCGACTTATGCGCAATCGATGATCGATTTGCAGCGCACCAGCGGCGACTATCGCGGCGCGGTGAAGGCCGGGCGCGGCAAGCGCCTGACCGATGAGATTCGCAAGCAATTCGAAGACGTGATCGACATGGAGCAACAGTTGCGCACCACGCGCAACGAAGAAGTGCGCCGCACGACGATCTGGAGCATCACCCTTTATCTGCTGTTCGTCGCCGGCATCAGCGGTTTGCTGGCCTACATTGGCCGTCGCGATCTGCTCAATCTGTCCCAGAACTACAGCGTCAATCTGGCGGCGCAACAGGCCGCCGCTGCACGCCTGGAAAAACAAGCCTGGTTGCGCAGTGGTCAGACCGAACTGGCCGAACAAGTGCTGGGGCAACTGTCCTTGCAGATGTTGGGGCGCAATATCCTCAAGTTCTGTGCGCAATACATGGGCACCGCCGTCGCTGCTATTTATGTGCGCGAAGACCATGGCGGCCTGAAACGCGTGGCCTCTTACGGTTTGTCGCGTGAGCAGGAAGAGCAGGATCAGGCGATCTACGACGGCGAAGGTATTGTCGGCCAAGCGGTGCAGCAAGCGCGGTTGATTCGTCTGGATGATGTGCCGCAAGGGTATTTCCGCGTCAGCTCCGGCCTCGGCGAAGGCCTGCCGCACAGCGTGATGGTGGTGCCGACCAGCGACGACGATCGGGTCAACGGTGTGATTGAGCTGGGTTTCCTGCGTCCACTGGACGATCGTGACGTCGAATTGCTCGAGCTGATCGCCAGCAACATCGGCACCTCTATTGAAGCCGCGCGTTATCGTCAGCGCTTGCAGGAAGTGCTGGCAGAAACCCAGCAGCTCAACGAAGAGCTGCAAGTGCAGCAGGAAGAACTGAAAACCGCCAACGAAGAGCTGGAAGAGCAGTCGCGGATTCTCAAGGAATCCCAGGCGCACCTCGAAACCCAGCAGGTCGAGCTCGAGCAGACCAACGAACAGCTCGCCGAGCAGGCGCAGATTCTGTCCGACCAGCGCGATGCGATGGACCAGAAGAATACCGAGCTCAATCAGGCCCAGACACAGCTGGAAGAGCGCGCCGAAGAGTTGCAGCGCTCCAGCAAGTACAAGTCCGAATTCCTCGCCAACATGTCCCACGAACTGCGCACACCGCTGAACAGTTCGCTGATCCTCGCCAAGCTGCTGGCGGAAAACCCGCAGGAAAACCTCAGCGCCGAACAGGTGAAATTTGCCGAGTCGATTTATTCTGCCGGCAACGATTTGTTGAATCTGATCAACGACATTCTCGACATTTCCAAAGTCGAGGCCGGCAAACTCGACATGCGCCCGGAGAACACCAGCGTTTCGCGCTTGGTCGAAGGCCTGCGCGGGATGTTCGAGCCGATGGCCAAGGACAAGAATCTGCAGTTCAACATCGAGTTGCAGCCGGGCGCACCGATGATGATCTTCACCGACCGCCAACGTCTGGAACAGGTGGTGAAGAACCTGTTGTCGAACGCCGTGAAGTTCACCGAAAAGGGCAGCGTCAGCCTCACGGTTGCCAGCCAGCCGGGCGACGGCATTGCCTTTATCGTCCGCGATTCCGGGATCGGCATTGCGGCGGACCAGCAGGAAAGCATCTTCGAAGCCTTCCGTCAGGCCGACGGCACCACCAACCGCCGTTATGGCGGCACCGGGCTGGGGCTGTCGATCTCGCGAGATCTGGCGGTGTTGCTCGGCGGCTCGATCAGCGTTACCAGCGAGCCGGGGCAGGGCAGTTCGTTCACCTTGGTGTTGCCGCTGCAATACGTCGAGCCGGGCGAGGATCCGATTGAGCCGATGCGTGCGACGCCGGTGGCCTACGTGCCAAAACCGGCTGCCCCTGCGGCACAGGTGCCGCTGATTGCCGAAGTCGACATCCCGCGTTTCGACGATGACCGCACCAAGGCACCGTTCACCACGCGCTGCATTCTGGTGGTGGAAGATGAGCCGAACTTTGCGCGCATCCTCTACGATCTGGCGCACGAACTGGGCTATCAGTGCCTGGTCGCGCATGGCGCCGATGAAGGTTACGACCTGGCGAAACAGTTCATCCCCGACGCGATCCTGCTCGACATGCGCCTACCCGACCATTCCGGTTTGACCGTGTTGCAGCGCCTGAAAGAACGCGCCGAAACCCGCCACATTCCGGTTCACGTGATTTCGGTCGAAGACCGCGTCGAAGCGGCGATGCACATGGGCGCCATCGGGTACGCGGTCAAACCGACCACCCGCGAAGAACTGAAAGACGTGTTCGCACGCCTGGAAGCCAAACTGACGCAAAAGGTCAAACGCGTGTTGCTGGTCGAGGACGATGACCTGCAGCGCGACAGCATTGCGCGGTTGATTGGCGATGAAGACATCGAAATCACCGCAGTCGGTCTGGCTCAGGAAGCGCTCGATCTGCTGCGCGAGACGATTTTCGATTGCATGGTCATCGACCTGAAATTGCCAGATATGCTCGGCAATGACCTGCTCAAGCGCATGGCAACCGAGGACATCTGCTCGTTCCCGCCAGTAATTGTCTACACCGGGCGCAACCTGACCCGCGACGAAGAAGCCGAGCTGCGCAAGTACTCGCGCTCGATCATCATCAAAGGCGCGCGCTCGCCGGAACGCTTGCTCGATGAGGTCACACTCTTTTTGCACAAAGTCGAATCGCAGTTGTCCCATGAGCGCCAGAAGATGCTCAAGACTGCGCGCAGTCGCGACAAGGTCTTCGAGGGCCGCAAGGTGCTGCTGGTGGACGACGATGTGCGCAACATCTTCGCCCTGACCAGTGCGCTGGAGCATAAAGGCGCGGTGGTGGTGATCGGCCGTAACGGTCGTGAAGCGATCGAGCGATTGAATGAAGTCGAGGACATCGACTTGGTGCTGATGGACGTGATGATGCCGGAGATGGACGGTTACGAGGCCACAGCCTTGATCCGCCAGGATCCGCGCTGGCGCAAACTGCCGATCATCGCCGTCACGGCAAAAGCCATGAAGGACGATCAGGAACGTTGCCTCGCGGCGGGTTCCAACGACTACCTGGCCAAGCCGATCGACCTCGATCGCCTGTTCTCGCTGATCCGCGTGTGGTTGCCGAAAATGGAACGCATCTAGTGAAAAGCTTTTAGTGGAAAACCTTTAGTGGAAAACCCTTAGTGGAAAAGAGCAACTAGTGGAAAACAATAACGAAATCGAACTGCGGCTGTTGATCGAGGCGATTTACCTCAAGTACAGCTACGACTTTCGCGACTACTCCGGCGCATCGATCAAGCGCCGGGTCAGTCATGCGTTGGGTCAGTTCGAGTGCGCGACCATCTCGGCGTTGCAGGACAGGGTCCTGCACGATCCGACCGCGTTCATGCAGTTGCTGCAATTGCTGACGATCCCGGTCAGCGAGATGTTTCGCGACCCGTCGCACTTTCTCGCGATCCGCAAGGAAGTAGTGCCGCTGCTCAAGACCTATCCGTCGATCAAGATCTGGATTGCCGGCTGCAGCACGGGCGAAGAGGTCTACTCGATGGCCATCCTGCTGCGCGAGGAAGGGCTGCTCGATCGCACCATCATTTACGCCACCGACATCAATCCGCGTTCGCTGGACAAAGCCAAGCAAGGGATTTTCTCGATGGAGAATGTCCGTGCCTACACCGCCAATTATCAGCAGGCCGGTGGCCAGCGTTCATTTGCCGACTACTATACGGCGGCGTACGGTTACGCGATTTTCGACAAGAGCCTGTGCGAGAACGTGACGTTTGCCGATCACAGCCTGGCGACGGACAGTGTATTCTCCGAAACCCAATTAATATCGTGTCGTAACGTGTTGATTTACTTCAATAAAAAACTTCAGGATCGGGCATTCGGACTGTTTCACGAGTCGTTGTGCCACCGCGGTTTTCTGGTGTTGGGCAGCAAGGAAACGCCGGACTTCTCGGCGTTCGGCAAGCAGTTCGAGCCATTGGTCAAACAAGAACGGATCTACCGCAAATCATGAACGACGCACCCGGTTTGCCGACCGTAGAGGCTATCGTGATGGGTGCCTCGGCCGGCGGCGTCGAGGCGTTATTGAACATCCTCAGCCCGTTGCGCCCAGGCTTTGTGCTGCCGATCATCGTGGTGCTGCACTTGCCCGAAGAGCGCCGCAGCCATTTGGCCGAAGTGTTTTCCCGGCGGGTTTCGCTGCCGGTAGTCGAAGCGTACGACAAGACTCCGGTCGAGGCGGGCACGCTGTATTTCGCCGGCCCCGGTTATCACTTGTCGGTGGAGCAGGACCGCAGTTTTTCGTTGAGCCTGGAAGACCGCGTGCACCATTCGCGGCCCTCGATCGATTACCTGTTCGAGTCGGCCGCTGATGTTTACGGCCCAGCACTGGCCGCTGTGCTGCTGACCGGCGCCAATCGCGACGGTGCGAGCGGCTTGGCGCAGGTCAAGGTGCGTGGCGGCCTGACGGTGGTGCAAGATCCCGAAGAGGCCCAGGTGGCGACGATGCCGCGGGCGGCGCTGGCCTTGCACCAGCCGGACCACATACTTCCCATACACGGCATCGGCCGTTTGATTGTCGAGCTGGAACAAATCGCATGTTAAGTAATATTCAAGCCAAGCTGCTGATCGTCGACGATTTGCCGGAGAACCTGTTGGCCCTTGAAGCGCTGATCAAGCGCGAAGACCGTACGGTCTACAAGGCGCTTTCGGCGGACGAAGCCTTGTCGCTGTTGCTGCAACACGAGTTCGCCATGGCCATTCTCGACGTGCAGATGCCGGGCATGAATGGCTTCGAACTGGCCGAGCTGATGCGCGGCACCGAGAAAACCAAGAACATCCCGATTGTTTTCGTCAGCGCCGCCGGTCGCGAGCTCAATTACGCGTTCAAAGGCTACGAAAGCGGCGCCGTCGACTTCCTGCACAAACCGCTGGATATCCACGCGGTCAAAAGCAAGGTCAACGTGTTCGTCGACCTGTATCGCCAGAGCAAAGCGATGAAGCAGCAGGTCGAGGCATTGGAACAGAGCCGTCGCGAGCAGGAAGCGTTGCTCAAGCAGTTGCAGAACACCCAGAACGAGCTGGAGCAAGCGGTGCGCATGCGTGATGACTTCATGTCGATCGTCGCCCACGAAGTGCGCACGCCACTCAATGGCCTGATCCTCGAGACCCAGCTGCGCAAGATGCACCTGGCCCGGGACAACGCCGCAGCATTTACCCTCGACAAGATGCACGCGATGGTCGACCGCGATGAGCGCCAGATCAAAAGCCTGATCCGTCTGATCGAGGACATGCTCGACGTGTCGCGCATTCGCACCGGCAAGCTGTCGATCCGGCCAAGTCGTTTTGATCTGGTGAAGCTGGTCGATAACTTGCTGCAAAACTTCGCGCCGCAAGTCGATGCCGCCGAATCGTCCGTGGTGTTCACCGCAGAGGGCGCGGTGGAAGGCCATTGGGATGAGTTCCGCATCGAGCAAGTGATCTCCAATCTGCTGACCAACGCGCTGCGCTACGGCGGCAAAGGCCAGATCGATGTGCGCGTGTATTGCCACGGCGGCGAGGCGCGGGTCGAGGTTCAGGACCGTGGCATCGGCATCAGCGAAGAAAACCAGAAGCGGATTTTCCTGCAGTTCGAGCGGGTCTCAGCCAAGACGGTGGTGGCTGGATTGGGGCTCGGGCTGTTTATTTCAGAACAAATCGTAGCCGCCCATGGCGGATCCATCGTCGTCGAGAGCAAGATCAACGAAGGCGCCTTATTTCGCGTTTGTCTGCCGCTGTAGGAAAACAGCCAGATAAACGCAACCTCTGAACGACCCCACGGTCGTATCAGCAGCTATTGACCGAACAAAGGCTTCCCATGAGTGAAGATGCGCAAGATGTAGTACTCATTGTCGAGGACGATCCCTCGATTTTGATGGTGTTGTCTGCCTATCTGTCGGGTGAGGGTTACCGAGTGCTGCAAGCCGAAAACGGTGAGCAAGCCTTCGAGATCCTCGCCAGCAAACCGCACCTGGACATGATGATTACCGACTTCCGCCTGCCCGGTGGAATCTCCGGCGTGCAAATCGCCGAGCCTGCGGTGAAACTTCGACCGGAACTCAAAGTGATTTTCATCAGCGGTTATCCGCAGGAAATCCGCGAAACCGACAGCCCGATCACGCGCAAGGCGCCGATTCTGGGCAAGCCGTTCAAGCTGGAACTGTTGCAGGAATTGATGCAGGACATGTTGAGCTGACGTCGCCTCGCGCTATATCGAAGCGATGTCAGGCGTTGGATTTATTAATGGACCTGATCGGCAGGGTTGTAGCTGAACACAGCGTTGCCGGTGTTTGTCGCAGGCAGAGTGAGTTTGATAACAGGAACCACTTTGCCTGCGGTCTGAGCGTAAAAATCTCGCTGATCCTTTTGCGCGCCGGGCAATCCGGTAGTGATGTAGTAGAACGCTTCGATCGGCAACTCTTTTGGAATATTCTGCGGCCACGTCGCCAAGATCAATTCGCTGTAGTCATAGGCGCCAGCGAAATAATTTCCCAGGTTGTGTGCACGAATGGACTGGTAGAAAGAGTCTGCCGCCAATTGGTTCATCGAATCACGCACATCAAAACTGCAACTGTTCCAGCCATTTTTCTTCTTGTTGGCAATCCATTGTTCAGCCGTGGTGATGCCAATGGTTTGACAGCGCCGACTGAGATCCGGTGCGTAAGGGTGTGCTCCGCATCCAGGTTTGTCACGTAGCTGGGCTGCGCCATCCACTGGATAGGCGCAGAGCACTTCTATTTTTCGAGTGCCAGGAAGTTGGTTGAGCACTGGCAAAAATATAAAGCCGCTGGTCTGGCCGAACACCAGCGATTTGAAGTTCATGTCCTTGCGCAAATAGCTGAACGACACGCCGCCACTTTTTTGCGAGTTGGGTGAAGGGTTCCATGTGAAGTATTGAGAGCCGGGCGCTGGAACCGTTGAACGCAGAATGATCCCGGAACATAGAAACGCCGGCATCGAGTTGGCACCGCAGTTCAGCCGAGTGTCCATGTAGCGTTGGGTCAAAGCTGTCGCTACGCGGACGCCCGCATCGCTTGCCGACGCTTGATTCAAACTCATCACAGTTGTGTCTTGCGGCGCCTCTAGCGGCGCCTCTTTCGGGGTAGTACTGGTTTGGCAGGCGGATAGCAATGTTGCCATCGATAACGCAATCAACCGCTTCATAAAGTCAACTCCTGGGCTAGGGATCGGCAGGCGACATTCGGATCCTGAGCGCGAAAAGCGCTGACTTTGCCTACTTCACAAGGGAGTTAACAGTGGAAAAGACAGCATGAATAGCTGTCAGATTTGACAGGTTACAGCCTACGGCGCGGCTTGTAGACTGACCCGTCGAGGGTATTCAGATGCGGCCTTGATAGTCAGATCCGGATCATCTCCCGCACTTTTGCGGTCAGCAGATCGAAAGTGAACGGCTTGGTGATCATCTGCATGCCCGGGTCGAGGAAACCACCGCGCACTGCCGCGTGCTCGGCATATCCGGTAATGAACAACACCTTGAGGTCGGGACGATATTGCCGGCCAATTTCCGCCAGCTGTCGGCCATTCATGCCTGGTAGTCCGACGTCGCTGATCAGCAGATCGATGCGCTGATCGGAATCCAGGATCGGCACCGCGCTGTCGGCATCACCCGCCTCGACAAACGCGTAACCCAGCTCGCTGAGCACGGCGCTGACCAACACCCGAACTGCCGGATCGTCTTCGACAATCAGCACTGTTTCGCCATCGAGCGCGTAAGGCGCTTGCTCGATATTAACCAGCGCGTCCTGCACCAGATCATTGATATTGCGCGGCAGGTACAGATTGACCGTGGTGCCTTTGCCGACCTCACTTTCGATGGTTACATGGCCGCGCGACTGCTTGCTGAACCCATAAATCATCGACAACCCAAGCCCGGTACCCTGGCCAATCGGTTTAGTTGTGAAAAACGGATCGAACGCGCGGCTGATGGTGCTTTGCGGCATTCCGCAACCGGTGTCGGTGACGCTCAACACCACGTAATCGCCCGGTTGCAGGTTGCCGTGGGTTTCGGTGAAAGCCGCATCGAGATGCTGGTTGAAGGTTTTCACCGTCAACTTGCCACCGTCGGGCATCGCATCGCGGGCGTTCAACACCAGGTTGAGCAGAGCGCTCTCCAATTGATTCGGATCCGCCTCGGCGACCCAAAGTTCTTCGCTCAGTTGCATGTCCAACTGAATGGTTTCGTTGATGCTGCGCTGCAGCAGCTCACCCATGGAGGTGACCAGAGCGTTCATCTCGACCGGTTTGGAATCCAGCGACTGCCGGCGCGAGAAGGCCAGCAAGCGGTGAGTCAAGCCTGCCGCACGGTTGGCCGAGGTCACGCCCAGATCGATCAAGCCATCGAGATCCTCAGTACGGCCACGCGCCAAACGTCGGCGCAGCAACTCAAGGCTACCGATGATGCCGGTGAGCATGTTGTTGAAGTCGTGGGCGATGCCGCCGGTCAATTGGCCGACCGCTTCCATTTTCTGCGATTGGCGCAACGCTTCTTCGTTATGCCGCAGCTGCGCGGTGCGCTCCTCGACTTGCTGTTCGAGGGTTTCGAGGGTGATTTGCAGTCGCTGTTCGCTTTGACTGAGGTCGATCAGCCGGTCCCTGGCTTCGTATTGTCGTCGGCGCCCGCGTAACGCGGTGGTCACCAGACTGATCAGGGTCACCGGGTGAAAAGGGCGTTCGAGGAAGGTCACGTTACCCAGTTGCGGGCCAAGCCGCGACGCCGGATTCTGCTCCGGGCCACCGTGGTGGGTGAGCAATACAATCGGCAGGTCGGACCATGCCGGTTGTTGATCGATCCATTGCAACAAGCGCTCGAGATCAGCGCCGAGCAATGCCTCGGAAGAAATCAGCAGCATCCCGGCGCCGTCTTCGAGTTCCGCGCACAAGTCCGCGAGATCGCGGGCGATCACACCCGAGAATCCCGCTTCGTTGAGCATCATCAGCGCAATCTGGCTGTCGCGCCCCAGCGGCGCGAGGATGATCGCGCGCTCGGAGGTCGCGGCCATGACCGTCACAGGTTGTCGTCCGCAAGCAACGGTTTGTTCGCGCCCATGTAGGTCGGTACGCCGCGCAATACGCCCTGGAAGGCGTCAAGCGGTTCGCCGATGGTCATGCCTTTGCCGCTGATGCGGTATTCGCGGATGGTTGATTCATGGCTGCCGGTACGCTTCTTGATGATGGAAATAGCCCGACGCACTTTGCCCAAGGCCTCGAAATAACGCAGCAGGATCACCGTGTCGGCCAGGTATGTGATGTCGACCGGCGCCTGCATGTCGCCGACCAGTCCGTGCTGCGCGACGGTCATGAATGTCGCCGCGCCTTTGCGGTTGAGGTACAGCAGCAATTCGTGCATGTGCAGCACCAGCGCGTTCTCTTCCGGCATCGCCGCTTGATAGCCGTTGATGCTGTCGATCACCACAGTCTTGATGTCCAGCTGATCGACGCAGCGACGTACCCGGTGCGAGAACTCGCCGGGCGACAATTCGGCAGCGTCGACTTGTTCAATCAGCAGGTTGCCGGTGTTTTGCAGTGCCAGCAGGTCAATGCCCATGTTGCGCATGCGCTCGAACAGCAGGCCCAATTCTTCGTCGAAAATGAACAGCGCGGCTTTTTCGCCCCGGGCCACGGCGGCAGCGGCGAAGATCATCGAGATCAGCGATTTACCGGTACCGGCAGGGCCGAGGATCAGTGTGCTGGAGCCGGTTTCGATACCGCCGCCCAGCAACGCGTCCATTTCTCTGATGCCGCTGGACATCTGGGTTCGCACGTATTTGCCACGATGCTCGGCCGCCACCAGGCGAGGGAACACGTGGACGCCGTCGCCCATGATGGTGAAGTCGTGAAAACCGCCGCGGTATTTCTGGCCACGATATTTGACGATGCGGATCCGCCGGCGCTCAGCACCGTAGTTCGGCGTCAACTCTTCCAGGCGCACCACGCCGTGCGCAACGCTGTGCACGGTTTTGTCGAGGGATTCGGTGGTCAGGTCATCAAGCAGCAGCACCGTGGCGTCGTAGCGCACGAAGTAATGCTTGATGGCGAGGATTTGCCGGCGATAGCGCAAGGAGCTTTGCGCCAGCAAACGAATCTCAGAAAGGCTGTCGAGGACTACGCGGGTCGGCTTGACCCGTTCAACCACTTCGAAAATCTGCTTGGTGGCTTCACCCAGCTCAAGGTCCGAGGAGTACAGCAAGCTTTGCTGATGCTCGGCGTTGAGCAGGCTTTCGGGTGGGGTCAACTCGAATATGTGGATGTTCTCATCCAGTTCCCAACCGTGCGACAACGCGCCTTGGCGCAGTTCGCGTTCGGTTTCAGACAAGGTGATATACAACGAGCGCTCGCCGGCGCGGGATCCGGCAAGGAGAAAATGCAATGCGACGGTGGTTTTGCCGGTTCCGGGCTCTCCCTCCAGCAAAAATACGTGTCCGCGTGACAATCCACCGGCCAGGATGTCATCCAGACCTTCGATGCCGGTGGCGGCTTTTGCACTGAACAACTCGTTAGATGTTGACAAAAAATGCCCTCTCATGACTAGGGGAAGCGAGGCAGCAGGCCTGAAGTGCCTGAATTGACTGCCTGATCACTTGACCTTTGGCCGTGACGACGGTTCAACCTTTTTTCGTCCGAGCCATCGAATTGCCAGCGACGGCAATCTCTTACATTTGCAGCTTTCTTACATTTGCAGCTTTCTTACATTTAAAGCTCTCGTACTTTTATAGACCTTGTTGCAGCGCAGGGTCGTCCGGGTTGAGCTGCTCAAGTTGCGCCAACAGAATCTGCACGTTCTGCAACTGGCCGCTTTCCTTCCAATAGCTGATCAACAACACCCGCGCCTTGCGGTCGGCAGGGTGACGCTGGACGATTTCCTGAAGTTGTTTCTGCGCCGCTTCCAACTCGTCCTCGCCGTGCAACGTGGTCGCCAGGTCATAGCGATAATCCTTGTTGTCCGGCTCCAGCTCGACCGCTTTGGAGAGCCCGAGCACGGCAAACTCACTTTGCCCGTGATGCAGCAACCAGAGCCCCAGCGCGTGTTGCAAATAGGCGGAATCGGGCTGCGCCTGCAATTGCTTCGCCAGCAACTGGCGGGCGGCATCGCTCTGACCTTGCTTGTCCAGCACTTCGATTTGCATCACCAACGCCGGCAAATTGCCCGCGTCGAGCAGCAACGTGCGCTCCAACGCCTGTTGCGCCTCTTTCAATTCGGCGTTGTGCAGGTGCAAGCGGGCCAATTGGTAGTGGGTATTGGCGGTCTCAGGTTGGCTTTTGAGCTCGCGTTCCTGGGCATCGATTGCTTGCTGCAACGGCCCGAAATACAAACCTAGGTCATCCGGCGACAAACCCAGCAGCGCATTGACGGCTGCCAGGCGCACGGTTTGATCATCGTCATCGAGTAGCGGCCCCAACAACAAACTGCGTTGCCCACTAGGCACCAGCCCGACGACACTTTTGATCGCGGCAACGCGCACGTCCGCCGACTCGTTCTGCAGATCGGCGTCCGCCAGTTTCAGCGCTTGCGGGCTCGGGTAGTTCGGCAGTTCGACCAACAGCCAGATCCGCCGTTTGGCCGACAGGTCAGGCCGGTTCAGTTGCTGATACAGCACCCGCGCCGCGCCCGGTTGGCCAGTACGCGCCTGGGTCAACGCTTCGCTGTAACCGTGTTTGATCGCGGCCGGCAAGGTTGGCACGGTGCTGCGCTGGAAAAACCAGATGAGCAGAATGGCAAACAGCACGCAGAGGCTGATGATCAGGTAGCGGCGGGACTTGGGCATGCAGGAATCCGGGGGCTGACGAGTTTTTGCAAAAGACGTCAGCTTCGGTCAGGCGCGGCGTCGAGTCAAACCCTGGCTCAGCTGAGGACGAATTCGATCGGTTCGAGCGGCGGTGGCAGCTCTGTGTGGCCCAGCGCGGCCAGCACTTCGCGCTCCAGCGTGCGCAGAATCGCATTGCACGGCAGATCGTTTTCGTCGAAGCCGAACGGGTCTTCGAGGTCATCGCCAATCTCGTCGAGGCCAAAAAAGGTGTAGCTGACGATGGCGGTGAACACCGGCGTCAACCAACCCAGCGGTTCGGCCATGGCGAACGGCAACAGAATGCAAAACAGGTAAATGGTGCGGTGCAGCAACAAGGTGTAAGGGAAGGGCAGCGGCGTACTTTTGATCCGTTCGCAACTGGCCTGGACCTGGCTCAGGCTGACCAGCCGCGATTCCAGTTGGGTGTAGCGCCAGTCGCTGATGCGGCCCACCTCGGCGAGTTCCGAGCAGCGCGCGCCGATCCGTTGCAGCAGCGCATCGGGGATGTTCGGGTGCTGAGTATCAATCGGGTCGTGCGTCCACGGCGCGATGGCTTGCGGCTCGCTTTCCAGGCGCAGGCGAGCAATCAACCCATGAGCAAAACCGCACAGTTCGCGCAGCAGCACTTCGCGCTGGTCCGCGTCCATCAAGCCTTGGGTCTGGCGAACCAACGAGCGCACTTCGATGATCAACTGGCCCAGTTGCTTGCGACCTTCCCACCAGCGGTCGTAACACGCGTTGTTGCGGAAACTCATGAAGATCGACAGTGACAAACCCAGCAGGGTGAACGGCGTCGCGTTGACCTTGGAGAAATACGCCGGGTGCCAGGTTTCGACCAGCACAATCACCGAGGCGAGCAATGTCACCAACAGGCTGCGCAAGGCAATGCGTTTGGCGATTGAACCCTTGAGGGAAAACAGGATGCCGATCAGGTTCGGCTTGGGACGTACGATCATTGGGCGGGGTATACCAAGTGAGGCTTGCGCAGCGGTTCAAGCCTAGGAGTCTGGCGGGTTCCTGTCCAATCGCTATGGCTGACGGGCCAATCGAGCGGATCTATCGAGCAGGTATGACTGATCAGCGAATTTGCCTACAATCTCTGTCGAATTTGTAACCTGTCCAGCTCCGAAAGCAGTGACTACGCTTGCTGGAGATGACTCAAAGAGCGGCGCCCATGCAACCCTTTCTGCAATATTTCAAGATGCTGCTCAACCCCGGCCAAGGGGGATTGCTGTTTGCCTTGAGAACCATCATCGCTGCGCTGTTGACCTTGTACCTGGCGTTCCTCTTCGATCTTGACCAGCCGAAATGGTCGATCATGGCGGTGGTGATC
Source organism: Pseudomonas sp. SJZ131 (assembly GCF_007828705.1). Classification (NCBI taxonomy): domain Bacteria; kingdom Pseudomonadati; phylum Pseudomonadota; class Gammaproteobacteria; order Pseudomonadales; family Pseudomonadaceae; genus Pseudomonas; species Pseudomonas sp. SJZ131. The sequence goes on along the minus strand of NZ_VIVC01000001.1, from coordinate 998,764 downwards.
GTCAGCCAGCCATTGGGCGGCATGGCGTTGGCGCGCAGTTTTGGTCAGGTCATCGGCACCACGATGGGCGCGGTGGTCGCGGTGATCATCATGGCCATTTTCCCGCAGGCGCCGGTGCCGTTCATTATTACCCTGGCGTTGTGGCTGGCGCTGTGCACCGCTGGTGGCACCTTGTTGCGCTACACCAGTTCCCAGGCGTTTGTGCTCAGCGGCTACACCGCTGTAGTGGTCGCGCTGCTGGCGGTTCCCGATCAGGACGGCACTTTTCTGTTAGCCGTCACCCGCGTCACCGAAACCCTGTTGGCGGTCGCGTGCGTGTGTGTGGTCAGCCTGCTGACGGCACGCCCGGAAACCGTGGCGCGCAATTACTTCGCCAAGGTCGATCAGGTCATCAAGCTGCTCGCGACCCACGCCGCCGCAGTGATTCGCACCGAAGAGAGCGAAGCCGATTTCCATCGTCGGCAGATGCAGTTGCTCGGCGAGATCAGCGCGCTTGAAGGCCTGCGCCGACATTTGTACTTCGACGCGCCCCGTTTGCGCAGCGCCAACGGCCTGGTGCAATTGCTCGGCAATCAATTGGTGTTGCTGACTTCAAGGCTGACCGCGCTGCGCCATCAACGCGAGTTGCTGGCCGAGCGTTGGCAGGGCGATTTGCCGGAAGAGATTCAACTGCTGCGTGCCGAAGAACTGATCTTTCTGGACGAGTTGGCCACTCAAGGTCGCTCGTTATCGCCCGAGTCCCGCAAGCGTTTTGTCGCGTTGCAGCAGCGCTTCGATAACCAAGCCTATAAAGCCGAGCAACTCACCGAAACCATGTCCGCGACGTTGCGCTCGCTGGTTTGGGCGTTGCGCTGGGAACAGGCGCGGCTGCTGCAGCAACTGGAACAGATTCTGGAACTGAGTGACGCGATCCAGGACGGACGTGAAGCGAGTTGCGTGTTTCGCGGCCAGGAAAACCCGCTGCACCTGGACTTCACACTGGCAACGATGAACGCCGTTCGCGCCTTCACCGCGCTAGTGGTCGCCGGGCTGATCTGGATCGAAACCGGCTGGGACGGCGCGCGGGGAGGGATGATTCTGGTGGGGATTCTTTGCTCGCTGATGGCGACGTTCCCGCGCCCGTTGCTGGCCGCGCAAAGCTACGCGCGGGGTCTGGCGCTGGCCCTGATCGCTTCGGCGTTTTATCTGTTCATGCTGGTGCCGATGGTCAGTGACTTCGAGTTGTTGGCATTGCTGCTGGTGCCATTGCTGTATGCGGTCGCGATAGGCCTGACCACCCCGGCCACCACCGGCACAGGGATCGGCCTCGGATTATCAACATTCCTGTTGCTGGGGCCGCAAAACACCGGCATCGGCCAGAACACCGCGATCCAGTGGTTCGAGTTTGCCGGCGCCTATATCAGCGCGACCGTGCTCGCCTTGAGCGTCTACGCGTTGATCTTCCCGTTCCGTCCGGTTTTGCGCATGCGCCGCTTGTTCAACGAGAACTGTGAGCAAGTGCACGCCTTGCTGAAAACGCCGCCTACTGATGAACAGCAATTCGCCTTCGAAAGCCGCATGGTCGATCGCCTGACCATGATGCTCGGGCTGCTGCCGGCGATTGAAGATCGTCAATCCAGAGAACTGTTCGAGGTCGGGCTCGGTTGCATGGCGCTGGGCGTAGCGCTGAACCAGCTCCGGCAACAGGGCCAGGACAACAGCTTGCTCAGTGATGACCAGCAAAACCGCTTGCTCTCTGCAGTGCGCGAAACCGGAAGATTGATTGCCCGGCGAACCGGTATCGACGTCGAGCAATTGCTCTCGCGTTTACGCGCCCTGGGCGACGAACTGGATAACTTGCACCTGGATGTGCACGAACACTTGTGGTCAGTGTTCCGCATGCGTGTATCGCTTTTGATCGTGGTGGCGTTCCTGCAGCGTTATCGCGACTACTTTGAAACTGCCGACCCCGAAGGAGTACCGGCTCTTGCCCATTGATCTGGAAATTGGCGGCGTCTATATCCCGCCGATCGCCCAGGCCCTGCTGTTGGCCTTGCCGATCTTTTTGCTGCTGGACTGGATACTCAGGCGCTTGGGCGTGCTGCGTTATGTCTGGCATGAAGCGCTGTTCGAAGGCGCATTGTACGCCTGCGTGTGCGCCTCGTTGATTCTGGTTATGGGAGCTTGAAACCTTGAAGAAATACCTGCCCCGACTGGCGACGCTTTTGCTGGTGTTGCTGGCGTTCATTCTTGGCTGGTTCGCCTGGGAGCATTACACCCGCGCGCCGTGGACCCGCGATGCCCGGGTGCGCGCGGACGTGGTGACGTTGTCGGCGGATGTCGCCGGGCGCATCGTCAACCTTGCCGTGCGCGACAACCAACATGTGCAAAAAGGCCAGTTGTTGCTGGAAATCGATCCGGCCAGTTACCGATTGGCGGTGGAGCGGGCGAAACGCGCGGTGGAAGTCTCGAAAGCCACGCTGGGGCAATCCCAGGCTTCTATCGTCTCCAGCGAAGCGACACTCAAGCAGCGGCAAAGCGAAGAAAAACGTCGGCGCACGCTCAAGCAAGGTTTCGCGATCTCGGGAGAAGAGTGGGAAAAATCCAGCACTGAAGTGGCCGTGGCTCAGGCCGAGTTGTTGCGCAACCAGGCCAATCTCGGGCTGGCGCAGGCCAACGTGCAAGAGGCGATTGCCGCTTTAGCGCAAGCGGAACTGGACCTGCAGCGAACCCGTGTCGAAGCGCCGGTCAGTGGTTATGTGACCAACCTGTTGACCCGCGAAGGCGATTACGCCACGGCGGGCGGCGCGCTGTTGGCGCTGGTGGACAGCGACTCGTTTTATGTCAGTGGCTATTTCGAAGAAACCAAGTTGCCGCGAATCGAGGAGGGCGACCGGGTCCACATCGAGTTAATGAGTGGCGAACGCTTCGGCGGCACTGTGCAAAGCATCGCGTTCGCCATCAGCGACCGCGAAAACGCCCCCGGCGGGCGCCTGCTGGCCAACATCAACCCGAGCTACACCTGGGTCAAACTCGCGCAACGAGTGCCTGTGCGAATCCAGATTGACGCCGATTACACCGCGAAAAACCGCCTGCGAGCCGGGACCACGGCGACGGTGACAGTCCAGGAAAACCGCAATCGCGAGGAACACCGCTAACCCCGGTTGATGCAGGCTTTTGTGGCGAGGGGGCTTGCCCCCGTTGGGCGGCAAAGCGCCCCAAAACCTGCAATCGAGTTCTGTCAGCCGTACCGCGTGCACTGATTGACGACTGCTGCGCAGTCGGACGGGGGCAAGCCCCCTCGCCACAGGGTGTCTCTTACAGGGAGACAGGTGTTGCGCTTCCAGCAGGCAAAAAAAAGCCCCGCGACCGAATGATACGCGGGGCCAAAAAGTTGGTTGGTTGCGGCCAACCAAAGGAGCTCTTTAAAAAACCAATTACTTGCTCGCGACTGTCTCCGGCTGCCAGCCGCCACCGAGCGCTTTGTAGATCGCGACAATGCCGCGATACAAATCGACTTCGGCCTGCGCCTGAGCATCCTCTGCGGCCAGACGTTCACGCTGAGCGTCGAGCAGCACAAGGAAGTCCGCCGTGCCTTCCTGGTAGCGAATCTGTGCCAGATCGGCAGCAGCGCGACTGGACTCGCTCTGACGGATCAGCGCAATCAGTCGTTGCTGACGTTTGCCGTAATCGCTGAAGGCGTTTTCCGATTCTTCCAGCGCCAGCAGCACTTGCTGCTCGTAGGTCGCCAAAGCGCCTTCTGCATCCGCGTCGGCACCGCGCAAACGGGCGCGCACGCTGCCGAGGTCAAAAGCTGCCCACGTGATGCTTGGACCCAGCGCCCAAGCGTTGGCGGCCGACGAACCGATCTGCGAACCGCGCCCGGCAGTAAAGCCAAGGAAGCCGCTGAGGCTGACCCGTGGGAACAAGTCAGCCTTGGCCACGCCGATGCGGGCGGTGGCGGAGGCCAATTGGCGTTCGGCGCTAAGGATGTCCGGGCGACGTTGCAGCAGATCCCCCGGATTACCGATCGGCAGAGCCTTGGCAATCGCCGGCAAATCTTTCGGGCTGAGATCGACGCTGAGCTTGTCCGGACGTTCACCGAGCAAAGTAGCGATGCGGTTTTTCTGCCGAACCTGTTCAGCTTGCAGCTGCGGCACGCTGGCTTCGACTGAAGCCAGACGAGCATCGGCGCGAACCACATCGAGCTGATCGCCGACGCCGGCATCACGCAGGCTGACGGTGATCTTGCTCGATTCCTGCTGGTTGTTCAGGTTGGCCAGGGCGATCTTTTCGCGCAGTTGCGCACCGCGCAGTTGACCGTAGGCGTCCACCAGTTCGGCGATCATGCTGACCTGCAGTTGATACAGGTCAGCTTCGGCCGCTTGTTGCTCGGCTTCGCTGGATTCCAGATTGCGCTGGATACGCCCGAACAGGTCCAATTCCCACGCCATGTCGAGGCCCAGGTCGTAGCGTTCGCTATTGACCCGTTTGGTCGTTTGGCCAGGGATTTGCCCCTTGCCCAAATCACTGCTGGCACGGCTGGTGATGGTTGGCATCGCGTCATTGCTGGCGTCATCGCGAATCGCCCGCGCGGCTTTCCAGCGAGCGAAAGCCACACGCAGATCACGGTTGCCTTGCAGCGATTGCATGACCAACTGGTTCAGCGTCGGGTCTTCAAACTGCTGCCACCAGATGCCTTCGAAACGCGAGCGGTCGAAGTTCTTCTGACCGTTCGCGCCATCGGTGGCGGCCGTGATGTTGGCCGGCTCCGTGGCAGGGGTTTTATAGTCCGGGCCGACGGCACAGGCGCTCAGCGCCAGTACCAGCAAGCTCGGAAGGAAGACTTTCAGGCTCATTGATGCGACTCCAGTGGCTTTTCAAGTGTCAGCGTCTTGGCCGCTTTGCGCGCTTCACTGCGCTCGACAAAATTGCGAATCAGTACGTAGAACACTGGTGTCAGCAACAGCCCGAAGAAGGTTACCCCGAGCATCCCGGAGAACACCGCGACACCCATGGCATGACGCATTTCGGCACCGGCACCGCTGGAAAGAACCAGTGGCACAACACCCATGATGAACGCGAAGGACGTCATCAGGATTGGCCGCAGACGCAAGCGGCACGCTTCCAGCACCGCAGCGAGCGGGCCGAGGCCTTCCTCCTGTTTGTCCTTGGCAAACTCGACGATCAGAATCGCGTTCTTACAGGCAAGTCCCACCAGTACGATCAAGCCGATCTGGGTGAAGATGTTGTTGTCGCCGCCCGAGGCAATCACCCCGACAATCGCCGAAAGCAAGGTCATCGGCACGATCAGGATCACCGCCAGTGGCAGGCTCCAGCTCTCGTATTGCGCCGCGAGTACCAGGAACGCCAGCAATACGCAGAGCGGGAACACGAACAGCGCGGTGTTGCCGGACAGAATCTGCTGGTAGGTCAGGTCGGTCCATTCGTAGGTCATGCCGTTTGGAAGTTCTTCCTTGAGCAGTTTCTCGATGGCTTTTTCCGCTTGGCCCGAGCTATAGCCTGGCGCCGCTGCACCGTTGATTTCAGCGGTGATAAAGCCGTTGTAGTGCATCACGCGGTCCGGGCCCGAGGTGTCGCTGACCTTGATGAAGGTCGCCAGCGGGATCATCTCGCCTTTGTTGTTACGCACTTTCAGCTGACCGATCTGGTCCGGCTCGAGACGGAACTGCTGCTCAGCCTGAACGTTGACCTGATAAGTGCGACCGAAACGGTTGAAGTCGTTGGCATACAGCGAACCCAGGTAGATCTGCAGGGTGTCGAAGATGTCGCTGACCGCCACGCCGTGAGTCTTGGCTTTTTCACGGTCGATAGCTGCATCGACCTGCGGCACGTTCACGGTGTAGCTGGTGAACAGCGCGGCCAGTTCCGGCACGTTATGGCTCTTGTTGATGATGTTCATGGTTTCTTTGTACAGCTCGTCGTAGCCCAGGTTGCCCCGATCCTCGATCTGCAGACGGAAACCACCAATGGTACCCAGGCCTTGTACCGGCGGCGGCGGGAAGATCGCCATGTAGGCTTCTTCGATGCCGGCGAATTTGCCGTTCAAGGCTCCGGCAATCGCACCGGCCGACATGCTCGCGTCTTTACGTTCGTCGAATGGCTTGAGTGTCACAAACACGATGCCGGCGTTCGGGCTGTTGGTAAAACCGTTGATCGACAGGCCCGGGAAGGCCACCGCACTTTCCACACCCGGCTGTTTCAGCGCGAGGTCGGACATGCGTTTGATCACGTTTTCGGTACGGTCAAGGCTCGAGGCGTCCGGCAATTGCGCGAAAGCCACCAGGTATTGCTTGTCCTGACCCGGTACAAAACCGGTCGGCGTGTTGGCGAAACCGAAGAAGGTCAGCACCATCAGCCCGGCGTAAACGATCAGGGCGATACCGCTGCTGCGGATGACCCGAGCAACCGTGCCGACATAACCATGACTGGCCTTTTCGAAGAAGCGGTTGAACGGACGGAACAACCAGCCACCAAAGACCTTGTCCAGCACTTTGGAAAAACGGTCTTTCGGCGCGTCGTGGCTTTGCAGCAACACAGCGGCCAGCGCTGGCGACAGGGTCAGCGAGTTGAACGCCGAGATCACCGTCGAAATCGCAATGGTCAACGCAAACTGTTTATAGAACTGCCCGGTCAACCCGGAGATGAACGCCGCCGGGATAAACACCGCACACAGCACCAGTGCCGTGGCGACAATCGGACCGGTTACTTCACGCATCGCCCGTTTGGTCGCTTCGACGGGGGTGAGTCCGAGCTCGATGTTTCGCTCAACGTTCTCCACCACCACGATGGCATCGTCGACCACGATACCGATGGCCAGAACCAATCCGAACAATGACAGGGCGTTCAGCGAGAAGCCGAACAGGTGCATCACCGCAAACGTACCGATCAACGAAACCGGGACCGCCACCAACGGAATGATCGAGGCACGCCAGGTTTGCAGGAACAGGATCACTACCAGAACCACCAGAATCAGTGCTTCGAACAGCGTATGGACCACTGCCTCGATGGAGCCGCGCACGAAGATCGTCGGGTCATAAACAATGCTGAAGTCCATGCCTTGCGGGAAGTTCTTCTTCAGCTCGGCCATTTTCTCCCGCACGTCGTTGGAGATCTGGATCGCGTTGGAGCCCGGCCGCTGGAAGATCGGGATCGCCACCGCCGGTTGGTTGTTCAGCAGCGAACGCAGGGCGTATTGGCTGGAGCCGAGTTCGACCCGCGCGATGTCTTTCAGGCGAGTGATTTCACCGTCGTCGCCGGAGCGAATGATGATGTTTTCAAACTCTTCCTCGGAGACCAGACGCCCCTGAGTGTTGACCGACAATTGGAAACTGGTGGCGTTTGGCGCAGGAGGCGCGCCCAGAGCACCGGCAGCAACCTGACGGTTCTGCTCACGAATCGCGGTCACCACATCGGTCGCGGTCAGGTTACGCGAAGCGGTTTTGTTCGGATCGAGCCAGACCCGCAGCGAGTAATCGCCCATGCCGAACAACTGCACATCGCCGACACCGCCGAGACGCGCCAACTCATCCTTGATGTTCAGCAAGGCATAGTTGGACAGGTAGAGCATGTCGTAGCGCTGATCCGGCGAGGTCAAGTGGACCACCATGGTCAAGTCCGGTGAGGCCTTGTCCACGGTAATACCGATGCGCGTCACTTCTTCGGGAAGTTTCGGCTCGGTGCGGGTTACGCGGTTCTGCACTTGCACCTGCGCGTTGTCGAGGTCAGTGCCCAGCGCGAAAGTGATCGTCAGGGTGATTTTGCCGTCGGCGGTCGACTGCGAGGACATGTACAACATGTTCTCGACGCCGGTAATGGCTTGCTCCAGCGGAGCGGCCACGGTTTCGCCGATGACTTTAGGGTTGGCACCCGGGAAGTTCGCGCGGACCACAACGGTCGGCGGCACCACTTCCGGGTATTCGCTGATCGGCAACTGGAACAGCGAGATGGCACCGGCGATCAGGATCAGCAGCGAAAGTACCGCTGCGAAGATCGGCCGGGAAATGAAGAATTGGGAAAAATTCATCGGAGTTGTCGTCCCTTAACCGCGTGGAGTCGCAGCAGCCACTTTTACAACCGAACCCGGCGCGACCTTGGCAGGCGCGACTTGGGGCAGGTTGCTGGCTTCCAGCGCTTGTCGTTGTTGAGCCAGTGCGGCGAGGGTTTCCTTGGTGGCCATCGGGATCACTTCAGGGGTGACCGGCGAGCCTGGGCGAACCCGTTGCAAACCCTTGACGATGACGGTGTCGTCCTTGTTCAGGCCGCTGCGCACGATGCGCAAGCCTTCGATCTTCGGACCCAGCTCGACCGAGCGGTAAACCGTCTTGTTGTCCGCATCCATCACCAGCACGAACTTCTTGCCGAGGTCGGTGCCGACCGCTTCGTCATTGATCAGCACGGCGGAGTAGGTGCCGCTGCCAACCAGTTTCAGGCGCGCATAAAGGCCTGGGGTGTAGGCGCCATCGGTGTTGTCGAAGACCGCACGACCGCGAATGGTGCCGGTTTTCGGGTTGACCTGGTTGTCGACGAAGTTCATTACGCCCTGATGCGGGTTGCCGTCTTCGTTGGACAGGCCGAGGTACACCGGGGTGGTCGCACCGCGTTTACCCTGACGGGCGAGTTGGGTGTATTTGAGGAATACACGCTCGTCGGCGTCGAAGTAGGCGTAGACCTTGTCGGTGGAAACCACGCTGGTCAGCGCGGTGGTGTCGGCGGTGACCAGGTTGCCGGCGGTGATTTCCGCACGGCTGACGCGACCGCTGATAGGCGAAGTGACGCGGGTGAAGCTGAGATTCAGTTTGGCCAGATCCAGTTGCGCCTGGAGGGCGCCGACTGCCGCGCGGGCTTCTTGCGAAGCGCTGGTGCGCGAATCGGCCAGTTCCGCGGAAATCGCGTTGGCGGTGCGCAGGCGTTCACCGCGCTGGGCTTCGTTTTCACTGCGGCTGGCGTTGGCGCGGGCCTGAGCAACCAGTGCTTCGAGGCGGCGGACCTCGGCCTGGAACGGACGAGGGTCGATCTGGAACAGCACGTCACCTTTCTTGACCAAAGCACCTTCAGTGAAGGCCACTTCATCGATCTGGCCGGAGACCCGTGGGCGAATTTCGACGGTTTCCGGTGCTTCGAGGCGCCCGGTGAACTCGTCCCACTCGTTGACCGGTTGCTCCAGCACCTTGGCCACGCTGACTTTGGCTGCGGGTGGTGCGGCGGCAGTCTCAGGTGTCTTGCCGCAAGCGCTCATCACCAGTACGGCCAATAAGGCCAACGGGAAGCGCAAATGTTTGAGTGACTGTTCCATGGAAGCATCCGCCAATGTATTGAGATGGGCGGATGATGCTCGGCGATGTTGTATCGCACGAATCGAATGAGGCAAAGGTAACTATCATTCGGAATGATATAAGCGCGGCGAAAGCCCTCTAGCATGCACCTTTCGTTAGGGTGCTATCAATTGGGCTGATAGTAATAGTGAGTTGCTGAGTGCGCAAAAGTAGAAGTATCTGATCGATCGGTCAACTGCACTAACAAAGAGACGGCCATTGCGGCCGTCTCGATCAGCGTCTCACGACACTAACTTCAGTTGATCCCTTTAGGGTTCGGGCCGAAGCGGTTGACACCCGGCTGGCTGTCTTGCGCCAGGAACACGATGTTGACGATTGGCAACAAGATCCACCAGCCGCTGCGATCAGTGTCGTGCATGCGGCGGATACCCACGGCAATACTCGGCAGGAACATCACGAGGCTATAAATGTTCGACAAGATTCCCTTGCCGCCAAGGAAGGCCTCGATAAAGCCGAGTGCAAACGCAATACCCAAGTTGATCAGGAAAAACATCCAGTATTCACGACGGCTTGCGCGGCCAGTGAACACTGCATACTTTTTCAGTACTTCAATGTAAGGATTGCCTTGCGCACCGGCGTTCGGCGCGGTGAAAGCTTGTTTGCCGAGTTGCGGCGCGCCACATTGCGGACAGGCCGCCGCAGTGCTGTGAATTTCCTTGGCACAACCACTACAAAAAACCATGCTCATATTTTTTCCCTAAAATTAGTTTATCGATAGTCCAATGAAAGTAAGCGTCGCAATCGCCGACAAGATCACGCCGGCGATAGCGAGATTATTTCCTGGTTTTTTCTGGTTGATACTGATGATTCCGCAAATAAGCCCGGCGACGGAAAAGGTAGTCAGTCCGGTAGCGGTCTCGGTATCCCACTCGGAATCATCAAACAGGCAGAGTACGCAAAGCACGCCCAATATCAGCGAGACAATTGCCAGCCACGCAGAACCGCCAACGCTAGTTGCCGCAGCGGCAAATGGTTGTATGGCACCACATTGGGGACATGAAGGGGCGGTCTCGTGAATTTCCTTGGCGCATGCACGACAAAAAACCATTGTCATCGTTATCCTTAACTTCTGTTGCTAAATACCCGCCCCATTGTCGGCGAGATTGAAAAAAGCTTTAGCATTATTTTTAAATTATTTTTTATAGCGCGCGCTGGTCATCAGCGGTTCAAATTCCAAGTCGCTGACACTGCCTCGTCAGCGAGGCGACGCTTACAGTAAATTTAGCTATTGCATGAGCTAACGTTCATGTACGCGCCTTTCCGATAACTCGCTGGATACGCCCCGATGAGAGACCTGCCACCCACCGCGACCTTGCGCGCATTTGAAGTTGCTACCCGCCACCCGACGTTCACAGCCGCCGCACAGGAGCTGCATGTCACTCAAAGCGCGGTGAGCCACCAGCTCAAGCAGCTTGAAGCGCTTTGGGGAGTGCAATTGTTTGAGCGTGGCAAGGCGTTACGCCTCACGGCAGCGGGGGCTACGCTGGCGCCCATCGTGCGGGAGTTTTTCATCAGCCTGGAGGCGACTTTGGCTGACCTGCGCGAGCAAAAGGGCAGGGTTCGACTCAGCGTCAGCACCACTTATTCCTTCGCGCTCAAATGGCTGCTACCACGTTTGCCGCGTCTCTCTCGTCGGCACCCTGAGCTGTTGGTGTCGCTGGACACCACGGATAAAATCATCCACTTCTCGCACGGCCAGGCAGATGTTGCGATCAGGCTAGGCAAGGGCAATTACCCAGGTCTGCATTCGGAGTTCTTGTTTGGGGAGCAGGTGTTTCCTGTGGCTAGCCCCGAACTGCTGCGGCGCATGGGGACACCGCAGACCCCCGCAGACTTGTTGCAATTCCCGCTGCTGACGCGCGACGGTGCCGAGCTGGTGCCAAAGTGGGATGCGTGGTTTGCAGCGGTCGGGCTGGGCTATTTACCGCTTCGCGAAAGCGTCAGATTTGGCGATACCAACATGACGGTCGAGGCGGCCTTGCTCGGCCAAGGCGTTGCGTTGGTGCGCAGCGGGCATGTCGAGAACGAAATCAGCGATGGCCGTTTAATTCGGCTGTTCGATGTGCCGCTGCCATCGCCGCTTGCGTACTACTTCGTCTGCCCGAAAGGCATCGAATCGCAACCGCACATTGCCAGCTTTCGCCAATGGTTAGCCGGTGAGGCGCTGAAGGTAAATCGCTTGGAGCAGTAAGCCATGAGTAACTGCTCATGCTGCGATGAAGAGACTTCGCTTTAGTCCCGGCGCCGGGTTGCCTACAGTGGCGCATGCCTATTCATCTGATCTTCCTCGTGCTGTTTGCTGCGCTGCTGCATGCCAGTTGGAACGCGCTGCTGCGTAGCGGCGCCGACCGGCTGTGGTCGATGACGGTGATGTGCATTGCCATTGCAATCACTTGTGTAGTTGCCGCAGCGTTCATGAAGCCGCCCGCGATTGAAAGCTGGGGTTACGCGGCGTTTTCGGGGTTGCTGCATGTGGGCTACAACTTGTTTCTGGTGCGCAGTTACCGGGTCGGCGACCTGGGGCAGATCTATCCGATTTCACGCGGCTCGTCGCCGGTGCTGATCACTCTAGGTGCAGCCGTGTTTGCCGGAGAAAGCATCACGCCTGGCGAGTTGCTCGGTGTTGCACTGGTGTCAGGTGGGATTATTTCGCTCGCCTTCAAAGGGCGCAGCCTGTCTGTTCCCGGCTTGCCCTATGCGCTGGGAACGGGCTGCTTTATTGCGGCTTACAGCGTGGTCGACGGCATGGGCGCCAGGCTCTCCGGCGCGCCGCTTGCTTACACAGTGTGGATGTGCGCCCTGTGGGGCGTGCTGATGCCGCTGGTTTACATCGGCCTGCGCGATACCCGCAGCTTGTTCTCCGCCCGGCCTGGAACAGTGATCGCGCTGGTCGGCGGGCTAGTCTCTTTGCTCGCGTATGCAATGGTCATCTACGCCATGAACGAAGCGCCCTTGGGCGCGGTCTCGGCATTGCGCGAAACCAGCGTGCTGTTTGCGGCGTTGATCGGCTATATGTTCCTCGGCGAGAGGCTCACCGCTCGCCGAATATTGGCGTGCGTGGTGATCGCCAGCGGCACCCTCATCATCGGCTGAAACAGCCAACGGCTCAGGAGCAATGTTCAATGGTCGACGTCTCGCAGGCACCGCTGATTCTGATCACGGGTGGAAGTCGTGGCGTGGGGGCAGCCACCGCCCGGTTGGCTGCCGAAAGGGGTTATGACGTCGCGATCAGCTACGTTGCCAACGAGCCCGCAGCGCTGGCGGTGGTTGCGGATGTGGAAGCGCTGGGGCGCAGGGCGTTAGCGATGCGGGCCGACAGTGCGGACCCGCAACAGGTGGCCGATCTGTTCGCTGCGATCGACCGCGAGTTCGGGCGCATCGACGTACTGGTCAATAACGCCGGGATGCTCGCGCCGCAGTCTCGCCTGGAAGACCTCGGCTTCGAGCGGATGCAGCGCATCTTTGCGGTCAATGCCATTGGGTCAATACTCTGTGCCCAGCAGGCGGTGAAGCGCATGTCTTACCGCTACAACGGCCCGGGCGGCGTGGTGATCAATGTCTCTTCGGCCTCGGCGCGTCTTGGCAGCCCCAATGAGTACGTCGACTATGCGGCGTCGAAGGGCGCGTTGGAGACGTTCACCATTGGCTTTGCCAAGGAGGTGGCCCGGGAAGGGATACGCGTCAACTGTATTCGCCCAGGGCATATCTATACCGAAATGCATGCCAGTGGCGGTGAGCCGGGGCGGGTCGATCGGGTCAAGGACTCGATCCCGATGGGGCGGGGCGGTCAGCCCGAGGAAGTGGCACGGGCGATTCTGTGGCTGGCGAGCGAGGAGGCATCCTTCGTTACCGGCACATTCCTCGACGTTACCGGCGGTAAATGAATCAGCGGGGCTGTCTCACCTTGCGACTCAATCCCGGTGTCTGGCCGGTAATACGCTTGAATGCACGGCTGAAAGCGGCTTGGGAGGTATAGCCCAGGCGCTGCGCCACCTCTTCAATCGGCAGCCGTTCGAGGGTCAGCCACTGGCTTGCGAGCCGCATGCGCAGTTCGGTGACATAGCGCAGCGGGGTCATGCCAATCGTCACTTGAAAGCGGTCGGCGAAGACCGAGCGCGAGGTATTGCATTGCTCTGCCAACTGCGCAACGGTCCACTCGCGGCCCGGTTGTTGATGGAGCGCAAGCAGTGCACCGGCCAGGCGTGGATCGCGCAAGGCGGCGACCAGGCCAGAAGCATTCCCGCAGGCGCACTCCACCCAACCGCGAACGACCATGGCAGCCACCACGTCGGCCAACCGCGCGAGGATACCGGCGAAGCCCACACGGGCGGCGCTGACCTCGCGTTCCATGGTGGTCAGGATAGGCACCAGTCCGGGGTAACGCTGGCCGCCGGCATCAATCAGCATCAAGCCCGGCATCAGCCGACCAAGACCATGGATGCTGCCCAGTTCAAACTCCATACAACCACTGAACAAAATAGTGCTCGGCGTGGGGCTGGCGTCGGCTCCTGCAGCCACCGCGCTAACGGTGTCACCCAAGGGCGCGCCGTCCAGACGCTCGATGTCTTCAACAGGCACGTCCAAATGGGACGACAGTTGATGGGCTGCGCCGTGGGAGATGAACACAGCGTTGCCGGCAGACAGCGCGTAGGTGCTGCCGTCCTCCATGCGCAGTACCGCATTACCGACGGCCATGAAGTGGAACCAGGCGTGCCCGGATTTCTCCGCAAAACCCAAACCAAAGGTTGGGCCCGCTTGGATACGCCGGTATTCAACGCCACGCAGGCGCATGCCGCGCAACAGTTCGTTGATGAGGTCCGAGGAGAGAGCAAACTGATCTGCAGGCATCGTTCAGGTGTTTTAGTCAAAAAGTAGAGACTTTGGATCATAGATCATCCAGTTTTCGGCGCCTAGACTTCGGCTCGCCATGAAAATTGGGAGATCCGTGCAATGACTGACTGTGTATGTAATGCCGTGTCCGACCGCCATCCTGGTGTCGGCGCGGATGTAGAGCCTGCGACGCCCGCGTGGATGGCCGTTTTCTCGTTGGCAATGGGTGTGTTCGGATTACTCACCGCTGAGTACCTTCCGGCCAGTTTATTAACGCTGATGGCTACCGACCTGGGAGTGTCCGAATCGCTGGCTGGCCAAGCGGTAACGGTGACTGCCGTGGTGGCGCTGTTCGCCGGCCTGTTGGTGCCAGGCCTGACCCGCAGCATCGACCGACGTTGGGTGCTGCTGGGTTTTTCCACGCTGATGGTCGCCTCCAATCTGTTGGTCGCCGTTTCCTCCAGCTTCGCGGTGCTGCTGTTGATGCGCATCTTGCTGGGCATTGCCCTTGGCGGGTTCTGGAGCATGGCGGCGGCGGTAGCGATGCGCTTGGTGCCGAGTGCTTTGTTGCCCCGGGCGCTGTCGATCATTTTCAGCGGCATTGCCATCGGCACGGTCGTCGCAGTGCCGCTGGGCAGCTATCTGGGCGGGTTATATGGCTGGCGCAGCGCATTCTTCGCCGCAGCGGCGGTCGGCATGGTGACCCTGGCGTTCCAGTCGTTCACTCTGCCGCGTCTCGCACCGCGCCGGCCGGCACGTCTGCGCACCGTGCTCGAGGTGTTGCAGCGTCCCGGCATCGCCATCGGGATGTTCGGATGTGTGCTGGTGCACAGCGGCCACTTCGCGATGTTCACCTATGTTCGGCCATTCCTCGAAGGGACTACCGGCATCGGCACGCAAGGGCTGTCACTGATGCTGCTGGGTTTCGGTGTGGCGAACTTCGTCGGCACGCTGTTGGCCGGCAGGCTGCTGGAGCGCCACCCGCTGGCCACTCTGGTGCTGATGCCCGCGCTGGTCGGCGTTGCAGCACTGGCGTTGGTGCTGTTGCCAGCCTCGGTGCCGGGGCAGGCGCTACTGCTCGCGCTCTGGGGCCTGGCTTTTGGTGGTGTGCCGGTGGCGTGGTCGAACTGGGTCGCCAGCGCGGTGCCTGATCAGGCGGAAAGCGCCGGAGGCATGGTAGTCGCCTCTGTGCAGTCAGCCATTGCCACCGGCGCCGCCGCTGGCGGAGCAATGTTCAGCCTCAGTGGCAGCGCCGGCGTATTCGTCGCGGCGGCCGTGCTGATGCTACTGGCCGCGTTGCTGATTGCGTTGCGTGTCCGCGTGCCTTCTACCAATGGCGTTCGCCAGCCCAAACCGGCGTTGCACCTCTGATCCGGTTTGTCACACCGCCTCGATCCGCCTGTAATCAGGAGATACCCCATGAACAATACGACGTCTCACCAAGGACGCCTCAAATCGTTGCGCGCAGCCGGTATCGGCAATGCGCTTGAATGGTTTGACTGGACCCTGTACGCAACCTTTTCGGTGTACCTGGCAAGCAACTTGTTCGACAAGACCGATGCGCGCTCGGCGATGCTCGCGACCCTTGCGGTGTTCGCGGTTGGCTTTGTCGCGCGCCCCGTCGGCGGCTGGTTGTTTGGCCGACTGAGCGACCGGCTCGGGCGCCGGACCATCATGGTGCTCACCATGCTGCTGCTTGCGATCAGCAGCCTGGGCATCGCGCTTATCCCTGACTACCAGAGCATCGGCTTGTATGCCTCGGGCGCGCTGCTGTTTTTCCGGCTGATGCAGGGGCTCGCCCATGGTGGCGAGACGGGGGTGTCCTACACCTATGTCGCCGAGATCGCCCCAAACAAACACCGCGGTTTATGGTCGAGTTCCGTCTATGTGGGGGTGACGCTCGGTGTGATGGCGGCGACGGCCGTGGCGGCGGCTCTGACCTGGCTGCTGGGCGCGCAGGCCATGGGTGACTACGGCTGGAGGATTGGCTTCGCCATCGGTGGAGTACTCGGTATTTATGCGCTGTTTTTGCGCCGTGGTGCGCAGGAGTCTCATGTATTTGTAGAGCAACAGGGTCTGGCGCGGCCGCCGCGCAAGCTGTCCAGGGGGGAGATGGTGCGCGTTGCGCGTAACATCGTGATGCTAGCCGCGGCCGCCAATGTCACTTACTGCGCCTGGGTCACGTTCGGCGCTTCGACGGCGATTGCCCAGGGCATGGACGCCACGGGTGCTTATGTGGCCAGTCTTCTCGCGCAGATCCTCTGCGTGTGCTGGTTGCCGGTCTGTGGAATGTTGTCTGATCGGGTAGGGCGCCGGCCGATGGTCATCGCCTGGGGCCTGGGGGTGATCGTGCTGACCTATCCCATTTCGATAATGGTGACCACCGAGCCCTACACGCTGTTTTTGGCCCAGGTGCTGGGGCTCGGTGCCTGGTCGTTGATCGCGGCGATTTTTCCCGCGGTGCTGTCCGAGCAGGTGCCGACCCAGGCACGGGCGCAGGGCGTCGGTCTGGTCTCGTCGGTTTCAGTGGCGATCTTTGGCGGCACTGCGCCTTATCTGCACAGCTATCTTGGCGGCGCCGACCTTGGCTATTTGTATGTCAGCTATGTGATCGGGTTGGGCGTAATCACCGTTCTGGCAGGGTTTCTTATCGACGAA
This sequence comes from Pseudomonas sp. SJZ131, assembly GCF_007828705.1. NCBI lineage: Bacteria > Pseudomonadati > Pseudomonadota > Gammaproteobacteria > Pseudomonadales > Pseudomonadaceae > Pseudomonas > Pseudomonas sp. SJZ131. Next base: position 981,941 of record NZ_VIVC01000001.1, on the reverse strand, counting down.
ACGGCGGGCATTGACCTTGCGCACATTGAGGCGCCTGGTGCTCGAGTCGGTGCGGGCTCACGGCCGTCTGCAGAATCAGCCGAACAAAGGGGTACGACTCAATGAATTCCACAGACCTGAAGGACGCCGTTGCACGAGGTGAACGACCGGGCGCCAACGTGACCGTCAGCCAGACTTCGGGGCCGCGTCAGGCCGCACGCGAGACCTGGGTCGAAGTTCCTTGCGAGTCGGGCCCGGCGGCCGCGTGGTGCTACTCGGACCGCCGCGCCTATAGCCCGGGTGATTCGGTTTGTCTGTATCTGTCGTCAAACCGCCCGCAAGTGAGGCTGCGGATCTATCGTGATGGCGCCATCGCCCGCACGCTGCATACCACTGACAACCTTGACGCGCGATTTCACCCCATACCCGAACGTGCCTACGAGCATGGCTGCCAATGGCCTGTCTTCATGCAATGGACAGTCCCGGCGGATGCCGAGCAGGGCGGCTATATCGTGGAAGTACGGGACGGCGACGACAGCGTCCTCGGGCATCATCTGTTCATCGTCAAGGCGCTGCGCAAGCGTGCCGATGCCTTGGTGCTCGTTGCGGCCACCTCGACGTGGGCCGCCTATAACGACTGGGGCGGTGCCAATCATTACTTTGGCATTCACCCCGACACGCCGCGTGGCCGCTCGCCGTTGCTGTCGACGCAGCGCCCCTGGGCGAGAGGGCAGGTTTGGCTGCCGGAAGGCGCACCCCGTTGCGTCAACGCGACGCGGCCCCGCACGCCAGGGCCCGCGCGCTACGAGTTCATTGAATGGGCCAGCCTTAACGGCTACGCCAAGTACTACGCGTTGGCGGGGTGGGCGTCTTTCGAGAGACCTTTTGTGGTTTGGGCCGAGCAGCAAGGTTATACGGTGCATATTCTGACTCAGGACGATTTGCATCACGACCCGCACGCGCTTGAGGGCTACGCCTGCGCCGTCTTCGCCGGGCACGACGAGTACTGGACGCGGGAAATGCGCGACCATGTCGACGCCTTTGTCGAGGAGGGCGGCAAGGTGGCGCGCTTCGCCGGCAATTTCATGTGGCAGATCCGCTTGGAAGATGAAGGCCGGCGGCAGGTGGCCTACAAGTACGACGCCGGCGCGCTCGATCCTGTGGCGGCTACCGAGCCTCATCGGCTCACGGGGGCCTGGGAAGATCCAAGTGTTAATCACCCAGGGGCAAGGACGTTCGGGGTGAATGCTCTGCGCGGGATTTACGGCAGCTTTGGCGCAATGGCACCGCGCAGCCCACGCGGGTATACCGTCTTCAGGCCTGGGCACTGGGCGTTCATGGGGACGGGCCTGGGTTACGCGGATATGTTTGGAGACGAGGCCAACATCTTCGGTTATGAGGTGGATGGCCTGGAGTACACGTTCGTCGACGGTCTGCCCGAACCGCTCGGTAATGACGGCGCGCCCTGCGGATTGCAAATCCTCGCAATGGGCTGGGCGACCAATGCCGAGCATGGCCGCGCCGAGGATGCCTATTCATTCATGCTCGGCGATGGCGATGCGCGGTTTCGTGCTTCCATCCTGGCGCCCGACCTCAGCGACGCCAGCATCGATTTGCACAGTCGCGGGGCTGGCATGGTGGTGCACTTTCACAAAGGTCGAGGTGAGGTTTTTACTGCCGCCACGTGCGAATGGGTACATGGGCTCATGCAGGCAGACATTTACACCGTGATGATCACAAAAAATGTGCTTGAGCGTTTTTTGTGCGTTAGCCAGCCCGACGACGCTTAGAGGCTATCCGGGTCGCCAAAAAACATCTGAATGCGCGAGCGCAACCAACGCTCGCCCGGATCATTGTCCTGCGACCCGCGCCACGCCATGTGCAGCTCGAAACTGCGCACCGGCAGCGGCGGATCTTCCGCGCGTACGCCACCGGCAGCGGTCAATGCTTCGGCGGTGTAATCCGGCACGGTGGCGACGATATCGGTGCCGCTGATCAGCGTGCTCAGGCCATTGAACTGCGGCACGGCGAGCACGACGTGGCGTTTGCGCCCGAGTTTTTCCAATTCTTCATCGATAAACCCGCTGAGGTCGCCGGCGAACGACACCAGCGCGTGTGGGCGCTCGCAGAAGTCATCCAGGCTTAATGGCCCCGGCACGGTGTCGGCGCGCAACAGTTTCGGCATGCTGCGGCGCAGGACTTTGCGTTTGGCGTTGGCCGGCAGGTCGGCGGTGTAGCTCACGCCGATAGAGATTTCGCCGGAAGCCAGCAAGCTTGGCATCAGGATGTAGTTGGCGCGGCGCACCACCAGGACGATGCCGGGCGATTCCGCGCGCAGGCGCTTGAGCAGCATCGGCAGCAAAGCGAACTCGACATCATCCGAGAGGCCGATGCGAAACACTGCGGTGCTGGTGGCCGGGTCGAATTCGGCTGCGCGGCTGACCGCTGTGGAAATCGAATCCAGCGCCGGCGAGAGCAGGGCGAAAATCTCTACCGCCCGCGCCGAGGGTTCCATGCTGCGGCCGGTGCGCACGAACAGTGGGTCGTCAAACAACCCGCGCAGCCGCGAAAGCGCGGCACTGATGGCAGGTTGGCCGAGAAACAGCTTTTCCGCGGCGCGGGTCACGCTGCGTTCGTGCATCAATGTTTCGAATACGATTAACAGGTTCAGGTCGACACGACGCAGGTCATTACGATTCATCTGGAGTCCTGGCAGGGTCAGCAAACTTGACGTGGGCGGCCATATGAGAACAATGGCCGGCATGAATATTAAGGGCAAAGGCTGCTACTCTGCACCGTGTAATTCACTTTTCACATAATTGCCGCTTCGGTTTTTACGGCATTCTGACGATGTCGCCGGCGCTGCGGAATCAATGACAGGCATGTCGACTATTAATAGCCACTGATAGTCTTGGCTGGAAAGCCCAGATAGAGTTCGTGGCATTAGAGGTTACTTTGACGAGGTTTGCGATGTCCCGCACGATCCGTTTTCACAAGTTTGGTCCAGCCGAGGTGCTCAAATGCGAAGAGCATGCGGCCGCTCTGCCTGCACCGGGTGAAGTGCAGGTGCGCGTCGAAGCAATCGGCATCAGCTGGTATGACATTCTCTGGCGCCAGAACCTGGCGTCGTCCCACGCTCGTCTTCCTTCGGGGCTTGGCCATGAAATGGCCGGTATCGTCACTGCGGTCGGCGACGGTGTCGAAGACCTGGCGATCGGTGACAAAGTCGCCAGTTTTCCGGCCGAGAGCCCTAACGATTATCCGGTCTACGGCGAACAAATCGTTCTGCCGCGCTCGGCACTGACCCGCTACCCGGATGTGCTCAGCCCGATCGAGGCCAGCGTGCATTACACGCCGCTGCTGATCGCCTATTTCGCCTACGTCGATCTGGCACGGGTCAAACCGGGGCAGTTTGCCTTGGTCACCGACGCCAGCCACTGCGCAGGGCCATCCTTCGTACAACTGGGCAAAGCCTTGGGTGTACGAGTGATTGCGGCGACCAAATCCGCCGAGGAACGCGACAACTTGCTGTCCTTGGGTGCCGAGAAAGTCATCGTCACCGAAGAACAGGATCTGCTCATGCAGATCAACAAAATCACCGACAACCGTGGCGTCGATGTGGTATTCGACGGTCTCGGCGGCCCGCAGATGTCCTTGCTTGGCGATGTCCTGGCACCGCGCGGCAGCCTTGTGTTGTACGGCTTGCAAGGTGGCAACCAGACGCCATTCCCGGCGTGTGCAGCGTTCCAGAAGAACATTCAGTTCTTCGTCCACTGCATCGGCAACTTCACCGGCAAACCGGAGCTGGGCATTGTGCAGGATCACGTGGCGCTGCAACGAGCGTTGCGCGACATCAACCAGCTGACCGCCGACCGCGTGCTGCTGCCGCTCAAGACTCGGGTGTTCCCGTTTGCCGAGTTCGTTGAAGCGCACCGCTACATGGACGAATGCCCATGCCGCGAACGCGTCGCCCTGCAGGTCGAGCCTGCGTAAAACCCTCCATCAGCGTCCGTAAATCACGGATGCTGAGCGCTGACCCGATGCCCTCTGTGCTCCCCGCACCGAGGGCATCGTCGTTTTCGGCTGTGACGTTTCAGCAACTGAACCGGTTTTTGCTTTTCATCTGTATCTTCTAATCAGCATATAAGCACTGATAATTGAATGATTACTTTCATCTCAAGGAATGAGTCATGAGTGGGCGTTTGGTCGTTCTTAAACAGTGCGTGTTATTGCTAAACGGTGGCGAAGCTCTCTACCGCGTTTTGGCGAAACATATAAGCGTGTCTTCTTTCTCTATTTCTTGTACTCAAAGTCTGTGGGACGCTGTCGGAAGTTTCCTAGGAAGTCGTGCTAAATCGCGACAGCCTTGCCGGGCGGGCCTTTGCGGGGAGGTTGCTGTCGCTTTGATATAGATCGAGTGTAAACATTTCAAATAAATACCCAAAACTTAAGTGCTAGCATTTCATGACAAGGTCCCAGCACTTCATCACCGAGAATCGTTCGCGCAGTCTTTATCACTGTTTGCGTGACACTGAACTTCCGAATACCAGGTAAAACACTGATGACCACAATTCACGATCAGGCAATGAACTATGTTTACCAGCAAGTACTGCAAAGGTTGCTGAGTTTCTTTTCGCGGGCCGAGCGCACTGCCTTGCAGCTGATGATTCAACGCCTGGTAGTGTCGGCCGGAGGCATGGAGCGCATCGGTGAATTCAAAGTACTGGCGATTCAAACCGGCACGCTCGACAGCTGCTACACCCTGGCATTGCTGCGAGCCGCGCAATTGAACATCGCCAGCCGTGCGCCGGCGACTTTTCAGTTGCGCGTGGCGACCTTGCGCACCAGCGCAACCGGCACTGTAGCGCTGGACAATATCCATAAAAGCTATGCGGCGTTGTTCCTTTACGACGACCCTCGGGTCGAACTGCTGATGGTCGATGACCGCGAAGTGCTGCCGTTTGATCATCAGGCAGCGACTTCCGAGGCGGGCGTCGAAAGCAATCGCCTGAATTTGTTGATGGTTGGCCATCGCCGCAGCTGGGATGGGGCGCTGGAGCTGTGGGACGACAGCTACCTGGCAATGGGCGAGTTCTACGGACAGATTGCGCGATGGGACAACGGCGTCGATGCCTTGATCAGCAGCGACACACCGCGTCAGCAGAAACACTTTCTCGACGGCCTGCGACGCGCGGCGCAAAAAGCCGATCTGGCCACGCTGAACTACAACACCGCCGGTTTCGAGATGCTGTTCACTGCGCTCGACGACTTGGGCAGCGACTATTTCCGCGCATTTTATGCCGATCAGCAGCGTGCGCCGTGGCGTCCGGTCGGACGCTTTGAGGCCTGCCGGCGCGCCACGCATCTGGATATCCACGACATGCTGGTCGGCAAGCTCGAGGAGCGCTGGCCTCTGTTTACCGAGTTTCTGGGTGTGAAGTGCGATGAAATGGCCGCGCATTTGAGCGATAGCGACTACGTCAGCCCGACGATTGCCGCGCACGTGCATGGCCTGCAAGCGTGCTACCTGGTCGGGGAAAGTTACGAAAGCGGGGTCGCTGAATATCTGCAGCGAGCCATGGTGATGATGCGCCGCAAACTGGTGCCGGAACGCATCTGTGAACTGGCGCTGAGCACTTTCGGTAATCCCGCCACCCTGGCCGAACGGCGCTTGCAAGCGGCAACCGAAGCGCAGAAAACCCTTGGCCTCAGCGAAGCGCAACTGATCTGCCTGTTGTTCGCACCCTTCGTCAATGGCGGCGCCGGGCTGGAGCAGTTCCTGCGCAGTTGTCATCCCGGCATGCTCGTGGCGATGCCCGACTTGCACAGGGCAATGCAAGGGTTTCAGGCGCCGGAGCAGGTCGTGCAATGGATGGTCGATGTCAGTGGCTTGCCGGTCCGCCTGATCGGCACGCTCTATAAAATGCGCCCGGTCACGGTCGAGGCAGTAAAAGTCGCCGCAGACTCTCCCGATGATGATGCGATGACACCCGGCGAATTGTCAGCGGGGCTTTGAAGGTGCACGGGCTGGCTCGATCCACGCATGCTCGATTACGCGCACACACTGTGCCCGGCCATCAACGATGAAGGGTCCCAGGGAAACGGATTTTGCTTATCAGGCGGTTTATCGATACCTCACGCACTTGATCAATGGGCCGGACTGCGGCACGTCCATTCGCCTGCCTTCGTTGCGCCAATTGTCCCTGCGTCTGAATGTGTCGATCTCGACCATTCAGTACGCTTACTCATTATTGGAGAAGGAAGGGCGGGTCTACTCGGTGGCCAAGTCGGGTTATTACTCGCTGCCGATGGCGGCGCTGGGGATGCGGCCCCATAGTCAGGATTTGCTCGAAACGGTCTATTTCAACGCGCGGCGGCCCGACATGCTGGTGCTCAGCGCCGACGAGCCGGCGTTGCTGCAGCCGCTCGACAGTCCGTTGCTGATGCTTGAGCGAGAACTGCTGCGCCAGTATCCGCGCCGTCCGCCATCGGCCTCGCAACCTTGTGGCGAACTGGAACTGCGCATCGCTCTGGCGGCGCGCTACACCACGTCGCCGGCGCGCTGCTGGCACGCCGATGAGGTTTACATCGGCGCCGATTTGCGCGGCGTGCTGGAAATACTGATCGCGGTGTTGCGGCTCAAAGAGGCTTGTGTGGTGGTCGAGTCGCCGTGTGATTGGGTGATTTTGCGTCTGTTCGAAGCGGCGGATGTGCGGGTCATCGAGTTGCCACTGCAAGCGTGTGGCGCGCTTAACGTGGCGCAATTGCAGGAAGTGCTGGAAAGCAAAAAGGTCCGGTTGGTGATGTTGTCGTCGGGCCTGAGCATGCCGCAAGGCAGCCAGATGCCGCACGACAACCGTCTAGCCATCGCCCAGTTACTGGCGCGGCACGACTGCTGGGTATTGGAAAACGACTGTTATGGCGAACTGGGTTTCGACTGCGAAGTCTTGAGGTTCCGAGATCTGGTCGATCCTGATCGACTGATCGTGGTCTCGACCTTCGAAAAAGTCGTCGGGCCCGAGGCGCCTTACGGTTATCTGCTGACCCGGCAGCTCGGTGAAGAATTGCAGCGTTATTTCCTGTTGCGTGCGTTTCGGCTTTCGCCGATCCGCCAGAAAGCCATCGCGCGGCTGTACAGCAATGGCCGCATCGACCAGCACCTGCAAGTGCTGCGGCGTCTGCTCAAGGATCGCCAAGTGCAGATGATCCAGCTGTTGCACGAGAAAGTCGGCGACGCTTTGCAACCGGTCGAACCGCAGGGTGGCGCGACGATCTGGGCGCGGTCGCTGCGCCCGGTGGACGTGCGCCGAGTGTTCCAGCGCCTTGTTAAACAGCACGTGGTGATCGCGCCGGGCGAGCTGTTCAGTCTGCAAGGCCTGCACGCGCAGCATCTGCGCCTCAGCCACACGTTCAGTGGCGAGCACAACCTCGGCGCCGCGCTAAGTTTGCTTGGCGATGCCTTGCGTCTGGAAACGATCGATTGAGACGGTCAGCAACGATCCTCGACTGCGCGGGATCGTTCGCATCGCGCTGCGGTCAAACTGCCAGTAAACTCCGTCTCTATTCCTGAACCACTCGATTCCAGAGGTTTTGCATGACACTCAGTCCTTTTGCGGGCAAAACGGCACCGGCAGAGTTGTTGGTCGACATCCCGCGACTGGTAACGGCTTATTACACCGGCCAGCCTGATGCTTCCGTTTCTACACAGCGTGTTGCTTTCGGCACGTCCGGTCACCGCGGCAGCTCTTTCGACTTGAGTTTCAACGAATGGCACGTGCTGGCGATCAGTCAGGCGATCTGCCTGTACCGCGAGGCCCAGGGCATCGATGGTCCGCTGTTTGTCGGCATCGACACCCACGCACTGTCGACCCCGGCCGGCGCCAGCGCGCTCGAAGTGCTCGCGGCCAATGGCGTCACCGTGATGATCGCCGAGGGCGACGAGTACACGCCGACTCCGGCGATTTCCCACGCAATCCTCTGCTACAACCGCGGCCGCACCTCGGGTCTGGCGGACGGCATCGTCATCACGCCGTCGCACAATCCGCCGCAAAGCGGTGGCTACAAATACAACCCCACCAACGGCGGCCCGGCCGATACGCACATCACCAAGTGGATCGAAGCCAAGGCTAACGAATTGCTCGGCAACAAACTGGCGGGCGTGAAACGCATCAGCTACGAGCAGGCGCTCAAGGCCAGCACCACCCATCGTCACGATTACCTCAACACCTACGTTGCCGACCTGATCAACGTGATCGACTTCGACGCGATTCGCGACGCCAAGCTGCATTTGGGCGTCGATCCGCTGGGCGGAGCAGGGGTTCGCTACTGGTCGGCGATTGCCGAGCATTACCGTCTGGACCTGGAAGTGGTCAACACCCAGGTTGATCCGACCTTCCGCTTCATGACCGTCGATTGGGACGGGCAGATCCGCATGGACCCATCGTCCACGCACGCGATGCAAGGTTTGATCGGCCTCAAAGACCGCTTCGATGTCGCCTTCGGTTGCGACCCGGATCACGATCGCCACGGCATCGTCACCCCTTCCGGCGGCCTGTTGGCGCCGAACAACTACCTCGCGGTGTCCATCGATTATCTGTTCCAGAACCGCCCGCAATGGCGCGCCGATGCCGCCGTGGGTAAAACCGTGGTCAGCAGCGGCTTGATCGATCGCGTGGCCAAGCGCCTCGGCCGTCGTTTGTACGAGGTGCCGGTCGGCTTCAAGTGGTTCGCTGACGGTTTGTTCGACGGTTCGCTGGGTTTCGGCGGCGAAGAAAGCGCTGGTGCCTCGTTCCTGCGCAAGGACGGCGGCGTTTGGAGCACTGACAAGGACGGCTTGATCCCGGCGTTGCTGGCGGCAGAAATGACCGCGCGCACTGGCCGCGACCCGAGTCAGGCTTATCGCGCCTTGACTGACGAATTGGGCGAACCGTTCTCCGTTCGTGTCGATGCCAAAGCCAATCCTGAGCAGAAAGCCTTGCTGAGCAAATTGTCGCCGGATCAAGTGACCTCGACGCAACTGGCCGGCGAAGCGATCCAGAGCATCCTCAGCCATGCGCCGGGTAACGATCAGGCGATTGGCGGTTTGAAAGTCATGACCGAAAACGGCTGGTTCGCCGCGCGCCCATCGGGCACCGAAGACATCTACAAGATCTATGCGGAAAGCTTCGTCAGCGACGAGCATCTCAAGCAACTGGTCGCCGAGGCGCAAACGCTGGTGGATGGCGCTATCTCAGCGAAGTAATCAAGGACGACTGAGGAAAGCCGGGAGCAATGAATCCCCCTGTGGCGAGCGAGCTTGCTCGCGTTTGAGCGCGCAGCGCTCACAAAATCGATGTAACGACCGAAATTTTGGGGTCGCTGCGCAACCCAGCGCGAGCAAGCTCGCTCGCCACAATGGGAGGGTCATGCATTCGGTCACTCAGCGAGCCTGACACCCTCAGCACAATCGGCATTACGCAAAAAAAGGGCGACCACCAGGTCGCCCATTTTTTTGCCCTGTGTTTACTCGATCAAGCCAGGTCCACCAGCACAACCTCACTGTCTTCGACCGCCGTCACCCGCAACACTCGCTCATCCGCAACTGCAATGCCGTCTCGAGCTTCAGCGCGTAACCCGTTGACTTCAATCATCCCGGTCGCCGGCACCAGATAGGCGCGGCGCCCAGCATCCAGGTGATATTCCGCGGTTTCGCCAGCCTTGAGATTAGCCGCGACCAAGCGCGCATCTGCCCGAATTCGCAGGCTCTGATCGTCGCCGTCCTTGCCGCTGGCCAAGGTTACAAAACCTTCGCGTTGCCCTTTTGGAAACGGTTTGGCACCCCACGACGGTGCCGATCCAGCCTCGTTGGGAATGATCCAGATCTGGAAAATACGCGTTTCGCTCGCTTCCAGGTTGTACTCGCTGTGAGCAATCCCGGTGCCGGCGCTCATGACCTGAACGTCGCCGGCCTCAGTGCGACCCTTGTTGCCGAGGTTGTCCTGGTGGGTGATCGCGCCTTCACGCACGTAAGTGATGATTTCCATGTCGCGGTGCGAGTGCTGCGGGAAACCGGTGCCCGACGCAATGATGTCGTCGTTCCATACGCGCAGGTTGCCCCAGTTCATGCGTTTCGGGTCGTGGTACTCGGCGAACGAAAAATGGTGATGGGCATCCAACCAGCCGTGGTGAGCGCCGCCCAAGGTTTTGAAAGGTCTGAGTTCAAGCATGATCGTCTCCTGAAAGGTCCGTCATGGGGCTGAGCGCCTTGGCCACGAATCACGAACCGGTGGTTAATGGCGGGCATCATCTATCAGGCGTTAATCGATAAAAAGCGTAAAAACTGCTTCAAAACCATCCAATTATTTGATGGTTAGCGGCGCGTGAATAGTCTCACCCAGCCTTCACTTCATCGCATAAGCCAATGACCTGTAAGCATTTCACTAGAACTCTCCGGCGAATGCAGACACCATAGCCGCCAACAGCCTCACACCCTGGAGTCCGACCGCGTGCCGCGACACACCCCCGAGCTTCATAACTTCGAGCCTCATACCCCTGAGCTTCAAACCTCTGAGCTTCCTCCCGAACTTCGCCCGTTAGCCGAAATGCCGCTGCTCAAGCGCCTGGCCGCGCGGTTGTTTGGCCACGGCTTGACGCGGCTGCGCGCGCAGCACCGGGCGTCGTGGCTGCACGGCCAGGCTGACGGTTTTCGCAGCGGCCACACCGCTGGGGTCGATTACGGGTTCAAGGAAGGCAAGCTCGAAGGGCTGGAAGAAGGCCGGCAGGTGTTGCTGATCCGCGATTCGCGCTGCACCGAGCACCGGCCGCCGAATGTTGACGATAACCTGTTCGATGACTGGCGCCTGCCACTGACTGCCGACATCAAGAAACGCATGAAAGCCGATGTTGCGCGCCTGTTGCCGGCGCACGCGCAGCCGAGTGTCGCGCAGTGGAAGATGATCTTCAGCGACACGCCATCGACCTCGGTTATCGCCGGCGCCGGTGCCGGCAAATCGACGACGCTGGTACTGCGCATTCTGTTGCTCAGCCACTACCTGGGTTTTGAACTCGATTCGATGACCGTGGTGACCTTCACCCGCGAGTCGCGCAAGGATTTCATCAATAAGCTGATCGAACTGTTTGGCCTCTGGGGGCGGGCGCTGAGCCTGAAAGAAGCGCGGGATCTGGTGCGCACCTTTCACTCGCGGATTCTGCCGATGGTCCGCAGTCTGCCGGGTTTCGAGCGCCTGCAAGCCTTCGAAAACCTCAGCAATCGCCCGCAGAGTGGCGACGAAGAGGTCGACAGCAATCCGTTCGACCTGCGCATCAACGACGCGCAGCGCCAGCAACTGAACGCCTGCTATCACCGCTTGTTTACCAGCGACGAGCGTTTCCGTGGATTGATTCAGCCGTTGTCGCGCCACGCCTTGCAGCTCAAGGAGCTGGAGCGCGATCACCCGGACGTGCAGAAGCGTGTCGCCGTGACCGAACTCGCCGCCAAACGTGATGAAGAACTCTGCGACACCATCGAGGACCTGTGGTTTCGCGCCGGTGCCTGGCCAATCAAAGGCATCGAGCCCAACCGCCAGACCTTCGACATCAATGGTTCGACCTTCCATTGCCACGGCTATATTCCAAGTCTCGACGCGTGGGTTGTGCTCGGTTTTGACCCACGGGAAAACCCGCAGCTCAACCGTCCCAATGCCAAGCTCAGCGTCCGCGCCGAGTGGGCAGTCAAACGCACCCTGTTTCAAGCTTTCTGTCGTAAGCCTTTGATATGGCTGGATAGTTACGAGTCGTCGAAGCGCGTTTTGGCGTCGCTGACCGGTGACGCCAGCGCCGGGCCGGGCTTTGATTACAAGGTCAAAGGTGAACTGGCGTCGGCGCCGCTGCTCGACTGTTTTGTCGGCGCCGCCGGGTTCATCGAGAACCTTGGCCTCGACGTGCCGGACGCGGTTGGCCGCATGAGTTTCGCCAAAGACGATCCGGACCGGTTCTTCTTCGAGGCACTGAGCCTGTTCTGGCGCGCCTTCGAAGATCACTTGCTGGATCAGAAGCCGCCAGTGATGACCTACAACCGGATGTTCGCGTTGTTCAGCGAGCACTCGCCGGAGAACCTCAAGTTATTGAGCAATGAGCTGCTGCGGCCAATGGCGCATTTGATGATCGACGAGTTTCAAGACGTTTCGCCGCAGATCGTCTCGTGGATCCGCGCCAGTCTCGGCGAAATCCGCAGTCGTGGCCCGGCGATGCATGTCGGGCGCGGCGCCCAGCGTTCGTCGCTACTGTGTGTGGGCGATGACTGGCAATCGATCTACGGCTGGCGCGGCAGTTCGCCGACGTATTTCATGGAGTTCAACAAGGAATTCCCGTCGCCAGGCACCACGCGGGTAATGCTCAGCGACAACTACCGCAGCCATCAGCACATCATCGATGCCGCCGAGCATATCGTTCGCGCAGCCCCGTCAATCTCTGGAAAGAAAGCCAAGGCCAGCGGTGAACCTAAAACATTGCTGCCGGTGAATGTGCTGGATCGTGACGATCAGGGCATGGCGCAGCGGCTGACGGAGCACTACAAACGCGGTGATTCAATCTTGATGCTCTATCGAAAAAGCAGCGATAAGCTATTGATAGAACAGCATATTCAGTCTGTAGTTAATGTTGATTCTAGCTTGCCGTATGCGGACCGAAGGCTGAAGCAGCTGACGTACCACAGCGCCAAAGGCCTACAGGCCGACGCGGTGTTCTTGTTGGGTGACTGTCAGCACTTGACCAGTTCGCCGTACAAAAATCAGGTATATCGCATGGCCGGATTGGGCAAGGCTGGTGATACCGAGGCTTACGACAACGCGCAGAAAGACGAGATTCTGCGCCTGGCGTATGTCGGCATCACCCGGGCGGTGAGCCATTGTTATTGGTACGTCGATGCTCAGGAAGGTCAGGCAGTGAACATGCCCAAGGCGTCGGACAAAGTCGGCAAGGGCAAAACGTTCTTCGCCGACCACCGCCAAAGCGCAAAATCCGCCTGACTCAGATTCCGATGCAAACCCAATCCCCCGTGTGGGAGTGAGCCTGCTCGCGATAGCGCCATGTCAGTCAATACGTGTGCTGAATATCAACCGCTATCGCGAGCAGGCTCACTCCTACATGGGATTTCGGCGTTTCGGCGACCGAAACAACACGCACAAAAAAGCCCACTTCCTGTGGGCTTTTAGTCATCGGCAAGCACCTTCAAGCGTAATTCCTCAGCGCCATCGGCGGAATAAACGCTTCCAGCTCATCTTCCACCGCTTCGATTATTCGTTCGACATCGGCTGCGTTCATCACCGTCGCGCAGGGGATGCCGGCGATGGCGATCATGGTTTCGCCACTGGCACGGTCAAACAGTCGGGCGATCATGCTGCCCGGCGCGTCCATGCTCGCCTCGAAACCCATCGGATGAAAATGCCAGCGCATCAGCTGGCAGGCGTTGGGAAAGGTGACCTTGCTCGAACCTTTGTTCATGTGTTGCCCGCCTTAGTCATCGAGCGCTTCCATTAGCTCATGTGAGGAGGGGTAGAACCTTCATTGGCTCAACCGGTGAATGCAGTTAAAAGTAGCACCCGCATGTTAAAAACACGTGGCTTTTTTCAGTCCGTTTGGCGATTGCCGTCGGGTTTTTTGATCTGTGTCACGTCGCTGGCGAGTTTGAGCAAAAGGCCATTACCGCTGAGCAGGTGTCAGACCATTGAAGCCGAAGCCGAACTTGGGCAAGCTCGGGGTTTTTCGCCGAGCTCTTTATGCAAGTCGATGATGATGGCCCGCTGCAAACCCAGGCCACGGGCGAGACGGTGATGCGTTACCACTTGTGCTGGAAACACCGGGATCTGGACGGCGTAATGGCGCTGTACCACCCGGACATCCAGTACAGCGACTTTTTCCAGAACCGCGTGATGGGGCTGGACGAACTGCGCGAGTACGTGCGTGACAGCATGCCGCGCAATCCCGATGAAGCGCTGGAACATTCCGACCGCATCCGCCTCGACGGCAACACCGCGTTCATCCAGTACCGCATGACCTTGCGCGGCACCGACGGCCTGGTGTCGTTTCGCTCCAGTGAAGCGATTACCGTGCGCGATGGCCTGATCTGGCGCGTTAACGAATACGCCTCGCTGGTGCGCGAGCAAGCGTCGAGCAAAACCGCGAACAACCTGCGCCCGGCGGCGAGTCGCCTCGGTTTGTCGCCGCGCCAGCTGAGTTTCATGGCCGAAGACCTGCAGCAATACTTCCAGCGCCAGCAACCTTATCTCGATCCCGAACTCGACTTGCAGCGCGTGGCGAAGGAGTGCGGGTACAGCCGCAATCAGATTTCCTATCTGCTCAACCAGGTGCTCGGGCAAAGCTTTTATCGTTACGTCAACCAGGCCCGTCTGCAGCATTTGCTCGCGGCGCTGGACAACGCCACGCCACCGCTGCGGGTCGACGAGTTGGCGTTTGCCGCCGGGTTCAACTCGCTGTCGGCGTTCTACAGTTGTTTCCGCCAGCACACCGGGCAATCGCCCAAGGCTTACGTCAAACAAATTTCTTTGCGTGCACGCGCGCACGACAGCCTCTGACTTCACCCTCTAGGATCGACGCCATTGAAGTCTGGATGGGCGGAGTGGTGTATGTCGGCGTGGCGCACGATCAGTTTGTGGATGGATCAACTCGACGAGCCGTTGTTGGCGCGTCCGGCACTGGAGCGGGACCTGGACGTCGACGTGGCCATTATTGGCGCGGGTTACACCGGGCTGTGGACCGCGTATTACCTCAAACGCCTGGCGCCAGATCTGAAAATTGCCATCATCGAAGCGCAAACAGCCGGTTTTGGTGCCTCGGGCCGCAATGGCGGCTGGCTGATGGGCAATCTGCTCGGCGAAGACCGTTTGCTCGCCGGTCTGCCAGCCGAGCAACGTCGCGCCTCGTTCGATTTGCTGCACAGCATTCCCGACGAAGTGGAGATCGTCCTCGAACGCGAAGGCATTAACTGCGATTACCGCAAGGGCGGCGTGCTCTATTGCGCGGCGCGTTATCCCGAGCAGGAAAGCAGTCTGCGCAGTTATCTGGACAAATTGCACGGTCAGGGCCTCAACGAAAACGACTACCGCTGGCTCAGCCCCGAGCAATTGGCGCAACAGATCAGAATTGCCAAACCGTATGGCGGTATCTACGCACCGCACGTCGCGACCATTCACCCGGCGAAGTTGGTTCGGGGATTGGCGCGAACCGTGGAAGGCATGGGCGTCAAAATTTACGAGAACAGCCCGGTGACGCAGTGGCAGTCCGGCAGTCTGCGCACAGCGAAAGCCTCGGTGCGCAGTCGTTGGGTGGTGCCGGCGGTAGAAGGTTATTCCGTCACGCTGCCGCCGCTGGGGCGTTATCAACTGCCGGTGCAAAGCCTGCTGGTGGCGACCGAGCCGCTGTCCGCCGCGACCTGGGATGAAATCGGCCTGAGCCAGGGCCAGGCGTTCAGCGAAGCCAGTCGCCAGGTCACTTATGGCCAGCGCACCGCCGACAACCGCCTGGTATTCGGCGCTCGCGGCGGTTACCAGTTTGCCGGCAAGTTGCGGCACGACTTCGACCTCTCGACCAGCGAAGTCGAGCTGCGTCGCTACCTGTTCGGTGAACTGTTCCCGCAACTGAAAAATGTCCGAATCACCCACGCCTGGGGCGGCAACCTCGGCATGTCGCGGCGCTTCAAGCCGCACATGCTCTGTGATCACGCCAGTGGTATCGCGTTGTCCGGCGGTTACGGCGGCGAGGGCGTTGGCGCGAGCAATCTCGGCGGCCGGACGTTGGCCGATTTGATTCTGCAGCGCGATACCGAACTGGTACGCCAGCCGTGGGTGATCCCACAGGGCGGCCTCGACGCGCTGCGGGCGTGGGAGCCGGAACCCTGCCGCTGGCTCGGTTACAACGCGATCATCCGCAGCTTTGTCCACGAAGACCAGACCCTGGCCAACCCGGCCACCGCGCCGTGGCGACGCAAACTGGCCAGCGGCGTGGCCGAGTTCATGGAAGGTTTCATGCACTAAAACAGCGTTATCAATCCACAGGTATTCCGATGAGCATTACCCAATTCAAAAACACCGCAACGCTCCAACTGGATGAATCCAACCCCGTGGCCGTGCCGCTCGGCAGCCCGATCGCCGTGGCGTCGACCACCAGCGTCGAACGCGACGACGGCGTCGAAACCGGCGTCTGGGAATGCACGCCGGGGCGCTGGCGGCGGCAGATTGTGGCGCAGGAGTTCTGCCACTTCATTCAGGGCCGCTGCACGTTTACCCCCGATGACGGTGAAACCCTGCACATAGAAGCCGGCGATGCACTGATGTTGCCGGCCAACAGCCTCGGTATCTGGGACATCCAGGAAACCGTGCGCAAGAGTTACGTTTTGATTTTCTGATTTTTGATTTTGATCTTTTGATTGCCTGCCAATAAAAACCCCATACAGGAATCGACCCATGATCCGAAATACCCTGACTTTGGCTCCGCTGGCACTGGTTGCGACCCTCGGGCACGCGGCCGAGACCGTGAAGATCTACAACTGGTCGGACTACATCGCCCCGGACACCACCAAGAACTTCCAGAAAGAAACCGGCATCGGCTTCAGCTACGACGTCTACGACAGCAACGAAACCCTCGACGGCAAGTTGATGACCGGCAAATCCGGTTATGACGTGGTGTTTCCGTCCAACCATTTCATGGCACGGCAGATTCAGGGCGGGGCGCTGAAGAAACTCGACAAGGCGCAGTTGCCGAACTGGAAAAACCTTAATCCGGTGCTGCTGCAGGCCTTGCAGACCAACGACCCGGGCAACGAACACGGTTTTCCTTACCTGTGGGGCAGCACCGGCATCGGCTACAACATCGCCAAGGTCAAAGCGGTGCTCGGCGACAACGCGCCAGTGGATTCCTGGGACTTGATCTTCAAACCGGAAAACATGCAAAAGCTGCAAAAGTGCGGTGTGGCGATCCTCGACAATGGCCCGGAATTGCTCCCCGCCGCGCTGAATTACCTTGGCCTGCCGCACCACAGCAAAAATCCTGAAGACTATAAAAAGGCCGAAGCGCTGCTGATGAAAGTGCGGCCGTACGTGAGTTATTTCCACTCCTCGAAATACACCAGCGACCTGGCTAACGGCGATATCTGCGTAGCGGTCGGCTTCTCCGGCGACATTCTGCAAGCGGAAACCCGCGCCAAAGAGGCGAAGAACGGTGTCGAGATTGGCTACGCGATTCCCAAGGAAGGCGCGGCAATCTGGTTCGACATGGTCGCCATGCCCGTCGACGCCCCGGATGAAAAGGCCGGTTACGCCTTCATGAACTACCTGCTGCGCCCGGACGTCATGGCCAGCATCAGCAACCATGTGCACTACGCCAACGGCAACTCGGCGGCGGACAGCCTGATCCACCCGGCAATCAAAAACGACACCAAGGTCTACCCGAGCGAAGAAATGATGGGCAATTTGTTCGCCCTCGAAGCCATGCCGCTGAACATCGACCGAATCCGCACGCGGGTGTGGAACAAGATTCGGACGGGGAGTTGAGAATGGCGCTGGTCGGCGATTAATTTTTCGCGAGGACACTCACTTGTGGCGAGGGGGCTTGCCCCCGTTGGACTGCGTAGCAGGCCCTTTTTTGCGATGCAAAGGCTGGGGCCGCTGCGCAACCCAATGGGGGCAAGCCCCCTCGCCACAGAAACGTTGACGCCGCTTGATTGCTGTCTATTCCGACACAAACTTCCATTGATCTTAGTTGATGGCAATGCACTGGCACTCATATTAATAAGTTGCGCAAACTGAGACGCCTTCGACAAAAAACAACTTAGGCATATTTAATTATTAAATAGCCAATTGTCTGACAATCCTTGCAAAACCCTCCCCTTAAAATATCTTTCGTCCGTTCCTCCCATGTTTCCGGGCATATTCCGCGGCACTTCGATTTGACGTCAAAAAAGTACTAGACGTCTGATTTCAAATTGTGTCAGTTTTCTTTCGCCTTCATTGGGCGAGTGATAGGA
The DNA here is from genome assembly GCF_007828705.1 of Pseudomonas sp. SJZ131. Taxonomy (NCBI): domain Bacteria; kingdom Pseudomonadati; phylum Pseudomonadota; class Gammaproteobacteria; order Pseudomonadales; family Pseudomonadaceae; genus Pseudomonas; species Pseudomonas sp. SJZ131. The sequence goes on along the minus strand of NZ_VIVC01000001.1, from coordinate 963,946 downwards.
CGATCTCGCCAGGGATCGTCGTTATCTGTCTAAAACTGTTCAACTGCTTAACAAGGAAGTGTGTTTATGTCGAAAGTAAAAGACACCGCTGTTGACTCACTAAGCGCATTGGCAGCAACCAGCGCGGCGTGGAACCAGATCAACAGCTTTGCCCATCAGTACGATCGTGGCGGTAACCTCACGGTCAATGGCAAACCCTCGTTCTCCGTAGATCGTGCAGCAACCGAGCTGCTGCGTGACGGCGCGGCTTATCGCGACGCCGACAGCAATGGCAAGATCGATCTGACCTACACGTTCCTGAAATCGGCGTCCTCGTCGGTCATGAACAAACACGGGATTTCCGGGTTTAGCGAGTTCAGCGCTTTGCAGAAAGCCCAAGCCGTACTCGCCATGCAATCCTGGGCCGATGTGGCAAAAGTCACCTTCACCGAGCAAGCCTCGGGCGGCGACGGTCACATGACCTTCGGCAACTACAGCGGCGGACAGGACGGCGCGGCAGCCTTCGCTTACCTGCCTGGCACTGGCGCGGGTTATGACGGTACTTCGTGGTACCTGACCGGCAGCGGCTACGACGTCAACAAGACGCCTGGCCTGAACAACTACGGGCGCCAGACCCTGACCCACGAAATCGGTCACACCCTGGGCCTGGCTCACCCCGGCGACTACAACGCCGGCGAAGGCAACCCGAGCTACAAAGACGCGTCCTACGGCCAAGACACCCGCGGTTACAGCGTCATGAGCTACTGGAGTGAAAGCAATACCAGCCAGAACTTCAGCAAGGGCGGCGTCGAAGCGTATTCGTCCGGCCCGCTGATGGACGATATTGCCGCGATCCAGAAACTCTACGGCGCCAACACCTCAACCCGTACCGGTGACACCACGTACGGCTTCAACTCCAACGCCGGTCGCGATTTCCTCAGCGCGTCTTCGTCGTCGGACAAAGTGGTGTTCTCGGTGTGGGATGCGGGGGGCAAGGACACTCTGGATTTCTCCGGTTTTACCCAAAACCAGAAGATCAACCTCAATGAAACCTCGTTCTCCGACGTTGGCGGCATGGTGGGCAACATCTCCATTGCCAAAGGCGTGACCATCGAGAACGCGATTGGCGGTTCGGGCAACGATCTGCTGATCGGCAACAACGTCGCCAACGAGCTGAAGGGCGGTGGCGGCAACGACATCATCTACGGCGCTGGCGGTGCGGACAAACTGTGGGGCGGTGCCGGTTCGGACACCTTTGTGTTCGCTGCCAGCTCTGATTCCAAGCCAGGTGCAGTCGATCAGATCCTCGATTTTGTCAGCGGCCTGGACAAGATTGACCTGACCGGCATCACCAAAGGCGCAGGCCTGCACTTCGTTAATTCGTTCACCGGTGCAGCCGGCGATGCGGTGTTGACCTCCTCGGGTGGCAACAGCCAACTGTCGGTGGATTTCTCCGGGCACGGCGTGGCTGACTTCCTCGTCAGCACCGTTGGCCAGGCAGTGACCACGGACATCGTGGCCTGATCCGACGCAACAAGGAGCGCGGCGCGATCGGCGCCGTGCTCTGTCCTTGCATCGATGCCCGCTGTCAGTAAGGCTACCCGCTGGAGTAAAACGTCCTATGACCCGTAACGCCTTTACCTGCAAAGCGACGGCGTGGCTCTTGGCGACGCTGATGATTTTTTTTGGAGAAGTAGCCATGGCAAGCAGCCTCAGATTAGCGGATCCCTCGGAGCTGGCCGGCAAGTGGCAGGCAACCCTGAACGCCGCGCAAGACACGGCAGAGTCCCAGGCCCTGCAGGACAAACCGTCGAACGTTTGCGTCATCGATTTTCAGCAAAAGCAGACCTTGGGCGACGGCGCCGATTGTCTCAGCGCGTGGCTGCAAGAGACGGCGATCGGCTGGTTCACTGAACCGGACGGCATCGCGATCACCGGCAAGGAAGGTTCCAGAATTGTGTTTTTCAGCCGTGAGCGCGAAGGGCGTTACACCAGCACTTTGAAGTCCGGGCTGATTATTACTCTGGTGCGCGCCGCGCACTAATGACGCATGTAAACACGGCAGTTGCCTCTATAAGCAGGCAACTCCCGTTTGCGCAAAGAAAGTTGTTATTCATTTGTAAGCGTTATCCGACAGAACATGCTGTAGCCCAAGTGCGGGCAGTTAAACAACCCTTGTCAAAGAATGACGAGTAATAACATCAGGGAAAATCAATGAAGATGGCGAATGCCTCAGCGACCGCACCCTTATTCAAGGCATTGGGCGATTACAAGAGCATCTTGATCAGCGTTGGCTGTTTTACTGCATTGATCAATGTGCTGATGCTGGTCCCGTCGATTTACATGTTGCAGGTCTACGACCGGGTGCTCTCGTCGCAGAACGAAACCACCCTGGCGATGCTGTCACTGATGGTTGTCGGTTTCTTTGCCTTCATCGGTCTGCTGGAAATCGTCCGCAGCTTCATCGTCATCCGCATCGGCAGCCAACTGGAGCGGCGCTTCAACCTGCGGGTTTATCAAGCCGCGTTCGAGCGCAACCTGTTCAAGGGCGAGGGCAACGCCGGGCAATCGCTGGGCGACCTGACCCACATTCGCCAATTCGTCACCGGCCCGGCACTGTTTGCCTTCTTCGATGCGCCGTGGTTTCCGGTGTACCTCTTGGTGATTTTCCTGTTCAACGTCTGGCTCGGCGTGCTCGCCACGGCCGGCGCGGTGCTACTGATCGGCCTGGCGTGCCTCAACGAGGCCATGACCAAAAAGCCGTTGAGTGAAGCGTCAGGCTTCTCGCAAAAATCCAGCCAATTGGCCACCAGCCACCTGCACAACGCCGAAACCATTCAGGCGATGGGCATGCTCGGGGTCTTGCGCAAGCGCTGGTTTCAGGTGCATTCGCGGTTCCTCGGTTTGCAGAATCAGGCCAGCGACACCGGCGCGGTCATCAGCTCGCTGAGCAAAACCCTGCGCCTGTGCCTGCAATCACTGGTGCTGGGCCTCGGCGCATTGCTGGTGATCAAGGGTGACATGACCGCCGGGATGATGATCGCCGGTTCGATTTTGATGGGCCGCGTGCTCAGCCCGATCGATCAATTGATTGCCGTGTGGAAGCAGTGGAGCGGCGCCAAACTCGCCTACCGCCGCCTCGATTCGCTGCTGCAAGCGTACCCGCCGAGCGACGAAGCCATGGCGCTGCCGGCGCCGAAAGGCCAGATCACGTTCGAACAAGTCAGCGCCGGCCCGCCGGGGCAGCGCAACGCGACGCTGCATCTGGTCAGTTTCAGCCTCGGCGCCGGGGAAGTGCTCGGCGTGCTCGGCGCCTCCGGTTCCGGCAAATCGACGCTGGCTCGGGTGCTGGTCGGCGTCTGGCCCACCCTCGGCGGCACCGTGCGACTCGACGGTGCCGATATTCATCGATGGAACCGCGACGACCTTGGCCCCTACATCGGTTACCTGCCGCAAGACATCGAGCTGTTCAGCGGCAGCATCGCCGAGAACATTGCGCGGTTTCGCGAAGCCGATCCGCAGCAAGTGGTCGAGGCCGCACAACACGCCGGTGTCCACGAACTGATCCTGCGCATGCCGCAAGGCTACGACACGGTTCTGGGCGAGGACGGCAGCGGTTTGTCCGGCGGCCAGAAACAGCGTGTAGCACTGGCCCGCGCGCTGTACGGCAAGCCGAGCCTGGTGGTGTTGGATGAACCCAATTCCAACCTCGACACCGTTGGCGAAGCGGCGTTAGCCAGCGCCATCGCGCACATGAAAGCCAATGGCACCAGCGTGATTCTGGTGACTCATCGTTCTTCGGCGCTGGCCCAGGCCGACAAATTGCTGGTGCTCAGCGACGGCCGTTTGCAAGCGTTCGGACCGAGTCAGGAAGTGCTCAAAGCGCTTTCCGGCAATCAGCCGGGCAATCAAACCGCCAATCAATCCAATCAGGAACAAAAACCCCAACAGGCACCCGGCGGGCTCAGCATGAGTCGGCAGTATCAGCCCTCGACAAGGAATTCGGGTGTATGACCAGCACACGCATGAACGCTGCAAACGAAGCCAGCATGGAACACGACTACATCGCCGAACGCCCTGAACGCGACGCCCGATTTTTTGCGCGAATGGGCTGGATTCTGGCCATCGTCGGCGCCGGCAGCTTCTTCACCTGGGCCAGCCTCGCGCCGCTGGATCAAGGGATTCCGGTGCAAGGCACGGTCGTGGTATCGGGCAAACGCAAAGCCGTGCAATCGATTGGCAACGGCGTGGTCAGCCGGATTCTGGTGCGCGAGGGGCAAGTAGTGAAGCAGGGCCAGCCGCTGTTTCAACTCGACCAGACTCAAGCCGCCGCCGATGTCGATTCGTTACAGGCGCAGTACCGCATGGCGTGGGCCAGCGTCGCGCGTTGGGAGAGCGAACGCGACAACCTCAAGCAAGTGACGTTTCCCGCCGAACTGAGCAAGGACGCCGACCCGCGTCTGGCGTTGGTGTTGGAAGGTCAACGCCAGTTGTTCAGCAGTCGCCGCGAGGCGTTTGCCCGCGAGCAGGGCGGTTTGCGCGCAAACATTGAAGGCGCCAACGCGCAACTGGCCGGCATGCGCCGCGCGCGCACCGACCTCAACGCCCAGGTCAGCTCGCTGCAACAGCAGCTGAGCAATCTGCAACCGCTGGCGGACAACGGCTACATCCCGCGCAATCGGCTGATGGAATACCAGCGGCAGTTGTCGCAAGTGCAGCAGCAATTGGCCGAGAACAGCGGCGAAAGCGGGCGGGTGGAGCAGGGCATTCTCGAAGCGAAACTCAAGCTGCAACAGCACATCGAGGAGTACCAGAAAGAAGTCCGCACGCAACTGGGCGACGCGCAACTGAAAAGCGTCACGCTCAAGGAGCAACTGACCTCCGCCGGTTTCGATTTGCAGCACCGCGAAATCATCGCAACGGCTGACGGCATCGCGGTCAATCTGGGGGTTCACACCGAAGGCGCGGTGGTGCGTCAGGGCGAAACCCTGCTGGAAATCGTCCCGCAAGGCACCACGCTGGAAGTCGAAGGGCACTTGCCGGTCAACCTGATCGACAAGGTCGGCACGCACTTGCCGGTGGACATTCTGTTCACCGCGTTCAACCAGAGCAGCACCCCGCGCGTGCCCGGCGAAGTCAGCCTGATTTCCGCCGACCAGATGATCGACGAAAAAACCGGCGCGCCGTATTACGTGTTGCGCAGCAGCGTCAGTGACCAAGCCATGGAAAAACTCCACGGACTGGTGATCAAGCCCGGCATGCCTGCGGAAATGTTCGTGCGCACGGGTGAACGTTCACTCCTCAACTATTTGTTCAAACCGCTGCTCGACCGGGCAGGCTCCGCGTTGACCGAGGAATAAGGATGTTCGGTGGTATGAATAAGCTTTCCATGCTCGGGGCAGCCCTGGCGCTGCTCACGTGCAACAGTGCACTGGCCCTCGGGCCGTTCGAGATTTACGAACAGGCGTTGCGCAATGATCCGGTGTTCCTCGGCGCGATCAAGGAACGCGATGCCGGCCTGGAAAACCGCGTTATTGGCCGCGCCGGGCTGCTGCCGCGCATCGGTTACAACTACAACAAGGGGCGCAACTCGTCGAAAGCCACCGCGCTGAATGAACGTGGTGAAAACCGCACCGATGACCGCAACTACAGCAGTTACGGCTCGACCCTGACCGTGCAGCAACCGCTGCTCGATTACGAGGCCTACGCTTCGTATCGCAAGGGCGTCGCGCAGTCGTTGTTCGCCGATGAAGCATTTCGCGGCAAGAGCCAGGAGTTGCTCGTGCGCGTCCTCGAGAACTACACCCAGGCGTTGTTCGCGCAGGATCAGATCGACATCGCCCAGGCGAAAAAGAAGGCGTTCGAGCAACAATTCCAGCAGAACGAGCACATGTTCCGTCAGGGCGAGGGCACGCGTACCGACATCCTTGAAGCCGAATCGCGTTATGAGTTGGCCACCGCCGAGGAGATCGAGGCGCGCGACGAGCAGGACGCGTCGTTGCGCGAATTGGGCGCGCTGATTGGGGTGCCGGCGATCAACATCGGCGACCTCACGCCGCTGGATCAGAACTTCCAGACCTTCGCGCTGCAACCGGCCAATTACGACACCTGGCACGAGATGGCGGTGGCGAATAACCCCAATCTCGCCTCGCAACGCCAAGCCGTTGAAGTGGCGCGTTACGAGGTCGAACGCAACCGCGCCGGGCATTTGCCGAAAGTCAGCGCCTACGCCTCGGTGCGCCAGAACGAATCGGAAAGCGGCAACACCTACAACCAGCGTTACGACACCAACACCATTGGTATTGAAGTCAGCGTGCCGCTGTATGCCGGCGGCGGCGTTTCGGCGATGACCCGTCAGGCCAGCCGCACCATGGAGCAGGCCGAATACGAACTCGACGGCAAGACCCGCGAAACCTTGATCGAACTGCGTCGGCAGTTCAGCGCGTGTCTGTCGGGGGTGAATAAATTGCGCGCGTACCAAAAGGCCCTGACGTCGGCGGAGGCGCTGGTGGTCTCGACCAAACAAAGCATCCTCGGCGGCGAGCGGGTCAACCTCGACGCGCTGAATGCCGAGCAACAACTGTTCACCACCCGCCGCGATCTGGCGCAGGCGCGCTACGACTATTTGATGGCCTGGACCAAGTTGCATTACTACGCCGGGACCTTGAACGAGCAGGACCTGGCGCGGGTGGATGAGGCATTTGGGCAGAAGGCTGAATGACTGAATGACTGAAGGGCTGAAGGGCTGAAGGGCTGTTGTGGCGAGGGGGCTCGCCCCCGTTGGGTTGCGTAGCGACCCCAGAAGCGGGGCCTGCTGCGCAGTCCAACGGCGGCAAGCCCCCTCGCCACAGGTAAGCGTGCAAGCAAAAAATGCGACTCAGTGACTACCCCGAAGCAGGGGCTTAAAACTCTAAAAACGCCAAAAAAGCGAGTCTTCATGAACACCGATGAAAAGATCAAACCGATATCGATCAGCACTCTGTTGCTGGTGGTGTGCGCCATGCCCGCCGCCGCGCAGGCGCAATACCTGGAAACCGGCAAACCCGGCGATGCCGCCAGTTGGCGTTCGGCCGAGTTTCAGCGCGATTGGGGCTTGGCGCGCATGCAGGCCGATCAAGCCTACGCCGCCGGCATCACCGGCAAAGGAGTGAAAATCGGTGAGCTGGATTCCGGTTTCGATACCGCCCATCCGGAGTTCGCCAAAGACCGTTATCACCCGGTCAGCGCCAGTGGTAGCTACCTCAACGGCACGCCGTTCAACGTCAACGGCGCGCTCAACGGCAACAACGATTCCCACGGCACCCACGTCGCCGGCACCATCGCCGCCGCGCGTGACGGCAACGGCATGCACGGGGTCGCGTACAACGCGCAACTCTACGTGGCCAACACCAACGCTAACGACAGTTTCCTGTTCGGCCCAACCCCGGATCCGCGTTACTTCAAAGCAGCCTATGACGCGCTGATCGATTCCGGCGCGCGCGCGATCAACAACAGTTGGGGCAGCCAGCCGCCCGACGTCAGCTACCGCACCCTCGACGATTTGCACGCCGCGTACGCCCAGCATTACAACCGGGGCACCTGGCTGGACGCCGCCGCCGAGGTTGCCCGGCGCGGCGTGATCAACGTGTTCAGCGCCGGCAACAGCGGTTATCCGAACGCCAGCGTGCGCTCGGCGCTGCCGTACTTTCAGCCGGACCTTGAAGGTCATTGGCTGGCGGTGTCGGGGCTCGATCAAGGCAATCTGCAGAAGTACAACCAGTGTGGCATCGCCAAATACTGGTGCCTCAGCACACCCGGCGCGAAGATCGACAGCACCATTCCCGATGGCGGATACGCGATCAAGTCCGGCACCTCGATGTCGGCACCGCACGCCACCGGCGCCCTGGCGTTGGTGATGGAACGCTACCCGTACATGAACAATCAGCAGGCGCTGCAAGTGCTGCTGACCACCGCGACGCAGCTCGACGGTTCGATCACCGATGCGCCGAACAATCAGGTCGGCTGGGGCGTCGCCAATCTGGATCGGGCGATGCGCGGGCCGGGACAATTGCTCGGCGCGTTCGACGCCAATCTGGGCGCGGGGCAGAGCGATGTCTGGAGCAATGGCATCAGCGACAAGGCGTTGATTCAGCGGCAGCGCGAAGACCTCGCCGAACACAGCGCCTGGCAACAAACCCTGAAGGACAAGGGCTGGGAAAGCGGTGTGGCGGCGGGCGCCAGTCAGCAGGATCAAACCGACTACGCGGTGGGCATGGCGCGCGATGCCGCTGCGGCCAGCCGCGTTTATGAAGGCAGCCTGATCAAATCCGGCGCCGGGCGTTTGCTGCTCAGCGGCGACAGCACCTATCGCGGGTCGACCACGGTCAACGGTGGATTGCTGGTGGTCAACGGTTCGCTGACTTCCGCCGTCACCGTCAATGACAACGGGACGTTGGGCGGTTCCGGACGCATCGGCGCACTCAGCGCAAATGCCGGCGCCACGGTGGCGCCGGGCAACTCCATCGGTACTTTGCAAGTGGCCGGCGACGTGACGTTTGCGCCGGGCTCGACGTACGCCGTGGAGTTGTCGCCGACCAGCAGCGACCGCATTGTCGCGGGCGGCACCGCCACGGTCAGTGGCGCTACGGTCGGTCTGTCGCTGGAAAACAGCCCGACATTGCTCAGCACTGGCGAGGTGCAAAGCCTGCTCGGTCGCCAGTACGACATTCTGCAAGCGGCCGGTGGCGTGCAGGGGCAGTTCGGCGCGGTGTTGCCGAATTACCTGTTCATCGGCGGCAGCCTCGATTATTCCGCGACCGGCGTCGGCCTGAACATTCAACGCAACGCGACCAGTTTCGCCAGTGTCGGGCAAACGCCGAATCAGCGTGCGGTGGCCGGCGCGGTCGAAGGTTTGGGCGCGGGCAATGCCGTTTACGAAAGCGTGCTGCTGTCGCCGTCCGCGAGTTCGGCGCAGCAGGCGTTTCAGCAGTTGTCCGGGGAGATTTATCCGGCGCTAGGCTCAGTGCTGATCAACGACAGCCGTCACTTGCGTGATGCGGTCGGCGAACGTCTGCACGACGCCAACGCCGCGCAGAGCAATGGCTGGATCAAAGCCCTCGGCGCTTGGGGCAAGACTGATGATCGCCATGACACGGCGGGTTACACCACCTCGATTGGCGGACTGCTCGGCGGTGTCGACGGGGCACTGGATGAACAGACGCGCATCGGCTTGGTCGCCGGTTACAGCGACAGTTCGGTGAGCATGGGCTCGGGCACGCATTCTTCGGCGCAGGTCGACAGTTATCACCTCGGCGCTTATGCCGGTCACGAACTCGGTGCCTGGCGCCTGAGCGCGGGCGGCGCCTACAGCTGGCATCGCGCGGACGTGAAGCGTGACCTGCAATTCGCCGACGTCAGTGCCAAGCAGAAAACCAAGGTTGATGCGGCGACCACTCAGGTCTTCGGCGAAGCGGCGTATCGCTTGAACCTGCAACCGTTGGCGCTGGAGCCGTTTGCCAACCTGGCTTACGTGCATCTCGACACCGAGGGTTTCACCGAAAAGGGCGACGGCGCCGCGCTGAAAAGCCATGGTGATACTCGCGATGCGGTGCTCAGCACTCTAGGTATGCGCGCGTTGAAAACGCTGAATCTCGCCGGTCAGCAACAGCTCGACCTGAGCGGCAGCCTGGGCTGGCAGCACAATTTGAGCAGCGTTGATTCGCAGCAGCACTTGGCGTTCGCCAGCGGCGGCACGGCGTTCTCGGTGGAAGGTTCGCCGCTGGTGCGCGACGCCGCACTGGTCGGCGCCCACGCCAGCCTGGCGCTGAGCCGCGACGTGCGAGTCAACCTCGATTACACCGGCCAACTGGCCAGCCGCGAAAAAAGCCACGGCGTAGGCCTGAGCCTCAATTGGCAGTTTTAACCGCGACGAAGGCCCACACGGTCCCGTAGCAGCTGCCGAGGCACGAGGCTGCGTTCGGCTGCGAAGCAGTCGTAGGACCTGAGCACACGGTGTTCCTGAAACACCGCGCTGCCTGATTTCACGACTGCTGCGCAGCCGGACGCAGCCTCGCAGGCTCGGCAGCTGCTACAGGTTGGCGATCGACAGGGCGAACGCGGCGGAGCGAAAACCTCGGTGTGAGGCTTTGCTTGAATGGGAGTTTTGATCGTGTTGAAGGCGGCCACGGTCCCGTAGCAGCTGCCGAGGCACGAGGCTGCGTTCGGCTGCGAAGCAGTCGTAGAACCTGAGCACACGGTGTTCCTGAAACACCGCGCTGCCTGATTTCACGACTGCTGCGCAGCCGGACGCAGCCTCGCGGGCTCGGCAGCTGCTACAGGTTGGCGATCGGCCGGGCGAACGCGACGGAGCGCAAAGCCTCGGTGTGGGGCTTTGCTTGAATGGGAGTTTTGAGAATTAACGGTGGATGCGCCGGACTGGATTGCCCGCTCGCGCAGAACCCTGTGGGAGCGAGCTTGCTCGCGATGGCGGAGTGACAGGCGACATCGATGTCGATGTCGAATGTCACGACCTCATCGCGAGCAACCGCGCTCTCACGGATTTTTGGCACAACACAATTTTTGGCAACACAACTAAGGAAGGTCGCTGGATGAACGTTGAGTACAACAACAAATTTGCCCTGAAAACCCTCAACCTCGCCGTGCTTTGCGCGATGGCGACACTGGGTACTGCGCAGGCTGCGCCGTATGTCGAGAACGGCAAACTCGGGGACCCGGGCAGTTGGCGCAGCGCCGAGTTCAATGCCGATTGGGGCGTCGGCGCGGTCAATGCGCAGAACGCTTACGCCGCCGGCTACACCGGCAAAGGCGTAAAACTGGGGATCTTCGACCAACCGGTGTACGCCGCGCACCCGGAGTTTTCCGGCGCCGGCAAAGTGGTCAACCTGGTCACCAGCGGCATCCGCGAATACACCGACCCGTACATCCCGGTCAAAGCCGGGGATGCGTTTCTGTATAACGGCGCGCCCTCGGTCGGCTCCGACGGCAAGCTCGGCGCCCACGGCACTCACGTCGGCGGGATTGCTGCCGGCAGCCGCGATGGCGGACCGATGCACGGCGTCGCATTCGGTGCACAAATCATCAGTGCCGACAACGGCGACCCAGGCCCTGAAGACGGGATCATTCGCGGCAACGACGGCGCCGTCTACAAGGCCGGGTGGGACGCGCTGATCGCCAGCGGCGCGCGCATCATCAACAACAGCTGGGGCATTGGCATCACTGACCGTTTCGACCTCGGCGGACGCAATCCGGCGTATCCGCACTTCACCGTGCAAGACGCGCAGCTGCAATTCAACGAAATCCAGCCGTTGCTCGGGACCAAACCGGGCGGCGCCTATGACGGTGCAATCGCCGCCGCTCGCAGCGGCATCGTGACGATCTTCGCCGCCGGCAACGACTACAACCTCAACAACCCCGACGCCATCGCCGGCCTGGGTTACTTCGTGCCAGACATCGCGCCGAATTGGGTCACCGTCGCCGCCCTGCAAAAGAACCCGGACCTGACCAGCCCCGAGCTCTACAACATCAGCACCTTCTCCTCGCGCTGCGGCTACACCGCCAGTTTCTGCGTGTCGGCGCCGGGCAGCAAAATCTACAGCTCGATCATCAGCGGCACCGATCCGGCCAACGTCGGCACCGGTTACGCCAACTACAACGGCACCTCGATGGCCGCGCCGCACGTTGCCGGTTCGATGGCGGTGCTGATGGAACGCTTCCCGTACATGACCGGTGCGCAAGTCGCCAGCGTCTTGCGCACCACCGCCACCGACCTCGGCGCGCCGGGCATCGACGCGTTGTACGGTTGGGGCATGATCAACCTGGGCAAAGGCATCGACGGCCCGGCAATGTTCGTCACCGAGCAAGACGTGCCTGAAGAGTTCCGCATTCAGGGCGCCTACGGTTCCAGCCAGTTCGTCGCAGACCTGCCGGGCATCGGCGCGATCATCGACGCCGGCAAACCCACTGAACGCGTGTGCAACGACGTGCATTGCGGGCTAGACACCTGGCGCAACGACATTTCCGGCCACGGCGGCCTGACCAAGCAAGGCATCGGCACCCTCGTGCTGACCGGCGCCAATACCTACAGCGGCCCGACGCTGGTCAATCAGGGGCGCCTGGCGATCAACGGTTCACTGGCCTCGGCGGTCACCGTCAATGACAGCGGCATCCTCGGCGGCAATGGCCGGATTGGCGCACTGACCGCGAAAAGCGGCGGCACCGTCGCGCCGGGCAATTCCATCGGCACCTTGCAAGTGGCCGGCGACGTAGTCTTCGAGCCAGGCTCGACCTACGCCGTGGAACTCTCGCCGACCCGCAGCGATTCGATTGTCGCCGGCGGCTCGGCCACGGTCAGCGGCGCCACGGTCAGCCTGTCGCTGGAAAACAGCCCGACGCTGCTCAGTGCTACCGAAGCGCAAAGCCTGCTCGGCCAGCAGTACAACATCCTGCAAGCGGCCGGCGGCATCCAGGGCCAATTTGCGGCGGTAGTGCCGAACTACCTGTTTATCGGTGGCGCGCTCGACTACACGGCGACCGGCGTGCAACTCGCGGTTGATCGTAACGCCACGTCCTTCAGCGCCGTCGGCCAGACCCCGAACCAACGCGCCGTCGCCGCTGCCGCCGAGCAGTTGGGCGCGGGCAATGCGCTTTACGAAACCCTGCTGCTGGCGCCGAACGCCGCGGTCGCGCAACAAGCGTTCCAGCAACTGTCGGGCGAGATTCACCCGGCGATCAGCAACATGCTGATCAACGACAGCCGCTACCTGCGCGACGCCGTCAGCGCTCGTTTGCAAGAACGTGATCTGTACGACGCCGGCGCGCCGACCGATGACAACAGCAACCTGTGGGTGAAAGTTCTCGGTGCCTGGGGCAAGAGCGATGGCGGCAATGAAAACGCCAGTTCCACCAGTTCCATCGGCGGTTTGCTGGTCGGTGGCGATGGCTTGATTGCGCCTGAAACACGCCTCGGTTTTGTCACCGGTTACAGCGACAGTTCGATCAGCATGGGCGACGGCACACATTCCTCGGCCGACGTCGACAGCTACCACTTGGGCGCGTACCTGGGGCATGAAATCGATGCTCTGCGCCTCAGCGTCGGCGCTGCGTACAGCTGGCATCGCATCGATTCCAAACGCGATCTGCAGTTCGCCGACGTCAGCGGCAAACAGAAAAACAAACGCGATGCGAGCACCGCGCAAGTGTTCACCGAAGCGGCGTATCGCCTCGACCTGCAACCATTGGCACTGGAGCCGTTCGCCAAACTGGCTTACGTGCATCTGAACAGCGACAGCTTCACCGAAAAGGGTGATGCCGCCGCGCTCAAGGGCGGTGAAGACAATCGCGATGCGGTGTTGTCGACCCTCGGCTTGCGCGCGAGCAAAGCGATTGCCTTGGCCGATCAGAAACAACTCGAACTGTCCGGCAGCCTCGGCTGGCAGCACAACCTGAGCAGCGTCGATTCCGATCAGCACTTGGCGTTCGCCAATTCGGCGGGCAACAGCGGCTTCAACGTGCAAAGCGTCTCGCTGGATCGCGACGCGGCGGTCGTCGGCCTGCGCGCCGGGCTTGCGTTGAACAACACGACGCGGGTCAACCTCGATTACAACGGCCTGCTTGGCTCCAACGAAAAGGACCACGGAGTCGGTCTGACCCTGGACTGGCAGTTCTGATCTGACGCAAGGAAGCAGACAACATGGGATTGTTTGATTACAAAAACGCCGGCGGCAGCGCCGGCAAGGAGTTGTACAGCGACGCCATCGCGCTGACGTTGTACGCCTACACGCCGACCGGCCAACCTGTGCCGGCCAGCGCCTGGGCGCCAATTGGCGCAACGGCGTTGGGCTATCACGGCAAGGTCGGGGCGCAAGGCACGTTCTTTGGCGAAAAGGATGGCTTCACCAGCGCCGAAGCCGAAGTGCTCGGCAAGTACGACGCCGCCGGCAAGTTGATCGGCCTCGGCGTGGCGTTTCGCGGCACCGGTGGCCTAGGTTATGGCGACACCTTCGGCGACCTGAAAAACAATCTGCTGGCCGCCATCGGCCCGGTGGATTACGCGAAGAACTACGCGAAAAACGCCTTCGACGGCTTGCTGAAAGATGTCGCGGCGTTTGCTGTCGCGCACGGCATCGGCGCCAAAGACGTATTGGTCAGCGGCCACAGCCTCGGCGGTTTGGGCGTCAACAGTGTGGCCGAGTTGAGTGGCGACAACTGGGGCGGGTTCTTCAAGGAAGCCAATTACGTAGCGTTCGCCTCTCCGACGCAAAGCGCCCATGTAATGAACATCGGTTATGAAAATGATCCGGTGTTTCGGGCGCTCGACGGCACCACGTTCAGCAGCGGCTCGCTGGGCAAGCACGATGGTTATCAGGCGTCGGCGACTAACAACATCGTCAACTTCAATGACCATTACGCGTCCACCGCGCAGAACCTGACGCCGTTCAGCATTCTCAATCCGCTGAGCTGGTCGGCGCACGGTTCGCTGGGTTATGCCGATGGCTTGAATCGGGTGATCGATTCGGCGTTCTACGACCTGACCAGCAAGGATTCGACGTTGATCGTTTCCAATCTGCAGCAGGATTCGCGCGGCAAGACCTGGGTCGAGGATTTGGGCCGCAGCGGCGAGCCGCACACCGGCAGCACGTTCATTATCGGCACCGACAGCAGCGATTTGCTCAAGGGCGGCGCCGGCAATGACTTCATCGAGGGGCGTGATGGCGACGATCGCTTTCGCGATGACGGCGGCTACAACCTCCTGCTCGGCGGCAAGGGCCACAACACCTTTGAACTGCAAAAACCGCTGCAGAACTTCAGTTTCGCCAATGACGGCGACGGCACGCTGTACGTGCGCGACGCTTACGGCGGCATCAGCCTGACGCGCGACATCGGCGCGCTGGTGAGCAAGGAGCCGGGTGCGTGGTTCGGCAGCAAGGACGTCACCCACACCGTCAGCGCCAATGGCTTGCTCAATGGCACGGCGTTGACCCACTACAACCATTCACTGAATGGCGACGCTTACGGCAATACGCTGGCGGCGACGCAGGACGGTGACTGGCTGTTCGGCAATGCCGGCAACGACCTGCTGCGCAGCGACAAAAGCCACGTGACCTTCGTCGGTGGCGCCGGCAATGACGTGATGCACGCGGGCGCCGGCAACAACACGTTTCTGTTCAGCGGGGCCTTTGGTTTTGACACGATCAACGGTTATCAGGGCAGCGACAAATTGGTTTTTATCGGCGTGCAGGGCGCGGGGCAGGGCTATGACTACACCCAGCATGCCGCGCAAACCGGGCAGGACACGCTGCTCAAAGTCGGCGATTTTGCCGTGACGCTGGTGGGCGTCGGGCTCGATCACCTGTCCGCTTCGAGTTTTACCTTTGCATAAGGACTGCACGCACTGAAATGCTCCGGAGCGCCTCGTCCCAGAGGCGCTTTGGCTGTGAGCTATCTCTGACAATTCCAACAAAAGAGAGGCAATAGCAATGGGTGTTTACGATTACAAGAACTTCAGCACAGCCGAATCCAAGGCGTTGTTCAGCGATGCCATGGCCATCACGCTGTATTCCTATCACAACCTCGATAACGGCTTTGCCACTGGTTATCAGCACAACGGTTTCGGCCTCGGCTTGCCGGCCACGCTGGTCGCCGCGTTGATTGGCGGCACCGATTCGCAAGGAGTGATTCCCGGCATTCCATGGAATCCCGATTCGGAAAAACTCGCACTGGAAGCCGTGAAAAAGGCCGGTTGGACGCCGATTACCGCCGCGCAGCTGGGCTACGACGGCAAGACCGATGCGCGCGGGACGTTCCACGGCGAGAAGGCCGGATACAGCAGCGCTCAGGTGGAAATCCTCGGCAAGTACGACGTCCAAGGGCACCTCGGCGAGATCGGGATTTCCTTTCGCGGCACCAGCGGGCCGCGGGAAATCCTCATCGGTGATTCCATCGCTGACGCTATCAGCGACCTGCTGGCAGCATTCGGTCCCAAGGATTACGCGAAAAATTACGCGGGTGAAGCCTTCGGCCAATTGCTCGGTAAAGTTGCGGCGTTTGCCGGCGCCCATGGCTTGTCCGGCAAGGACGTGCTGGTCAGCGGCCATAGCCTTGGCGGGTTGGCGGTCAACAGCCTGGCAGATTTGAGCAGCAACAAGTGGTCGGGTTTCTACCAGGATTCGAACTACATCGCCTACGCTTCGCCGACCCAGAGCAGCACCGACAAAGTGCTCAACGTCGGCTATGAAAACGACCCGGTATTTCGCGCCCTCGACGGTTCCACCTTCACTTCGGCATCGCTCGGCGTGCACGACGCGGCCAAGGTTTCGGCGACCGACAATATCGTCAGTTTCAATGATCACTACGCCTCGACGGCGTGGAACGTGCTGCCGTTTTCCATCCTCAATCTGCCGACCTGGATCTCGCATTTGCCGACCGCCTATGGCGACGGGATGAATCGGGTGATCGACTCGAAGTTCTACGACCTGACCAGCAGGGACTCGACGATTATTGTCGCCAACCTGTCCGATCCGGCGCGCGCCAACACGTGGGTGCAAGACCTCAACCGCAACGCCGAAACCCACAAGGGCAGCACGTTGATCATCGGCAGCGATCGCAATGATTTGCTTCAGGGCGGCAAGGGCAACGATTACCTCGAAGGGCGCGACGGCAACGACACTTTCCGCGACGGCGGTGGCTACAACATCGTGCTCGGCGGCAAGGGCAGCAACGTGCTCGACCTGCAGCAATCGGTGAAAAACTTCACGTTCGCCAATGACGGCGTCGGCAATCTGTACGTGAAGGATGCAAGCGGCGGGATCAGCATCACCCGCGACATCGGCACGATTCTCAGCAAGGAGCCGGCGTTTCTCTGGGGCGTATTCAAGGACGACGTCAGCCATAGCGTGACGGCGGAGGGTTTGAAGGTCGGCGGCAATCTCACGCAATACGCTTCGACAGTGAAGGGCGGGGCGGGCGCCGATACGCTGACGGCGAAGGCGAGCGGCGACTGGTTGTTCGGGCTGGATGGCAACGACCACTTGATTGGCGGCAAGGGCAATGACGTGTTTGTCGGCGGCGCCGGTAATGATCTGATGGAGGCTGGCGGCGGGGTTAATACGTTTCTGTTCAGCGGGGCATTTGGCCAGGACCGGGTGGTCGGGTATCAGGCGACTGACAAACTGGTGTTTCTCGGCGTGCAGGGCGTGACGCCGGACGACAACTTGCGCGCGCATGCGTCGGCGGTCGGGCAGGATACGCTGCTGAAATTTGGGGCTGATTCGGTGACGTTGGTCGGGGTGGGGCTGGAGAGTTTGACCGGCGCCGGGATTGTGATTGCCTGACAGGGCCTCTTCGCGGGCAAGCCTCGCTCCTACAGGGATTACGCGATCCCCTGTAGGAGCGAGGCTCGCCCGCGAAGACGTCATTGCAGCCGCCATCAATCTAAAATGTGCAACCGCCATCGCGCTGATTGCGTGACTCACTCGCCATTTCCTGACTCAAAACACTTGCACTAAAGCGTCCGCCGACTTCTTCGTTAACGGAATGCGGTTATTGAGTAAAAGGAGATGGGGTCACATGAGTAACAGCAAGAGGATTGTCTGGGCGTTGGCATTGGCCGTGTTATCAGCGAGCGCCGCTGCGGATGTGCCTCACAGCTCGATTCTGAGCCGTTATGGCATGACACCAGACGAATTGCCGAAACCGCCAGCCATCGAAACCAAACCCGTTGCTGAAGAGAAAAGCCTGTTTCAGGTGCAGCCGGAACAGCCTTGGGCGACGGTGCGCATCGGCAACGGGCATTTGCCGGAAATGACGGGCAACATCAGCATCGACAATTCGCTGCGACAGGAATATGAGCGGTGCCACAAGCTGCGCGCGGAGATGATCAAGCGTGGCGATCGGTATGTCGTGTGCGACAGCGCCATGCCGGGGATGCCATAGATTTGCGGTGAGTTGACGGGCCTCTTCGCGGGCAAGCCTCGCTCCTACAGGGATTACGCGATCCCCTGTAGGAGCGAGGCTTGCCCGCGAAGAACGATAACGCGGTCTTAGTCTTCCTCGCGAACCGTCGCAACCTCGTCAGCCTTGACCTTCACTTTGGCCCCGGAAATATCCTCGAACTCATAGAAGCCGTCCTTGGTTTCGGTTTTCGGCATGTCCTTGGTCAAATACTGGGTGCCGTTCTGCAGGGTCACGACGGTTGGCGTCGAGCAACCGGCCAGGGCCAGGAAGGCCGCTACTGCCAATGGCAGGCCCAGGGTCTTGATGTTCATAGTCACCTCTCATGCTGCTTTGAAAAATCAATGTGACTGTCTTCAGTCATCACTGCTGTGCTGAATATTGCTGCTTTGCTCAATGTTGCTGCTTTATCGAATGTTGCTGCTTTATCGAATGTTGCTCTATGGCGGTTGGTGCCGTTGATCGGCATAAAGTTCGATGGCTCGGCGAAAAATTCTCGATTAGCTGCGCCGCCCATCTTTTTCCGTTTGCACCGGCAGGGCATGGCTGGTATCTGTACGCATAACCAGTACTCGCTTGCCATGGCCCATTTTCCTGTGACTGCAAACCCGCTCGACGATCCGTTCTACTACCTGAACAACTTCATGCAAGTGCTTGATTGGCTTGAGCATCGTTATGCCGACGTGCTGAGTGTAGAGGAACAACGCTTTATCGGTGAGTTCAATCAGCTGCCGCGTGAGTCGCGCGCGCTGCTGGTGCGCATGGTCATGCGCAAAGGCCTGCATTTTCGCGCCGGCAAGCTGCATTACGTCGAAATCGGCGACATCGCCATGGCCGCCGCGCCATTGCTGCAATTGGGCTGGATCGATGAGCAGACACCTTTATTAATAGAAGAAGTGTTTGGCGTATTGCTCAAAGCCGAAATCCTCCAGTGCCTGGGCCACGCCATCGCGCAACCGAAAGGCAAGAAGACCGATTGGCTGCCGCTGCTCAGCGAGGAGTTTCCCGAACCACGCAGCTTCCAGCATTGGTGCCCGACGCTGGGTGATCGGCTGTTCAGCCTGACGATCATGAACCTGTGTGACCGCTTGCGCCTGATGTTCTTCGGCAACCTGTATCAGGATTGGTCAGAGTTCGTGCTCGCCGACCTCGGCATATTCACCTATGAAAAAGTCGAATTCTGCGCCGAATCCCGTGGTTTGCGCAGCCGCGAAGACGTTGATGCCTGCGTGTTCCTGCACGACTGCCAGCAACGCTTCGAGGCGGGCGAAGAGGTCGCTGCGGTGGTCGAGCAGATCAACGCGCTGGCGCTGAGCAATCCGTGGCTGCAACGTCGGCGCGGCAAGTTGCTGTTCCAGATCGGCCAGTATTGCGAGCGCATGGCCGATTTCGCTAACGCGCTGATCATCTATCGCGACTGCGCTTACCCCGGCGCGCGTCTGCGGCTGATCCGCGTATTGGAACGCTGCGGCGAGTATGCGCTGGCGCTGGAACTGGCGAAGGTCGCCGGGCAAGCGCCGGAAAGTGCTGCCGAACAGCAGAAGCTCCTTCGCGTGCTGCCACGGCTGCGGCGCAAACTCGGCGGGCCGCCGATCAAGCGCGCCAGCGCACGGGCGATGCAGCGCCTCGACCTGCAACTGCCCCGCAGCGATCCGGGCATGTCCGTCGAGTATTACGTCCAGGCGCACTTGGCCGAAGAAGCAGCGCCGGTGCATTACGTCGAGAACAGCCTGATCAATTCACTGTTTGGCTTGCTGTGCTGGCCGGCGATTTTCGCACCGTTGCCGGGCGCGTTTTTCCACCCGTTTCAGCGCGGGCCGGTGGACCTGCTCAATGAAGACTTCCACGATCGCCGCGCCGAACTGTTCCAGGCCTGTTTTGCCGAACTGGATGACGGCCGTTATCGCCAGACCATTCGCGAACGGTACGCCGGCAAGTGGGGCGTGCAGTCGCCGTTCGTGTTCTGGGGCGCGTTGAGCGAGGAATTGCTCGATCAAGCGCTCGACTGCCTGCCCGCCGAGCACCTCAAGCACTGGTTCAGCCGTTTGCTGCTCGACATCAAGGCCAATCGCGCCGGCATGCCTGACCTGATCCAGTTTTGGCCGCAGGACAAGACCTATCGCATGATCGAGGTCAAAGGCCCCGGCGATCGTCTGCAAGACAACCAATTGCGCTGGCTCGAGTTCTGCCACGAACACCAGATGCCGATTGCCGTGTGTTACGTGCAATGGGCGGAGCAGAGCGCTTGAGCTACAGCATCGCGGTGCGGGCGCTGTGTGAATTCACCGCCAAGGTCGGCGACCTCGATTTGCGCTTTACTCCGTCACCGACTGCGCTCGAAGGCATCGTCGGCCATCGCACCGTGGCCTCACGCCGCAGCGACCATTACCAAAGCGAAGTTGCGCTGCTCGGCCACTATCAATCGTTGACGGTAAAGGGCAGGGCGGACGGCTACGACCCGACGCAAAACTGCCTGGAAGAAGTCAAAACCTATCGCGGCGACCTGAGCAAACAACCGGCCAACCACCGCCAGTTGCACTGGGCGCAGGCAAAAATCTACGGCTGGCTGATGTGCCAGAAGCTCGATCTGGCGCAGATTAACGTCGCGCTGGTTTATTTCGACATCGTCAGCGAAAAGGAAACCTGTCTGGTCGAGGGCTATCGCGCCGAAGAACTCAAGGTGTTCTTCGAGCATCACTGCCAGTTATTCCTGCATTGGGCTGAACAGGAAATGGCCCATCGCGAGGCGCGCAACCACGCCGCGCAAGGGTTGAAGTTTCCACATGCCGGGTTTCGTCCGGGCCAGCGGCATCTGGCTGAATCGGTGTTCAAAGCCGTAAGCACCGGGCGCTGCCTGATGGCGCAAGCGCCGACCGGGATCGGCAAAACCGTCGGCACGCTGTTTCCAATGCTCAAGGCGTTAGCGCCGCAGCAACTGGACAAGGTGTTTTTCCTCACGGCGAAAACCCCGGGACGCAAACTGGCACTCGACGCTGCGCAAGTGATCCTCGACAGCGCCGATGCGCCGCCGCTGCGGATTCTCGAAATGATTGCCCGTGACAAGTCCTGCGAACACCCGGACAAGGCCTGCCACGGCGAATCCTGCCCGTTGGCCCAAGGCTTTTACGACCGTTTGCCCGCTGCACGGCAGGCCGCCAGCCGCTTGAGCCTGTTGAACCAAAGCGCATTGCGCGATGTGGCGTTGCAGCACAACGTTTGCCCGTATTACCTCAGCCAGGAGATGGCGCGTTGGGCGGACGTGGTGGTCGCGGACTACAACTATTACTTCGACTTCAGCGCATTGCTCTTCGGTTTGGCCCAGGCCAATAACTGGCGCGTTGCGGTGCTGGTGGACGAGGCGCACAACCTGGTCGAACGCGGCCGGCAGATGTACAGCGCCAGCCTCGATCAGGCGACTCTGAACAACGTGCGCAAAACTGCGCCGGAACCGTTGAAGAAATCCCTGCAACGGGTCAACCGCGAATGGAATGCCCTGCATGAGCCGCAACTCAGCCCGTATCAGGCCTACGACCGCGCGCCGGAAAAACTCCTGCAAGCCTTGTCGTCCTGCAGCGCGAGCATCGGCGATTACCTGAACGATCATCCGCAAGGCCTCGACAGCGCTTTGCAGAATTTCTACTTCGACATGTTGCAGTTTGGCCGGGTCGCCGAGCTGTTCGACGAGCAGTATTTGTTCGACATCAGCAAACGCGACCTCGAGCGCAAGCGCAATCTGTCGACCCTGTGCCTGCGCAACGTAGTGCCCGCCGGGTTCATTCGCCCGCGCCTGACGGCGGCGCGCAGCACGGTGTTGTTTTCCGCGACGCTGAGCCCGCGCAATTACTACGCCGACCTGCTCGGCACGCCAGCGAATACTGTGTGCATCGACGTTGAATCGCCGTTTCATGCCGACCAGTTGCACGTCAGCATCGTCAGCCGCATCTCTACGCGTTTCGTCCACCGGCAAGCCTCGCTGGAACCGATTGTCGAGCTGATCGCCCGCCAATTCAGCGAACGCCCCGGCAACTATCTGGCGTTTTTCAGCAGCTTCGATTATCTCCAGCAAGTGGCGCAGTTACTCGCCGAGCGCCACCCGCAGATCAGCTTGTGGTCGCAATCGCGCGGCATGGCCGAAACCCAGCGCCAGGAGTTTCTCGACCAGTTCACCACGCACAGCCAAGGTGTGGGTTTCGCGGTGTTGGGCGGGGCGTTTGGGGAAGGCATTGATTTGCCCGGCGCGCGGCTGATCGGTGCGTTTATTGCGACGCTGGGCCTGGCGCAACTGAACCCGATCAACGAGCAGATGAAACACCGCATGGCCGCCATTTTTGGCGCCGGTTACGACTACACCTATCTCTACCCTGGCGTGCAAAAAGTCGTGCAAGCGGCCGGGCGAGTGATCCGCACGCAACAGGATCAAGGCGTGGTGATGCTGATCGATGATCGTTTTGGCGAGAGCAAGGTCAAACAGCTGTTGCCACGCTGGTGGACGGTGCAGTCGGCATAGGTGCAATCCGCTTAGGTGCAGTCCGCGTAATCAAAGACTCGACCTCAATGCTGGCCATTTGGCCTGGCTTGCTGTGACCCTCGCACCATCCGAGACTTCCAAGGCCTGAATTTGTATCTTTTTAAATGTGCGGTTTATCGCATACTTCGTGAAACAAAAAAGTCGGGATGGATCAATGAGCGGTGATCGGACAAAAACCAGTGCTATCGAGGACAGCCGATTTCGTCTGCTGATCGATGCTGTGGTGGATTACGCGATCTACATGATCGACCCCGATGGCATCATCACCAGTTGGAACGCCGGGGCCAGACGCTTCAAGGGCTACGAGGAAGCGGAAATCCTCGGCGAGCATTTCTCGCGGTTTTATACCGAGCCCGATCGGCATGCCGGGTTACCGCAGCGCGCGCTCGACACCGCGCGCAATGAAGGGCGCTTTGAAGGTGAAGGCTGGCGCGTGCGCAAGGACGGCACACACTTCTGGTCCCACGTGGTCATCGACCCGATTCTTGATGCGTCGGGCGTGTTGCTCGGCTATGCGAAGATCACCCGCGACCTTACCGACCGCAAGATGGCCGAAGAAACCCTCAAACAGAGCGAGCAGCAGTTTCGCTTGCTGGTACAAAGCGTTACCGATTACGCCATTTATATGCTCGACGCCAGCGGGCGCCTGACCAACTGGAACCTCGGTGCCCAGCGCATCAAGGGCTATCGGCCCGAAGAAGTGATCGGCCAGCACTTTTCGATGTTCTACACCCCAGACGACCGCGAGGCCGGCGAACCGCAACGGGCGCTGGAAACCGCCGCGCGCGAAGGCCGCTTCGAAAACAAGGCCTGGCGCCTGCGCAAGGACGGCACGCAGTTTTTCGCGCATGTGGTGGTCGATCCGATCTGGGGCGAAACCGGCATGTTGCTGGGTTTTGCCAAGATTACCCGCGACATCACTGAAGTGACCCAGGCCCAGCACGCGCTAGAGCAAACCCGCGAAGCGTTGTTCCAGGCGCAAAAGATGCAGGCCATCGGTCAGCTCAGCGGCGGCATCGCGCATGACTTCAATAACCTGCTGACGGTGATCCTCGGCAATCTGGAAATCGTCCGCAAACGCGTCGGTGAAGACCCGAAAATCGTGCGTCTGCTGGAAAACGCCACGCAAGGCGCGATGCGCGGCGTGTCCCTGACCCAACGCATGCTCGCGTTCGCCCGGCGCCAGGAACTGAAGACCGAAGCGGTGGAGATTCCAGCACTGATTCAGGGGATCACCGGCCTGTTGCGCAGTTCGCTCGGGCCTGCGGTGAAACTGCAAACGCGTTTCGCAGCCGACCTCGAACCGGCGGCAGCGGACGTCAATCAACTGGAATTGGCCGTGCTCAATCTCGCAACCAACGCCCGCGACGCAATGCCTGATGGCGGCAAGATTGTCATCGGCGCGCGGGCCGAAGAGATCAACGATCCGGCAAAATCCTCGCTACCGCCCGGTCGTTACGTGTGCCTGAGCGTGGTCGACAACGGCACCGGCATGGACGCGGCGACGCTGGCCTCGGCCACCGATCCATTCTTCACCACCAAGGGTGTCGGCAAAGGCACAGGCCTGGGGCTGTCGATGGTCCACGGTTTTATCGCGCAACTGGGTGGGCGCTTCATCCTGAAAAGTGAGAAAGGCGTCGGCACCACCGCGGAACTGTGGATGCCGGTGGCCACCCCCGGTTCGCTGGCCAAACCGGCCATCAACGTACCGTCAATGGCGCCGGTGCCGGGGCTTTGCGTGTTGGTGGTGGACGACGACAGTCTGGTCCTGACCAGCACCAGTCTGCTGCTGGAAGACTTGGGCCATCGGGTGATCAGCGCGGTGAGCGGTGCCCAGGCGCTGGAAGTTTTCGGCAAAAGCCCGGCGATTGATCTGGTGATCACTGACATGGCCATGCCGCACATGAACGGCGCGCAACTGGCGCAGGCGATTCGCGGAATCAAACCGCAAGTGCCGATCATTCTCGCCACCGGTTACGCCGAGCGTCTGGAAGGTTTTGTCACCGAGCTGCCGCGCCTGTCGAAACCGTTTACCCAACTGCATCTGGTGGAAATCATCGCCCAAGCGATGAAGTGACCGCTGACGGTTCTGTTTGAATTTTCCTTGGCCGGCTCGTTCAGAGTTTTAAACGCCAAGGAGAATTCCGCCATGAGCACCTCGCCAGTCACGCTGCCGCAGCAATTGTTTTTCAAGGACGACGGACAAATCCCCAACAGTCCGTTGCCGGTGTTGTTTTATCACCAGGTGCAACTGGACGGTGCCGATAAAGCAGCCGCGTTCGAAGCGCTGTTCGGCGCCAACCAATGGCCAGCGCAATGGCGCGCCCAGGTGTTTGATTACCACCATTACCACTCCAACGCGCATGAAGTGTTGGGCGTGATCAGTGGTCAGGCGCGCCTGATGCTCGGCGGCCCGGCGGGCATGGAACTGCAAGTCGAGGAGGGCGATGTGCTGGTGCTGCCGGCCGGCACCGGGCATTGCAGCCTCGAGCAGAGCGAGGATTTCCTCGTGGTCGGCGGTTATCCGCAAGGGCAGGAAAACTACGATATCCAGCGCCCGGACCCTGCGAGCCATGACGACAGCGTCGCGCGGATTGCTGAAGTTGCACGACCGTCGGCCGATCCGGTTCATGGCGAGGACGGCCCGTTACCTGGGCTTTGGTAATCCCGGCTGAACTTTGCCTGAGCCGGGCTCTTCTAACTGCTTTCCACTGTATGTGTGACTGCCGTGCCAAGAATATTGACGGACACCGTGGCCGAAGAGGCCTTGACCGAACACAACGCGAAGATGTTCGGTTCGCCCAAGGAACGCCTGGATTTCTATCGTCGGGAAATTCAGTACGAAACCACCATCCTGGCCAACCGCACCGACGCTTACCTAACCGCGCAATCGTTTCTGGTCATTGCGTTTGCGTCGTGCATGGCCAACATCAATCCCGAATGGGGCAAGTCGTTCACCCTGGTAGTGCCGCCATTCCTGGCGCTGCTCGGCGTACTCAGTTCGCTGAACGCCTGGCCGGGCATACGCGCCGCTTACGACATCATCGATCACTGGCACTTCAAGCAAAGCCAGTTGCTCGACAGCGAGCCGGTGATGGGTCTGGCTTACGATGAATCGCCGCTGTTCGCCGAGATGGAATCAAGCCACAAGGGCTATCGCAAGTCGCTGCTGTTCTCGGTGCGAACGCCGTGGATTTTTGCGACGTTCTGGATTTTGCTGGGGATTTACGGGGTGTACATCCAACTGACCTGATGGGCAGAGAGGGGCCGTCGAGCCCCCTCGCCTCAGGCTGATCAAGCCGCGATGTTGGCCGCGCTCATTTCCTTTTTGTACTGCGCTTTCAGCGCTTCCATCTGCTGCCCGAGTTCTTCGAGCGCAGCTTTGCCCAACAGCTTCTTCGCTTGAGGAAACATCTCGGTTTCTTCTTCCTCGATGTGGTGCTCCAGCAATTCCTTGACCACTTTCACCCGGCCGGCAAATTCCGGGGTCGAAGGGTCAGTGACTTTCAAGTCCGGCAGCACTAACGAGTCAACGGTGCGGTGTTCTTCCTTGGCCTCGTAATACATCACCTCTTCTTCCTTGCCACCGGCCTTTTTATAAGCGGGGTAGAGCACTTCTTCTTCCAGGCGCGTGTGAATGGTGATTTCCATTTCCAGTTTGTTGATCAACTCCACGCGTTTTTTCACGGCGCGTTCGGTGGATTCGCTCAACTGGGTGAGGATGGCTTTTACGCGTTCGTGGTCGGCTTTCAACAGGTCAATGGCGTTCATGATGAACCTCAGGTCTGGGTCACGGGATGGATCATGGGATAGCGCAGACGATCGAAGTGCCGTCAGTCGCTTATACAGACAAGAGCATTTCCTGTGCCGGATCTTGATCGGCTGATAAATCCTTACCAAACAATGAGTTAGAGATTGTGCTGCGAATTTGTGCCGTGCAAGGTGCATGAATTGACGCCGGGACCTATTGCAGATCGCGGCGTCGCAAATGCAAAAAAAATCGGCAACTCAGAAGAGTTGCCGATCTTTGATCTAAGCGCTCAATCCTGCGGTGCAATCACACCCGCGAATCAAAGCCTTGGCCAGCCGATTTGGATTGCAGCAGTGCTACGTTTTCCATCGATGGCAGCTCTTCTTCAATCAAGCGCAGGTGCTCGATGGCTTCCTCGAACTTGGTGTCGGCCTTCTGACGCAACGCCTGATAGTGTGTGAACAATTCAGCGTCCAACTCGGCTTTTTCCAACAGTTCAAAAGCTTCGCGACTCAGCTGATGCGCGTCTTCGAACAAGTGGCGATTGCATTCCAGAGCGATATTGCGCCGAGCCTGAGGATTTACCGGGGCCGAGAAGTACTGCATAGCGTTCACCTTATCTATCAAGTGAGAGGAAGGAGCCACAACGGCTGCATAGTGTTGTGACTGCCGCTTCCCGGCGGAAATTTCATCCGTTTGCGCCGGGAAATTGGATAGATACGTAGGAAGCTATCAGAGCAATAAATCAGGATTTTTGATGACTCAGCCGCTCGTAACGGGCGAGCATCGGCTGGGTGCTGATGCCGTGGATCAGAATGCTCAGCGCCACTACGGATAAGGTCAGGTCGGTGCACAGCGTTGCGACCGAGGCCGGCAAATCATGATTCAAGGCGTAAAACAGGTAATAAAAGCTGCCAATGCCACGAATGCCGAACCAGCCAATCAACGTGCGTTGCCGCCCATCGAGCAACTTGCCCCACGGGATCAACCAAACACTCAGCGGTCGAATTACGCAAAACAACACGCCGGCAATGATCAATGCGCGCCAGTCCCAATGCGCCACCAGCACCACGCCGAGCAGCGTCACCAGAAACACTTCCATGGCGCGCTCGACCAGACTGCCGAAGGCGAGCATGTCGCCCATCATGATGCCCGCCGCAACTTGGGTGTCTTCCAGATGTTCAACGTCGCCATGCACCGCCGCTTCAGGTTCGACGTTCTGGTGACCGACCACCGGTTGCACCAGATGCTCGGCGGGCGTCTGGTTGCTGCCGGTGGATTTCACTTCGGCCTGGCGCAAGCCCAAACCCGCAGCGAACACTGAGAGAAAGCCGTAACCGTGGATCGCTTCCGCCACTACGTAGGCGAGTGCGATCAGTGCCAGCGTCAGGTAATCATTCGGTGAAAAGGTGCTGTCGGCATTGCGGATGCGCATCGACAGGGTCACGCGACCGATGCCGTGGCCCATCCAGTAACCGGTGAGCAAACCGGCAGGCACGGCCCACAACAAACTCTTCAACGCCCAGTCGCCAAGCCAAGCACTGGAGTCACCGGTCTGCTGCAGAAACAACAGGCCGAGGATGACAAACGGGAACGCAACGCCGTCATTCAGGCCGGCTTCGCCCGAGAGGCCGAAGCGCACCGAGTCGTAATCCTTGGCATCGTTGACCTGCACCAGCGACGCCAATACCGGGTCGGTCGGCGCCAGAATTGCGCCAATCAGCAACGACGGCCCCCACGACAACTGAAAACCGAAGTGCAGCAACAGGCACACGCCGGCGATGGTCAACACCATCACTGGCCCGGCGAGGCCGAATGCCACGCGCCATTTGCGTTTGTTGAACGGCAGACGCAATTTCAGTCCGCAGACGAACAAAGAAAAGAGCACCGCGACTTCCGTCAGGTGCTCCATCCAGACCGATGCGTCCTTGATGTCGAGCTTGAGCCAATCCAGGCCCGTCGGCCCGATAGCGATGCCGAGTGCCAGGCACACCGCCGAAGTGGTGACTGGCATCCAGCGTAAATACGACGACGTCAGTGCCAATGTCAGCAACACAGCGCCCAATACCGCTAACCAAATAGTGAAACTCATGCCGGACGCTCGCTGATCAAATGTTTTTGCAAGCTCAACCGACCGTCGCGCGCAGGTACTCAGGCGTGAGCACGTTGAACCACAGCAGAATCATTTCCACCAGCATGGTCACGAGCACCAGCAAACCAACGCCCCAGACACACGCGGAGTTAAGCAAACCTTGTTCTTTGCGTTCATGCATGAACGTCGGCAGGCCAACGAACAGCAGAAACGTTGAATAAACCGAAGCCGCGCCAAGCACGATAATTGCCAGCCAACGGCTCGGGTACAGCCCGCCAATCCCGGCGAGAAAAAACGGTGTCGCGGTGTAAGCCGCAAAACCGATGCATTGATTGAGCGTCGGCCGCGAGTCGAATGCCCGCGACATCCAGCGTATAAACCCGCCCATCACCGCCACTCCGACCACGATGGTGATGTAGAGCATCACGCACAGTTGCAACGCGCTGGCGCTGCTAAGTTTGACCGTCTCGTTTTCGGCCAGGCTCCAGCCGACATACACGGTGCCAATGAACAGGCACACCGGTGGAATCAATGCGAGCAATAACAGATGTGCGAGGTAGTGGCGGGGATGCGCCTCTTCTTCCTTGCGGATATCCGTCCAGGCGAAGTTGGGCTGGGTGAACAGTTTCAGTAAAGGTGCGGACATGACGACCTCCAGGTTTCCCAAGGCCCGCCGTTGGCGGGCCTGTATGTAAAGTTGAGTTGTGGAATTGCCGTCAGGTTCAATTTAAAGAATTGGCTTGCCGCCGGTTACGCCGTAGCGCTGGCCGGTGATGTAACTGGCTTCGTCGGAGGCCAGTAACACGTAGATCGGCGCGACTTCGACCGGCTGGCCAGGACGACCGAGCGGGGTTTCGCCGCCGAAGTTTTCGACTTCTTCGTCGGGCATGGTCGAGACGATCAGCGGGGTCCAGATCGGGCCGGGCGCAACGCTGTTGACCCGAATGTTCTTCGGCCCGAGGATCTGCGCGAGTCCGCCGGTGAAGTTGGCAATCGCGCCTTTGGTGGTCGCGTAGGCCAGCAGGGTCGGCTTGGGCATGTCGGAGTTGACCGAACTGGTGTTGATGATCGAGCTGCCGGGCTTCATGTGTTTCAGCGCGGCTTGGCAGATGCGGAAAATCGCGGTGATGTTGACGTCGAAGGTCATCACCCATTCTTCGTCGGGGATGTCTTCGAAGTTTTCGTGGGTCATCTGGAATGCGGCGTTGTTGACCAGAATGTCGATGTGGCCGAAACGCTCGACGGTTTTGTCGACGATGGCCTGGCACTGGGCTTTTTGCGCGAGGTCGCCCGGCAGCAGCAGGCATTGACGCCCAGCCTGTTCGACCCAGCGTGCGGTTTCTTCGGCGTCTTCGTGCTCGTTGAGGTAGGAAATCACCACATCGGCGCCTTCACGGGCGAAGGCAATCGCCACCGCACGGCCAATGCCGCTGTCACCGCCAGTGATCAGGGCGATTTTGCCTTCCAGACGTCCAGAACCCTTGTAACTCTGCTCGCCGCAATCCGGGTACGGATCCATCTTCTTCTGCGAGCCGGGCACAGCCTGGGCTTGTTTGGCGAAGGGTGGTTTTGGGTAGTCAGTCATCATCGATCTCCATTCTCACAGCAAAAAAAAGGCGAGGTCAGTAGCCTCTCCTGGAGGGTTGACCCCTGCCTTTTGCGATGAGTTCGGTTGGATTTCAGATGAAAACTTGCGCGCTTTTGATCGTGGGGGCGGAGCTTGCTCGCGATAGCGGTCGGTCAGCCAACCTGTTAATCGCCTGACCCACCGCCATCGCGAGCAAGCTCAGCTCCTACAAGATCGCGGGTGAATCCAGAATTCGGGCAACCCCAATCCCATGTAGGAGTGAGCCTGCTCGCGATGGCGGTCGGTCGGCCAACCCGTGAATCGCCTGTTACACCGCCTTCGCGAGCAAGCTCAGCTCCTACAAGATCGCGGGTGAATCCAGAATTCGGGCAACCCCTCAATCCCTTGTAGGAGTGAGCCTGCTCGCGATAGCAGTCGCCCAGCCAACCTGTTAATCGCCTGACCCACCGCCATCGCGAGCAAGCTCAGCTCCTACAAGATCGCGGGTGAATCCAGAATTCGGGCAACCCCCAATCCCATGTAGGAGTGAGCCTGCTCGCGATGGCGGTCGGTCGGCCAACCCGTGAATCGCCTGATACACCGCCTTCGCGAGCAAGCTCAGCTCCTACAGGTTGGTTTTTTCCCGGTTGATGTTCATCGGTTGAGCAAGCTGCGCTGCATGCGGGCGATGCCTTCTTCGAGCAGTGCTCGCGGGCAACCGAAGTTGAGGCGGACGAATTGCTGACTGTGATCGCCGAATTCCACGCCGGCGCTCAACCCGACTTTGGCCTGCTCCAGAAAAAACCGCTGCGGATTGTCCAAACCCAGCGCCGAGCAATCCAGCCACGCCAAATACGTACCCTGCGGAACATTGATGGTCACGCCCGGCAGCCGGGTGCGCACGGCATCGACAACAAAATCGCGATTGCCTTGCAGATACACCATCAGCTCGGCCAGCCACGGCCCACCGTCGGCATAAGCCACACGGGTCGCTTCTAGCCCCAGCGGATTGACGCTGTCCACCAAACCACAACGCGCATGGTTGACCCGCGCCAACAGCGCCGGGTCCTGAATGATCATGAACGCGGTTTTCAGGCCGGCAATGTTGAACGCCTTGCTCGCCGACATCAGCGTGATGGTGCGAGCAGCAATCGCCGGGCTCAGCGACGCTACCGGAATATGCACACGCCCGTCGTAACACAGTTCGGCGTGGATCTCGTCGGAGATGATCCAGGCGTCCTGCTGCAAACACACATCCGCCACGGCTTGCAGCTCTGCGCGATCAAACACCTTGCCCAGCGGGTTGTGTGGGTTGCTCAACAGCAGAGCGCCGCCACCCTTCAGTGATTCGCGCAGCGTTTGCAGCGGCGTGGCATACGTGCCGTCCGCCTGCGCATCAAACTCCAGTTCGACCTTGTTCAAGCCCCAATGCCCGGCGGCATGGCGCAGCGGCGGGTAGTTCGGCGTTTGCACCACGACGTTTTGCTGCGGCTCCAGCAGCGCATTCAGCGCCATGTTGAAACCTGATTCCACGCCCGGCAGAAACACCAGTTCCTGCGGCAGCACGCGCCAGGCGTATTTGCGCCAGAGGTCGGCAACGATCGCTTCGCGCAGGTTGTCCGGGGCCACGCTGTAGCCGAGCAACGGGTGTTCCAGGCGTTTTTGCAGGGCCTGGATGATCACCGGCGGCGCGGCGAAATCCATGTCGGCGACCCACATCGGCAACACGTCCGTCGGGTAACGGCTCCATTTGGTACTGCCGGTGGCGTGGCGGTCGAACACCTGGTCGAAATCGAAAGTCATGCGCAGTCTCATAAAGGCAGGATTTATCACGGCCGCCATGATAATCCCCACGCCCAAGGATGGGCAGCCCCGCGGACCTGTAGGCTGAGCTTGCTCGCGAAAGCGCTCTGCCAGTCGATATCGCCCGAGACTGACTCAGCGCTCCCGCAAGCAACTTCGCCCCCAAAAATCCGCGTTGTCCTAAAGGTGATTGAAATTCAGCGGGTACTGAACGACCACATAAACCCGATCAATATCGTCGCCGGCCTGCGCAGCATTAGCCCGATGCGAGACGTGGGACAGCTGCACCGACAAACCCTTGGCTGTCCCCGATTGCACGACGTAGCGCAAGTCGATATCGCGCTCCCAGTGCTTGCCGCCGCGACCCTGCTGCGCCGCATATCCGCCGCGCTCATCGTCGAACGGGTTGTACGCGCCACCCTGCGGCGCATGGCTGCCGTCGATGTTGCGGCCGGTGACATAACGGGTCATGAAACTAAGCCCCGGAATGCCGAATGCGCCCAAATCCAAGTCATAACGCGCCTGCCAAGACTGCTCGTGGGCACCATTGAAATCAGCGTATTTGATCGAGTTGGCGAGATAGATCGAGTCTCCGCCGACAAAATCAAACGGCGTGTCGCCATCAATCTGCTGGAAACCCAAGGTAAAACCATGCGCGCCCAAACTGTATTTGCCCGACAAGCTATACGCCGTATTGTCGATGGCCCCCGCCGTGGCGCGACCGATGTCGCGCGTGTGATACAGATTGGCATCAAGAAAAACATCCGATTGCCGCAGATGCACATTGCCGTAGTACTGACGCCAGGTGTCGCTCAACTCCGACGCATACAGCGCGCCGCCGACCGGGCTGTCGGTGAACAAATCAGCACCGAGAAAGGTCATCGCGCCAGCCTCGGTGTTCGCCCCGTAACCGTAGAAATCGCCCTTGCCCGAGGAACTGTCCTGATTCTTGAACGCGGTAAAACGCCCGGCCACCAGCTTCATCCCGTCGAATTCGCGACTGTTCAGCAGCAATCCACTGGCGTACTCCGGTTGCAGGCGCTTGTCCGAAGTATCGAACACCGGCGTTTCCACGGTCATTTCACCGAACGCCACGGTGGTGCGCGAGGCCCGCAACTTGAGCGCGCCGCCAGCGCTGGAATAGTTATCGGCGCTGCGACCCTCGTCATCGACCGGCAATAATCCAGTGCCGGAATGGCCCTTGCCACCATCCAGTTTCAGCCCCAGAAACCCGTGAGCGTCCAAGCCAACGCCAACCGTGCCTTCAGTGAAACCGGATTCAAAAGCGCCGATAAACCCTTGAGCCCACTCGGCTTTGTAACTCTTGCCGGACGGCGAGGGCGTGCGGTAATCGTTGTTGAGATAGAAGTTGCGCGCCAATACGTCGAGCGTCGCGCCTTCGAGAAAGCCTTGCGCGGCGGGCGGCGGTTCGTCGGCCAAGGCTTTACTGGCGAGCAGAATCGACAGCCACAAGCAGCGGTTGGGTACGGAACACATCATCAATCGATCACCACGGGGCAGCACTGCGCCAGGGCAGGCCGACGAGAACTATTCGGGGGAAGTGCAGGACGATGTTGCCGTAGCGGCTACGACAGAAATTGAGCGGGTGTGCTGAGTCGGGTTTCAGCTCACGGGCTCAGCGCTACAACGCATGCCTCCCGCCCCAGGCTTCTGAAAAACCACCGCATCATCACTCTGCCAAAAGCTGTAACTCCCCAAAGCATCCTTGCCGGTGTAGCGAGTGCCGCTGTCACTCGCGACCTGGCTCAATGTCACCGCGCCGTTCGCCCATTTCAGGTACACCAATCCCGGTTGCATCATGAAAAAACTCGCCGCCACTACACCGCTTAGCCCAGCGCAACGAAAAACCACCGGGCCCTCCGTCAACCGGTAAGGATCCTTGGTCCGCGCAATCGTCGAGCCTTGGCGCAATTGGTGCGCGCGTTCGGCGTAACGGTGGATTGCGCACGCCTTGGGGTCGGGATCGGCGCCGCACTGGCTGCGCGCGTCGACCCAGAATTGCTGGTCTATGCTGATTTTTTTCGGCGGCGGGACCGAACGTTCGTCCGTCAGCGCCAAGCGATAGAGGCGAAACACTTCCATGTCCATCTGCTTGAGTTGCGGATCGCGGCAGATCAGTTTTTCGATGGCGACCTTGGCCAGCGCGCAGTCGAACGTGGTTCTGATCGGCGCGGCAGGCTCGTCGGAAATGCTCGGGCCGGAAGCGGCGCTCGCGTCGGCGGCAAGCAAGCAGGTCAGCAAGTAGCTGAGGGTCGCGGTGAGGGTTTTCATGGAGGGATCACCGGGTTGTTGGCTATGGCGGACTATAACGCTGTGGGGTTGAAGTTCCACCTCGGGGTTGTTCCGGGGTTGAAGGTGCCGAACAGATTGCCTTCGGGGGCAAGCCTCGCTCCTGCGGGAGCGGGATCAGCAATACGATGCAACGAATGGCGCCGCACGGCCTCATATAAGGACAAGCGGCGCCCGGGATGGAGCGGGGCGGTTGCGTCTTTTACATGACGACAGGTGATTGTTTTTATGACGATGGTCGATAAAAAGCACGTGGAATGGCTGGTCGAGCAATCGATGCTGAACGCCGCACGGCAGCGGGCCAAGCTCTATAGCGGGCAAGGTCGCTTGTGGCAGCAACCCTACGCTCATACCCGGCCCCGCGACGCTTCGGCCCTGTCTTCGGTGTGGTTCACGGCTTACCCGGCGTCGATTATCACCAGCGAAAACGGCACTGTGCTGGAAGCGCTGGGCGATGAAACGCTGTGGCACGCGCTGTCGAGAATCGGCATTCAGGGCATTCACAACGGCCCGCTGAAGCGCTCCGGCGGTTTGCAGGGCACCGAGCACACGCCGACGATTGACGGCAATTTCGACCGCATCAGCTTCGACATCGACCCGCAACTCGGCACCGAGGCGCAGTTGCAAGCGTTGACGCGCATGGCCGCCGCGCACAACTCGGTGATCATCGATGACGTGATCCCGTCGCACACCGGCAAAGGGGCGGACTTTCGTTTGGCCGAGATGGCCTACGAAGACTATCCGGGCCTGTACCACATGGTCGAAATCCGCGAGGAAGACTGGCCGCTGCTGCCCGACATCGAAGAGGGCCGCGACGCGCATAACCTCAGCCCGCTGCAGGTCGATGCGTTGCGCGACAAGCATTACATCGTCGGCCAGTTGCAACGGGTGATCTTCTTCGAGCCCGGCGTCAAGGAAACCGACTGGAGCGCCACGCCAGTGGTCATCGGCGTCGACGGCAAGCCACGGCGCTGGGTGTACCTGCATTACTTCAAGGAAGGCCAGCCGTCGCTGAATTGGCTCGATCCGACCTTCGCCGCGCAACAGATGATCATCGGCGATGCGCTGCATGCGATTGACGTGATGGGCGCGAAGATTCTGCGCCTCGACGCCAACGGCTTCCTCGGCGTCGAGCGCAAACTCGACGGCACCGCGTGGTCGGAAAGCCATCCGCTGTCGATCACCGGCAACCAACTGCTCGGCGGCGCGATCCGCAAGGCTGGCGGTTTCAGCTTCCAGGAGCTCAACCTCACCGTCGACGACATCGCCGCCATGTCCCACGGTGGCGCCGACCTGTCTTACGACTTCATCACTCGCCCGGCCTACCAGCACGCGCTGCTGATGGGCGATACCGAATTCCTGCGCCTGATGCTGCGCCAGATGCACACCTTGGGCATCGATCCCGGTTCGCTGATCCACGCGCTGCAGAACCACGACGAACTGACTCTGGAATTGGTGCATTTCTGGACCCTGCACGCGCATGACACCTATCTGTATCAGGGCCAGACCTTCCCCGGCAGCATCCTGCGCGAGCATATCCGCGAGCAGATGTACGAACGCCTCGCCGGCGAGCACGCGCCGTACAACCTGAAATTCGTCACCAACGGCGTGTCTTGCACCACCGCGAGCATCATCACGGCGGCGCTGGGCATTCGTGATCTCGACGCCATCACCGCCGCCGATATCGTGCAAATCCGCCAGATCCACTTGTTGCTGGTGATGTACAACGCCATGCAGCCCGGCGTGTTTGCGCTGTCGGGTTGGGATCTGGTCGGCGCATTGCCGTTGCCGGCGGATCAGGTCGCGCATTTGATGGAGGATGGCGATACGCGCTGGATCCATCGCGGCGCTTACGATCTGGTGGATATGAACCCCGACGCCGAGTTCTCCGCCGGCCAGATGCCACGCCCGAAAACCTTGTACGGCAGCCTGCCGAGCCAACTCAAGGATCCGGATTCGTTCGCCTCGCAACTGAAGAAAATCCTCGCCGCCCGCCGTTCTTACGACATCGCCGCGAGCCGGCAGATTCTGGTGCCGGACGTCGAGCATCCGGGGCTGCTGATCATGGTTCACGAACTGCCAGCAGGCAAAGGCACACAAATCACCGCGCTGAACTTCGGCTCGACGCCGATCACCGAAACCCTGCACTTGCCTAACATCGCGCAGGGGCCGGTGGTCGACATCATCAACGAACGGGTTGAAGGTGATTTGACCGATGAGGGTGAATTCACCATTACGCTGGATGCGTATGAGGGGTTGGCGCTGCGAGTGGTGAGCAGTACGCCGATGTTGTAACCAGGATAAAGGAGCGTTTGAGGATCTCGAACGCTTCTGATCGGGGCGAGCAGATGTTCACGATTTGGTGCAGCCCATCCTATTAAGTATTGATCTCCGACTGCCGCTGGAACTCAACGTATGTTCAGTGCCATCATTGCGCCACATAACGTGCCGCCAATGGATGGATTTCAATTGTCAGATTTAAAGGATGATGTCGGGCTCAAGTACGCTTGCAACACGCTGCTGGAACAGGTCGTTTCATTGCCGGGTAACCAGCGTTGGATTGACGAGTTTCATGGTTGGCTGGAGCGGGTTCGCGATGTTTCTCATGACGAATTCCTGAGCGAAAAATTTCAACTGTCCCTTTGGAATGCAGAGGCCGTATCGGCCACTGGCATGGGCCATATCGATATCTCCGCGGTCGCTAAAGATGCACAGGTTGCCGAGATGTTGTGGCAGCTCAAGCAAAAGTACTCGACAACCTTAGACGCTGGCGAGCGAGAGCTACTTATTTCAGAGGCATGGCGGCTGATTGCGGCTGATGTTGCGTTACTCACCAGGCGCAACCCGAGGTTGAAGATGTATCGGGTTTTTGCGTTGCTCTGCCCCGGTGCCTTCACCACGATCACGCACTTTCGCAAACTTCGAGAATTGGCGTTTGCAATGGGCCTGCCATTACGTGGTCAGCGCCGGCACCTTCATCAAATGGTTCTGAATCGCCTCGACAAAGTACTCGGCGTTTCGCCCGATTTCTATTCGCGTGAAGGTACATCACGACTTACCTTGCCGTGGCTGCTTTATTCGACCTACGTCCAAAATCCAGAACCTGAAGCAACCGAAAAATCTGATCCGGTGACTGGCGAGGAGCGGCTGAATCCACTTGCGCCAGAGCGCCGAAGAAGGGGAATGGTAGCAATCGGCGGGGGGACTGCGACGATACAGACCATGATTGAGTTCGCTGCTGAAGGCTGTACACGCGAAGACTTCATGCAGCATCTGCAATCGATCAGCCCACGATCGAAGAAGGCTACCTTCAACATTCAATTGAACGCATTGATCGCTGAATGGGGAGTGCTCCGTGCCTCCGGCGGTGATCTGCACCTGACATTGCGCGGTGAAGCATTTTTAGAATCTGGCGAACCCGACGAAGTGATCGATTGGATGATTACGCGCATTCTGGGGTTTGATTATTTACTGTATGCGCTGAACCAAAATTCACTGTCCAGCCGCGATGCAATCCTCGTGTTGCGCAAAGCCAATCCTGGATGGACGTCCGATTTCGCACCATCGAGTCTGATCGGTTGGCTGCGCAACCTGGACCTTGTCAGCCTGCAGAACAAGCTTTTGCAGCTTACTGAAAGCGGCAAGCAGTGGGTTCAACGGATCCACTGGGTTCCACGCGAGTTGGCCACTGACACAAATGCGGAGCCGGTGGTCGTGCAGCTCGGCTCGGTAGTGCTGGATCTTGGCGAGATGCAAAGACCCTCGCTCAAACACATCATTGCTGGATTCAGCTCAGAGTTCCCATTCCCTGAATCAGTCATCGGCCAATTGGACGCGGGTCTGTGGTGTCATTCTCGACGACACTTTGCAGTACTGACCGGGTTAAGTGGCGCGGGTAAAACCCAACTTGCGCTGCGGTATGCACTTAGCCTCTGGCAAGGCGATCCCCAGCCATCGGAAGGTGTGCTGGTTGTTCCGGTCCAGCCTGGATGGCATGACTATTCAAGTCTGCTGGGTTACGTCAACCCGATTGAACCTGATACTTACATGCGCACCGCTGTGCTGGATTTTTTGCTGCAGGCCAGCTCCAATCCTTTAAAACCGTACACGCTGATACTTGATGAGATGAATTTGTCTCATCCCGAACAATATCTGGCGCCATTGCTTTCGGCGATGGAGACGGGGGAGGCCATCGTGTTTCATGGCCAGGCTGAAGCCATTGATGATGTGCCGCCAAGCATCCCTTACCCAAGTAACCTGGTGATTATCGGCACAGTCAACATGGATGAGACGACCCATGGCTTGAGCGATAAAGTGCTGGATCGCGCATCGGTGATCGAGTTCTGGGATATCGATGTTGCTGCCTTCCCCGGATGGACTAACAGTTCACTTACATCAGACCAGACCGCAATAGTTCGCGACCTGATGGTGGCGATGATGAGTATTCTTCGGCCGGCTCGTTTGCATTTTGGCTGGAGAACACTGCATGACATCCTCGGTTAC
Organism: Pseudomonas sp. SJZ131; assembly: GCF_007828705.1. Taxonomy (NCBI): domain Bacteria; kingdom Pseudomonadati; phylum Pseudomonadota; class Gammaproteobacteria; order Pseudomonadales; family Pseudomonadaceae; genus Pseudomonas; species Pseudomonas sp. SJZ131. The sequence goes on along the minus strand of NZ_VIVC01000001.1, from coordinate 925,467 downwards.
CTCCAGCAAACCCAGCAAGGACAGGTCATTGAGTTTTCAAGCGCGTTGGACCAAGCGGTTTATTCTAAAATCCTGCCGAAACTGAGAGGCGAAGACAGCCCGAGACTGCAACGGGTTTTCGCATCGCTCAAATCAACTTTGGCTGGGGCGAAGATGCATTCGTCACTGGGCAAAGCTACAGAGATGGGTGAAGAATTGAATCACTCCGGCTCCACCAGATTTTGGCGCTGACGATGACCTTTATCTTGCGGGCAGAGTGCGATGGGATATTTTTGGACGTAAATCCCGGTGTTTTAAATCCGGGTTTTATGGAAAAAAGTGCTTACCGATTCGCGGTAGTCGAGGGACATTCATTCTATGTCGACGACATACGTCTAGATGATTCGAACTTAAACGGTGAGCGAGCGTGGTGCTGGTCACCTGGCTACTTCGCAGGTGAGGTTGTGGCTGAGCTTCTGAATGAGCTGGACCAGACCGTTGCGACCTACCGCTTGGATGTATCCGCAGACGGCCGTAAGTTAGGCAGTGAGTCGTATGCCGAAATGATTGATACGATTCTGAAGTTCGATCCGTCACTGCTCATGGGCACCGAGGCTGCTCAAATGGCCATTGGCAACAATGGCGCGTTGTCTAACGCTCATCTGCAGTACGCTCGGCTTCGACGTTACGGCGACCGAATGCTCGAAGCCCTTCGGCAAGTCAGTCATAAACCACTGACGTCACTGCGCCAGGAGCGCACGTCGGTCAGCGCCCATCAGGTCAAGCGTCTGGACGTTGCCGGCGTTCGAAAGGCACTGATGAGTCCGACTGGATTAGGACTTCTGCATAAAGCGAATCCGCATAAACCGCCTTTAAACATCGTTCGCTTCGACGTATCCAGCGTTTATGAAGAGCAGGACAACCCTGCGAACCAAGCACTCGGGCTAGTCCTTTCTGAGGTCATTCGGCGGTGCAAACAAGTCTGCACTTCGTTGAAAGATATTGCAGTCAGAGAAAGGCTCAGTGAGACGCGGTCTGCTCTCGGCCCAAGATTGATTCGACGCATCGCTTTCGTTGAAAAGTTACTGCTTCAGTTGCACCGAGTTCAACGGATGCAGCCATTTTGCAATCTCGCTCATCGACGATTGACTGCCGCTGGCCTGAACGCCATTTCGGCGCAACCTGTTTATGCTCGTGCTTACCGATTTGGTTGGTATTGCTTGCGCTCGGGCGTCTTGGGCAAGGAAAAAAACGAGACACTTTGGCTGAGCCCCACTTGGGAAATTTACGAGCGATGGTGTTTTGTCACAGTGTTGGAACAACTGCGAAAACAATATCCCGATCTGGACTGGAAATGCCGATCTTCGCGCATGAATGCGGGGCGAATTCTTTGGCGCGGCACAGGTGAGGGGACCACGCTGGACGTGTGGTTTCAGATAAGGTGCCCCGCGATTGATCGCAAGCCCTATCACGGCTTCTCCAGCCTATCCAGGCTCAGATTTCCAGACATTGTCATAACCATGAAAGCCCCCGACTTTCAACGTTTCATCGTTCTCGATGCCAAGTACCGCAGCAGCCGATTTGGCGTATTGGACGGCATGGCATCAGCCCATCTCTATCACGACAGTTTGCGTTGGCATGGCAGAAAACCCGATGCCTCTGCGTTATTGATCCCGCGCGGTGGTGCAGTTCCGATTCTGGAAAAATCGGATTATCAATCCAAGCATGGCGTAGGTGTCTGGGTAGTTGGAGGGCGGGAAGGAAGCGAGGCTGTGGGCCAGCAACTGAAGAAAGTCCTCAACGTCGATGGCCAGGTCTGAGTACGTCGAGACGGCCACGCAAAAAAGCAGCGAGGTGCGTTTGAAAAAAATGCGCGAGCGAATCACTTCGCGCGCGCATTTTCTCTGTCACTGCCAAATCACTGCCAAATCACTTCAATACCAACATCCGATAAACCCCGCCCTCGCTCTCAATCCCGTGCGTGTCATGCGTGAACCCCGGGAATGACTTGTCAAACGCCTCCAGCGCTTTCAAATACGCCAACAGCGGTCCATCCGCAGGACCGGCGTTTTCGCCCGGCATCAGCAATGGAATGCCCGGCGGATACGGGACGATGCCGGTTGCTGCGACGCGGCCGGCCGCTTCGTCGAGGGTTACCAGTTCAATGTTGTTGCGCACCAGATTTTCGTAAGCCTCGACCGGGCTGAATTCGGCGGTCGGCAAGGTGCCAAAGGCCTGGGACATGTTGGCCGTGGTTTTGTGTTGTTTCATCGCGGCGAAGATTTCGTCGGCGAGGTCCTTCAGGCCCATGCCGGCGTAGCGTTCCTGATTGGCCGCGAGCAGGTCGGGCAGGGCCAGTTCGAGGTCGAGGTTTTCGTCGTAGTCGCGTTTGAAGTCGAGGAGGGCGTTGACCAGCGTGCCCCATTTGCCTTTGGTGATGCCGATGGAGAACAGGAAGAGGATGGTGAAGTCGGTGGTTTTCTCGACGACGATGCCTTGGCGGCCGAGGTACGCGGTGAGCACGCAGGCCGGAATGCCGGTGTCGAGCAAATTGCCGTCGTCGCCCATGCCGGGGCTGAGCACCGAGACTTTGATCGGGTCGAGCATGCAGTAGCCGTCTTCGATATCACCAAAACCGTGCCACACCTCGTTCGGATGCAGCACCCAGCAATTCGGCTCGGTTTTCAGCAACTGCGGATCGACTTCATGGAACGGCACGCTCGCGCCGCCGACGTGCACGGTTGGCGGCTGCCAGCAGGTGAAGAACCAGTCGTTGTTGCTGAGCATTTCGTGGTGCATGTGCGAGATAACCTGGCGGAACGCCACGGCTTCCTCGATGGATTCGGTGGTGAGAATCTGCCCGCTCGGCGCTTCCATCATGGCTGAGCTGACATCGCAGGACGCCATGATCGCGTAGTTGGGCGAGGTCGAGGCGTGCATCATGAACGACTCATTGAAGCGCCCGTGCTCAATCGGATTACGCCCGTTGCGCACATGAATCATCGAGGCCTGGGACAGCGCCGCGAGCAGTTTGTGGGTGGATTGGGTGGCGAACACCGTGGGTTTCGACGCGTCGTGATCGTCCGGGCTGCCGTGCATCGCGTGGCGCTCGCGGTACAGCGGATTGAACCGCGCGTAACCGTACCAGGCCTCATCGAAATGCAAACGATCAACGCTCTGCCCGAGCAATTCCTCGACGCGGGTGACGTTGTAGGTCAGGCCGTCGTAAGTCGAGTTGGTGACAATCGCGTGGACCGGCGTCGGGTCGATGCCGTCGCGCACCAGCGGGTTGTTGGCGATAGCCGCTTTCACAGCTTCGGCGCTCAAGGTCTGCGGCAGGATCGGGCCGATGATGCCGTAGCGGTTGCGGGTCGGCACCAGGTAGGTTGGGATCGCCCCGGACAAGGTCATCGCGTGTTCGGCGGACTTGTGGCAATTGCGGTCGCACAGGGCAATTTGATTGCGCGTGACGCTGGCCATCAGGATCACGCGGTTGGAGGTCGACGATCCGTTGGTCACGTAATACGTGCGATGCGCGCCAAACACCTTGGCCGCGTAACGTTCACCCTGGCCAATCGGGCCGCTGTGATCGAGCAGTGAGCCGAGTTCGCCAACGGAAATCGACAAGTCCGAACGCAGCAGGTTCTCGCCGAAAAACTCATAAAACGCCCGGCCTGCAGTGCTTTTGAGGAACGCGGTGCCGCCGGCATGCCCCGGCGTGTGCCAGGAATATTCGTAGGTGCGGGCAAACTTCACCAGCGCGCCGAACATCGGTGGCAGCGCGGCTTGGCGGTAACGTTCGATGGCCGCGAGAATGCGACCGCTGAGGAAGCGGCTGGTATCTTCGGGCAGCCAGATAAAGTCGTCGGCGTGTTGCATCACCACCAGCGGAATGCTCGACGCGGTGCTGCGGTCGCTGATCAGGAACACCGGCACGCGGGTATTGCGCTGGCGCAGGCTGGTCAGCAGTTCGATGCAGGCCTTGTGGTCGTCGCTGTCGTCCATTTCCCAACTGAGCAGCACGCATTGGATTGCCGAGTCGGTGCGCAGGATCGACGCAGCATCGCTCAAGCTCTCTGACGCCAACACGCGAATGGCGCGTTCTTCGACATCGTGGACCAACTGATCGAGGGCCCGGCCGAACACGGTGCGTTTATCCGGCGGATTGCTCACCAGCAGCGTGAGCATCCCCAGCGTGTGTCGATATTCCGTCATGGCCTGACCTCCAGAGTTGCCGATTGCAAGTGGTTCACCGGCACCGGTTCGCCGGTTAGGTGCTGCGCGCTGACGGTCTGCGTCGGCACGCTGTTGTTGATTGCTTCGAGGCGGATCAGGCGGTTATTGACGAAGCCGAACAGCGTGTAGCCGAAGATCGTCGCGACGCCGCCGAGCATCAGCGCCTGCTCGCCAGAACTGTAGAGCGCCAGATAACTGTAAGCCGCCGCGACCCACGCGATGATGTTGGTGGCCAAGGCTTTGCCGGTCGGCACGTTGGAGACTTTTTGCATGGTCATCAGCGCCGCCATCGACAGGATGTACGGCACCAGATTGGTCACCACCGCCAGATTGACCAGCGTGTCGAACTGCTTGCTCAAGTCCGGGCTGATCGTCAGAAAGCCCAGCGCGGTCTGCCCGGCGAGCAGAATCAGCATGCCGACAATCGGCGTGCCGGCCTTGTTGGCTTTGGCGAAAATCGGCAGGAAGTAACCGGTATCCGCCGAGCTTTTGAACACCTGAGCGATGGTGAACTGCCAACCGAGCAGCGAGCCGATGCACGCCAGCACCATCGCGGCCATGACGATGTCGCCGATCAGCGGCGTAAACATTTTCGCGAACACCAGCCCGAACGGCGCGGTGGACGAGGCCAGTTCCGGGTTATCGACGATGCCGGCGATCACGTTGGTCGAGACGATGTAAATCACCGCCGCGCCGAGGGTGCCGCCGAGCACGGCAATCGGCACGTTTTTCTCGGGGTTTTCCACCGCATCGGTGTTGGCGCAGGCCGATTCAAGTCCAAGGAACGCCCACAGCGTGATCGCCACCGAAGCGCCGGCCGCGTCCATCCAGCCCATGTTGTGCGGGTTCCAACCGGCGGCGTAGACGCTGCTGTCGAACCAGAACCAGCCGATGGTCGACACCAGCACAACCGGCGCGATGACACCCCACACGGTGAACGCGCCGATCTGCCCGGTGATCCGCGCCCCGCCGAAGTTGGCGAACGTGGTGATCCACAGCAAGGCAATTGTCGCCAGGCCGACTTGCAGCGAGTCGAGTTTGACGTCGAACAACACCTGGATATAGCCGACCGCCGTGATGCTGATCGCCACGTTGGCAATCAACAGCGAGACCCCGTAGGTGTAGTTGGTAAGGTAGTTGCCGGCCTTGCCGAAGGTGTATTCGGCATAACCGCCCATGCCGCCAGTCTTGCGACTGAGCATGCCGCAGCGCGCGAAGGCGTAGGCGAGGGCGAGCGAGCCGGTGGCTGTGATTAGCCAGGAAAGTATCGAAATCCCGCCGACTTCGGCGAGTTTGGTCGGGAGCAGGACGATGCCGGAGCCGAGCATATTCACGGCGGTCAACATCGTCAGTTGCCCCACACTCATTTTCTCCGCGACTGACATTCCGTTGCCTCGTTAATTGCATTTCGGAACAGTAGCTATAGCAAAGGATGACGAGGCTGCAAGAAATGAAAGTGTTCGCGGGTGATGGCTGATTGCCCGTTGCAACTAATGCGCTGGCTGCAACGGGACTGTTTACTTGAAGGGTTTAGCGAAGGGTGTAACCGCCGTCCACCACCCAGTCCTGGCCGTAAACACTTCTGGCGCCATTACTTAGTTGAAACAGAACAACATCCGCAACCGCGCCGGCGTTGAGGAATTGGCCGTCCAGAAGTCGCTGATTGACCTGAGTGGCGACGCCGGCCAGCGCGTCATTGCTCAGGCCCAACGTGGACCAGATCGGTGTCGCGGTGGGGCCCGGCGAAACCATGTTGATGCGAATACCCTGCGGCGCAAGTTCCACCGCCAGCGTGCGCGCCTGTGCTTTCAGCGCGGCTTTGGAGGCGATGTAAGCGGCAAGTCCGGGGAATGTAACGTCCGCCAGGAAAGTCCCGATGAACACCACTGACGCCGGTTGCGCCAAGTGTGGGCGCAAGCAGGCCAATGTGTTTAGTGCGCCAGCGCCATTGACGGCCCACTGCCGATCAAACGCTTGCAGGTCCATTCCGTCGGCAAGTTCGGCAATCCCCGCGTTCGGCACGAGGTAATCTACCGGTCCGAGACGGGAAGCGTGTTCGCCCAGTTGCTGAAGATCCGGTTTATTGCTGACGTCGCCAGCGACCCAAGTCAGTTGCTGCGGATAGCGGACCTTCAACTCTTGCAATCCGCCTATTTGGCGAGACATGGCAAGTAGTCGAGCACCTTGTGCCAGCAGCCGCTCAGCGACTGCCAGACCAATACCGGAACTTGCGCCGGTTATTACCGCCAATCGACCTTCAAAATCATTACTCATCGTGTGCTTCCTGAGTGGGTGGAATGTTGGAAGCACACTATTCAAAAGATGGGCCAAGTTCAGGGCCCTTGTATGACAAGGCTTTGGCCAGAGGTGCAGTCTTTATGACCGCGCGGGTTTGAAGTCATAAAGACTACGCGCGGTCTTTTTGACACGAGGTATTCGCTGTAGGGAGTAGCGCTTAGTTGGACGCCAACGTCAGCGCATGCACCCGCGAACTCAGCTCATTCAAACTGAACGGTTTGGTCAGCACTCTAGTGGTTGCATCGACCGACACCAGATTGGTCCCGCCGGCGAAACCGGTCACGAACAACACTTTCAACTGCGGATACTTCAACCGAAGTTGGGCGGCCAGACTGATGCCGTTCATCATTCCGGGCAGGCCGATGTCGGACACCAGCAAGTCCAGGTGATCGAGTTTTTCTGCCTGTTTGATCGCAGAAACACTGTCCACCGCTTCAACTACCCGGTAGCCACTTTCAGATAGCAACTCGGCGGCCATTTCACGAACAGCCGCTTCATCGTCAACCAGCAGAATGGTTTCGTTGTGCGCAGTGAGTTCATGTTCTTCAGGCGTGTCGGCAGAAGTTTTAAGTTCACCGGGCTGCGAATGGTCAACGGGGAAATACATGGTCACAGTGGTGCCGATGCCGAGCGTGCTGTGAACTCGAACTTGCCCGCCGGATTGCTGGGTAAAACCATAAATCATCGACAGGCCGAGCCCGGTGCCTTCGCCGATCTTCTTGGTGGTGAAAAACGGATCGAAAATGCGCGACAGAATGTCGGGGCTGATGCCGGTGCCCGAGTCGGTGACGGAAATGCTCACGTAGGTGCCGGACGGCAGCAGTTTTTCCGAGGATGCCGCTTGGTCGATGACGCAGCGGTCGACCCGCAGATCGAGCGTGCCGCCATTGGGCATGGCGTCGCGGGCGTTGATCGCCAGGTTGAGGAGGGCGTTTTCCAGCTGATTGAGATCACACTTGATCCGGTCATTGACCTGGAATGAACACTGCACTGCGATACTCGGCCCGACCGAGCGACGAATAATCTCTTCAAGGTCTGCTACCACTTTGCGCGGTTCCAGCAGTTCGGGTTCGAGTGACTGTTGACGGGAAAAGGTCAGCAGTCGTTGAGTTAACGCCGCCGCCCGCGAGGCCGAGGTCATGGCTATGGAGTTGTAGCGCGACAGTTCGCCAAAACGACCGGCATCGATGCGCCGTTGCATCAGTTCCAGGCTGCCGATAATGCCGGCCAGCAAGTTATTGAAGTCGTGCGCGATGCCGCCGGTAAGTTGCCCGACCGCTTCCATTTTCTGACTTTGGCGCAACTTGGATTCAGTCATCGCCCGTTCGTGCTGCTCAGCCTCCAGTTGCTGGGTGCGTTGGCCGATGCGCACTTCGAGCAGGTCATTCCAGTCGCGAAGTGCACTTTCCAACTGCACGCGGTCGTCGATGTCTTCAATCGTGCCGTACCACTGTTCACATTGGCCATTGCTGTCGAGACTGCACAAGGCGCGAACCCGGAACCAACGGTAATCGGCAGTGTTTTTGCGGATGCGGATCTGTGAATCGAACGGTTTTAAGGTGACCAGCGATTGGTCCCAAAGCGTAATCAATGAAACACGATCATCAGGATGAACAGCATTGGCCCATTGCCGATTTAGCGTCTGCTCGGCGGTCAGGCCGGTGTATTCGTACCAGCGCTGATCAATCGAACTAAGGTCGCCAGCAACGTCGGCGGTCCATGGCCACAATGGATTCAACTCGGCGGCGATGCGGTAGTGCCTTTCGCTTTCGCGCAGTTTGTTTTCCGTAGAACGCATGACGCCCAAGGTTTTCGAACGCTTTAACACCCCGCCCAGCAAGTTGCTGTAGCCGCGCAAGAAGTCGATATCGCTCTCGGTGAATTCGCGAGGCGTGTGGCTATCCACTTCAAAAATACCAAAAGGCCGCTCACCCTCAGCGTCCAGCACCAGCACGTTCACGAAGGCCTTGACGCCATTTTCGGTTTGGAAGTGGTGATAACGAAAGCGTGTCTCGGTAGCGATGTCGGTGGAAATTACCGGGCTGTTGGTTTCCAGCGAATACCACTCCGGGCTGCCCACCGTGGCCTGGACTCGCACTTGGCCGACCACATCAGGCGTCCAGCCAACACCATTGCGGACCAGGAAAGTAATGCCGTCATCAAGTAACAACATGAACTTGGCCATGTTGGTTTCCAGCGCATCGCCGACTAAGCGACACGCCTCATCCAGAATATTCTCAAGGTCATCCGACGCCACGGCCAACTCGCCAAACCTGGCGAGGACCTTGCGCTGACGCAGTAGTGTTTCCTCGGTAGCCATGTCATCACCCATCTCATTTGTATATCCGAGGGTGCTGTTGCGGGCGGGTTCAATCGATATGATCGAAGGCTGATCGCCGGTGAGCTTAGTGCCGTTCCGCGACGCCGGGCACGTCCATGTTGATCTTGCGCCACGCCGCTTCGGACAAGCTGTAGACCGAAAACGCAATCAGCCCCAAGGCCATCACCATCAGAATCACACCGCCGGCCGGCAAGTTCTGCAACGCATTCAGCGCATCTTTCATGCCCGGCGGATTGATCGCCTTATAGCTTGAGCCGCTGATCATCAACAGCAGGGCGATCTCGATGAATACGACGCCACGGGCGATAAGACCAAATCGCGAGACCGGCCTTACATAACGCATGACCTCTTCGTCGGCTTCAAAGTATTTCTCGAACGAAGCTTTCCAGCCCTTGATGATGTGCGCGATACCCACGCCCAGTGGCACTAGTGCGACGAGGTAGACCAGCAAGTTCGAGTGTTCCCACGACAACATATGCGCGAGCAAGTCCTTGGTTTGCCCACCTTCGGAACCGCCTGAACTCTTGATCCCGCTGACCAGCAACCCCAGGGCAAAGAACGCCAGTGCGCCGTTTACCACGCCGCCGGCCAATAAACCCGCACGGATCACCAATCCCTTGAACTCTTTTCCGTGATGATCAACATCGCGGGTTGCCTGCAATACTCGCCAAGCGGCGAACGCCAGCAGACCTGCAACCACAATGCCAATCAGCACGTAGCCGAATGGCTGGCTCAACAATGCTTCCAGGCTCTTGTGACTGTCTTTGGGTTTGCTCGAATCCTGGGCCGCGAGTAACGCGAAGATGCCGATGATCAAGTAAAGAATGCCCCGAGCGGCATAACCGCCCCGAGCTAAAACGATAAGGCTGTGTTGCGTGGACATTGCTGTTAATTCCCGAAAAGTTATACACCAGAGACCTGTAACGTCCGACGGGGTTCGATCTGGCTTCGACTTGCAGTGAAGTCGGCAAAATGTACTCAGGTGTACATTTATAGGTCGTCCGAGTACATTCGGGTCACGCATTTTTCAGCAAGGCAGGACCCGATGTCTCAGTTAGGCAAGGCACGCGGCAAGGCGCAGGACAGCGGATGGAGGGGCTCGCCGGAGGGTTGGCTGACTGCCGCTTACGATGTCTTGAAGGAGTCGGGCATCGATGCCGTTCGGGTGATGCCGCTGGCGAAACGCCTGGGATTATCGCGAACCAGCTTTTATTGGTTCTTCGAGGATCGCGAGCAATTGCTCGGCGCTTTGCTCACACGCTGGCGCGACACCAATACCGGCGGGCTGATCCGCCAAAGCGAGAGTTACGCGGAAAGCATCTCCGAAGCGATCCTCAATGTTTTCGAATGCTGGCTCAACCCGCAGACGTTCGATTCGCAATTCGAGTTCGCCGTGCGCAGCTGGGCGTTGCAGTCTGCCGAGGTTGCGGCCGAAGTCGCCACTGCCGATGAGCAACGCATCAGCGCGCTGGCGAGCATGTTCAAGCGTTTTGGTTACGACTTCAACGCCGCCGACACCCGCGCGCGCACGATCTACCTGACGCAGATCGGTTACATCACGATGAACACCAGCGAGGAAATCACCGTGCGTTTCCAGCGCATCCCGCATTACGTGAGCATCTTCACCGGCAAAGTGCCAAAGCAACGCGAACTGGACCGTTTCTACGGAAAGTTCGGTTACGCCGAAAGCGAGCCGGGGCACTTTGTGCCGTTGACCGACACGTTCGAGGAGGCGGCGAAATGAGCACAAAGACGCCGGGAATCCAGACGCTGGGAATCATCGGCGGAACTGGCTGGCTGGGTGGCTCGATTGCAAAAGCGCTGCTGGCGAAAGGCGTGTTTGCACAAGGCCATCTGGTTATTTCCAATCGATCCGGCAGTCATCCGCTTGCGCGAGAAGGCGCGCAACTGGTCACCGATAATCAGGCACTGGTGGACCGCAGCGGGCTGATTATCCTTGCTGTGCGCCCCGAACACTTCGCCAATCTCAACATTAATGCCTCGGGCAAAACCGTGATCTCGCTGATGGCCGGGATTACCGCGCAGGCGATTTCAAAGCAGACTTCGGCAGCGGCGGTCATTCGGGCGATGCCCAACGCAGCGGTGGAAATCGAGCAATCGTTCACACCGTGGTTTTGTTTTGGCGAGGTGGATGCGGCGACAAAAAACCTGGTGCAGCGCTTGTTCGAAAGCGTCGGCACAGCGGCTGAAGTGACGCACGAGGATCACATCGAGGTGCTCTCAGCGCTGTCCGGCACCGGTCCGGCGTTTCCTGCGTTATTACTGACCGCGTTGGCCAGGCAGGCGACGCTAGCCGGAATACCTGCCGATATCGCCCAACTCGCGGCGAAGAATGTGGTGGTGCATAGCAGCCAGTTACTCGCCAGCCGCGATGCGCAGGAAACCCTCGATAGTTTGATTGCGTATCGGGGCGTGACCGCCGCCGCGTTGCAGTCGCTGACGGATGGCCAGTTCGAGCAACAGATCGGCAAGGCTTTGGAGGAGGGCGCTGCGCTCGCGCGTAAAGGTCTTTGATGCAAATAACCGCAGCGTCCTCTAAATGAGGACGCTGCGGCGTCGGCTCAGAGGTCTTTCACCAGCCGCAGCGCGTCGTAGATGGCGGCGTGGGTGTTGCGCGCCGACACTGCATCGCCAATCCGGAACAATTGGAAACGACCTTCGGGGTGCGTGACGATGTTCTGGGTCTTGCCGGCGATCAAATTGTGCTGTTCGACCGCGCCGCCATTGCTTGAATGTCCGCGCAGCTCGAAGTACAGGTCGTCCAGCGGCAGGGTGCCGTGATTGATCACCACCTGATCGACCAACCGCTGTTTATTCACTCGGCCATAATCGCTGCCGAAGCTGACCAGCAACTTGCCATCGCGTTTTTCCACGGCTTCGACCCGGTAGGTCACGGTAAACGTGACGTCGAGGTCTTGCAGGCTGCGCATGTACGGCACCAGATTCATCGCCATGACTTCCGGCGCAAACGACCGGTCGGGCGTGACGATTTCCAGCGTGGCACCGCTGTTGGCGATGACTTCAGCGGCCTGCAACGCCGCATGGTCGCCGGCGTCATCGAAGATCAGCACGTTGCGGCCGGGTTTGACGTCGCCGGAAATGATGTCCCACGCAGATACCACCCATTCATTGCCATGTTTCAGCACTTCGGTGTGCGGCAAACCGCCGGTGGCGACGATCACTACGTCCGGTTCTTGCGCCAGCACCGTGTCGGCCTCGGCCCAGGTGTTGAAATGGAAATTGACCCCGAGCCGTTCGCATTGGGCCATGCGCCAGTCGATGATGCTGATCATCTCGCGGCGACGCTCGCTTAACGCGGTCAAGCGGATCTGCCCGCCGGGCTGGTCGGCGACTTCAAAAACGCTGACGTCATGCCCGCGCTCACCGGCAACCCGCGCCGCTTCCAGACCCGCCGGGCCAGTGCCGATAATCACTACTTTGCGTTTGACCGGCGCCTGCACAATCTCGTGCGGCATCGTGGTTTCGCGGCCGGTCGCGGCGTTGTGGATGCAATACGCCGCGCCGCCCTGATAGATGCGGTCCAGGCAATAGTTGGCGCCGACGCACGGGCGGATGTCTTCTTCACGTTTTTCGATGATTTTGCGCACGATGTGCGGGTCGGTCATGTGCGCGCGGGTCATGCCGACCATGTCGACTTTGCCGGAAGCGATGGCATGCCGGGCGGTGGCGACGTCGGGAATCTTCGCCGCGTGGAACGTCGGGAAACCGGTCGCCGCGCGGATTTCACCGGCGAAATCCAGGTGCGGCGAGTTGCGCATGCCCTGGATCGGAATCACGTCGGTGAGGCCGGCATCGGTGTCGATATGCCCGCGCACCACGTTAAGGAAATCCACCAGGCCGCTGTCCTTGAGCAGGTGCGAAATCGCCATGCCTTCCTGCGCGCCGAAGCCGCCGGGCAGGTCTTCGTCGCCGGTATAGCGCACGCCGAGAATGAAATCCTCGCCGCATTGCTTGCGGATACCGCGCAGCACATCGAAGGTGAAACGCAGGCGATTCTCCAGCGAGCCGCCGTAAGGTCCGTCGAGATCATTGGTCAGCGGCGACCAGAATTGATCCATCAAATGCCCGTAGGCTTGCAGCTCCAGGCCGTCGAGGCCAGCGGCTTTCATGCGTTCGGCGGCGTCCACGTAATCCTTGATGATGCGTTGGATGTCCCACTCTTCCATTTTTTTCGGGAACGAGCGGTGCGACGCCTCGCGCCGGTGCGAGGGCGAGACCACCGGCAGCCAGTCGGCTTTATCCCAGCGCGTGCGACGGCCCAGATGAGTCAGTTGAATCATCACCGCCGCGCCGTGTTCGTGGCACTCATCGGTGAGGTCTTTGAGCCAGCCGACCACTTCGTCCTTGTACGCCAGGATGTTGTTGAAAACCGGCGGGCTGTCGCGTGATACCGCCGCAGAACCGGCGGTCATGGTCAACGCAACGCCAGCCTTGGCACGCTCGACGTGATAGGCGCGATAAAGATCCTTGGGCATGCCGTCGACCGGATACGCCGGTTCGTGCGAGGTGGTCATGATGCGGTTACGCAAGGTCAGGTTTTTGATTGTGTAGGGCTGCAACAAGGGATCGCTGGACATGTGGTGCGCTCCTCGAACAAACATCAGGCGTTGGTTTTGACATAACGGTATGTCCAATGTTCATAGGCGTCAACCATTCATGACACCTGTGTACATTTTGCTTGTGCGCCTGCAAACCCGCGATTAAGATCCGCTAAAACAAGAACCGCCGATGACGGTTTGATGCTTTGTGACTGCGATCTTGTTTGCTCTCCTGCGGGAGAGGTTTGTTGCTTCTGCTGTTCTGCCAATAACTATTCGAATAGATAAAGCGGAGATGCACGATGACTCACCAAACGTTATCCAGTAAAAGCCTGATCGGCTGGCTCGCAGCGACAGCGCTGGGCACTTGCAGCCTGATCGCCAATGCCGCAGACCCGGAGCCGATCCGTATCGGTTGGGTCAATTGGTCGGACACCGAGATCACGGTGAAACTGGCCAGCGCGGCGTTACAGGACAACCTCAAACAACCCGTAAAACTGGTGCTGGCGGATATAGGTATTCAGTTCCAGGCGCTGGCCAACGGCAACATCGACTTGATCCCGATGGTCTGGTTGCCCAGCACGCACAAAGCTTTCCACGACAAGTACCGCGACAAGATTGAAGACCTTGGCGTGCTCTATGAAGGGCGGATCGGCATGGCGGTGCCGACGACAATTCCTGAAAGTGAGATCGCCAGTGTCGAAGACCTGAACAAGCCTGACGTGAAAGCCAAACTGGGCGGCAAGATCCTTACGTCTGAAGTCGGCAACGGCCAATACAAACTCACGGAACTGGCACTCAAGGAATACAAACTTGATGGCTACAAGATGGTCGCGTCTTCAGAGTCGGGCATGTTGAGTGAACTGGATCGCAACCTGAAACGCGATAAGTGGTCGTTGGTCAACGCCTGGAGCCCGCACTGGATGTTCTCCAAGTGGTCGCTGCGTTATCTGGATGATCCGAAGAAGATCTTCGGCGGCGCTGAACAAATCCACGCGTTTGCTCGCCAGGGTTTCAGCGCGGAACATCCGGAAGTGGCGCGTTTCTTCGCCAACTTCAAAATCCCTCAGGCAGACCTTGAAAAGTTGATGTTCGCGGCGCGGGAAAGTACTGCAGACAAGGTGGTGGCGGACTATTACGCGGCGAACAAACCGCGTTTTGCTGCGATGTTTGACACGGCAACGGCTGCGCGTGGCGTCACTCAATAACTAACAAGGGCGACGCTGTTGGCAGCGTCGCCCTTGGTTTTGCCGTAGTGCGTGAACGTTATGGAACGGCCTGGCTATGTGAGTGCGGCGTGCCGGTCGGGTCTTCGATTTGAATGACATCGCCCTTGCGCCAGGCATCGGCGCCCGAATCAATGGCCGGCGCGGGGATGTCGGCGCGCGACTTTCTCTTCTCGGCACTGTTGATGCCGAATCGCTGGTCGCGCTCTGAGACTAACTTCTGATCAACCTGACCATCTGCGGTGAATCCCATCATCAGTTGCGGAACGCCCAGCGGCAGGTCTTTGTTGAGGTCGGTGTGCCACGTGTGCCAGGTCTTGCCGTAGGTGTGAACGAGCTTTTCCATCAGCGCATGTTCGGCAACTTCCGGGATCCCCGGCGCAACTAACTGGCCTGATTTCACTTCGTGGACATGGCTGTGCCACAAGGCTTTCTCAGCTTTCGGCAACTTCGCGAACAGTTGCTCGCTGATGATGTATTCCACGCCCATGAGCTTCGCGTCTTTGCGATTGCCGTCGTAAATCACGCACTGGATCACCTCTTCATTGAGGATCGAACAGTAGTGATGCGCCTCCATCTGTACATCGGGATGACCATTGTAAAAATGGAAGCCATCGAGGTAAGCATTCAGCGCTTCAATCGGCGGGCGCGACTGCATCAGCGCTGCGCCGGCCTCCAGGGTCTTGGTCGAGGGCGTTTTCTCCGCGCCCGGCGCAACGACATTAGAGTCCGTGTTGTTTGCGGCGCAGGCCGTCAGCAGTCCACCGACTGTCAGCAACAGCAGTGGTCGGGACAGGGCAAAAGTGGCGCGTTTGCTTTTCATTGCAGATCCTTCTTACAAAGACTTGGAACGTCGCTTAATCGATTCGCGGATGTTGCTGCACCAGGTTTTTACGCTTGGCTTCCAGTTCGGCAATTTCCGCATCGATGTCTTCGATCTTCTGCTCGATGTTGTCGTGATGTTCCTGCAGCAGTTCCTGTGCTTCTTCAATATCGGAAGCCGCCGGTGCTGCACCGCGTAATGGCTTGTTCGCGGTTTCTTTCATGGTGATACCTGTCGCCAACCCGATGACCGCAACGACCATCAAGTAATAGGCGGGCATGTACAGGTTCTGCGTGCTTTCCACCAACCAGGCCACCAGGGTCGGCGTCAGACCGGCAATCAATACCGAAATATTGAAAGCACTGGCCAGCGCGCTGTAACGAATGTGCGTTGGAAACATCGCCGGAAGTGTCGACGCCATGACCCCGATGAAGAAGTTAAGCAACACCGCCAGCATCAGCAGCCCAGAGAAGATCAAACCGAGCTTGCCGCTGTTGATCAGCATGAAGGCCGGGATCGCCAGAAAGAACAAACCGATGCTGCCGCAAATAATGAAAGGGCGGCGGCCGATCTTGTCGCTGACAAAACCGATCATTGGCTGCACGAACAACATGCCGACCATGATCGCGATGATGATCAGCACGCCGTGGTTTTCGCTGTAGTGCAAGTTGTGCGTCAGGTAGCTCGGCATGTACGTGAGCAGCATGTAGTAAGTCACGTTAGTCGCTGCGACCACACCAACGCAGGTCATCAGGCTGCGCCAATGTTTGGTGGCAACTTCCTTGAACGATACTTTTGGACCGCTGGCCAGACCTTCGCGGTCGCCTTGTTCGAGTTTCTCGACGTGTTGCTGGAAGGCCGGGGTTTCTTCGAGTGCGTTACGCAAGTAGAGGCCGATCATGCCCAGGGGGAGGGCGAGGAAGAACGGCAGACGCCAGCCCCAGGATTCAAACTGCTCTTCGCCCAAAATCGTCGAAATCAGCACCACGACGCCGGCGCCGAAGACAAACCCGGCGATCGAGCCGAAGTCCAGCCAACTGCCGAGGAAACCGCGCTTGCGATCCGGCGCGTATTCGGCGACGAAGATCGAAGCGCCGGTGTATTCGCCGCCCACCGAGAAACCTTGGGCCATTTTCGCCAGCAACAGCAGGATCGGCGCCCAGATACCAATCGAGGCGTAGGAGGGGATCAGGCCGATGGCGAACGTGCTGAGCGACATGATCACGATCGTCGCGGCGAGGACTTTCTGTCGGCCGTATTTATCGCCCAACGTGCCGAAAAACAGACCGCCCAACGGCCGGATCAGGAACGGCACCGAGAACGTCGCCAACGCGGCAATCATCTGCACGCTTGGGTCGGCGCCAGGGAAAAATACCTTGCCGAGCACGTAGGCGACAAAACCGTAGACGCCGAAGTCGAACCATTCCATGGCATTGCCAAGCGCGGCGGCGGTGATCGCTTTGCGCATCTTGACGTCGTCGACGATGGTGATGTCTTTCAAACCAATCGGTTTGACTTTTTTCTCACGAGATTTCATGCGGACCACTCTGTACCTGATCAGTCTTGATGCAAACCGCCGAGCCCGCTGTGGCGTGGGCTAGACGCGTTTGCCGTTGCCGGTGCTATCTTTTTGATGTCACGGCTTGTTCCTGATCAGATACAAGAGGAAACGAAATAATTCACCGCTGGCTGAGTTTTTTTGCTGGTGGTGGGAGGTGGGACGGGCGTCTCAGAGATCATTTAACGCCGGCGCTTGGAGTTTCCCAATGTTCCGATCACACGCCATAACGCTTGTTGCCGCCCGAAGTGATGCAATAGCGGCCGCCTCTTGGGCCAATGCAGACACTGCCCGAAGAACACGCACAAGAAGATCCGTAATCAGGCGATGGCCTGCGGGTGGTTGGCTGCGCTGCGGGTTGCAGTGGGGGTTTTCGCTCTGACACTACGAAACAGTTCATTCCATTACAGAGGCTTTTCGAGGACAGCCATCTACTAGGCTGTCCGTCGAGACTGATGCGAACCCAATCACTCTTCCGCTCGAAAACTTGAACCTTATCGCCGCGCTTCAGTTTGGCAACGACTTTGCCGTTTGGCTGATCCCTGAGATTGAGTTTGTCGGCGCTGACATACATTTCTTCGTTGGCTTGTACGGCTGCCGGCATTTCAGTCGCGGGAATGGAAACCAATGCGTCGGGCGGGGACTGAGCGCCTGATTGTATTTGGGCCGGGGGCGTGTCTTTGTTGCCCATGAACCAAAAAACTGCAACGAGTATCAGAAGAGGCACAAGCCATGATCGTGGTTTTTGGCGCATTTCCGTTGCTCAGGTTCAGCACGCACAATACGAGCTGTCGTGGAGCAAGCGTAGTTGAACAAACTGGATGGCCAGAAACTAAGTTAGAGTGCTCGACGATCCCGGTTCATAAGCACCTTCGATTCGATTCGCGTAGTGAGTGGCGCCCTAATTGGCGTAGACGGCTAAGCGGTTTACGCAACCGGACCGGGCAAAAAAACTGTATATCAATCGTTATGTGAAAAATGAATCGTCCGCTGTTTGTTTCCCTGGATGGCCCCAAAGGCACCGGCAAAACCACGCTGTTGGAAGCCGTGACCAAAGCGCTGAGGGTGGATAACAAGAAGGTGATCCGGCTTTGCGAGAAGAAAAGTGATCCCTTCAGGGGTGAAACGATGGCCCTGGTCAACCAGCTCGTCAGAAAACCCAGCGTCGATCTGGAGTGGGCGGTGTGTGAACGGTTTGCTGAGAGCCGCGCCTGGATTTCGCAGAACGTGCTGACCAAACAGCCCCCGGGCAGCATCATCCTGATCGATCGCTGGTATCCCTCGGATGCAGCGTTTCGCCGAATTGCCCCGTTTGCCGAGATTCTGCAGTTGAACCTTGATCGCAACGTGCAAGTGCCGGACTTGCATGTCGGGGTTGTCACCGATCCTGAGGTTTCCTGGGCGCGCGCCGCCGCACGGTCGCGGGGGTTGAGCAGTACGGTGATGCACAGGCTTGAAGAGCATGTCGCGAGTACCGAGGCGTTCGAGCGCGCGGTCGCCGAGCATGGCTGGGTTTTGTGCCGCAATGAAGGGACGATCGAAGCGGCGACGGCGCAGGTGGTTGCCGAGATTAAGAGCGTTCTCGCTGGTTAGTCCGCGCGCAAGGCACCCTGTATCAGTGACGCGAATGAGGCGGTCATTTGCTGGATGTCATGCTGCCCGCGGATCAATGCGCCGGACAGCGCTTCCCCGGCGCCGATCAGGCCGATACAGCGTCGCTCCAGTTCGGCCGCTGTCAGTGACGCAGCCGCGTGAGGCTTGAGCACGGCGATGAACATTTGCACGCAGTTATCCAACAGCTCCTGAAATACCACTGATTTTTCTTCGCTGCCAGCCAGCGCCGCGCCGACTGCGTGAAACTCATCGGTGTGGTCGGCTGCGCACTGAATGTAGGCGCTGGCGAGTATCTGCGCAGTTTCATCCGGGCCCCGGGTGTTGTTGGTCATGGCGTCGCGCAGCGTGTTGACGCGCTCGGTATCGATCCATCTGTAGAGTTCGATCAACAACGCCGAGCGCGTCGCGAAGTGATCGTAAACCACCGGTTTGGACACGCCAGCGCGGATCGCCAAATGCCCGAGAGTGAGCCTGTCCGCGCCTTCGTCGCGCACGATCAGCAGAGCGTTATCGAGTAACTGTTGGCGCCGTTCGGCTTTGGAAAGGCGTTGCGCGGCTGAAGCTTGGCTAGGTGGTTTGTCGGCTTTTGGCACGTGATCGATTTCCAGAAGAATAAAACCTACCAATGGTAGGCGAATTTTTTTGTGCTCGTGTTAGGGTGTCTACTGTTAGTAGGTTGCAGTCCCTGAACGAGGAGAATACACAATGTCAATTGATCCTATCTTGTTAATGGGCGGTTCCGGCGCGATTGGTCACCAGACTGCCCGGGCACTGCGCGCCGCGCATCCCGATTTGCCTTTATTGATCGGTGGCCGCGACTTGGCGAAAGTCCAGCAGGCGGCAGAACAGATTGGTGGAGCCCAGGGTGTGGTGATAGACGCTGCGGCAGCCGACTTGGGTCTAGGCAATCATTCGGTCAGCGCCGTCGTGGTGTTTTACATGGATCATGCCCTCGCCGGGTTGCGTTTCGCCCAACAGCGCGGTGTGCCTCACCTGAGTATTTCTTCCGGCGTGTTCGAGATCGCGCCGGAAATTGCGACTTACATGCACAGGCCTGATGCGGCGCCGATTGTCCTCGGTTACGAATGGATGGTCGGCGCAACGACCGTATCGACGCTGCATATCGCCAAGGCATTTAGCCGGGTGCACGACATCCGCATCCACGCGCTGGTCGACGAACAGGACGGAGGAGGGCCGACCGTCGCCAAGGATTTCGAACACTTGAGCAAAATGCTGCCAGCCGCCCTGACACGGCGCGACGGCGTGTACATCTGGCGCGAGGGCGAGGATGCCAGGGTCAGCTTTCGCGCGGTCGATGGTACGCAAATGCAGGCCTCCGGTTTCTCCTCCATCGACGTTGTCGGTTTGGCGGCTGCGACAGACGCGCCCAATGTGCAGTTCAATCTGGCCAGCGGGGTCAGTTCATCGCGACGCCAGGGACAGCCGATGTCGACGGAAATCATCATCGAACTCGCAGGCGAGGACTTGACCGGCAGACCGTTGCGCACACGTCACGCCACCATCCACCCGGCAGGCGCGGCGGCGCTGACCGGCCTGAGCGTCGCCATGCTGCTTGAGCGACTGCTCGGTCTGGACGGTCAACCACCGACTGCGCCAGGGCTGTACTTTCCTTATCAATTGCTCAACGCCGCGGCGTATCTGCAACGCTTGGAAAGTGAAGGTGGCGAGTTGCGTGAGCTGCCAATGCAATAAAAGTATGAGGTCTCAAGATGCGAAACGCGCAGCGAGTTGTGAAGCCGCACGTTCGAACGCGTTTCTCATCTCTGCGACGACCTCGTCATCGTGTTCCAGCGACAGATAAATTCGGCCGTAGGGCGATGGCATCATCAGCACGCCGGCCGCGCGCAATGTCAGGTGAAGTGCCTGACTGAACGCGGCATTGGCTGATTCGGCGGCTTCTGCATAAGTCGTCGGCGCGCGCTCGGACGGCCAGATCGTAAAGACGTTGCCATAGCCGCTGGTGCTGATGGTGATGCCGTGGTTGTTGAAGATGCTTTGCACTGCCTGACGCAATGTATCGCCGCGCTCGATCAACTGTCGGTAATCAGCGCCATCGAGTTGCGACAACGTGCTCAGTACCGCGGCGCAGGCGAGCGGTTTGCCGCTGAACGTACCACCGCGCAATACCCGACCTTCCTCAAAACCGGCATACAACTGCGGCTTGCCGAGAATCGCCGATACCGGTACGCCGTTGCCGATGGCTTTGCCGACGCTGGCAATGTCCGGGTCGAGACCGGCCTGATGACTGGCCAATCCTGCGTGCAGGCGGAATCCCATCAGCACTTCATCGCTGATAACCAATGCACCGTGCCGACGCGCCACGGTCTGCACATGCTGCAGATAGCCTGGCGCCGCCATGATGCAGCCGGCATTGGCGAGCATCGGTTCGAGAATCACTGCGGCGACGTCCGGGTCTTCGCTGAACAGTCGCTCGACGTCGTCGAAGTCGTTGAAGCGCAACAGCGTGGTGCGCCCATGCACCGGTCGCTGGCCATCGGCGAACGCAGCATCGCTCGAGCCGACGTTGCCGACGCTCACCTCATCAAACCAGCCATCGAAGCCGGCGGCCATTTTCGCGATGCGTCCGCGACCGGTATAGGCACGGGCTGCACGGCAGGCCAGATGCACCGCCTCGCTGCCGGAATTGGTAAAGATCACTTTGCTCAGCTCGCCGGTATGAGCCGCCAACGCGCTGGCGGCGGCATGTTCGCGTACGTGAGCCCATGACGGCGAGGCGGAATCGGCGAGGGCATCGCTGACTCGCGCGTTGACCTCGGCGTTGGCATGGCCAAGCAGCACCGCACCGAAGCCGAGCGCGGTGTCGATGTAACGGCGGCCGCTGTCGTCCCAGAGGTAAGGACCTTTGCCGTTGCGAATGAATAGAGTCTGGCCATCAAGTGCGGGGAGGATGCGCGCGGCGCTGGAAACATCGCCTACGAGATTGTGCATATTTACCTCTGTGTCGTTTTCCGGTGGAGGCTGGCGGTGGAAGTGGACAATGCGCCAGCGCAGTCGAATCGGGGTGGTGTGTTCAGCGGGTGTCCCAAGGGCTGCTGGCGAGCTTCTGTTCAAGGAAGTCGCGGAACACTCGAATTCTCGGGCTGAGATGTTTGCGGTTGCTGTAGATCATGTAGATCGGCTCGACGTCGTTCTGCCCGTAACTTTGCAGCAATGGCACCAGGCGTCCCGCTTGAATGTCCCGGCCAATATGAAACTCCGCCAGACGCACAATTCCGGCGCCGCTCAGCGCCAGATCGCGCAGCAGATCGCCTTGACCGAACGTAGCCTTCGGCACGACCGGCACGGTGACTGCGTGACCCTCGACGACGAAACCCCATGTGTTCCAGACGCTGCTGAAACCGAAGGAGAAGCAGGTGTGGTCGAGCAGTTGCACGGGATGTTCGGGCGTGCCGTGCCGAGCGAGGTATTCGGGGGCTGCACAGATGATCCAGCGGCTTTGGCCGATCTTGCGCGCGATGCGCGTCGAGTCGGGCAGCACGCCACTGTGAATGGCGATGTCCAGTCCTTGGTCGAACTGATCACTGAACTGCGCGCCGACCTGGATATCCACGCTCAGCCCCGGGTAAGCCGCGAGGAATTCCGGCAGCCAGGGGATGATCTGGTGCTTGGCGAACGTGGTCATGGTGTGCACGCGTAATGCGCCGCTAACCCTGGTGGGAAAGGCTTCGGCGAGCGAATCAGCCTCGGCCATTGCGTTGTTCACTGCACGGGCGCTGACCAGGTAGGCAGCGCCTTCCTCGGTCAGGGTCAAGTTCCGCGTACCGCGCTGAAACAATCGGGCTTGCAGCCGATCTTCCAGCCGCGAAACCAGCTTGCTGATAGCCGATGGGGTCATGCCGCAGGCACGCGCCGCCGCAGAAAAATTACCGTGCTCGGCGGCCCCGAGAAAGGCCAGCAGTTGCGAGTAGTTGTCCATGTTCTGCCTCCAATAATCAGAAGAAGACTGGCAGCGCCATGCGGCGGTGGCAACCAGCGGCCATTCGCGCGCGGATCGAGGGAGCAGGGCGGTTCAGCGAATGAATTGCTCGATGTAGTTATCCGCCAAGCCAAGCGATTGATAGTGCGCGCGGGCGGTTTCGAGCTTGGTGAACACGTCTTCGTAACCGACCGCGACACCTTGCGGATCGACGTAGGTGTAACCGCCCTGAACGTGGAACCAGGTGATCATTTCTTCCACGTCTTCGGGTACGTAAAGTGTGTGCGTTTCACCCGGTGGCTCAAAAGCGAACGAACCTTCTTCGGCGATCCAGTCGTGCTCCAGATAGTACCAACGGCCTTTGAGCACAAGTGCGTGCACGCCGCCGGTGTGGCGATGACGTGACAACACGCCGCTCTGCCGCACGCGCAGCAGATTGATGTAATAACCACCGGACACGCTCAACAGCAGCGGCTTGAACGAGACAGTCGCGGTCACCGGGACCCACAACTGATCGTCTTCTAGCCATTTGCCGAGTACGCCAGGATGGACCATGTCGGGCGACATGAAAGGCACCTGAGGCAATGCATAGGGGATGGCCAGTTCGTCGGGTTTCGAGGCTACGTTCATGAGGGCTTCCACAGTCAGTTTTCGATGTTCACGGCCGCTTTCGGGCCGGGTTGCGAGCAGGTTAGGGCGCAGTTGCGCCTGGAAAAAGGCCTCTGTCGGCACACGTACTTTGACCCACGGTCACAGCTGTGGCGTTTATCGAGGCCGTGCAAACGCTGGCGGTCAGGCGATTGCGCCGTCGTCCACTTGCATGGCGTTGCGCCGAGCCGACAATGCCGGTTGGCTCTTCTGCAGCAATACCCCGACGACTACCAGAAACGCAGTCAGGCCAAGCGTGCTGAGCAGCTCCGCGCGTTGCCCTGGGAAGATCGCCATCACCGCGAATATGCCGACGATGAACGCAATGGTCAGCAGCGTCAGCCAGGGAAACAGCCACATTCGCACTTCGAGCCGCTTGCCCATCGCCACCAGTTTGCGGCGCATGCACAGTTGAGTAATGGCGATCACCAGATACATCAGCAGCGCGAGCGCACCGCTGGTGGCCAGCAAGAATTGGAACACTTGTGCTGGCAGCAAATAGTTGGCGAGCAGCGCGGCGAGGGCGGCGACGGACGTCAATGCCACCGCCACCAGAGGCACGCCTTGGCGGTTGGTACGCGATACCGCCTCGGGTGCATCACCGCGAGTTGCGAGGGAGTAAGCCATGCGCGAGGCGGTATAAATCGCCGAATTCAGGCAACTGGTCACGGCGACCAGCACCACGATGCTCATGATTCCTGACGCGTAGGGGATGTTCATCGCGTTCAGCACCGCTTGGTAAGAACCCTGCGCCAGACCAGGAGCGTTCCACGGGATCAGGCACACCACGACGAACATCGAACCGAGATAAAACAGGCCCAAACGCCAGACCACGGCGCGAATCGCTTTCTTGATATTGGCTTTAGGGTCGCGGGATTCGGCAGCGGCAATCGTCACAACTTCGCTGCCCTGAAAACTGAACATTGCCGTCAGCAACGCCGCGACGATTGCCGCGTTTCCGTTGGGGGCAAAGCCGCCGTTGGCATACAGATTGGCGATGCCGCTGGTGGACGAGCCGGGCATCAGACCGAAAATCGCCACCACGCCGAAAACGATGAAACCGACAATCGACACGACTTTAAACAGCGAAAGCCAATATTCCAGTGTGCCGAACGAGCCGACGCTGAGACTGTTGCACAGGATCAGCACTGAAGTGATCGCAAAAGCGGTCAGCCAATGCGGCAACCCGAGCCAATCACCGAGGATATTGCCGGCAACAATGGCCTCAATGGCGATCACCAGCACGTAAAACCACCAATACAGCCAGCCGATCGAGAACCCAGCCCAACGGCCCATCGCCTGGTCGGCATAAGAAGAGAACGAACCGGTGTCCGGCCGCGCGGTGGCCATCTCGCCGAGCATTTGCATCACCAGCACAACGATGACCGCCGCGATCAGGTAAGACACCAACACGGCGGGCCCGGCAGTCGCGATGGCATTGCTCGAGCCCACGAACAACCCGGCACCGATCACTCCACCAATCGAGATCATCGTCACTTGCCGGCTCTTCAAGCCAGTCCCCAGCTTGTGGTTGCTCTTGTTTTGGTCGCTACGCATTGGCTTGAACCTCGTTTGCACATTTATTGTTGTCATGCGCCGTCTGCGAGACAGCGTTGTAGGGCAACTATACTTGGCAAGGGCTTAGTGGATTAGAGGTTGAATGGTCATAGCGGGTATGACGGCAATTCACAGTGGGATGTTTCGGGGGAGTATTGGATGAGTTGGGGAGGATTACGGATGGTTCAAAGGTGACTGAGCGGTTGACGCGTTGAGCTGACGTCGAGGAGTGATACCTGATTTAACATAATATACATTACACGTAACAAGATGTTTCGGATTTGCCCCAGTTATCCAGGGATCGAAGCTCACCGCACCAGACCCTCGATGTGGGGATTCACGATTCACCGGACAATAATTCTTGATTCACCGGAATCTCAGAAAAATCATGACGTTACGCCGAAATCCTCAACCCCATCTAGAAATTGCAAATGACCCCCTACTCATAAAACATGGACTGGCTCATCATTGGCTCATGGCTAGGAATAGCGTTCTAGAGCGATCCAGATCAGCGTCCACTGAGAAAAAGTCACGATTCACCGGACAAAACGCAGCTTGACCAAAAAAGTCACGATTCACCGGAAAACCGGCTCTTGGGGTATGAGCAAAATGCTCCTGGGGGGCTGCTAGAGGGAAAAATCCATCAATTCGGAGGATTATGTAGCTCATGGAGCACATTTATGGCGCTACCACCGCATTCATGAACCACCGGAAAAAACGCGGAAACCCCCAGCGTAATGGTAAAAAAGCTACCTGTCTTGACCCTATATGCCTCAGATACTAGCGTTCTAGAGGGGTTTCGATGAATTCTTGATTCACCGGAAAAACCGCAAAAAAAGTCACGATTCACCGGACAAAACGCAAATAAAGTCACGATTCACCGGAAAATCCCCAGATATTGGTGCTGCGATTAGAAGACTTGTAATAGATGGGTTCCAGCGAAAAGACGGAGTACTTCCGGATATACCTCAATAGTTAATTCGATAATATATATGCGCGGCAGAAACATTGGTTGGCATTAATATTAATTCTTTTTTTTCAGAAAGTGGCAGCACTTGAGTTCCCAACTACTCGCCGTTACCATCCGTCTGATGACCGCGAAATCGGCACCAAGGTTAATTACACTAAACGGTCATTTAGTGTAGTTATATCTTTTTGTAAAATAACCAGGAGCATTGCACCTCACGGGCCCACCCTTCCCTAGTGCCAAAACCAACGTCATCCAGGCTGGATGGCCACGCGACCACGCAGCATGACCGCAGCCCTGACACGGCGAGAGCCGAAAGTGCTCATGCGCATGAACTCTTCGTGACTCACTGGCAAATGTTGGCAATCGATGCTCTTGTGCTGTCGGCTGTGATCCACATCCGGATCGTGCAGGTACACGAACTCCTCGTCGCAACCGGTGATCAGTACCCAATGCGGCGCTTTGAGACGGGTGAATCGATAACTGCTGATCAGTATCACGGGTTTGAATCCAGCCTCAATCGCTGCGCAGATGTCGAAATTGGACGTTCGCTCGGTGATGACGCCCGCTTGCTCCAAATCCTCTGCGAAGTGCTCTTCCACCAATTTCATGATGGCTTTTTTCTCCGGACGGCGGACCCCATCGAGAAACAGCGAGCCCAATTGGCTGACCAACAGGCGTACTTCAAAACCGCGCCGACAGGCCGCCAGTGCCAGGCCTTGAGGGCTGCAGCCACCGTGTCCAGCCGTCATGAAAACCGTAGTCGCCTCGCGCCAAAGCTGAATTTCTTCCTTGCGGCTCATCGGTCGGCTGGTGTCGATGGCAGCCATCGCCATCAGCAAACAGGCAGCCCCGCAGGTGAATTCGGTGGTTTGTTGATAGTAGGGAACCTGGCGGGTCGGCGGCGGAGCGTCACGCAGGATTCGCTTTTCGTAGCGCAGCGCTTCGGCATGGTCTTCGTAGTAGTCCTCCACCACCGCGAAGCGCTGGTACCCGTTGGCCTCATACAGGCTGATGGCTGCCGGATTATCGACTCTTACCTCCAGCCGCAACCACGCGCAATTGCGCGAGAGCGCGCGCGTTTGTGCTTCTTCCAGCAGTCGCTGACCCAGACGATGGCCTCGCCACGCATGGCTGACAGCGATGGAATAAAGGCGCGCGAGCGAGGTGCCGCGATGAAACAGCAGCAAGGCATATCCGGCTAATTGCCCTTTGTGCTCGACGACGATCAAACAGCTATTGGCACGGCTGATCATCCAGTGAAAATTGCGCTGGCTCAGCCGGTCGAGCGTGAAACATTGCTGTTCCAACGCCACCAATTGATAGACATCGTCCAGCACTGCAACGCGAAAGTTAAAAAACATGGTGACACCGTAATGTTTGAGTAACGAACCGGGACAGACTCAGACGTCCGTGATTTATTGAAGCGGCGTGTTCTTCAATAGGGATCGATTACTCATGTCAGCGGTGCAACCCAACGTGAACGAAGTATTGGATAAATCGGAACGTTCCACAATATCCCTCGTAGAGGAACCTCCCAGCACGGGACGCTTGAGCAGCCAGCTGCTGATCCTCGTCGAACGCAAGGAAGACTGGGCCAGCTACCTGCCCAGCGAAAGCTTGATGCTGGCCCAGGATTACCTTGAGCACAGCGACGATTTCGCCGGTCGCACACAGGTCATCAACCTGTGCCGCAACTACAAATATCTCGGCCAGGGCTACTACTGCTCTTTGCTGGCCGAGGCCCGCGGGCACAAGGTGTTGCCGTCCGTGCGCATCATCAGCGAGCTGTCGCGCAAGGCTCTTTATGGAGTCGGTCTGGATGATCTGGAGCGCACCCTCGAGCGTGCGCTGGCCAACCATCCTTACGGCAATACCGAAGCTTTTACCCTGTCGCTGTATTTCGGCAAAGCCACCATCGATTCGCTGCAAGAGATTGGCCGACAGCTCTTCGAGGCGTTCCCCTGCCCCATCCTGCTGGTGGAATTTCGCCGTGGCGAGACGTGGCAAATCGCTGGAATCAAACCGGGCGCACTGCACAAACTTCGTGATGATCAACAGCATGTTTTCGCCAACGCGCTGGACGCCTTCAACCGCCGCACGTGGCGCCAACCGGCGTCCAAACGAATGGCTCGATATGACTTGGCGATATTGCAAGATCCCGCCGAAGCGCTGCCACCGTCGAACGCATTGGCGCTGGAGCGATTTGTTGAAACCGGCAAACAGCTTGGCATCGACGTCGAGCTGATCGAGAAAAAAGACTACGCGCGTCTGGCTGAATTCGACGCCTTGTTCATTCGTGAAACCACCCGCGTAGACGACCACACCTACCGTTTTGCCAAGAGAGCCGAGAGCGAAGGTCTGGTGGTCATCGATGATCCATCGTCCATCCTGCGTTGCACCAACAAGGTGTACCTGACAGACCTGCTCAAGCGCCGTGGTCTGGGCATGCCAGCTACGGAAATTCTCTACAAGGATCGACCTCAGGAACTGGAACAGGCAGGCCGTCGTCTGGGCTTTCCGCTGGTACTGAAAATCCCCGACGGCTGCTTCTCGCGGGGCGTGGTAAAAGTCGCCGATGCGCAGGCGCTGGCTTCGGCAGCGCAGCAATTGTTCGAGCATTCGGTGCTGCTGCTCGCTCAAGAATATTGCTACACGGAGTACGACTGGCGCGTCGGTGTGCTTAACGGCGAAGCGCTTTTTGCCTGCCAATACTTCATGTCCAAAGGGCATTGGCAAATTTACAACCACAAGGCTGTGCCCGGCGAAATCAACGGTTTGTGCCAAGCCGTCCCGGTGGAACAAGCGCCACCCGAAGTCGTGCAACTGGCGGTGGATACGGCGCGATTGATCGGCAATGGCCTTTACGGTGTCGACCTCAAACAGGCCGACGGCCGCGTGTTGGTGATTGAAGTCAATGACAACCCCAACCTCGACGCGGGAACCGAAGACGGAGTGTTGGGCGATGAGCTGTATCGTCGTGTGCTTCAGGCATTCATCCAGAGGCTGGAGCTCAAACATCGCGGCCAGGCGTGGTAGCCGATGATCGAAGGCTACTGCATTCAGCAAGGCATCCTGTGCCAGGCACCGGGCGATCAGGCCAGCGTCTGGCTGTGCGTTGCACCCGATGCCAGCGAGCAATCGTTCCTGCGGGAACGATTGGGTGTCGGCGATCAGGCATTGGAGTCGTCGCTGGATCCGGACGAAGTCGCGCGAATCGAAATCAAGCCAGATCATCTGTTCCTGATCTGGAAGCGCCCGGAAAGTTTCGATGGTCGAGCCTTCAACGTATCGTCCTTCGGTGTGGTGCTGAGCGAGCAGAGACTGGTGGTGATTTGCGCGAGCAACTCACTTCTCGAAGGTCTGGAAAGCGGCTCGGCGCTAAGCGGGCCATTGGATGTTTTGATGGCGCTATTGGCTGAAAGCGTCCACCACTATCTGGGCCACTTGCGTGTTGTCAAACAGGTCGCGCGCGAAGTGCAGCAGCAGTTCAACCGCGCCATGGATAACCAGCAACTGGTGCAGATGTACAACTTGAGCGAAAGCCTCGTGTACTACGTGAACGCCATTCAGAGTAACGGCGCAGTGCTCGCGCTGCTGCGCAGCCATGGCCAGCGCCACGGTTTCTCCCCGAGCCAGGTGGACTCGCTCAACGACCTGATCATCGAGAACGAGCAAAGCTACCAACAGGCGAAAATCCACGCCAAGGTCTTCGCCAACCTCATCGAAGCGCGTGGCAATCTGGCCAACAATGGTATGAACCTGGCGCTGCGCAATCTGACCCTGATCAACGTGGTGTTCCTGCCACTCAACTTGATCGCCAGCATTGGCGGCATGTCCGAGTTCAGCATGATGACCAGCGCTTTTCCGTGGTGGGTTTCGTTCCCGTTGCTGCTGGTTTGCATGGCGTTACTCGGCGGCGGCATGGCCGCAGCTTTAAGGCGGATGGCCTGAATCGAGGCCTGAAATAGCGGCATGTGGCGTGGAAACTGACAAGTGCGCCGCAACGGCAATTTGGCGTAACTTACGACCAGCGACATTCCAGCCCAGGAACTACCCCCAAGGAACATCCACGCCATGCAGCCTCAACCCTTCAAGATCGCCATCGCCGAAGACGCCATCACCGACTTGCGCAATCGGCTGAACCGCACCCGCTGGCTGACCGGGATCGAAGGCCAAGGCTGGAGCGAAGGCACTGACCTGGCGTTTCTCCAATTGCTGATCACTTACTGGGCCGACACCTTCGACTGGCGCACGCAAGAATCGCAACTCAACCAACTCCCGCACTACCTCGCCCAAGTCCATGAGCAAACCGTGCATTTCATCCACCAACCGGGCACCGGCACCGCGCCCATGCCGCTGATTCTCACCCACGGCTGGCCGGGTTCTTTTGTCGAGATGCAGCAGCTCATCCCACTGCTCGCCGACCCGGCCAGCCATGGCGGCGATGCGGCAGATGCCTTTCACGTGGTGGTACCGTCGCTGCCGGGGTACGCCTTCTCCCCTGCTCCGCTGCATAAAGGCGTCGGGCCGTATGAGGTCGCCGGGCTGTGGGCGGCGCTGATGCAGGGTTTGGGTTATGCGCGATTTGGCGCGCAGGGCGGCGACCTGGGGGCCGGCGTTTCGACGTGGCTGGGCCGGCGTTTTCCCGATCAGGTCAGCGGCATTCATCTGAACTATGTGCCCGGCTCCTATCGTCCGCCGCTTGGTCCTGATCAACCGCCGATCACTGCAGACGAACAAGCTTTTCTCGACCGCTCGGCGACGTTCGCTGATGCCGAAGGTGCCTACGCCAAGCTTCATGGGACCAAACCGCAATCGCTGGCCATCGGTCTCAACGATTCACCGGCCGGACTGGCGGCGTGGATGGTCGAGAAATTCCAGGCGTGGACCGACTGTTCCGGCGATCTGCACTCGGCGGTCAGTCTCGACGCGTTGCTGACCAACATCAGCGTTTATTGGTTTACCGGCAGCATCGGTTCGTCGCTGCGCCCGTATGTCGAAGGTCGCAACCGGCCGTTATCATTTGCCGCTGGGGAACGCGTGCAGCCACCGACCGGAGTCGCGCTGTTTCCTGCCGAACTGCCAATGCCGCCGCGCAGTTGGGTCGAACGCTGCTTCGATGTGCAACGCTGGACGACGATGCCCAAGGGCGGCCATTTCGCTGCGATGGAACAACCGCAGTTACTCGCCGAAGACATCCGCGCGTTCTTTCGCCCGTTGCGCTGACGAATTCAGTCAACCCGGCTGGCACGTCTCAGCGTTTCGCTCGGCAATTCCTTGAACAGTGCGTGGTAGCTGCTGGAAAACCGCCCCAAATGCCAGAACGACCAGTTCATCGCCACTTCGGCGACGGTCGTTTCCAGGGGGCTGCGGCTGAGCAATTCGCGATGCGCGCTATTCAGTCGGCGCAGGCGCAGCCAATGCGTCGGGGTCATGCCGGTAAACGCCTTGAACGCATGTTGCAACTGCCGCAACGGCACGCCGGCAACCTGCGATAGCTCCAGCAGGTTAAGGGTTTCTTCCGGCGCATCGGCGGCCCATTCGCCGACGCGTTGCATGATCGAGCGCTCATCGCTGCGCCGCTGTAATCCGCCGCGATCCAGACGCACGCACGCGTTGTCGAGAATGTACAAACAGTCTTCCAGAAGTTGCAGGGTCAGTGCTTCGCGGCTCGGCGGATCGAGTGTCTGGTTCAGCCGTGTCAGCGTTGCGCTGAGCCAGCGACTGAACAAGGCGTTCTGCTGACAATTGAGCGCCGACATGAACAAGCCTTCCAGCCGCGCCACATTCAAACCATGGCGCTGGACAAACTCCGGACCAAACACCACGGCGATCTCTTGATAGTTCTCCGGGGTGATCCAGATGTTGCGACTTTCACCATTCAACACGTACAGCGAGTTGTCGCTGCGATCAAAACAGAACGCCAGTGAACCCTGCGGCGCGCTGAAATTCTGCTCGACGCGGGTGTTCATGTGTTCTTCGTAAATCTCTACGCCCTGCAAGTCCAGGTAACGCACCAACCCGGCGAAATGCCCCGGTGACATCTGCTGGTAATGCTGGACCCAACCGGGTGTGGCGCGGATTTGTTCGGCGACATCGGCGGTGTTGAACGCTTGGACCTGGAGCGGATTGCACACTGTCATGGGAGACCTTACGCACTCGTTTGGTGCGTTTTGGTGCTGCTTAAAGTGGATAGATGGAACGTCAAGGCTCGCCCAAGATAGTCGCCAACGCGCTTCAGGGGAAGGGTCTGTCAGACGAAACCGCCCTCCCCGGCGTTACCCAAACCAACAACGAGGTCTTTATGAATGTCCCTTTCGATCAGCTGTTCACGTGGCTGAAAGATCACAAGATTACTGAAGTCGAGTGTGTGGTCAGCGACTTGACCGGCATCGCTCGCGGCAAGATTGCACCGACTAACAAGTTCCTCCATGAGCGAGGCATGCGCCTGCCGGAAAGTGTGCTTTTGCAAACAGTAACCGGGGATTTTGTCGACGACGACATCTCCTACGACCTGCTCGACCCGGCCGACATCGACATGGTGTGCCGGCCAGTCGTAGACGCGGTTTATGTGATTCCTTGGGCCATCGAGCCGACCGCTATCGTCATCCACGACACGTTCGACAAGTTTGGCAACCCGATCGAACTGTCGCCGCGCAACGTGTTGAAGAAAGTTTTGCAGCTGTATACCGACAAGGGCTGGAAGCCGATTGTTGCGCCGGAAATGGAGTTTTACCTGACGCAACGCTGCGAAGACCCGGACTTGCCGCTGAAGGCGCCGCTCGGGCGTTCCGGGCGTGCGGAAAGCGGTCGGCAATCGTTTTCCATCGACGCCGCCAACGAGTTCGATCCGCTTTTCGAAGACGTCTACGACTGGTGCGAACTTCAGGGCCTGGACCTCGACACGCTGATCCACGAAGACGGCCCGGCGCAGATGGAAATCAACTTCCGCCATGGCGATGCGCTCGACCTCGCGGACCAGATCACCGTGTTCAAGCGCACCCTGCGCGAGGCGGCGCTCAAGCACAACGTCACCGCGACGTTCATGGCCAAGCCGATTGGCGATGAGCCGGGCAGCGCCATGCACTTGCACCAGAGCGTGGTCGATATCGCCACCGGCCAGCCGATCTTTGCTGACGCCGAAGGCAATATGAGCCAGCTATTCCTGCATCACATCGGCGGTTTGCAGAAGTACATTCCGAAAGTGCTGCCGATGTTCGCGCCGAACGTCAATTCGTTCCGCCGCTTCCTGCCGGACACCTCGGCGCCGGTCAACGTTGAATGGGGCGAAGAAAACCGCACCGTCGGTTTGCGCGTGCCGACCTCAACGCCGGACTCGATGCGCGTGGAAAACCGCCTGCCCGGCGCCGACGCCAATCCGTATCTGGCCATTGCTGCGAGCCTGTTGTGCGGCTATCTGGGCATGGTCGAAAAAGTCGAACCGAGCGCTGCGGTGCAGGGCCGCGCTTACGAGCGGCGCAACCTGCGGTTGCCGATCACCATCGAAGACGCGCTGACGCAAATGGAAGAATGCGAAACCGTCGGGCGTTATCTGGGCAGCAAATTCGTGCGCGGTTACGTCGCGGTAAAACGCGCCGAACACGAAAACTTCAAACGCGTGATCAGCTCGTGGGAGCGTGAATTCCTGTTGCTGAGCGTTTAGTCAATAAGGGCCCCATCGCGAGCAAGCTCGCTCCCACAGGGCAACGCATTGCACATGTGGGAGCGAGCTTGCTCGCGATGACAGCCTTCAGAACAGCAAAGAAACGCCTGAAAAAGTCCAATAACTCAAAGAGGTGTCGTCATGCGTCTATTGAAATCCATGGTCCCGGCTGCATTGGCCGTTTTGTTCAGCGCCGGCGCGCAGGCCGCGCCGAGCGTCAGTGTCTACAACTGGACCGATTACATCGGCGAGACCACCCTCGCCGACTTCCAGGCGAAAACCGGGATCAAAGTGATTTATGACGTGTTCGATTCCAACGAAACCCTGGAAGGCAAATTGCTCGCCGGGCGCACCGGTTACGACGTGGTGGTGCCGTCCAACCACTTTCTCGCCCGCCAGGTAAAGGCCGGCGCGTTCCTCAAACTGGATCGTTCGCAACTGCCGAACTTCAAGAACCTCGACCCGAAACTGCTGGCGCTGCTGGAGAAAAACGATCCCGAGAACGCGCATTCGGTCCCTTACCTGTGGGGCACCAATGGCATCGGTTACAACGTCGACAAGGTCAAGCAAGTGCTCGGCATCGATCACATCGATTCCTGGGCCGTGCTGTTTGAACCGGAGAATCTGAAAAAACTCAGCGCTTGCGGCGTGTCGATGATGGACTCGGCGGACGAAGTATTTCCGGCGATCCTCAACTACATGGGCATGGACCCGCGCAGCGAAAACCCTGAAGACTATAAAAAAGCCGAGGCCAAACTGCTGAGCATTCGGCCGTACATCACCTATTTCCACTCCTCGAAATACGTGTCCGACCTGGCCAACGGCGACATCTGCGTAGCGTTCGGTTACTCCGGCGACGTGTTCCAGGCGGCCAATCGGGCCAAGGAAGCGAAAAACGGCGTGAACATCGCCTATGCCATTCCGAAAGAAGGCAGTAACTTGTGGTTCGATTTGCTGGCGATTCCGGCCGATGCGAGCAACCCGAAAGAGGCGCACGCCTTCATCAATTACCTGCTCGACCCGCAAGTGATCGCCAACGTCAGCGCGACGGTGGGTTACGCCAACCCGAACCCGGCGGCCAAGCAATACATGGATGAATCGCTGGTGAACAACCCCGAGATTTATCCGCCGCAAGCGGTGCTCGACAAACTCTACATTTCTACCACCCCGCCCCAGGCGATCATGCGTTTGATGACCCGTTCCTGGAGCAAAGTGAAGTCCAATAAATGAATCAGTTCAGCGACCAACACGCCCATTCCTATTACGCCGCCACGGCAAAAGCCATGGCGCCCTACCCCGCGCTGGCCTCAGACCTTGAGGCCGACGTGTGTGTGATTGGCGGCGGATTTACCGGGGTCAACACCGCGATCGAACTGGCGCAGCGTGGGCTCTCGGTGATTCTGCTCGAGGCGCGGCGGATTGGCTGGGGCGCCAGCGGGCGCAATGGCGGGCAATTGATTCGCGGCATCGGCCACGACGTCAGCGGTTTTGCCCGTTATGTCGGCGAGGAAGGCGTGCGTTACATGGAGCGCGCCGGGGTTGAATCGGTGGCGCTGGTGGGCAATCGCATCGAGCAACACGGGATCGATTGCGACCTGCGCTGGGGTTTCTGCGAATTGGCCAATACGCCAGCGCAGTTTGCTGCATTCAAAGTCGAGCAGGAGCAACTGCTCGCGCAAGGTTATGCGCATGAAACGCGACTGGTGGCGCCCGAGCAGATGCGTCAGCAAGTGGTGGATTCCTCGGTGTACGCCGGTGGTCTGATCGACATGGGCTCGGGGCATTTGCACCCGCTCAACCTGGTGCTCGGCGAAGCACAACTGGCGCAATCGCTGGGCGTGCGGATTTTTGAGCAGAGTCCGGTGCTGGAGATTATCCATGGCAGCACGGTGCAGGTTCGGTGTGCTGGCGGCACGGTGCGCGCCGGCAGTTTGGTGCTCGGCTGCAACGCGCATCTGGAAGAACTCGAACCGAAACTCAGCGGCAAAGTGCTGCCGGCCGGCAGTTACATCATCGCCACCGAACCGTTGCCGCTGGATCTTGCCGCACAGTTGATCCCGCAGAATCTGGCGTTGTGCGATCAGAAAGTCGGGCTGGATTACTATCGGCTCTCGGCGGACCGGCGATTGCTGTTCGGCGGCGCGTGTCATTACTCGGGGCGCGATCCGTCGGACATCGGCGCTTACATGCGCCCGGCGATGCTCAAGGTGTTCCCGCAACTGGCGGATGTGCGCATCGACTATCAGTGGGGCGGCAAAATCGGTATTTCCGCCAACCGCTTTCCGCAGATCGGCCGCTTGAGCCTGCACCCGAACGTGTTTTACGCCCAGGGTTATTCCGGCCATGGCCTCAACGTCACCCACTGGTGCGCCAAGTTGCTGGGCGAAGCGATTCACGCCGGTCACAGCCAGGGTTTCGACGTCTTCAGCGCAGTGCCGCACATGACCTTCCCCGGCGGCCGCGCCTTGCGTTCGCCGCTGCTGGCCCTCGGCATGTTCTGGTATCGCCTGCGCGAAATGCTCGGCTAGCCGCTGACCTCACAAGGAAATTCCCGCCGCCCCCCGTAGGAGCGAGGCTTGCCCGCGAAAGCGGCGGGTCAGCCGACATTTATATCGACTGACCCACCGCCTTCGCGAGCAAGCTCAGCTCCTACAAAAGCGGAGGGGGTTTCAGGCTCACCGTCGCGTTAAACGAATATCTCGTCGTCGGTCCTCCCATCCCTTTGATCAGCCTTTCGATTTGCTCTATCGCGAGGCACTTCTATATTGAGGAGGTGCTCTGACTTTCCTGCCTCCTTGCGAATGCGACCCATGGCCAAGAATGACCAGTTGATCATCTGCGAGCACTGCGACTGCGTGTTTGAAAAAGTCACGCTCGCCAAACATCAGAAAACCCTGTGCACCCGCTGCGGCGGCGTGCTCCAGCGTTATAACGGCCTGACATTGCAGCAACGCCTGGCACTGACTGTCACCGCGCTGATGCTGTGGATGTTCGCCAATTTCTACCCGGTCATGAGCATCAGCCTCCAGGGCCTGAAAAACAGCGCGACGTTGTGGGATTCGGTGGTCGCGCTGAGCCTCGGGCCGATCACCTTCATTGCGCTGGTCGCGGCGATCTCGATGATCATCGCGCCGATCATCCAGCTGATCCTGTTGATCTGGGTCCTGAGTTTCGCCCTCAACCGCCAGCGCTCGCCGGGTTTCAGTTTCTGCATGCGC
Organism: Pseudomonas sp. SJZ131; assembly: GCF_007828705.1. Classification (NCBI taxonomy): domain Bacteria; kingdom Pseudomonadati; phylum Pseudomonadota; class Gammaproteobacteria; order Pseudomonadales; family Pseudomonadaceae; genus Pseudomonas; species Pseudomonas sp. SJZ131. The sequence continues at coordinate 888,798 of NZ_VIVC01000001.1, read as the reverse complement.
TGGCTGGAAACCCTGCGCCCGTGGAGCATGCTCGAAGTCTGCCTGCTCGGCGCAATGGTCGCGGTGATCAAACTCGCTGGGCTACTCGACGTACTGCCCGGCATCGGCCTGTTCGCCCTGGCGATCCTCAGCCTGATGATGATCCGCATCGCTGGGCGCGATATCCGTGATTTGTGGGACGACCTATGAGCACGCCGCCGCTCGCCAGTGAACTTGATCTGTGCCTGTGCCACAGCTGCGGCATGGCGTGTGACACCACAGGCGAGCCGCACGAATGCGAACGCTGCGGCGCGCCGTTGCATCGGCGCAAGGTCAACTCACTGGCGCGGACTTGGGCCTTCATGTTCACCGCGCTGGCGTTTTACGTGCCGGCCAATCTGCTGCCGGTGATGAACACCAAAATGGTCGGTGCCGGCGCCGACAGCACCATCATGAGCGGCGTTTTAGAGTTCTGGGAGGCCGGCGCGTGGGACATCGCCCTGATCATCTTTATCGCCAGCATCGCCGTGCCCGGAATCAAATTCGTCGCCCTGACCCTGCTGCTGGTCACCGTGCAACGCGACAGCGATTGGGCGCGCAAGGAGCGTGCGAAGCTTTACCGCTTCGTCGAAGTCATCGGTTATTGGTCGATGCTCGACGTGATCGTCGTTGCGCTGGTGGCGTCGCTGGTGAAATTCCAGGCCTTGGCCGATATCGAGCCACGGCCGGGCATTCTTTTTTTCGGTCTGGTGGTGGTCTTCACCATGTTCTCGGCGATGAGTTTCGATCCACGCCTGATTTGGGATAAATCGCCCCACAACGAGGAGGTCACGGATGAAGTCGCAAGCCACTGACGGGCCGCAAGCCCCGGGTCAGGCCAGTATCAAGACTCGTCGTTTCAGCGTTTCGCTGGTGTGGATCGTGCCGATCGTCGCGGTGCTGGTGGGCATCTCGCTGGTGGTCCACACCCTCATGCAGGAAGGCCCGACCATCGTCGTCACGTTCAAGACCGGCAACGGTTTGACCGCCAACAAAACCGAAGTCAAATACCGCAACGTGGTGATCGGTCACGTCTCTGAAGTCGAGCTGAGCGACGATCAGAAAAGCGTCGACGCTACCATCAAACTGTCGAAACAGGCGGAAACCTTCACTCGCGAAGACTCGCAATTCTGGGTCGTGCGTCCGCGTATCGGCGCGGGGGGCGTTTCCGGCATCGACACCTTGCTGTCCGGTGACTACATCGGCGCCGATATCGGTCACGCCAACGGTCGCGCGAAGAATTTCAAAGGCCTGGAAAACCCGCCGCCGATCACTTACGGCGAGCCCGGCAAGCGCTTCACCCTGCATTCCCAGGACCTCGGTTCGCTGGACATCGGCTCGCCGGTTTACTACCGCAAAATCCAGGTCGGCCAAGTGGTGGCTTATGCGCTGGATGGCGACGGTAAAGGCGTGAATATCGAGCTGTTCATCCACGCGCCGAACGACGCTTATGTCACCGAGAACACGCGTTTCTGGAACGCCAGCGGCATCGACTTGAACATCGGCGCCAACGGCTTCGCGGTGAAGACTGAATCGTTGTCATCGCTGCTGGTCGGCGGCGTCGCATTCCGTGCGCCGGAGTACAGCCCCAACGATCAGCCGGCCACCGAGGAAAAAACCTTCGAGCTGTTCGACGACCAGGTCACCGCCCTCGCCCCACCCAACGGCAAGCCGCAATACCTGAGTCTGCGTTTCGATCAGGCGTTGCGCGGCTTGAAGGTCAATGCGCCGGTGGAATTCCTCGGCATGGAAATTGGCCGGGTGGTGTCGATCAATCTTGATTTCGACGAGAAAAAACGCAGTTTCCCGGTCAACGTCGGCATCGTCATTTACCCGCAACGGCTGGGTCAGGCGCACACCAAAATGGTCAAGGCGCTGATGCATGATCCCAACGACGAAGCGGCCGGCGTGCGGCTGATGGGCACGTTTATCGAAAACGGCCTGCGCGCGCAGGCCCGCAGTGGCAACCTGCTGACCGGCCAGCTGTATATCTCGCTGGATTTCTACCCGAAAGCGGAGAAAGTCGCCTTCGATCCGAGCGTGCGGCCGGTGAGCATTCCGACCATTCCGGGCAGCCTGGAAGAATTGCAAGGCAAGCTGCAGGCGATGGTCGACAAGATCAACAAATTGCCGGTCGAACGCATCGCCAGCAACCTCGACAGCAACCTCGTCGAGTTGCGCAAAGGCCTGACGCAGTTCAACGCGAAAACCTTGCCCGGCGTGCAATCGACGCTGGCGGATGTGAGCAAGACCCTGAATTCGGCCAGTTCGACGTTGGCCGAAGATTCACCGCAGCGTGAGCAGATCACCCAGACCCTGGACGAACTGAAGCGGATGTCGCGCTCACTGCGTGAACTCTCGGATTACCTCGGCCGCCATCCGGAATCGCTGCTGCGCGGGCGTCCCGACAACGCAGCCCCGAACGACTTGCAAGGTCCGCCGCGCAACTGACCACAGGAGCAACACCCATGGCTTTTTCGCCGAAGATTACCTTGCTCGCCGCGTTGTTGCTGTTGACGGCGTGTCGCAGCGACCCGATTCAGTTTCATACGCTGACCCCGGCGCAACCGGCGCGCGGCAGTGGCGACGAGATCCGCATCGAAGGCATCAGCGTGCCGCCGCAGGTTGATCGGGCGCAGATTGTGATTCGCCAGGGCAACAGCGGGCTGGCGATTCTCGAAACCGATTGGTGGGGCGCGAGCCTCGCGGATGAGTTGCGCAGTGCGCTGGTTGATCAGCTGTCCAACGCCAATCCGCAGCGCAAGGTATCGGTGCGCGTGGACGTGCAGCGCTTTGATTCGATTCCTGGGCAGTACGGTTTGATCGATGTGAAATGGCGTCTACGTCCGCTGGGTGCCGGCGATAGCGCATTGGTGACGTGCCGCAGTACTTTGCAAACGCCGTCGGGGCCGTCGATCGAAGATCTGGTGACGGCGCAGCAAAACAACGTCAAGCGTCTGGCCGCGGTGATCAGCCAGGCGGCCGCCAGCCAGCGTGGGTGCCCGGCGCAGGGTTGATCAGGGGAATTGGGGGCCGCTGCGCAGCCCAACGCGAGCAAGCTCGCTCGCCACAGGTTGTGTGTGTGTGAACCCGCGATTGCGGAGATCACCTTCAGCGATATCCGACGAACATTGACAGGGAAAGCACCGCGTACCTGTGGCGAGCTCGCTCGCCACGGGTTGTGTGTGAACCCGCGATTGCGGTGATCACCTTCAGCGATATCCCGCGAACATTGGCAGGGAAAGCACCGCGTACCTGTGGCGAGCGAGCTTGCTCGCGTTTCGGCCGGTCTGGCGCAGGAGTGTGTGGGTTTACAAATCGAAGCGGTCCACGGCGCGGCGGCGTTCGTTGTCGTCGCGGACGTCGTAGTTGGCGGTGGTCTGGATGTTGCTGTGATGCGCGAGTTTCTGCGCGATCGACAAGTCGTGCTCTTCAATCACCCGAGTGATAAACGAACGGCGGAAATCGTGCGGCATGATCTTCACGCCAACCTGCGCGCCCCGCTGGCGGGCGATGTAGTAAATCGCATGTTTGGTAATACGCTCGCGGGTAATGTGGCTGCCGCGACGGATACGGTTGAACAGAAACCCATCGTCCTCAACGCCCTCGCCCAACTGCGACCTGCGCAACTCCAGCCACGCCTCCAACTTGGTAAATGCCCACGCCGGCGCGTACTTGATCAACTGTTTATTGCCCTTCGCCGTTACACGCAAACTGCGTTCGTTGAAATCGACCTGGTTCAAATCCAGGTTCACCGATTCCGACTTGCGCATTCCCGAGCCATACAACACCGCAATAATCGCCGCGTCGCGCAAGCCTTGTGGTCGAGGGTCCGCCGCGCAGACTTCCATCAACTCCTGAATCAACGTGCGTTTGAGATTGCGTCCCTGCGACAAACGCGTGCCGCTGATGCCTTGCACAGAACGCATTTTCAGCAGGTGTTCCTGACTGATCAGGCTCATGCGCCACGCTTCGTTCATCACCCCACGCACAGCGTTGACGTACAGCGACGAGGTATTCGGCGCATAACCGTCAGTGCGCAGCGCAGCCACTAACGCGATGACATCCTCCGGCTGCAGTTGATGCCAGGGGATCTCCTCGATGTTCATGTCTTCGAAGCCCAAACGGTCCGCCGCGTCTTGCAAGACATAACGCATGGTCAGTTGGCTGGAAGGCGCCAGGCGCGCCAGATACACGGTCAACGGGTTGGCTTTGGCGGCCTGCGGTTCAACATCGGGTAAGTCAATCAAACGAAAAAACCTTGGAAAAAAGCGGTTCAACACAATAACTGAATAGTTCGCTCGCGGCCGTTAGCCGCGCCACAAGCTGACCAGCGAAACGAAAAATGTCAACCCGAACCCGCTCTTAAAATAGCCGGCAACTTATTGATGCAAATCGCTTTTCGCACATACCACCAACACACTCTTCTGTAGGAGCTGAGCTTGCTCGCGAAGAGGCCGTATCAGCCAACATTAATGTTGAATGTAATGACGCCTTCGCGAGCAAGCTCGGCTCCTACAGGGGTTGTGTGTACGTTAAATCGGGGCTTTCAGGTCGACGCACAGTGCTTGCGCAAACGCTTTGACCAATGGGCTGCGCACGGTGTTGTGCCGCAGGATCAGATTGAATGGCGTAACGATGTTGATCAACTCCGGCCGCAGCGCGCGAAACTGCCCTTGGGCGACCAGCGTCGCCGCGTAATGCTGCGGCAGAAAACCGATAAAACGCCCGGTCTTGACCAGCAACGCCACGGCTTCGACCTGGGTGGCCGAGGCGGAAAAACTGTCGTACCGAGCAAAGTTGAGCTTGTCCCGATGAATCGCATAACGGTGGTTGACGCACTCGTGATCCTTGAGCATCTGGCTGCTGATCTCGGCGTCCGGCACCTCGAACAACGGATGCCCGAGCGCGCAGTAAACCTGCGAGCGTTCCTCATATAACGCGTAGTAATCGAACTCTTCACGTTTCTGATAAACCGGAACAATCCCCGCCACCAAACGCCCCTCGACAACACCGCGCTCTACTTCATCCAACTGTGATGCCTGAAGTTGAAACCTTACTTTCGGCGACTGATCATTCAGGCGTTTAAGCGCAGCAACTAACGGAGAGTTTGGGTCAGTAATCGTATTGTCAATAACGCCCACACCTAGGTCACCGATAAGTTCGTTCTGCGCTGAACTAAGGCGATCACGAAAGTTATCGACCGAGGCAAACAAATCAATCGACGCCTGATACACCAATCGGCCTTCTTCGGTCAGGTGAAAACCCTCTCGCCCTCGGGTGCACAGACGCATGCCGATGCGAATCTCCAGGTCGGAAATCTGTTTGCTGATGGCTGCCAGGCCCACGTTCAACTCATTCTGCGCGGCACTGAAGCCACCGGCCTCGACCACTGCCTTGAACACTTTGAGCAATTTGAAATCCAGCCCACTGAGCGCCAACGGCGCCCGCTGAGTCGGCTTTGGCGGCGGGTTTCCGGAATTGGAAAGTGGGGTTTCCATAATGCTTATTTACCTCTGGCGCCCTATTCAACACTCTGTGTCCAACAACAAAAACATAGCTGGCCAATAATAATGAACACAGAAAACAAGGCTTGGCAACCGCTGATCAATTCCGTACCTGAGTGCCAACTCACTGATTTAGCACCATTAAAAACTGACACTTCGATCAGTTCTCGCTCCTTCGCAACTGCCCCTTTGAATACTGCTTTGGCCTGACTCCGCCCGATTGATTCGTGGTGGTTATTCGAGCTTCTGGCACATCGATCAGTTCGCTTTACCGACGAGGAAAACAACAATGTCGCAAAACACCGACCGTCTCTGGGGAGCACGCTTCAAAAGCGGCCCATCCGCAGCCCTGGCGGCCCTGTCCCGTTGCCCTGAGCGCTACTTTCGCCTTACGCCGTACGACCTCGCCGGTTCCAAGGCGCATGCCCGTGAATTGCAACGCGCCGGGCTGTTGAGTGAGCAGGAAACCCTGACCATGCTCGACGCGCTGGAGCGTATCGGCAGTGATTTCCGCGCTGGCCGCATCGCCCCGACGCTGGACGACGAAGACGTCCACACCTTCATCGAACGCCTGCTCACCGAACGCCTCGGCGCCCTCGGTGGCAAGCTGCGCGCCGGGCGTTCGCGCAACGACCAGACAGCCAACGACCTGCGTCTTTTTCTGCGTGATCACGTGCGCACCCTGGCCGTAGAAGTGCTGGCATTGCAGCAAGCGCTGGTCGAGCAGGCCGAGCAACATATCGAAAGCATTTGCCCCGGTTTCACGCACTTGCAGCAAGCCCAGCCAATCGTTTTTGCCCACCACTTGCTGGCTCACGCGCAATCGATGCTGCGCGACGTGCAGCGTTTGGTCGACTGGGATAATCGCACCTCGCTGTCGCCACTCGGCGCGGCGGCGATGGCCGGCTCGGCGATTGCGCGCCTGCCGCAGCAATCGGCGAAGGAAATGGGTTACAGCGGCGTCTGCGAAAACTCCATTGATGCCGTCGCCAGCCGCGACCACGTCGCCGAATTCCTGTTTATCGCCAGCATGCTCGGGATCAACATTTCGCGCCTCGCCGAGGAATTTTGCCTGTGGTCGTCGCGGCAATTTCGCTGGGTTGCGCTGGACGATGCCTACGCGACGGGCAGCTCGATCATGCCGCAGAAGAAGAACCCGGACATCGCCGAACTGGCGCGCGGCAAGGCTGGTCGGCTGATTGGCAACCTCACCGGGTTGCTCTCGACGCTCAAATCCCTGCCGCTGTCGTACAACCGCGACTTGAGTGAAGACAAAAACGGCGTGCTCGACAGTGTCGATACGCTGCTGCTGGTGCTGCCGGCCATGGCCGGGATGGTTGCGACCATGAAGGTCAACGTTGAAGAGCTGCGGCGTCAGGCGCCACTGGGCTTCACTCTCGCCACCGAAGTCGCGGACTGGCTGGCGATGCGCGGAGTGCCGTTCAAGGAAGCGCATGAAATCACCGGCGCGCTGGTTCAGGCCTGTGAGAAACATGACATCGAATTGTGGGAAGCGTCGCCGGCGTTGCTGGCAGAGATTGATCTGCGTTTGACCGCCGAGGTGCGCGACAGCCTGACCCTGGAAGCGGCCATCGCCGCACGCAGTGGCTGGGGCGGCACCGCGCCGCAGCAGGTGCGCGAGCAGATCGCCCGCCTGAAAACCGCCCTCGCCGCGCAACACGCGTGGACCGAAAATTACAATGGCTTCCGCCTCTGAACACGACACAAACCCTGTAGGAGCAAGGCTTGCCCGCGAAGAGGTCGTATCAGCCGGCATCAATGCTGAATGACCCACCGCTATCGCGAGCAAGCTCAGCTCCCACAAGGACCGATCCAGACACAAACCCTGTAGGAGCAAGGCTTGCCCGCGAAGAGGTCGTATCAGCCGGCATCAATGCCGAATGACCCGCCGCTATCGCGAGCAAGCTCGGCTCCCACAAGGTCCGAGCCAGATCCAAAACCTGTGGGAGCAAGGCTTGCTCGCGAAGAGGTCGTATCAGTCGGCATCATCGGTGAATGACCCACCGCTATCGCGAGCAAGCTCAGCTCCCACAAGGACCGAGCCAGACACAAAACCTGTGGGATCGTGGTTGGCCTGAATCACCCAGTTTACGGAGAACCCATATGAGCCAGACTCAGGCAGAACGTCTCCAGTCGGAGCGCAAACTGGCGGAAAACCAGTTCGATATCACCCAGTACCACCACGTGCCACGGCGTTATTACGGGCGGATCTTCTTCGCCACCATCATCGTCATCGCCATCCTCGGTTTGGTGCGCGCCTTCGCCGAAGGCAAGATCGAATGGTCGTACATCGGCCAGTTCGTCACCTCACAAGCGATTTTGTGGGGCTTGTTCAACACCATCGTCATGGCCGTGCTGGCGATGGCGCTGGGGATCGTCTTCGGGGTGATCACCGCGATCATGCGCATGTCGGCCAACCCGATCCTGCGTTACGTCGCGCTCACTTACACCTGGCTGTTTCGCGGCACGCCGCTGATTCTGCAACTGCTGTTGTGGTTCAACCTGGCGCTGATTTTCCCCACCATCGGCATCCCCGGCCTGTTCGAAATGGACACCGTGAGCCTGATGACCCCGTTCGTCGCCGCCCTCCTCGGCCTGAGCATCAACCAGGGCGCCTACACCGCCGAAGTAGTGCGCGCCGGGCTGTTGTCGGTGGACACCGGCCAGTACGAAGCGGCCAAGTCGATCGGCATGCCGCGCCTGCAAGCGTTGCGCCGGATCATCCTGCCGCAAGCCATGCGCATCATCATTCCGCCGGTCGGCAACGAGTTTATCGGCATGGTCAAAATGACCTCGCTGGCCAGTGTTATCCAGTACTCGGAGCTGCTCTACAACGCGCAGAACATCTACTACGCCAACGCCCGCGTCATGGAGCTGCTGATCGTCGCCGGCATCTGGTACCTGGTTGCAGTCACCGTGCTGTCCTTTGGCCAAAGCCGTCTGGAGCGTCGTTTCGCTCGCGGCGCCGGCAAGCGTTCTTGAGGAATCGATCATGAGAAACATCGTCAAGGCCGTCAGCCTGAACAAGTATTACGACCAGTTTCACGCGCTCAAGGACATCAACATCGAAGTCGAGCAAGGCGAAGTGCTGTGCATCATCGGCCCGTCCGGCTCGGGCAAAAGCACCTTGCTGCGCTGCGTCAATCAACTGGAGAAAATCGACAAGGGCGGGCTCTGGGTCGATGGCGAGCTGGTCGGTTATCGCGTGGTCGGCAACAAACTGCACGAACTCAATGAATCGCAGATCGCCCGCCAGCGCCTGTCGACCGGCATGGTGTTCCAGCGCTTCAATCTGTTTCCGCACATGACCGTGCTGCAAAACATCATCGAAGGTCCGTGCCAGGTGCTCAAACGTTCGCCCAAAGAGGCGCACGAAGAGGCTTTGGAATTGCTCGCCCGCGTCGGTCTGGCGGACAAACGCGACAGCTACCCGATTGAGTTGTCCGGCGGCCAGCAGCAACGCGTGGCGATTGCCCGCGCGTTGGCCATGCGCCCCAAGTTGATGCTGTTCGATGAACCTACTTCGGCACTCGACCCGGAACTGGTCGGTGAGGTGCTGTCGGTGATGCGCGATCTGGCGCAGACCGGCATGACCATGATCGTCGTCACCCATGAACTGGGCTTCGCTCGCGAAGTGTCCAACCGCATGGTGTTTATGGACGGCGGGCAGATCGTGGAGGCTGGAAGCCCCGAAGAAATACTAATAAGTCCGCAAAACCCGCGCACCCAAAGCTTCATTTCTGCCGTTCGAACCTAAGCGCCAGGCTCGCTACCAAGAGCTGCGTCAAAACACTCAAAAGAGAACGACCATGAAGAATTTCGTAATCCCTGCAGTACTCGCCGGCCTGATGGCTTCCAGCGTCTCCTACGCCGCCGACTTGCCGGCGAACATCAAGGAAAAAGGCGAGATCGTTGTGGCGATCATGCCGAACTACCCGCCGATGGATTTCAAGGATCCGGCGACCAACACCCTGACCGGCCTCGACTATGACCTGGGCAACGCGCTGGCCGAGCGTCTGGGCGTGAAGATCAAATGGCAGGAAACCGGCTTCGAGCAAATGATCAACGCGCTGACCACTGACCGCGTCGACATGGTGTTGTCGGGCATGACCGACACCGCCGAGCGCCAGGCCAGCGTGACGTTTGTCGACTATTTCACCAGTGGTCCGCAGTTCTACACCTTGCAGAAGAACAAGGATTTCAACGAAATCACTGATCTGTGCGGCAAGAAAGTCGGCACCAGCCGCCGCACCACGTTCCCGGCGGAAATCGCCGCGTACAGTCAGGCCAATTGCGAAGCGGCGGGTAAACCGGCGATCGTGGTGATCGGCACCGAGGGCTCGGCGGATGCCCGCGCGCAACTGCGTCAGAGCCGGATTGACGCGGCGATGCAGGGCAGCGAGACGCTGTCGTACCTGAAGACGCAGGAAAAGGACATGTACAAAACCGTCGGCCTGCCGATTTCCGTGCAGTTCACCGGTCTGGGCGTGAGCAAGAAAAAACCCGAGTTGAGCGAAGCAGTGAAAGTCGCACTGCAAAGCATGATCGACGACGGCAGCTACCAGACCATCCTGAAAAAGTGGGACCTGGAACTGGGCGCGATCAAAACCGTGACCATCAACGCCGGCAAGTAGGCCTAGAAGGGTTGCACCCCATGTAGGAGCAAAGCTTGCTCGCGATAGCGTTGGGTCAGGCAACAGAGATGTTGAATGTGCCGACCTCATCGCGAGCAGGCTCGCTCCCACAGGGGTTGGCATGTGAGGCACAAATGTGTGATCCGCCCAAAATCCAATGTAGGAGTGAGCCTGCTCGCGATAGCGGCGGGTCAGGCAACAGAGATGTTGGATATGCCGGCCTCTTCGCGAGCAGGCTCACTCCCACAGGGGTTGGCGGTGACGTACAAATGTGTGATCCGCCCAAAATCCAATGTAGGAGTGAGCCTGCTCGCGATAGCGGCGGGTCAGGCAACAGAGATGTTGGATGTGCCGGCCTCTTCGCGGGCAAGCCTCGCTCCTACAGGGGGCGGTGTTTAATTGAAAATTGCTGGGGTGCCTCTGATGTCCTCCTCGATACAACCCACCTGGCCGGCGCCGCACAAGGCGTGCCTGGCGCTGGCCTTCGACCTCGACGGCCCGACCGGCGATGCGATGCTCAATGGCTCGAACTGGCACAAACCCGAATACTTCGGTTTCGGCGGTTACGGCCCTTACCGCGCGCTGCCGCGCATTCTCGATCTACTCGACGCGTTCAACATCCCGACGACCTTCTTCGTCCCCGCGTGGGTCGTGGAAAACTGGCCGAAACAGTGCCAGGCCATCGTCGAGCGCGGGCATGAAGTCGCCTATCACGGCTACAAACACGAATCCTTCTACGCCCTCACGCTCGAACAGCAAAAAGCCGTCATGCAGAAGTCCCGCGGCGTCTTCTGGAAACACCTGAACATCCGCGCCGAAGGCTTTCGCACGCCGTCCGGCGACTGGCGCGCGGAAACGCCGGCAATGCTCGTGGAGGCCGGCGTGACCTACTCCAGCAGCATGCGCGGCGATGACCGGCCGTACCTGGTCAACGTCCCCGGGTTCGACACACCGCTGGTGGAAATCCCCGGCCGCTGGGAAATGGACGACTACGCCTCGCTCGCCTACACCCGCGCGCCGGACTTCCCGTCGGGCCTGGACCGCACCGCCAGTTACGAGCTGACGCTGGACAACTGGTGCCGCGAATTCGACGGCGCGATGGACGAAGGGCTGTGCCTGACCACCCTGTTCCACCCCAAGATCACCGGCAAACCGGGGCGCATCCTGTTGCTGGAAAAACTCTTCGAACACATGCGCCAGCGCGATGACGTGTGGTTCGCCACCTGCCGCGATGTCGCCCAGTGGTGGCTGAAGGAGCATCACCATGGCTGATCGCATGATCCGTCCCGAAAGTGTCTGGCCCCAAGGTTATCGCTGCGCCGTGGTGCTGACCGTCGATTACAACGACATCCACGGCATCCTCACCCAAGCCCCGGAAGTCGCCGGGCGCGACAAAACCCTGTCGGTGTGGCGCTACGGCAGCCAGCGTGGGGTCGAGCGTTTGCTCGGGTTATTCGCCGAACTGGGCGTGTCGAGCAGTTGGTGCATTCCCGGGATCGTCGCCGAAGAAAACCCCGAACACCTCAAAGCCATTCAGGCCGGCGGACACGAAATCGCCTGCGCCGGCTACCGCCATCAGAACTACGACAACCTGACATTGGCCGAGCAAAGCGCCGACATTGCCAAGGGTTGCGCCGCCCTTGCCGCGCTGACCGGCCAGCGCCCCGTGGGTTTTCGCATTCCGGCGGGCAACGGTGCGCCGGGCTTTATCGAGGCGTTGAGGGAGCAAGGGATCCGCTGGTCGTCCTCGTGGCGCGGCGATGACCTGCCCTTCGCCCACCCGACCGCGCCCGAGGTGATCGAACTGCCGCTGCATTACGAGTTGGAGGACGAACCGTACTTCGCCTTCAACCTCAGCCCGGCGGTGCCGCCGGCACAATCGCGGATCGCGTCGTACAGCCACACCCTGGGCAACCTGCAAATGGACTTCGCCGGGTTTCACCGTTTTGGCCTGTGCTACGTGCTGCGCTTGCACCCGGAAATCATCGCCACACCCGGCAGAATCGGCGTATTACGCGAGTTGCTGGCGGGCATTCAGCAGCACAACGACGTGTGGATCGCCAGCGCTGGCGAAGTCGCGCAATGGTGGGCGGATTCAGCGCTGAAGGTTACCGAGGATCATCCGGCGGCGGTGTATGAACGCCACTACTGGAATTACCGGGAATGAGCGAAGTGATCATGGCTGACGTGAGTGCGATCGTTCCCATGCTCCGCGTGGGAATGCAGCCCGGGATGCTCCGCGTTCCAGAAGCGGACGCAAACCTCCATCGCCGCACTCCCACGCCGAGCATGCGAACGATCTTCATTAAATAAGGACATTTGCCCCACCGTGGCCACTTACTCGCTTGTTATCCGCCGCTTGATGATCTGCTCGCTGACAATCGTCGTCAGCCGCGCCATCACCAGTCCGTTGCTCACGCTGTTCCTCAGCAACAAACTCGGGCTCAACCAGCAGGACGTCGGCCTGCTGCTGGGCATCGCCGTGTTCATCGCCACACTATTGGCGCTGTATGGCGGCTACATCATCGATCGCCTGGAAAAGCGCCGATTGCTGATCCTCGCCATGCTCTCCAGCGCCATCGGCTTCGTGCTGCTGACGTTCGCCGACAACCTCTACCTGACCACCGCGACTCTTGTGATCACCGAAACGGCCTCAGCGTTATTCCTGATCGGCTCGAAGGCGATCCTCAGCGAAAACCTGCCCATGGGCCAACGCGCCAAGGCGTTTTCCTTGCGTTACACCTTGACCAACATCGGCTACGCCACTGGCCCGATGCTCGGCGTGGTGATCGCCGGGGTCTATCCGATTGCGCCGTTCCTGATCGCTGGCGGCATCGCGTTTTTCAGCATTTTCCTGATGAGCGGAATTCCCAAAGATCCGGCGCAGAAGCCCGCAATCGGCCAGCCGCAAAGTTTTCTGAAAACCCTGACCACCCTGAAAAACGACCGCACGCTGATCATGTTCACCCTCGGTTGCTTGTTCAGCACCGTGGTCCACGGCCGTTTCACCCTGTACCTGTCGCAATACCTGCTGGTGACCCAGGATTCTAAGCGCGCCCTGCAAACCATGGCCGCCCTGCTCGCCTGCAATGCGCTCAGCGTGATTTTGCTGCAGTACCAGATCGGGCGTTTTCTCAAACGCGAGCAATTGCGCTATTGGATTGCCGGTGGCACCAGCCTGTTTGTGCTCGGGCTGATCGGCTTCAGCATCGCCGACAGTCTGGTGAGCTGGTGCGTGGCGATGTTCATCTTTACTCTCGGCGAGATGATCATTTACCCGGCGGAATTCCTCTTCGTCGACACTCTGGCCCCGGAAGAATTGCGCGGCAGTTATTACGGCGCGCAAAACCTCGCAGCGCTGGGCGGCGCGTTGAGCCCGGTGATTTGCGGCTTTTTGTTGATGCACACACCGGCGCCGACCATGTTCTACGCGCTGTGTGGATTGACCGCGATTGGCGGATCGCTGTGTTTCCTCGCTGGACGACGCGTGGCTTCACTGCAATAGAACTGCACTGAAGCTGCATTAATATGAATTTGTCAGCAGCTTGCAGGCGCGGCAAACTGTGCGCGTTCCTCCCCCAATAGCAGGGACACCTTCAAGGGCTTTCTGGGTTTCCCAGTTAAGCCTTTTTTTTGCCTGACTTTTTTGCCACGGAACATTCGTCATCATGCTTGCTCGCTGGTTACCTGCCGCCATCAATACCCGTCCCTCCGAATGGAGCCGCGCTGCCATTGGCATGTCACTCGGCACGTTGTTCAGCGTCTGGCTGTGCAGCCAGGTGTTCGGCATTCAGGTTGCGCAGCATTTGGTCGGCCCGTTGGGTGCGTCGGCGGTTTTGTTATTCGCGGTGTCTTCCGGTGCCCTCGCCCAGCCGTGGTCGATTCTTGGCGGTTATTTCAGCGCCGGCGTAGTCTCGCTGCTGGTCGCGCATGTGCTCGGGCGCACGTTGGGCAGCGCGTGTCTGGCGGCGGGAATGGCGGTGGTGTTGATGTGCTGGCTGCGTTGCCTGCACCCGCCGGCCGGCGCCTTGGCGCTGCTGTTGGTGCTGGCCGACCCGGCGACTATCGCGCTGGACTGGAAAGCCCTCGCGCCGGTGATGCTCAGTGCGGCGGCGATGCTGCTGAGTGCGTTGGCGTACAACAACCTGACGCGGATTCGTTATCCAAAACGCCCGGCGGAACCTGCGCCGATCATGCCTTCAGTCGATAGCCAGGCGATCACCGCCGAGGATCTGAAAATGGCCCTGGCGGACATGGAAGCCTTCATCGACGTCACCCCCGAAGACCTCGAACAACTGATCCACGCCAGCGAACTGCACGCCAAACGCCGCAGCATCAGCGAAGTGCTCAGCAGCAGACCCTGACACCCCGCAGTTCTCCACTAAACCCCCGCCTCCTGTGGGAGCCGAGCTTGCTCGCGATAGCGTCCTTTCAGACAGCATCGATGTGCCTGACAGATTGCTATCGCGAGCAAGCTCGGCTCCCACAGGGTTTTCCGTGTCCGTACCAAAAGTGTTCAGGGGCGCTCCTTGGATTTTGCGCTAAGGTAAAAATGCAGAAAGAACCTGCACGTATCCCGGTTGTACATCGCAAAATTGCACTGTTACGATCCGGCATCGCTCGCGCGCGAGCGCGGATATAAAAGAACAATAAAAGCAGGGAGTTATCGATGACTGCTCAGGTTTCATCTAAGGAGATCAACGCCATGGATGCCACGCAAAACGCCGTTCTGGCCGAGGTTCGCAATCATATCGGTCACCTGACCCTGAATCGCCCCGCCGGCCTCAATGCCATCACCCTCGAAATGGTCCGACGCCTGCAACGCCAGCTCGACGCCTGGGCCGAAGATCCGCAGGTCAACGCCGTGGTGTTACGCGGTGCCGGCGAGAAGGCCTTCTGTGCCGGCGGCGACATTCGTTCGCTGTACGACAGCTACAAAAACGGCGACACGCTGCACGAAGATTTCTTCGTCGAGGAGTACGCCCTCGACCTCACACTCCACCATTACCGCAAACCGGTCCTCGCGTTGATGGACGGTTTTGTCCTCGGCGGCGGCATGGGTTTGGTGCAAGGCGCCGACCTGCGCGTGGTCACCGAGCGCAGCCGTCTGGCGATGCCGGAAGTGGCCATCGGTTATTTCCCCGACGTCGGCGGCAGTTACTTCCTGTCGCGCATTCCTGGCGAAATCGGCATCTACCTCGGCGTCAGCGGCGTGCAGATTCGCGCGGCGGATGCGCTGTATTGCGGCTTGGCCGACTGGTATCTGGAAAGTGCCCGACTGGGTCAGCTCGATGAGCTACTCGATCATCTGGAATGGCACGAAACGCCACTCAAGGACCTGCAAGGCGCGCTGGCGAAAATCGCCGCGCAGCAATTGCCTGACGCGCCGCTGATCGCGCTGCGCCCGGCCATCGACCACTTCTTCGCCCTGCCGGATGTCGCGAGTATGGTTGAGCAAATGCGCGAAGTGACGGTCGCCGACAGCCACGAATGGGCCAGGTCCACCGCCGATCTGCTGGAAAGCCGTTCGCCGCTGGCCATGGGCGTGACCCTGGAAATGCTCCGGCGCGGACGCAAGTTGAGCCTGGAACAATGCTTCGCCCTTGAGCTGCACCTGGACCGTCAATGGTTCGACCGTGGCGACCTGATCGAAGGCGTGCGCGCCTTGCTGATCGACAAAGACAAACAACCGCGCTGGAACCCGCCGACCTTGCAGGCACTGCACGCCGAGCACGTCGAGAGTTTCTTCAGTGGTTTTGCGCAGAGCGGGAACTGAGTCATGCACGATATCGAATTAAGCGAAGAGCAAGTGATGATCCGCGACATGGCCCGGGACTTTGCCCGTGGCGAAATCGCGCCCCACGCGCAAGCCTGGGAAAAGGCTGGCTGGATCGACGACGGCCTGGTGGCGAAAATGGGCGAGTTGGGCCTGCTGGGCATGGTGGTGCCGGAAGAATGGGGCGGCACTTATGTCGATTACGTTGCCTATGCCTTGGCCGTGGAAGAGATTTCTGCCGGCGATGGCGCCACGGGCGCGTTGATGAGCATTCACAACTCGGTGGGTTGCGGCCCGGTGCTCAATTACGGCACTGAAGAACAGAAAAAAACCTGGTTGCCGGACCTCGCCAGTGGTCAGGCGATTGGCTGTTTTTGCCTGACTGAACCGCAAGCCGGCTCCGAAGCGCACAACCTGCGCACCCGCGCCGAACTGCGCGACGGCCAGTGGGTGATCAACGGCGCCAAGCAATTTGTCAGCAACGGCAAACGCGCAAAACTGGCGATTGTGTTCGCGGTGACTGACCCGGATCTGGGCAAACGCGGAATCTCGGCGTTTCTGGTGCCGACCGACACTCCAGGTTTTATCGTCGACCGCACCGAACACAAAATGGGCATCCGCGCCTCCGACACGTGCGCGGTGACGCTGAGCAATTGCACGATTGCCGAAGCCAATCTGTTGGGTGAGCGCGGCAAAGGCCTGGCCATCGCCCTGTCCAACCTTGAAGGCGGGCGCATCGGCATCGCCGCGCAAGCACTGGGCATTGCGCGTGCGGCGTTTGAAGCGGCGCTGGCCTATTCGCGCGATCGAGTGCAGTTCGGCAAGACCATCAACGAACATCAAAGCATCGCCAACATGCTCGCCGACATGCACACGCGCCTGAACGCGGCGCGGTTGCTGATCCTCCACGCGGCGCGACTGCGTAGCGCCGGTAAACCGTGTTTGTCGGAGGCTTCGCAGGCAAAGTTGTTTGCCTCGGAAATCGCCGAAAAGGTCTGCTCGTCGGCGATCCAGATTCATGGCGGTTACGGTTATCTGGAGGATTACCCGGTGGAGCGTTATTACCGGGATGCGCGGATCACGCAGATTTACGAAGGGTCGAGCGAGATCCAGCGAATGGTGATTGCCCGCGAATTGAAAAACTATCTGGTCTGAATGATCGTTCCCACGCGGTGGGAACGATCAACAACATCTGGTGTGATGGCCTGAAAGCATCGCGAGCAAGCTCGCTCCCACAGGGATCTCCGGTGTTCACAGAGGTTGTGTTCACCAGAGATCAAATGTGGGAGCGAGCTTGCTCGCGATGGCGTCCGCTCAGAAGCTACCTCACTTGCCTTGGAACTCTGCCTCGCGCTTAGCGATAAACGCCGCCATCCCTTCCTTCTGATCCTGCGTCGCGAATGCCGCGTGGAACACTCGGCGCTCGAAACGCACGCCTTCCGACAGGCTCACTTCAAACGCGCGATTCACACTTTCCTTGACCATCATCGCGATCGGCAACGACTTCTTCGCGATCAACGTCGCGACTTTCAGCGCTTCATCGAGCAATTCATCCGCCGGCACGATCCGCGCGACGATTCCGCAACGCTCCGCTTCCACCGCATCGATCAACCGCCCGCTCAGGCACATTTCCATGGCTTTGGCCTTGCCCACCGCGCGGGTCAGGCGTTGGGTGCCGCCCATGCCCGGGAGCACGCCGAGGTTGATTTCCGGTTGGCCGAACTTGGCGTTGTCGCCAGCGAGGATAAAGTCGCACATCAGCGCCAGTTCACAGCCGCCGCCAAGGGCAAAACCGTTGACCGCTGCGATGATCGGTTTACGGCGGTTGGCCACCCGATCACTGTCGCTGAACAGGTCGTCGAGGTAGATCTGCGGATACGTCAGCTCAGCCATTTCCTTGATGTCGGCGCCGGCGGCGAAGGCTTTCTTCGAACCGGTGAGCACGATGCAGCCGATGTTCGAATCGGCTTCGAGCCCATCAAGAGCATGGTTCAGTTCGCTGACCAGTTGCGCGTTCAAGGCATTCAGCGCTTGCGGCCGGTTGAGCGTGATCAGACCGACACGGCCCTGGGTTTCCAGCAGAATCGTTTCGTAAGACATACAGAATTCCTTATTAAAGATTGCGCGAAATAACCATGCGTTGAATATCGCTGGTGCCTTCGTAGATCTGGCACACGCGCACGTCGCGGTAGATTCGTTCCAGCGGGAAGTCGTTGAGGTAACCGTATCCGCCGAGGGTTTGCAACGCGCTGGAGCAGACTTTTTCGGCCATTTCCGAGGCGAACAGCTTGGCCATCGAGGCTTCGACCAGCGCCGGTTTGCCGCTGTCGCGCAGTGCCGCCGCGTAATGCACCATCTGCCGGGCGACGGCGATTTGCGTCGCCATGTCGGCCAAACGGAAGGCTACCGCCTGATGTTCGATGATCGGCTTGCCGAAACTTTCGCGCTCGCGGGCGTAATCGCGCGCGGCTTCGAACGCGGCGCGGGCCATGCCCACCGATTGCGCGGCGATGCCGACGCGTCCGCCTTCAAGGTTGGCCAAGGCGATGCGGTAACCTTCGCCCTCCTCGCCCAAGCGGTTGGCGACCGGCACTTTGACGTCTTCAAACAGAATCTGGCAGGTGTCCGAGGCGTGTTGGCCGAGTTTGTCTTCGACCCGCGCGACTTTGTAGCCCGGTGAATCGGTCGGCACGATCAGCGCGGTGATCCCGCGTTTGCCCGCGCCCGGATCGGTGACGGCGAAGACGATGACCACCCCGGCGTTTTGCCCAGACGTGATGAACTGTTTGCAGCCGTTCAATACGTAATGGTCGCCTTCGAGACGCGCGCGGGTTTTCAGGCCACTGGCGTCGGAACCGGCCTGCGGTTCGGTCAACGCAAACGCGCCGAGCATCGCGCCGCTGGCGAGTGGTGTGAGCAAGCGTTGTTTCTGCTCGTCGGTGCCGTACTTGAGAATCGGCACGCAACCTACCGAGTTGTGCACGCTCATGATCGTCGAGCAGGCGCCGTCGCCCGCGGCGATTTCTTCCAGGGCCATGGCGTATGCCAGATAACCGGTGTCGCAACCGCCCCACTGTTCCGGCACCAGCATGCCGAAGAAGCCCAGCTCGGCCATTTCGCCGATGGCCTCTTTCGGAAAGCGATGCTCGCGGTCCCATTCAGCGGCAAACGGCTTCAGCCGCTCCTGGGCAAACTGCCGGGCGGCTTCGCTGATTTGTGATTGTTCGTCATTGGGAATCATGCTGAATCCTTAAAAAATGAGCTGAATGCACCCTGCTCTTGTAGGAGCATGGCTTGCCCGCGATGGCGTCCTCGAGAGGGTCATCGCGGGCAAGCCTTGCTCCTACGAGGTGGCAGCGTCAATACAAGCATTCCACGGCCATGGCTGTTGCTTCGCCGCCGCCGATGCAGATTGCTGCAACGCCGCGTTTCAGGCCTTTCTGGCGCAGCGCCGAGAGCAATGTCACCAGAATCCGCGCGCCCGACGCGCCAATCGGATGCCCCAGCGCGCAGGCGCCGCCGTGCACGTTGACCTTCTCATGGGGGATTTCCAGTTTGCTCATGGTCACCAGACTGACCACGGCGAACGCTTCGTTCACCTCAAACAACTCGACCTCATCCAGCGACCAGCCGGTTTTTGTCATCAATTTCTTGATCGCACCGACCGGCGCCACCGGGAACAGCCCCGGCGTATCGGCAAACGCCGCGTGGCCGTGAATCACCGCCAATGGCTTGAGGCCGCGCTGTTGGGCCTCGGAACGGCGCATCAGCACCAGCGCCGCGGCACCGTCGGAGATCGAGCTGGAGTTGGCCGCTGTCACCGTGCCGCCGTCGCGGAACGCCGGTTTCAGCGCGGCGATTTTGTCGAGTTTGGCTTTCGGCGGTTGTTCGTCATTGCTGATCAGCACCTGTTCCTTGCCGACCATCACGCTCAGCGGGACGATTTCGTCCTTGAAGCTGCCGTCCTTGATCGCCTGCTGCGCGCGGGTGGTCGAGGCGATCGCAAAAGCGTCCTGCGCTTCGCGGCTGAAACCGTTGGTTTCGGCGCAATCCTCAGCAAAAGTGCCCATCAGCCGGCCCTTGTCGTAGGCGTCTTCGAGGCCGTCGAGAAACATGTGATCAAGCACCCGGCCGTGGCCCATGCGATAACCGCTGCGGGCGCGGTCGAGCAGATAGGGCGAGTTCGACATGCTTTCCATGCCGCCCGCGACGACTACGTCGGCGCTGCCGGCGACCAGCATGTCGTGGGCCAAAATCGTCGCTTCCATGCCCGAACCGCACATCTTGTTCAGCGTGGTGCAACGGGTCGATTTATCCAGCCCGGCGCCGAGTGCCGCTTGCCGCGCGGGCGCCTGGCCGAGGCCGGCGGATAGCACGCAGCCGAACAGCACTTCTTCAACCGCGTCCGGCGCGATGCCGGCACGCTCGACCGCCGCTTTGATCGCTGCGGCGCCGAGTTGCGGCGCGGTGAGGCTTTTCAGTTCGCCCTGGAAACCGCCCATCGGAGTGCGGACGGCGCTGACGATAACAATCGGATCGTTGGCAATAGTCATGACAGATTTCTCCTTACTTGGCGGCCATGCGCAAGGCGCCGTCGAGACGGATCACCTCGCCGTTGAGCATGCTGTTTTCGATGATATGCCGCACCAGCGCCGCGTATTCGGCGGGTTTGCCCAGACGCGGCGGGAACGGCACACCGGCGGCCAGCGAAGCACGGACTTCCTCGGTCATGCCGGCCATCATCGGCGTTTCGAAAATGCCCGGCGCGATGGTCATCACGCGGATGCCGAAACGCGCCAGTTCACGGGCGGCGGGCAAGGTCAGGCTGACAATCGCGCCTTTCGACGCGGCGTAAGCAGCCTGACCGATCTGCCCGTCATAGGCGGCCACCGAGGCGGTGTTGATGATCACGCCGCGCTCACCGTCGGCGTTCGCGTCGGTTTCGGCAATCGCCGCTGCGGCCAGGCGCAGCATGTTGAAACTGCCGATCAGGTTGACGTTGATCACTTGGCTGAAACTCGCCAACGCATGCGGGCCGGTCTTGCCGAGGATTTTCTCGCCGCGCACGATGCCGGCGCAATTCACCAGACCGTGCAGGCCACCGAAGGCTTGCACCGTGGCGGCGACCGCAGTTTCAGCGGCGGCTTCGTTGCTGATGTCCGCGACCACGCTTTGCGCGCCATGACCAAGGCGTTGTGCCTGCGCCGCAACAGCCTCGGCGTTCATGTCCACCAACATCACTTTGGCGCCCGCCGCGATGAGCATTTCAGCGGTGGCGGCACCGAGGCCGGAGGCGCCGCCGGTGACGAGAAAAACCTTGTTTTCGATCTGCATCTTATTTTCCTTCGATTCAAGCAGAAGCTTTGTGAGCCGTGGCCTCTTGAGCCTTGGCGATTTCCTGGTTGCGCAAGATAAAGCGCTGCAATTTGCCGCTTGGGGTTTTCGGCAAATCGCTGACAAATTCGATTTCACGCGGGTACGAGTGCGCGGCCAGACGTTTGCGCACGTGTTGTTTGAGTTCTTCGGCAAGTTCCGGCGTGGCGCGGTACTGCGCGCCAATCACGACGAAGGCTTTGACCAGTTCGGTGCGCTCGGCGTCGGGTTTGCCGACCACCGCCGCTTCGATCACTGCCGGGTGTTCGATCAATGCGCTTTCGACGTCGAACGGGCCGACGCGATAGCCGGACGTGGTGATCACGTCATCGCTGCGGCCGACGAAACTGATGCTGCCGTCCGGGTTCCACTCGACAGTGTCGCCGCTCAGGTAATAGTTGCCGACGAAGGCTTTGGTCGGCGCGCCTTCGTAGCCGCCGAACCAGCACATCGGCGACTGCGTGCGGTCGATGGCGAGGATGCCCGGCTGGCCGACGCCGAGTTCCTGATGGTCGTCATCGAGCACGACGATGCGGTGCCCCGGCGAGGCGAAACCGGCGGCGCCGAGGTGGATCGGGTGTTCGAGGCCATGGTGGTTGCACAGGACCATGCCCAGTTCGGTCTGGCCGTAATGGTCGTGAATGACCACGCCGAGGTTGTCGGCGAACCAGCGAATCACTTCCGGGTTCAGCGGCTCGCCGGCGCTGCTGACGATGCGCAGCTTGCCGTTGATCGAGCGGGCGAATTCGTCGCCGCCAGCGATCAGCAAACGGTAAGCGGTCGGCGAACCGGTGAGGTTGGTGATGCCATATTTGTTGATCACCCGGCAGGTGCTTTCGAGGGTGAACGGGCCATCGTAGAACGTGATCGGATGCCCCAGCGCCAGCGGCCCGGTGACGCCGAAATAAATGCCGTAGGCCCAGCCCGGATCGGCAACGTTCCAGAATGCATCTTCGGGGCGCAAATCCACAGCATCGCGGGTGTAGTTCTGGAAAGCGACGATGGCTTTGAGCGGCACCGACAGCGCTTTTGCCGGGCCGGTGGTGCCCGAGGTGAACATCAGCAGGAATGGGTCTTCGCCGCTGAGCATGACGGGTTCGCACGCGGCGGGATAATTCGCCAGTTCGGCCCAGAAGCTGTAATCGCCACGCACGATGCCTTGTCCCTTGGGACCGCCAACGGTGACGAGGGTCGGGCAATCGGCGACGTCGGCGAGTTTCGGCCGATTGACTGCGTCGGTGACCACCACTTTGGCGCCGGAGGTGTTCAAGCGATGTTCGATGGCCTTCGGGCCGAACGCGGTGAACAGCGGCTGATACACCGCGCCGATGCGCCAGGTGGCGAACACGGTGATCAATAATTCGATATTGCGCGGCAGCAGACCGGCGACTTTGTCACCCTTGCGCACACCTTGGGCAAGAAGGAAATTGGCGAAACGCGCGGCTTTGTCCTGCAAATCGCTGAAGGTGTACGTCGCGCTGGCGCCGTCACGACCCTCCCAGAACAACGCGATGCGCCCCGGCAACGCGTGGCGGTCGCAACACTCGACGCAGGCGTTGAGCGCGCTCAGATCGCCCGCGAGCGCGGCGCCAACGGTGTGCTGGTAATCGAACTTTGAAACGGCAGACAAGTAATCGCTCATCGCCAGAATCCCTCTGTATTTTTATTAGGTTGGGGGAACCGTAATCAACAGAGGGATACTCGCGCTGCGCGGGGTGTGGGGCAATGGTCAAAGCTATCAAGTTGCTTGACTGGTTTGGCCAAGGTTCGGAGCGCGCGGCGGTTGTGATGGCCTCATCGCGAGCAAGCTCGCTCCCACAGTGGACTGCTGCGCAACCCATGATTTGAATACAACCACAGAACCCTGTGGGGGCGAGCTTGCTCGCGATGAGGCCTGCCGGCTCATCACAAAACCCCGGATGGCCTAACTCGCGTCGTTGAGAATCAAGCTGCGGTAATGCCCCGGATTAGTCCCCGACCATTTGCGAAACGCTTTGTAAAACGAGCTCGCATCGGCGAATCCCAACCGTGCGGCGATCTCGACGAAGCTGATCGACGGCTCGGCCAGCCAGACTATCGCCAACTCCTTGCGCACGCTGTCCTTCAAACCCTGCCAGGTCTGCCCTTCCTCGGCCAAACGCCGGCGCAGGGTCGAGGCCGACATGCACAATTGCTGCGCCAACGCTTCGGTTTCCGGCCACTGCTCGGCAGGCAACTGCCGCAGATCGTGTTTGATGCGGCTGGCGAGGCTTTCCGGATCGCGATACTTGACCAAGATATTCGCCGGCGCCTGGGCGAGGAAACGCTTGAGTTCTTCAGCGCTGCGCTTGATTGGCACATCCAGGCAATCGGCGGCGAAAATCATCCGCGTGCGTGGCCGGTCGAAGCGCAGGTTCTCGGAAAACATCACCTGATAGTCATCGCAAAAGTCCGGCGCCGGGCAGCGCAGTTCGATGGCCAGAATCGGAATCCGCCGCCCTGCCAGCCAACATGCGACGCCGTGGACAATCATCCAATAGGTGAAATACGTGAAGGCGCGGCGCGGGTCCTGGTCGTCTTCGAACAAGACGATTTCCGCCAGGCTTTGCTGGCGCACCAGTTGCGCGGGCAGGTGTTCGAGCATCAACGAGAGGAAACTCAGGCCGGTGGTCAGGCCCGCCGCCAAACTCGGCTGGACCATGGCGCTGCGGCACAGAAACTCGAGGCTGCCGGATTTCAGTTTGCGCGGGTCCATGCCAAAGAACTCATCGTCGCCGCGCCGCGCCAGCAAGCGCCACAAACGCGCATAGGCGGTGGCCGGCACCCGGCCCTGCGCGCTGGCCATCAACGCCGGATCGATGCCGACCTTGAGCAACACTTCCTCAGTCGCCGCCCCCGGCGCGCAACTTTGCAACAGCGCTTCACGCACCAGTTGAATGGCGATGGTGTCTTTTTCCGACATTGCGCGGGGTGAGCCTTGTTGTGCGAATGGTCGGCATATTAGCTCAATCCACTGCTCGCGATCGCGCAGTGTCAGTCAGCGTTGTTTTTGCCTGTCATGCCGTCATCGCGAGCAGGCTCACGCCTACAGGGTCGGGCCGATCCCTTGGCTCGTTCAGCTTAGGTTCAGCCAAAGTCAATGAATCTCATGTGAGAATGAGTGTCATTATGTTACAACTTAGCTACCTAACTATCTCCTGAACGGTGCTGAATGCTTGTCCCTTTTCTGATCATGTTGCGCGAAGGTATTGAAGCGGCGTTGATCGTCGGCATTATCGCCAGTTACCTCAAGCAGACCGGGCGCGGGCAATGGATGCCGGCCGTATGGATTGGCGTATTCCTCGCCGCTGCGCTGGCGCTGCTGGTCGGTGGTGGCCTGGAACTGATGAGCGCCGAGTTCCCGCAAAAACAACAGGAGCTGTTCGAAGGCATCGTCGGGCTGGTGGCCGTGGGCATTCTCAGCTCGATGGTGTTCTGGATGCGCAAAGTCGCGCGGTCGATCAAGCATTCGCTGCACGTGTCCCTCGACCACGCCTTGGCCGGTTCCAGACACCAGGTCACGGCGCTGATCGCCATGGTGTTTTTCGCCGTCGCTCGCGAAGGCCTGGAAACGGTGTTTTTCCTGCTCGCGGTTTTCCAGCAGAGCGTAGGCGCAGCGGCACCGATGGGCGCCCTGCTCGGGCTGATCCTGGCGATCATCGTCGGTTTCCTCATCTACACCGGCAGCATGCGCCTGAACCTCAGCGCGTTTTTCCGCTGGACCGGCCTGTTCATCCTCGTGGTCGCCGCCGGCATTCTCGCCAACTCGGTGCAAGCGCTGCATGAAGCCGGGGTGTGGAATCACCTGCAGACCGTGCTCTTCGACTTCAGCACGACGCTGCCGATGGACGGCCCGGTCGGCGCGGTGCTCGCCGGCATGTTCGGCTATCAGGACGCGCCGACCGTCAGCACCCTCGGCGCGTACCTGATTTACCTGGTGGTGGCGCTGGTGATGTTCTTCCTCCCGGCCGCCGCGCCCGCCAAACCATCACCTTCCGTTTCCAGTCAGTAAGGGCTTTCATGTCAACGCCTACTCCTCCCGTGGCTTCGCCTCCCCGCGCACTGCGCTGGGCGGTGGCCGGTTCGGTGATCGTGATGATCGCCGCCGGTGGCCTGTTCTACTACGCCTCGAAAATCGCTGCGGCCAAACGCCAGACCAACCATGACGAAGTGGTGGTGAACATTCATCCCCACAACTGTGAGCCGAACGCGCTGACGGTCCCGGCCGGGCGCGCGAGTTTTCGCATCGTCAATCGCTCGGATCGCGCCGTTGAATGGGAAATTCTCGACGGCGTGCTGGTAGTCGAAGAACGCGAGAACATTGCGCCCGGCCTCAGCCAGGTGATCAACGCCAATCTTGTCCCCGGCGATTACGCGATTACTTGCGGTTTGCTCAGCAACCCGCGCGGCACCCTGCACGTTACGCCGACCGCCGCGTCTGATGCCGCTGCCAAGGCACGTCCGTCGATGGTCGCGTTTATCGGCCCGTTGTCGGAATTTCGCGTGTACCTGAGCAGCCAAAGCAGCGCGCTGATCAAAGCCGTGACCGCGCTGGAACAGGCGATTGCTGCGGGCGATCTGAGCCAGGCACAAGCGCTGTACCTGCCGGCCCGCGCGGCGTATCAACGGATCGCCCCGGCCGCGCAGCGCCTGGCGGAACTGGATAACGCGATCAACGCGCGCGCCGATTACTTTGAGAAACGCGAGCAGGATCCGGGGTTTGTCGGCTTCCATCGCCTCGAATACGCGCTGTTCCAGCAACGCAGCCTCGACGGCCTGACGCCGGTGGCGCAGCGGCTGACCAGCGACGTCACCACGCTCAAACAGCAACTGCTCGCGCAATCGCTGCCGCCGGAGCAACTGGTGAGCATCGTCGCGCGCAATCTCAAGAGCATTGCCGAAGTGCGCGCCGCCAGCGGCGAAGAAGAACGCTACAGCCACAGCGACCTCAATGGCTTTGCCGGCAACCTCGACGCGGCGCACAAAGTCGTCGATCTGTTGCGGCCCTTGCTGAGCAAATCCGCCGCCGACTTGCTGCCGAAAATCGACAGCGCGCTCGCCGCATTCGACGCCGAACTCAGCGGCCTCAAGACCAACGACGGCTACGCCGGTTATGCCACGGTCAGCGCCGAACAGCGCCAACACATCGCCGACAAAGCCAAGGCTCTGGCCGACGTACTCGACGGCATCGATCCAGCCCTGGGCCTGTCCGGCCTGTAAGCAGAAGACAAATTATTTGATGAAAGACACAGAGCAGTTTTCCGCGCAACGTCGCCGCGTATTGATGGGCATGGGCGCCGCCGGAGTGGCCTTGGCCGGTTCCGCTTTGAGCTGCCCGGCAATGGCCGCCAGCCCGGCGCAAGTCACCGAGGCGCCGAAAAGCGACAAGACCGAAGACCGCCACGCGTTCCACGGCAAGCACCAGACCGGCATCGTCACGCCGCGCCCGGCGTCGGGCATGCTGGTGTCGTTCGATGTGTTGGCCAGCGACCGCGAAGACCTCGAACGGTTGTTCCGTACGCTCAACGAACGCATCGCGTTTTTGATGACCGGCGGTGCGGTGGAACAGGTCGATCCGAAGTTGCCGCCAGTGGACTCGGGCATCCTCGGGCCGGTGGTGACGCCGGATAATCTGACCATCACCGTATCGGTCGGAGAGTCGCTGTTCGACGAGCGTTTTGGCTTGGCGAGCGCCAAACCGAAACGCCTGAGCCGCATGGTCGGTTTCCCCAACGATGCGCTGGACGCCGATTGCTGCCACGGCGACTTGAGCCTGCAGTTCTGCGCGAACACCACCGACACCAACATCCACGCCTTGCGCGACATCGTCAAAAACCTCCCGGACCTGCTGCTGGTGCGCTGGAAGCAGGAAGGTAGCGTGCCGCCGCAGGCACCGAGCAAACCTGGATTGCCGGCGCAAAGTGCGCGCAATTTCCTCGGTTTTCGCGATGGCTCGGCCAACCCCGATTCCAACGACGCGAAAGCCATGGACGCGCTGGTCTGGGTGCAGCCCGGCAGCGACGAACCGGCGTGGGCGGCGAATGGCAGCTATCAAGCGGTGCGGATCATCCGCAATTTTGTCGAGCGCTGGGATCGCACGCCTTTGCAGGAACAGGAAAGCATTCTCGGCCGCATAAAGAGCAGCGGCGCACCGATGGGCGGCGCGCATGAAACCCAGGTCCCGGATTACGCCAAAGACCCCGAAGGCAAGCTGACCAAGCTCGACGCGCACATTCGCCTGGCCAACCCGCGCACCGCCGCAACCCAGGCCAATTTGATCCTGCGCCGGCCGTTCAACTACTCCAACGGCGTGAACAAGAACGGCCAGCTCGACATGGGCCTGCTGTTCATCTGCTATCAGGCGGATCTGGAAAAAGGCTTCATCACCGTGCAAACCCGGCTCAACGGCGAGCCGCTGGAGGAATACCTGAAGCCGGTGGGCGGCGGGTATTTCTTCACGTTGCCAGGCGTCACCGGCGATCAGGACTTTATCGGGCGCTCGCTACTCGCCGCTGCACAACCTGCGACCACTACCTAAGAAAGCCCTGACAACGCCCAACCACTTCTCAACACGGAACCGTCCCATGAAAAAGTCGCCCCTCGCGTTACTGCTGACCCTTGGCTTGCTCAACACTCCGTTTTCAGCTTTCGCAGCACCGGCGCCGCTGGATCTGGTGGGGCCGGTTTCGGACTACAAGATCTACGTCATCGAGAAACTCGACGAGTTGGGCAGCCACACCCAACAGTTCACCGACGCGGTGAAAAGCGGCGATCTGGCTACCGCGCAGAAGCTCTATGCGCCGACTCGGGTGTTTTATGAATCGATCGAGCCAATTGCCGAGCTGTTCAGTGACCTCGACGCGTCTATCGACTCGCGCGTCGACGACCACGAAAAAGGCGTGACCGCCGAGGATTTCACCGGTTTCCACCGCCTCGAATATTCGTTGTTCTCGGAGAAAAGCACCAAAGGCCTCGACGCCCTGGCTGACGGTTTGAACAAAGACGTGAAGGACTTGCAGGCGCGCGTCGCCGGCCTGACCTTCCCGCCCGAGAAAGTCGTCGGCGGCGCCGCTGCGCTGCTCGAAGAAGTCGCCGCCACCAAGATCTCCGGCGAAGAAGACCGCTACAGCCACACCGACCTTTATGACTTCCAGGGCAACATCGACGGCGCGAAGAAAATCGTCGACCTGTTCCACCCGCAGATCGAGCAGCAGGACGCGGCGTTCATCGCCAAAGTCGACAAGAACTTTGCGACGGTGAACAAGATTCTGGCGAAATACAAAACCGCAGATGGCGGATTTGAAACCTACGACAAGGTCAAGGAAAACGACCGCAAAGCGCTGGTTGGCCCGGTGAATACCCTGGCTGAGGATTTGTCGACGTTGCGTGGGAAGTTGGGTTTGAATTGATCCCAGCGTTTAGACGTTCCCTTGTAGGAGCGAGCCTGCTCGCGATGGCGTCTTGTCAGTCAACTCGTATGTCGACTGTACGATGGCTATCGCGAGCAGGCTCACTCCTACGGGGACGGTGGTAGGCAGCTCAAATGTGGGAGCGAGCTTGCTCGCGATGCCTTTCCCTCATTCAGCACATCAACCCGACTGCGCCCCCCCCTCACAAAATCCGATACAACAACCGCTCAATCCTCACCCGGCTCACCCGCTTGAGAAACTTCGCCACGCCCGCCGGGTAGTCCGGCAGGGTTTCCAGTTCCAGATAACGTTCAACCCGGCGCGTGTGCTCGAAAATCTCTGCCAGCTCTTTGCTGCGCGCTTCACGCAGTTGCTGTTTCGGATCATCGATCAGCAGCGCGTTTTCCAGGTCGAGGCGGAAAGCGCGCGGGTTGAGGTTGTTGCCGGTGAGCAAAGTGTAGCGATCATCGATCCACATACCCTTGAGGTGGTAGGTGTTGTCGCCATCGCGCCACAAATGCAGGTTCAACTGGCCGCTGTCGATGTTGCGCTGATGGCGCTTGGCGAAACGGCGCAGGCTGATTTCGTAAAGGTACGGCAGCGCGGCGATGACTTTGAACGGCTCGCTCGGCGGAATGTAGAAATCGTTAGCGGTCTTGTCACCGACGATGATGTCGATCTTCACCCCACGGGCCAGCGCGCGGTTGATCTCGCGGGTGACTTGCAGCGGCAGGTTGAAATACGGCGTGCAAATGGTCAGCTGAAACTTGGCGCTGGCGATCAGTTCGCAGATCACCCGGCTCAGCGGGTTGTTCTTGCCGACACCGAGTAGCGGGCTGACGGACAAACCGTCCTTCGCCGTGGTGCCCGAGGTGATGTCGTAACTCGCATGCTTGAGGCGGCTGCGCAAGTCGCCGATGTCGTTGCGCAAGCTGCGCGTGGTCGGCGGGTTTGGCAGATCGAGGCGATGCACCGCTTTGGAAGCGACGAGACCGTGCTGCACCAGGTGCTGCATGGAATCGGCGAGATCGCTGTTCTGCAGCAGGTGATAACGGTCGTAGCGGTATTTGTCGAATTTGTGCAGATAGACGTTGTTCAAGCTCGCGCCGCTGTAAATGACGCAATCGTCGATGACAAAACCCTTCAAGTGCAGCACGCCGAACAACTCGCGGGTCTGCACCGGCACGCCGTACACCGGCACTTCGCTGGCGTGGGTGCGGGTCATTTCCTGATACCACGCCGAGTTGCCCGGCTGCTTGCCAGCGCCGATCAAACCGCGCTGGGCGCGCAGCCAGTCAACCACCACCACCACGTCCAGTTGCGGACGCGCGAGTTTGGCGGCGTGCAAGGCATCGAGGACTTCCTGGCCGGCTTCGTCCTGTTGCAGATAGAGCGCGACGATGTAGATGCGCCGGGTCGCCTGGGCGATTTTTTCCAGCAGGCAACGACGGTATTCGGCGGCGCCGGAGAGAATCGTGACGGCATCGGCGGTCAGCGGAAAACTGCGCAGTTTAGGCAGTAGAGAGCGTTTGAAAAGCGACGGCATAGGGCTCGCAAAAGGTCGATTCCGAAGAACCCGAGAGCTTACACCATGGATTCGTTCGGGTCTGCCCACTGCGCGGAGCGTGGGAATGATCAAACGGTTTTTTTCCTGTAGGAGCAAGGCTTGCCCGCCAAGGCAATTTGACTGACTGAAAAAACCGCTTGACCAAGAAGAACGATCGTTCTACTGTTCGCCACATGAACCAACCGACCAGCACTACCCGCGACATCATTCTGGATGTCACCGAAAAGTTGATCTACAAAAGTGGCATCGCCGCCACGGGTATGGATCTTCTGGTGAAAACCGCAGGCGTCTCCAGAAAGAGCATTTACCGCTACTTCGCCAACAAGGAGGAGCTGACCGTGGCCGCCCTGCAACGCCGCGACGTGCGCTGGATGCACTGGTTTCGCAGTGAAGTCGACAAGGCATCAAGCCCGGCGGAACGCTTGCTTAACCTGTTCACCGTGTTGCGCAGCTGGTTCGACTCCGAAGGCTTTCGCGGCTGCGCGTTCATCAACACCAGCGGCGAGACCGGTGATGCGCAAGACCCGGTGCGCCAGGTAGCCAGGGAACATAAACAGAAACTGCTCGACTACGTCTGCGAGCTCTGTACCGAACATGGCGCTACCGACCCGGAGACGCTGGCCAGACAGCTGCTGATCCTGATCGATGGGGCCATTACTGTTGCGCTTGTGATGGGTGATCACAGTGCCGCCGATAATGCGCAATGCATGGCGCGAAAGTTATTGGACCTGTAACGACTTAATCAAGCTCGACCGCGTTGATTTAACTTTTACTTGATCAGGAGACATTCAATGTCAACTAATGCCGAAGTCCGTCCGCCATTGCCGCCGTTCACCCGCGAATCCGCCATCGAGAAAGTACGCCTCGCCGAAGATGGCTGGAATACCCGCGATCCCGAGCGCGTATCCCTCGCCTACACCCTCGACACCAAATGGCGTAACCGCGCCGAGTTCGCTAACAACCGCGAAGAAGCCAAGGGTTTCCTTACGCGCAAGTGGGCGAAAGAGTTGGACTACCGACTGATCAAGGAACTCTGGGCTTTTACCGACAACCGCATCGCCGTGCGCTATGCCTATGAATGGCACGACGACTCGGGCAACTGGTTTCGCTCCTACGGGAATGAAAACTGGGAATTTGCCGAGAATGGCTTGATGGCCAACCGATTTGCCTGCATCAACGATTTGCCGATCAAGGAGAGCGAACGCAAATTCCACTGGCCACTGGGGCGCCGCCCGGATGATCACCCAGGCCTGTCCGACCTAGGCCTGTAAACGCTGTCCCCTGTAGGAGCGAGGCTTGCCCGCGAAGGCGTCGTGTCAGTCGATATCAGTGTTGAATGTGACGACGCCTTCGCGGGCAAGCCTCGCTCCTACAAGGGCTCGGGTGGTCAGGCGACTGCGGCGGTCTGCTGGTTGAGTGCCTTGGCCTCCAGCTCCCGCACCAGCGGCAACACACGTTTACCGAAATACTCGACCTCTTCCTGAAAATGCAGGAACCCGGCCAACACCAAATCCACGCCCACCGCTTTCAGCGCGACGATGCGTTCGGCGATTTGCTGCGGCGTGCCGATCAGGTTGGTTTTGAAACCGTCGTTGTACTGCACCAGATCCTCGAACGTCGACTTCGCCCAATTGCCCTCGCCCTCCGGCGACGCCCTGCCCGCCTGTTTCGCGGCATCACCAAAGGCATTCACCGCTTCCGGATCGGCCTGATCGATGATCTGCGCCAGTACGGCGCGCGCTTCTTCTTCGGTGTCGCGGGCGATGACGAAGGCGTTGACCCCGACCTTCACCGAATGATTATTCGCCGCAGCTTTGGTCCGAATGTCATCGACCTGAGCCTTGATGCCTTCCGGCGTATTGCCGTTGGTGAAATACCAGTCGGACACACGCGCCGCCATGTCCCGCGCCGCCCGCGAGCTGCCGCCCTGGAAAATCTCAGGTTGACCCAGCGGTTTTGGCTTGAGGCTGTAATTGTCGAAACGGTAGAAATCGCCGCGAAAAGTGAAATTGTCCTGGCTCCAGATGCCTTTGAGCGAACGGATAAATTCTTCGGAGCGGCGATAGCGTTCGTCGTGCTCCAGCCAATGTTCGCCGATTGCCTGGAACTCGCCTTTGAACCAGCCGCTGACGATGTTCACCGCAACGCGGCCATTGGTCAGTTGATCGATGGTCGCCAGTTGCTTGGCGGCCAGTGCCGGTTGCCACGGGCCGGGCAGGATCGCGGCGATGACTTTTAGGTGAGTGGTCGCAGCGAGCAGCGCGTGGCTGAAGGCAACGGATTCGTGCTGAAACTCGGCACCGTAACCGGCGGTAAAGCGGATCTGCGTCAGCGCGTATTCGAACCCGGCCGCCTCGGCCAGTTGCGCCAGTTTGCGGTTGTAGTCGATGCCCCAGTGGGTGCGCTGCTCGATCTTGCTGACCACCAGCCCACCGCTGACGTTTGGCACCCAGTAGGCAAATTTGACGGCTTGCTGACTCATTGGCATGTCCTCGGGATTTTTGCGGGAGTCTTTGCAGCAGAGCAGCAAGCGTGCCAGCGGCAGAAATCTGAGGTGTATGAGCAACTGTGGCGAGGGATTTGCCCCCGCTGGGCTGCGTAGCGGCCGCAGAATTTGCTGAGCGCTGCGCACTTAAACGGGGGCAAGCCCCCTCGCCACACAGTTGTCTTTCGCCTTGGAACCAAGGAGTGTCAGGGGCAATTTGCTGCTGCGCTGTTGGCTCAGCAACACTTCACACCTTGGCAAAACCCAGATTGCTCAATAAACCCTCGCCCGCCGGCCTCGGCACAAACCGTGCAAACACTCCAGCTCTCTACTGCCGCCCCAGGAGCTGTCCGCATGACCGACCACCAGATCATCAATCCACTGTCCACCGGCACTGACTACCAAACCCTCGCCGCGCGGTTCCGGCCGATTTTCGCGCGTATCGCCGCAGGTGCGGTCGAACGCGAACAGAGTCGCAGGCTGCCCTTCGAGCCGATTGAATGGCTGAAACAAGCCGGTTTTGGCGCCGTGCGCGTCCCTGTCGAATATGGCGGTGGCGGTGCTTCGGTGCCGCAATTGTTTGAACTGTTGATCGAGCTGGCCGAGGCCGATTCCAACGTGCCTCAAGCCTTGCGCGGGCATTTCGCGTTTGCCGAGGATCGGCTCAATGCTGCGCCGGGCCCAGCGCGGGACGTCTGGTTCAAACGTTTCGTGGCGGGCGACATCGTCGGTTGCGCCTGGACCGAAATCGGCAACGTGGCAATTGGCGACGTGGTCACCAAAGTCTCGCCGCACGGCGATAAATGGCGGCTCAACGGTGAAAAGTTTTACAGCACCGGCAGCCTGTTTTCCGACTGGATCGACGTCTACGCGCAACGCAGCGACACCGGTGGTGATGTGATCGCCGCCGTGCGCACGCGGCAGCCAGGCATCGTGCAGAGCGATGACTGGGACGGTTTCGGCCAGCGCACCACCGGCAGCGGCACCTCGCGGTTTATCGATGCCGAAGTGGAGGCCGAGAACATCATCGACTTTGCCACACGCTTCAAATATCAGACGGCGTTTTATCAATTGGTACTGTTGGCGACGCTCGCCGGGATTGGCCGCGCGGCGCTGCGCGATGTGGCGCTGCAGGTGCGCGAGCGCAAACGCATCTACAGCCATGGCAATGCCGCGCATGTCAGTCAGGACGCGCAGGTGCAGCAAGTGGTTGGTGAAATCGCAGCGTTGGTGTACGCCGCCGAAGCCACCGCGCTGCAAGCCGCGCAACCGGCGCAACGGGCTTATGAGGCACGCTTTGGCGGAGATGGAGCGTTGGAGCACGCGGCGAATGTCGCGGCGGAAATTCAATCGGCGAAGGCGCAGGTGGTGGTTTCCCAGTTGATTCAGCGCGCGACCAGCGAACTGTTCAACGCGTTGGGGGCTTCGGATGTTCGTCAGGGTAAAGCGCTGGATCGGCACTGGCGTAACGCGCGGACGGTGTCTTCGCACAATCCGCTGATCTACAAGGCGCGGATTGTCGGCGATTGGGCGATCAACGGGACTGAGCCGCCGTTTGTGTGGCAGATCGGCAATGGGCCGCAGCTCAAGTGATGTATTGACTGGGCTGACGCTTTCGCGGGCAAGCCTTGCTCCTACGGGTCTGCGGTGTGCTCCTGTAGGAAAGGCTTGCCCGCGCTGAAGCCAGACCAGTCGTCGCAAGGATCAGCTGTAACAAGCCTGTTTTCTAGGTAAGATACCGGCCTTCCCCGCAGCCCTTTCTGCGCCCCGCCGAATAAGCCGATTCCATGCCTTTCGAACTCAGCGTTGACCTCACTACCCTGGCCATTCTGGCGTTTGTCGCTTTCATCGCCGGTTTCATCGACGCCATTGCCGGCGGTGGCGGTCTGCTGACCACGCCTGCGCTGTTGACCGCCGGGCTGCCGCCGCACCTGGTGCTGGGCACCAACAAACTCAGTTCGACCTTCGGCTCGGCCACCGCCAGTTTCACCTTCTACCGCAGGAAACTCTTCCATCCACGGCAATGGCTGCATGCAATTGTCGGCACGCTGGTCGGCGCGTTGACTGGCGCGGTGGTTGCGCATTATCTGCCCGCCGAATGGCTGAACAAGATGCTGCCGGTGATTGTTTTCGCCTGCGGCCTCTACCTGCTGTTTGGCGGCACGCCGAAAGCGCCGCTGGACAGTGACGCGCCAATCAAGAAAAAGTGGCAATCGACCCAAGGCTTCGGCCTCGGTTTCTACGACGGCGTGGCCGGCCCCGGCACTGGCGCGTTCTGGACCGTCAGCACCATGCTCATGTACCCCATCGACCTGGTGAAGGCCAGCGGCGTGGCGCGCAGCATGAACTTCGTCAGCAACATCGCGGCGCTGTCGGTGTTCGTGTTTTCCGGGCAAGTGGACTGGATCATCGGCCTGAGCATGGGCCTGTCGGTGATGGTCGGCGCATTCTTCGGCGCGCGCACCGCAATCAGCGGCGGCGCCAAATTCATTCGTCCGGTGTTCATCACCGTGGTGCTTGGGCTGACCGTGCGGTTAGCCTGGCAGCACTGGTTCAGCGTAGCCTAAGCGCCGCGCCAGATAGACGTCGATCAGGTAACGCGCAATCGAACGCGAGGCCGGCAGTGGCGGCATCGCGTGAATGTTGAACCACTGCGCGTCTTCGATCTCGTCTTCCTGACAGACAATCTCGCCACCGGCATATTCGGCATGAAAGCCGAGCATCATCGAATGCGGGAACGGCCAGCACTGGCTGCCCATGTACTGGATGTTCTTGACCTCGATCTGCACCTCTTCACGAACCTCGCGAATCAGGCAATCCTCAGCCGATTCGCCCGGTTCGGCGAACCCCGCCAACGTGCTGTAAACCCCGCTGACAAAACGCGGCGAACGCGCGAGCAACACTTCATCGCCACGGGTGATCAGCACAATCATGCTCGGCGAGATACGCGGGTAATAACGAATATTGCACGGCTCGCAATACATCGCCCGCTCGCGCGCAACCTGATGCGTCGCTTGCCCGCAGTTGCCGCAAAACCGATGCTCGCGGTACCAGGTGCCGATCTGCGCGGCGTAACCGAGCACTTTATAGACGGTGTGATCGCCTTCCAGCATGAACGCCCGCAGGCCTTTCCAGTTGCAGCCCGGCACTTCGCTGACGCTGCGCAACTCCAGTAGATAAACCGGCTCGCCATCGAGGTGACCGATGCCGTGCTCGGCGAGGACCGACAGGTCCTGGCGCTTGAGCCATTCGCGCGGGAACAGCGCGCCGTTGTCGTCGAACAGAAAGCCTTCGGGGCTGCGCGCGACGGCCCAGCCGCCCGGTTGATCGGTGTCCAGTACTGCGGTGGTCCAGCGTGAGGTCATGGTTAATCAGTCCAGAAATTCGGGTTTCTGTTTGCTCATGTGGGCGGCCATGGCCACGCGCAAATCGTTGGATTGCAGCATGGCGGCGTTCCAGGTGGCAACGTATTCGAGGCCATCGTCGATACGATGGTCGCGCATGTAGCTGATCATTTCCTTGGTGCCGGTGATCGCAATCGGCGACTTGCCGGCGATCTCGCGGGCAATCCCCATCACGCCATCCAACAGGCTGTCGCGGTCGCTGTAGACGCGATTGATCAGGCCCATGCCGCGCGCTTCTTCGGCACCAAACTGGCGACCAGTGTAAGCCAGTTCACGCAGCATGCCGTCGCCGACGATGCGCGGCAAGCGTTGCAACGTGCCGACGTCGGCGGCCATGCCGATGTCGATTTCC
This sequence comes from Pseudomonas sp. SJZ131, assembly GCF_007828705.1. NCBI lineage: Bacteria > Pseudomonadati > Pseudomonadota > Gammaproteobacteria > Pseudomonadales > Pseudomonadaceae > Pseudomonas > Pseudomonas sp. SJZ131. The sequence goes on along the minus strand of NZ_VIVC01000001.1, from coordinate 852,234 downwards.
TTGATCGAGAACTGCGCGTCTTCGGCGGCGTAACGCATGTCGCACGCGGCGATCAGGTCGATGGCGCCGCCCAGGCAATAACCCTGAATCGCCGCGAGCACCGGTTTGCGGCAATTATCCACGGCGTTGAACGAGGCTTGCAGGGCGAGGATCTTGCGCCGCAACAGGCGCGCATTGCGGCCGACGTCCTTGCCCATTTCGTTAGCCACGCCAGCGAGCATCATCAGGTCGATGCCCGAGGAAAAGTGTTTGCCAGCGCCGCTCAGCACCACCACTCGCACCTCGTCGGTGTCATCGATCCATTGGAAAATCTCGATGATCTCGCTCCAGAACGCGGCGTTCATCGAGTTGATCTTTTCCGGGCGATTGATCTGCACATGGGCGATTTTGTCGGCGAGTTCGACGGTGAACGCGGTGTACTGGGACATGGCAGAAATCCTTTACCGGACAGAAAATGAGGCCGGAACTATAACAAGGCATCGCGGGTGGGAGTAAGGCAGCGGTTCGGCCAAATGCGGGACTGCTCCGGGGGCTGCTGCGGATCTGCGCCGGCTGTCCCAGCCGCTTCGCGCCCGGATGTTGCAGCACCTGAATTGAAACTAGACTGAATCTGAAACGTCTCAATCCGTGGAGTTTGATCATGACTATCCGTTTTGCATGGCTGAGTGCCCCGCTGCTGCTGGTTGCGGCGCTGTCCAGTTGCCTGGTTCTGGCCGACGGCGACGACGATGCGCCGGCCAAACCCGATTGCCCCAAAGGCGAGATATACGACAGCAATCTGAAAAAGTGCGTGTTGCAAACCAGCAGCCTGGTGCCGGACGCTGATCGCACCGATTACGCCTATCGCCTGGCCAAGGACGGGCGTTATGAGGAAGCTTTGGCGCTACTCGATACGCTGAAAAACCCGAACACCGCCAAAGCCTTGAATTATCGTGGTTACGCCACGCGTAAACTGGGGCGCACCGATGAGGGCATCGGCTATTACCTGCAATCGGTCAAACTCGACCCGCACTATGCGCAAGTGCGCGAATACCTCGGTGAAGCCTATGTGCTCAAGGGTCGCCTCGACCTCGCGAAGGAAGAGTTGCAGCAGATAGAATCGATCTGCGGCACTGCCTGCGAGGAATATCAGGACCTCGCCGAAGCGATCAACGATTCATCGCAAACCTGACACACCGAACGGAGGTCGCCATCGCCAGCGATCAGGCAATACGAGCAGAGTTGGGCCAGTATCTGGCGCGGTTATGGCGCTACGGCTTGCTGCTGTCGCGGCAACGGGAAGTCGCTGAAGACTTGGTGCAAGCAACATGCGTGCGCGCACTGGAACGCGCCGGGCAATTTGTCCCCGGTACGCGCATGGACCGCTGGCTGCTGAGCATCCTGCATTCGATCTGGCTCAATGAAGTGCGCGCCCGCCGCGTGCGTTTCGGCCAAGGGTCAGTGGACGCCGATGTGGCGCTGGCGTTCGACGGCGAGCATGCGGCGCACACTCATGTGCTGGCCGCGCAGGTAATCCGCCGCGTCGCTGCCCTGCCGGAAATCCAGCGTGAAACGCTGTACCTGGCGTATGTCGAAGGCTTGTCCTACCGCGAAGTGGCCGAGGTGTTGCAAGTGCCGATCGGCACGGTGATGAGCCGGCTCGCCACCGCACGCCTGAAACTCGCCGAGTACCCGCCGCTGCACAGCGTGCCGAGCACTATCAATGGTGAACGTCGATGACCGAGCCGCTACGCCCGAAGTTGCCTTCGGATGACCAGTTGGTGGCTTACCTCGACGACCAACTCGACAGCGAACAGCGCCACAGCATTGATGCCGCGATCAGTGACGACCCGGCGCTGAGCCTGCGCGTGCAATGGCTGGCGCGCAGCAGCCTGCCTTTCAAGGCTGCTTATGATGAACTGTTGCCGCAAGCGCCGATGGAACGACTGAATGCGATGCTCGACACGCTGCCCAGCCCGGCACCGCCGGCCCGCAGTCGGCGCTGGTTTCTGACGGCGGCTGCGGGGTTGGTGGTCAGTGGCGTGCTGATGGATCGGTTGTTTCTCGGTTGGCAAATGAGCCGGAACAAGAGCAACTGGCGCAGCTTGGTTGCCGACTCTATGTCGCTGTACGTGCCGCAAACTCTTGAGCATTTGCCCAGCGACGAGGCCGCGCGACGCGCGCAATTGCGCACTATCGACGCGCGTCTGGGATTGACCCTGGTGCCAGCGAAACTGGCACTGCCGCGGATCCAGCTCAAGCGTGCGCAAATTCTTGAACACGACGGCGTGCCGATCGCGCAAATCACCTACCTCGACCCGGCACACGGCCCGCTGGCCCTGTGCGTCACCCGCTCCAACAACGGCAGCCAAGCGTTCGCGCAGGAGCGCCGGCACAACATGAACGTGGTGTATTGGGCCGACACCGAACACGCGTGGATGCTCATCGGGCACAACCCGATGGCGGAACTCGAAAGCATGGCCAAAATCCTCCACAAACGCTTGAGTACCTGACCCGCCACCCCTGTGTGCAGCAGCATGCATCGGTCCCACCTATTTCGAGACCAACACAACCCCTGTGGCGAGCGAGCTTGCTCGCGCTGGGCTGCGCAGCGGTCCCAAAATCTCGTGAGCGCTGCGCACTCAAACGCGAGCAAGCTCGCTCGCCACGGGTTTCGCGTGAGGCTAACGGGTGTTTCAGCAGGAGCATCGGAAAAGAATGCATTGCGCCCACTAATTCGAGACCAACACCCCCCTGTGGCGAGCGAGCTTGCTCGCGCTGGGCTGCGCAGCGGCCCCCAAAATCTTGTGAGCGCTGCGCACTCAAACGCGAGCAAGCTCGCTCGCCACGGGTTTCGCGTGAGGCTAACGGGTGTTTTAGCAGGAGCATCGGAAAAGAACGCATTGCGCCCACCAATTTCGAGACCAACACAACCCCTGTGGCGAGCGAGCTTGCTCGCGCTGGGCTGCGCAGCGGCCCCAAAATCTCGTGAGCGCTGCGCACTCAAACGCGAGCAAGCTCGCTCGCCACGGGTTTGGTGTGTGGCTGGCGGTTGTTTTCACAGGAACATCGGTAAGGATGCATCGGTCCCACCAATTTCGAGACCAACACAACCCCTGTGGCGAGCGAGCGAGCTTGCTCGCGCTGGGCTGCGCAGCGGCCCCAAAACCTTGTGAGCGCTGCGCACTCAAACGCGAGCAAGCTCGCTCGCCACGGGGTTGGTGTGTGGCTGGCGGTTGTTTTCACAGGAGCATCGAAAAAGGATGCATTGCGCCCACCTATTTCGCACCCAACACAACCCCTGTGGCGAGCGAGCTTGCTCGCGCTGGGCTGCGCAGCGGCCCCAAAACCTTGTGAGCGCTGCGCACTCAGACGCGAGCAAGCTCGCTCGCCACAAGGTCTATGTGCCGCCAGGGAGGGCACTTTGTCAGGTAGATTTTTCCAGCGCGGAGGCGGGAGAGCTGATGTATTTCACTTTATCGCCGACGGCATACATCACTTGCAGGTTCAGTGCGGAGGCAATCGGGTCGATGATCACTTCAATCGCTACATCCTTGCCTCCACCCTCCGGGGTGACCGTTACCAGCGAATGGCCCTGTGCTGTTTTGGTGATGCTTTTTACCTTGCCCGTCACTTTTTTCGTACTGATCTTCGCCATTTCGCTCTCCTTGCCATCGATGATTGCCTGATGTCATGAAGCAGCAGATGCTGGAAAAATTCCACTGTCAGATCTGACAGTGGAACCCTCTGCTGTGAGCCTTCAGGCGATCAGCCAGGGGTTGGTAGCCACAAGCGGAAACGAGCGCCGCCCAGCGGGGAGTTTTCGACGGTGAGTGTGCCACCTTGGGCTTCGAGGGCGCGGCGGCTGATGGCTAGCCCCAAGCCGAAGCCGCCGGTAGCGCGGTCGCGGCTGCGGTCGAGGCGGTAGAACGGTTCGAAAATCCGCTCGCGTTCATCGTCGGGAATGCCGATGCCGTCGTCATCAACCCAGATCTCACAGCCCTTCGGGCACACCTGAACGCCAATCTGAATGCGTTTTTCGCAGTAGCGCATCGCGTTGCGCAGCAGATTCTGCAACGCACGTGCGGTCAGTCGCGGATCAAGCGTGAAACGCTCCAGCTGACCATGCAACAACACGTCAATAACGATGTTCGGCGATTCCAGCTCTTCATCGACGCTGCCCAAAATGCTGTCGATGAACTCATCCAGCGACACTTCCACCCGTTCCGGCAACCGCGCCGGGTTCTGCAAACGGCTGTACGACAGCAGTTCCAGCACCAGCTCATCCAGCTCTCGAATGTGCGCGACCAAGCCTTGCAGACGTTCGCGACTGGCCGCCGGCAAGTCATCCGACAGCGCCAGCGCCAGGCCAAAATCCAGCCGAGTCAACGGCGTGCGCAGCTCGTGGGACACCGCGTTGAGCAAGTCACGTTGCTGATTCAACAAGTTCTCGATATCACCGGCCATGGTGTCGAACACATTGGCCAAGCTGCCGATGTTCGAGCTCTGGGAGATTTGCGTGCGCTCGCTCAAATGGCCTTTGCCGAACCGCTCGGCGGTGCCTTTCAATCGCTCCAGATCGCGCCAGTGCGGGCGCAACCACAGCAACAGACACGCAAGCATGGTCGCGCCGATCAGCACGTTCATGCTCCAGTACAACAAATTCACGTCGAGCGGATCGGGCGGCACCACCATTTGCACCACCGACTGCGCGTTCAACGGCGCCGCCGCCAAGGTGCGCCAACCCCAGTCGCCAATGCGCACGATGTATTCGCCGCGACGCAGCTGCTCACGTTCCTGCGCGGTCAGGTCAGGGTCGTCGAGACGGCTGAGGACGATGTGCAGCGGTTGAAAATCCTTGTCCAGTTGCGTCGCCAGCGCCGGCCATTGCGCTTCGGGAACCGCGTGAAACTGACGGACGATCAGGCTTTGCAAACCACGCGAATAATCGAGGTTGTAACTGACGAAACGTTCATGGAACAGCTTGATCACCACGTCCGGCACCAGGTAAATCGCCGCGCTGTACGAAACGATGGTCACCAGATACAGACGAAAAAGGATTCTGAACATCGGCTCAGCATTCCCACTCGGAGCGGCTGAACAAGTAACCCTTGCCCCAAACCGTCTTGATCTTGCGCGCCTCGCCCGCGTGGTCATCGAACTTGCGCCGCAGCTTGGAAATCGCCACGTCCACCGAGCGGTCGGTGCCGTTGAATTCGATGCCGCGCAGACGCTGCAGAATCTGGTCGCGGCTCAGCACTTCACCGGCGTGGCGGGCCAGCACCACCAGCAAGTTGTACTCGCCGCTGGACAGTTCGACCGGTTGGTCGCGCCAAGTCACCGTGCGCTCGGACAGGTCGATGCACAGGTTGCCCATGAGGATGCGGTCATTGGCGGTTTGCGGTTCGCCGAGGCTGCTGCGGCGCAGCAACGTGCGCACGCGGGCCAGCAAAACGCGCGGCTCGCAGGGTTTGGTGACGTAATCGTCGGCCCCCATTTCCAGGCCCAGCACCTGATCGTGGCTGTCGTCGCGGGCGGTCAGCATGAGGATCGGCAGCGTCGCCGAATCCGCCCGCAGCAAACGGCAAACCTGCAGTCCGTCGAGCCCCGGCAGCATCAGATCGAGAATCACCAGATCCGGCGGACTGAGCCGCGCGCGCTCGCGCACATGATCGCCACGGCTGATCACGTTGACGCTGTAGCCGTTGCGTTCCAGGTAACTGGCGATCAGTTCCGAAAGCGCGGTGTCGTCTTCGACCAGGAGGATGTTGGGCATGGGGTGTTTCCAGAAAGTGCTGTGGCGACACGGCCGGGCTCTTCGCGGGCAACCGTCGCAAAAAGTTTCAAGCGCCAAAGGATATACGCCCTCATACGTCTATGAGTAAAACCCTTACACAATTTCACACAGCAGCTACAAAGCTTCACCGCTACTCTGCTCGGCTCCCCGTAGGATGCCGGGGGTCATTAATGGGGTACTCACATGTCAAAGAACCTGCTTGCCACGCTCAGCCTGATTGCATTGGCCTTGATGTTGAGCGCTTGTGACAAGTCCTCGACTGCCGCAGAAGCGCCACCGCTGGCCATTGTGCGCATCGAAACCATCACCTCCGGCCCGGTATCGATCAGCAGCGAGCTGAGCGGGCGGATTGCCGCGCCGCGCATCGCCGAAGTGCGCGCACGGGTGGCCGGCGTGGTGTTGCAGCGGACTTTTCGCGAAGGCAGCGACGTCAAACAGGGCGATGTGCTGTTCCGCATTGATCCGGCGCCATTCAAGGCTGACCTCGACAGCGCCGAAGCCGCACTGCGCAAGGCTGAAGCCAATGCGTTCCAGGCCAAATTGCAGGAGCAGCGTTACGCGCAATTGATCGAAGGCAATGCAATCAGCGGCCAGGATTATGACAACGCCCGCGCCAGTGCCCGGCAAACCGCCGCGGACGTCGCCGCCAACAAGGCTGCCGTGACCCGCGCCAAGCTCAACCTCGGTTACGCCACCGTCACCGCGCCGATCGCCGGACGTGTCGGCCGCGCATTGGTCACCGAAGGCGCGCTGGTCGGCCAGAACGAAACCACGCCGATGGCGCTGATCCAGCAGTTGAACCCGATCCACGCGGACCTCACCCAATCGACCCGCGAACTCAACGACCTGCGCCGCGCGTTCCGTTCCGGTCATCTGCAGCAAGTCGGTCAGGATCAAGCCAAAGCCACGCTGATTCAGGACGACGGCAGCCTCTATCCACTGCCGGGCAAACTACTGTTTGCCGAGATCAGCGTCGATCCGGGCACCGGCCAGATCATCCTGCGCAGCGAGTTTCCCAACCCGGACCTCGACCTGCTGCCCGGCAGCTTCGTGCGGGTGCGCATCGAGCAAGCGGTCGACCAGCAAGGCATCAGCGTGCCGCAACGGGCGATTCAGCGCGACAGCGCCGGAGTCGCGCAAGTGATGCTGCTCGATGCCGAGGAAAAAGTCGTGCTGCAACCGGTGCAACTGAGCGCGGTGCAGAACGATCGCTGGATCGTCACTGAAGGCCTCAAGGCCGGCGACCGGATTGTCACCGAAGGCCTGCAACACGCCAGACCCGGCGAAAAAGTCCAGATCGACAACACCCCTCTTCCACTTGCCCAGGCGACTGGTCAGTAAGCAGGACGCTTTTTTATGCCGCAGTTCTTTATCGATCGCCCGGTGTTTGCCTGGGTGGTCGCGCTGTTCATCCTGCTGGCCGGTGCGCTGGCCATTCCGCAATTGCCGGTGGCGCAATACCCCGACGTCGCGCCGCCGCAGATCGAGATTTATGCCGTTTACCCCGGCGCTTCGGCGCAAACCATCGACGAAAGCGTGGTCAGCTTGATCGAGGAAGAACTCAACGGCGCCGACCACTTGCTGTACTTCGAATCGCAGAGCAGCCTCGGCAGCGCGACGATCAAAGCCACGTTTCAACCGGGCACCAACCCGGAAATGGCCCAGGTCGACGTGCAAAACCGCCTCAAGGTGATCGAGTCGCGCCTGCCGCAAGCGGTGAACCAGCAAGGTTTACAGGTGGAAAAGGTCTCGTCGGGTTTCCTCCTGCTGATTACCCTCACGTCCAACGATGGCAAGCTCGACGACATCGCGCTCAGCGACTATCTGGCGCGCAACGTAATGAACGAGATCAAACGTCTCGACGGCGTCGGCAAGGCGCAACTGTACGGTGCCGAGCGCGCGATGCGCATCTGGATCGACCCGCAGAAGCTGATCGGTTTCAACCTGACACCGGCCGACGTCAACGCCGCGATTGTGGCGCAAAACGCCCAGGTCTCGGCCGGCAGCATTGGCGACTTGCCGACCCGCAGCACTCAGGAAATCACCGCAACCATCGTCGTCAAAGGCCAATTGTCGACGCCGGAAGAATTCGCCGACATCGTGCTCAAGGCCAGTCCCGACGGTTCCACGGTGCGCATTGGTGATGTGGCGCGGGTCGAGATCGGCAGTCAGGAATACCAGTTCGGCACGCGCCTGAACGGCAAACCGTCAACCGCCGTCGGCGTGCAACTGTCGCCGGGCGCCAACGCGCTGAACACCGCCACCGCCGTGCGGGCGAAAATGGATGAACTGGCGCGTTACTTCCCGGCCAACGTCGAATACAAGATCCCCTACGACACCTCCCCGTTCGTCAAAGTCTCGATCACCAAAGTGGTCTACACCTTGGGCGAAGCGATGTTGCTGGTGTTTGCGGTGATGTTCCTGTTCCTGCAAAACATCCGCTACACGCTGATCCCGACGCTGGTGGTGCCGGTGGCGTTGATGGGCACGTTTGCGACCATGCTCGCGCTGGGTTTCTCGATCAACGTGCTGACCATGTTCGGCATGGTCCTGGCGATCGGCATTCTGGTCGACGATGCCATCGTAGTGGTGGAAAACGTCGAGCGGATCATGGTCACCGAGGGCCTGTCGCCCAAGGACGCCACGCGCAAAGCGATGAAGCAGATTACCGGCGCGATCATCGGCATCACGCTGGTGCTGGTCGCGGTGTTTATTCCGATGGCGTTCATGCAGGGTTCGGTCGGGGTGGTTTATCAGCAGTTCTCGCTGTCGATGGCGACCTCGATTCTGTTCTCGGCGTTTCTTGCGCTGACCTTGACCCCGGCGCTGTGCGCGACGCTGCTCAAGCCGATCGCCAAAGGCGAACATCACGAGAAGCGCGGTTTTTTTGGCTGGTTCAACCGCCGTTTCGAACAACTGACCGAGCGTTACCAGGGTTGGGTCGCGTATGCGCTGAAACGCACCGGGCGTTACTCGTTGATCTATGGCGTGCTGCTCGCCGGTCTGGTGTTTTGTTTCAGTCGCCTGCCCTCCTCGTTCCTGCCGGTCGAGGACCAGGGTTACACCATTACCGATATTCAATTGCCGCCGGGTGCGAGCAAGAACCGCACGATCAAGGTCGTCGAGCAGATCGAAGCGCACAACGCCACCGAACCCGGCGTCGGCGACAGCACGGTGATTCTCGGTTTCAGCTTCTCCGGCAGCGGCCAAAACGCGGCGCTGGCGTTTACCACGTTGAAGGACTGGTCCGACCGCAGCAGCGATGACTCCGCCAGCGCGATTGCTGATCGGGCCAACGGCGCGTTGAGCCAGATCCGCGATGCCGTGGCGTTTGCCGTATTGCCGCCACCGGTGGACGGCCTCGGCACCTCCAGCGGTTTTGAATTCCGCTTACAGGATCGCGGCGGTCTCGGGCATGCAACGTTGATGGAGGCGCGCACCCAGTTACTGGAAGCCGCCGAGAAAAGTCCGATCCTGATGAACGTGCGTGAAAGCGCGCTGGCCGAAGCGCCGCAGGTGCAGCTTGAAGTCGACCGCAAACAGGCGAATGCCTTGGGCGTGTCGTTTGCCGACGTCGGCAGCGTGCTGTCCACGGCGGTCGGCTCTTCGTACATCAACGACTTCCCCAATCAGGGACGCATGCAACGCGTGGTGGTCCAGGCCGAAGGTGATCAGCGCAGTCAGGTCGAGGACTTGCTGAAGATCAACGTGCGCAACAACAATGGAAAAATGGTCCCGCTGTCAGCGTTTGTCGAAGCCAAATGGACTCAAGGCCCGACGCAATTGACTCGCTACAACGGCTATCCGGCGATCAGCATTTCCGGCGAACCGGCGGCGGGCCACAGCACCGGTGAGGCGATGGCGGAAATCGAACGCCTGGTCGCCCAAGGCCCGGCAGGCCTGGGGCAGGAGTGGACCGGGTTGTCGTTGCAGGAACGTTTGTCCGGCAGTCAGGCGCCGATCCTGCTCGGGTTGTCGCTGCTGATCGTGTTCCTGTGTCTGGCGGCGCTGTATGAAAGTTGGTCGATTCCGACCTCGGTGCTGCTGGTGGTGCCACTTGGCGTGCTCGGTGCGGTGCTTGCGGTAACGTTGCGCGGGATGCCGAATGACGTGTTCTTCAAGGTTGGCCTGATCACCATCATCGGTTTGTCGGCGAAGAACGCGATCCTGATCATCGAATTCGCCAAGAGCCTCTACGACGAGGGCCACGATTTGATCGACGCCACGCTGCAAGCCGCGCGCTTGCGGTTGCGCCCGATTGTCATGACTTCGCTGGCGTTCATCCTCGGTGTGGTGCCGCTGGCGATTGCCACGGGCGCCAGTTCGGCGAGCCAGCAAGCGATCGGCACCGGCGTGATCGGCGGGATGATCACCGCGACCTTGGCGGTGCTGTTTGTTCCGGTGTTCTTTGTGGTGGTGATGAAACTGGTGCGCAAACGCCACAAAGACAACTAACCCACCGAAGCCCCTGTAGGAGCGAGGCTTGCCCGCGAAAGCGTTGTGTCATTCAACACTGGTCTGTCTGACACGACGCCTTCGCGGGCAAGCCTCGCTCCTACAATTCGTCAGGTCACTGTTGTAGTCACAATGCGTTTCACTGGGCTAATGTGTTGCAACATCCAGACACATCGAGCCTCCATGCCCCTCCTTGCCCGCACTCATCCGCGCTTGTCCGCCGCCGCCACACTCGGCATCGCGGCCGGCATTTTGGCGCCCGCCGACTCGATCATCAGCAAAATCCTCATCGGCTGGAACGCCGGGGTCTGGACCTATCTGATCCTGATGTTGTGGCTGGCCAAGCGCGCCAAGGCGCCGGACGTCAAGCGCATCGCCGAAATCGAGGACGAAAACGCCGGGCTGGTGCTGCTGGTGGTGTGCATCGCAGCGATTGCCAGTCTGGCGACCATTACCTTCGAACTGGCCGGCAGCAAGGATTTGCAAGCCTCCAGCAAGCTGCTGCATTACGGCTTCACTGCCGCGACGGTGATTGGTTCTTGGTTATTGATCGGGGTGATTTTCAGCGTGCATTACGCGCGGCTGTTTTATACCTGGGACGGCAAGGAGCCGGCGCTGCGCTTTGCCGAAGGCCTGACCACTCCCAATTACTGGGACTTTCTGTACTTTTCCTTCACCATCGGCGTCGCCGTGCAGACCGCCGATGTCGGGGTGGCCACGCGCGGCATTCGCAAGATCGTCCTGGCGCAATCGCTGATCGGCTTTGTGTTCAACACGGCGATTCTCGGTTTTTCGATCAACATTGCCGCCGGGCTGTTCAACTGAGCGCTGCACAAACGTTCTAGGCATCAGCCGCGTCGCCGGTGTTCACTCAGCCGGCCATTCGTCTCACAGGTGCAGCCATGACCTCGCATAACTGGATCGATCTCGCACAGGACGCCGACACCGGCATCGAAACGCTGCGCGCGCATTTCCAGGGCCACGCTTACGACCCGCACTGGCACGACAGTTATCTGGTGGGCGTGACCGAGCAAGGCGTGCAGCAATTCAACTGTCGGCGGGCGCGGCATCAAAGCACGCCGGGCAAGGTGTTCCTGCTCGAACCGGGCGACATTCACGACGGCGATGCACCGACCGAAGACGGCTTTACCTACCGCATGCTCTACCTCGACCCGCAATGGCTTGAGCGCGAACTCGCCGCGCTGTTCGACAACGCCCCGCTCAGCAGCCAACTGAGCTTCGCCAACACCCTGACCGCCGACCCGCGACTGGCGCAGGCAACCAGTGAGGCGTTTCAGACCTTGCACGGCGGCGAGCTGAAGATCGTCCGGCAAACGGCCCTCGACGCCTTGCTCGAACGCTTGACCAGCCACTTGCACTGGCGCACCCGTTACAGCCAAGACCCACGCCTGCCGCTGGTCGCGCAAAAGGCCCGCGAATACCTGCACGCCAACGCGCATCTGGACATTGGCCTCGATCAACTGGCCATGGTCACCGGTGTCGATCGTTTTCGGCTGACCCGCGCGTTCAAAGCCGCTTACGGTCTGGCGCCGCACGCTTATCTGGTGCAACTGCGGTTGTCCAAGGCCCGGCGTTTGCTCGCGAGCGGCGCGCAACCGGCGGCGGTGGCGATGGAATTGGGCTTCGCCGATCAAAGCCATATGGGTCGCTGGTTCGTCCGCGCTTATGGGCTGACCCCGGCGATGTACCGCAAGCGCTGCTCAAATCTTCCAGACGTGTGAAGGCTGACTGGTGAAGATCGGCCATCGATCATTCACTGGAGCTACACGGTCATGCTTTCAACCTTCCCTACCCTGCTGCCGTTTTTGCTGTTTGCGTTCGTCGCGTCGATCACGCCGGGGCCGACCAATATTCTGGTGTTGAGTAACAGTGCGCGTTTTGGGTTCAGGGCGGCGCTGCCGATTATCTTCGGCGCTTGCGCCAGTGCGGCGCTGATTGTGCTGGCCGTGGGCAGCGGCGTTGGCCAGACGCTGGCGCAACTGCCGCTGGTTCAATCACTGATGAAATGGGCCGGAGTGCTCTGGCTGAGTTACCTGGCCTGGCAGACTTTTCGTGCGCCGGTGACGCCGGTCGATGACCAGCGCGAGCAACCCGTGCAGGCAACATTCGGCTTGTGGGCCGCGGCGAGTCTGCAGTTGGTCAATCCCAAAACGTGGATGATGGCCCTGGCCGTGGTCAGCGTATTCGCCGGCACTGGCGAAAATCAGCAGTTGCAGACCGCTTGCCTGTCGCTGGTGTTTTTCCTGGTGTCGCTGCCGTGTCTGGGCATCTGGGCGTTGCTGGGTGCGGGATCATCCCGGTGGGTGCGCTCAGCCAGCGCGTTGAAGCGCTTCAATCAGCTCATGGCGCTGTTGCTGCTGGGCTCGGCATGCCTGAGTCTGCTGGCGTAAGTCGAACGTTGCGACGCCCATAAAAAAGCCCCGACAGGATCGGGGCAAAGCTCTGCAATCGTTTTGCAGCCATCGTGATCAGTAAAAGTAGCTGAGCCTCATGCTGCCACTCCAGTCCTGGCTTACCGTGTTGCCTTTGCTGCCACCGACCTCACCCGCGACCTGCCAGTTACGCTGCGCCGCTGTCCACTTCAAACCCGCGCCATAACCAAACGAGCTACTGGCGCGATCATCATCAAAACTGTCGTCGTTGATTTTGACTTCATTGGTTTTGACGAATTCGTGATTGACGTCGGCCAGCAGACTCGGCTCCAGCAAAGCGCCACCCGCAAGGGTAATCACGCGCCCACCGCGAATGCCCAATTTGCCTTGCACTGAACGCATGGTGTCACTCTCGACTTGCAGGCCGTTGTCGAGACGGTATTCGTCACTCTGAGTGACGCCGGTCGAGAGCTGAACTTGCGGCTCCAGGAAGTAATCGTCCTTGAGACGAATATGCTTGCCGACCGCCACCGAACCACTGACGCCCAACGCCTTGTTGTCACCCTTGGCGCGCACGCCGTCGCTCATGGTGACTTTGGCCTTGTTGTGGAACTGGTTAACCTTGCCCATCAAATTGACGAAAATGCCGCTTTCAGCGTCGTAAGTGCTGCCGTAAACACCGGCATTGACACTGTCGACCGTGGCGCTGGAGCCGTATCTCAGGTCCATGTTGGTCCGACTGGTGCCGACAAATCCGCCCACCACCCAGTCCCTGCCGCCCAGGTTCACGGTGGTGTCGGCACCACCGGTGATGCCCGTCTGGTTCTGCGTGTAGCCATCACCGTAAGCGTTGGCGACGTTGTATTGGTTGCCGTAACTCCTGACCCACACGCTGTTGCTGAGGTTTTTCGCTGAACTGTCGTCCATCGCGCGCAGCCCCGATTCAGGGCGGATGCTCATGCTGCGATCACCCAATTGGTCGCTGAGCATGGACATTTCCGCGTTCAATACGCTGCGCGCGCTGCCGGCGAGTGCCAGCGCGGTGTTTGTTGAAGTGCTGACCGTTTCCTTGTCCGGATTCAAGTACAAGCCTTCACCCTCTTTTGCGAGTCGATAGACGAAGGTGCCTGCGTCGACTGTTTCACGATCGGCCAAGGCAAAACTCGCGTCCCCGGCAGCGATATTACCGATCTTCACCGGCTCCGCCGTCAGTGGAATCGCGCCGCTGGCGGCAACTTGCAACTGATGCTGACCGCTCGCGTTGCCCGTGACGTTGAGGAAGTCAGTGCGACCATTGCTCAAATCCGTCCCCATCACGAAGGTGCCAGTGCCCGAAAGATCACCCACATTCAGTTGTCGGAACGGTTCGTTAGTGCCCATGCGGACGATACCGTTTTTGAGCGCCAGGTTTTGCACGCTGCTATCGCCAGTCATGACCCACTGGGCGGCGTTATTGATCGTGAGGTTTGTCGTGTTGTCGATGCGACCCGTGAGACTTGAGGCGTTATCGAGCAACACCGCACCACCAGTGTTACTGGCCACATCGCCGTTCATGACACTGCCATTGTCCAGCGCGACCCGACTGGTATCGCGGATCGTGCCGTTGAACGCGGAGCCATTATCAAGTTGCACTACTGTATCCGCGCCCCCCTTCACTTCACCGGTCATGACACTGTTTCGGTCAAGCGAAAGGTTCTTGGCGTTATTTACCTCACCGTTTAGCGTGGACCGATCCAGATTTACGATGCCGTCGACCGCAGTGTTCACATTACCGGTCAAGACACTGCCATTGCGCAGCGACAGGTCGGATACGTTATTCACGTTGCCGTTGAGTGTGGAACGATTGTCGAGCAACACACTGCCGTTAGTATCACTTCGCACATTGCCCGTCATCACGCTGTCGCTGTCCAGCAACAAGCGCTCGACGTTATCCACATTGCCGGCGAGATTTGAACTGTTGCTCAACTGCACAGTGGCTGCACTGCCGGCCAGCGCAAGCACATCACCGGTCATGGCACTCTGATCAAAACTGACACGCGAAACATTCTGCAAGTTGCCCTGCAGCGAAGCGCCGTTCTGAAAAACAGCTTGAGTAGTGCTGCCCTCGGCCACCACTACATTGCCTGCCAGCGCACTTCGATCAACAGTCAGGTCGACATGCGCACCATCATTGACTTCGAGAATGTTGCTGTTGGCGCCAATCAGCTGCGAGTTATTGAGTACATTAACGGTGGCTGTGACGTCCGGCCGGCCTTGATATCCGACGACAATCGCCGCACCGCTGCGCCCTTCGACGCGAGTCTGGTCGAGCGTAACTGACGATGCGCTCGTGAGTACCTGCTCCTTGCCGACCTGTACGCCATTAACGCCGCCGACGATGCTGCTGTCAGTTGCGTTGAGATGAGCGTTGGTCAACCGAACACCGTAACTGGAGGCACCTGTGGCCTCGATCGTGGACCCGTCCATGTTCAATTGGCTGCGGCCAGTCAGGAAAGCGCCGCCATTGACGGCGACGACACTCGTACCGTCAGTCAAGGAAACTGTGGAACCTGTTTGAGCAGTATTGACGCGGACCAGTTCCAGGCCGATATCGTTACTGGTGATCTGACTTCTCGAAATATCAGCTGTGCTGTTACTGACCCGAATGGCAGCGCCGAATGTATTACTGTTCAGAACAGTCATACCGTCCAGATCAACTGTTGAATTTAGTTGTGCCCTAATCTGATTGCTTGAGCCGTCGTTGGCATTGAATACGGAATTGTTCGCGAACACATCCAGAACGTTCCCACGGTCAGAGTTCAACGTTGAGCCTGGATTAAGGACCCATGTTTCTCGCGGATCGGCGTCAGTGATGTCTTTAGTATCACCCGGCGGCACAATAGCCGCTTGAACGGGAAGAGCTAATAATGTCGTCAATGTTACGCAAGTAACTCGGCACATTGCGAAACTGCGAATTCGGAACAATCTCACTGTAGTCATCAAAGACTCCTAGGGTTTTTACTCGACAGATAATGCAGTTCGCGCACTAACTTGGGACACGAACAGAGCGCCGGAAGACTACAGGCGAAATGTACCGCCCGATGTAGGAATAATCCCAAAGGAGATACGAATTATTACTCTCGCCATCAAAAAAAACGGAAATTCAGTGAGCGGAGAGTGCGCCCGGCCGACACAAGAGCAAGTTCATGTCGGCCGGAACACTTGATTCAACTGGTTAAATCAGACCGAACCGTCGCAAAACAAACTACTGGTATTACGCACGTTGACACGATGCAGAACCCGCGGCGAGTCAAATGGCGCACCAGAAATCGTAACGCTGTACCACACCTCCATGTAATTGAAGTCAGGTGTTCCAGGAGGTGGGACAATCGGCCCTTGCAGACTTTTCAGGTAATCAAATGGAACTTCGAAAATGACTGCAGCGCCCGCTGCTGGAACATTTCGGATTTGAGTGAAAGTAATCCCGATCGGGTTGGTTTTATCAATATTTTCATAACCCTGCGCGTGCAGCGTTACCGCCAGTGTTGCGCTGAAAATACCTTGGGCAGGCGCTGTTACTCTCCAGACCTGATTCGGTGCGACACCGTCAAGGGACGGGCAGCTAACAGCTCGGTCGACGTTGAACGTCCTAGCTGTATGTTCAAGAAGATCAATTTCCACAGCTTCGAACAGCACGTTGGTTGGAACTGCCTGCCGAACAATGTTTGGATTACCCGGATACTCCAAAGTAACGTACGCCTCTTTGTTGCCCAGCCCCTCGGCGGCAACAGTCTGGAATGGAACAGACAGTGCACAGGTATCCTGGCCCGGATCAATGGTTTGATCGCCCATCGGCCGGTTGTTGTAATAGAAAGTAACGATGGCCTGGCTGATCAGATCTGCACCGAGATCCAGCTCCCACTTCCTGAACGTGAAAATTACGGGCTGGCCGAAGTCTGCAGGAAGGATGTGATTGAGTGTGCCGGTGTTCCCTCTCACTTCAACTGGAGGCAAGTTAACGCTTTCCAGGTCCGGTTCAGGAATCAGATCCGGGCCCGGATAGATAAGGTTCAGGAACACATTAGTGTTTGGGCTGGGGATCGGTGTATCGGTGCCGCGGGTCAGAGTGTAATTGAGCACGGCCACGGTTTCTTCGGTAGCGGCGCCAAACACGGCATCGCAAATATCGTATGACAGGGCGATGCGCAATGGCGTAGTGGTGGCGTCAACAATAGATACAGGACCGACCGCGATGCCGCCCAGAGACACATTAAGTTCGTCACCAATTTCACCATTGGTTGGCCGCCGGATTTCGATGAACACCTGACTTCCAGTGGGGTTATAGGTGGCCAGAGAAATCGGCAAACTACCGTCGGCCCCCGTGACTGGAACCGTAGGCGCGAACAACGTCGGTGCTGGTGGAAGTCGAACTTCCAGATTTCTCACCGGCAACGAGTCGATGCTGCGGTTACCGACTCGATCGGCGACGGTATAGATCTGGTACAACGTCGTGTTACCCAGCGCGATCAGGTTGGCAGCAGGTACCGTAAAGTGGCCGATCGCTGAAACTACCCCTTCATACACCGGAGTCAAAGTAGAACTGGCAACATTGCGCGCAGACAGGCAGAACCTGACGGTGTCCAGCACATCGCGGAATGGATAGGACACATCGGCAATACATTGCAAACCACCCGGGTTCGCGTTGAACCATGCACGATTAAGCACACCGTCCGCAGGCGCATTCGCGAAAGTCACGACAGGTGGACGGGCGCGGCTGAACGGTGATTTCACCTGCCACGGAGGCGTAAGGTCGATTCGCAGTCGCGTTGCCGAGGTCGAGTGGTCATCGTTGCCGTCACCATCAAATACTTCGAAGTCCACGCTGTATTCGGTAGGGTCGGCAGGCGTAGGCAACTCAGGAATGAGCGCGGTAGGCAGATCGAACGTAATTGGCTGCAAAGCGCCATCCAGCGTACGTGGCGATCCGACAGCTACACGACCGCTTGGTGTAGTTAAATACATTTGGGCAGAGCCACCTTCCGCCGCGTTGTTCAAACCATCCAGCACAACGGACAAGTTGGGCACACGCAGCGCACTGACCAATACACGATGATCATCAATCTTCGCCGCGACGACTGGAGGATCGGACAATACGCCGCCCACTGGCGCACCGAAATCCAGATTCTTTTCCAAGATAGTCATTCTTATTCACTCCAATTAATCAGATAAATTTCAAGGGTGATACGGCACAGCGGTACGACAATTTCAAAAACGCTTTCTACAGCGACCTCCTGCCGACGCCGGATATATCAAACATCGCAAAGCGACGACTCAAGGCTTCAACAATTTGAATAACATGGCAGCACTTCACCAGGTATCTTGCGATCAATCTTGACCAATTCCGGTGGTGATTGAGCAATCAATTTTCCGCCTCTAAAAAACATGATAGTGACGGTGGCAGAAGCGTTATCAATCAATGCGGGTAATGCCGGCCGGAAAGGCATCACAACGGTAAAGCCTTTGTCCAGGTCGTCTCTGTCTATCACTTTGCTGACGACAGCAAAGGCGTCATCGACAATGTTTGTTTTATTCAGATTCTTATAACCCTGCCATTGCAACTTGCAGGTATCACCTGGCTCGCCATGCACTTGCGGCGGTACTTTTATTGTCACGCCATCCTTGAGTTCCGGTCGGGTCGCGCAATTCAGATAACCCCACGGTGATGCGTGGGGAAACGCGACAACTTCAAGTTCATGAATCGGCGGTTGGCTGTGGTCAATCGTCAGTCTTGTCGAGCGGTCGGCCGGGTCGCGGTTTTCATCTGCATCGAATACTACATAGTGCAGAAACGCTACCCCGTCGACACTCATGAGTTGTGGTGTCAGCGGTATTTCAAATTCCAGCTGATCAACTGGCCCTGGAAACGTTTGATCGAATATAACGGTGCTGAGGCCATTTTGTTGCCAAGTAACAACCAGTCGATCACTGCGCGAAACCACCGTTGTAAAGTCTTCCCATCGAGGCACTCTGGCGACAGTGCCATCAATCAACAATTGATAAGGAATCAATCCTTCAGGATCATCAACAGCCACACCATCAACAGTCAAAGGCACAGCGAATACATCGTTGTTACCCAAGACAAGATCCTCGGATTTAGGCATCACTTATATCCCTGAAGTGGCTGAAACCTGACGGGGTCGGAGTACGTTGGCAATTGATTCTTGAATCAATTAAATACGCAGAAGCGCAGGCCGCCTACTGTCAAATCTGACAGGTAAAGCTACCGTCTGTCTGGTGCGCCCCATACTTCGATGGAGACTCTGCTTGACGGTCGAAATCATTCTGATAGTTTGTGAAACCGGTTTCAGAGCTTTCTGTACCGATTAGCAACGCCGTTAATAATAAGGTCCGCCGCAATGAACGATTTCTCCGCCGCCCAGCGCAGCCGCGTCACCATGCTCGATGTCGCTGAACACGCCGGCGTGTCCAAGGCCAGCGTCTCGCGCTTCATCGGCGATGACCGCGCCCTGCTCTCGGATGCCATTGCGCAGCGCATCGAGCAATCGATCAGCGCGCTGGGCTATCGCCCGAACCAAATGGCCCGCGGTCTGAAACGTGGGCGCACGCGGCTGATCGGCATGCTGGTGGCCGATATCCGCAACCCTTATTCGATTGCCGTGATGCATGGCGTGGAAACCGCTTGCCGGCGCCACGGTTACAGCCTGGTGGTGTGCAACACCGATCGCGATGACGAGCAGGAACGTCAGCACCTGGCGTTGCTGCGCTCGTACAACATCGAAGGCCTGATCGTGAACACCCTGGGTCATCACCGCGATGAACTGCGCGAATTGCATCGCGAGATGCCGCTGGTTTTGGTCGATCGCAAAGTCGAGCAACTGGACAGCGATCTGGTCGGACTGGACAACCCGGCAGCAGTCGCGATGGCCCTCGCCCACTTGCAAGAGCGCGGTTATCGCGACGTGCTGATGGTGACCGAACCGTTCGACGGCACCAGTTCGCGGATCGAGCGCGTCAGCAGTTTCAAGGCGCAGATCGAGCAGCGTGCGGCGTTGCGCGGGGCTGTTATCGAAACTGTCAGTGACCTGACTTCACGTTTGAAAATTTTCCTCGATACCGCCGACCATGGGCCGAAAGCGCTGTTCTGTGCCAACGGGATTGCGGCGCTGGCCTGCACCCACGCGTTGCGCGAATTGGGCTGCGATCTGTTCGGCGATGTTGGTTTGATCGCGCTGGATGATCTGGATTGGTACCCGTTGGTGGGGAGCGGCATTACCGCGCTCGCGCAGCCGACGGCGCAGATTGGCGCCAGCGCGTTCGAGTGCCTGCTCAAACGGCTGCGCGGTGATGTCGGGCCGGCGCGGACCGTGGATTTTGCGGCGCAATTGATTGTGCGCGGCTCGACGCGGGGGGATTTGCAGTGATTGAGTTGATGCCATCGCGAGCAAGCTCGCTCCCACATATGGAATGCGTACCCCTGTGGGAGCGAGCCTGCTCGCGATGAGGCCATAAGCCTCACCCCAACCTTTTTTTTGAACAAAAATGAAACCGGTTTCAGAGGCAAACAACAATGAATAAACCAGCCGTTTCCATCAGCCTGTCCAGCTACGGCGCCGACCTTGTGCGCCAACGCGGACAAGGCAGTTTCGTCGATGTATTGGCCACTGCCGGCGCGTCGCGCATCGAATGGCGCGAAGAGTTGCTGACCGACGAAGACCCCGCGCAACTGGCCGCCGCCACTCAGGCCCAGGCACTGGAAAGTGTCTATTCCTCGCCGATCGAACTGTGGCTGGCCGGACAGTCAAAACCCAATCCGCAACTGCTGCCAACGCTGCAACGCGCGAGGGATTTCGGCGCCAAATGGCTGAAAGTCTCGTTGGGCTATTTCACCGACAACAATGACCTGCAAGCCCTCGCCCGCCTGTTGAGCCAAAGCCCGGTGCAGTTGCTGGTGGAAAACGACCAGACCTTGCACGGCGGGCGCATCGAGCCGTTTCAGCGATTTTTCGATGAGGTCGATCAGCACAGTCTGCCGATCAAAATGACTTTCGATATTGGCAACTGGCAATGGCAAGACCAGTCCGCCGCCAGCGCCGCGCGGTTGCTGGGCCGGCATGTCGGTTATGTGCATTGCAAAGCGGTCGCGCGCCGCGCTGACGGCAAGCTGGTTGCCATCCCGCCGAGCGCCGCTGACCTGCACCTGTGGGAACAATTGCTGCGGCACATGGCCCATGGCGTGATGCGAGCGGCGGAATATCCGTTGCAGGGCGATGACTTGGTGCAACTGACCCGCGAACACGTGGCGATCCTCGCCGGCCTCGGCCAATCACGCCTGGAGAACGCGCATGTCTGAGATCGATATCCTCTCTTTCGGCGAAACCATGGCCATGTTTGTTGCCGAGCAAAATGGTGATCTGGCTGCGGTCGGGCACTTTCACAAACGCATTGCCGGCGCCGACAGCAACGTTGCCATCGGCCTGTCGCGGCTGGGTTTCAATGTCGCGTGGCTGAGCCGCGTGGGCGACGATTCCCTCGGGCGTTTTGTCATCGACACACTGGAGAACGAAGGCCTCGACTGTCGGCATGTGGCGGTGGATTTTGCTCACCCAACCGGTTTTCAGCTCAAGTCGCGCGCCGACGATGGCAGCGATCCAGTAGTCGAATACTTCCGTCGCGGTTCGGCGGCGAGTCATATGTCGGTGCAGTCGATCAGCCCTGAACTGCTCAACGCTCGGCACTTGCACGCCACCGGCATTCCTCCGGCGCTGTCGGCCAGTGCGCGCGAGATGTCACTGGAATTGATGACGCGCATGCGCGACGCCGGGCGCAGCGTGTCGTTCGACCCCAATCTGCGTCCGAGCCTGTGGGCCACCGAGCAATTGATGATTACCGAGATCAACCGTCTCGCCGCCCTCGCCCACTGGGTGTTGCCGGGGTTGAGCGAAGGCCGTTTGCTGACGGGTTTTGACGACCCGGCCGACATTGCCGCGTTTTACCTCGACCAAGGGGCCGAGGCGGTGGCGATCAAACTCGGGCCGCACGGCGCTTATTACCGTACGCAACTGGATCAGGGTTTTGTCGCCGGCGTGCCGGTGCAAACCGTGGTCGACACGGTGGGTGCCGGCGATGGATTTGCCGTCGGCATGATCAGCGCCCTGCTGGAAAACCACAGCTTCGCCGAAGCCGTGCAACGCGCCAACTGGGTTGGCAGCCGCGCAGTGCAGAGCCGTGGGGATATGGAAGGGTTGCCTACGAGGATTGAGATGTCTGCTGAATTCTCCAGCGCCGATCGCGAGCAAGCTTTGCTCCTACAGGGTTAGCGCAATTCCTGTAGGAGCAAGGCTTGCCCGCGAAGGGGCCGGTACATTTACTGAAGATCTGACCCGTTACCTGCTGCGACAAAAACAACAAGCTCAGGAGCACCATCATGAAAACTGCAACACTCGCCGCCCGCCGCTGGTGGTACATCATGCCCATCGTGTTCATCACCTACAGCCTGGCGTATCTGGACCGCGCCAACTATGGGTTCGCCGCCGCCTCCGGGATGGCCGAAGACCTGATGATCACGCCGGGACTGTCGTCGATGCTCGGCGCACTGTTTTTTCTCGGTTACTTTTTCTTCCAGGTGCCGGGCGCGATCTACGCGCAGAAACACAGCGTCAAGAAGCTGATCTTCGTCAGCCTGATCCTCTGGGGCGGCCTCGCCACCCTCACCGGCATCGTCTCCAACGCCTACTGGCTTATCGTCATCCGCTTCATGCTCGGCGTGGTCGAAGCCGCAGTGATGCCGGCGATGCTGGTTTACCTGTGCCACTGGTTCACCCGCGCCGAACGCTCACGCGCCAACACTTTCCTGATCCTCGGCAACCCGGTGACCATGCTTTGGATGTCGGTGGTTTCCGGTTATCTGGTGCAGCATTTCAGCTGGCGCTGGATGTTCATCATCGAAGGCTTGCCGGCAGTGGTTTGGGCGTTTATCTGGTGGCGTCTGGCGGATGACCGTCCGGCCCAAGCCAAATGGCTCAGCGACGAGGAAAAGCAGGATCTGGAAAGCGCGCTGGCCGCTGAACAGGTCGGCATCAAAGCGGTGAAAAACTACGCCGAAGCCTTCCGCTCGCCGAAAGTCATCGTGCTGGCCTTGCAGTTTTTCTGCTGGAGCATCGGCGTCTATGGCTTTGTGCTGTGGTTGCCGTCGATCCTCAAATCCGGTTTGCAAATGGACATGGTTGAGGCTGGTTGGCTCTCGGCGCTGCCGTATCTGGCAGCGGTGATCGGCATGCTCGTGGTGTCGTGGGGCTCGGACAAGTTGCAGAAGCGCAAACGGTTTGTCTGGCCGCCGCTGCTGATCGCCTCGATTGCGTTCTACGGTTCCTACGCGTTGGGCGCCGAGCATTTCTGGTGGTCCTACACCTTGCTGGTGATTGCCGGTGCCTGCATGTACGCGCCTTACGGGCCGTTTTTTGCGATCGTCCCGGAAATCCTCCCGGCCAACGTCGCCGGTGGCGCCATGGCGCTGATCAACAGCATGGGCGCGCTCGGCTCGTTTGGCGGTTCGTATCTGGTCGGTTACCTGAACAGCACCACCGGTTCGCCCGGCGCTTCCTACCTGTTGATGAGCGGCGCACTGATGCTTTCCGTGGTGCTGACGATTTTCCTCAAGCCCGGCGCGAGTGACCGCACCGTTGCCGAGCCTGTCGCGAAAAGCCCGGTGGCGGCGCATTCCTGAATTGAACTGAATTGATCGAATTGAATTGAATTGAGTGAGAAACATGACGATGAAAAAGCAGGTCGTGCTGTACAAGAAACTTTCGCCGTTGCTGATGGCGCGCCTGCATGAGCAGACCGACGTCACGCTGATCGACAACCTTAATGCCGACGGCCTCGCGCAGTTGCGTGACGCCCTGCCCCGCGCCCACGGACTGCTCGGCGCCAGCCTCAAGCTCGACGCGCAACTGCTGGATCGGGCGCCCAATCTGCAAGCGATCGCCAGTGTTTCGGTGGGCGTCGACAACTACGATATCGATTACCTGACCGAGCGCCGAATCCTCCTCAGCAACACCCCGGACGTGCTCACCGAAACCACTGCCGACACCGGTTTTGCGCTGATCCTCGCAAGCGCCCGGCGTGTGGTCGAGCTGGCGAACATGGTTCGCGCCGGCGAATGGAAACGCAACGTCGGCCCGGCGCAGTTCGGCACTGATGTGCACGGCAAAACGCTTGGCATTATCGGCATGGGGCGGATCGGTGAAGCGTTGGCGCAGCGCGGGCATTTTGGTTTTGGCATGCCGGTGATCTATCACAGCCACTCGCCGAAACCGGCAGTGGAACAGCGTTTCAACGCGCAATACCGCAGCTTGCCGGAGCTGCTGCAACAGGCTGATTTCGTTTGCCTGACGTTGCCGCTGACTGCCGAAACCGAGGGTTTGATCGGCAAGCAACAGTTTGCGTTGATGCGCCCGCAGACTATTTTCATCAATATTTCCCGAGGCAAAGTGGTCGACGAGGCGGCGCTGATCGAAGCGCTGCGTTCCGGGCAGATTCGCGCGGCGGGGCTGGATGTATTCGAGCGTGAACCGCTGAATGCCGATTCGTCGCTGATGCAAATGGACAACGTGGTCGCGACGCCGCATATCGGCTCGGCGACCCACGAAACGCGCGAAGCGATGGCCACCTGTGCGGTGGACAATCTGCTGCAAGCGTTGGCCGGTGAGCGGCCGGCGAACCTGGTGAATTCGGCGGCGTGGAAGGCTTGAGAAATCTGCTGCCGGTCAGGCAGCTATCGCGAGCAAGCTCGCTCCCACAGGGAATTTGTGTACGTCGCAGATCCAATGTGGGAGCGAGCTTGCTCGCAATGAGGCCCTCAAGCCCGTCGTGCTTCCAGCAAGTCCGCCGCACACAGGGCTATCCGCCTACACGCATCGGCCAACTTCACCTGATCCACCACCAAGCCAATCCGGATATGCCCGGCCGCGCTCGGCCCGAACGCCTCGCCGGCCAGCACCGACACGCCATAACCATCAAGCAAGCGCTCGGCAAAACCTTGAGCGCACAACCCGGTCTGGCGAATATCGACCATCACAAACATCCCGCCATCGGGTTTGATCGGCCGAATCCCCAGGCAATTACCCAGCCGCGCACAGACCAGATCGCGGCGCTGGCGATACTCTTCGCGCATCATCGCCACTTCCGGCAAATCGCCGTCGAGCGCCACTTGCGCGGCTTTCTGCACAAAGTCCGGAATGCCGAAGAGCATGCACAACGACAAATGCATCAAGTGCTCGGCCAATGGCTGGGGGCCGATCACCCAACCGACGCGCCAGCCACTCATGGCGTGGGATTTCGACAGGCTGTTGATGGTTGCCGTGCGCTCGGCCATGCCCGGCAGGCTCGCCGGGCTGATGTGCTCGCCTTCGTACAGCAAGTCGCTGTAGACCTCGTCGCTGATCAGCCACAAATCGTGGCGAATGCACAGCGCGGCCAACGCCTGCCAGATCGGCAACGACAGGCTGGCGCCGGAAGGATTGTTCGGACTGTTCATCAAAATGGCGCGGGTTCTGTGGGTGATCCGCGCCGCGACAT
This sequence comes from Pseudomonas sp. SJZ131, assembly GCF_007828705.1. NCBI lineage: Bacteria > Pseudomonadati > Pseudomonadota > Gammaproteobacteria > Pseudomonadales > Pseudomonadaceae > Pseudomonas > Pseudomonas sp. SJZ131. The sequence continues at coordinate 827,034 of NZ_VIVC01000001.1, read as the reverse complement.
CGGCCGGATCGACGCGAAAACCGTTCTCCGGGCGCACCGCCACTGGCACTACTTTCGCCCCACAGGCGCCGAAGACCGCTTCATACGTCACATACATCGGCTCGGCAACGATTACCTCGTCGCCCGGATTGAGCAGACACTGAGCCACCGCGTAAACCGCGCATTGCGCGCCCGCCAGCACGATCACATGCTCAGCCTCGACTGCTTGCCCGCTGCGCCGACGGTGGCGGTTGGCGATGCTGGCGCGCAACGCGCGAGTGCCGCGCGCGTCCGAGTAATGCGTGTCGCCGGCCAGCAAACTGTCGATGGCGGCCTGGACGATCGGTTTCGGCGTGTCGAAATCCGGATCGCCGACCGACAGCAGCAACACATCAATGCCCTGCTCGCGCATCTCCAGCGCTCGATCATGAATCTTCCAGGCCGCCGCTCCGTCTCCGGCGATGCGTTGGGTCAGGGCTGAATAGCGCATGTATTTCTCCTGTGGCGCGTGTTCCTGACACAACCCTATCTCAAATTACAAAACGCGCCACCATCGCATTCAAATCCACCGCCAGCCGCGACAGTTCGTGAGTCGCGGCGCTGGTCTGGTTGGCGCCGGCAGCGGACTGAGTGGCGAGGTCGCGGATGTTCACCAGGTTGCGGTCAACTTCACGCGAGACTTGCGCCTGCTCTTCCGAAGCACTGGCGATCACCAGGTTGCGCTCGTTGATCAAATGGATCGATTGAGTGATCTGCTCCAGCGCGACGCCGGCAGCGCGAGCCATCTCGAGCGTGCTTTGAGTGCGCTGATTGCTTTGCTGCATCGAGGAGACCGCTTCGCCGGTGCCGTTCTGAATCCCGGCGACCATTTTTTCGATTTCCTGGGTAGATTGCGCGGTGCGATGGGCCAACGCGCGAACCTCGTCCGCCACCACCGCAAATCCGCGCCCGGCTTCACCGGCACGCGCCGCTTCAATCGCCGCGTTCAGCGCCAGCAAATTGGTTTGTTCGGCGATGGCGCGAATCACGTCGAGCACTTTGCCGATGTCACGCCCTTGCGCCGCCAAACCTTCGATCATTACCGAAGTGTTTTGCACGTCGTGGGTCATGACTTGAATCGCCTCGACAGTTTCGACCACGCGGTTGCGCCCTTCGCGCGCAGCCTGGGTGGACTGACTGGAGGCTTCGGAGGTCGACACCGCATTGCGTGCGACTTCTTCGACCGCAGCGGTCATCTCGTTGACGGCAGTGGCGGCTTGTTCGATTTCGTTGTTCTGCTGTTGCAATCCGCGCGAGGCTTCTTCGGTAACCGTGCTTAATTCTTCGGCGGCGGCGCCCAACTGGGTCGCGGAACCGGCGATCTGCTCGATGGTTTGGCGCAGGTTGGCCTGCATCGCCGCCAACGCGCCGAGCAAACGCGCCGGTTCGTCCTTGCCGTCGATTTCGATGGTTTTGCTCAGATTGCCGCCAGCAATGGTTTCGGCTGCCTGCACCGCGCGGTTCAACGGCGTGACGATGCTGCGGGTCAGCAGCCAGGCGAGCAGCACGGTCATCAGCGCCGCCAACACCGAGACGATCACGATGCCGTTGACCGCCGTGTTGTAGTTATTCTCCGCAATCACCCCAGCCGCTTTCGCCCCTTCGAGGTTGAACGCGACCAGTTTGTTCAGCTGTTCGCCCATCAGGTCGGTGCCGTCCTTGATCCGCGTGTTGATCAACACGCGCATTTCATCGACCTTGTTCTGCCGCGACAGGTCGAGCATTTCGCGCTGGGCCTGCATGTAATTGTCGAGCGTGGTGCTGAAGGTCTGGTACAACGCTTTTTCATCGTGGCCCGCCGGCAATTCGGCGTAACTGGCCTGGGCCCTGCGCGCCTTTTCAGTGAGCACGCCAATCCGGGTTTCGGCCTCCTGCAGACTGGCCGGCTCGCGGTTGACCAGAATGCGGAACGACAGAATGCGCATGCGCAGGATGTTTTCGGTGACGTTGCCCAGATGGCTGACGCTCGGCAGTTGCGTGCTGCCCATGTCGATGGACGACTGGCGGATGATCGACATCCGGCTGACGGCAAACACACCCAGCACGATCACCAACAGGGCGATGAACGCGAAACCGAGGAAGGCTCGTGGCGCGATATTCAGATTACGCAAGGACATAGGATGACTCTCGGGTGGGTGAGCTTCGAGCATCCTTGCGATAGTCGCTAAATCGGCCAGGCAGGCGCCGGCCGAAAAAGCGTGGCGCCAGTGTTGTGATGGGTTTTGTGCGCGCCTGTGAGGGTTATCGGCGGGGCTTGAGGTTTTCTGCGGAGGGAATCGAAATATATTTCCCTGTGGCCAGGGGCTGCTCGCGCCGGGTTGCGCAGATGACGACTGCTGCGCAGCCGAACGGGAGCAAGCTCCCTCGCCACAGAGTTTGTGCTGGATTTGCGCGCCGGTGACGGCAGATCTGGTTCAGGCCTTACGGGCGATGTTCCAGACGCGGGCGATGTCGGTGGCGCGTTCGCGCAGCAGTCGCGGTGCTTCGCTGCAGGCTTGTTCCAGAGTCATCGGCCCACTGGCGAGGGCGAACGCGGCGTCGATGCCGTGCGCATACAATTCCTGATAACCCTCGCCCAAGGTCCCGGCGAGGACAACGACCGGCACGCCGCGCTCGCGAGCGATTCGCGCCACGCCGAACGGGGTTTTGCCGCGCAAGGTCTGCGCGTCGAAACGACCTTCGCCAGTGATCACCAGATCGGCGCCTTCGACGGCGTCAGCCAACCCGACCAACTCGGCAACCACTTCAACGCCAGCCTGGAATTGCGCGCCGAGAAATGCTTTCGCGGCAAAACCCAAACCACCTGCCGCGCCGCTGCCCGGCTCGTCGCGCACGTCTTTGTCCAGCGCCTGCGCACACAAATCGGCGAAGTGCCCGAGCGCTTTATCCAGTTGCTCGACCTGACTCGGCGAAGCGCCTTTCTGCGGACCGAAGATCGCCGAAGCACCGTGTGGCCCGCACAGCGGATTGTTGACGTCGGCGGCGATGTCGAAACGTACGGTGCTCAAACGTTGATCGATGTCGCTGAGGTCGATGCGCGCCAGTTGCGCCAACGCCAGTCCGCCGGGCGCGAGGATTTGCCCCTGCGCGTCGAACAGTTTTACGCCGAGCGCCTGCATCGCCCCGGCACCGGCGTCATTGGTGGCGCTGCCGCCGATGGCGAGAATCACCCGTTGCGCGCCGGCATCCAGCGCCGCGCGGATCAACTCACCGGTGCCGAACGTGCTGCTGACGCATGCATCGCGCTGGCCCGGCGCAACCAGTTGCAAGCCGCTGGCTTCGGCCATTTCGATGATCGCGGTGTGGTTGTGCGGCAACCAGCCCCACGCCGCTTCGACGCTAATGCCCAGCGGGCCGCGCACCTGAGTGCGGCGCAGTTCGCCTTCGCACGCTGCCAGCACCGATTCGACCGTGCCTTCGCCGCCGTCGGCCATCGGGCATTTGATCAGCTGGGCGTCCGGCCACACCTCGGCCAGACCTAGGGCAATGGCATCGGCCACGCCCTGCGCACTCAAACTATCCTTGAACGAATCGGGGGCGATGACGATTTTCATGAGCATTCTCCAGTTCTTGTGCCCCCATGCTGCCAGTTGCCCGCAGCGCTGGCCCCTGTCCGGTGCACAAGTTGGGGTGGTGTTTATTGTTCATTTATACAAAGTTATGCAGTGGCAGGGCTGGCCCCATCGCGAGCAAGCTCGCTCCCACAAGAGCGCCGCATTGCCCTGGGGGAGCGAGCTTGCTCGCGATGGCGTCCTTGAAATCACTCGTTTAATCCGTCTGCGGCAGCAGTTGCACCCCGAGGTATAACGCCAACATTCCATCCAGCCGTAACGGATCGACTCCACTCAACTCGGCAATCCGCTCCATGCGATAACGCAAACTGTTGCGATGAATCCCCAGCGCATCGGCACAGGCCTGGCTCTGCCCGTCGTGGTCACACCAACTGCGCAGGGTCGCGAGCAGTTGGCCGTTGTTGTCCTTGGCGATGACTTTGCGCAATGGCTTGAGCAGTTCGTCGAGCGCATCGTCGTTGCGATGCCGCCACAGCATCACCGGCAATCGATAACGGTTCAGCGTCAGCAACCGCGAGCGCGGCAGCACGTCGCGGCCATACGCCAACAAATCGGCTACGCGCCGATAGCAGCGGCGCAACCCCGGCAAGCCATCGGCCTGGCCACCGACGGCAATGCGCAGAATGTTCCAACCGAGGCCATCGAGTTTTTCCAGCAAACGTTCGTGCTCGATCGGCTGATTCGCCGGCCGGCACCACAACAGCGAAGACTTCGCCGAACTGACGCACCAACTGTCCGGATAACGGCTGATCAACCATGCGCTGAGCGCTTCGACGGTCTGCCCCGGCCCGTGCTCCAGGCCCAATTCGAACAAGTACGGTACCCGCGTCAATTGTGGTTTGAGCCCCAGTTGCTGCGCTTCATCGACCAAGCGCGGCGAGTCCCCGGCATCGGTCAGCAGCAACGCCAGCAGGTCATCGCAACGTTGCCGGCGCCATTGCTGCTCGGCTTGCTGATTGCGCTGGCCGACGAGCATTTCCGCAGTCATGCGCACCAGTTCGGCGTAGGTGCGCAATTGCTCGGGTTCGCCAGTGATGCCGAGCACGCCGATCAGTCGCTGATCAAGCAACAGCGGCAGGTTGATCCCCGGTTGCACGCCTTTGAGGTGCATCGCGGTTTGCGCGTCGATCTCCACCACCCGCCCGTTGGCCAGAACCAATTGCGCGCCTTCGTGGCGCGTGTTGATCCGCTCCGGTTCGCCGCTGCCCAGAATCAGCCCCTGACTGTCCATGACATTGACGTTGTACGGAAGGATGGCCATGGCCCGGTCGACGATGTCCTGAGCCAGGTCGTGGTCGAGTTCAAACATTGCGCAGATCCTTGAAAACGAGGTGGGACGGCTTGTTCACCCGCACAGGCTTGTCCGGAAAACGCTGTGCTCAGGCACAAAGACAACCACCCAAGCGGTGACCGAGACTCACGGGGCGATCAACGTTACCCTTTGTTTCGCAAAAAATCATAATAAAGAGAGAGCCCGCCATGTCACAGAGCGCAGCCGCTACCCAGACCAATGCTGACGAAAAAAGCGCCGTTTACAAGCGCATCACCCTACGCTTGATCCCCTTCATTTTCATCTGCTACCTGTTCAACTACCTCGACCGGGTGAACGTTGGATTCGCCAAGTTGCAGATGCTCGACGCGCTGAAATTCAGCGAAACGGTGTACGGCCTCGGCGCCGGAATCTTCTTTATCGGCTACGTTTTGTGTGGCGTGCCGAGCAACCTGGCCCTGACCAAGTTCGGCCCACGGCGCTGGATCGCGCTGATGATGATCGTCTGGGGCACGCTCTCGACGTGCCTGCTGTTCGTCACCACGCCGACCGAGTTCTACACTTTGCGCCTGTTCACTGGCGCGGCCGAAGCCGGGTTCTTCCCCGGTGTGGTGCTGTATCTCTCGCAGTGGTTCCCGACGTTCCGCCGTGGCCGGATCATGGCGCTGTTCATGTCGGCGATTCCGGTCTCCGGTCTGCTCGGCAGTCCGTTTTCCGGGTGGATTCTCAACCACTTCGCCGCTGGCCAAGGTGGTTTGGCCGGTTGGCAGTGGATGTTTTTGCTGCAAGGGATTCCGACGGTGATTCTCGGCGCCCTCGCCTATTTCCTGCTCAGCGACAGTTATGCGAATGCCAAGTGGCTGACGCCGTTCGAGCGTTCGGTGCTGGAAGCCGACCACGCAGAGGACTTGGCGAACAAACCGAAAACCACCACCGACTCGTTGGCGGCGGTGTTCAAGAACCCGGCGATCTGGGCATTCGGGCTGATTTATTTCTGCATTCAGAGCGGCGTTTACGCGATCAACTTCTGGCTGCCATCGATCATCAAGAACCTCGGTTTTAGCGACAACCTGGTGATTGGCTGGTTGAGTGCGATTCCTTATCTGCTGGCGGCGGTGTTCATGTTGCTGGTCGGTCGTTCGGCGGATCTGCGCAAGGAGCGGCGCTGGCATTTGGTGGTGCCGATGCTGATGGGCGCGGTCGGTTTGCTGATCGCGGTGAACTTCGCGACAACGCCGGCGATTGCGATTCTCGGTCTGACCATCGCCACCATGGGCGCCCTCACCGGCCTGCCGATGTTCTGGCCGGTGCCGACGGCGCTGCTCAGCGCGGGTGCGGCGGCCGGTGGTTTGGCGCTGATCAACTCGATGGGGCAGATGGCCGGGTTCTTGAGCCCCTATCTGGTTGGCTGGGTCAAGGACAGCACCGGCTCCACGGATGCGGCGTTGTATCTGCTGGCGGGTGTGATTGTCTGCGGCAGCGTGTTGGCGTTGCGGATGACGCGAACGCTGCGTGTCTGATCTGCCTTTTGTGGGAGCGTGCTTGCTTGCGATGGCGGCTGCACTGTCAAGATTGATGGTGTCTGTGCTACCGCTATCGCGAGCAAGCTCGGCTCCCACAGGGATTTGCGTCGATATTCCGGTTGCTCCGGGCAACCATTCTGGTATTTGATTGAAGCCTTTTCCGCATCGACAAAAGGACTTCGTTCATGAGCTATCGCACCCTCGGCCATTCCGGATTGCAGGTGTCCACGCTGACCCTCGGCACCATGATGTTCGGCGAACAGACCAGCACCGAAGACTCGCTGCGGATCATCGACAAGGCCTGGGATCAGGGCATCAACTTCATCGACACCGCGGACGTCTACACCAACGGCCGTTCCGAGGAGATCGTCGGTGAGGCCGTCGCCGGCAATCGGCATGAATGGGTGATCGCCACCAAAGTCGGTTTCGGCCCGGTGGACGGCGTGCCGAACCGCAGCGGTTTGAGCCGCAAGCACCTGTTCAACGGCATCGATGCCAGCCTGACACGGCTCGACACTGACTATGTCGACATCTATTACCTGCACCGCGAGGACCACAACACGCCGCTGGAAGTGACGGTCTCGGCCATCGGCGACCTGATTCGCCAAGGCAAGATCCGCTATTGGGGCCTGTCCAACTACCGTGGCTGGCGCATCGCTGAAGTGATTCGCGTCGCCGACAAACTCGGCGTTGACCGCCCGGTGATCAGCCAGCCGCTGTACAACATCGTCAACCGCCAGGCTGAATCGGAACAAATCACCGCCGCCCATGCTTATGGCCTCGGCGTTGTGCCTTACAGCCCGTTGGCGCGCGGCGTGCTCAGCGGCAAATACGCGCCGGACGTCACGCCGGATGTGAACAGCCGCGCCGGCCGCCAGGACAAGCGCATCCTCGAAACCGAATGGCGCGTCGAGTCGTTGCGCATCGCCCAGCAAATCCAGCAATACACCGAGGGCCGTGGCGTCGGCATCGTCGAATTCGCGATCGCCTGGGTGCTGAACAACAGCGCCGTGACCTCGGCGATCGTCGGCCCGCGCACCGAAGAACAGTGGGACGCCTACACCAAGGCGCAAGCGGTGAAGATCAGCGCCGAGGATGAGGCGTTTATCGATTCGCTGGTGACTCCAGGGCATTCCTCGACGCCGGGCTTCAACGACATCAGCCACTTCGTCTCCGGCCGCAACCCTCGTAAAAACTGACCCGCAACTGACTGGCACTGATCGTTCCCACGCAGAGCGCAGGAACGATCACCTGTCAGCACGGTTGATTAATCGAACAGTGTTCTAAGCTAAAACCACGTATCCTCCGCCCCCCGTTTCACGTTCAACCTCGCGAGGGCAGTTTGTCTAAAGGTATCGCTTTATCGGTCACAGCCTCGGTGCTGTTTGCCGTCATGTATTACTACACCTCGTTGCTCACCCCATTGAGCGGCGTAGAGATCTTCGGCTGGCGGATGCTCCTGACTTTGCCGTGCATGACCGTGTTCATGCTGGTGTCCGGCGAATGGCGGCGCGCTGTGGCCATTATCAAAATGGTCTTCGGCAGACCCAAACTGCTCGCCGGCCTGGCCGCGTCTTCGGCATTGCTCGGCGTGCAACTCTGGCTGTTTATGTGGGCGCCGCTCAACGGTTACAGCCTCGACGTATCGCTGGGGTATTTCCTGTTACCGCTGGCGATGGTGCTGACCGGGCGCATCGCTTATGGCGAGCGTTTGTCGTATCTGCAAAAAGTCGCGGTGTTTTTCGCCTCGCTTGGGGTGCTCAACGAGCTGTACCAGGTGGGCGGTTTTTCCTGGGCAACGTTGCTGGTGGTCGTCGGTTACCCGACCTACTTCGTGCTGCGCAAATGGTTGGCGACCGACAACCTCGGCGGGTTGTGGCTGGACATGACGCTGATGTTGCCGGTGGCGTGCTGGTTTGTCTGGGGCGGCGAACAGGGTTTTGCGGTGTTCGACCAATACCCGTGGCTGTCGCTGCTGATCCCGTTGTTGGGTCTGATCAGTGCATCGGCGCTGGTGGTTTACATCATCGCCAGCCGTCTGCTGCCGTTCAGCCTGTTCGGCTTGCTGAGTTATGTCGAACCGGTGTTGTTGCTTGGCGTGGCGTTGCTGCTTGGGGAAAGCATCAAGTCTGGGGAATGGCTGACCTACATCCCGATCTGGATGGCGGTAGTGGTGCTGGTGTTTGAAGGGTTTAAGCATCTGGTCCGGCAGCGCCGCAAGCCTATGTAAATAATGTGGGAGCGAGGCTTGCCCGCGAAGGCGTCCTTGAAGGCGCCAAAAAGCTTCGCGGGCGAGCCTCGCTCCTACAGGTGGATGTATCAGCCAAAGAAAAGCCCGGTCAGCAGTAATACTGGCCGGGCTTTTCTATATGTGTTGCGGCTTACTCGGTGGATAGTACGCCACGACGAACCTGATCGCGCTCGATCGATTCGAACAGCGCCTTGAAGTTGCCTTCGCCGAAACCGTCATCGCCCTTGCGCTGAATGAATTCGAAGAACACCGGCCCCATCAGGGTTTCCGAGAAGATCTGCAGCAGCAGGCGCTTGTCGCCCGACTCCGACGAACCGTCCAGCAGAATCCCGCGCGATTGCAGTTGATCGACTGGCTCGCCGTGGTTCGGCAAACGGCCTTCAAGCATTTCGTAATAGGTTTCCGGTGGCGCGGTCATGAAGCGCATGCCGATTTTCTTCAGGCGATCCCAGGTATCGATCAGGTTGTCGCTGAGGAACGCGACGTGCTGGATGCCTTCGCCGTTGAACTGCATCAGGAACTCTTCGATCTGCCCGGCGCCCTTCGACGATTCTTCGTTCAACGGGATGCGGATCATGCCATCCGGCGCGGTCATCGCTTTGGAGGTCAGGCCGGTGTACTCACCTTTGATGTCGAAGTAGCGGATTTCGCGGAAGTTGAACAGCTTCTCGTAGAAGTTCGCCCAGTAAGCCATGCGGCCGCGATACACGTTGTGCGTCAGGTGGTCGATGATCTTCAGGCCGGCGCCGACCGGATTGCGGTCCACGCCTTCGATGAACACGAAGTCGATGTCGTAGATCGAGCTGCCTTCGCCGAAACGGTCGATCAGGTACAGCGGCGCGCCGCCAATGCCTTTGATCGCCGGCAGGTTCAGTTCCATCGGGCCGGTTTCGATGTGAATCGGCTGCGCGCCGAGCTCCAGCGCACGGGCGAATGCCTGCTGGGCATTTTTCACTCGGAACGCCATGCCGCACACCGACGGGCCATGCTCGGCAGCGAAGTACGAGGCCACGCTGTTGGGTTCATTGTTGAGGATCAGGTTGATCTGGCCCTGGCGATACAGGTGCACATCTTTGGAGCGGTGGGTAGCGACTTTGGTGAAGCCCATGATCTCGAAGATCGGCTCCAGCGTATTGGGGATCGGCGATGCGAACTCAATGAATTCAAAGCCCATCAGGCCCATTGGGTTTTCGTATAAATCTGCCATGGTTGGCGCCTCATCATCATTCTTAGAATTAACGGATCGTTAGTTGCTAGCAATGCTGAGACTGGCGGGTGGCGCGCAGGAGATGCCCCGCACGCTGCGGGCGAGGAAGTCACCGTAGATCAGTTGGAACCCAAAACTCTTCATTGTCGACCCAAGGCTCTTGCGGGCGAGGCTTCTGATGTCAGAAGTCATTTATTATTGTATGCGTAACCGGATTCTACACAGCGTAAAAGGGCTTGTCTGCCTCCTGTATCAAATCGCCTTTTGCGCTACCGGCGCAAGCGCTTTGTTGCCCAGGTAAATCTGCCGACACAAGCTGCATCAGCCATCTATGATGCTTATTCATCCGCTCAGGTTTCGCCCATGCCGCTCACCGTCAAGTCCCGCCGCAAACGCAGCACCCGTATCGCTGTGACTATTTTGAGCGGCGCGCTGCCGATGCTGCTGGGTGGTGCCATCCTTTATATGCAAGCCGGACGCGCGCTGGAACAAAATGCCGAACAGACTGCCGACGAAGCGCTGCGCCAATTCAACTTGATGCTCGACAACACCGCCGAAGCGGCGCGGGTATTGCTGCCCTTGGCCGGCAACCGCTGCGAAGACGCGAAACTGGCATTGCGCGAACAAGTTACGCGCCGCCCGTTTGTGCGCTCGACCAACTTGGTGTGGGACAACAACCTTTATTGCAGTTCACTGTTCGGCGACTACCAGGAAGCGGTCAACGCCGGTGACTACGCCCACGGCCAGTTGTGGTTGATGGATGGCAACCCGGTAACGCCGAACACTGCGTTACTGGTGTATCGCCTCAGCGACGATAAAAAAGGCGCGTTGACCACACTCGACGGTTATCACCTGAGCAACGTCTTGCGCCTGATCGGTCGGCAGACTTTGCTGTTACTGCAAGTCGGCAACCACTGGTTATCCGCCGACGGCAAAGTGCATTCAGGTGCCCTGCCCGCGTTACCCGTAGCGCAAAGCACGCGGGTATCGGAGCGTTACGCGTTTACCGTGGAAGCCGGTTTCCCCGAAGGCGAAACCTGGCGCTATATCAGCAGCGAATACCCGCCGCTGTTCAGTTTGCTGATGTTCTTCGGTGTGGTCGCCGGTTCGATCGGTCACATTCTGCAGAAGCGCGCGTCATCGCCCAGCGTTGAATTGCAGCGCGCGTTAGAGGCCGGCGAGTTCATTCCCTACTTCCAGCCACTGGTGTACGGCGACACTAAAAAGTGGAGCGGCACCGAAGTGTTGATGCGCTGGAATCATCCGAAAGAGGGTTTGGTGCGGCCCGATTTGTTTATCCCGTTCGCCGAACACTCGGGGCTGATCGTGCCGATGACCCGAGCATTGATGCAGCAGACTGCTGCGCTGCTCGCGCCGGTTTCCGCGACATTCGACGGGCCGTTTCATATCGGCATCAACATCACCGCCAGCCATTGCCAGGATCTGGAACTGGTCGAGGATTGCCGAGTGTTTCTCGAAGCGTTTTTGCCGGGCAGCGTCATCCTCGTACTGGAACTCACCGAGCGCGAACTGATAGAACCGACGCCACTGACTCATCAGTTGTTTGAGCAACTTCACGGCTTGGGCGTGATGATCGCCATTGATGACTTTGGCACCGGGCATTCGAGCCTCGGCTACTTGCGCCAGTTCAACGTGGACTTCTTGAAAATCGATCAGAGCTTCGTGGCGATGATCGGTGCCGATGCCCTATCGCGGCATATTCTCGACAGCATCATCGAACTGTCGGCCAAGCTGGATCTTGGAATTGTTGCCGAAGGTGTAGAAACTGAGGAGCAAAGCGATTACCTGACGGCGCATCAGGTGGACTTCATGCAAGGCTACCTGTTCGGCCGGCCAATGCCTGGCGCGGACTTCATTAATGCATTAAGTGACCATTAACGCGCCGGGCAATTAAGCAAATCTCAAGCAAATTGAATCAAAAGACTGCTGTTGTTACATGAAGAAAAAGACATGATTTACTCTCGGCCAATTAACTACTACAATTTTTCTTGCCTGTGCAAGATTGGCAGGTGAGCCATTATCACCGAGTCGCTTCAAGGCTCTTGGCTTATAGCTTTGTTTGCGGTTGGTATCAGCCAAACACACTATTGGAGTAAAGATATTGTCCAGACTCGCTGAATTTCGTGCAGCCGAAAAGGCCCTTCAAGAACAGCTCAAGCAGCTGGAATCACTGAAGAACGATGCCGGGCTCAAGAAAGAAATCGAATTCGAAGAAAAGCTCCAGGGGCTGATGAAAACCTACGGCAAAAGCCTGCGCGACATCATCGCCATTCTCGATCCGAACCCGAGCAGATCAGGCTTGCAACAACCGGCAGCGCCTAAAACCCGCCGCGCTCGTGTGGTCAAGGTTTATCACAACCCGCACACCGGCGAATTGATTGAAACCAAGGGCGGCAACCACCGTGGCCTGAAAGCATGGAAGGAAGAATACGGCGCTTCTACCGTTGAGTCCTGGTTGCGCGGCTAACCCTCGCGGCAACAAAAAAGCCTTGCTGATGCAGGGCTTTTTCAGGGTCGATATCTAACAAATGCAACGATAGTCGGCGATCAAGTTGCAAATCAGCAGCCAACAGATGTGGCGGTTCAGCGTTGAATACTTGTTTACTTACTTTGGGGTTAATTCGTTCAGGTATCTAAACAGTCGAGCAGTACCGAGCACTTGCCTCTTGCTCTAAAGTTTCAAGCTGTTGCGAGCAGCCTGAATTTCGTCCTCACTTGCCTTATAAACGTCTGCCTGTCCGGCGTAGGAAAGAACATAAGCCTTGCCGGTCGCCACAGCCGCAACCAGTGTTTGCGACAGCACATGCCGGCCGTTTTGCGTCACCGTACAAGTGGTTTCCAGCGCCTGCAGTTGACTCAATGTCGCCGAGTGAATCTTGTTGCAGACACTTTGATAGCCGCTTTGGAAAAAGTCCTTTTGCACCGACTTGCGCATCTCCAGCAGCACGCCTTGCAAGTTGACCTCGTGACCACTTTCGACGTCGGTCATCGTCAGTTCCATGACCATTACCTGATTCCCGTCGGCGTCATTTTTGACCGCGCGCTGGCGTGATACTTGCGGCGCTGCCGGGTTGGGCTCGATCACTTCCGCCTCCCAGCCGCTCGGCCAGGTGATGCTCGGAGCGTCGGCGAGCGAGATGTCGGAAATTGCCAACAAACCGAGGCAAACCATCAGTGATGTGAACGGTCGGATCATTACGAGGCGCACTCAGGGAATGAGTGACGAAGTCTGAGCCTCGTCCGGCCGTCAGGCAATAGCTGACCGTTTGGATTTGTTGATGCGCAAACGGTTGCGTATCATTGCGTCCATTCGCCAGCCCCACTTATTTTCCGGAGGGCCCATGAGCCTGCACGAATTGAATACCTTCCCCGGCGTCACCGCCCAACCCGATACCGCCACCCAGAAGTTCGTCTTCAACCACACCATGTTGCGGGTCAAGGACATCACCAAATCGCTGGATTTCTACACGCGCATTCTCGGCTTCTCGCTGGTGGAAAAACGCGACTTCCCCGAAGCCGAGTTCAGCCTGTACTTCCTGGCGCTGGTCGACAAAGACCAGATCCCGGCTGATGCCGCTGCGCGCACCGAATGGATGAAGTCGATCCCCGGCATTCTCGAACTGACGCACAACCACGGCACTGAAAACGATGCCGACTTCGCTTACCACAACGGCAACACCGACCCGCGTGGCTTTGGTCATATCTGCATTTCGGTGCCGGATATCCGCACGGCGTGCGAGCGTTTCGAAGCGCTGGGTTGCGACTTCCAGAAGCGCCTGAACGATGGCCGCATGAAGAGCCTGGCGTTCATCAAGGACCCGGATGCTTACTGGGTAGAAATCATCCAGCCAGCACCGATGTAACACTTGGTAGAAAACTCTGCGGCAATCTGCAAGGCACAAAAAAACCCCATGATCACTCATGGGGTTTTTTGTTTTCAGCGCAGCGTTTATGCAGGGGCCGAAGTGCGGATCAAGTGATCGAATGCGCTTAGGGAAGCCTTCGCGCCCTCGCCCACCGCAATTACGATCTGCTTGTACGGCACGGTGGTCACGTCGCCGGCGGCAAACACGCCCGGCAAAGAAGTCTCACCGCGAGCATCGACGATGATCTCGCCGCGCGGCGACAACTCGACAGTGCCCTTGAGCCAATCGGTGTTCGGCAACAAACCGATCTGGACAAAGATCCCTTCCAGCTCGACCGTGGTGAAGTCGCCCGAATCGCGATCCTTGTAGACCAGACCGGTGACTTTCTGCCCGTCACCTTTCACTTCGCTGGTCAGCGCGCTGGTGATGACGTTGACGTTCGGCAGGCTGTACAACTTGCGCTGAAGCACCGCATCGGCCCGCAGTTTGCTGTCGAATTCCAGCAGCGTCACGTGGCTGACGATCCCAGCCAGGTCGATAGCAGCCTCGACGCCGGAGTTACCGCCACCGATCACCGCGACGCGCTTGCCTTTAAACAGCGGACCATCGCAGTGCGGGCAGAAACACACGCCTTTGGCTTTGTATTGCTGCTCGCCCGGCACGCCCATTTCGCGCCAGCGGGCGCCAGTGGCAAGGATCAGTGCCTTGGTTTTCAGGCTCGCACCGCTTTCGAAACGGACTTCGTGCAAGTCGCCGGCATTCTTCGCCGGGATCAATGCAGTGGCGCGCTGCAGGTTCATGATGTCCACATCGTACTGCTTGACGTGCTCTTCCAAAGCGCTGGCCAGCGTCGGCCCTTCGGTTTCCTGCACTGAGATGAAGTTCTCGATGGCCATGGTGTCCAGCACCTGCCCACCAAAACGTTCAGCGGCGACGCCGGTGCGAATGCCTTTACGAGCAGCGTAAATGGCTGCCGATGCGCCGGCCGGGCCGCCGCCGACGACCAATACATCGAAGGCCTCTTTGGCGCTGATTTTCTCAGCCTGGCGCTCGGCACCGCTGGTGTCGATCTTGGCGAGAATTTCTTCCACGCCCATGCGGCCCTGGCCGAAGATTTCACCGTTCAGGTAAACGCTTGGCACCGCCATGATCTGGCGCTGGTCAACTTCGGCCTGGAACAGTGCGCCGTCGATGGCGACGTGGCGGATGTTCGGGTTGAGCACGGCCATCAGGTTCAGCGCCTGGACCACGTCCGGGCAGTTCTGGCAAGACAGCGAGAAGTACGTCTCGAAGCTGAACTCGCCTTTGAGCGAACGGATTTGTTCGATCACTTCACCGCTGGCCTTCGAAGGGTGGCCGCCGACTTGCAGCAAGGCCAGCACCAGCGAAGTGAATTCGTGGCCCATCGGGATGCCGGCGAAACGCAGGCTGATATCGGCGCCGGGGCGATTGATCGAGAACGATGGCTTGCGTGCATCATCACCGTTGTCTAGCAAAGTAATTTGCGTGGAAAGACTGGCAACGTCTTTCAACAGTTCGAGCATTTCCTGGGATTTCGCACCGTCGTCGAGGGAAGCAACGATCTCGATCGGTTGGGTGACCCGTTCCAGGTACGATTTCAACTGGGCTTTAAGATTGGCGTCCAACATACGGGCGATTTCCTTTACTTTATTTGAGGCGAAAAAAAACGCCCGAGCGAATCTCGCCCGGGCGTTTTTATTGGGCGGTTGCAGCTTACTTAGGTGCGGAAACCCGCCCTGGTGATGCGTGTGTCACAGACTTAGATCTTGCCGACCAGGTCCAGCGACGGCGCCAGAGTGGCCTCGCCTTCTTTCCACTTGGCTGGGCAAACTTCGCCTGGGTGAGCAGCAACGTACTGGGCAGCCTTGATTTTGCGCAGCAGCTCGGAAGCGTCACGGCCGACACCGCCGTCGTTCAGTTCAACGATTTTGATCTGGCCTTCCGGGTTGATTACGAAAGTGCCACGGTCAGCCAGGCCAACGTCTTCGATCAGTACGTCGAAGTTGCGGGAGATGGCGTGGGTTGGGTCGCCGATCATGGTGTATTCGATTTTGCCGATGGCTGGCGAAGTGTTGTGCCAGGCAGCGTGGGCAAAGTGGGTGTCAGTGGAAACGCTGTAGATTTCGACGCCCAGTTTCTGGAACGCGGCGTAGTTGTCAGCCAGGTCTTCCAGTTCGGTTGGGCAAACGAAGGTGAAGTCGGCTGGGTAGAAGAACACGACAGACCATTTGCCTTTCAGGTCTGCGTCCGACACTTGTACGAAGTCGCCATTTTTGAAAGCAGTTGCTTTAAACGGTTTTACTTGGCTGTTGATGATAGGCATCGGTGACTCTCCGTCAGGGTTGAAAAGTTGGGTTGAAAAGTTGATGGGGTGAACTCTACCCACTCGAACGCACGATGGCTCATTGGCAAACCTCATGCTGCTCATTGGTTTTCGCTATTAGCCGGTAGTATTAATAGACGAAAACTTACTTAGCTGCGTCGATGGATTTCTCTGCGAGCGCTGTCATCCCCAAAAACGGGCTGGCTTCGACGTAACGCATGGCCGATTTCATATCTTTCCAACCGACATAACTCATCAACGACTTCAAATCCCAACCGCTCTGATGCGCCCATGTCGCGAAACCCCGCCGCAACGAGTGACTGGTGTAGAGCTCGCCGGCAATGCCGGCACGCTCCAGCGCCTGGCGCAGCAACGGAATAACGCTGTTGGCGTGCAGACCTTCCTCACTCAAATGACCCCAACGATCGATGCCGCGAAACACCGGCCCACGGACCAGCGCCGCTTCGGTGATCCACGCGATGTACGCCTGCACCGGACACAAACGCTGCAAGGCCGGCGTCTGGTAGGTCTTGCCGAGGTTTTCGCGATCGCTTTTGCTGCGCGGCAGATACAGCGTGATACCCGACTGAGCCACGGCTTTCACGTGCTCGATTTGTAAACGACACAGCTCGTCGCTTCGGAATCCACGCCAGAAACCCAGCAGAATCAGCGCCGTGTCGCGCCGCGCCCGAAGCAATCCCGGCTGATCGCCCTCAGCCCTGGCGGTTTGCGCTTCCTGCTCCAGCGAAGCGACCACTTGCTCCAGATGCTGCAGCTGCAATGGCTCGGCTTGTTTTTCCTGCGCTGGGTGCAAGGCGCGAATGCCCTTGAATACCTGGCGCACAACTGGCGCCTTGGTCGGGTCGGCGAAACCCTGGCTGTTGTGCCACTGCGCCAACGCCGACAAACGCAGCTTCAGCGTATTGATCGACAGCAACCCCGCATGCGCCACCAGGTATCGCGCAACGCTCTCGCTGGTCGCAGGCAAAAATCCACCCCAACTGACTTCGAAGTGCTCAATGGCCGCCCGATAGCTGCGGCGGGTGTTGTCGCGGGTGGCGGCCTGTAGATAGCGATCCAGATCAGTCATGGGTTCAACTCTTGAAAACATACCGTTTCAGCGGGCGAAAACCGTGTCGAAAGCTCATCACGCGGGGTAATACCAGTATATCCCGTGTCAGATAACTTCGATATTTAACTTTCCATTCGGAATGGTACACTGTGTACTTTGGTGGTACGTACCACAGTACGAAATCGTAGGAGAACACATGGCTCGTGGCGGTGTAAACAAAGCAGTGGTGCAAGCGGCCCGTTTGGCGATCCTTGCCCGAGGCGAAAACCCCAGCATCGACGCAGTACGAATCGAAATGGGCAATACCGGCTCGAAAACCACGATTCATCGTTATCTGAAGGAGCTGGATGGCGGCCTGCAGCGCACTGAAGAAGTCGCCGAGCCGATTGATGGTGAACTGGCAGGATTGGTCTCACGCCTCGCGCAACGCCTCAAAGAGCAGGCGCAAGAACCGATCGATCAAGCGCGCGAAGCGTTCGAGCATCAACGCAAAACCCTGGAAGCGCTGCTCGACGAAGCGCGTGAAGCCAATACCGAGCTGCAGCAGCAATACGAGATTCAAAGCCTGGCGTTGACTCAGGAATCCGAGGCATTGCTGCAAACCCGCTCAATGCTGCAGACCGAGCAAACCCGCAATGCCGGGCTCAATCAGGCGCTGGCGGATTTCGAATTACGTTTGAAGGACAAGGACGAGCAGATCCGCTCACTGGAAGAGAAACACCTGCACGTCCGCGACGCGCTGGAGCACTACCGCAACGCCGTCAAAGAGCAGCGCGAGCAAGAGCAGCGTCGCCACGAAGGACAGGTGCAGCAGATTCAGATGGAATTGCGTCAGGCTCAGCAAAGCGCCCTCGTCCGCCAGGATGAAATCACCCAATTGCACCGCGATAACGAGCGAGTACTGACCGAAAGTCGCGGTACGCTGCGCGAGCTGAGCCTGTTGCAGGACCACCTCAAACAGGCCAACAGCCGCCAGGATCAGTTGCTCGAGCAGGCCAGCCGCGTCGACAACGAACGCACCCTCCTCCAGGAACGCCTGCGCATCGCGCTGCTGGAAGCGCAGACACTGAAACAGAACGTCGACGAGCAAACGCAGATCAATCAGTCATTGGAAAGTGAATTGGCCAAGACCCAGGCCAGACTCGATGAAAGCGAAATCGAAAGCGCGCGTCTGGCGACTGTCGTTGCGACAGCGCCAGACGCAGCGAAGGACGATTAACCGGCGACGGGCGTGCGCATGGTCACGAACTCTTCGGCGGCAGTTGGGTGCACGCCGATGGTTTCGTCAAAATCGCGCTTGGTCGCGCCGGCCTTCAGCGCAATTGCCAGGCCTTGGACGATTTCCCCGGCGTCCGGGCCGACCATGTGGCAACCCAGGACCTTGTCGGACTTGCCATCGACCACCAGTTTCATCAGCGTGCGCTCCTGACATTCAGTCAGGGTCAGCTTCATCGGCCGGAAACGGCTTTCGTAGATCACCACATCGTGCCCGTCTTCCCGGGCCTCTTCCTCGGTCAAACCGACAGTACCGATGTTCGGCAAGCTGAACACCGCTGTCGGGATCATTTTGTAATCCACCGGACGATACTGCTCAGGCTTGAACAAACGCCGCGCCACCGCCATGCCTTCGGCCAGCGCCACCGGTGTCAATTGCACGCGACCGATTACATCGCCCAGGGCCAGGATCGACGGCTCGGCAGTCTGATACTGCTCATCGACCTCGACAAAACCTTTCTCGTCGAGTTTGACCCCAGTGTTTTCCAACCCGAGGTTGTCGAGCATCGGACGCCGGCCAGTGGCGTAGAAGATGCAATCGGCTTCAAGTTGCCGACCATCCTTGAGCGTCGCTTTCAGGCTGCCATCGGCGAGTTTCTCGATGCGCTCGATGTCGGCATTGAACTGCAAGTCCATACCGCGCTTGGTCAGCTCTTCCTGCAAATGCTTGCGCACCGCACCATCAAAGCCGCGCAGGAACAGATCGCCGCGATAGAGCAGTGTCGTCTCGGCGCCGAGGCCGTGGAAAATCCCGGCGAACTCGACGGCAATGTAACCACCACCGACCACCAGAACACGCTTCGGCAGCTCTTTGAGGAAGAACGCCTGGTTGGAGCTGATCGCGTGTTCGTGCCCCGGAATCTCCGGAATCTGCGGCCAGCCGCCCGTGGCGATGAGGATATTCTTGGCGGTGAATTGCTCGCCGTTGATCTCAACGGTGTGCGGGTCGACGATCTTGGCGTGGCCCTCATGCAAAGTCACGCCGCTGTTGACCAGCAAGTTGCGATAGATGCCATTAAGGCGATTGATCTCGCGATCCTTGTTGGCAATCAGCGTCGCCCAATCGAACTTGGCCTCGCCCAGCGTCCAGCCAAAACCGGAGGACTGCTCGAAGTCTTCGGCGAAGTGCGCGCCGTAGACCAGCAGCTTTTTCGGCACGCAACCAACGTTCACGCACGTACCGCCCAGGTAACGGCTTTCCGCCACGGCGACTTTCGCACCAAAACCCGCCGCAAATCGCGCAGCCCGCACACCGCCGGAACCGGCACCAATCACATAAAGGTCAAAATCAAAGGCCATTTCTATCTCCTCGGCAGGCTAGCAGCATACCTGCAGACACTCATTGGGCAAACGCTGCGAACAATATGCGGGCGGAAAACGAAAAAACCACCCGAAGGTGGTTTTCTCATTACAAGTTGTGCGGCGCTATCAGTAAGCCTTGCCAGTCTTGTAGAAGTTCTCGAAGCAGAAGTTGGTTGCTTCGATGTAGCCTTCAGCGCCACCGCAGTCGAAACGCTTGCCTTTGAATTTGTAGGCAATCACGCAACCGTTTTGCGCCTGTTTCATCAGGGCGTCGGTGATCTGGATTTCGCCACCCTTGCCTGGATCGGTTTGCTGGATCAGGTCAAAGATGTCCGGCGTGAGGATGTAACGACCGATGATCGCCAGGTTCGACGGTGCATCTTCCGGCGCTGGTTTTTCAACCATGTTGCGCACGCGGTACAGGTCGTCGCCGATCAAGTCACCGGCGATAACGCCGTACTTGTTGGTTTCCATCGGATCAACTTCCTGGATCGCGATGATCGAGCAGCGGTACTGTTTGTACAGCTTGACCATTTGCGTCAGGACGCCGTCGCCGCCGAGGTTGACGCACAAGTCATCCGCCAGCACCACGGCGAAAGGTTCGTCGCCGATCAGCGGACGGCCTGTCAGGATTGCGTGGCCGAGGCCTTTCATTTCGGTCTGGCGAGTGTAAGAGAAAGAGCACTCGTCGAGCAGTTTACGGATGCCGACCAGGTATTTTTCCTTGTCGGTGCCCTTGATCTGGTTTTCCAGCTCGTAGCTGATGTCGAAGTGGTCTTCGAGTGCGCGTTTGCCGCGACCAGTGACGATGGAGATTTCGGTCAACCCAGCGTCCAGTGCTTCTTCGACGCCGTACTGGATCAGTGGCTTGTTTACCACCGGCAGCATTTCTTTGGGCATGGCTTTAGTCGCTGGCAGGAAGCGAGTACCGTAACCGGCTGCTGGGAACAAGCATTTCTTGATCATATAAGTCCTTGAAAAGGCTGTGTGTTCGGGTTTCGGCGCAGTCTAATCAGGCTGCGGGCACCTTACAATGCCCCGCACTGGCTAACCGATGCCATCATAGAGAAATATTCTCGCGGATAGTTCCCATAAGCTTTCATAGATAGCACATGCGCGCGAATCCGCGCCGACCGGCAATCGCACCACCATACGCCGTTCAGCACCGGTAAAGGGCATTTGGCGTATGATGGCGCGCTTGAACCAAGCCAAAGAGGCAGATACATGTCGGTAGCAAAAAGCGTCAACGGGTACCAGATCAATCAGGCCAAAGACGGTCAATGGTGGGTGGGCAGCGCTGCTGGCGAGAATATCGCCGGACCTTTCCCTACCGAAGCGCTGGCGATCGATGTGGCGTCGGTGTTGCAGGATCAGCCTGCAGGCCCGAAACGTCGCGGCAAGGACAAGTCCTGATACGCAGCTGATTCGAGCAGCCCTGCCATCGCGCAGGGCTTTTTTATGGATGTCTGCAACAAAGTGGCCATTCGCTATAACCTTTTCATTCGGCTGCTGTCACAGGCTTAGCCCCATCATCTGACGACGAAAAAACGACATGAACAAATTTCTGGCCCTGATTGCAGTACTGGCGCTCACCGGTTGCGCCACTTCCGAACGAACCTATTTGAACAACGGCGAACAGGGGCTGACCATCGACTGCTCCGGCGAGGCCAATTCCTGGGCTACTTGCTACGAGAAGGCCGATGACTCCTGCGCGGGCACCGGCTACCGAATTGTCGGCACTGACGGAACGCCCTCGACCAAGGAAAGCGACAAAACCCTTGGCGTGGATGTCGGCAACTTCAAGAACCGCAGCGTAGTGGTGGTCTGCAAATAAGGCGCGCTGCGCCTACGTGCAGAATGCATTGGCAACGACCAGCAGAATTACATGTGAATTTCGGCGAATTTGATCCCGAGGCCGCGCACGGTCTCGATCAACTCGTCGAGGCTGCTGAATGATTCGACTTCATCGTTTTCATCCACCAGGAAGTAACTGCGCCCGGCGCTCTTCTTGAAAAACACGATCCATTCCCCCGAATTCGCCGGGTTCTGAATCACGTGGGTGGCAGAGATATGGCCCTCTGCATGACGTTCCCGTACCTGCTCTCGCTTCATGCGCAACTCCAGAAATGACAATGCCGCCAAAGCACTGCTTTGGCGGCATCAGGCTAGCGGCCGACAGTCTAACAGTCGGCGCTCTACCAATCGGCGCTCTATCTGTCCGAGATGCAAGCCGTAGCGGCGCGCTGGATATCTTTCGGCCGCACCGGCACGTTGGACATGCGCTCATGCAGCTTGATACCGCTGCCGCCAGAGCGGTCTTCGATATCAAACACGGCGGCCGGACCAGAGGCCAATTTGCCTGGCACGATGACTCGTACGCCTTCCTTGTGCGGCTCGATCTGCAGGGCACCACGGCTGCTGGCGAGTTTCTCGACCAGGCATTGCGCGTACTCGTGAGGCTTTTTACCTGAGATCACGTTCATGGTCGGCAGCGTCTCGTTGATTTCTGCGACATTTGCACAACCACTCACCGCCAAGGCAAGCGGCAGAACCAGGACACCCCATTTCATATAAAACCTCCGATAAAGACCCTCCGACAGCGTAAAGACTGTTTTTCTCCGGGGCTCGTTGCATTTATTGCTCATGGAATCGCGAATGAGCGTTTTTAATTGTCAAACACGGCGCTGACGGCCGGATAATAACCCGTTCGGGCTGATAAACTCTGCCAATTGCCCTGCTATCGTTTTGATTTTGTAGAAAAAGCCCTTCTGGAGGCGCCTCATGAAATTTATCCACCAGCGCGAGCACCTCAATGAGGACGACATTGTCGTCATTCAATGCTCGCAAACCTGCAACATTCGCTTGATGAACGACGCCAACTTCCGCAGCTTCAAAAATGGCGGCCGCCACACTTACCACGGCGGCGCTTTCGACACGTTCCCGGCCCGCATCACCGCGCCGAGCACCGGTTTCTGGAACATCACCATCGACACGGTCAACAGTCGCAAGGCGATCAGCGTGACCCGCAAACCGACCTTGACTCACTCGATCAAGATCGTCCGCCGCTCCAGCACCAAATTGAGCTGAGCGGCATCTATACACGCAAACAGGCAGACCTGACATGACCGTGGCCCAAACGACCAAATACGTTATCAAATACAAACTCAACGGCGAGCGCCGTTTCGAATTTGCCCAGCTTGCAGATGGCACCGAAGAGCAAGCCAAAGCCGCGCTTGACGCGATTCATCGCGATACCGACGACGTGATGAGCGACATCGCTGTCAGCAAAGCGCTGTAACACTTGCAGCACTCCTGCTTGATGAAGACTCTTAGTGGGAGCGAGCTTGCTCGCGATTGCAATGTCCCGGTCGGCATTGGTTTTGACTGACCGCCCTCATCGCGAGCAAGCTCGCTCCCACGGGGTTTGTGTCAGGGGAACACTGACCTGAGCGACAACCTGGACGTCAGCGCCCCGCCGCTAAATTCGAGCGCAAAAGCCGGAGTGTTCGCTCAGCGCACACGCCCTAGTCTGGCTACCTCAACCAATGGTTAAGGAGTCACGACATGCCCGTTTCCGTGGAATCGGCAGATTGGCCCGCGCTCGAACAGCAACTCGATCAGGACGGATGCGCGGTTATTCGCTCACTTTTGGGTCATCGGATGTGCGACGAAATCAGTGCGTTGTATGCCCAACAGGAGCCCTTCCGTTCACACGTGATGATGGCTCGCCACGGCTTCGGGCGCGGCCAATACAAATACTTCAAATACCCCTTGCCCGACGTGGTGAGCCAGCTGCGCGGAACGCTGTACCCGCGCCTGGTGCCGATCGCCAATCGCTGGTACGAACACATGGACTTGCCGACGCGCTTCCCCGAATGTCACGCGCAATTCATCCAACGCTGCCACGCCGCTGGTCAGGAGCGCCCTACTCCGTTGTTGCTGCAATACGGTGCGCAGGACTACAACTGTTTGCATCAGGACCTGTACGGTGAACACGTTTTCCCACTGCAAGTGGCGATTCTACTGTCAGAACCGCAGCAAGACTTCACCGGCGGCGAGTTTGTGTTGACCGAGCAGCGCCCGCGCATGCAGTCCAGGCCTCAGGTCATTGGCCTGAGCAAAGGAGATGCGCTGATCTTTGCCGTCAGTCAGCGCCCGGTCAAAGGCCTTCGCGGTTATTACCGAGTCACCCTGCGCCACGGCGTCAGTCGCCTGCACAGTGGCAATCGCCATACCCTTGGAATCATTTTTCACGATGCGTTATGAAACCATGAGCCCGACCACCCTCGACCTGTTCGCTGATGACGAGCCACAGCAGACGCCACGGCGCGAGCAGATCGGCGAACAGTCCTACGTGCTGCGCGGCTTTGCCCTGCCTCTGCTTGACCGATTGCTGCCGGCGCTGGAAGCCGTGCTGCTGGCCGCGCCGTTTCGGCAAATGGTCACGCCAGGCGGTTTTACCATGTCAGTGGCGCTGAGCAGTTGCGGCGCGCTGGGCTGGACCACCGACCGCAGCGGTTACCGTTACACGCGTCACGATCCGCAAACCGGACAACCGTGGCCAGCCATGCCACCGGCGTTTTTCGAACTGGCGCAAGCGGCGGCGCGGGAAGCAGGATTTACAGACTTTGTGCCGGATTCCTGCCTGATCAATCGTTATATCCCTGGGGCGAAGATGTCTTTGCATCAGGATAAAAATGAAGGTTCCTACGCCGCGCCTATCGTTTCAGTGTCACTGGGCTTGCCGGCGATGTTTCAGTTCGGCGGTTTCGAGCGCAGCGACAAGACCCAGCGCGTGCCGTTGTTTCACGGCGACGTGGTGGTCTGGGGCGGCGTTGATCGCTTGCGTTACCACGGCGTTTTGCCGATCAAGGACGGCCAGCATCCGCAACTGGGCGAACAGCGGATCAACTTCACGTTTCGCGTCGCCGGATGAATTTGACGAGTTCGACCGCAAGACCCGGAGTGCTGCTTTACTGTCGGCTGATTAATCTGAGCGAAACCCGTCCACGGACCTGACGCCATGAACACCTCCATCAGCAAAACCCCGTCCACCACCGAAAACGACCCACGCTGGGCTGCGGTGGTCGCGCGCGATCCCAAGGCTGACGCGCAGTTTGTCTACGCGGTAAAAACCACCGGCATCTATTGCCGCCCGAGCAGCCTGGCGCGCTTGCCGAAACCGCAGAACGTGGAATTTTTCGACACCGCCGAGCAAGCTCAGGCCGCCGGTTACCGCCCGAGCAAACGCGCAGCGAAGGATCAAAGCGAGGTCGCGGCGCAACATGCCGCCACGGTCGCTGCGGCGTGTCGACAAATCGAAGCGGCGGAAAATCTGCCTGCGCTGAGCGAACTGGCGGGCGCCGCCGGGTTAAGCAGTTTCCACTTTCATCGCGTGTTCAAAGCCGTGACCGGCCTCACGCCCAAGGGTTACGCCAGCGCGCACCGATCGCGCCGGGTTCGTGAACGCTTGAGCGACGGGGGTTCAGTGACCGACGCGCTCTACGACGCAGGTTTCAATTCCAATAGCCGGTTCTACGAATCCGCCGATCACCTGCTGGGAATGAAGCCCGGCGATTACCGCGCCGAGGGCCAGAACAACGACATTCGTTTCGCGGTCGGGCAATGTTCGCTGGGGGCAATTCTGGTCGCGCAAAGCGCACGCGGGATCTGCGCGATTCTGCTTGGCGACGATCCACATCAGTTGGTCTGTGATCTGCAGGACAAATTCCGCCGCGCCAACCTGATCGGCGCTGATCACGAGTTTGAGCAGTTGATCGCTCAAGTCGTCGGGTTTATCGAAGCACCGGCAATTGGCTTGGATTTGCCGCTGGACGTGCGCGGCACGGCGTTTCAGGAACGGGTGTGGCAGGCGCTGCGCGAAATCCCGGTCGGCAGCACCGCCAGTTACGCCGACATTGCCCTGCGTATCGGTTCGCCGAAAGCCGTGCGCGCCGTGGCTCAAGCCTGCGGCGCGAACAGTCTGGCGGTGGCGATCCCGTGTCACCGCGTGGTGCGCAGCGACGGCAATCTCTCGGGTTATCGCTGGGGCATCGAGCGTAAACGGCAGTTGCTGGAGCGCGAAGGCCAGTAATCCCTCAGCGATTCACATCCACCACCACGCGGCCGCGCAATTGGCCGGCGAGCAATTTCGGCGCGGCTTCGATGGCTTCGCTGAGACCGATCTCGCGGCTGATCAGCGGCAGCAAGGCAAAGTCCAGATCCGCGGCCAGACGGTTCCAGGCCTCTACGCGTTTGGCTTTGGGCTGGGTCACGCTGTTGATGCCGGCGAGGGTCACGCCGCGCAGAATGAACGGCGCGACCGAGGCCGGAAAATCCATGCCTTGCGCCAATCCGCACGCGGCGACCGTGCCGTTGGCTTTGGTACTGGCGCAGGCGTTGGCCAGCGTGTGGCTGCCGACCGAATCGATGACCGCCGCCCAGCGTTCCTTGGCCAGCGGCTTGCCCGGCGCGGACAAGGTTGCGCGGTCGATGATTTCGCTGGCGCCGAGCTGTTTAAGGTAGTCGTGCTCCGAGGTGCGACCGGTCGAGGCCACGACCGTGTAGCCAAGTTTGCTCAACAGGGCAATGGCGAAACTTCCTACACCGCCATTCGCGCCGGTTACCAGCACCTCACCCTGCTGCGGCGTGACGCCATTGTGCTCCAGCGCCAGAATGCTCAGCATCGCTGTGTAACCGGCGGTGCCAATTGCCATGGCTTGCGCCGGTGTGAAGGCCTTTGGCAGCGCAATCAACCAGTCGCCGTTGAGCCGCGCTTTCTGCGCCAATCCGCCCCAATGCCCTTCACCCACGCCCCAACCGTTAAGCAGGACAAGGTCGCCGACCTTGTAGTCCGGATGCTCGCTGGCTTCGACGCTGCCTGCCAGATCAATCCCCGGCACCATGGGGAATTTTCGCACCACCGGACTGCTGCCGGTGATCGCCAGGCCATCCTTGAAATTCAACGTGCTGTACGCCACGCGGACGGTCACATCGCCCTCGGGCAGTTGCGCATCATCGATTTTCTGCAGCGTGGCCCGATAACCGCTGTCGTCTTTGTCGATCAAAATACCGTTGAACATCGCTGCCTCCCGAGGGCTTTACTGAGGTTGAAGTGCCCATCAAATAACACAAAGCAACACATTGCCCTACCCGACTTTCCTCTAATCACTCAATCGCCCGAGCATTTCCATGACCGGCGGCTATGCTTTTTTTTCGGACGCAAATCCCTGAAAAAACCTTACTGTCGATGAAGCTGACAATGCCCTGCCTGCGCGCGTTTACCGTTTTGCTGATGCTCTGCTGGCTGGCGCTCGGCAGCGTTCAGGCTGCGCCAGCAAAAACGTCGGCAGCCGCTACGCCCGCCGCGCCGAGCTGGCCGCAGGTACTGAATGCTGGCAGCACCAAACTGACGATCTACCAGCCGCAACTCGACAGTTGGGACGGTTACACCTTGCAGGCGCGCGCCGCCGTCGAAGCCACCGGAGCTGACGGCAAAGCCACTTACGGCATCGTCCAATTCAGCGCACATACCTTGGTAGACAAAGCCACACGTTGGGTGGCGCTCGATCAGTACACCTTGATCAAAGCCGATTTTCCGTCCAGCGCGGCGCAGTCCGACAGTTGGATCGCGGCGCTGAAACAGGACGCGGCCAACCGCAAGAAAACCATTTCGCTGGATCAACTCGAAGCTGCCCTTGGCGTGCTGGCCGCCGAACAGAAATCCAGCGGTGAACCGATCGAAAACACCCCGCCGACCATCATCACCTCCGAAGTCCCGGCGCTGCTGGTGTACATCGATGGCGAGCCGGCGTATCGGCCGGTCGAGGGCACGGGGCTGCAACGCGTGATCAACACGCGACCGCTGTTGCTCAAGGATGCGCAGGGCAAACATTATCTGCATGTGTTCGATGGCTGGATGGTCGCTGATAGCCTGAACGGCCAGTACGCGCCACTGCGCTCGCAGACGGCGGATCTGGAAACGGCCAAAAAAGCCGCGATTCAGAGTCGGCAGGTTGACCTGCTGACCGGCCAAAGCGATCCAAAAGACAAAATTCCTACACTGGCCAAGCCGCCCTTCCCACAGATCCATGTCGCGACAACCCCTACCGAATTGATCGTCACCGACGGCGCGCCGCAATGGCAGCCGATCCAGGGCACGCAGCTGTTATACGTGACTAACACCACCGGGCACCTGTTCAAGGAAATCGGTGACCAGAACAGTTACGTACTGATCTCCGGGCGCTGGTTCAAAGCCGCCGATATGCAAGGGCCTTGGGCCTTTACGCCGGCAGATAAATTGCCCGCCGACTTCGCCAATATTCCCGACGACAGTGCCAAGGAAAACGTCAAAGCCTCGGTTGCCGGCACACCACAGGCGCGCGAGGCAGCAATTGCGGCGATTATCCCCCAGACCTCGGCGATCAATAAAAGCCAAGTGAACATGACTGCACCGCCATTCGATGGCGAGCCGCAACTGAAGGCAATCACCGGCACGCCGCTGCAATATGTGGTGAACACGCCAACGCCGATCATCCGGGTTGACGCCAAGAGCTGGTACGCGGTCGAGAACGGCGTCTGGTTCAGCGCAGCCTCGGTGCAGGGGCCGTGGACCGTGGCGACTGCGGTGCCGGCGGTGATCTATTCGATCCCGCCGAGTTCGCCGATGCACTACATCACCTACGTCAAAGTCTACGAGGCCAACGGCGATACGGTGGTGGTCGGTTATACGCCGGGCTATCAGGGTTCCACCGTGGACCCGGCCAGCGGCGTGGTGGTTTACGGCACCGGTTACCCGTATACGCCGTGGGTCGGCACGGTTTGGTATGGGCCGCCGGTGACTTACGGTTTTGGCGTGGCGATTCGCTATACGCCGTGGACCGGTTGGACGTTTGGTTTCGGTTTCGGCTGGAGTTGGGGCGGCAGTACTGTCGCCACGGGTTGGGGCTGGGGCGCCTACCCATGGTGGGGCAATTACGGCTGGGGGTATGCGTGGGGCCCGCGTCTGTACCCGGCGCCAATGCCGTGGGGCGGCGCGGCGTATGGTTACCATGGCGGCGCGGTGGCCTGGGGTCCGGGCGGTTGGGCGGGCAATACCGGCAACATTTATCGACAGTGGGGAGATCGCGCAACGGTCAGCCGTTATGGCGCCGGTTACAACGCCTGGACCGGCAATCGCTGGGCGGGTCAGGTCGGATCTTCCTACAACTCGCGCACCGGCATCGCTACTGCCGGCCAGCGCGGCGCGGTGCACAACGTCTACAGCGGAAATTACGCCGCCGCACGTAGTGGTGCCATCGCCGGGCCGGGAGGTGGCGCCATTGCCGGCGAAAAAGTCACCGCGGGCAATGTGCGCAACGGCGCTCAAGTCACGGCCAATCGTGGCGCGGTTTACAACCCGAACACCGGCAACACCACACAATACGGCGGCATCCGTGGACGCAACAGCGGCGCCGCGCGGGTCGGCGACAACGTTTACGCCGGGCATGACGGCAACGTCTACCGCAAGACCGACGATGGCTGGCAATCAATGGTCAAGGGTGGCGCGACGCGGGTTAATCCAGCCAATACTGCGCAGTTGCAGAACCTCAATCGCGAAGCAGCGGCGCGCTCATTCGGCAATCAGCGCTTCAACAATTTTCATGATTCGTCACGGGTGATGAATCGCTCGTTTGGCGGCGGCGGATTGCATCGGCGGTGAAGGATCAATGGCCTATCCACAAAAGCCGCGTTTCACAAAAGCTGCATTTCACAAAAACAGACGCCACCGTTCAGAAAAACCCACTGGCCTGAGACTGGCGATAGCTGTTACAAAAACGCCATAACCTCCCTGCCCCGTTTTGACGCCGGAGAAGCAAGCACATGAGCCAGTGGCCAGATACGCGCATTCTTGACCTGCTCGGGATCGAGCTGCCGATTATCCAGGCGCCAATGGCCGGCGCGACCGATTCCGCGATGGTCATTGCTGCGAGCAACGCTGGCGGCCTGGGTTCGATGCCTGCGGCGATGCTCAGCGTCGAGCAATTGCGCGAAGAGCTGAAAACCATTCGCCAGCAGAGCCAGCGCCCGTTCAACGTCAACTTCTTTTGCCATCAACCGCCGGCGCCGGACGAGCAAAAGGCTGACGCATGGAAAAATCTTCTGGAGCCCTACTACCGCGAATTGGGCGCCGATTTCGATGCGCCGACGCCGGTGTCCAATCGCGCGCCGTTCGATGCAGCGGCGTGCGCCGTGATCGAAGAGTTTCGCCCCGAAGTCGTCAGCTTCCACTTTGGCCTGCCGGAGAAGTCGCTGCTGGAACGGGTCAAAGCCACCGGCGCGAAAATTCTATCCTCGGCCACCACTGTCGAAGAGGCGGTGTGGCTGGAGCAGCACGGCTGCGATGCGATTATCGCCATGGGTTACGAGGCCGGCGGCCATCGCGGGATGTTTCTCAGCGATGACTTGAGCAGCCAGGTCGGCACGTTCGCGCTGTTGCCGCAGGTAGTCGATGCGGTGAAGGTGCCAGTGATCGCCGCTGGCGGGATCGGCGACGTGCGCGGGATTGTTGCAGCGTTTCACCTCGGCGCCTCGGCAGTGCAATTGGGCACGGCGTACCTGTTTACCCCGGAAGCCAGAATCAGCGCCGCGCACCACAAGGCGTTGCGCACGGCCAAAGAAAGCGAAACAGCGGTGACCAATCTCTTCACCGGGCGGCCGGCGCGGGGGATTCTCAACCGGGTGATGCGCGAGATCGGGCCGATGAGCGACAAGGCACCTGCGTTCCCATTGGCCGGTGGCGCGCTGCTGCCGCTGCGGGTGAAGGATCCGGCGGACTTCGCCAATCTTTGGGCTGGGCAGGCGTTCACATTAGGTATCGAGCTGACCACGGCAGAACTGACCCGGCGTTTCGCCGAAGAAGCATTGGCCAGACTGACCCACCACTAACCTCCTCACCCAACACATCACCTGTAGGAGTGAGCCTGCTCGCGATAGCGGACTGTCAAACAGCCAAGATGTCGGATGTCCCGACGCCATCGCGAGCAAGCTCAGCTCCCACCAAGCTCCTTCCCACCAAGTCCAGCTCCCACCAAGCTCGCAGCTACTAAGCTCAGTTCCCACCAAGCTCAGCTCCCCCCTAGCCCGCTCGCACATTGAGCACAAGTTAAAACCGGCAAGTTCCGTTTACAGACGTTTCGCTATATATTCCGCTATATAGCGTTTACCCCAATAACAACGGAGCCGTTTCATGACCATTCGTGCCTCACGTTTTGCCCCTACTTGCCTTGCCAGCCTGCTCGCGGTATTCGCGTTCGGCTCGGCCCAGGCCGATGAAGTCCAGGTCGCAGTAGCCGCCAACTTCACCGCGCCGATTCAGGCAATCGCCGCCGATTTCGAAAAAGACACTGGGCACAAACTGGTCGCAGCCTATGGCGCAACCGGGCAGTTCTACACCCAGATCAAAAACGGCGCGCCGTTCGAAGTGTTCCTCTCGGCGGATGACAGCACCCCGCAAAAACTCGAAAGCGAAGGCGAAATCGTCAAAGGCTCGCGCTTCACCTACGCCATCGGCACCCTGGCGCTGTGGTCGGCCAAAAAAGGTTACGTCGATGCCAAGGGCGAAGTGCTGACCAATAACCAGTACCAGCACTTGTCCATCGCCAACCCGAAAGCTGCGCCATACGGCTTGGCCGCTACTCAGGTGTTGGCCAAAAAAGGCCTGACCGACAAGGTCAAAAGTAAAATCGTCGAAGGCCAGAACATCACTCAGGCTTATCAATTTGTTTCCACCGGCAACGCCGAATTGGGTTTTGTAGCCTTGTCGCAGATCTACAAAGACGGCAAAGTCACCAGCGGCTCAGCCTGGATCGTTCCGGCCGAATTGCACGACCCAATCAAACAAGACGCGGTGATCCTCAACAAAGGCAAGGACAACCCGGCCGCCAAGGCACTGGTTGACTACCTCAAGGGGCCAAAAGCTGCGGCTGTCATCAAGTCCTACGGTTACCAACTCTAAATGACGCTGACGAGTGCCGATTTTTCCGCCATTTGGCTGACCCTGAAACTGGCGTCCCTGACGACTGTGATCCTGCTGGTCATCGGCACTCCGATTGCGCTGTGGCTGTCGCGCACCCGCTCGTGGTGGCGCGGCCCGGTCGGGGCCATCGTCGCCCTGCCGCTGGTATTGCCACCCACGGTAATCGGCTTCTATTTATTACTGGCGCTCGGACCGCATGGCTTCATCGGCCAGTTCACCCAAGCGCTGGGGCTCGGCACGCTGACTTTCAGTTTTGCCGGATTGGTAATCGGCTCGGTGCTGTATTCAATGCCGTTTGTGGTGCAGCCGCTGCAAAACGCGTTTTCCGCCATCGGCACCCGTCCGCTGGAAGTCGCCGCAACGCTGCGCGCCAATCCGTGGGACACATTTTTCAGCGTGATCCTGCCACTGGCGCGCCCCGGTTTCATCACCGCGGCGATCCTCGGTTTTGCCCACACGGTCGGCGAATTCGGCGTGGTGTTGATGATCGGCGGCAATATCCCGGACAAGACTCGTGTGGTTTCGGTGCAGATCTACGATCACGTCGAAGCCATGGAATACGCCCAGGCGCACTGGCTGGCCGGGGCGATGCTGGTGTTCTCATTCCTGGTGTTGCTGGCGCTGTATTCCAGCCGTAAAACCAAAACGGCCTGGACCTGATTGATGATTCTCACGCGCCTGAAACTCAGCTATTCCGGTTTCGCCCTCGACGTCGACCTGCAATTGCCCGGTCGCGGCGTCAGCGCGCTGTACGGCCATTCCGGCTCGGGCAAGACTACGTGCCTGCGCTGCATCGCCGGGCTGGAGCGCGCCGAAGTGGGCTTTATTCAGGTCAACGATGAAGTCTGGCAGGACAGCAGCCAGAATATTTTCGTCCCGCCGCATAAACGCGCGATTGGTTACGTATTTCAGGAAGCCAGCCTGTTCGCGCACTTATCGGTGCTGGCCAATCTCGAATTCGGCCTCAAGCGCATCGCCAAATCGCAGCGCCGCGTCGACATGGCTCACGCCACCGAACTGCTCGGAATCGGGCATCTGCTCGACCGGCATCCGCAGAATCTGTCCGGCGGCGAGCGCCAGCGCGTCGGCATCGCCCGTGCCCTGCTGACCAGTCCGAAGCTGCTGCTGATGGATGAACCGCTCGCCGCCCTCGACAGTCAGCGTAAAAACGAAATCCTGCC
The DNA here is from genome assembly GCF_007828705.1 of Pseudomonas sp. SJZ131. Lineage (NCBI taxonomy): Bacteria > Pseudomonadati > Pseudomonadota > Gammaproteobacteria > Pseudomonadales > Pseudomonadaceae > Pseudomonas > Pseudomonas sp. SJZ131. Next base: position 794,116 of record NZ_VIVC01000001.1, on the reverse strand, counting down.
GTACCTGCAACGTCTGCACGATGAACTGGACATACCCGTGCTGTACGTCAGCCACTCGCAGGATGAAGTGGCGCGGCTGGCCGATCACCTCGTGCTGCTGAGCGACGGCAAAGCCCTGGCCAGCGGACCGATTGGCGAAACCCTGGCACGGCTCGACTTGCCGCTGGCCTTGGGCGACGACGCGGGCGTGGTGATCGAGGGGCATGTCAGCGCTTATGACGCCGCCTATCAATTGCTGACCCTGCGACTGCCGAATACCAAACTGAGCATCCGCGTCGCGCATTCGCCGATGGCCGACGGTCAGGCGCTGCGCTGCAAGGTTCAGGCGCGCGATGTCAGCCTTAGCCAGCACGGCGTCGAGCAAAGCAGCATTCTCAATCGCCTGCCGGTGACGGTGGTCAGCGAGCAACCGGCCGACAACGCGGCGCACGTGCTGATTCGCCTGGACGCTGGCGGCTCGCCGTTATTGGCGCGCATTACGCGGTATTCGCGCGATCAGTTGTGCATCCATCCCGGGCAGCAACTCTGGGCGCAAATCAAGGCCGTGGCCGTCCTCGCGTAAATCCGTCGGCACCAACCGCAATCGCGCGCGGTCAATCCTGTACATGCCTTCTTTTTGTTGCCCAGGACTACTGCCATGCCCGATACCGCGCTGACCGATGTGTTGCCACCCGATTTGCATTATGTCGATGACACCCAGCCCGGTATCACGCGCAAAATCCTGCGCGGCAAGTTCTGCTATTTCGATCCCTCGGGTCAGCGCATCAAGGATCCCGACGAAATCAAACGCATCAACGCCCTCGCCGTACCGCCCGCCTACACCAATGTGTGGATCAGCGCCGACCCGCGCGGCCATCTGCAAGCCACCGGGCGCGACGCGCGGGGCCGCAAGCAATACCGTTATCACGCGCGTTGGCGCGAGGTGCGTGATGCCGACAAATACTCGCGCCTGCGCGATTTCGGCATGGCCCTGCCGAAGCTGCGCAAACAACTGGAAGCCCTGCTGGAGGCACCCGGTTTCAGCCGTGACAAAGTCATGGCCACGGTGATTACCTTGCTCGACGCGACGTTGATCCGGGTCGGCAACACGCAATATGCCCGCGATAACCGCTCGTATGGATTGACCACGTTGCGCAACCAGCATGTCGAGGTCAACGGCAGCGCGATCCTGTTCCAGTTTCGCGGCAAGAGCGGCGTCGAACATCAGATCACCGTGAAAGACCGTCGCTTGGCGCGGATCATCAAGCGTTGCCTGGAAATCCCCGGGCAAAACCTGTTCCAGTACCTCGACGAAAACGGCGAGCGCCACACGGTCACGTCTTCCGACGTCAACGCGTACCTGCAAACCCTCACCGGCGGCGATTTCACCGCCAAGGATTACCGCACTTGGGCGGGCAGCGCGTTGGCGTTGTCGGTGCTGCGCGAGTTGCATTGGGAGCCGGAATCCGATGCCAAGCGGCATGTCGTGGAAATGGTCAAGAACGTCGCCAAACAGTTGGGCAACACCCCGGCCGTGTGCCGCAAATGCTACATCCACCCGGCGGTAGTCGATGGCTTCCTGCTGGGCTCGCTGGCCGAATTGCCACGCTCGCGAGTGCGCAAAGGCCTGCGAGCAGAGGAAGTCGGGCTGGCGATTTTCCTAGAGAAAATGGTCGAAGCCGCGGCAAAAGCTTCATAACCGCACTGTTCGAGGACTTGCTCGAACGCGAGTCCTCGTCTAGCCTGACGACCTTTCCTTCTCGCAGGACGACCGCCAACGTGAACAACTAAGCCTTCCAAAATGTTCCCGCGACAAGCCGCTACGGCGCTTGTTGGTTTTTCGACATTTTCCGGAGGTGCCGATGACTCACGTCTCGCGTCTGCCTGCTCTCGTCTCCCTGAACCAACTGGGTTTCCAGTTTGCCAACGGCGAGGCACTTTTCGATTCACTGAACCTCAGCTTCGACCGAGTCCCCAGCGCTATCGTCGGGCGCAACGGCGTCGGCAAAAGCGTGCTCGGACGCTTGATCGCCGGGCAACTCACACCCACCGCCGGCAGCCTGACTCGCCAGGCCAGCGTCGCTTATGTCGCGCAAACGTTTCCAATCATTGAAGGGCAAACCGTCGCCGAATCCACCGGTTGCGCCCCAGCGCTGCACGCCCTCGCGCGTGTGAATCTCGGGCACGCCTCCAGCGAGGATTTCGACACCTTGGCTGACCGTTGGGATTTGCCCGAGCGGCTGCGGCAGTTGCTGGACGAGGCTGGTCTTGCGGACATTGCTTTTGAGCAACTGACGCAACAGTTGAGCGGCGGCCAGCAAGCCCGCATCGCACTGATCGGCGCCCTGCTTGGGCAGGCGCAGCTGCTGGTGCTGGATGAGCCGACCAACCACCTCGACGCAGCAGGTCGGCGTTGGCTGATGCGCATGCTCGATATGTGGCGCGGCGGTTTGATCGTGATCAGCCATGACCGGGAACTGTTGAGCCGCATGCAGCGGATTGTCGAGATAACACCGCGTGGGGCGAGCGTGTTCAGCGGCGATTACTCGGCGTTTCAGCAGCAACGCACTGTCGAAAACGCTGCCGTGCAACGAGTCCTTGATCAGGCTCGCAGCCAACGCACCCGTGAGCGCAGCCGGCTGCAGCGTGAACACGACACAGTGCAGCGCCGCGCCGCGTCCACGCGCAAAAAGGCTGATGTGGCCAATGTCTCCGGTTTTGAACGCGCGCGGATAAAAGGCGCGGCGGCGGACGCCATGGGGCCGGTGCGCCAAACGCATCAATCGCGCAAAAACGCGCTTGATCAGCAGGTGCGACAGGCACACGCCAAGGTGTTGCCGGATGAATGCGTCGTGGTCAATCTGCCCGGCACCGAGGTACCGGCGACGCGTCAGGTGCTGACGCTGATCAACGCGCAATTACCCTGGCTCGCCGCCGACCAACCCGCCACGTATGTGAGCCTGAACATTTGTGGCCCGCTGAGGATTGCGGTCAGCGGTCCGAATGGCTGCGGCAAATCGACTTTGTTGCGAATGCTCGCGGGCGAACATCCGCCGAGCAGCGGTGAATGCATTGCGCATGTGCCGAGCGCGTTTCTCGATCAGCAATTGGCGTTGCTGGACGATCGGCGTGCAGTGGTCGAGCAATTGGGCTTGCTGGACACGCCGCTGGCGGAAGGCCTGTTGCGCAGTTATCTGGCGAATCTGCAACTCGACGCCAGCCGAGTCACCCGGCCCAGCGGTTCATTGAGTGGTGGTGAACGGCTGAAAGCGGCGCTCGCCATCGCCTTATGGCGCAAGGTGCCGGCGCAGTTGTTGTTGCTGGACGAACCGACCAATCATCTGGACCTGCAATCCATCGAGGCATTCGAGCACGCCTTGCGCAGCTTCCCCGGCGCGATCATCGCGGTGTCTCACGATCCGGCATTTCTCGCGGCGCTGGACCCGAGCCACACGCTGCAATGGAAGGCGTGTGGCTGGCAATTGCAGCCGGCCACGCGCAACCAACCGACGAACTGACCTGTGCATTTTTTGCACGATAGCCAAGGGCTTCTATAGTTGATGTGAACACGAATCAGCCACGGTGGTGCCATGGAAGACATTTTCGTCGTGAAGCGCTGCAACAAGATCATCATCCATGGCCGCCGCGCCGGAGAAGTCAGCCACACGCCGCCCGAAGCGACGGTCTGGTTTCGCATCGCCGACACCCGCACCCGTGGTTTTATCGGCGACGGTTTTGATCTGGAAGAAGACGCGCGACGTGAATGCCGGCAGCTTAACGCCAAGTCGCAAGTCACGGCCCGGCAAGGCTGAAACGCGGGTCTACACTTATTGGAGCTGAACGACCAGCAACGCCACCGGCAGAGCTCGCACATGCGGGCTTTTGTTGCATTGCCAGGTTTTCTCTCAACGGAGGTGTGTCATGTCCGAAAAAGAGTCCATCACCACCCTGCTCACCCTGCTTGACTCCCGTCAGGCGCGTCTCGCTGCAGCCTGCAAAGAAATTGCCGACTGGGTTGATCACCAGGGCGGGCACCCGACCGCGCTGAAAATCCGTGATCGCCTGAACGACATCGAAAAGGACACGCCGCTGATTCGCAGCACGCTGTCTTCGTTGCGTCCAGTTGAGCGACCACTGCCACGGTTCAGATAACTTGCCCGCCGCGCATCGCTCGACGGGCAGTATTCAGTTGGCCGGCGGCACCTCAAGCGGTTCGTCGCCGTCGCGACTATTAATAAACGCGTTCCAACGCACGTAAGCGTCGTGTTGGCGTTTGACTGCGTCCTCCCAAAGCGGGCCGGACACTGAGCGGGATGAAATTAATTGCATCATTTCTGATGTTGCAGCATCCAGATTCATCAAAAGCTCGTGTGATTTGATCCGGAAATCATCGACTGATGTCATTTATATCAACCCCATCTGACTTGCTCGCCGACGGCGAAGCAATTGCGTGTGATGGAATTGAGTCGGGAACATTTGAATGATTCCTGTTAGCCGATAACCGGTAGCGCGCCAGGTGAATCGCTTGAGCGCTCGCGGCCGGGACTTTTCTTGCACATCCCTTTCACATTGCGTTCACAACCCAAGCTCTACTGTGGAACCACTCCTTTTGATAAATCCCCTTGGCCCGCCCGCATGCGGGCTTTTTTTTGTCTGGATTTTGAGCAGCGAATTGAAACGCCGCAATTACCAGATGTAATTCAGTTCACTGCCAGAAACGCTTGGGCGGCTTCATGAATGAACACATCAGGCCAAGCGCTGCTCGTCCAGTCACGTCCTGTTCCATTGGGTCTTGAGCCAGGCGAATTTCTTTTTGATACTCCGGCGATTTTTCGGCGAGCAGTGCTTCTTCACCCACCTCGGCGGGTAACTGCATTTCAGGGTCATCGATGGCGTTCTGAATTGTGAATTCGATGCCTGGATAGACGTGAGTACATGCTCTCTGCGCTGCGACGAGCGTCACTGCCATTTCTCGTTCGGTCATTTCCTCTGCCGAGGAAGACGGGACAACACTTAAACCCATAACCGCGACGCCGAATCCAAAAACAGTCTTTTTCATCATTGAAATCAAAACTGGAGCTCCTTGCTGGTGATAAATCGCGAACCCGGAAACGACAAAGGCCTGCATGAGAAACCTCATGCAGGCCTTTGATAAATATGGTGCCCGAAGCCGGAATCGAACCGGCACGCCCTTACGAGCGGGGGATTTTAAGTCCCATGCGTCTACCAATTTCGCCATTCGGGCGGTAGCGCGGTGAAGCGGTCTGAGCGTCGCGACAGCTGTTTGGCTGGGCGACAGTTCTGACGCTGGTGCAGCGGAGGTGGAAATATATACATCCCTCCCCCGTGAAGCAAGTTCGCATATGCACTTTTCAAGACTAAATGCCTCAATGCGGCGCAAAGAAAAAGCTTGGTAGATCAAAGGACTACGAAATACGGCAGGGAAGAAGGTCGAAGTCGGCGCAGCAACAGAGTGAAAAGCTTGAATCGCCGCACCCGACCCCGTGCTCACTCCAGATAAAACGCGCAGCCCGCGGCTGCTTTACTGTTGCATTCAAGTATTGACGATGACGCAACGTCGGCAGATTTGCTCCACTGCGAGGCCATTTCGATCCACATCCCTTGTTGGAAGTTCTTGCCCAAGTCCAGACGCATTGCCAAGAATTGCCCTCCCGACAATTCATACATGCAGCTACTCAGAACCCCGAGGCCGTTGTATTCGTCCTTGGTCAGCACGAACAAGCCTTTGTGGAAGTTCTTGACCCGATCATTTTGGCCATCAACCACGGCTCCGATCCATTCAACGCCATCAGTACTCGCGGGCGCGGTAAAGATCCCTGCATTGTTGTGAATATCCTCTGGCAGCGGGCATGATTCCTCGCTGTCCGGCCACATTGAAATACGAAAATATTGACCTTGCGCAGTTGCGGAGATCGAAAGGAGCATCGATGACAAGCAAACAAGCCTCACAAATATCAATCTGAGCACAACTGCCGTCCGATCAGAAATGGGGAAGGAAGCTTAGATATCATTCGCAGGTTTTTTAATCTGTAGGACTTATCCGAAACTTCGTAGGAATCTACGCGGACTTGGATCGGAAGGTTCTCTGAACAATGCCAGACGATGTCGCGTTGGCGATACTTTCCAGCGCGCATAAAAAAAGCCCCGTAGATCATTGATCTACAGGGCTTTTAAAAGTGGAGGCCGAGGTCGGAATCGAACCGGCGTAGGCGGATTTGCAATCCGCTGCATAACCATTTTGCTACTCGGCCTCAAACATCGGATGTCAGTAGCACGACACCAGACGCATACAAACGTTGAGTTTCGAGACAATTCAATCACTCTCTAACTCTTTGAAAACATTGAGCTTTTTCAGCGGTCAGTGCTTTCGATGGCGTGAATTATGTACTGAATTGCCGAGGGTGGCAACCCCTTGATTTCAAAAAAAATTCTCTCGGGTTGAAGACAGCGCGGCAGGAAGGTTTTCATCCAGGCTTCGCACAGGCACCATCACTGCGGCCGTTCACGCCCATTCTTCAACGGAGATTTGCCATGTCCGCCACTGTTGTTTACCGCCCGATGACCGATGCCGATCTGCCGGCCGCCCTCGCCCTGTCCGAGCAATTGAAGTGGCCACATCGGCTGGACGACTGGGCGATGCTGCTGCGGCTCAGCCTCGGTTTTGTTGCGCTGGATGACGAGCGTCTGATGGGTACGGCATTCACCTGCCCTCAAGGTGATTACGCAACGATTGGCCTGGTGATTGTCAGCAGCGATTACCAGGGCAAGGGCATTGGCCGCGCGTTGATGGAACTGGTGCTGGACGCTTGTCAGACGCGAACGCCAATTCTCAACGCCACCCGCGCTGGTGCGCTGCTGTATGTCAGCCAGGGTTTTGTCGAGTTCGGGCAGATTGCGCAGCATCAGGGCTTGGCGCACGTCCCTGCCCTGCAACCATTAGTGGGCGCTAAAACCTGCCGCCCGTTGCGTGATGCCGATAAGGCGAATGTGCTGGAACTGGCGAATGCCGCGACAGGCATGGAGCGTGGCGCTGTGATCAATGAATTGCTCGGTATCGCCAAAGATTCGGTCGGCATCGAACACAATGGTCGTTTGTGCGCATTTGCGATGTTGCGGGTTTGTGGTCGTGGTTTGAGCATTGGTCCGGTGGTTGCGGAGAATCTCGATCAGGCTCGTCATTTGATTGGGGTTTTGCTCGCGCAGGTGCCGGGCGAGTTTGTGCGCGTTGATATTCCGGCCGATTGCGGGTTGGGTGATTGGCTGGAAACTGTCGGCCTGATGGCAGTTGATAGCGTTACGCAGATGGCTCACGGCGGCCCACCGCGATTAACCGGTGATGTGCGTCAGTTTGCGCTGGTGAGCCAGGCGATTGGTTGAGCACAGTAGCCCTTTGAAGTGGGCCTGCTGCGCAGTCCAACGCGAGCAAGCTCGCTCGCCACAGGATTTTTGCTGGCCACAGGACTTTTACTGGCAACTGGATTCTTGCTGGCTACAGGACTCTTGCTGGCAACTGGATTCTTGCTGGCTACAGGACTCTCGCTGGCAACTGGATTCTTGCTGGCTACAGGACTCTCGCTGGCAACTGGATTCTTGCTGGCTACAGCAATGGTATTTGCTCGACACAGGAACCTGACCTGCCCCAGGCATTTCGTTTGATTGGGCAGCTCTATAAACCTGCAGCCGCGCTTCCCCGCAGCCGCTGCCGATATTCGCTCGGGGTTTCGTGCATTTCGTGGCGGAAGTGCCGGTTGAAATTCGACAGATTCGCGTAGCCCACTTCAAAACAGATATTCGAGACGCTGAGGCCGCTCTGTGCGAGCAATCGGCAGGCGCGCTGCACGCGCAGTTTGCGGGTCAGGTCGACGAAAGTGTGGCCGGTCGAGCGTTTGAAGAATTTGGAGAACGCCGGATCGCTCATCTGCAGACGCTGGGCGATCACCGACAGGCGCAGTTCATCGCCAAGGTCGTTGAGGATGTAATCGAAAACGATGCTCATGCGCTCGGCAGTCAGGGCATCGAGCATCGGCGCGTAGTGCGGGCTGGCGAGGGTTTTGCGTTCGCGTTCGGGCGCTGCGGCCAGCACTTGCAGCAACGAAAGGAACAGGCATAGCCGCTCAAACCCCTGGCTCTGGCCGATCTGCTCAAGCAACTGCGCGGCTTTCGCACGCGTGTCCCCGTTGAACTCGACGCCTTGCGCCGCTTGGCGAAACAGACTTTGCAGCTCGCCGAGTTCAGGCACCAGATTGCGCAGTTGCATCATCGCCTGACCGTCGAACTGCAACACCACGTCGCGCCCGGCAATCAACTCGCCTTTGCCCAGGTCGCTGATCCAGTCGTGGGGCAATCCCGGACCGATCAGCGCGACGTGCCCCGCCTCGAACAGCCCAATGTAATCGCCCGCAAGCAAGCGACCGCTGCCCTCGCGGATCAGGTGAATTTCGAACTCGGGATGATGATTCCAGCGCGCCAGATCAAACGGATAGTCGTGCTGATACCAGCGAAAGCTGTGCTGCGGCTCGTTGAGAATCACTTCGAGCGCCGCTGGTTTTTCCGCCATGGTGCGGGTGGTCGAGCTCATCACGATCACGCCTTGGTTATTTTTGTGGTTCGGCAAGAATCCCACTGCTATGCGGGCCTTGGCTAGCTCGACATTCGGCGGCGACTGATACTTTTTTTCCTTCGGCCAGCGCGGTTAAAAAAGTACCAGTCAAGTGTAGGCCGCTGATTTGTGAGGCGCTGGTCGAGCTGCTGTAATCGGCTCGCCATTGCGGCTGACAACAATAAATTCCTGCTGCCGACGCTGCAGAGCGGAGAACACCATGAAACGTTTGCAAGGTAAAAGTACGCTGATCACCGGTTCGGCGCGCGGCATTGGTCGCGCCTTCGCCCAAGCCTATATCGACGAAGGCGCGACCGTGGCCATCGCTGATATCAACCTCGAACGTGCGCAAATCACCGCCGACGAACTGGGCCCGAATGCCTACGCCGTGGCAATGGACGTCACCGACCAGACCTCTATCGACGCCGCCATCGCCACGGTGGTCGGCAAGGTCGGCAAGCTCGACATCCTGATCAACAACGCCGCGCTGTTTGACCTCGCGCCCATCACCGAGATCACCCGCGACAGCTTTGATCGACTGTTCTCGATCAACGTCGCCGGTACGCTGTTCACCCTGCAGGCCGCCGCGCGGCAAATGATCGCCCAGGGGCATGGCGGCAAAATCATCAACATGGCCAGTCAGGCCGGGCGGCGCGGCGAAGCGTTGGTGGCGGTGTATTGCGCGAGCAAAGCAGCGGTGATCAGCCTGACCCAATCGGCCGGGCTGAACCTGATCAAGCACCGGATCAACGTCAACGCGATTGCTCCGGGCGTGGTCGATGGCGAGCACTGGGACGGCGTCGACGCGCTGTTCGCCAAGTACGAAAACCGCCCGCTCGGCGAGAAGAAAAAACTCGTCGGCGACGAAGTGCCGCTGGGGCGCATGGCGACGGCGCAAGACCTGGTCGGGATGGCGATTTTCCTCGCTTCGGCGGAAAGCGATTACATCGTCGCGCAGACCTATAACGTCGATGGCGGCAACTGGATGAGCTGATCGAGTACCCGCGCAGCCGGTTCGGCTGGTATTGTGCAGCGCTGTGAAAATACGCCGCATGACTGTGAGGGAATTGACGTTGAGTAATGATGAAAAGTTGACTGGCGACCTGTTCGAAGTCGATAAGCGCCTGGGCCTCAAACCCGTGGTCGACTTCAACAACTATCTGCGGATGGCCTTCGGTGACGGCCAATGCACGTGCATCCGTTGCGTCGAAACTGCCGGGGACCAGACCGACTACGAGTATCAGCACACCTTCAACCTCGACGGCCAGGTGCTCAACCGCCGCTTCGCTTCCACCGCCGGCAGCGACGTTTTAATGGTGTTGAAGAAGGCCTGGCTGTCGTATTCCAAAGCGGAGCTGGAGGTTTATGGCAACCTGGCCCTCGACACGGTCAAGGAATTCGTCGAGCCACAGCTGCACAAACGCTTGCAACCGTTGTTCCTCGCCAGCGGTCTGGTCAAGGACGTCGACGGTAACCTGCAATTGCAACAACAACTGGCTGCCTGACTCGGCACCGGGGGACACCAAAATGCCCCCGATGCTGCCAGTTGCGAATCCCTGAACGGATTACTTGGGCTGGGCCACGGTGCGCAGATAAGGTTTCACCGTGGTGAAACCTTCGGGGTATTTCTTGCGTGCGTCCTCATCGGAAACCGAAGTCGGGATGATCACGTCGTCGCCCGGACGCCAGTTAACCGGGGTCGCCACCGTGTGTTTGGCGTTCAGTTGCAGCGCGTCGAGCAAACGTAATACTTCGTCAAAATTGCGCCCGGCGCTCATTGGGTAAATGAGCATTGCCTTGACCTTCTTGTCCGGGCCGATGATGAACACCGAGCGCACCGTCGCGTTGTCCACGGCAGTGCGCGCGCCGCCGCTGGCGTTCGGATGGATCATGTCGTAGAGCTTGGCGACAACCAGATTCTCGTCGCCGATCATCGGGTAATTGACCGCGTGGCCCTGGGTCTCTTCGATGTCTTTGGCCCAGCTGGCGTGGTTGCTGACCGGGTCGACGCTGAGCCCGACGACCTTGGTGTTGCGCTTGTCGAACTCCGGTTTGAGCCCGGCCATATAGCCCAGTTCAGTGGTGCAGACCGGGGTGAAGTCCTTCGGATGGGAAAACAGAATCGCCCATTTATCGCCGATCCATTGGTGGAAATTCAGTGTGCCTTCAGTGCTTTCAACGGTGAAGTCCGGTGCCTCGTCGCCAATACGGATTGCCATGATGATCTCCTTACGGTGAGGTCGTGGGGGAGCCCAACAGCCTTCGCCAACGGCGTTGAACCTGTCAACGCGAGACAGTATAGGAGACGGTTTGCGACCTGCCGGTTACTCGCAACCTGCGGTAACAGGAACCCTTGGCAAGGCGCGTTTGTGTGCGGTTTTGCTGTAGGCATTTTCGATAATCTGCCGCGCCTGCGCCGACACCGTTTCGCCCATCAGGTAAGCGTCGATCTCCTCATAAGTGCAGCCATACGCCGCTTCATCGAGCTTGCCCGGCGCCAGTTCTTCGAGGTCGGCGGTCGGTGGTTTGCGCACTAAATGCGCCGGGGCTTGCAGGGCATCGGCGAGCAGGCGCACCTGGGTTTTGGTTAAGCCCGACAGCGGCGCCAGATCGCAGGCGCCATCGCCGAATTTGGTGAAGAACCCCATCAGCGCTTCGGCGCCGTGGTCGGTGCCGACGACTAGCCCGCCGCTGAAATTGGCGATCGCATATTGCGCGAGCATCCGCGCCCGCGCCTTGACGTTGCCCTTGGCGAAATCCAGCAATTGGGCCGAAGGCTGCAAGCCGTCGATGGCGATGTTGGCCATCAAGCCGTCGACGCACGCGGCGATATTGGCGGTGGTGATCAGGTCCGGGCCGATGAAGTCGAGTGACGCCTGAGCATCTTGTTCATCGGCCTGGGTTTTGTAGGGCAGGCGCACGGCAATAAACCGCGCCTGATAGTGTTCGTCGCGCAATTGCTCGACCGCCATTTGGCACAAGCGCCCGGCGGTCAGCGAATCGACGCCGCCGCTGATCCCCAGCACCAAAGCCTTGCAACCGGACTCGCGCAACACCTGTTTGATGAAGTCGATGCGCCGGGCGATTTCTGCGCTTTCGCCTCCCTTTTTCAACTGACGATCGATGCCCAATTCCCGGGCAATAATGCCTTGCTGTTGTGTGCTCATCTCAGGCTCCCAGTTGCGGATTGATCAGCGTGACGTTGAACACTTGCGCCGCGTAGCGCAGGAACGAGGCGTCTTCGCAGACGTTTTTGATCGGGTCATCGGAGAACTTCACCACCGGTTCGCCGTGCACGCGCACCAGTTTCATGACGATGCTCAGTGGTTCGACGCCTTCAACGTCGCACGCCAGGCTGGTGCCCATGCCGAAGCCGAATTTGGCCTTGCCGCGAACGTGGCGCAGGATCGGCAGGCATTTTTCAAAGTTGAGACCGTCGGAGAACATCAGGTCCTTGGTTCGCGGGTCGATGCCCAGCTCTTTATAACGGCCCAGCACTTTGTCGGCCCAGACGATCGGGTCACCGGAATCCTGACGCAGACCGTCGTAAAGCTTGGCGAAGTACAGGTCAAAATCCTTGAGGAAAAAGTCGGTGCTGATGCAGTCGGTCAGCGCGATCCCCAAGCGGCCACGGTACTCGTGCACCCAGTTTTCCAGCGCGGCGTTCTGGCTCTCGCGCAACCGCCCGAGTTGCTGGTGCACCATCAGCCATTGGTGGGCCATGGTGCCGATCAGTGGCAAGTCGAATTCGTATGCCAGGTGCGCGTTGCTGGTGCCGACGAACACACCGGGGAAGTCGCTGCGCATCACGTTCACCACTTCGCGCTGAGCGCGGAATGACAGACGCCGCCGGGTCGAGAAGTCCGAAACGCGCAACTCGGCGAGTTCTTCGCGGCTGGCGTTTTTCTCCAGCCATTCAAACTTCTGATAGAGCTGGCGCGTGACGTCGGCCAGTTCGACTTCAGGGTATTTGTCGCGGTTGCGCAACTCGCTGACCATCGCCAATACCGGTTGCTCGAACATGATGCAGTGCAGCATCGGCCCGCGAACACGGATGTTCAGTTGACCGTCGACTTCCGCGACGTGGATGTAACGCAGATTGAAGCGGAACAAACCGAGGAATTGTTCGAAGTCCGGCGTCAGGTATTCGCGGAAGCGTTTGTTGAACAGAAACCGCTGCTCGCCCTCGCGCAATTGCAGGCCGGCGAGCTTCTCCAGTTCTTCGCGCAACTGCGGGATCAGGTGCCCGAGGCGTTCTTTGGAGCGGACGATGAACTGGTATTCCACCTCGACGTTCGGGTGCTGGTGCAGCACCGCTTGCATCATGGTGAAGGTGTAGTAATCGGTGTCCAGAAGGCTCTGGATCACGCCGTTGTCGCGGTCGAATGCACTGTCCATGTCATTTTCCTTATGCGTTTGCCAACGTGGCGGTTTCTTCGCGAGTCGCGGTAACCGCGATGCCCGCGTGTTGCATTTGCTCAATGGCCTGGGTGGCGCCCTCCTCGCTGATCGCCCGGCACGCCGGCAGGTGCACGATCACTTTGAAACCGGCGGCGGCGAGTTGCAGCGCTGTGGTCTTGACGCAGAAATCCAGGGCCAGACCACCAACGATGACTTGCTGCACTTGCTGGCTTTTCAGGTATTCGATGACGCCGGTCGAGAGCTTGCCGTGCAGGTCGTGATAGCAGGCGCCATACGGGTGAAGGTCCGGCTCGACACCCTTCCACACGAAGTAGTCGTAGTCATATGGGCTGGGCAATTCGTCGAGCAATTTGAAGCCTTCGGTGCCGGGGATGCAGTGGCTGACCCAGGTCATATCAGCATGTTCGAGGCCGGTTGGTTGAAGCATCTGCGCGTGTTCGGCGACCACCCACGGTGCGTGCGGCGAATGGGCGTCCTTGCTCCCGACCCGCAGACTGGCGAGGGCGGCGATGAAGTTCAGTTCGCCGCCGATCTGATCGCCGCCAGCCACGGGCAGCTCATCCGGGCACAGCGGCGTAAAACTTTTTTGTGCATCGACATCGAAGGAAGCGGTTTTGACGGTTGGGCTGGTCATGGCGTGCTCTCCTGTTCTTGGAGTCAAAGGTACATGTCGTGTACTTTCATGGCAAGCGAGTTTTTAAAAAAGATTTTCGAACGGCTCGTTCTACCTAAACCCTGCGACTTCGCTATTTGGCGCGAACGGATTTTGATGCTAGGGTACACGTCATGTACCTAGCAGGAGATTCAGGCATGTTCGAGTTAGCCTTGTACGGCGGCGCGTTCAACCCGCCACACGCCGGTCACGCCCAAGTGATGATTGAAGCCGCCGCACGAGCCAAGCGCGTGCTGGTCGCGCCAAGCTTTCGCCACCCCTATGGCAAACGCATGGCGGATTACCCGTTGCGGCTGAGCTGGCTGGAATCGATTGTCAAGCACGTGCGGCCGCTGTGCCGTGGCGACATTGCGGTCAGCCGCGTCGAACAGCAGGTTGCACGCGAGATTGACGGGCCGACCTACAGCTACACCCTGCTCGCCCACCTCGCCGAGAGCCTGGCGCTGGACGGTAAACAGATTGCCTTGGTGGTTGGCGAAGACATTGCGCAGTTGCTGCCGAGCTTCTATCGCGGCGAGGAATTACTGGAGCGCTTTTCGATCATGTGCATCGAGGAAACCATTCATGTGCGCAGCACCGCGATTCGCCAACGTCTGGCGTTGGGCGAGGCTCTGCCCAGCCAATGGATGGCGCCGGGGATGAACCCGGTAAACTACGACCTCTACGCCGCTCACGGAAACTCCCATGCCTGACCGCACCGCGCTGCCCACTGAAACGTTGCCCCGCGCCTACTTGCACACCATCGACCTGTGCGTGTTGCGCTACTGCCGCGACAATCACGCCTTGCAAATCCTGCTCAATCGCCGCGAAGCCGAGCCGTTCGCCGGCCACTGGGCGCTGCCCGGCATCGTCGTCAACGGCGGCGTCGAAGACCTGACATTGGCCGACGCGGTCGAGCGGTTGCGCCAGTCGAGCAAGGTCGGCATGCCGTTGGCGTGGATCGAACAAGTTGGCACGGTCGGCGATGCGTTTCGCGACCCACGCTGCTGGTCGTCATCGACGTTTTACCTGGCGATCGTCAGCGAGCCGGTACAGCTCGCTGAGCATCAGCGCTTTTTCCCGTTGCAGGACGTCGCCGATGCCTCGACCAAATTGCCGTTCGATCACAACCAACTGGTCGCCGCCGTGCAGGAGCGCCTGCTGTCGAAATCGCTCTACAGCAGCCTGCCGCTGATGTTCCTCGGTAACGAGTTCAGCGCGCCGGAAGCGGTGAATATTTTCTCGCTGGTGCTGGAGCGTCCGGTGCTCAAAACCAGTATTCGCCAACGCCTGTTGAAGATGACCGAGGCCGGCCATCTGCAGGAAACCGGGCGCAAGAAAAGCGGCGACGGCGGCCGCCCGCAAGCCACCGTCGAGAACCTGAAACCTGCGAGCCTTTATCTGTTTGACCGGTGTTTTCTCGAGTGACGATTGATCAGTGTGCGGCGAGCGTTTGAACGGCAGCATAGCGCTCAGTCGGAGCGCATTCGAGCCCTTGAAAACCGCACAAATCAGCCCGATTTTCCTTCCGCAAATCAAAAGGTAACGTCGGCCGTCAATTGCTTTGAATTTTTTTCTGACGCGACCACTCCTTTATCTATGAGCAAAAGGAGGGGGACTCATGAACACCGGTCTTTACGTCATTGAGTACAAACTGCACGGCAAAACCAAGTCGTTCATTATCCGCGCCAAGGTAATGAACAATGGCGATGCCTGGCACTGGGCTAGTTGTGATGCCGGCATCGCGCCGATACCCAAACCCGGTCGACCGCCGCTCAAGGTTGTGTCCAAACCCCAGGCTGAAAAGTACGGGGTGACTGAGGTCAAGTGGCGTGAATCGGCAACGTTGACGTGGTCGGAGGTGACGACATTGTAAGCCTAACCGCCACGGCTCCCGTAGGAGCGAGGCTTGCCCGCGAAGGCGTCTGCACGTTCAACATCACCGTTGACTGTTGAATAGCCTTCGCGGGCAAGCCTCGCTCCTACAGGGGGCTTTCATTCATGCAATAAAACGGCGCCGGCAAATTTGCCGGCGCCGTTTTATTGCATCCTCAGCCCAACGCGGTATCGAGGAACATCATCACCCCGAAACCGAGCATCAAACCGAGCGTTGCCGGCATCTCGTGGCCGTTGCGATGGGTCTCCGGAATCACTTCATGCGACACCACAAAAATCATCGCCCCGGCCGCCAGGCCCAACGCAACCGGATAACCCAGGGCAAAACTGCTGGAGATGCCCAGGCCGATGACCGCGCCCAGTGGCTCCATCAATCCCGAGCCAATCGCGATCAGCGCCGCGCGCCAGGTCGAGATGCCGGTGACGCGCAAGGCGAGTGCCACGGCGAGACCTTCGGGGATGTCCTGAATCGCAATCGCGGTGGTCAGCGGCAGGCCGACTTTCATGTCGCCATTGGCGAAACTCACGCCAATCGCCATGCCTTCGGGCAGGTTGTGCAAAGTGATCGCCAGCACGAACAGCCAGACGCGATTGAAGCGCTGCGCTTCCGGACCTTTGCGCCCGCTCTTCTCGTGCTCATGCGGAACAAAGCGCTCCAGCCCGACCATCAGCGCCACACCCAATGCCAATCCAAACACCACGACACAGGCTGCGAGCAGTTTGTTGCCGGCAATCGACTGCGCCGCGTCGATGCCGGGCAGGATCAGCGAGAACGAACTGGCGGCGAGCATCATCCCGGCAGCGAAGCCGAGCATGATGTCCTGCGTGCGGGCACTGATGTCGCGCAATACCACGGCGGCGACGGCGCCGAGGGCAGTCGCGCCGAAACCGGAAAAACCACCGAGCAAGGCGTAATTCAGGTTGGCGCGGTTGTCGCCCGTGAACGCGCTATAACCGCTGATCAGCAACAGAACCGTGACGCCCACCAAAGTCGCCCAGAACAGGATGGCCAACCAGTTGCCGCTCTTGCCGGGGTCAAGCCCGGCGTGCCAGGACGTTCTAGTGGGCGAAGAAGGGTCGGACATAAAAACCTCTATTTGCCATTGGAGCGTTTGCCGTTTGCCCTCGGTGCCGCCGCGTGAATCTGCCGCGAGAGCCGTGACGCCTCTCGCTCGAAAGCCATAGCGGTGGAGCTGAACAGACGCGAAAAGCCCTCGAACGATTCTGCCGAGGACATCTTTGTAGTAGAGACCATTTGATTCACCTCAATTGTTCAATCTGCTTTCGTTAAATGGAGTTTTTCAGCAAAAAAAAACCGCACGCCAAAGTGGCGTGCGGTCGTCCCGTCAGGCATCCGCCCGTTGTTGCAATCCTGCACCCAGATCCGCGCCCGTGACCGGGTCGCTGTCAGGGTCGGACATGGTGCGCATTTTCATGTCCAACAGCAGTTCTTCGTCCTCGGCGCTCAACTGCACGCTGGCCGAGCCATCGCCGCCGTCCACTGCCGGTTGCGGGTCTTCGACATATTCCCAATCTTCGCCCTGATTCCATGGACCGCGTGTGCTGCCCTCGCCCTGCGACAGGTTGAAGTAGACGTTGGTGAACTCCGGCATGCCCGGAAGCTTGCCTTGGGGGAAGTTCGGCTGGATCGCGTGCAAGGCTTTTTCGAAGGACAGTTGATGGGCGATTTCACGGGTCATCAGGAAACCGAGCGCTTCTTTCACGCCGGGATCATCGGTGACGTTCATCAGTCGCTCATAGACGATTTTCGCCCGCGCCTCGGCAGCGATGTTCGAGCGGAAATCTGCAGTCGGCTCGCCGATGGTATCGACGTAAGCGGCTGACCACGGCACGCCGGCCGAGTTGGTCAGTGGCGCGCCGGCGCCGTACAGCAGGCTGGTGATGTGCGAATCGTTACCGGCGCCGTTGATCGCGCGGTACAACTCGCCCTCTTCTTCCACGCCTTCGGCCAGTCGACCCTTGGCGCCCTTGTTGAGCATTACGATGATCGAACCGACGATCTCCAGGTGGCTGAGCTCTTCGGTGGCGATGTCCATCAGCAGGTCTTTCCTGCCTGGATCATCTTCGGCCAGCGCCTGGGTGAAGTAGCGTGAAGCGGCGGCAAGTTCGCCTTGGGCGCCGCCGAATTGTTCCAGTAAAAGGTTCGCCAACCCAGGGTTGGGTTGAGCTACGCGTACGGTGTATTGGAGTCGCTTGTTGTGTAAAAACATGATGGATCTCCTCAGGCCTTAAAGGCTGCGTAACTCATTCGCCGGTTGACTGAATGCGCCGCCCACAAACATCTGAAGCTGGGGCCATCGGGAAAATTTTATAAAGATTGAAGGCTCGCGACAGGCGGCATCGAACGCGGCAAATCGGCGCTTTTCCGTGCCAGTCGTCGGTGATTGGCGAAACACTTCAAACTTTGGATTGCTCGCTGATCTCAACCGCTGTCACGCCAATTCGGGGCGATCTGCAAAGGGCTGGGCGCAAAAGGCAAAATTGCCATGTGCTCTGCTCGTTCTTACTTACGTCGCAGTGTTCACTGCCGGTTTATATGCCTTTTTTCTTCCTTTGTAATGCCTGGAGTTCCCTCGATGCCGTCGCCCAAATCCCTGCCCGTTGCGTTGCTCGGGATAGCCCTCGCCTGCCCGGCCATGGCTGCGGCCGAAGGCCTGGAATTGGGGCAAGTGCTGATTCAAGGTGAGCAGCAAAGTGGCGAAGATCAGAGCATTACAGAGGCTGAGACACGGCTCGCCGAGGTGCCCGGTGCGACCAATGTCGTGGACCTGCGCCGCCCGTTGCAGGGCCGAGTCGCGAGTAATCAGGACGTGTTGGCCTATCAACCGGGCGTGTATGCGCAGTCGGCGGGCAACGAAGGCGTGAAGATTTCGATTCGCGGCTCGGGGATCAACCGCGCACCGGGCGCGCACGCGTCAGGGCTGTACGCGATGCTCGACGGTTTGCCGCTGACCGGCCCCGGCGGCACGCCTTATGAATTGCTCGAACCGCTGTGGCTTGATCACGTCGAAGTGCTGCGTGGCGCCAACGGTTTCGACCGTGGCGCGCTGGCCCTCGGCGGCGCTATCGATTACGTCAGCCACACCGGTTACGACGCACCGAAGTTGCAAGTGCGCTACGCCACCGGCAGCCACGGCTATCAGCAGCGCCAGCTCAGTTCCGGGCAAGTGCTCGGCGACCTCGATTACTACGTTGCCCTCACCGATGCGCGCGCCGATGGTTATCAGGATCACACCGCGAGCGAAAGCCAAGGGCTGATCGCCAACGTCGGTTATCGCTTCAATCCGAACCTCGAAACGCGTTTTTACCTGCGTTATCGCGAAACCGATAACGACCTCGCCGGCCGCGTGACCAAGCATTCCATCGAGCACAACCCGCGCGCGGCGAATCCGGCCTACGTGTCGCGCGACGACAGCCGCAAGCAACCGGGCAGCACTTTCTTCGGCAACAAGACCACGTATTACATCGACGACGATTCGAGCCTCCAGACCGGCCTGGTCTATCACGACTATCCGATGGATTTGCGCGAAGGCCCGAACCGCTTGAAAGTCGCCTACAGCGACGTCAGTGGCACCTTCGATTACAAGCGCCGCGACAGCCTCTGGGGCATGGAAAGCCGCAGTACGCTGGGGCTGCGCGTGACCAAACACTTGCCGAATGACGGCGCCAGCGAATTGGTGCGCATCCCCGGCGGCAACACCGCCGGTTACCCGCCGGGCACGCACATGCGCAATTTCACGTATCAGGGCTCGGACACCGTGCTGCACGTCGGCAACGATCTGGAACTCGCCGATGACCTGTGGCTGACCACCGGCCTCGCGGCGATCTATACCCGCCGCGAAAGCGCCGTGACTTACCCCGAGGGCGGCGGCAAGACCAGCATGGGCGACTGGGATTACGCACCACGTTTGGGCCTGCGCTATCAAGTGACGCCGGACCTGCAAGTGTTCGGAAATCTCAGCCGTTCGGTCGAAGGGCCGCACCCGTGGTCGCTGATCTACAGCGCCGACCAGCGCTTCCCGGCAGGCAGCGGCGCGGCCACCGGCACCCAGCGCGACCCGATCAAACTGCAAAACCAGACCGCCACCACCCTCGAACTTGGCGGCCGAGGCGACAGCGCGTTCGGCCAGTGGAGTCTGGCCTGGTATTACGCGCAAGTGCGCCACGAATTGCTCTCGGTATTGCCCGACGCCAACGCCGTCACGCCTTACGAACTCAACGCCAGCCCGACCGTGCATCAAGGCGTTGAAGCGAGCCTGCAAAGCACCTTGTGGTCGGCGGACAATGGCGACCGATTGAGCCTGCGCCAGAGCTACACCTTCAGCGATTTCCATTACCGCGACGACGAGCGTTTCGGCGACAACCGTCTGCCCGGCCTGCCGATGCACTACTACCAGGGCGAATTGCGCTACGACTGGCGCCAGGGTTTCTTCGCGGCGCTGAACACGCAATGGGTGTCGAAAACCGCGGTCGATTACGCCAACAGTTATTACGCCGATCCTTATGCGACGTTCGGTGCAACCCTCGGTTACAACGCGCCCAAGGATGACTGGCAAACCTGGCTCGACCTGCGCAACCTGACCAACAAACACTACGCCGCCACCGTCACGCCGGGCTACGACGACAAAGGCCTCGACGCCGCCCGCTCGACGCCGGGCGAAGGCATGGCAATGTACTTCGGCGTGTCGTGGAGTTTGCGTTAACCCCCAAGTGATCGCGCCACTTTTAGGGTTGCGCCCCATCATCGGCAACGCCGCGCACCCTGTAGCAGCTGGCGAAGCCTGCGTCCGGCGGCGCAGCCGTCGTAAATCCGAACCGCGAGATTTAACTGATACACCGCGATAGCTGATCTGGCGACGGCTTCGCCGCCGAACGCAGGCTGCGCCAGCTGCTACAAAGGGATGGGGTTGTTGGCGAAGGACGGGGTTATCGGCGGATGACGTCTTAAGGCATGCCGTGCGGGAGAGTAAATCTTCATCGGCAGCGCCGCGCACCCTGTAGCAGCTGGCGCAGCCTGCGTCCGGCGGCGCAGCCGTCGTAAACCCGGACCGCGAGATTTAATTGAAACACCGCGGTGGCCGATATCACGACGGCTTCGCCGCCGAACGCAGGCTGCGCCAGCTGCTACAAAGGGACGGGGTTATCGAGAAAGCAGCGGGTTATCGGCGGTTGACGTTTTTGGGCATGCCGCGTAAGAAAGCCTATTCGCGATTAGCGCAATCACCGAATGGGGGTTTTTCTCATGAGCAAAGCGTCATACGTCCCGCCCAAGGTCTGGAAAAACACTGCGCCATCCGGCGGCCAGTTCGCTAGCATCAATCGGCCGATTGCCGGGCCGACTCACGACAAACAACTGCCAGTCGGCGAACACCCGTTGCAGCTCTACTCGCTGGCCACGCCGAACGGGGTCAAGGTCACCATTCTGCTGGAAGAGTTGCTCGCACTCGGCCACAGCGGCGCCGAATACGATGCCTGGCTGATCCGGATTAACGAAGGCGATCAGTTCTCCAGCGGCTTCGTCGATATCAACCCGAACTCGAAGATCCCCGCACTGCTCGACCGCAGCGTCGAGCCGGCGATTCGAGTGTTCGAGTCGGGCTCCATCCTGCTCTATCTCGCGGAAAAATTCGGCGCATTCCTGCCGAGCGATCCCGCCGGACGCACTGAAACCCTGAACTGGCTGTTCTGGCAAATGGGCGCTGCGCCGTACCTGGGCGGTGGTTTCGGGCACTTCTACGCCTACGCCCCGGAGAAGTTCGAGTACGCGATCAATCGCTTCACCATGGAAGCCAAACGGCAACTGGACGTGCTGGATCGGCGCCTCGCCGAGAGTCCGTATCTGGCCGGCGATGAGTACAGCATTGCCGACATCGCCGTGTGGCCGTGGTACGGGCAGATAGTGCGCGACAACGTTTATTCAGCCGCCGAATTCCTCTCTGCGCAGGAATACACCCACGTGCAGCGCTGGGCCGAGGACATCGCCAATCGTCCAGCGGTGATTCGTGGGCAGCGCGTCAACCGGACGTGGGGCGACGAGGCGAGCCAAGTGCCGGAGCGGCATCAGGCTGCTGATCTGGACTGACGATCAGAGCACTTGCCTGCAAAGCCTCCAGGCCCATCGGCTTGGCGAAGAAATAACCCTGGGCCTGCCCCGCACCCATTTCGCGCAGCAGGACCAGCGTCGCTTCATCCTCGACACCTTCGGCGACTACGCTGAGATCGAGCGATTCCGCCATGCGCACAATCGCCCGGACAATCGCGCGGCTGCGCGAACTGCTGGTCAGTTCGAGGATGAACGACTTGTCGATCTTCAACCCGCTGAAGCGGTATTGGTGCACGTAACTCAGGGACGAGAACCCGGCGCCGAAGTCATCCAGCACCACCGACATACCGTTGTCGGCCAATTGCTGCATGGTCAGCCGGGCGATGGCCGGTTCCGCGACCAGCGCGCCTTCGGTCAGCTCCAGGCAAATCCGCGACGGCGCGACTTGGTGCAACGCCAACAAGGCCAGCACATCCGTGGCGAAATCCGGCCGGGTCATGCTGTAGCTCGAGCAATTGACGTGCACCGGCGGCCAGTTCGCGTGTTCCGGTTGCGCGAGGATCGCGGCGATGCTGTTGAGCATGTACAAATCCAGCCGGCCGATCAGACGCAAGCCTTCGACATCCGGCAAAAACTCGCCCGGCGCGATAATCCGCCCGCCCGGTTGATGCCAACGAATCAACGCCTCCAGCGCAACCAACTCGCCAGTGTCGACGCTGACAATCGGCTGGAAATACGGCAGCAGTTCATCACTGCGTTTCAGCGCGTTACGCAACGCCCCTTCGCGCTCGACCTGATCGGAGACTTCGCGGCGCACTTCCTGATTGAACACCGCGTAACTGTCGCGCCCGGCGCTTTTGACCCGATACATCGCCGCATCGGCGTCGCGCAGCAAGTCTGCCGGCTCGTGGTGAAACTGGCTGTCGGCGCTGACAATGCCGATGCTGCAAGAGGAAAACACCTCGTGGCCATTGATGAAAAACGGCAGGTCAAACGCCAGCAAAATACGCTCGGCGATATCGATCACCGCTTCCAGCGGCGCACCCGGCGCCAGCACCGAAAACTCGTCGCCGCCCAACCGGGCGAGCATGTCGGTGTCGCGCAGACAGCCGCGCAGACGGTTGGCGGCTTGCATCAACAGCAGATCGCCAAAGTGGTGGCCGAGGCTGTCGTTGACCATTTTGAAACGGTCGAGGTCGATGAACATCACCGCCAGATTGCCGCCCTCGCTGCCAAAGAGCTCCCATGCCTGATTCAGATGCTGTTGCAGGTAAGTGCGGTTCGGCAGACCGGTCAGCGCATCGTGGGAGTTTTCGTGTTGCAGCTTGGCGTTGGCGTGATCGAGCTCGCGAGTACGGTCCTGCACCCGCGCCTCGAGTTTGAGATTGGCGGCGTGAATCGCTTCGGCGGCGGTGCGCCGCGACAACGCGGTGTCGATGTGTCGCGAAACAAAGGTCAGCAGTTCCTGATCGCGCTGGGTATAACGCACCGGCGAGGTATAGCTCTGCACCGCCAGCACGCCGCGCACCACGTCACCGTCGAACAACGGAATGCCCAGCCACGAATACGAACGCACCGACTCATGGGCCAATTCGATTTCGCCGGTTGCGGACAATCGCTCGGCCTCGTCGGTGTCAATCAGGCACGGGCGGCGCTGGCGGATCACATACTCGGTCAAGCCGCGACGGCCACGCCGAGCGACCGGGCGAACGACCTGCCGTTCATCAACGTAATAAGGAAAGGTCACTTCGCTGGTCGCGTCGTCGAACAGCGCGATGTAGAAGTTTTGCGCGAACAACAAGTCGCCAACGATGCCATGCAGGGTTTGAAACAGCTCAGCCATGTCGCCGGGCTGGCTCGACAGTTCGGCAATCTGGAACAGCGCACTTTGCAGGTGCTCGGCGCGCTCGCGGTCGAGCACTTCCTGACGCAAGGCATCGTTCAGCGCTGACAGCTCCAGAGTGCGGCGCATCACCGTTTCTTCGAGGTCGGCGCGGTGCAGAATACGGTCCAGCGCCATCGCCACGTGGCGCGCAACCACCAGAAACAACGCGCGATCTTCGGCGCTGTAAATCCGCGACACCTCGTAGACCTGCATCGCGAGCATGCCAAACACGTCGTCCGAGGCATTTTTCAGCGGCGCGCCCATCCAGAACTCCGGACAGTCACCCACGCAATAAAAACGCCCCTCAGCCTCCGCCGCGTGAATCCCGGCGGCGTCGATCAGCAACGGATGGCCGGAGGTCAACACTTGCGCGGTCAGCGACAGGTGCTCGGGGTCGAGGAATTCGTAGTTTTCCGATTCCAGCGCTTCAACGTCGATGGTGTCGACGTAATACGGGTAATCCATCTTGCGCGTGTGCGGATCGTAGAGGACGAGATAGAAATTTTCCGCGTCGATCAGGCTGGCCAGCAGTTGATGGACGCCGACCAGAAACACCGAGCGGTCGCGAGTCGAACTGGCCAGATAAGTGATTTCGTACAGCACCCGCTGAGTAATCTGCGCCCGCGCCAAGGTGTCGGTTTGCACTTGGACGCCCAGACGTTGTGCGAATTCGGCCAGCGCCGGGTCGGCGGCTTCACTCACCGGCGCAAGCAGCCAGCCGAGCACGGTTTCGCCACGGCCGGTGGGCCAGCGGTGCAGGCCTCGGGTCTGGCAAAACTGTGAAAATTCTTCGTTGCTGATGGTCGATGGCCATTGCGCCTGCGCATCGCCCTGCCCGACCAAGTGCAAATGTTCCCCGGCGCGATAAACCACCCACGCCGTGCTGTGAGCGCCATTGCGCGCGGCTTCCAGCAAGTTGTCGATGCTGTTGATATTGTCGCCACTGTCAGCGTTGGCCATGCCGGTTGTGTCCGGGTTCTCTTTCAATTGAGAGGCGACAGCGTCGCAATCGTTCGATTGCCGCGAGGCGTCGGCGGTCAATGGAAGAAAACTCATCAGCACTCCCTGGGGCCAAAAACTGGCGAGACTTTTTATTAATTGCTAGCAATGTGCCAGTGGACTTCTCGTTTAAAGCTTATAGCGGGTTTTTTCAATATTTTTATTCACTTAAGTTCAACCAAGAGACGGATAACCCGGCCACTCGCCTCGGCCGGGAATCTTCTGCTCCATCGATTTCTAGCCTTTGCTGCTCGACGGGTCGGCGCTGCGCGGGTAGGTGCGTTCCTCCTGAATGGTGCCGTCCTCCTTGTGAATCTTCAGCGAAGCGGTTTTGCCCTTGAAAAACGCCGCCGACATTTCGATCAGCTCGGATTTGGTCTCGGCGGTCTTCAACACTTTGTCGTCGCCCTCCTTCTTCAACTGCCAGCCTTTGCCCGATATCGCGATGTGATAGTTGTCCATGGTGTTTTCCTTGTTATTTAGAAACGGGTTTCAAACCGATTTTGCGGCGCATTTCGTTAGTGATCGTCTGTCGGGTTTTCGCGTAATCGGCCCATGGGTCCTCCCCCAGTTCGCCCAGACGTTCGTGCAAGTTGTGGATGTTCCAGACGTTGGCGCCTTTGATTTCGGCGACTTCCTCGCGAAAAATCGGCACGGACACCGGTAAACCTTCGCGCGTACGCGCCGCATAGGCATTGATGGTAGTCGCGCCTTTTGCATTGCGCAGGTAATCGATGAAGATCCGCCCAACCCGGTTTTTCGGCCCCGACACCGCCGAAAAGCGCTGCGGAATCAGCTTGGCCATGTACTTGACGATGCCGTGGCTGAAATCCTTGACCGAGTCCCAACTGTCCTTGGGCGTCAGCGGCACCACCAGATGAATGCCTTTGCCGCCGCTGGTTTTGACGAACGAAGTCAGGCCCAGCTCATCGAGAATAGTCAGGGTCAGCGTGGTTGCCTCGACCATGCTTTTCCACGGCAGCGCCGGGTCCGGGTCGAGGTCGAGGACGAAGCGATCGGGGCGTTCCAGGTCCGGCGCCCGAGCGTTCCACGAATGAAATTCGATGGTGCTCATCTGCACCGCGCCGACCAGCGCTTCGGCGTTATTGATCAGCATCACGGTTTCGCCGTCGACCGATTCGATGCCGGGAATCGCCAGGCGCTCGGCGTTCTTTTGGAAGAACAACTCGCCGGCAACGCCTTCGGGCGCGCGCACCAGCGCGATCGGCCGGTTTTTCAGGGTTGGCAAAATCCAGTCGGCGACGCTGACGTAGTATTCCGCCAATTGCATCTTGGTCGAGCCGCTGCTGGCGTCGATCACACGGTCAGGGTGAGTGATGCGGATCTTCCCAGGCGTCGGTGTGGCAGATTTTTTCGGTTTTTTCTCAGGCGCTGGCGTGCTCGGTTCGCTCACGTCTTTGGGCGTTTCTTCGGTGATGTCCTTGGCCGGTTTGTCGCTGCGCAGGCCATGGAACACCGAATGGCGCACCGAGCCGTCCTTGGTGATTTCCGCGTAAGCCACTTCCGCGAGCAACTCGGGTTTGAGCCAATGCACGCCTTTGGCCTCGAATCCGGTCGGCGGATTGACCACCGCAGGCTTCTTGACTTCGAGTGGCGTCAGTTGCGCGTGAATCGACTTCAACGTCCGCTCGTTAAACCCGGTGCCGACCTTGCCGGCGTAGCGCAACTCGCCGCTGTCCTTGTCGTGCAAGCCGAGCAGCAGCGCGCCGAACAGCGTCCGCGCGCCTTTCGGTTCGGTATAGCCGACCACCACGAATTCCTGACGCTGCTGGCATTTGAGTTTGATCCAGTCATCGGAACGCCGCGAAACATAAGGGCTGCCGACCCGCTTGCCGATCAAGCCTTCCATGTTCATCTGGCAGGCGCTGGCCAGCAGGTCACTGGCGTCTTCGCCGAAGTCTTCGGAGAACCTGAGGATTTCGTCCTCGCTGCGTTCCAGCACTTTCGCCAGCGCTGAACGCCGTTCTTCAACCGGCACTTCGCGCAGGTCGACGCCGTTGAGGTACGGCATGTCGAACAGGTAAAACACAATCGCGCCGCTTTTGCCGGACTCGAAAGCGTTCTGCAATAACTGAAAACTCGGCACACCGTTTTCGTCAGCGGCGACCACTTCGCCATCCAGCCACGCCGACTCCAACCCCAGGCTGGCCAGCGCTTGTGCTTGTGCTGGCAACTTGGCGGTCCAGTCATGGCCGTTGCGGGTGAATAACTGGACGGTGCCGTTTTCAATCCGCGCCAACATGCGGTAGCCGTCGAACTTGATCTCGTAACGCCAATCGCCGGACGGCGCCGACTCGACCAACGTCGCCAATTGCGGTTTCAGCGTTGCTGGCAGCGGCGCTTTCTTGGCCCCGGTCAACGTGCCGGAACCTTTGCGTTTGCGCGGCGCCGGGACTTGTTCGACCGGTTTCGCCTCGGCGGTTTTGCCCTTGCGCTTTTTCGGGATGAGCGTGCGCTCGCTGAGCACCGAATCGGGCTGCGCCTTGACCACGTCAAACTCGGCTTCGGGTTTCGCCGCAGCATCCTGATGTTTGATCAGAAACCACGGTTTCTGTTTGCCTTCCTGATGCGTACGCACCAGGTTCCAGATGCCGCCGAGTTTCTCGCCTTCGAGTTCGAACTTGAGTTTGCCTTTTTTAAGCGATTCAACCGGATCGCCAATCGGTTTCCAGATCCCCCGGTCCCAGACGATCACATCGCCGGCGCCGTAATGGCCTTGCGGAATGCTGCCCTCGAACGAGGCGTAATCGAGCGGATGATCTTCGACTTCCATGGCCAGACGCTTGACCTGCGGATCGAGACTCGGGCCTTTGGGCACGGCCCAGCTCTTCAGCGTGCCGTCGATTTCCAGGCGAAAGTCGTAATGCAGGCGCGATGCGTCGTGCTTTTGAATGCAAAACTGCAGCGCCTGCGCCTTCGCGGTCCGGCGCTTGCGTTTTACCGCGCCCGACGGCTCCGGCGTGGCGTCGAAGTCGCGTTTTTTGTTGTAGTCGTCCAGCGCATCGCTCATGCCCAAACCCTCGCTCAATCCTGTTGAGAGGCAAGCGCTGCGCGACTAGTTCCGAGTATTCGATCAGCCGCCGGGCAGTAGGCTGACACGCTGCGACGAAGCGATCATCGGCACCCCGCCAATCTGGGCGAAACGGACCCGACCGCTTACAATCGTGCTCCTTTTTGCCATCATGCAGGCCCGCCTGGAAATGCCGCTCGACCCGCCCACGTTGTTGACACTTTCGGTCGCGCTCGCCGCAGCCGCCGCGCTGTACCTGGCGATCGAATGGCGCAGCGTGCGCCAGCCTTCGTTGCTGTTCTGGAGCGCCGGTTTTGCCACGATCAGCGTCGGCTCGACCCTCGCACTGCTGCGCATCAACGGCTTTCTGTTTATTGGCATCTGGTTCGCCAACGGCCTGCTGGTGACCGCACACTTCCTGTTTTTGCTCGGCGTCGCGCGCTTCACGCAAACGCAGTTGTCGCGCGGCTGGTCGCTGATATTCGTCGCGTGGCTGGCGATGCTGCTGGTGCCGGACGGCGCAATCTGGTCGAAAGTGATGCTGGTTGCCAACTCGCTGCTGGTCGCGCTATCGACGCTGCGCGCCAGTTTCATGCTGCGCCCGCATGGCAAGTCGCTGAGCATCGGCGCGGTGCAGTTGCGCTATGTGCTGCTGATCCACGGCAGCTTCTATGTCGCCAAGGCGTTGACTGTGGTGATCCCCGGCACGCTGATCGATCTGGCGGCATTTCGTGGCGAGATCATTCAGATTTCGCTGGTCGAAGGCGCGATGGCGATCATGCTGATCGCGCTGTCGATGACTGGCACCGAGCGCTATCGACGTGAAAAACAGATCGCTCGGCTGGCCGCGCGCGACCCGCTGACTGCGCTGTACAACCGCCGCGCCCTGGAACGGCGAGCGCCGCGCTTGTTGCAGGACGTCGCGCCGGCACGTCCCGGCGCATTAATGATGATCGATATCGACAATTTCAAACTGGTCAACGATCTGTACGGCCATGCGGCCGGCGACCGCTTGCTGGTGGCGCTGAGCGAGATGATAAGCGCGGTCCTACCCGACGATGCCCTGCCCGCGCGGCTGGGTGGCGACGAATTCATCATTTTGCTGACTAACGCCTCGCACGAACGCGTCATCAGTCTCGGCAACACACTGCGCGAGCAGTTTCAGAACATCGCCTCGCAGACCTTCGCCACCCCGGAACCGGTGACGCTAAGCATCGGCGCCAACCTGTTCGATCAGCCGCCGAGCAGCCTCGCGGCGCTGATCGAACTGGGTGATGCGGCGCTGTATGCGTCCAAACGTGGCGGCCGCGACAGCATTCGGCTGATTGACGCAACCGTCGCGCGGGGTGAAGGGCAGAACGTCAGTTAACGCCTGGCGAGGTCCGGGGTTAGAATCTGCCTGCTTCTGGTTCGCATGTCTGGCCCACCCACTTCAGGACGACCTCGTCATGGCTCATCCCCACTCCGAAAAACCTCTGCAAGACCTCGCCGCGCCCGACGGCGTTTGTTACGGCTGCGGCGGGCGCAATCCACAGGGGTTGCACGTCAAAAGTGTCTGGCATGCGGACGGCGTGCACGTGGTCGCCGAGCATGTGCCGGAGGCCAAATATTGCGGTTGGCCGGATCTGGTCTACGGTGGCTTGATCGCCATGCTCGTCGATTGCCATTCCAACTGGACCGCCATGGCGTATCACTACCGCGCCGAACAGCGCGCAGCCGACAGCCTGCCGCGCATCGATTGCGTCACCGGCAACCTCGGCATCAAGTTCATCAAACCGACGCCAATGGGCGTCACGCTGACCTTACGGGCGAAAGTCGAGGGCGACGTCGGGCGCAAGACCCGGGTGATCTGCGAGGTCTACGCCGGCGAAGTGCTGACCGCCATTGGCGACTCGACCTTCGTGCGTGTGGACACCGGGCAACTGGCCAACGCCGCGCATGGGCGCTGAACCTGCGCTGATCTGACCCGCTGAAGTCCCTTCATTTTTCGTTATCGAGGTAACGGTGCCCTACTCTTCCGAGCAACCTGCTGACGAAAAAAGCCTGCCGCGACTGTTGCTCGATCTGCTCTGGCAAATCGCCGTGCTGCTGGTGCCGATTTTCCTGGTCGCGGTCATCCCGTTGCTGTGGGCGGTCGGTGTGGTGCTGGGCTGCGCGGCGTGCATGTGGCTGGCGGCGCGCTTCGGCTGGAAAGCCACCGGGCGCGGTTTGGCGCGGTTAATGACCTCCGCCGCGATTGGCTTGGGGTTCAACGTTGGCCGGGCGTTGCCGCAATATTGGGATATCGCCGGGGCGGCGCTGGTGATGTTTGGCGGACTGGCGTGCGTCAGTCATCTGGAACGGCGTTTTGGCTTTGCCGAAGACAAACGCGCCAAGTCATCGCCGCACGGCCACTCGTCCGGCGGCGCCAGTGCCTGGGGCGGCGGCGAGCCACGGCAGACGCCCGAGGGCGAGCCGATCCGTGTGTTCAATGACAGCGAAATCGCCATGGGCGGGCCGGTGCTCTGCGATTACCTGTTTCCCGATGGCGTGCTGTTGCAGGGGCTTGGCTCATCGGCGCGGTTCTCCACGGACGGGCGTTATTTCGCCGCGCCTGTGCCTTCGCGGCAGGCGTGGGGTTTGGTGATTCTGGATCGGCAGGCGCGCCAGCTCTACCAGTGTTCTTGCGATGAATTCTGGGAACTGGATGATTTCAGCGACGGCGTTCTGGTGGGGCGCTACAGCCCGCTGGTCGACAACGGCGCCCGGGAAATCAGCCTGGAGAATCTGTTGGCGACTGCCGAAAAGGTCAGTCTGGTGCCGGTTGCCGACCTGTGGCTGGAGCCCGGCGCGTGGCAGCACAACCTCGCGCCCGACGCGCTAGAGCATGTTTCCCCGGATGGCCAGCTGCGCGTGGAGGCGTTCAAGGTGTTGCCCGCCAGCCTGCGCGAATTGCCGCAACCGTGCGAGGCGCTGAGCCATCCCGACTATCGCGTCAGCGTCAACGGCGCAGCGACGGCGTTATTGATCAATGCCGACACCGCGATCATCTGGAGCCGCGACAGCCGCTCGTTCGCTTGCCGCGCGCGCTCCGGCGACACGCTCGGCTATTGGCTCTGGCACGTTGACCGAGGCTGGCAAATGTTGCCCGAACCGTGGATCGGCGCCGACGACGAGCCTTCGCTCGGCTGGACCGAACCGCTGGAACTGGATGAGTTTTACCTGCGGGTTTCCTCTTATCTCGACTATCCGCAGCCTGATCACGGCCGCTACGGCTACGGTTTGTACAGCATTCACAGCGACTGCGATTCGCAGGTCGGGCATGACGCTGCCGGGCGGATTCAGGTTGCCGAGCGGCGCCTGACCCGCGTGCAACTGGCCGTGCCGTTAAGTGGCGACGGCCAGCGCGGTGCGACGCTGGTCGAGTCGGCGCTGGTGAGCGGCGCAACTCGTGCGCAATTCACTGGGCAAGCGGATGGCGGTTATTCCTGCACGATTGGCGAATGGCAGTTGCCGGGCGTTTGGCAGCTCGATCATCGGGTGTGTGACGCGGGACGCTACATCGCGTTGATCCCGTTTGCCGTTGACGGCGGTGTGGTGGTCGCCGATACCGAGCAACGACAATTGCTCAACAGCCCGGCGTTATTGGCGGCGCGCTTGCTGGATTTTCGGGGACCAATTGTCGCCGTCGCGGTGATTCGCGGACGGCTGGCTCAGGCTCGCGAAAGCACCGCGCTGCAGCGCTTTGATCAAGCGCCACCGGAGGCCGGCGAGGTGCCTGAGTTCTGTCGATATCGAGAAGATTCGCGGTTGTACTTTGAATGGTGTGAACTGCAGGTCAGCGCTCATGGGCTGAATGTTCTGCCCAATTGGCGCGAAGTGACGCAGCCGCAAGTGGCGATTGCCGATGGCGATTTCGTCCAGCCAGCCCCGAACGGTGAAGATGCGGCATGGCTGTTTGGCTGTGAAACCGAATACGCCGACAGTTGGCTGCGCGTACACAGTCCGCGCTTGGGCGGTTATTTGCTCACGGCATCGGGCTGCGCGGTCAATGATCTTGCGCCGGCGATGATCTGGTCCGCGGACGCGCGTTATCTGGCGCTGACGCGGCTGCACCTCGATGTCGACGGGGCAATGGCCTGGCAATTGTTGTTGCTGGATGTGCAGGAACACACCTTGCGCCAATCACCGCAGTGGTTGCGCAATCGGCCGCAGTTTGAAGGTTTTACCGGGGAGGCGTTGAAGGTGCGCCTGTTTCAACACGACTGGGCCGCCGAGGGTGACCGCGATCGCGGCTCGCTCAATGTGATCAAGTTGCGCGATGTGCTGGCGCTTGCCGCCGAACCGTTGCTGCCAAGCGGCGGGCTGTGGCTGACCAAGGATCAGTTGGCCAACGCGCCTGCGTGGCAAGCACTCGATAAAGCGGCGCTGGAGCCGTGGCGCTAGTTGCGCAGGTATTGCTCGTAGAATTCCTGCGTCGCCAGGTTCTTGTGTTTGGCTTCGAACATCACGTCGAAACGGTCGAGAAACTGCACCACGTATTCGTTGGTCCAGCGGTTCCACATGCGGTCGCTGTGCGCGTAGAGATCGCGCTTGGACACCACTTGAGTCACCGCGTCCATTTCCAATTTGATCTCGGCGCCGAAGCCCAATTCCTGCAATTGCTCCTTGGGTTGCGAGTAATGCATGGTCGGGCGCACGCCGCGCCAACTGTCGACGATGCGCGATACACGCTTGGAATCTGCCGCAATGTAATCGTTTTCGTGAATCCAGCAATGGTGGACGTCGAGCACCACGGGCGCCAGATCGGCGAGCGCCAGGCAGTCGTCGACGCCGTAGGTTTTTTCGTCGTTTTCGAAGGTGATGCAATTGCGCGCCACTTGCGAGAGCCGTGGCCACACCGCACGAATGCCTTCGCGCCCTAGTCGGCCGGCAATGTGGATGTTGCATTTGAAATCCTGGAACTGCACGCCGTAACCCATCATGCGAATCATGTCGGCGTGGTATTCGAATTCGGCCAGGCTGTTTTCCACCACGTCCGGACGATCCGAGCCCAACACGCAGTACTGGCCGGGGTGCATCGACAGGCGAATCCCGGCACTTCGCGCCAGCGCACCAATCGCCGCAAAGCCTTCACTCAGCTTCAGCATAATTTCCGGTTGCTGGTAGAACGCGCTGATCTGCGGATGACTGTAGAACGGCAACAAATCACTGCTCAGGCGCAGCATGCGCAGCGGCGCCGGCAACTCGGCGACGTACGCCAACAACTTCAGTTGGGCCGCGAGGTTGTGCTCGACGATCTCGATCAACCGTTGCTGCGCGACGTGAACTTCGACGCTGTTCATCCAGCGCAACGTCGTAGTACGCGGGTTGAGTGCCGATTCGATCACCTTCAACTCCGCCAGCGCGAGGCTGCGTTGCGGGTGGCGATACTGGCAGGCGAAACCGATTCGGGGCGACGACATGGGGATCCTTGGAGTGTTGGCGCTGATGGTCTTGTGACTGCGCGCCAGCGGCGACGGTTCGATCGACTTGCGCGGCTATGTCAACGTCAATATCAATGTCAGGCGATTTTTTCCGGTTGCTTGAATTCGCGGCAGATCAGGTCCACCTCGCGGACGCTCAGCGGCTCTTTGGTCAGTTTGCAGAACGGACCCTCCGCCGACACCTGATGAAAACGGCAGGAATGGCACAAACCAAAACCGGGCACATCCTGGCCGCGCTGGATGGTGCGCAATAACTCGAGAAGCAGGGTCTCCAGATCGGCGGCGTGGCTGCCCATTTGCCGGGTTGCCGTCACCAGAAATTCTGGCGGCATCACCGCGCCGATCAGTTCGCGGGCGCTGTCGGTCAATTCCAGGTGCACGCTGCGCTTGTCCCGGACGTCCTGAACCTTGGTCAGCAAGCCTTTGGCTTCCAGCGCTTTCAGCGACTGCGACACCGTGCCTTTGGTCAACCCCAGATAGTCGGTGACCGCCAGCGGCGTATTCGAATAACGATTGCAGCGCGCCAGGTACATCAGCGCGCTGAGCTGGATTGGCTGCAATTCGGCGAGCAACGGATGCTCGCGGAACCACACGCGGGTCAGGCTTGAAAGGCGTTCCAACAGGTCAAATAACACAGGGCATGTCCAGATTAATCGGGCCGATAGATAGTATCGAATAAAAACCATATTGACAAAAATCGCTGCTCCCTTAGGCTTGTGGTGTCGGATCAATACCAACTCACCTTTGGAAGCCACCATGAAAACTGCATTGGCCATCGCCGTCAGCGCCCTCCTCACCTCGCAAGCCTGGGCCCACGAAAGCAATCACATTCACAGCGCACCGGGCAAAACCGACGCCGCTTTCGACCTGGTGCAAACCCGGGTTTTCAAGGACGGCAGCGACCTGGTCTTCGAGCAATTGGTTGACGGCAAGGCTGGCAGCCGCGTACCGACCGCCAAGGGCTCGTTTGCCGGCGCCGAAGTCTACAGCTACGTCTGGCCGACCAGCCTCGACAGCGGCGCGGTCGGTTTCGACGCCAAGTCCGGCATTCTGGCGCTCGCCCTGACCTCGCACCCGGACTTCGACGACACGCCGCAAGCCGACGAAAACCACGACGGCAAAAAGGACAACGACGGCGGCCTCTGGCACTCGCACTGGGTGGTCTTGAGCAAGGATGAGAGCTGCGGCCCCGGCGGCCTGAAAGTGCGCGACATCCCCAAAGACGCGAAACCGAAACTGCCCGCGACCTGGCCCGGCGCGCCGATCTACATCGACTCGCCCGGTTACACGCTCAGCGTCAAGGAAAACGCCGCGCAGATTCGTGTGCCGCTGGCCGCAGTCGGTTTTCCGCAAAGCTTCAATTTCGATGGCGTGACCGCCGCGCTCAAGGTCAACGCCGACCTGCACAACCCGCTGTTGTGCGTCAGCAGCGTCTATGACATTGCCTCAGGCGACCTGTCGTTGCCGGGCACCTGGAAACTGGAGGGCCAGCAAAAATGACCATCAAAGTATTCGACACCCACGTGCGCACCAAAACCGGCCGCTACCTGCACTTCGATGTGCTGATCGAAGGCAACGACGCCGAGAAAGCCCAGGCGCACGCCCGTCAGTATCTCCTGGAAAAAGGCCTCAACGACGAGGACATTGCCCAGAGCGAATGCCGCTTCTGCCACGTCGAACCCGGTAACCCGGTGGTGGCGCAAGCGATCAGCCAACAGGGTTATTACATTCTTGAACTGCAAGGTTGTCAGGAGGATTGAAATGCACACCTATCAGCCGTTGAACTGTGATCTGCACGACTTTCTGGAAATCGCCTGCCTGCGCGGCTACGTGTTGAACGTCGAACGGGTTGACGGTCAACGGCTGATCGCCCGGGCCGTGACCACCCGCACCGCGCCGAGCAAGGAGGAATTCATGGTGTTTGAGCAGGATGGTCACTCAGTGGAGGTGCGCCTCGATCAACTGCTGGCAATCACTCCGCTGGACGATCATGCAGAATTTGGCCGAATCGTTTTCAGTGAAGCCGTTTGCCGCTTTTGAGCTGGAGCGTTGGTATTGTCCTTTTTGAGTTGACAGTCAAACCGTTTCCAGGCGCTTTTTCATCTCGAGGTAGATCTTTAATCTGGGCCCATGTTGAACGAAGCGACTGACCCAGCTCAGCCCTACGGACGACGCCCTACCCCTACCTACCTCGATAAAGGATTTCATCATGAGCAACGCCACTTACAACCGCCTGAACAAAGACGACGCTGTAGTGTTGATGATCGACCACCAGACCGGTCTGATCTCGTTGGTACAGGACTTTTCGCCGAACGAGTTCAAGAACAACGTGCTGGCCCTGGCCGACGTTGCCAAGTTCTTCGAACTGCCGACCATTCTCACCACCAGTTTCGAACAAGGCCCCAACGGCCCGCTGGTCCCGGAGCTGAAAGAAATGTTCCCGGATGCGCCGTACATCGCCCGTCCTGGCCAGATCAACGCCTGGGATAACGAAGACTTCGTCAAAGCAATCAAGGCAACTGGCCGCAAGCAGCTGATCATTGCCGGCGTCGTGACCGATGTCTGCGTGACCTTCCCGACACTGTCGGCACTGGCTGAGGGGTTTGAAGTGTTCGTAGTCACCGACTCTTCCGGCACCTTCAATACCACCGTGCAGCAAGCCGCCTGGAACCGCATGACTCAGGCCGGCGCCCAGATGATGAACTGGTTCTCGGTAGCCTGTGAGTTGCAGGTCGACTGGCGCAACGATATCGAAGGCCTGGGCAATCTGCTGTCGCAGCGCATCCCGAACTACCGCAACCTGATGAACAGCTACTCGGCACTGGCAGCTCGCCAGGCGTAAGTCAGCAGAATCGCAAAAGCCCGCTTTTTTAGCGGGCTTTTTGTTGTTTGCGAATTAAGCCAAGTAGAAAAACATGCAAAAAAAAGCGCCACTCAATGAGTGGCGCTTTTTAATATTTGGAGCGGGAAACGAGACTCGAACTCGCGACCCCGACCTTGGCAAGGTCGTGCTCTACCAACTGAGCTATTCCCGCGTCTTGGTGTGGCGCATTCTATAGAATCCAGAAGCCCCGTCAACCCCTTGATTCAAAAAAGTTTTATTTCTTTTCGACGTCGGTCTTCAGATGCGGCCAGGCAGCCCGCAGATACTGGACCATCGACCACAATGTCAGGCCTGCCGAGATCAGCAGCAACGCGTAACCGAACAATACCCAGAACGTAAAGTCCGACGGGTTGGCCAGCAGGATCACCAGCGCGAGCATTTGCGCGGCGGTTTTCCATTTGCCCAGGTTCGATACCGCAACGTGAGCACGGGCACCGAGTTCGGCCATCCACTCGCGCAGCGCCGAGACGACGATCTCGCGACCGATAATCACCGCTGCCGGCAGCGTCAGCCACAGGTTGCCGTGTTCTTGCACCAGCAACACCAGCGCGACGGCGACCATCAGTTTGTCGGCCACCGGATCGAGAAACGCTCCGAATGGTGTGCTTTGTTCCAGGCGGCGGGCCAGGTATCCGTCGAGCCAGTCAGTGGCAGCGGCGAAAGCGAAGACCGAACTGGAGGCCAGGTAGCTCCATTGGTAAGGCAGATAGAACAGCAGAATGAAGATCGGGATAAGCAGGACGCGTAGAACGGTAATCAGATTAGGGATATTCATCGGCACAACTGGCTACGAGGTGAGTTGGGCATTCTACTCGCTGTGCAGGTTTGCATAAATCGACTCAGCGAGCTTTTTACTGATCCCGGGTGCTTTGGCGATCTCTTCGATGCTGGCACGAGACAGCTCCTGCAATCCACCAAAATGTTTCAGCAAATCGCGGCGACGTGTCGGCCCAACCCCCGCAACGCCTTCCAGCGTTGACGTCCGGCGGGTTTTGCCACGTCGGGCGCGATGCCCGGTAATGGCGAAACGGTGAGCTTCGTCGCGAATCTGCTGGATCAAATGCAACGCGGGGGAATCACCGCGCAACGTGAATTCATGTGCGGCGTCGTTCAAATACAAGGTTTCAAAACCGGCCTTGCGCGTCGCACCTTTGGCCACGCCCAACAAAATCAGGTCCGGCACCGCGAGTTCATTGAGCACGTCGCGCGCCATCGACAGCTGACCTTTGCCGCCGTCCACCAGCAAAATGTCGGGCAACTTGCCCTCGCC
This sequence comes from Pseudomonas sp. SJZ131, assembly GCF_007828705.1. NCBI lineage: Bacteria > Pseudomonadati > Pseudomonadota > Gammaproteobacteria > Pseudomonadales > Pseudomonadaceae > Pseudomonas > Pseudomonas sp. SJZ131. The sequence continues at coordinate 756,949 of NZ_VIVC01000001.1, read as the reverse complement.
GTCCTTGAGTTTACTGAAACGCCGGGTCAGGGCCTGGTGCATTGCCGCGTAATCATCGCCGGGCGTCACGCCTTCGATGTTGTAGCGGCGGTAATCGGACTTGATCGGCCCTTCCGGCCCGAACACCACGCAAGACGCCACGGTGGCTTCGCCGCTGGAGTGGCTGATGTCGTAGCATTCGAGGCGTTGCGGCGGCTCGTCGAGGTTCAGTACTTCGGCCAACGCATCGAAACGAGCGGCAACATGCTGACGATTGGCCAGACGTGCGCCCAATGCCTGCTCGGCGTTGGTGACCGCCAACTGCTGCCAGCGCGCCCGGGTGCCACGCACCCGATGGCTGATGGACAGTTCGCGACCGCGCAGTTCGTGAATGGCCTCGATCAGCACCGGAAAATCTTCGTGAACCACGTTGACGATCAGTTCGGCGGGCAAATCCCGTTCGGGACTGCTGATGAAGTACTGGCCCAGAAATGCCGCCATGACTTCGGAAACGTCTTCTTCAATACCGACTTGCGGGAAGAAGTTCTTGCTGCCCAGCACCCGCCCGCCGCGCACGCTGATCAAGTGCACGCAGGCGCCGCCCGGGTTGACGAACGCGGCGATCACGTCGATGTCACCGGAGCCGCCCTCCATGCTCTGCTGGTCCTGGACCCGCCGCAGCAAGGAAATCTGGTCGCGCAATTCGGCTGCGCGCTCGAACTCGAGGTTGATCGCCGCCTCTTCCATTCCAGCCGACAACTCGTCCGTCAGCGCATTGCTGCGGCCTTCGAGGAACATCACCGAATGTCGCACGTCCTCGGCATACACCTCTGGCTCTACCAGCCCGACACATGGTGCCTTGCAACGTTTGATCTGATATTGCAGGCAGGGGCGCGTGCGATTTTTGTAGTAGCTGTCTTCGCACTGGCGGACGAAAAAAGTCTTCTGCAACAGACTGAGGCTTTCACGAATGGCGCCGGCGCTGGGATAAGGCCCGAAATACTTGCCTTTGGCTTTTTTCGCGCCACGGTGGATGCTCAGCCGCGGAAACTGGCCGTCCGACAAAAATACGTACGGATAGGATTTATCGTCGCGCAGCAGGATGTTGTACGGCGGCCGCCATTCCTTGATCAACGTCTGCTCTAGCAGCAACGCTTCAGTTTCATTGGACGTGATCGTGGTTTCGACTTGGGCAATACGCCCAACCAGCGCCGCTGTTTTAGGCGCGAGACCGCTTTTGCGGAAATAACTCGCCAGACGCTTCTTGAGGTTTTTGGCTTTGCCGACGTAAAGCAGGCGCGCGTCGCTGTCGAACATGCGGTAGACGCCTGGGCGTCCGCTCACTGTCGACAGGAATGCACTCGGATCGAAGACTTCAGTCATTTTCAGAGATTGGCATCAACCATGCCGTGACGAACCGCCAACAGTGTCAGTTCTACATCGCTGCTGATCGAAAGCTTCTCGAAAATGCGGTAACGGTAGGTATTCACGGTTTTCGGTGACAGACAGAGTTTGTCGGAGATGATCTGGACCTTTTGGCAACCGACAATCATCAGGGCGATCTGGATCTCGCGCTCGGACAATGCGTCGAAAGGTGAATCATTGGTTGGCTGGAACGACTTGATCGCCAGTTGCTGGGCAATCTGCGGGCTGATGTAGCGCTGGCCGGCAAATACCAGGCGAATCGCCTGGACCATCTCCGGCAAACCGGCGCCCTTGGTCAGGTAACCCGCCGCCCCAGCTTGCAGCAAGCGGGTCGGAAACGGGTCTTCTTCGCACACAGTGACCGCGACGACTTTGATGTCCGGGTGACTGCGCAGCAGTTTTCGCGTGGCTTCAAGACCGCCGATCCCGGGCATCTTGACGTCCATCAGAACCACATCGGGTTTCAACTCACGCGCCTTGAGCAGGGATTCCTCTCCCGACTCGGCCTGACCGACTACTTGCAGGCCATCGATGTCAGCCAGCATTCGTGTAATGCCTGTACGAACGAGATCATGGTCATCGACTACTAGCACCCTAATCAAGCAGACACCTCGCGATATGGTCGTATTGAGTTGCCGGACACCTTAGCAAAAAGCGACAGGCAGACCTAGCGGAAAGCGGCATATAAAAAGTTTCAATTCGTCTTTCAGGGCTTGCCATCCGTGTGTTTCAGCGAAGAGCAGGCCCCGACATCACGCTGCATTCTGAGGAAACACTCATCCTCGCCGACCACCTCCAGGCCTTTGCGCCGATAAATTGCCTGCGCCGGATTGTTTTTGAATACGGTCAGGCGCAATGCAGGTTTTCGCTCGGCGCGGGCCTTGGCCAGAACCTGATCGATCACCCAGGAACCGGCGCCCTGCCCGCGAAAGGCTTCGCTGATTTGCAATTCGCGGATGTACAACGCCTTGGCATCACGACTCAGGCTGACGAATCCGCTGCAGAGGTCGCCCTGCATGATCATCCAGTTTTCGCGCCCCGCCCAAGCGACATCGAAAGCTTCGTCCTGCCAGAGCAAATCGTACTGAATGTAATAGCGCAGCATGTTTTGACAGGTCAGGTCGCGTGCGAATCCCAGGTCCGAAGAAGTCGCCGGCCGTAATGCGTAAGTCATGCAGAGCCCCGAAACAGTGACCGATTCGGCCGAGCCCCGAGTGTGTCACAACCCTGCGAGCACTCAAGCGATAGAAATTGCCGCGCGGCGCCGATAGCATTTTCTGATTGAATCCGCCTGCCGCCCTCTAGTAAGCTCGGCGCATTCATCGGAGACAGACCATGTCCAACACCCTCTCACAGCTTCGTACCGTCAGCGCCCTGCGCTCGGTGGCGGCTGCCCGGGTGAATGACGTTTGTGCTCCGGTCAGCTTTTATTTTGGGTATTGGTTTAGCCACTGGCGCGCCTGATACCCACACGGCGCCCACTTTAAACGGGTCGCCACCAGAGAATTCTCAACCCCCGGTCGGCTTCCCGACCGGGGGTTTTGTTTTTTCAGCCGTACAAAAATTCAGCGACACCTACCAGACAACTTGAGGATTTACCCAATGAACTACGCCACTTATTACCGTCACGACAGTTTTTCCGCCTGGCGATTTACCAGCCTCCGCTCGGGACAGCCTGCCGCCTCCGATCGGTCACCCACAGGTGGCAAGCACACACACGCAGCCAATCCGGCCAATTGTCGAACACCCCAGTAGGGCCGAGCACGCGGGAATGAACCCGCCGCCAGCCCAGGAATTTGCATATGAACTCGTCCGTCTCCGCTTTGCCACTGTCCACCTTGAGCCCGGCCAATGAAGCACTGACCTTGCGTCTGCCCAGCTCATTGCAGCTCAAACAGCAATTACCCCTCAACACTGCCCTGACCCAGCAAGTCGCCGCGCACCGCCAAGCCGTTCGCGCGATTCTCAACGGTGAAGACTCCCGTTTGCTGGTAATCGTCGGCCCTTGTTCGATCCACGACCCGCAGTCCGCACTGGAATACGCCGCCAACCTCGCCCGACTGGCCGCTGAGGTCAGCGACGAAATGCTGCTGGTGATGCGCGCCTACGTCGAAAAACCCCGCACAACGGTTGGCTGGAAAGGCCTGGCCTACGATCCGCACCTCGATGGCAGCGACGACATGGCCGCCGGCCTTACCCTGTCGCGGGAACTGATGCGCGAAATGCTCCAGCTCGGTTTGCCAATTGCCACCGAATTGCTGCAGCCCATGGCCGCCGGGTACTTCGACGATTTGCTGAGCTGGGTTGCCATTGGCGCACGAACCACCGAATCGCAGATTCACCGCGAGATGGCCAGCGGCTTGAGCATGCCGGTCGGTTTCAAGAATGGCACCGACGGTGGCGTCACCGTCGCCAGCGACGCCATGCGTTCAGCGGCCCATCCGCACCGGCATTTCGGCGTGGACAGCCAAGGGCATCCGGCGATCATTCAAACCCCAGGCAACCCCGACACCCATCTGGTGCTGCGCGGCGGCCATCACGGCCCCAACTACGACCGCGACAGCGTCGCCCGGATCAACCACGACCTGACCAAACTGAAAATTCCAGCACGGATCATGGTCGACTGCAGCCACGCCAACAGCGGTAAAAACCCGCTGCGCCAGCCTGAGGTGTTCAACGATGTCCTCGAACAACGCTTGCACGGTGATCGCTCGCTGATCGGCATGATGATCGAAAGCCACCTGTTCGAAGGCTGCCAGCCGTTGAGCCCGTCGTTGCAGTACGGCGTATCGGTGACCGACGGTTGCCTGGGCTGGATCGGCACCGAGCAGTTGCTGCGCGAGGCCGCCCAGCGATTGCGCGCACAAAAGCGTTAACTGACGCCGCTTCCAGTCTTCAATTGGAGACTGGAAGCGGCTGCAACCCAGCAATCGCTCAGCCTTGCACCTGTACCAGAGCCGCTTCCGAAACCTGCGTCATGTCATCCAGGCGTTCAATCGAATAGCTGACTCGTACCGACGAGCCCTGATGCTCTCGCCAGAACCGATAGGGAACGACAAACACCAGCGGCTCGCCGGCCATCTCTTGTGAGATATCGCGCTCGTCGCGGTGACTGAAATGGCTGCCGTCGATTTTCAGGTAGACCAACTCGCCCTCCTCGGTCTTCGGATCGTCAATCACGATGGTCACGCCATCAATCGAGTCTTGCAGGTCCAGCCAGCCTTCCTCGGCTTCCAGTATCACCGGAGCCAGCAGCGGCGCGCGTTGCAGCGGCCCGATAGACAATTGCGTCGGCTCCGAGTAATGCGGCGCCTGGCCGTGTTGTTCAATGCAATACCTGATCGTCACCGACTTACCCAGGACCGGCGCAATGAACTCGGGATTGACCCAGAACGACAGCGCCTGGCCAACGGCGAACGCTTCGATTTTCAGGCGGTCGCTGAAACTGGTCTGTGGCGTCGCGCCTTCCCAAAAGAGTACAGCGCGATCTCCCGCCGCCATCCGCGCATACGGTCGAATCGTCACCCGCGCACCTTCAGTCACCCGGTCCGGATCGAGCGTGCCGCTGACCGCATCATTGATCACAATCGGCAGCAACCCGCTGGGCGTATCGCCCACGTTCAACTGCAAACGCCGGGACTGCACCGACTCGGGCAGGCAGCGGCTGGTGAGCGTGTAGTAAACCTCCAGAGAACCGCCATCAATTGCGCCAAGGTGCTGACCGGCGACGGAAAAAATCACCTCCCGGCCCACTTGGCGCTGGCTGACAAAATGCGTCGCCTCGTGTTGATAAGCCAGGCCTTCGGCGTCCAGCCCCGACCAGTGCAGCACCAATCTGTCACCGCTGGCCATGCCCGGATAAGGCAGGACCCTGACAATGGCTTTTTTAAGCGCCGGATCAAGGACCTGGTTTTCAGCTTTCTGTACCTGTGGAGCTGCCAGCCTTCCTGCTTGTGCTTCAAGTGTGCTCATTCATCTACTCCAGTCCTTGGTATACGTGCCGTCCCGCAGGGCGGCATCGAACGAGGCCCATTTAAGCTCAACGTTTTGCTGGCGGATGTCAGGGGATCGCTCTACGGAGGCCAGGCAAATGCTGTCCGTTCGGTAGGCCACTGGTGCGAATTCCGTTTATCCACGCAAAAAGATGTCGAAATGTTCCGAAACAGGCTTCACCCAGATCGGAAACGTCATACCTTTTCTATTCCGTTTTCCTGCAATCACCGCGGCTTTTTCGTACATCGCCTACCCGCTGGAGTGTTTTAGAGTGGCCGTCTGCTCACCTCCCTGAACTTCTGCGAAAAAGGTACGAACATGCAACGGAATGCGACAACTCAACACCCAATCCTTCTGGTACATGGTCTTTTTGGCTTCGACCGTATCGGCAAAGTCGAATTGTTCCAGGACGTCAAGCAAGCCCTGCGCAGCCACGGCGCCAGGGTCTTCGTCCCACACCTGTCGGCTACCCATAGCAACGAGGTACGCGGCGAACAGTTGTTGGCGCAGATCGATCGCGTTTTACAAGGAACCGGCGCACGTCAGGTCAACCTGATTGGCCACAGCCAAGGTGCATTGGCCGCCCGTTACGCCGCAGCCATCGCGCCAGATTGCGTGGCGTCGGTGACCTCCGTCAGCGGCCCGAACCACGGTTCGGAACTGGCGGACTCATTGCGCATGGCGCTTAAGCCTGGGCGTTTACCGGAGAAGGTGGCCAAGCAGATCGCAACGTTATTTGCAGACTTTCTGTCGCTGCTCAGCGGCAACCATCAGATGCCGCAAAACGCCGTGGCCGCGCTCAACGCGCTGACCACCGAAGGCGTCGGTGCCTTCAATGACAAATACCCGCAAGGCCTGCCGAAAACCTGGGGCGGCAAGGGTAAAGAGCTGGTCAATGGTGTGCGTTATTACTCGTGGAGCGGCATTTTGCCGGAATCGATTATTGATGAAGGCCTCGGTGCTTTCGACCCGGCCCACGCATTCCTGCGGGCCTTTTCCGAATACTTCACCACCGAAGCCGGGCAAAACGACGGGCTGGTCGGTCGCTTCAGCTCGCACTTGGGCAAGGTGATTCGTTCGGATTATCCGATGGACCATCTGGACAGCCTGATGCACACGCCGGGACGTAGCCGCAAAGGCGTCGACCCGATCGAGCTGTATCTGCTGCATGCCGAGCGTCTTAGAAAAGTCGGGCTCTGATCCGGCGCCCCGGTTTGCTCCGCTGGCCAGCTTCGGATGGAACTTTGAGAAGAAATAGACCACTGAATCCGGTAGGCTCCGCACTTTACTGAACATTGACTGGAGAATTTCCCATGCCTAAAGCCACTGCCCGTCACATCCTCGTTGCCAGCGAAGACAAGTGCAACGAACTGAAAACGCAAATCGAAGGTGGCGCTGATTTCGCCGAAGTTGCCAAGGCCAACTCCACTTGCCCATCCAGCCGTCAGGGCGGTGATCTGGGTTCGTTCGGTCCAGGCCAGATGGTCAAGGAATTCGACACCGTGGTTTTCAGCGCGCCAATCAACGTCGTGCAAGGCCCGGTTAAAACCCAGTTCGGTTATCACCTGCTGGAAGTGACCAGCCGCCAGGACTGATCTGACGCTTGAGTTTTGTGCACAGCGGCCCGCCTTTTGGTGGGCCGTTGTGTTTGCGATGCGTGATTCGGCTGGCGAGGGACGCGCCGCTAGCGTACAAATTGTGCTTATCGATCACCCGGCTCTAAGGCTGACAATGCGACTGGCTTTCCCTACTTTGATATTCACTGCCGCGGCCCTGCTATTGAGCGCCGTTGGTGTGAATGCAGCACCGCAACATGCATTGACCGTGTACGGCGAACCGGCGAAATATCCTGCCGGCTTCAGTCACTTTGCCTACACCAATCCGCAGGCGCCCAAGGGCGGCACCATGCGCCGCTCCGCAATCGAGATCGGTCACTTCGATCACATCCTTCCTTATATAGACAAAGGCATCGGCGTTAACCAGATCGATGGTTTGCTCTATTCGCCGCTGGCCCAGCGATCCCAGGACGAGCCCTACACGGTGTACGGCCTGGTGGCGCAGCAGATCGAGCGCTCCGAAGATGGCTTGTCGCTGCGTTTCTACCTGAATCCAAAAGCGCGTTTCGCCGATGGCAAGCCGATCACCGCTGAAGACGTGCGTTACACCTTCGACCTGCTGATGACCCAGGGCAGCCTGCGCTATCGCACGCAATTCGCCGACGTCAAAGAAGTGGTAATCGAGTCGCCGCTGGTGGTCCGTTTCGACTTCAAAAGCAACGAAAACCGCACCCTGCCGCTCGACGTCGCGACGTTGCCGGTGTTCCCCGAGCATTGGTGGAAAACCCGCGATTTCGCCAGTGGCGGCGGTTACGAGCCGCCGTTGGGCAGCGGCCCTTATCGTGTTGGCAAGGTCGATTCCGGGCGCAGCATTACCTTTGAGCGCAATGCCGACTGGTGGGGCAAAGACCTGCCGGTCAGCCGTGGCTTGTACAACTTCGATCACTTCAGCATCGAGTATTTCGGCGATACCGACGTCGCCCGCCAAGTGCTGCGCGGCGGCGCCTACGACTACAACCGCGAATTTTCCGCGACCGGTTATTCGATTGGCTATGAAGGACCGGCGCTCAGCGACGGTCGCTTGCGCAAGGCGCATCTGGCGACCGACGCGCCGCAAGCCGCCCAAGGCTTTGTGTTCAATCTGCAAAACCCGCTGTTCGAAGACCGCCGCGTGCGCCAGGCGCTGGCGATGCTCTGGGACTTCGAATGGAGCAACCGGCAGATGATGCGCAACTTGTACATCCGCCAGCAGAGCTTCTTCTCCAACACCGACCTCGCCGCGCGGAAACTGCCGGACGAGGCCGAGTTAAAAATTCTTGAACCGCTGCGCGGGCAGGTTCCTGACGAAGTGTTTACTAAAGTTTTCGAAGCACCGAAAACCGATGGCAGCGGGGTGATTCGTGACAAACAGTTGCAGGCGCTGGAGCTGCTCGAACAGGCCGGCTGGAAACCCGACGGCGATCAACTGGTGAATGCCCAAGGCAAGCCGCTAAGTTTCACCTTCCTCACCAGCCAGAACGGCCTCGACCGCTTGCTCCTGCCGTACAAACGCACGCTGAAACAGATCGGCATCGACCTGAACATCCGCCGCATCGACTCCTCGCAATACGTCAACCGCCTGATGTCACGCGACTACGACATGATCATCACCGGCTACCCGGTCACCACCTCCCCCGGCAGCGAACTGGTGAATTATTTTGGTTCTTCGTCGGCCAACGATCCCGGCGCCAACAACTACATGGTGCTCAAGGACCCGGCTGTCGACAGCTTGATCAACGGCCTGATTCGCGCCGACACCCAGGCCGACATGCTGCATTACGCCCACGCGCTGGACCGGGTGTTGCAATGGAATTACTACTGGATTCCGAACTATTACCCGCCGGGCAGTTCGACCGTGTGGTGGAACCGTTTCGGTATTCCCAACGTGCAAGCGAGCAATGACGAAGCCATCGAAAGTTGGTGGCAAGTGAGTTCGACGCCGCTGACCAACGAGCAGATGACCGCCGAATTGATCAAACGCGGGCAATCCGGAGGGGCGCACTGATGTGGGCTTACATACTGCGGCGTTTGCTGCTGATCATTCCGACGCTGGTGATCATTCTGTTGGTCAACTTTGTGATCGTCCAAGCGGCGCCCGGTGGTCCGGTGGAACAGGCGATTGCGCACCTGCAAGGCATCGGCGGCGCCAGTGTCGGCGGCGGTTCGGGCGAGACCCTGCACGGCAATTCGCGCGCCAGTCGCGGGTTGGACCCGCAGTTGATCAAAGAAATCGAAAAACAGTACGGCTTCGATAAACCGGCCCCGGAACGCCTGTGGCTGATGCTCAAAAGCTATGCGCAACTGGACTTCGGCAAGAGCTTTTTCCGCGGCGCGACGGTGACTGACCTGATCCTCGAAAAAATGCCAGTGACCATTTCCCTTGGGCTCTGGGCGACGCTGATCACTTATCTGGTGTCGATCCCGCTGGGCATCCGCAAAGCGGTGCACCACGGCAGCCATTTCGACATCTGGAGCAGCACCGCGATCATCATTGGCTACGCGATGCCGGCATTCCTCTTTGCGATGTTTTTGATCGTAGTCTTCGCCGGCGGCACGTCGCTGAACTGGTTCCCGGTGCGCGGTCTGGTGTCGGACAATTTCGAATCGCTGTCGACCGTGGGCAAAATCGCCGACTACTTCTGGCATTTGGTATTGCCGGTCACGGCGCTGGTGATCGGCGGCTTCGCGACGTTGACCATCCTCACCAAAAACTCCTTCCTCAATGAAATCACCCGCCAGTACGTAGTCACCGCGCGTGCCAAAGGCTTGAGCGAGCGCCGCGTGCTCTACGGCCACGTGTTTCGCAACGCGATGTTGCTGGTGGTTTCGGGCATCCCGCAGGCATTTATCAGCGTGTTTTTTGCCGGTTCGCTATTGATCGAAGTGATCTTCTCCCTCGACGGCCTCGGCCGCATGAGTTACGAAGCGGCGGTATCGCGGGACTATCCCGTGGTGTTCGGTTCGTTGTTCATCTTCACGTTGTTCGGACTGCTGATAAAACTGGTCGGCGACCTCTGCTACACGCTGGTCGACCCACGCATCGACTTCGCCGCGAGGAACGCCTGATGTTCAAGCTCTCGCCGCTGGGCCGACGCCGTTTCGAACGTTTCAAGAAAAACCGCCGCGGCTGGTGGTCGCTGTGGCTGTTTATCGGCCTGTTCCTGCTGACCCTCGGCGGCGAACTGATTGCCAACGACAAGCCGTTGATCGTCAGTTATCAGGACTCGCTGTACTTCCCGGCGTTCAAGCGCCACACAGAACAGGAATTCGGCGGGCAACTGCCGTTCCAGGCCGATTACCGCAGCGATTACGTGCAGAAGCTGATCAAGCAGGATGGCGGCTGGCTGCTGTTTCCGCCGATCCCGTTCAGTGACGACACGCCGAACTATGACCTCAACAAACCGGCTCCGAGCCCACCGTCGGAGGTCAACTGGCTGGGCACCGACGACCAGGCGCGCGACGTGCTGGCGCGGGTTATTTTCGGTGCGCGGGTGTCGATTCTGTTTGCGCTGATGCTGACGTTTGTCAGTGCGCTGATCGGCATCGCCGCCGGTGCGCTGCAAGGTTATTACGGCGGCTGGGTGGATTTGCTCGGGCAGCGTTTGCTCGAAGTCTGGTCGGGGCTGCCGGTGCTTTATCTGCTGATCATCCTCTCGGGTTTCGTCGAACCGAATTTCTGGTGGTTGCTGGGGATCATGGCGCTGTTTTCCTGGTTGGCGCTGGTCGATGTGGTGCGCGCCGAGTTCTTGCGCGGACGCAACCTGGAATACGTCAAAGCCGCACGCGCGCTCGGCCTCAGCGACCGGAAAGTGATCGTCCGGCACATCCTGCCCAACGCGATGAACGCGACCCTGAGTTATCTGCCGTTCATTTTGACCGGGGCGATATCGACGCTGACGGCGCTGGATTTCCTCGGTTTCGGCATGCCGGCCGGCAGCGCTTCGCTGGGCGAACTGATCGCCCAGGGCAAGCAAAACCTGCAAGCGCCGTGGCTGGGACTGACCGCATTTTTCACCCTGGCGCTGATTCTTTCTTTATTAGTGTTCATCGGCGAGGCGTTGCGTGACGCCTTCGACCCAAGATCATGAAGCGGACACTGGACATGACTGAAAACCTCATCGAAATCCGTGACCTCAACGTCGCCTTCAGCGGCCAGACCGTGGTGCGTAACCTGTGCCTGGACATCCGCCCCGGCGAGTGCCTGGCGCTGGTCGGCGAGTCGGGGTCGGGAAAATCGGTGACCGCGCATTCGATCCTGCAACTGCTGCCCGAAGAAGGCACCGTGACCACTGGCAGCATTCGTTATCGCGGTCAGGAACTGGTCGGCGCCGATGCCAAGGTCTTGCGTCAGTTGCGCGGCGACCGCATCGCGATGATTTTCCAGGAGCCGATGACCTCGCTGAATCCGCTGCACAGCATCGAAAAGCAGATCGGCGAAACCTTGCTGGTGCACAAGGGCCTGGCGGGCAAAGCGGCGCAGGCGCGGATTCTCGAGTTGCTTGGACTGGTCGGCATTCAACATCCCAAGGAACGTCTCAAGGCGTATCCGCATCAGTTGTCCGGCGGCCAACGGCAACGGGTGATGATCGCCATGGCTTTGGCTTGCGAACCGGAATTGCTGATCGCCGACGAGCCAACCACCGCGCTCGACGTCACGGTGCAACGCAAAATTCTGCTGCTGCTCAAATCCCTGCAACAACGCCTCGGCATGTCGCTGTTATTGATCAGCCACGACCTCAATCTGGTGCGCAGCATCGCCCAGCGGGTGTGCGTGATGAAGGCCGGGGAAATTGTCGAGCAAGCACCGTGCGAAACGCTGTTTACCGAGCCGAAACATCCTTACAGCTGCGTGCTGCTCAACGCCGAACCGGAGGGTGAAGCGCTGCCGCGCGATGAGCGCGAGAACGTGCTGGAGGTCGACGACTTGCGAGTCAAATTCGCCATGGGCGGCGGTTTGTTTCAGCGCAAGACCTATTTGCACGCGGTGGATGGCATCAGCCTCAACGTGCAGCGCGGCAAGACCTTGGGCATCGTCGGTGAGTCCGGTTCGGGCAAGTCGACGCTGGGTCAGGCGATCCTGCGGTTGCTCGATTCCGAAGGCAGCATTCGCTTTCAGGGCGAGGCGCTGGACGGTTTGACGCAAAAGCAGCTGCGACCGTGGCGCAAGAAAATGCAGGTGGTGTTCCAGGATCCTTTCGGCAGTTTGAGCCCGCGCATGTCGGTGGCGCAGATCATCAGCGAAGGCCTGGAAGTGCACAGCCAGTTGAGCGCCGAACAGTGCAAGGCTGAAGTGATTCGCGCACTTGAGGAGGTCGGCCTCGACCCGCAGAGTCGCCATCGTTACCCGCACGAGTTTTCCGGTGGCCAGCGCCAACGCATCGCCATCGCCCGCGCGCTGGTGCTGAAACCGGCGCTGATCCTGCTCGACGAGCCGACCTCGGCGCTCGACCGCACGGTGCAAAAACAAGTGGTCGCCCTGCTCCGCGATCTGCAGGAAAAGCATGGGCTGACCTACCTGTTTATCAGCCACGACCTGGCGGTGGTGCGCGCGCTGGCGCACGACATGATCGTGATCAAGGACGGCAAAGTCGTCGAAAGCGGCGCCAGCCATGACGTGTTCGATGCGCCGCAGCATCCGTACACCAAGGAACTGCTGGCGGCGGCGCATTTGGTGTAAGGCCTTGTAACCGAGGTGCGGCCATCGCGAGCAGGCTCGCTCCCACAGGGGATCTGTGGCGTTCACAAATCCAATGTGGGAGCGAGCTTGCTCGCGATAGCGCCCTGAAAACCACCACACATTCCGGACCTGACCAACATGAACACCAGCGAAAGCCTCAAGGACTACCAGCGCGTTCGTCTGCTGGCGATCCGTTCGTTGTTCGAGATCATCGAGCAGTCGAGCGAAGGCACGGTGATTGTCGACCGCGACGCCAACATCGTCTGGATGAACGAGCGCTACGCCCGGCGTTTTGGTCTGGAGTCCGCGGAAGTGGCAATCGGCAAATCCTGTGAAAGCGTGATCCCCGGCAGTTTGTTGCGCGAAGTGGTGCGCACCGGCCGGCCGATCCTGCTGGACATGCAGGACACGCCCAAGGAACCGTTGATTGTGATGCGCCTGCCGATCCACGACGATGCCGGCGCGGTGATTGGCGCTATCGGTTTTGCCCTGTTCGATGAATTACGCAGCCTGTCGCCGATGCTCAAGCGCTACCTGAGCATGCAGGAAGAACTGGCCTCGACCCGTTCGCTGCTGCGTGCGCGCCAGACCAAATACAACTTTGCCCATTTCATCGGCACCAGCGCCGCCAGCCTTGAGGTCAAGCGCCGTGCCCGACGCAGTGCCAGCACCGAATCGCCGGTGTTGTTGCTCGGCGAAACCGGCACCGGTAAAGAGCTGTTGGCACAGGCGATTCACGGCGCCTCGCCGCGCGCGCACAAGGCGTTTGTCAGCATCAACAGCGCGGCGATTCCCGAGGCGTTGCTGGAAGCGGAATTCTTCGGCACCGCCCCCGGCGCGTTCACCGGCGCGGATCGCAAGGGCCGGGTCGGCAAACTGCAAATCGCCCAGGGCGGCACGTTGTTTCTCGATGAAATCGGTGACATGCCGTTGCCGCTGCAAAGCAAACTGCTGCGGGTGTTGCAGGAAAAAGAGTTCGAACCGGTGGGTTCCAACGAAGTGATCCAGAGCGATGTGCGGGTGATTGCGGCGACGTCTACTGACCTCGAAGCGGCGATCAAGCGCGGCGAGTTTCGTGCGGATTTGTATTACCGGCTCAACGTATTGCCGATCCAGGTGCCGCCGCTGCGCGATCGTCTGGACGATATTCCGGCGCTCAGCGAAGCGATTCTTGAAGAACTGCGCAGTCAGCATGAATTGAACCGCGAAGCGCTGGAATTGCTCGGCCAGCATGCCTGGCCGGGGAATATTCGCGAACTGCGCAATGTGCTGGAGCGCGCGGCGCTGTTGAGTGATGACTTGGTGCTGACAGCGACGGATATGCGAGGGGCGATTGGCACGTTTACGCCGGTTGAGCGTGTGGCGAATTCGGTGGTTGAGCCGGTGGTTCTCGAAACGTTTAGCCAGGCGCGGGAGCGGTTTGATCGGCAGTTGATCGAGACGGCGCTGGCGCAGTGTGGCGGCAAAGTGGTTGAAGCGGCGGCACGATTGGGGCTGGGGCGGTCGACGTTGTACAAGAAAATGGTGGCGTTGGGGATTGCTGAGTCTCTTTGAAGAGATATAAATCTCTGTTCGTAGACAAGGACCCTTCGCGGGCAAGCCTCGCTCCTACAAGGGCGGCGCTGTACCTGTAGGAGCAAGGCTTGCCCGCGAAGGCGTCCTCACCAACAAAGTAAATCTCAAAACCGAGACAAATTTCAAAATACGCCTCCCATCATAAAATATTCTCTTTATATTTCAACACCTTAACCATCTGGCACGATTCCCGCTAAAGCCCTTTCCCACAAGCATCACCCTACAAAAATAACAATCCAGGAGAGACACACCCATGAGTGTGATCATTGCCTTGGCAGCGCTGACGCTGCTGATGCTGGCTGCCTACCGTGGCTACAGCGTTATCCTTTTTGCTCCGATTGCCGCCCTCGGTGCGGTGCTGCTCACCGATCCATCCGCCGTCGCGCCCGCGTTTACCGGGGTGTTCATGGACAAGATGGTCGGTTTCATCAAACTGTATTTCCCGGTATTCCTGCTCGGCGCGGTGTTCGGCAAGTTGATCGAGTTGTCGGGTTTCTCGCGGTCGATTGTTGCGGCGGCCATCCGTTTGCTCGGCACGCGGCAAGCGATGCTGGTGATTGTGCTGGTCTGCGCGCTGCTGACGTACGGCGGCGTTTCGCTGTTTGTGGTGGTGTTTGCGGTGTACCCGTTTGCCGCCGAGATGTTCCGCCAGAGCAATATCCCCAAACGCCTGATCCCGGCGACCATCGCCCTCGGCGCGTTTTCCTTCACCATGGACGCCCTGCCCGGCACTCCACAAATCCAGAACATCATCCCCAGTACCTTCTTCAACACCACCGCGTGGGCGGCGCCGTGGCTGGGGCTGATCGGGACGATCTTCGTGTTCTGCGCCGGCATGCTGTTTCTGCAACGCCAACGCAACAAGGCCCAGCGTGCCGGTGAAGGGTATGGCACCGAACTGCGCAACGAACCGGAAACCGCTGCCGACATCAAGCTGCCCAATCCGTGGATCGCGCTGTCGCCGCTGTTGGCGGTGGGCATCATGAACCTGCTGTTCACCCACTGGATTCCGCAGTGGTACGGCAAGACCCACAGCCTGTCGTTGCCCGGCATGGCGACGCCGGTCACCACTGAAATCGCCAAACTCACCGCGATCTGGGCGGTGCAAGCGGCGCTGCTGGTCGGCATCCTCATGGTGTTGGCGTTTGGTTTTCAGGCGATCCGCAGCAAGCTGGCCGAGGGCAGCAAAAGTGCGGTCAGCGGCGCGCTGCTGGCGGCGATGAACACCGCGTCAGAATACGGCTTTGGCGCGGTGATCGCGTCCTTGCCGGGGTTCCTGGTGCTGGCCGACTGGCTGAAGAACATTCCCAATCCGCTGGTCAATGAAGCGATCACCGTGACCCTGCTGGCCGGCATCACCGGTTCGGCGTCGGGCGGCATGAGCATTGCGCTGGCGGCGATGGCCAATGATTTTATTGCCGCAGCGCACGCGGCGGATATTCCGCTGGAAGTGCTGCACCGCGTGGCGGCGATGGCCAGCGGCGGCATGGACACCCTGCCGCACAACGGCGCGGTGATTACTCTGCTCGCGGTCACCGGGCTGACGCACCGCGAAGCTTACAAAGACATTTTCTGTATTACGCTGATCAAGACCCTGGCGGTTTTTGTGGTGATCGGTACTTTCTACGCCACTGGCATTGTGTGAGGTATTCATGACGACTCTGACAGGCAAGACCGCATTGGTCACCGGTTCCACCAGCGGCATCGGCCTGGGCATTGCCCTGAGCCTGGCCAAGGCTGGGGCCAACGTGGTGCTCAATGGTTTCGGCGACGCGACGGCAGTGATTGCCGAGGTCGGGCAATTCGGCGGCAAGGTCGGCCATCACCCGGCCGACGTCAGCGACCCGCAGCAGATCGCCGAGATGATCGCCTACGCCGAGCGCGAGTTCGGCGGCGTCGACATTCTGGTGAACAACGCCGGCATCCAGCATGTGGCGGCAGTGGAAGATTTTCCGCTGGAGCGCTGGGATTCGATTATCGCGATCAACTTGTCGTCGGTGTTTCACAGCAGCCGTTTGTGCCTGCCGCAGATGCGCGCGAAGAATTGGGGGCGGATCATCAACATCGCCTCGGTGCACGGCCAGGTTGGCTCGGTGGGCAAAGCGGCGTATGTCGCGGCCAAGCATGGGGTGATCGGACTGACCAAAGTGGTCGGCCTCGAAACCGCGACCACGCAGGTGACGTGCAATGCGATTTGTCCGGGTTGGGTGCTGACACCGCTGGTGCAAAAGCAGATTGATGACCGCGCCGCCAAAGGCATCGACCCGCAGCAGGCGCAGCACGATTTGCTCGCCGAGAAGCAGCCGTCGCTGGAGTTCGTCACACCGCCGCAACTCGGCGAACTGGTGCTGTTCCTGTGCAGCGAGGCCGGCAGCCAGGTGCGTGGCGCGGCGTGGAATATTGATGGCGGGTGGTTGGCGCAGTAACCAGGCACCAAACCCTGAATGCGTGAGGTTTCCTGTGACAAGCAGCAGATAAGCAAAAAGAGGCAAGCCATGTCCGACATCTTGTGGCAACCCGGCGCCGAGCGCATCGGCAAGACCCGCATGGAGGCGTTTCGGCGCTTCATCAATCAGCGGCATCAACTCGACATCGCCGACTACCCTGCCCTGCATCAATGGTCGATTGATCAGCGCGAAGCCTTCTGGCAAGCCATCGCCGATTTCTTCGACATTCGTTTTCACCAGCAAGCCGACGCGGTGCTTCGCGAAGGCTCGCACATGCCCAGCGCCGAGTGGTTCCCCGGCGCGACCCTGAACTTTGCCGAGCACTTGCTGCGCCGGCGCGACGATGCGGTTGCGGTGGTCGCTATCGCCGAAAACGGTCAGCGCGATCAACTGACCTGGGCTGAACTGGCCAGCCACGTCGGCGGTTTACAAAACAGCCTGAAAGCCGCCGGCGTCGGCCTCGGTGATCGAGTCGCCGCGTGCATGCCCAACACCTGGCAAACCCTGGTGGCGATGCTCGCGACCACCAGCCTCGGGGCAATCTGGTCCTGTTCGTCGCCGGACTTTGGCACCCAAGGGGTGATCGACCGTTTTGGCCAGATCGAGCCGAAAGTGCTGATCACGTGCGCCGGTTATCGTTATGCCGGCAAGGACATTGACCAGACAGCCAAACTCAACGAAATCCTTGAACGCCTGCCGACGTTGCAGCAGTTGATCATCGTCCCGTACGCGCGGCCGCAGGCACGTTGCGAGGATTTTCACACCGAGGCCAACGTGACGCTGTGGGAGGATTTCTATGCCGTCGGCGGCGAGCCGGATTTCGTCGCGGTGCCGTTTGCGCATCCGCTGTACATCCTGTATTCCAGCGGCACTACCGGTGTGCCGAAGTGCATCATCCACAGCAGCGGCGGCGTGTTGTTGCAGCACGTCAAGGAACACGGTTTGCACTGCGACCTCGGCCCCGGCAGCCGCTTGTTCTACTACACAACGTGCGGCTGGATGATGTGGAACTGGCTGGTCTCGGCGCTGGCGGTGGGCAGCGCGGTGGTGCTGTACGACGGCTCACCGTTTCATCCCGGCCCAGAGCGTTTGCTCGACTTGATCGACGACGAACGCATCAACGTTTTTGGCACCAGTCCGAAGTTTTTGGCGACGCTGGAAAGCAGTGGCGTGCGACCTCGACAGAGCCATGACCTGAGCAGTCTGCAAACCCTGCTGTGCACGGGTTCGGCGCTGTCGCCGCAGAGTTATGACTTCGTCTACCGCGACTTCAAAAGCGACGTGTGCCTGGCCTCGATGTCTGGCGGCACCGACATCGTTTCGTGTTTCGTCAACGGCAATCCCCTGTCCGCCGTGCGCCGCAGCGAGATGATGGGCAAAAGCCTGGGCATGGCGGTCGAGGTGTGGAATGACGCCGGGCAAGCGGTGATCGGCGAGAAAGGTGAATTGGTCTGCACCCGGCACTTTCCGGCGATGCCGATCGGTTTGTGGCACGACCCGGACGGCGAAATACTCCGCGCGTCGTACTTCAGCCAGTTCCCCGGCGTGTGGGCGCAAGGCGATTACGCCGAACAGTTGGCGCACGGCGGGATGATGATTCACGGCCGCTCCGACGCCGTGCTCAACCCCGGCGGCGTGCGCATCGGCACCGCAGAAATCTATCGTCAGGTGGAAAAAATTCCGCAGGTGCTGGACAGCGTCGCAATCGGCCAGCAATGGCGGGATGACGTGCGCGTGGTGTTGTTTGTCCGGCTCAAGGATGGCGTGCCGCTCGATGAAACGCTGCAACAGCAGATTCGCCAAGTCATCCGCGCCAACACCACGCCCCGGCACGTGCCGGCGAAGATTGTTCAAGTCAGCGATATTCCCCGCACCATCAGCGGCAAGGTGGTGGAGTTGGCGGTACGCAACGTGGTGCACGGGCAAGCGGTGAAAAACACCGATGCGCTGGCCAATCCCGAAGCCCTGGAACAATTCCGCAACCGCCCGGAACTCTCGGACTGAACACCGCCCCGTAGGAGCAAAGCTTGCTCGCGAAAGCTGTCGCACATTCAACATCAATGTCGCCTCACCCACCGCCATCGCGAGCAAGCTCAGCTCCCACAGGGATTTGTGCCGAATGAGGGATTCGCGTGCGGCGCCTAACCAATGTAGGAGCAAAGCTTGCTCGCGATGGCGTCATGTCAACCGACACCAATGCTGACTGACCCACCGCTATCGCGAGCAAGCTCGGCTCCTACAGGGATTTGTGCAGGTTTCAGTCCATCAGGCCCCATTCGCCGGAGGGTGGCTGGGTGGGCGATGCGTCGGCGTGCAGCTTCAGGCGCAGGCGCAGGTTGTTTTGCGAGTCGGCATGTTTTAACGCTTCCGCCTCGCTGATCGCGCCTTCCACCACCAACCCGTACAGCGCCCCGTCAAACGTCTGCATGCCCAATTCCGCCGATTTCTCCATGATGCCTTTCAGCTCGTCCAGCGCATTACGCCGGATCAAATCCGCAATGGTCGGCGAGCCAAGCATCACTTCCACCGCCGCCCGTCGCTGGCCGTCGATGGTACGCACCAGACGCTGCGACACAAAGGCTTTGAGGTTGTTGCCCAAGTCATGCAGCAGCTGTTCCCGGCGTTCCTGCGGGAAGAAATTGACGATGCGATCGAGCGCCTGATTGGCGTTGTGCGCGTGCAGCGTCGAGATCACCAGATGCCCGGTGTCGGCAAATGCCAACGCGTGCTCCATGGTTTCGCGGTCGCGAATCTCGCCGATCAGCACCACGTCCGGGGCCTGGCGCAGGGTGTTTTTCAGGGCCGCGTGAAAGCTGCGGGTATCGACGCCGACTTCGCGCTGGTTGATGATCGATTTTTTGTGCCGGTGGATATACTCCACCGGGTCTTCGATGGTGATGATGTGGCCGCTGCTGTGACGATTGCGGTAATCGATCAGCGCCGCCAGCGACGTCGATTTGCCGGAACCGGTAGCGCCGACGAACAGCATCAGGCCTTGCTTGAGCATCACCGCTTTGAGCAGCACTGGTGGCAAATTAAGGTCTTCGAAACGCGGGATGTCGAGTTTGATGTTGCGCGCGACAATCGACACGTCGTTGCGCTGCTTGAACAGGTTGATGCGAAAGCGGCCGATGCCGGCGAGGGAAATCGCCAGGTTCATTTCCAGTTCCCGATCGAACTCCAGCCGCTGTTCGGCGTCCATGATGGACTCGGCCATGGCGGCGATTTCGCCGGGTTTGAAGCGCTCGTCCGACAGCGCTTTGAGCACGCCATCGAACCGCGCGCTGGGCGGCGCGCCGGTGGAGAGGTACAGATCGGAGCCGTCCTGACTTGCCAGTTGCCGCAACAGCGCATTAATTTCCATGGCAAAAAACACCTGCAAAGCTTTCAATGAACAGATATGAGCCGAATCCGTGACGACTCGGGCCATCCAGCGTCTACCGCTTTGCAGCAATAGTAGACGTAGCCACAAGTAGACGTAGCCTCAAAAAGACGTAGCGCCAAATAGACGTAGCCCCAAGTAGACGTAGCCACAGCGACCGACGTGCAGGACATTTTGATGAACGCATCACCGACCGGCAGCGATGCCCAGGCTTTGATCGCCCGACTCGACTGGAGCCGCAGCCCCTTGGGCGCCGCCAGTCGCTGGCCGCAAAGCCTGCGCACCGCGGTAGACATCGTGATTCATTCGCCGATGCCCATGCTGTTGTTATGGGGTCCGCAGCTCACACAGATCTACAACGACGGCTTCGCCCTTTTGACCGGAAGCAAGCACCCGCACGCTTTCGGACAGCCGACGCACCTGATCTGGCCTGAACTGCAAGACTTTACCGACCCGATTTACCGCGCCGTCCTGCAAGGCCAGGTGCGTTCCTACAGCGAGCAGCGCTTTACCCTGCATCGCGACGAAGGCAATTCTGACTTCTGGCTCGATTTGACCTACAGCCCGATTCGCGATGAAAACGCCGAGGTCGCCGGGATTCTGGTCACCGCCATCGAAACCAACGAACGCCGGCGCATCGCTCTCGAACTCGAACAACGCTCCGCCGCCAGCCTCAAGGCCCAGCGTGATACCGAACAACGTCTGCAACTGGCGCTGGCCGCCACCGATGCGGTCGGCACCTGGGATTGGGACATCGGCGAAGATCGGTTCATTGCCGACGCGCATTTTGCCCAGTTGCATGGCGTCGATCCGGCGCGGGCCAATCAGTTGCCGATCAGTGAATACCTGCAAGGCGTGCACCCCGAAGACCGCAGCATGGTCGCGCGCAGCATCAAGCATTGCATCACCCACGGCACCGAATACGCCGAGGAATACCGCTTGCTGCAAGCGGATGGCGAGTTGCGCTGGGTATTCGCCCGAGGGCGTTGCTACAAGGATCACCATGGCCGACCGACACGCTTCCTCGGCGCCGCGCTGGACCTGACCGAGCGCAAAAATACTGAGCAGGCGTTGCGCCAGAGCCAGACCGAGTTGCAACTGATCATCAACGCGATGCCGATCCTGATCAGCTACGTCGACCGGGATCAGCGTTTTCGCCTGAACAACGCGGCGTACCTCGACTGGTACGGGCTGACGCCACAGGAACTGTTCGGCAAGACCATCGAGGAAGTGCTCGGCGAGCACGCCTATCAATTACGTGCCGAATACATCAAAGAGGCGCTGGCCGGCAAATCCTGCTCGTTCAGCATCGACACCAAACATCGCGATGGCAGCATCCGCAACGCGCTGATGAATTACCTGCCGCGGCACGGCGCGGACGGCGCAGTGAATGGTTTCTACATTTTTGTCATTGATGAAAGCGAACGCAAAGTCACTGAAGAAGCGCTGCGCAATCTCAATGAAACCTTGGAAGAGCGCGTCGGCGCGCGCACCCAGCAATTGGCCGAAGCCAACCAGCGCCTGCAAAACGAGATGGTCGAGCGCGAACGCGCCGAAGACGCTTTGCGCCACGCGCAAAAAATGGAAGCGGTCGGCCAGCTCACTGGCGGCATTGCCCACGACTTTAACAACATGCTCACCGGCATCATCGGCAGCCTCGACCTGATGCAGCGCTACATCGCCGATGGCCGCGCAGCCGAAGTCGGGCGGTTCATGGAAGCCGCAGTGTCCTCGGCCAACCGTGCGGCGGCGTTGACCCACCGCTTGCTGGCGTTCTCGCGCCGGCAATCGCTGGACCGCAAACCGCTGAATGCCAACGAGCTGATTGAGTCGCTGGAAGACCTGCTGACCCGCACCAAAGGCGACCATATCGAGCTGCACCTGAAACTCGCCGCCGACGTCTGGCCGGTCAGCACCGATGTCAGCCAACTGGAAAACGCCCTGCTCAACCTGGTGATCAACGCCCGCGACGCGATGCCCGATGGCGGCCGCTTGCTGATCGAAACCGCCAATGTCTACCTCGACGGCAGCGATTTGCTGTCGCTGGAATCGGTGAAGGCCGGCGACTATCTGATGATCGCGGTCAGCGACAACGGCACCGGCATGACCCCATCGGTGCTGGCCAAGGCTTTCGATCCGTTTTTCACCACCAAACCCATCGGCCAGGGCACTGGCCTCGGTTTGTCGATGATCTACGGGTTTGCCCAGCAGTCGGGCGGCCACGCCAGCCTCGACAGCGTCCCGGACCAAGGCACTTGCGTGCGCCTGTACTTGCCGCGCTTGCACCTCGGCACGCCGCAGGATGTCTTGCTCGCGGACAGCGGCGCGGCGCCTTCGGCGATCGAGGGGGAAACCGTGGTGTTGGTCGAGGACGATCCGGCGGTGCGGATGCTGGTGCTGAATTTGCTCAACGAGCTGGGCTATCACGCGCATGAGGCCGAAGACGCACGCGCCGCCCTGCCCTTGCTTGAATCGGATCTGCGCGTTGATTTGCTGGTGACTGATGTCGGACTGCCGGGCATGAATGGCCGGCAATTGGCGGAAATCGCCCGCCAGCATCGGCCGGACCTGAAAGTCTTGTTCATGACCGGTTACGCGGAGAAAGCCGCCGAGCGTCAGGGGTTCCTCGATGACGGCATGGACATGGTCGCCAAACCGTTTTCGATTGATGTATTGGCGAACAAGATCCGCACGATGATCGGCGAACCGCAGTGAGTTGAGGCATAATCGCGCGCCCCGCTGTCATCACCGTTGCAAGGTAAACGTATCCATGAAAGCTCAAGCCCGCCATATTCTGGTGAAAACGTCAGAAGAAGCCGAGCACCTGAAACAACGCATTGCCAAGGGCGAAGCGTTTGATGTGCTGGCGAAAAAGTTCTCGACCTGCCCGTCCGGCAAGCGCGGCGGCGATCTGGGCGAAGTGCGGCCGGGGCAGATGGTTGGCGTGATCGACGCGGTCATCTTCAAAAAACCGCTGCGCGTGGTGCACGGGCCGATCAAGAGCAAATTCGGCTATCACCTGGTGCAAGTGTTCTACCGCGATTGATCGGTTGCCTTCTTTCGCGAGCAGGCTCGCTCCTACAGTGAGTCGCGATCCGTCGTAGGAGCGAGCCTGCTCGCGAACCGCCTGCGCAGCAAACGGCCATTCAGGGCTTATCGCGGGATCAGTGCTCCAGGGAACTGAATAACCCTGCTCGCCAATGCATGCCCAGCCTGCGCCGCCGCGACCGGGCTGCCACCCAGCAACCGACTCGCCAGATAACCCGCACTAAACGAATCCCCCGCCGCCGTGGTATCGACCACGCGTTCAACCCGTTGCGCCGGCACTGCAAACGACTCACCTGCGCAACGAATCAGGCAAGCCTCGGCGCCACGCTTGAGCACCACTTCCGGCGTGCCGATCTGTTCATAGGCGGCAAACACCGCATCGCTGTCGGCGAAGTGGAACAGCGCCTGCTCGTCATCGACGGTCAGCAACGCCAAGTCCACATACGGCAGCACACTGCGATACGCCGCGCGCGCCTCTTCCAGTGACGGCCACAGGCGTGGTCGGTAATTGTTGTCGAAGACGATTTGCGCGCCGCGC
The DNA here is from genome assembly GCF_007828705.1 of Pseudomonas sp. SJZ131. Taxonomy (NCBI): domain Bacteria; kingdom Pseudomonadati; phylum Pseudomonadota; class Gammaproteobacteria; order Pseudomonadales; family Pseudomonadaceae; genus Pseudomonas; species Pseudomonas sp. SJZ131. The sequence continues at coordinate 733,290 of NZ_VIVC01000001.1, read as the reverse complement.
TGGCGGGCTTCGATCAACGTTTGCAGGAGCTTCTCGCGTCCCTGTTCGCCGAGCACGGCCAAGGTAATTCCGCTGAAATACAACACGTCGTAATCCGGCAACGCCGCGAGAATCGGCGCCGCGGCGGGCGTGGTGAAGCAGCTGCGCACCGCCGCTTCATTGCGCCAGTAAAGAAAGCGCCGCTCACCGGCGGCGTCGGTCTGGATGCAATACAAACCGGGCAAACGGCCGGGCAAGCGCTGGACCATGCCCAGGCCGATGTTTTCACTGGCCCAGCTCTGGCACATGGCGTCGCTGAAACTGTCATCGCCGAGCGCGGTGACGTAATCCACGGTCGCCCGCTCGCCCAATTCGCGGGACAGGTAAACCGCGGTGTTCAGTGTGTCGCCGCCGAAACTTTGCTGCAGGCTGCCATCGGCGCGCTGTTGCAGTTCGATCATGCATTCGCCGATCAGGGCGATGCGTGGGGATTTTGCGGTGTTCATGGTTGTTCGGGTCTCTGGTGATGCGATGTTGTCTGGGCGGATGCCATCGCGAGCAGGCTCACTCCTACAGGATGCGTTCCCCCGTAGGAGCGAGGCTTGCCCGCGAATGCCGCGCCTCGGTCTCAATCCTTAGAAACAGGTGTGCATGTTCTCGATGACCTGCAACTGCTCATCCACCAGACACCCGGTGCGCCATTTATCAAAGGTCAGGCATGGGTGCGAAGTGCCGAACGAAATGATGTCACCGACGCGCAACTCAACCCCCGCCGCGACCGTCATGAACGCATGCTGGTCCATCACCGCCGTCACTTTGCAGGCACTCACGTCGTCGCCAATCGCTGGAATCACACCAGCCTTGTAGCGCAGCAATGGCACCGGCAAACCGGCGTCATAGGCGACGTCGCGTTTGCCCAAGGCAATCACCGCAAACCCCGGCTCCGGCAACGATTGCACGTGCGCCCAGACTTCCAGCGCCGGGCGCAGGCCTTCGTGCAGGTCGCTGCGGCGGTCGAGCACGCAGCATTGCGCTTCTTTATAAATGCCGTGGTCGTGCGCCACATAACTGCCGGGGCGCAGCACGCTGAGGAAACGTCCGCCGGCGTTCTGGGTTTCGAACGATTCGGCGATCAAGTCGTACCACGCCGAACCTGACGCAGTGATGATCGGCTTGGGAATGGCAAACGCGCCGCTGTCCTGCAACTGCACCGCGAGGCGCACCAACGACGCGGCGAATTCGCGAATGCCGCTGACCGCGTGATCGCCATGAATCACCCCTTCGTAACCCTCGATACCGGTCAACGCGAGTGCCGGTTGGGCGGCGATGGCTTTGGCCAGCTCGATCACTTCCTGCTCGCTGCGGCAACCGCAACGGCCGCCGACCACGCCGTACTCGATCATCACGTTGAGCCGCACGCCGCGCGAGGCGAAGTAGGCGCCGAGGTCGGCGACGTTGTCCGGGTGATCGACCATGCAGTGAAATTCGAACGTCGGGTCGGCGAGCAAATCGGCGATCAGCGCCATGTTCGGCGTGCCGACCAATTGGTTGGCCATCAACACCCGGCGCACGCCATGTGCGTAACCGGCGCGGGTCTGTGTGGCGCTGGCGAGGGTGATGCCCCAGGCGCCGGCGTCCAGTTGGCGCCGGAACAGTGCCGGGGTCATGCTGGTTTTGCCGTGCGGCGCCAGTTGTGCGCCGCTGTTGCTGACAAATGCCTGCATCCAGCGAATGTTGTGTTCCAGCGCTTCACGGTGCAGCACCAGCGCCGGCAGGCTGACGTCGCGCACCAGATGCGCGCCCAATGGCGCAAAGCCTTTTTCGACGTTGGCCGTTGATTGCGCAGTGGCCTGAGCAGTGGATTCAGCAGCGGATTTGGCAGAAGACATGGTCGAACTCCTTACATTCGCGGCCGCAGGCAGCCGCTGTTATTCGTTGATACGCCGGGCGAGGCTGTTGGCACTGTCGATCAGCACCCGGCGATAGTCGTTGTAATTGTTTTTTGCGTCGGCCCGTGGGGCGACGATGCACAGCGTCGCAATGGCCACGCCGTTGGGATCTTTGACCGGGGCGGCGAAGCAGTGGGTGAAGGTGTCGGCGACGCTGTCGAACGAGAAAAAGCCATCGACACCGGCCTGACGGATCTCCCGAAGAAACTGCTCCAGCGGCAAGCGTTCACCGTTGGGCAGGATGAAGTCATCGTGGTCGATCAGGTCGACGATCGCCTGATCGCTCAAGTGCGACAGCAGCAGGCGCCCGGAAGCGGTCCACGGAATCGGCGCGTTTTCCCCGATGTCTGAGGAAATGCGAAAATGCCGCTCGCCCTCCTTCATCAGCGCCACCGTGTATTTGCGCCCGTTGAGCAGGCACATCTGCGCGGTTTCGCGGGTCTGGCTGACGATCTCCTGCAAGGCGTGATCGGCCTCGCGGGTGAGGTCGAAATGCCGCAAGTGCGCCTGCCCGAGGAAATACAACTGGCGGCCGAGGTAGACGTGACCGTCCTTGCCGACCGGTTCGAGAATCCGTCGTTCGAGCAGCGAAGCGACCAGTTCGTAGACCGTCGATTTCGGGCTGCCGATGCCGCTGGCAATCTCGTTGGGGCGCAGCGGCTGGCCGATTTCCTTGAGGAAATCGAGAATATCGAACGCCCGGTCCAGACCCCGTGCCCGGCGCTTGATGGTGTCTTCGGTCATGTCATCAGTTCCCATAAAAGTGCCGGGAGTTTAACCAGAGTACGGTGGTGACTGTTATGGCGCCTTCGCGGGCAAGCCTCGCTCCTACATGAAACGGCATTCCCCTGTAGGAGCGAGGCTTGCCCGCGAAGCAGTCACCGCACATCTCAAGCCTTTTTCTTGTACGCAATGCAGTCGATCTCGACTTTGCAGTCGACCATCATGTTCGCCTGCACACAGGCGCGAGCCGGGGCGTGTTCGCTTTTGAAGTACTCGGAGAACACCTTGTTGAAACTGCTGAAGTCGCGCGGATCCTCCAGCCAGACTCCGGCGCGCACCACGTCTTCCAGGCCATAACCGGCTTCTTCGAGGATCGCGATCAGGTTCTTCATGGTCTGGTGGGTCTGTTCGACAATGCCGCCAGTGATGATCTCGCCATCCACCGCCGGCACCTGCCCGGAAACGTGCAGCCAGCCATCGGCTTCAACGGCGCGGGCGAAAGGTCGAGGCTGGCCGCCAGCAGCGGTACTGCCGGTGCCGTAACGAGTAATGCTCATGAATGTTTCTCCTGGTTGAAAATCGTAAAAATGTGAAAAAAATCAGAAACGCGTGTTCTTCAGAAACTCCGCCAGACGTGGCGATTTCGGGTGTTCGAACAATTCCTTGGGTGGCCCCTGCTCTTCGATCCGGCCCTGATTCATGAACACGATCTTGTCCGAGACTTCGAAGGCAAACCGCATTTCGTGGGTCACCAGCAGCATGGTCATGCCTTCATCGGCGAGGCCCTTGATCACGTTCAGCACTTCGCCGACCAGCTCCGGGTCAAGCGCCGACGTCACTTCGTCAAACAGCATCAGGCTCGGGTTCATCGCAATCGCCCGGGCAATCGCCACGCGCTGCTGCTGACCGCCGGACAACTGGCCGGGATAGTGATCGCGGCGTTCCAGGAGGCCGACGCGCTCCAGCCATTTTTCCGCGAGCGCGACGGCCTCGTCCTTGTGCAGCTTCTTGACCTTGAGCAAGCCCAGCGTGACGTTCTGCAACGCTGTGAGGTGCGGAAACAGATTGAATTGCTGAAACGCCATGCCGGTCATCGCGCGATGGCGGGCGATGACTTTTTCGCCGTGACGCACGCGTTTGCCGTTGACCTCGTCGTAACCGATCGATTCGCCGTCGAGCAGGATCTGCCCGCCCTGAAACTCTTCGAGCATGTTCACGCAACGCAGCAGCGTGGTTTTGCCCGAGCCGCTGGAACCGATCAGCGTGACCACATTGCCGCGCTGCATGGTCAGGTCGACGCCCTTGAGCACTTCGAGTGGGCCGTATTGTTTGTGCAGGCCGCGAATGTCCAGCAGGGCCTGGCCGTTTGCTGCGATAGAAGTCTGAGTCATGGCAAAGCCACCCGCTTTTCAATGTGCCGGCCGAGTAATTCGATGGCGTAGTTGATGACGAAGAAGAGGAAACCGGCGAACAGGTAAAACTCCAGGGTCATGAAGGTCCGGGCGATGATTTGTTGCGTGCTCAGCAGCAACTCGGCGACGCCGATCACCGAGAGCAAGGTCGAGGCCTTGACGATTTCGGTGGACGAGTTGACCCAGGTCGGCAGGATCTGCCGCAAGGCTTGCGGCAACAGCACGTAGCCCAGCGATTGATAAAACGTCAGGCCAATCGCCTTGCCCGCTTCCATCTGCCCGCGCGGCAATGCCTGCAAGGCACCGCGGACAATTTCCGCGACGTGCGAACCGCAAAACAGCGTCAGCCCCAGGGCACCTGCCTGAAATGCGCTGATCTGCCAGCCCAGCGCCGGCGCCATGTAGAAGCAGGCGAGCACCAGCACAAACACTGGCGTGCCACGGATGATGTCGACGTAAAAGCGAAACGGTGCGCGCATCCAGACGTTGCCGTAAGTCAGCACCAGCCCGGCCACAATGCCGATCAAGGTGCCGAACAGAATCGCCAGCGCCGAAACTTGCACGCTGGTGATGAACCCCGACAACAGGGTTTCGCGGGCAATCCATAACTCATGCAGCCAACTCGGGGATTCGTACATGCCAGGCTCCTATCGGCGGATCGCCAGACGCTGCTCGAGGTAACGCAGCATCATCGCGATGAGGTAACAGGCCGCTACATAGAGCGCCGTGGTGACCATCCAGGTTTCAATCACCCGGTAGCTCTCGACGTTGATCTTGCGCGCGTAATAGGTCAGCTCCGGCACGGCAATCGCCGCCGCCAGCGAGGTGTCCTTGAACAGTGAAATGAAGTTGTTCGACAGCGCCGGGAGGACGTTGCGCAGCATCACCGGCACGGTCACGTAAGCCTTGACCTGCCACTCGCCGAGACCAATCGCCAGTCCTGCTTCGCGCTGCCCTTTGGGAATGCTCAGCAAGCCGCCACGGAACACTTCGGTCAGGTACGCGCCGGCGTACAACGACAGCGTGACGATGAACGAAGGGATCTTGTCGAGGCGAATACCCAGGCTCGGCAAGGCAAAGTAGATCAACAGAATCAACACCAGAATCGGCGTGTTGCGGATCACCGTCACGTACACCGAGGCCAACACCCGCAATGCGCGATGCTTCGATAACAAGGCAAACGCCATCAGCAGGCCAATCACGCAGCCGATGGCGATCGACACCAGCGCCAGCTCCAGGCCCAGACCGAGCCCTGCCAGCAAAGTGTCGAAATCGCGCCAGACGGCCGCAAAGTTCAACTGATAATTCATGGTCAGCAATACCTTGAGCGGGGCGCTGTGGCAGCCGCCCTGCTCTCACGGGATCATTTGAATTCGACTGGGAAACCGATCGCCGGGCTTGGCAGGTCTACGCCAAACCACTGTTTGAACGATGCCGAGTAGGTCGGAAACTCAACGCCGGTCATGGCTTCATGCAACGCGGTGTTGACGAAATTCAACCAGTCCTGATCGCCACGTTTAACCGCACACGCGTAGGTTTGCGGGCTCCAGGCGTAGGTCGGGCTGCGATAACGGCCTGCGTTCTGCACCATCAGGTATTTGACCGAGGACTGATCCGTGGCGGCCGCGTCGGCGCGCCCGGAGTTCACGGCCTGGTACATCAAATCGACGCTGTCGTACTGATCGACCTTGGCCTGCGGCAACGCCTGGTGCACCAGCTCTTCGGCGTACACGTTCTGCAACACCGCCACCGTAACGTCATCGCCCGCCGCTTTCAGGTCTTCGATTTCCTTGTATTTGCTGTTCGCCGGCAACAGCAGGCCCACGCCTTCGCGGTAATACGGCAGGGTGAACGCCACTTGCTGCGCGCGGCTGGCGGTGACGGTGATGAACTGGCAACTCATGTCGACCTTGTCGGTCAGCAGATTGGGAATCCGCGCATCGGAGGACTGCACCACAAACTCGACTTTGCTCGGGTCGTTGAACAAACCCTTGGCGACGATCCGCGCAATGTCGATATCAAAGCCCTGCAACTTGCCATCCGCTCCCTGAAAATGCCACGGCGCGTTGGTACTGCCTGTACCCACGATCAATTTCCCACGGGCCAGCACGCTATCAAGCTTGCTGTCCGCCGCCTGGGCAACACCCATAGCCGCAGTCGTAGCCGCAAACAGAAAGACACACGCTTTAAACAAGGAAGGTCGGCGATGCATGGCAAGCACTCCAGATTAATGTTTATTCCGCTATACCGGACGTCGGTGTGTAACAACGGAATAGACAGCAGAAAGTGTGCCACAGGATAGGTGCAGGGTGTGGGGGAGATTTAAATGTGTTTTGAATCAGGGGGATGGGTGGCTGACGCTAGACAGCGTTACCGGATGCACAGGTTAGCGAGCGCTACCGTTTGCCTCAGTTGAGCGGGTATTTGCACCACATTGGTAGCTTGGCGATTCAAAATGTCGCGGGTATTCCGTCAAGCGTATCTGCGGGTTGCGCGAATTCTGCACCTGTAATTTCTGACAGTAGACCCACCCCTCGCCCTTCTTTAACGTCATCGAGCCTTCGATGATCGTTGTGAAAAGGAGATTCCCATGCGCTCGACAACCTCTCACCCGGCGTTGCCGCCGCTGTATCGCAAGGCTTTGAACACGTGGCGGCCGGTGATTCTTTATTTCGGTAACGAGCATTGCCCTGCTTGCGAAGAGGCTGCGCCGATTTTCCGCGAGACGGCCGAGCCGTATCGGCATCACGCGAGCATTTATATGTTGAACACCAGCGAAGCACCGCGGCATCCGGATGTGACGGGGACGCCAACAGTGTTGTTTTACCGGGATGGGAAGCTGCTGAAGAAGCTCAAGGGGTTTGGCAGTCAGCAGAAGCTGGAGGCTGATTTTGTTGCGCATATTGGCCGGGTGCGGGCCCGGCACATGGCGCGCAAACCGCGTCATGATCTGGCGTGGTTGCGGCGCACGTTGCGGGGGTTGTGCACTGTACGGCGGGCGCGAGGGTTGGTTGGGGTTTGAAGGGGGGTTGTCGGTGAGAAAGCTTCGCGAGCAGGCTCACTCCTACAAGGATTGGTGGTGAACACACATTTGGTGTTCATTCGCGATCCAATGTGGGAGTGAGCCTGCTCGCGATGTGGCCCGCAAACTCGCTGAAGAATCAGCCGTCGATACGCTTCAACATCACCCGCACCACCCGCCGCTCTTCAACCGCCATAACCGTCATCAGCCAGCCGTCTCGCTCATGGCTGTCGCCAATCATCGGCAGGCGATCAAGCACGCTCATCACCAGCCCGGCGAGGGTTTGGTAGTTGTCGGTCGGCTCGGCGCTGAAGCCGGTCAACTGGCGCACTCGCGTCAGGTTCAACGCACCACTGACCATAAACCCGCCCTGCTCTTCAACGACGTCCGGGCCTTCGATTTCGCTGGCGTCCGGCAGCTCGCCGGCAATCGATTCGAGAATGTCGGTCATGGTCAACACGCCGACGAAGTCGCCGAATTCATTGACCACGAACGCAATGTGCGTCGAGGCCTTGCGCATCTGCTCGAGGGCATTGAGGATCGAATAGCTTTCCAGCAGGTTAATCGTGGTGCGCGCCAGGTCCTGCAGATCGGGCTCGGTGCCGCCGAGGTAATCCTTCAGCAGCTCCTTTTTATGCACGAAGCCCAACGGCTCATCTACCGCGCCATCGCGGATCAGCGGCAATCGCGAGTAGGACGAATGCATCAGCCGTGTACGAATAGTCTCGGCGTCGTCGGACAAATCGATGTGATCGACGTCCGCCCGCACCGTCATCAGCGTGCGAATCGGCCGTTCGGCCAGTTGCAACACGCCGCTGATCATCACCCGTTCACGGCGGTCGAACAGCGCTTCAGTCGGGGCTTCACCGTGATCGAGCAAATCGGCAATCTCTTCGCCAACTTCTTCAGCAGCCAAACGGCGACCGCCGAGCAGGCGCATCACCGCGTGAGCCGTACGTTCACGCAACGGGCGCAAGCCCTGCATCGAGCGTTTGCGGCGGGCGCGGGCGATCTGGTTGAACACTTCGATCAGAATCGAGAAGCCAATGGCCGCGTACAAATAACCTTTCGGAATGTGGAAACCCAGGCCTTCAGCGGTCAGCGCGAAACCGATCATCATCAGGAAGCCCAGACACAGCATGATCACTGTCGGGTGTTCGTTGACGAAGCGCGTCAGCGGTTTGCTCGCGACGATCATCAGGCCGATGGAAATGATCACCGCGATCATCATCACCGCCAGTTCATCGACCATGCCCACGGCGGTAATCACCGCGTCGAGGGAGAACACCGCGTCGAGCACGACGATCTGCGCGACGATTGGCCAGAACATCGCGTACACCGCATTGCTCGCGCGCTGGCCGACGTGGCCTTCAAGCCGTTCGTGCAACTCCATGGTGGCTTTGAACAACAGGAACACACCGCCGAACAGCATGATCAGGTCCCGTCCGGAGAAGCTCTTGTCGAACACCTCGAACAGCGGCTGCGTGAGGGTCACCAGCCAGGAAATACTGGCCAGCAGGCCCAAACGCATCAGCAGCGCCAGCGACAGCCCGATGATTCGCGCGCGGTCACGCTGATGCGGCGGCAATTTGTCCGCCAGGATCGCGATAAACACCAGGTTGTCGATGCCGAGCACCAGCTCCAGCACGATCAACGTCAACAAGCCCAGCCAGGCGGTGGGGTCAGCTATCCATTCCATAAAAATGTCTCGATCTCTTCAGCGAATTCAGAATGCCGGGCACGGCAAAGTGCGGCGCGAGCGCCGTGGGGCTGTGATTAAAGAAGGAAACCGAGGTCGGAAAACCGGGTGTCTGGCGTGCGTCAGGGCCGCGCGAATGCGCGAGATGGGTGGCTGACTGGGAGGCTCCGAGAGGGTGTTCATGCAGGTCCTGAAAGGAGAAAAGGACTTGGAGCGTACAGCGAGCGGCGACATTTCCTACAGCGGGAAATCATTACAAAATCTGTAATGGATTGAATTTGGGCTGTTCTTGAAGGCGCCATCGCGAGCAGGCTCGCTCCTACAGGGGACTATCGAACGCCGAAGATCCCTGTGGGAGCGAGCTTGCTCGCGATGCTCTCAACGCTTTTTTATCTGCTCGATATACCTGGCCACCGCCGGCGATTTCTCGAACCGCCGATAGATCATCGACAACCACGAACTCGCCTCACACCCGGCAATCGGCCGATACACCACGCCCGGCAACCCGACATGCCCGACCACCGATTCCGGAACTACCGCCACGCCCTGCCCCAATGAAACCAAAGCAATCACCGCGACCAATCCGCCCGGCTGCGCGCCCAGGTTCGGGGCGAAGCCGCCCTGCGCGGCGACTTGCAGCGTGCCGTTGATTTGTTCGGGGAGGATGAACGTTTCGTTCTGCAAATGCGCCGGGCTGATCTGCGGTAAACGGCACAACCAGGAATCGTCCGGCAGTGCCAGGACAAAACCTTCCGCATCCAGCCCAATCGCTTCCAGCCCTTCGGGCAACGGCATCGGCGAGCGCACATAACCAATGTCGAAACGCCCATCGACAACCATGCCCGGCAACGCCGGCATCGGGCTTTCGCGCACATTCAGGCTGACATCCGGACACTCGCGGCCAAACGTTTGAAGCTGTTTTTGCAGCAGGCCGGAATACACCGCTGACGCCACGTAACCCAACTCGATATGGCCGAGATCGCCGCGCCCGGCACGTTGTGCACTGCGTTGGGCGAACTCGAATTGGCGCACGGTCGCCTCGGCCTCGATGACCAACGCGGCCCCGGCCTCGGTCAGGCTGACTTCCCGTTGCTGACGCAGGAACAGTCGCGTGCCGAGTTCGCTTTCCATGTCCTGAATCTGCCGGCTCAACGTCGGCGGCGCGATCCCCAGTTGCTCGGCGGCGCGGGTGAAATTGCGCTGCCGGGCAACGGCCAGAAAATAGCGGAAATGCCGTATATCCATGGTGCGTTAGCTCAAAGGTAATGAAGTCCCGACTGGCAGCTAAAATCGCTTGCTATGGAGCGCGATAAGCTGCCGGGGCATCCAAAGTAGAGAGAGCCGACCATGCCCGTCAACCACGTTACTGAAAAGACAATTCGCTCATGAGCCGGGTCAGCCCGCGTCTGACACTGCTGACCGCCTCCGGTGTCTGCTCGCTGATCGTCCTCGACACCAATATTGTCGCGGTAACCCTGCCGACGATCGCCCGCGACCTCGGCGCCAATTTCGCCGACATCGAATGGGTGGTCAGCGCCTACATGCTCGCGTTCGCCGCACTGTTATTGCCGGCGGGGAGCATCGCCGACCGCTTTGGCCGGCAGAAAACCCTGCTCTGGGGCCTGGGCATTTTCATTCTCGCCTCCCTCGGTTGCGGCGCCGCGCCGAGCGCGTTGCTGCTCGATATCGCCCGCGCAATCAAAGGCGTTGGCGCCGCGTTGTTGCTGACCTCGGCGCTCGCCTCGATTGGCCACACGTTTCACGATGACGTCGAGCGCGCCAAGGCCTGGGCGTTCTGGGGCGCGTGCATGGGCGTGGCGATGACCGCCGCGCCGACCTTGGGCGGTTTGATCACCGAATACCTCGGCTGGCGCTGGATTTTCTACCTCAACCTGCCGGTGGGTTTGCTGCTGGTGGCGCTGGTCTGGCGCAACGTCCCGGAATCACGCGACAGCCAATCAGCGCGACTCGATCCGTGGGGCAGCCTCGCATTCAGCGCCAGTTTGCTGTGCCTGATCTGGGGCCTGATCGAAGCCAATCGCATCGGTTGGAGCAACCCGCTGACCTATGCGCGACTTATCGGCGGCGCGCTGTTGCTCGGCGCGTTTGTGCTCATCGAGCGCATGCAGCGGCGACCCATGGTCGATCTGCAATTGTTCAAGCATCCGCGTTTCATCGGCGCGCTGTTGGGGATGTTTGCCTACGCCGGTTGCGCGCAAGTGATGATGACGCTGCTGCCGTTCTACCTGCAGAACGGCCTGGGATTCTCGGCGATTGCTTCGGGTTTGGGCATGTTGCCGTTCGCCGTGACCATGCTTATCTGCCCGCGTATCGGCGCTCGACTCGCCAGGCGGTTTTCCCCGGCAAGCATGATGGCTGCCGGGCTGACACTGGTTGGCCTCGGCAATTTGCTCAGTGCCTGGGCCGTCAACAGCGGCGGTTATTCAGCGTTTGCCTTGGCGATTGCCGTGACCGGTGCCGGCGCCGGACTGCTGAATGGCGACACGCAGAAAAACATCATGGCGTGCGTGCCACGCGACCGCGCCGGCATGGCGTCGGGCATGAGCACGACCATGCGCTTCAGCGCGATCATGCTGGCAATCGGCGTGTTCGGTGCGCTGCTTGCCAGCCACACCGAATTGCTCCTGCGCAATAGCCTCGGCGGACAATGGCTGGAACAGACGCGCGGCATCGCCTCGCGGGTGGTCGCTGGCGACATGACAGCGGCGCTGGGTTTGCTGCCGGAACCTGCACGCGCGGCGGTCGAGCCGTTGGCCCGGCAAGCGTTCGTCGGCGGTTTCAGTCTGTTGCTGCTGGTCGCCGGAGGGCTGGCATTGCTCGGCGCGCTGGTGGTTGGCACGTTGATGCGCAAGCCGATTCCCACTCCCGCCATTCATTTATCGCCATCCGCCGCTCAACAGTGATGGCAGTGCGTTGACCATCGGGCCGTCTTCGCGCGCGAGTTTCGCTCCTGCAAGAGATTTGCGCTCTCAGCGTTGTTTGAACGACGCCAGTACCCGCTCGGCATTGGCGTCGCAAGCCACGCCTTCGGGCTTCGCCTGGATGTCGTCAATCACCGCCAGTAGCTTCGCTTTGCTCTGGGCCAAGTGTTGCTGCATCTGTTCGATCTGCTCGACTTTGCGTTTGAGCCCCGCCAGCAGTTCGTCGTGCCTGAACTCACCGGTAGCAGTGTCCGGCATCAATTGCTTCAACTCTTCCAGGCTGAACCCGGCCTGTTGGGCGCACTGGATCAGGTACAACGTCTGCAACACCTGCTCGGGGTAGTGCCGGTAGCCGTTGGCCCGGCGTTCGACTTTCTGGATCAGGCCTTGGGCCTCGTAAAACCGAATGCGCGACGCATTGAAGCCACTCAACTGCGCCAACTCACCAATTTTCATCTACGCCTCACTTGCCTGCTTGACATTAAAGTTGACTTTAAGCTTAGCCTCCTTGAATCAATGATGAGGAGTCAAGCATGTCGCCCTTTCAACCGCTGAATTTGCCCAACGGCCAGACCATCGCCAATCGCATTGCCAAAGCGGCAATGGAAGAAAACCTCGCCGACACCCAACAAGCCCCGTCCAAAGGCCTGTTGCGTTTGTACCAGGCCTGGGCCGAGGGTGACGCCGGATTGTTGCTCACCGGTAACGTGATGATCGACCGCCGCGCCATGACCGGCCCCGGTGGCGTAGTGCTGGAGGACGAGCGACACCTTGAGCGTTTCCGCCAATGGGCGACGACCGGCCGGGCCGGTGGTGCGCAATTCTGGGTGCAGCTCAATCATCCGGGGCGTCAGACCATGGCCAATCTCGGTCAACAAGCGTGGGCGCCATCGGCGGTGGCGCTGGACCTGGGCTCGTTCTCGAAGATGTTCGCCGAACCGAAACCGATGACCGAAAGCGATATCAACGAGGTGATCCAACGCTTCGCCAACAGCGCGGCCCTCGCGCAAAAGGCCGGATTCACCGGCGTGCAGATCCACGCCGCCCACGGTTATCTGCTCAGCCAATTCCTCTCGCCGCTGACAAACCGTCGTACCGATCAATGGGGCGGCTCCCTGGAAAATCGCGCTCGCCTGTTACTTACCGTGGTCAGCGCCGTGCGCAAAGCCGTGTCGCCGCAATTCTGCGTCTCGGTCAAGCTCAACTCCGCCGACTTCCAACGCGGCGGCTTCGATGCCGACGATGCCAGACAAGTGATCCTGTGGCTCAACGAACAGCACATCGACTTGCTGGAATTGTCCGGCGGCAGCTATGAAGCGCCAGCCATGCAAGGCGAGGCTCGGGATGGCCGCACGCTTGCCCGCGAAGCCTACTTTCTGGAGATGGCCGGCGAACTGGCGAGCGTCGCACACATGCCGGTGATGGTGACCGGCGGGATTCGCCGATTGGCCATCGTCGAACACGTGCTCGACAGCGGCATCGCCATGGCCGGGATCGGCACCGCGATGGCCGTCGAGCCGCACCTGGTCAAGCACTGGCGGGAAGGCAAGAACAGCCATCCGCACTTGCCGCCGATCCACTGGAAACGCAAGCCCTTGGCGGCGTTGGCGACCATGGCGGTGGTGAAGTTCCAGTTGCATCGCCTGAGTCGCGGCCATCAGCCCCGGCCACAGGTTTCAGCGCTGTGGGCGTTGATCCGCGACCAGCTGTACATCGCCAAGCGCACGCGCCAGTACAAACACGCCATGGCAATGGCAATGGCAAAGTGAACGAGTCTTCATAAATCGCCGGGAGTCATGGCCGCCGTTGAGTTGTCCTCTTTCTATCCCGAGGACAATTCATCGATTAATGGAGCCGCATCCCATGGCGAAAATCACCATTGCCCAGCAACTCGCGACCACCCTTGAACAGGCTGGCGTCAAACGCATCTGGGGCCTGACCGGCGACAGCCTGAATGGCCTGACCGACGCCTTGCGCAAGATGGACAGCATCGAATGGATGCACGTGCGCCACGAGGAAGTCGCGGCGTTTGCCGCTGGCGCGGAAGCCGAGGTGACCGGCGGTTTGACCGTGTGTGCCGGCAGTTGCGGGCCCGGCAATCTGCACTTGATCAATGGCTTGTACGACTGCCACCGCAACCATGTGCCGGTGTTGGCGATTGCCGCGCAGATTCCGTCGTCGGAAGTCGGCCTCAATTACTTCCAGGAAACCCACCCGCAAGAGCTGTTCAAGGAGTGCAGCCACTTTGTCGAACTGGTCAGCAACCCGGCGCAGATGCCGCAGGTGCTGCACCGGGCGATGCGCAGCGCGATCCTCAATCGCGGCGTCGCGGTGGTGGTGATTCCCGGCGATGTTGCGTTGCAGGAAGTCGAAGACAACCTCAAGGCATGGCCGGCGCTGTCGCAACCACGGCATCTGCCTGCACCGGATGACCTCGATCGAATGGTCGAACTGCTCAGCCAGAGCAAAGCCGTGACCCTGCTGTGCGGCGCCGGTTGTGCCGGTGCGCATGATCAGGTTGTGGCGCTGGCCGACGCCCTCGGCGCGCCGGTGGTGCACGCCTTGCGCGGCAAGGAACACGTGGAATGGGATAACCCGTTCGACGTCGGCATGACCGGGCTGATCGGCTTCAGCTCGGGTTATCACGCGATGCTCAATTGCGACACGTTGGTGATGCTCGGCACCGACTTCCCGTATCGGCAGTTCTACCCCACCGACGCGACCATTATTCAGGTTGACCACAACCCCGAAGCGCTCGGCCGCCGCACCGCACTGGATCTGGGGATCGCCGCCGACGTTGGCGAAACCCTCGCCGCGCTGCTGCCACGCCTGCCATACAACGGCGACCGCAGCTTCCTCGAGTCGTCGCTCAAGCATTACGACAAAGCCCGCAAAGGCCTGGATGACCTCGCCGAACCTTCGGCGCCGGGCCAGCCGATTCACCCGCAATACCTCACGCGACTGCTCAGCGAACTGGCCGATGACGACGCGATCTTCACTGCCGACGTCGGCACGCCAACGGTGTGGGCCGCGCGTTATCTGAAAATGAACGGCAAGCGCCGCTTGCTCGGTTCTTTCAACCACGGCTCGATGGCCAATGCGATGCCACAAGCCATTGGCGCGCAAGCAGCGTTTCCGGATCGGCAGGTGATTTCGATGTCCGGGGACGGTGGATTCGCCATGTTGATGGGCGATTTCATCTCGCTCGCGCAGTTGAAACTGCCGGTGAAAATCATCGTCTACGACAACGCTTCGCTGGGTTTCGTCGCGATGGAAATGAAGGCCGGCGGCATGCTCGACACCGGCACAGACCTGCACAATCCGGACTTTGCGGCGATGGCCAATGCGATGGGCATACTCGGGATTCGCGTCGAAGAATCCGAAGCGCTGGAACCGGCGCTGCGTCGTGCCTTGGCGCATGACGGGCCGGTGCTGGTCAACGTGGTCACCGCCACTCAGGAACTGGCGATGCCGCCGGCGATCAAGCTTGAGCAGGCCAAGGGTTTCAGTTTGTACATGCTCAAAGCGGTGATGAGCGGGCGTGGCGACGAGGTGCTTTCGCTGGCGCGGACTAACTGGTTCCGCTGAGGTTTGATGCTGGATTGACTGGCCCCATCGCGAGCAGGCTCACTCCTACAGGTTTTCGCACATGACCTGTAGGAGCGAGGCTTGCCCGCGAAGAGGCCATCGACCACACCAAATCACCTTCCCGAAAAGCGCAATCGCGACAACTCACGCAAATCGCCCCGCACATAGTAATCGTGCGTCCAGCGATCATCCGCCGCCAACGGCTGCACCTCTTTCAGTGCCAGTTTTTTCGCGAAGTAGCGAAACCGGTAATGCTCATAAAAGCGCAGCAACTCCAACCCGTAACGGTCCGCCAAATCCGTGTTACCACGAATGATCAGGTAGTTCTCATCATTGCCATTGCTCGCCGCCGCGCTGAGGTTGTGGCTGCCGCTGATGATCGTCGGCGTGTCCGTGGTGAAATCGGTCACCACCGCTTTGGTGTGCACCAACAGATTGCCTTTCTGCCCTTTCATGTTCTCCCGCAGCCAGCCTTCCAGCCCGGTATTGAGCAGCGCCGTCGCAGCAAATTCTGCAGTGCGGTCGGCATGGAAACCGCTGATGCGGCTGACGGTATTTTGCAGTCCGTAACGCAGGATGTTGTCGTGCGGTGCGCCGAGCAGCGCGTTGAGAATGTCGTCGGGCAAGGCGAACGCAGTCACGAACAGCACGTCCTTTTTCGCGGCGTTGATGATCCGGATAAACGCCTGCAAATCCGCCTGACCGGAGCGCGGCGAGAACCCGGCGAACAGCGCCTGCGTCGGGTCTATCGGGTTGTGGCGGTTGAGCCAGGTGCGCGTCGCGCCGACGTCCGCCGGGTTGTCCCAGACCTGTTCAAAGGTTTGCAGATAGCTCGCGGCGATGCGTGGATCATCCAGCACATGCACCACGTTGGCTTGGCGGTAAACGCCGTTGGCGGTGAAATTGGTGCTGCCGCAGAGCACCGCGTGCGGCTGAAACCGGCCGGCGCTATCGCGTTGGCTGAGGACGATGAACTTGTTGTGGAAGATGTTGTGGGTGATGCGCCCGCGCTTGTTCGCTGCCGGGATGTTCGCCAGGCTGGCTTGGTTGAGCGCCGTGTCTTCGTCGTCGGGTTGCGCGTGATACAGCACCCGCACCTTGACTCCGCGCGCGAATGCGTCGTTCACCGCGTCGATGATCGACTGCAACTGGTATTCGTAGATCGCGATGTCGAGCGCCCAATTCGAGTCCTGCGCTCGCTGAATAAACCCGAGCAGACGCCCGAGCAAGCCGTTTTCCAACCACTGCTGCGCCGCCAGTGGCCAGGCTTCGATCGGCAAGTGTTTGTTGGCGCTGATCTGCGCGTCGAGCTCAGGGAATTTGCGCTGGAACGCCTGGCTGGCCGCCACCGCGCGATTGAAAATCACGCTCTGGTTGCCTAGCTGACCGTCGTCGGAAGTGATTGTCAGTTCGAGGTATTCAGCGAGTTGCGGCGCGTCGGGCGTGCCGTAGGCAAGGTGCACGCGGTAGTGCAGCGTCGTCCCCGGATTGACCGCGTAATCGGCCCAGCGAAATTTCTGCAGCGGCGCGATATTGCTCGGCGTCGCGTGGTACTGGGGGAAGGTGTGCGGCTTGCCGGGAAAGGTCAGGCTGTTGAACAGAAACAGCCACGGTTTGCTGCCGGTCTGCTTCTCGATGGCAAACCCGAGCAAGCCTTTGCGCCGAGGTTCGGCGAGGTCCATGGCCAGCAGCACGCCGTTGGTGCCGGCATAGGCTTTGACGCGGAAATCGTCCTGGGCATTGGTGACGAGCACGCGCATGGTTCACTCCTGTGAAGGGCTGGCCTGCTAGAGCATAAATGCGGATGGAGGGTGATGATCCGCAACCATGGTGATGCAATCGCGAGCAGGCTCACTCCTACAAGTCATGCGCATACCCTGTAGGAGCGAGGCTTGCCCGCGAAGAGGCCAGTCCAGACACGGAAGCCCTCAACCGATAATCAGCTCATCAATATGCCGATACTCCGCTTGCAGTTCCGAAGCCAACTGCCGCGCCCGCCCCAGCCGGATCGGCCCGCGCTCGATATTAATTAAAAGCCCAGGGCAATCCAGCGCCGGCAACCCCGGCCAGTCCTTCAGCCGCCCATCCGTCACCAGCAACAAGCGCTGCTGTTCTGCCGGAAAGCGTTTACGCCGCGCGCCCAGCCACTGCCCCGCCTCCGCCAGCGCCGCCAATAATGGCGTGCCACCGCCCGCGCCGAGCCCGTTGAGCCAATCGCGCAAACCGCTGGAAGCCTTCAGCCCCTGCACCTGCCACCTCGGTGCCGTGCCGCTGGCAGTCAGCAGCGCCAGGCGCGCGCGTTGCCGATAGGCGTCGTCGAACAGCTGCGCCAGCAAACCTTTGGCATCGCTCAACGCCTGATGGCGGCGGGTCGAGGCCGAAGCGTCGACGATCACCAGCCACAACTCATGCGGCGCGCGGCTGCGCAGGTGAAACAGCAAGTCTTCATGCTGGCGCGGACGGCCGTTGAGCAACGTGCCGGGCCAGTTGATCGAACCTTGTGGCGCTGCGCGACGTTTGCCTTGGCGGCCATGGTCGAGCGTTCCGGCGCGGGGTCTGGCATTCGCCCCCGCGTCAGATCGCGGGCGAATGCCTAGGGCTTTTTTGGCCAGCTCGGCACTTCACGTCGGGCGCCGATGGGCAACGCCTGCGCAGGCATTTCGCCCCACTGGCCCTGGCCTTCGCTGGGGTCAGAGTTCTGCGCGGACGGTGGCTGATTCTGTTGCGGCGGCGGATTCGAATGTTGGCGACGACGATGGCGCAAGGCAAATTCGGCGACGGCGTCGATGTCTTCTTCGGCAATTGCCTCGGCGCCACGCCACGCCGCATGGGCGCGCGCGGCACGCAGCCAGACCAGATCGGCGCGCAGGCCATCGACACCGGCAGCAAAGCAGCGCTCGGTGATCATCGCCAGCGCAGCGTCATCCAACGGGATAGCGGCCAACGCGCTGCGTGCCTGCTGGCAGCGTTCGCGCAAGGCCTGTTGTTGCGCTGCCCATTCGGCGCAGAACACTTGCGGATCGCTGTCGAAATCCAGCCGCCGACGGATGATCTGCCCTCGCTGCGTCGGCGCGGTGTGGCCGCTGAGGGCGACGTTGAGGCCGAAGCGGTCGAGCAGTTGCGGGCGCAATTCGCCCTCTTCCGGGTTCATGGTGCCGATCAACACAAACTTCGCCGAATGCCGATGAGAAATGCCATCGCGCTCGATCAGGTTGGTGCCGCTCGCAGCAACGTCAAGCAGCAAATCAACGAGGTGATCGGGCAGCAGATTGACTTCATCAACGTAGAGCACGCCGCCGTCAGCCTTGGCCAGCACGCCGGGAGAAAACTGCGCGCGGCCCTCGCTCAGTGCGGCGTCGAGGTCGAGGGTGCCGACCAGGCGTTCTTCGGTGGCGCCCAGCGGCAGCGTGACGAATTGACCGCTGGCGAGCAAGTCGGCGAGGCCTCGGGCGAGGGTCGATTTGGCCATGCCGCGCGGGCCTTCAATGAGCACGCCGCCGATTTTCGGGTCGATGGCGGTGAGGCACAGCGCGAGCTTCAAATCATCGGCGCCGACCACGGCGGAGAGCGGGAAATGGGGTGTGTCGGTCATTGGGCAATCTCGTTCATGGTCGGTAATTTCTCAGCAGCAACTTCCATCCCTTGCGGGGGTGCGGTGTACTAGCCGTCTTCTTCGATGTCCAACAGCAGGTTTTCCAGCGCTTCGCGGTATTCGCCGGGCGCTTGCCACATGCCGCGTTGCTGCGCTTCGAGCATGCGCTCGGTCATGTCGCGCAGCGCATGCGGGTTGTGTTCGCGGACAAAATTTCGGGTCGCCGGATCGAGCAAATAGGCGTCAGCAAGCAACGCGTACTGGTGATCGTCAATCAATTGTGTGGTCGCATCAAACGCGAACAGATTATCCACGGTCGCCGCCAGTTCAAACGCGCCTTTATAGCCGTGACGCTTGACGCCGTCGATCCACTTCGGGTTCGCCGCGCGAGAACGGATCACCCGGTTCAGCTCTTCTTTCAACGTGCGAATTTTCGGCAGATCCGGTTGACTGTGATCGCCGTGATAACTGGCCGCTGCGGCGCCGCTGAGGCTTTCGACGGCAGCGAGCATGCCGCCCTGGAATTGGTAATAGTCGTTGGAATCGAGCAAGTCGTGCTCGCGATTGTCCTGGTTCTGCAACACCGCTTGCACCTGGCTCAGGCGCTGGGCGAACTGTTGCCGCGCCGCCGTGCCTTCATCCGAGCCGCCGTAAGCGTAGCCGCCCCAGTTCAGGTAGACCTCGGCGAGGTCTTCGCGGCTTTGCCACAAACGCCCGTCGATAGCGCCCTGCACGCCCGCGCCATAGGCACCGGGCTTGGCCCCGAAAATGCGCCAACCGGCCTGACGCCGGGCCGCGTCTTCGTCGAGACCGCTGGCGAGCAATGCTGCACGTTCGGCGCGAACCTTGGCCGCCAGCGGATTGAGATCGTCCGGTTCGTCGAGTTCGGCCACCGCTTGCACCGCCGCGTCGAACAGCCGTATCAGATTGGCGAAGGCATCGCGAAAGAATCCGGAAACGCGCAACGTCACGTCGACTCGCGGACGGTCGAGCAGGCTAACCGGGAGGATCTCGAAATCATCGACGCGTTGACTTCCGGTCGCCCACACCGGACGCACGCCCATCAGCGCCATGGCCTGGGCGATGTCGTCGCCGCCGGTGCGCATGGTCGCGGTGCCCCACACGGACAACCCGAGTTGACGCAGGTGATCGCCGTGGTCCTGCATGTGCCGTTCGAGAATCAGGTTGGCTGACTGGAAACCGATGCGCCACGCGGTGGTGGTCGGCAGATTGCGCACGTCCACCGAATAGAAATTGCGCCCAGTGGGCAACACGTCCAGGCGACCGCGACTCGGCGCGCCGCTCGGCCCGGCGGGAACAAAACGACCGCTGAGGGCATCGAGCAAACCGCGCATTTCCGCAGGGCCGCAAGCGTCGAGCCGGGGCGCGACGACCTCCAGCAGATGCTCTAGAATCGCATCCACCTCAGCCCAACTGGGACCTTGTGGGAGCGAGCTTGCTCGCGATGGCGGTGGTTCAGTCGACATCGAAGTTGAATGATCCACCGCATCGCGAGCAAGCTCGCTCCCACAGGGATTTGGGTCGGCTAACGTGTCGGTGATCAACTGCGCGGCGAACAGCTCAAGCCGTTCGCGGGTATCGCCCGCCGTGCGCCACACGTCGTCGCTGATCGCCAGTAGCTGCACCGGGCGCGCGCCGAGCCACGGTTCGGCCAGCTCGCAGTCGAGCGGATCAAAGCCCAATGCAAGCGCTTTCGCCAGCGCCCGCAGCAGGCTCGATTGCGCGCCGCGACCGTCGCCGCGGGGGATGCGCAGCAACGCCAGCAGCGTATCAATGCGCAAACGCCCGCTCGGCGATTCGCCGAAAATATGCAGGCCATCGCGAATCTGCGATTCCTTCAAATCACACAAATAGGTGTCGAGACGCGGCAACCAGATTGCCGCGTCGGCATCGCTATCGAGCTTTTCATCGAGCTGCAATTCGCGGTCGATGTGCGTCTCGCGCACCAATTGCAGAATGTCGCGCTGCAACTCGCGGGCGCGGCGTGGATCAAGTAATTGCGCTTCGTAATATTCGTCCGCCAACAGCTCCAGATTACGCAGCGGCCCGTAGGTTTCGGCGCGGGTCAGCGGCGGCATCAGGTGATCGATGATCACCGCTTGGGTACGCCGTTTGGCCTGGGCGCCCTCACCCGGATCGTTGACGATAAATGGATAAATGTTCGGCAGCGGCCCGAGCAACGCGTCCGGCCAGCAATTTTCCGACAGCCCGACACCCTTGCCCGGCAGCCACTCGAGATTGCCATGCTTGCCGACGTGAATCACACCGTGCGCGCCGTAGGTGTTGCGCAACCAGAAGTAGAACGCCAGATAACCGTGCGGCGGCACCAGATCGGGATCGTGATACACCGCGCTCGGGTCAACCTGATAACCACGGGCCGGCTGGATGCCGACGAAGGTCAGGCCAAAACGCAGGCCGGCGATCATCATCCGACCGTCGCGGAACATCGGATCGTTTTGCGGCGGTCCCCAACGTTCCAGCACCGCTTGGCGATTGGTTTCGGGCAACGCGTCGAACATCAGCGAATAGTCGTCCAGCGCCAGGCTCTGCATGCATGGCCGCTGGTCGAGCGTGTCGAGGTCATTGCTGACGCCGCCGAGCAGTTGCGCGATCAACGCGGTGCCGCTCGCCGGCAATTCTGCGGGCAACGGGTAGCCTTGCTGATGCAGCGCGCGGAGGATATTCAGCGCCGCCGCTGGTGTGTCCAGGCCGACGCCGTTGCCGATGCGGCCATCGCGGGTCGGGTAGTTGGCGAGGATCAGCGCGATGCGTTTTTCACGGTTCGGCACCCGGGCCAGATCGATCCAGCGTCGCGCCAGTTCGGCGACAAAATCCATGCGTTGCGGTTGCGCTCGATAGCAGACCACATCGGACTGGCTGCGCTCACTGCGCCAGGCCAGATCCTTGAAACTGATCGGGCGGCTGATGATGCGCCCGTCGAGTTCCGGCAGCGCGATGTGCATCGCCAGATCGCGGGGGCCGAGGCCTTGTTCGCTGGCGCGCCAACCGGGTTCGTTGTCCTGGGCGCAGATCGCCTGGATCACCGGAATATTGCGCCGAAACGGCCGCAAGTGCGGCGCTTCGGGGCTGGACTGGGCGAACCCGGTGGTATTGAGAATCACCGCCGCTTCGACCTCATCCAGCAGGTCCTCGACCACCGTCAGGCAGCCGGGTTCTTTCAGACTGGCCACGGCGATCGGCAGCGGATTAAGCCCCGCCGCTTGCAGTCGCTGGCAAAACACATCGATAAAACCGGTGTTCGCCGCTTGCAGGTGCGAGCGGTAGAACAGCACCGCCGCCACCGGTTGTTCGGCGCGCCAGTCGGCTTGCCAATCACTCAGTTCAGCGGGGCTTTTCTGTGGGTGGTAAATAGCCGTGCGCGGCAGGGTTTGCGGCTCGGCCCAGGCGTAGTCGCGGCCCAGCCATTGGCTGGCCAGACAGCGGAAAAAATCCAACGCGTTGGCCATGCCGCCCTGACGCAAAAATTGCCAGAGACGATCGCGCTCGTCGGCCGCCACGGTGCTGAGATCGCTGAGTTCCGGGTCCGGGCGGTCGTCGCCGGGCACCAGAATCAGTTGCACACCGCGCGCCGACAATTCGACCAGGCGCTCGACGCCGTAACGCCAATAACCGATGCCACCGTGCAGCGAAATCAGAATCACTTTGGCGTGACGCAGCACTTCATCGACGTACAAATCCACCGACGCGTGATTCTGCACCTGCATCGGATTGGCCAGGCGCACGCTGGGGTAATCGTCGGGCAATTGCTGCGCGGCCTCGGCGAGCAGCGCCAGGCTGGAGTCGCCGCTGCACAGGATCACCAGTTCGGCGGGGGTTTGCCCAAGGTCGGCGATGTTGTCATCCGACACGAAACCGCCGGGCTGGGTCCTGAGCAGGTGCATGGCTTAAACGCTGAGCGCGGCGCGCAGTTGCGCTTCGAGTTGGCCGGCGTCGAGTTCCTGACCGATCAACACCAGACGCGTGCTGCGCACTTCATCGGCGCCCCACTGGCGGTCGAAGTGCTTGTCGAAACGCGTGCCCACGCCCTGAATCAACAGGCGCATCGGCTTGTTCGGAATCGCCGCAAAACCTTTGACGCGCAGAATGCCGTGCTTGACCACCAATTGCGTCAGCGCGTCCATCAGCAGGCTTTCGTCGGCTTGCGGCAGTTCGATGGAAATCGAATCAAAAGCATCGTGATCATGATCGTCTTCACCTTCGTGGTGATGATCGTGATGGCTGTGGCGGCTGTCGATGTGTTCTTCGGAACCGGCGCCCAGACCGATCAGCACGTCCAGTGGCACACGACCGCTGCTGGCTTCGATGACTTTGACCGCTGGCGGCAGTTCTTCGGCGACTTCCAGGCGTACGCGAGCGAGGTCTTCCGGGCTGATCAGGTCAGCCTTGTTGAGGATGACGAGGTCGGCGCTGGCCAGTTGGTCGGCGAACAATTCGTGCAGCGGCGATTCGTGATCGAGGTTTGGGTCGAGTTTGCGCTGGGCGTCGACCTGGTCCGGGAACGCGGCGAAGGTGCCGGCGGCGACGGCCGGGCTGTCGACCACGGTGATCACCGCGTCAACCGTGCAGGCACTGCGAATTTCCGGCCACTGGAAGGCTTGCACCAGCGGTTTTGGCAGGGCCAGGCCCGAGGTTTCGATGAGGATGTGGTCGAGGTCGCCGCGACGCGCGACCAGTTCGCGCATCACCGGGAAGAATTCTTCCTGAACCGTGCAGCACAGGCAGCCGTTGGCCAGTTCGTAGACGCGGCCGTTGGCTTCTTCTTCGGTGCAGCCGATCGAGCATTGCTTGAGGATTTCGCCGTCGATGCCCAGCTCGCCAAACTCGTTGACGATCACCGCGATGCGCCGCCCTTGCGCGTTGTCGAGCATATGGCGCAGCAAGGTGGTTTTGCCCGAGCCGAGGAAGCCGGTGACGATGGTGACGGGGAGTTTGGCCAGTGTTTTCATCGGATGCCCTTTGGCAAGGTGGCGGGCATACGGGACGACGACCGCAGCGATGAAAGCGCGGAAGATTTCGCCACCGGATCACCCCGCCCGGTTGTAGTGAGAATTCGTTTCGAGGCAGGTCTCCTGGCTTTCGGCGCGCCGGCCTGGTGGGGCCTGGCATTCGCTGCGCCTTCCCGCGGACCCGTTTTGGAGGGGGTTTGCAGTGGCGTGGCAGCGAACATCACCGTTCACAGTTGCGGGGGCAGCCGCGGCATCGACCGCGTTCCCTTCTTAGCTTCGGCACATGCCGAAGAACCTCGAAAGCGCAAGGCTACGCATGGTGCGGGGGCGGGTCAATGTCTTGTGGCGGCCATCCGGACGCCATCGCGGGCAAGCCTTGCTCCCGCAGGAGCGCCGCCGTCTGTAGGAGCAAGGCTTGCCCGCGATGGCCACACCTCGGTTTCCAACTGAGAACCCCTGCCAATTGACGCTGCGCCGCGCGCATGCTCTCCTACACGCCTTGTTACGGGTGCCCTTCACAGGGTGAAACGGGAAACCGGTGAATCATGTGCTTTACTCTTAAGCCATGTCAGTCCGGTGCTGCCCCCGCAACGGTAAGCGAGCGAAGAATCAGATCCACTGTGTCGGCAGTTCGGCATGGGAAGGCGATTCTTGCAGGCTCGGGCATTTGCCCTCGCCCCTCGTGAGCCCGGAGACCGGCCCGCAACACAAAGTGACCACTACGATCACTGAATGACAAACCCGCGGTGGGCGGGCGCTGTTTAGACTTCTGCGCGCTCGCTCGCAGGGGTTTTCATGCGCTCGATTCACCCGCTGACAGACCAGAGGGAAGCGCCATGTCGATCATCAGCAGCACCGACCACAGCACCGCCGCCAGCAACACTACGACCCTGAGCCAACGCCTGACCGCCGCCGTCTGCGCGTCGATCCTCGGCGCGTGCCTGGTGTATTTCGCCGGTTTCTCGCACATCGAAGCGGTGCACAATGCCGCCCACGATACCCGTCACAGCTCTGCGTTCCCGTGCCATTGAGACCTGCCGACATGATCAAGCGTATCGCGCAAACCGCAGGTTTCACCGGGCTGCTGGCCGCCCTGTTGCTGACCCTGCTGCAAAGCTTCTGGGTGTCACCGCTGATTCTCCAAGCGGAAACCTATGAAAAATCCGAGCCCGCCGCAGCCGTTGTCGCTCACGAGCACAGCGAAGGTGCAGTCGCCGCTCACACGCATGACGCCGAAGCCTGGGAGCCGGAAGACGGCTGGCAACGCGTGTTGTCCACCACGGGCGGCAATCTGGTGGTCGCGGTCGGTTTTGCGCTGATGCTCGCGGGCCTGTACACCTTGCGCGCGCCGACCAAAACCGCCCAGGGCCTGCTGTGGGGTCTGGCCGGTTACGCAACCTTCGTGCTGGCGCCGACCCTCGGTTTGCCGCCGGAACTGCCGGGCACCGCTGCCGCTGATCTGGCGCAACGGCAAATCTGGTGGATCGGCACCGCGGCGTCCACCGCCGTCGGCATCGCCCTAATCGTGTTCAGCCGCCACTGGCTGATGAAGATTCTCGGCGTGGCGATTCTTGCGGTGCCGCACGTAATCGGCGCGCCGCAACCGGAAGTCCACTCGATGCTCGCGCCGGAAGCGCTGGAAGCGCAGTTCAAAATCGCCTCGCAGTTGACCAACGTGGTGTTCTGGCTGGCCCTGGGCCTGATCAGCGCCTGGTTGTTCCGCCGCAAAAGCGCCGGTCAATACCCCGCATGACCGATGCCAGCACAGCGCCGACCCTGGTGGTCGGCCTGGGCTGCCAGCGCGGCTGCCCGGTTAGCACGTTGCGGGCGTTGCTCGATCAGGCATTGCAGGCGCATCACATCGAGCTTCGGCACATCAAGGCATTGGCCAGCATCGATCTGAAACGCGATGAGCCGGGCTTGGTGGAATTGGCCGAGCAACTGGGCTTGCAATTGATGTATTTCAGCAGCGAACAATTGGCCGGTTATCAACCACAACTCAGCCATCAATCGCAGATCGCTTTCGAGCGCACCGGCTGTTATGGCGTGGCAGAAAGCGCCGCCCTCGCCCTCGCAGAACATCTGGCCCAGGCGCCAGCAAAATTGCTGATTTCGCGGCAAAAATACGCCCAAGCCACGCTCGCATTGGCCAGTGCTGCGTAAAATCCCCGATAATCCCCGCCTCGATCATGAGCAATCTTCATCTGAAGCCTTGCCTCGAAGGTTTTTCTCAGCGTTTTTCAGGAATTGACGATGACCGTCTACTTCATTGGCGCCGGCCCCGGCGACCCGGAACTGATCACCGTCAAAGGCCAGCGGCTGATTCGCAGCTGTCCGGTAATCATCTATGCCGGCTCTCTGGTGCCGGCGGCGGTGCTCGAAGGGCATCAGGCGCAAACGGTGGTCAGTAGTGCCGAATTGCATCTGGAACAGATCATCGAGCTGATCAAGGCTGCGCATCTTATAGGTCAGGATGTGGCGCGTGTGCACTCGGGCGATCCGAGTTTGTATGGCGCGATTGGCGAGCAGATTCGTTATCTGCGCGAGCTGGATATTCCGTTTGAAATCATCCCCGGCGTGACCGCGACGGCGGCATGCGCGGCGTTGCTCGGCGCTGAGCTGACCTTGCCGGACATCTCGCAAAGCGTGATTTTGACCCGTTACGCGGACAAAACGGCAATGCCTGCCGGTGAGGAACTGGGCAGTCTGGCGCAGCATGGCGCGACGATGGCGATTCACTTGGGCGTCAACCATTTGCAGAAGATTCTCGCCGAATTGCTACCGCATTACGGCGCGGACTGCCCGATTGCGGTGATCCACCGCGCGACCTGGCCGGATCAGGATTGGGTGGTCGGGACAATTGACGACGTTGCCGAGAAGGTTGCGGCGAAGGGCTTTCGGCGTACGGCGCTGATATTGGTCGGCCGAGTGCTGGGCAGCGATCAGTTCAGCGAGTCGTCGCTGTATCGCGCCGGGCATGCGCATCTCTACAGGCCCTGAGGTCATAGGTAAGTGTTCACGCATAAAAAAACGGCGCTCACGGGGCGCCGTTTTTTTATGTCGCAGTGAACACCTTACTCAGTAGTAGGCGTTTTCTTTCTGCGTGTGGTCGGTCACGTCACGAACACCCTTGAGCTCGGGAATGCGCTCGAGCAACGTGCGCTCGATGCCTTCACGCAAGGTCACGTCCGCCTGGCCGCAGCCTTGGCAACCGCCGCCGAACTTGAGTACGGCAATGCCGTCTTCGACCACATCGATCAGGCTGACCTGACCGCCGTGGCTCGCGAGCCCCGGATTGATCTCGGTTTGCAGGTAATAGTTGATGCGCTCGTTGACCGGGCTGTCGGCGTTGACCATCGGTACTTTGGCGTTTGGCGCCTTGATGGTCAGCTGGCCGCCCATGCGGTCGGTGGCGTAATCGACTACCGCGTCATCCAGGAAGGCTTCGCTGAACGAATCGATGTAAGCGGTGAAGCTTTTGAGCCCCAGCGCGGTGTCTTCAGGTTTTTCTTCGCCCGGTTTGCAATAAGCAATGCAGGTTTCGGCGTATTGAGTGCCAGGCTGGGTGATGAAGACGCGGATGCCGATGCCTGGGGTGTTCTGCTTGGAGAGCAGATCTGCCAGATAATCGTGGGCGGCGTCAGTGATGGTAATAGCGGTCATGGAAACTCCTCGCAGGCTTGGGCGCAGTTTACGCCAATCATCGCGCGGCACAAAGTCCTAGTATTTTTGTCGGGAAAGAGCCAGCGCTGGTTCAGCAGCCTTTTCGCCGTCGATCTGTGCTTTAAGCCACCGATAGCTGCGTTTTTCCACCCATTCGTAGCTCAGCCACGAGGCAAACCCGATTGTCAGCGCGCACACCGCGAACATCACGTAGGGATTAACGCCATAACGCTGTGCGACAAATCCGCCAGCAGACAGCACCAGCACGTGCATCAGGTACACCGAATAAGAGCAATTACCGAGCATTTCCAACACTCGGTTGTTGGCGAAAAATCGCTCCAGCGCGATGCACGCCATCACCAGCACCGCGCTCGGCAAGCCCCATGCGAGGAATCGCGGCCCCGGCGGCAGGTGATAAATCATCAACAACGCGCCGGCAATCCCCAGCAGCGGCAGGTATAACCCCGGTTTGATCCAGCCACGACGGTAGATCATGCCGATGGCGATCCCGAGCAGGAATTCGTAAACAATGTCCGAACGGTAGAACTCGCTGACCCAGCCATAACCGGTCCACGCCTGGCATACCGCGAACAGCATCGCCGCGACGATCAGCAGTCGCACTTGCAAGCGAAACAGCAACGCCCAGGCAAACAGCAGGTAAAAAAGCATTTCGTAGTTCAGGGTCCAACCGACGTTGAGCGTGGGATAAATCCCGTAACCGCCGGGGTTCTCCGTAGGAATGAATACCAGCGACAGCAGGAAATGCGACCAGTCGACACTTTGATCCGGCAATACCGGCCGCGCGAACACCACCACCAGCGCCATTAACGCTGTGTACAGCCAGTACGCCGGGACGATGCGGAACAGTCGATAGAGCAGGAAACGCCCGGGCGGCAGCGACTTGCCTTCGGTGGAGAGAAAAATCACCAGCCCGCTGATGACGAAGAAAATATCGACGCCCACCGCACCTTTGTCGATAAACGCCTGCCCCACCGGCCCGCGCGCATGGAAATCAAAAAAAATCTGCATGAAATGGTGGCAAACCACCGCCCAGGCTGCGATGAAACGCAAGGCCTGCACTGAAATCAACATCAACGGCCCTCTCTATAAATCACCACAGATCCGTTGTAGGGGATCGGCGTATTACAGGTGGGACATTGGAAATCCGGCAAAGGTCGGTCAGAGGTTCTCGTAGCGATTCATGTCCAGCACGCCCTCTTCCACCGGGTCGGTTTCGTGGACGTAGCTGCTCAGGTCGTGGAAGTAGAACCAGAACTGCGGATGGCTGCGGCGAATCCCCCAGCGGTCGACGATTTTCTCGAAGCGGCTGGCGTCCTTGGCGTTTTCCATTGCTGCGACAAATGCCGGCACTTGCGCCGCCGGCACGTTGAACATGAAGTTCGGGTAGCTGCTGAGCACCCCCGGATAGATCGTCAAGGTGTCCAGCCCCGGTTGAAAACGCAGGGATTCGCCGAGCAGGAATGCGACGTTGCTGTGTGCGCGGTTGCGCAGCAGGCTGTAGATCTCACGTTTGCCGCTGGCAGTTTCGACGCGCAGCATGGTCGCTTCCGGCAACTGATCGATCACCCGCAAACCCGCTGCCGGACGTGAAGTCAGCTGGCTCAAGGCCTGCTCGGCGTTCTGCAACGCCGGGTCGATATTTGGCCGCGAGCAGTAAGCGCCGGCGCAACGGTTGATCGGATCGGGGCGCGCATTGAGGTCGCCGTACCGGGCGAGCAATTGCTCGGCGAAGTCGCGTTTCGGGTCTTTTTCATCGAGTTTGAGCGCCGTCGGCTTGTCGTCATCGATGGTTTCGTAATCCAGCCACATCTTGAATTTGCCGCTGTTCTGGTACCAATCATCGAGGTAATCCTCGCGCGAATCGGCCGGCATCAGGCGCAGGAAGTTCTGTTCGGCGCCGTTGCGGATCAGGTCGAAATACAGCCGCGTCTGCGCTTGGTGCGAGACGTTGCCGAACACATCGAAATTGACCGCCAACTGATAATAGGTGCGCTCCAGCAGCGGATAGTCGAACAGCCACATTGTTTGCGGCACTTCGCCGATCAGGCCTTTGTTCACCGAAGCACTGTCGAAGTGGCGAAAAATGCTCAGCAGCGCGTTGTCGTTTCCGGCCCACAACGTCGACCAGCTCGGCGCTGGCGCATCGGCGTAACTGTCGCGGCGCAAAGCTTCGTATTCGTTGCGCTTGTCGCGGTAGTTGTGCCACAGGCTGAGGACGCTGCCGACATCGTCGTTCTGCCCCGGCATCGCCAACAGCGGCGTGGCTTGGCCGCGATAGTTCGGGTCGGTGATGTACAGATCGTGCTCGGGCGCCTGGAACAGCGCCCAGAAGTTATCGCGAATCACATCCGTGGCGATCTGCCCACGGCACACCGGCCCGCGAATAAAGGTGCGGACAAAGTATTCGGCGTTATCCAGCATGAACTGATAACGCGCCTGCGCCGGGATCGCTTCGAACGTGGTGAACGGATTGGCGCGCCCCTCGGGGCCATAGCCCGGCAAGGCATTGACCTGCCAATTGCCGCTGTAGAACAGGCTTTTGACCCGGGCCATTTTCGCCGCGCTCAGCGGATAGGTGATGTGGGTTTTCTGCACAATCACGCCTTGCACCGGCCACAAACGGTAATAAATGCGCGTCCCCGGGTCATCGTTAGGCCGGCGCGTATTGATCAGGTCGATCGGCTGACCGCTCGGCGTGCGCGAGCGCACCCACTGGAAAAAATGCCCCGGCTCGCCGTCCTTGAAATAGATGTGCGCAAGAAACCAGTGCTCGAACAACCAGCGCCCGACCAGACTTTCCCGCGCGCCAGGCGCATTCAACAGGTTTTCCCATTGCAGCACTTGCAGCGCTTCCTGGGCGCTCGGCACCAGGCCTTGCTGATCAATCGGCGCGCCGGACACGAGCCAGCGCTGCAGCGTCTGATATTGCTGATCGGTCAGGCCGGTGACCGCCAGCGGCATGCCTTCTTTCGGGTGAGCGCCAGCGTAACCGTCAAACTCCGCCGGCATCGCGCAGACGTTTTCGCGATTAAGGCCCAGCGCAATCCCCTCCGGCAGTTTGGCGTTGGGCGTCAGCGCGGTTGTGTGCCCGAGTTCGAGCATCCGCGCCATCAACGCGGCTTGGCTGCCCTGCGCATCCAGCACCGAATAGAAGCCTTTCTGCTGCCACGCGCGTTTGCCGAAAGCGTCGTAAAACAGCCGCGTTGGCGGCGCCGCGATGCTGCGCTCACCGTCGTACACCGGGGTTTTGCTGGCGCCACGCAACGCGCCTTCGCCGCTGCCCAAGTTCAGCTGACACGCCGAGTCGTAGCACGCATGGCAGGCCACGCACTTTTCGGTGAAGATCGGCTGAATGTCGCGGGTGTAGGAGATATCCGAAGAACCAGCAGGATCCTGCGCAGTGGCGCCCAAACTGATAAACAGCAGCAACATGCTGATGACGACGCGATACGGCATGTCTCTGGTCCCGAAGATGAAAAATCGCCGCGATTCTACCGTTTTGCCACTACCGCCAACATGAGCGATATTCATGCAAAACCCGGACATGCTCTAAAACCGCACAGGTTTGCTATTATCCCGGCCCTTCGTCATGGTCTTTCCGAGTAGTCCCAATGTCCGATCGCAGTGTTCGCCTTCAAGCTCTCAAGCAAGCCCTCAAAGAGCGCATCCTGATTCTCGACGGCGGCATGGGCACGATGATCCAGAGCTATAAGCTTGAGGAACAGGATTACCGTGGCAAACGCTTCGCCGACTGGCCGAGCGATGTCAAAGGCAACAACGACTTGTTGGTGCTGACCCGCCCGGACGTGATCGGCTCAATCGAAAAAGCCTACCTGGATGCCGGCGCCGACATCCTCGAAACCAACACCTTCAACGCCACCCAGGTGTCCCTCGCCGACTACGGCATGCAGGGCCTGGCTTACGAGCTGAACGTAGAAGGCGCGCGTCTGGCGCGCAAGGTCTGCGATGCCAAGACCCTCGAAACCCCAAACAAGCCGCGTTTCGTCGCCGGCGTGATCGGGCCGACCAGCCGTACTTGCTCGCTGTCTCCGGACGTCAACAACCCCGGCTACCGCAACGTCACCTTCGATGAACTGGTGGAAAACTACACCGAGGCCACCAAAGGCCTGATCGAGGGCGGCGCCGACCTGATCCTGATCGAAACCATCTTCGACACCTTGAACGCCAAAGCGGCGATTTTCGCCGTGCAAGGTGTGTTCGAAGAGTTGGGCATCGAATTGCCGATCATGATTTCCGGGACCATCACCGACGCTTCCGGCCGGACCTTGTCGGGCCAGACCACCGAAGCGTTCTGGAACTCGGTGGCGCATGCCAAGCCGATTTCCGTCGGCCTCAACTGCGCGCTCGGCGCCAGTGAGTTGCGTCCGTACCTCGAAGAACTGTCGAACAAGGCCAACACCCACGTTTCCGCGCACCCGAACGCTGGCCTGCCGAACGAATTCGGCGAGTACGACGAGTTGCCGGCAGAAACCGCCAAGGTCATCGAAGAATTCGCCCAAAGCGGTTTCCTGAATATTGTCGGCGGTTGCTGCGGCACCACGCCGGGCCACATCGAAGCCATCGCCAACGCCGTTGCCGGTTACGCGCCACGGGTGATTCCGGACATTCCCAAGGCCTGTCGCCTGTCGGGTCTGGAACCGTTCACGATTGATCGCAACTCGTTGTTCATCAACGTCGGCGAACGCACCAACATCACCGGTTCGGCGAAATTCGCCCGCCTGATCCGTGAAGACAACTACACCGAAGCGCTGGAAGTCGCCCTGCAGCAGGTCGAGGCCGGCGCTCAGGTGATCGACATCAACATGGACGAAGGCATGCTCGATTCGAAGAAGGCGATGGTCACCTTCCTCAATCTGATTGCCGGCGAACCGGATATTTCGCGCGTGCCGATCATGATCGACTCGTCGAAATGGGAAGTGATCGAAGCCGGCCTCAAGTGCATTCAGGGCAAGGGCATCGTCAACTCGATCAGCATGAAAGAAGGCGTTGAGCAGTTCATTCATCACGCCAAACTGTGCAAGCGTTACGGCGCGGCGGTGGTGGTAATGGCCTTCGACGAAGCCGGCCAGGCCGACACCGAAGCGCGCAAGAAAGAAATCTGCAAACGCTCCTACGACATTCTGGTCAACGAAGTCGGCTTCCCGCCGGAAGACATTATTTTCGACCCGAACATCTTCGCGATCGCCACCGGCATCGAAGAACACAACAACTACGCCGTCGACTTTATCAATGCGTGCGCCTACATCCGCGACGAGCTGCCGTACGCGCTGACCTCTGGCGGCGTGTCCAACGTGTCGTTCTCGTTCCGTGGCAACAACCCGGTGCGCGAGGCGATTCACTCGGTGTTCCTGCTGTACGCGATCCGCAATGGCCTGACGATGGGCATCGTCAACGCCGGCCAACTGGAGATCTACGACCAGATCCCGGCCGAGCTGCGTGACGCCGTCGAAGACGTAGTGCTCAACCGCACCGCCGAGGGCACCGACGCCCTCCTCGCCATCGCCGACAAGTACAAGGGCGACGGCAGCGTCAAGGAAGCCGAGACCGAAGAGTGGCGCGGCTGGGAAGTCAACAAGCGTCTGGAGCATGCGCTGGTCAAAGGCATTACCACGCACATCGTCGAAGACACCGAAGAATCGCGTCAGTCGTTCAGCCGCCCGATCGAAGTCATCGAAGGCCCGCTGATGTCGGGCATGAACATCGTCGGCGACCTGTTTGGCGCCGGCAAAATGTTCCTGCCGCAAGTGGTGAAATCCGCCCGCGTGATGAAGCAGGCCGTGGCGCATTTGATCCCGTTCATCGAACTTGAAAAGGGTGACAAACCGGAAGCCAAGGGCAAAATCCTTATGGCCACGGTCAAGGGCGACGTGCACGACATCGGCAAGAACATTGTCGGCGTGGTCCTCGGTTGCAACGGCTACGACATCGTCGACCTCGGCGTGATGGTCCCGGCCGAGAAAATCCTGCAAGTGGCCAAGGAGCAGAAGTGCGACATCATCGGTTTGTCCGGCCTGATCACGCCTTCGCTGGATGAAATGGTCCACGTGGCGCGCGAGATGCAGCGCCAGGACTTCCACTTGCCGCTGATGATCGGTGGCGCGACCACCTCGAAAGCGCACACGGCGGTGAAGATCGAACCGAAGTACAGCAACGACGCGGTGATCTACGTCACCGACGCCTCGCGCGCAGTGGGCGTGGCCACGCAGTTGCTGTCCAAGGAACTGAAACCGGCGTTTATCGAGAAGACGCGCCTGGAATACATCGAAGTCCGCGAGCGCACCGCCAACCGCAGCGCACGCACCGAACGCCTGAGCTACCCGGCGGCAATCGCCAAGAAACCGCAGTTTGACTGGAGCACTTACGCGCCGGTGAAACCGACGTTTACCGGGGCCAAGGTGCTCGACAATATCGATTTGAAAGTGCTGGCCGAGTACATCGACTGGACGCCGTTCTTCATCTCCTGGGACCTGGCGGGCAAGTTTCCGCGCATTCTCGAAGATGAAGTAGTCGGCGAAGCGGCGACGGCGCTGTACGCCGATGCCAAGGAAATGCTCGCCAAGTTGATCGACGAGAAGCTGATCAGCGCCCGTGCAGTGTTCGGTTTCTGGCCGGCGAATCAGGTGCGCGACGACGACATCGAGCTGTACGGCGATGACGGAAGGCCCTTGGCCAAACTGCATCACTTGCGCCAGCAAATCATCAAGACCGACGGCAAACCGAATTTCTCCCTCGCCGATTTTGTCGCGCCGAAGGACAGCGAGATTACCGACTACGTCGGTGGTTTCATTACCACCGCCGGGATCGGCGCGGAAGAAGTGGCCAAGGCGTATCAGGACGCCGGCGACGATTACAACTCGATCATGGTCAAAGCCTTGGCCGACCGCTTGGCCGAAGCCTGCGCCGAGTGGTTGCACCAGCAAGTGCGTAAAGATTATTGGGGTTACGCCAAGGACGAGACGCTGGACAACGACGCGCTGATCAAAGAGCAATACAGCGGCATCCGCCCTGCCCCCGGCTACCCTGCCTGCCCGGATCACACCGAGAAAGGCACGTTGTTTGCGTTGCTCGACCCTGAGGCCAGCGAAATGCAGGCCGGGCGCAGCGGCGTGTTCCTCACCGAACATTACGCGATGTTCCCGGCGGCAGCGGTCAGCGGCTGGTACTTCGCGCACCCGCAGGCGCAGTATTTTGCGGTGGGCAAGATCGACAAGGATCAGGTGCAGAGCTACACCTCGCGCAAAGGTCAGGATTTGAGCGTGACCGAACGCTGGCTGGCGCCGAATCTGGGTTACGACAACTGAGTTTCGGCTGATCGCACACCCTGTGGGAGCGAGCTTGCCCGCGATGGCGTTCTGTCAGTTGACATGATTGTTGCTGACCGATCGCTTTCGCGGGCAAGCCTCGCTCCTACAGGGAGTTGTGGCGTTCACGGATAGTGCGCGCTGCATTGTCTATGCTTGCCTGACACACATTCGTGACGAGGGATTTATGGACGATCCAGTCGACAACAAGCCGCCGACCTTATGGCAGATGCTGCACAGCGTGGTGGCGGCGGCGTTCGGGGTGCAGAGCGGAAAGAATCGCGCCCGCGACTTCACTCACGGCAAGCCGAGTCATTTCGTGATTCTGGGGATTTTGTTCACGGCAGTTTTTGCGCTGTCACTGTTCGGCATCGTCAAACTGGTCCTGCTGCTGGCCGGGATCTGATCCTCCCCTTTAGCGCCCCCACGTACCTTGTAGCAGCTGGCGCAGCCTGCGTCCGGCTGCGCAGCAGTCGTAAAACTTGCCAATGCGGTCTTCTGAAACACCGCAGCGCATGATTTAGCGACTGCTGCGCAGCCGAACGCAGGCTGCGCCAGCTGCTACAGGGGACGTGCGCGGGAACGCGCGCGGTTCATGGGTATGCGCGGGAGCGTGCGCGGTTCATCGGGGTTATTGGTGACTCACCCAGAACACCGCCGTACCCACGACCAGGATGATCAGGAACAAAATCGCCCAGGCATCAACGGAACTGTCGCTTTTCCTTGCTTTGGTTGGGTTGCTCATTGCATCGCCTCTTGTCGGTTTTATCGGTGATTGCATAAAGACTCGACCACAGTAAAGACGACGATTGCCCTCACCACAACTAAGGGCTTTTCAATAACGCTTCGCGTTAGGCCTTTTGGTTCTTTACATATACTCAAACATCACTTTTGCGCATAACTGCAAACTGGTATCTTGCCCCGGCTCCGTAGGGAGTGCGCGGCCGTGCGCGCAGAATTGCCGAGGCAGTATCGGAAACTTCAGCAAGCGAAAAACGCCACTGGATCCGACCGGCCCAAGCCTGAGAACAGGACTTATATGTACGTATACGACGAGTACGATCAGCGGATCATCGAGGACCGCGTCAAGCAGTTCCGTGATCAGACCCGACGCTATCTGGCAGGCGAGCTGAGCGAAGAAGAATTCCGCCCCCTGCGCCTGCAAAATGGCCTTTACATCCAGCGTTTTGCGCCGATGTTGCGGGTGGCGGTGCCTTACGGCCAACTGACCTCGCGCCAGACGCGAATGATGGCCAAGATTGCCCGCGACTTCGACAAGGGCTACGCCCACATCAGTACCCGGCAGAACGTGCAGTTCAACTGGCCGGCGCTGGAAGACATCCCGGACATCCTCGCTGAACTGGCCACCGTGCAGATGCACGCGATCCAGACCAGCGGCAACTGCCTGCGCAACGTCACCACCGACCAGTTCGCCGGTGTCGCCGCCGACGAGTTGATCGACCCGCGTCCGTGGTGCGAAATCGTCCGCCAGTGGACGACGTTCCACCCGGAATTCGCCTACCTGCCGCGCAAATTCAAGATCGCCATCAACGGCTCGACCTCTGACCGCGCTGCCATCGAAGTGCACGACATTGGCCTTGAGCCGGTGCACAACGCTGCGGGCGAACTGGGTTTCCGCGTGCTGGTCGGTGGCGGCCTCGGCCGTACGCCGGTGGTTGGCGCGTTCATCAATGAATTCCTGCCGTGGCAGGACTTGCTGAGCTACCTCGACGCCATTCTGCGGGTCTACAACCGCTACGGCCGTCGCGACAACAAGTACAAGGCGCGGATCAAGATCCTCGTCAAAGCGCTGACCCCAGAAGTGTTCGCGCAAAAAGTAGACGCTGAAATGGAACACCTGCGCGGTGGCCAGACCACGTTGACCGATGCCGAAGTGCATCGCGTCGCCAAGCATTTCGTTGATCCCGAGTACAAGGCGCTGGACAACCAGGTCGCTGAACTGGCTGCGCTCGACAAGGAACACCCAGGTTTCGCTCGCTGGCGCACCCGCAACACCCTGGCGCACAAGAAGCCGGGCTATGTTGCCGTGACCCTGTCGCTGAAACCGACCGGCGTTGCGCCGGGCGACATCACCGACAAGCAGCTCGATGCCGTTGCCGACCTCGCCGAGCGTTACAGCTTCGGCCAACTGCGCACCTCGCACGAACAGAACATCATTCTCGCCGACGTTGAACAGACGCAGTTGTTCACCCTGTGGGGCGAGTTGCGCGAGCAAGGTTTCGCCACGCCGAACATCGGCCTGCTGACCGACATCATCTGCTGCCCGGGCGGTGATTTCTGCTCGCTGGCCAACGCCAAGTCGATCCCGATTGCCGAATCGATCCAGCGCCGCTTCGACGACCTCGACTATTTGTTCGACGTCGGCGAACTGGACCTGAACATTTCCGGTTGCATGAACGCCTGCGGGCACCACCACGTCGGCCACATCGGCATCCTCGGGGTGGACAAGAAAGGTGAGGAGTTCTACCAGGTTTCCCTCGGCGGCAGCGGCAGTCGCAACGCCAGCCTGGGCAAAATCCTCGGCCCGTCTTTCGCCCAGGAAGCCATGCCTGATGTGATCGAAAAACTGATCGACGTGTACATCGAACAACGTCACGAAGATGAGCGTTTCATCGACACCTATCAGCGCATTGGCATCGACCTCTTCAAGGAGCGCGTCTATGCAGCGAATCATTAAGAACAACGAAGTCGTCGACGAAACCTGGCACCTGCTGCCCAAGGATTTCAACATCGACGAAATCAGCAACTGCGACGACTACATCGTGCCGCTGGCGCTGTGGCGCGAACACGGGCGCATGCTGCTGGCCCGCGACGGTGGTTTGGGTGTGTGGCTGGACGCCGATGAAGAAGCCGAGGAAATCGGTGATGACGTCGACAAGTTCAAGGTGATTGCCTTGAACTTCCCGGCGTTCACCGATGGCCGCAACTACTCCAACGCCCGTCTGCTGCGTGACCGTTATGGTTTCAAAGGCGAGTTGCGCGCAATTGGCGATGTACTGCGCGATCAGTTGTTCTACATGCACCGTTGCGGGTTTGACGCCTTTGCGATTCGTGCCGACAAAGATCCGTATGAAGCGCTTGAAGGGCTCAAGGATTTCTCGGTGACGTATCAGGCTGCGACCGACGAGCCGCTGCCCCTGTTCCGTCGACGCTAAGGCGTTTTCGCAGCAGCAAAACCTTGAGCCATGGCCGCGACGCCGGGCTCAAGGTTTTTTTTCGTCTGTTTTATTGTCCTAGCCGCTGCGCCGCATGGAGCATCATCGCCCTCGCCTCCAGATGTTCGAAACTGGCGAATGGGTCATCGGCGTTGCTGGCCGCCCACTCGATATCCTCGAATATCTGCTGGCGCAGCGCCGGCAATTGCGCCACGGCATCGACCAATTGCCACACGCGCTGTTGCAGCGACGGGTAATGCACCCGGAAGTCAGCGCTGCGCTGCACCGCATCCAGCGCACCAAAAAATCGCTCGCTGCCCTCTACTGCGGCCAGCTGTTGCCAGTGTTCAAGGTGCGCGCTGGCCTGCGCGGCGGGCAGAGCGTCGAGCCACACATGGGGCTGAGCGAAGTCGGGCGACGGCGGCGCCATCCAGACATTGATCCCGGTTGCCTGGCGATGACGGCTGATCCAGCTCAGGCTGTCCTCGTCGTTCATCGGGTTACCGGTCAGCAACAGCTGGTGAGTACCCACCGACTGCGTGCGCACGGCGGCGGGTATGCGGTCGATCCGGTTGTCACGCAGGTCCAGCAGTTGCAGATACGGATGATCCAGCACGCCCACCGGGCAAAATTCGATACCGGTGTCACGCAAGTTGAGGCTGCGCAATGCCGGCAAATGCAACACCAGCGGCGGGCGCTCAAGCGGGTTGGCGCTCATGTCCAGCGTCGTCAGTTGCGACAACCCGCTGAGCCCGCCAGCATCCTCCTCCGACAGCCGCAGGCCGGTATCACTGAGGTTCAAGGACGTCAGTTCCGGCATTTGCCGGATCGCTGCCGGCAAGCGGCCGACCCACATGTTTTCGACGTTCGGCACACGCAAGTCAGTGCCCGTCAGGTTCAACACGCGCAATCTGGGGAATGTCTGCAGAAACGGCGACAGGCTTTCAGGCCGGCTCAGCGTGACATAGGGCATGGAGAGCTCCACCACCTCGTTGAGCGTCACGTTCAGCACCGGCAACTTGTGGAAATATTCCAGATCCAGATTGAGTCGAAAACCGATGAATTGCCCATCGCTGTAGAGATGGTTGGAAGCCACGCTGCGCCGCTGCCATAACCCCGCCAGTTGATTGGCCAAGCTCTTTCTGCTGTCGCGCTCGACGCGAATGGCATCGGCGATGCGCGCAAGATTTTCCGCTTCCAGCGTCGGCGGGTCCATGCCTGCAGCGTCAAGGTCATCAGCGTCCAGCAGGTCGAACTGCATGTCGACGACGTCACTTTCCACTTCATTGACCCACGCCCGCAGGTCTGTGCGCAGTTGCTGGATTTGCTGGTTGAGGAACACCAGATAGCGCTGCGCGTTTTCGCCCCACTGGGCCAGACGCGCCTCAAGTTGCGCATCTGTCATCGAGGGATACAGTTCCTTGAGCTGCAGTTTCTGGAACGTCAGGGTAAAGCTTTCGGCCTGCGGCGTATGCGGATAGCCGCCGCCGCGCAGGCCCTCGCTGTTGAATGGCAGGCCCGAATCCAGGCGTTGCAGGCCGATCTCCAGTTCAGTGCGCGCCAGCGGTGTGGCGCGGATTTGGCCACGCAAATCGGCCACGCCGTGTTCCGCGCGCAGACCGAGCGCCAGGCGTTGTGACGGCGACAGGGCGTCCAGCACAGCTTGGTAAAAATCCACCGCCGGCCCACCTTCACGGCCCTGGTAAGCTTCACCGAGCTTGATCAATTGCCGCGTATACGGCGCGCCACGCGGGCCAATACTGTCCAGCACCGGGCCAACTGCCGATGATTCACAAACCACAATACGTGTGCCGGGCAGCCAGCCCGCAAGCCGTTCGAGTGAATGCAAGGCGAGTACATCGCTGTCGGCGTTGATTACCGAACTCAGGTGCAAGCCCTCATACGCGCGCGCCAGACGTACATGCGCCGTGTAACCCGCCGCTTTGCCACTCAGCTCACTGAGCACGCGTTTGGCCTCGGCCAGGGTATGCGGCGCGGCGATATCGATGCCTGAACGGTCGAGCATTTGTTCGATGGCGCTTTTCGGCAAGTCCGGATACTGCGACTGAAACAGCTTCACCCACTCATGGTCCGAGTGCTGCGACGCGGCATAACGCTGGTTGAACTGCCCGACACGCGCACGCTGGGCTTGCAACGCCTCGACAGAATTGGCCGGCAAGGCATCGATGGCTTGCTGCAGTTGCTGATCCAGACCAAAACGATTAAGGGTGTCCGCCACAATCGGCGGCGGCGGATGCCCGGCGTCCATCCGCGCGAGCAGGTTGGCATCGAGCCCACAGACTTGGTCGATGTTTAGCAGCGTTTCGTCGCTGAACTGTGCAGTTTCAGCAACGAGCCGGCGCAACTGGACGATGCGTGATTGCGCGGTGTCCAGCGCGGTCACGGCGTCGCTGACGGCATGATCGATGACCAGCGGCACTTCGGCGGCGACTGATGGCAATGCTGCCGCCACTGCTTGCTCTTCTGTTTTCATCAGCGCGCCGGCATGGATCGCCGGCAGGGCGTTGAGCAAACCGAACAGCGTGCGCCCGACACCGGACCAACGCGCACCAGTGGTCTTGCCTTCAATCGCCTCGTCGACACCGTAACCGGCGTCGATCAGCCCGGCCAACGCCAGCAAACCCTCGCCGCCCGGCACCAACAATGCCAACGGGGCGAAGCGGTTGACCCATTGCAGGATCGGCTCGACCACCGCGCTCAAGTCGTCGCGATTGACCTGCGCGTCCGTGCGAATTGTCTGAACGCTCGCCTCGGCCGCTCGTTTCATCACCCGTACCCACTGCGCAAAAGGATCCTGCGCGCGGCTCGCGACCTCGGTCGACAAGTAGTCTTCGGGCGGCCAATAGCCGTCGTTATTGAAAAAGCCGTGGGCCTTTTTCAGTTGATAGTGCCTGGGATAAATCGCCATCGCGTCCAGCGCTGTCAGCACACCGGCATGGAAGGTTCCGTCCTGCTGGTCGTCGTCGGCAAAGTGCGCGGCCAGCGCCTGTTTGCTGGCCTCTTGCCGGGCGATGCCGACCACCCAGTCACACATGGCTTTATGGTTGGCAAACTCGTGGAATGGCGCCGCGTTGCCTGGCACGTAGAGCAATATCTGGCCGCTGGCGCGATCGGTGAAACAGGCGATGTCGTCGCTGGTGTAGCGATAAATCACCAGCCAGGCTGCTTGCACCGACGACGGCACGTGCGTGGCCGCCTGCAATTGTTCAATCGAAAGTTGCGCCCAGGTCTGTCGGGCGTCCAGCCCTGCGGCGCGCAAGGCCAGTGCCAAACCGGCATCGCTGAGGCTGTTTTCCTGATGCTGCAAATAAGCCGCCATCACGTAAGCCAGCTTCACCGAAGTGCGCAACGGATAGGCGCTGGCCCCCAGCAGGGTTTGCTCGTCTGGCCAGGTACTGGCGACGTACGCGGCGTACAGTTCCTGAAAATCCAATGTCCACACCCATTGCTTGAATGCGGCCGGTTGCAGCGCCAACTGCGTTGTTGGCCCATAGACCTGCGCAGTGGTCTGCCGGTAGATGCCTTCATAGTCACGGTAGCCGCCACCGGGATTGCTCGACTCGTCGATATCGACGATGCGTACCTGCGGCCCGATCGCGGGCGGTGTGTACAAGCCAAAAGCAGTCTCGCCGAAACGCCCGGCGCCCACCGTCTGATAATTTCGCAACAGCACTTGCGCCAGGCTCTGCGAGGTTCGCGCCCTGCCCTGGTGAATATCGCCCTGCGGCGGATGGGCGTAAAAATCGTAATTGAGGTCCACCAGAATCGCGTTGCGCGTGGAAGCGCCCCAGCGCTGTTCGATCAACTGAGCGGCGTACTGCATCGGAGTCATCGGCAACCCATGGTCCAGCAGGCTCGCGAGTTCCTGGCGACGCCGATTTGTCGCAAGCAGGCTGCTCAACGGGGTGCTCAACGGAGTGGTTGGCAAGTGTTGCGGTGCAATTAAGTTCATCTGCGTTCCTTGCAAATTTTTGGGAGAAAGGTTCGACAGTCAGCCACCGGAGTGCGTCGGTGACTTGCCCACCTGTTCAGTGGTCACTGGCAAAACCAGCCCTGGATTGCGCTGCAGCGCTTCGTCGGTCAGCCGCTTGATCAGCGCGCGACGGTCATTGGTGTAGTTGTTGACGATCGCGACCATGCTCTGGTTGAACTGCGTCAGGGTGAAATGCACCTGCACGTCCAACTGCGAAAACGAGGTAACGGCACGGTTCATCACGCTATCGAAAAGCTCATGGTGGGCGCTCTGCAGGTATTCGATCCAGAATTCCTGCAGCACCATCCAGTCCGACAACGCCGAGGTTTGTTCCAGTTTCACCACTTCCGCGAAAATCCAGTCGAGGGTTTGCGGGATCACTTCAACGCGAAGGCGAAAGTTCATGTCGCGCGGTTGCGCCGGTAAATTCAAGCGCTCCGCCAGGCCCACGCGATACGCGAGGCTGATTTCCATTGCCTGATCCAGCGACAATGGCCCGGTCCGCGTGCGCGAGATAACGTTTTTCAGGGCAAATTTTTCAACTTCGCTCAAGCGGTACAAACCGCGCAGCAACTGGGTCAGCGCAGGCTCGGTATCAATCAGCGCGCCCCGGGCCACATTCATCGCGCGGTAACACAGCACCCGGACA
Source organism: Pseudomonas sp. SJZ131 (assembly GCF_007828705.1). NCBI lineage: Bacteria > Pseudomonadati > Pseudomonadota > Gammaproteobacteria > Pseudomonadales > Pseudomonadaceae > Pseudomonas > Pseudomonas sp. SJZ131. The sequence continues at coordinate 690,571 of NZ_VIVC01000001.1, read as the reverse complement.
TGCAAATCGCTGAACAGCAGCGAAGAACCGTCGGCGCTGATTTGCTCGATGTTGGCCATGCGGAATAAGGTGCGACGCAATTCGCTGTCCTCGGCGGCAGCCTCGACCACTTCCCAGACACGCTGGCTCAGCGAACGGTAAACCGCGCGAAAATCGGCGCTGTAGCGCAATTTCACGAGCAAACGGAAAAATGGCCGGGAGTCCGGGTAAGCGAAAACCGAGCTCCACAGCGTGCGTTTTTGCAGGATTTCGATTTCCGTGGCGCCAGTGAGCCAGGTCGAACTCATGGTCGCGTCCAACAATGCGTCCTGCACCGTATGCCCATAACCCATTGAACTCAAACCGAAACTGACGTCGTTGAGTTGCTGATAAGCGAGGAGCCGCTGGCGGGTTAGCGTGGTCAGCGGATTGCCGGCGACCAAGGTGCCCTCGTTCAACGCCAAGCGCGCGGCGAAGACATCTTCGGGGATGCTGGTTATGCGGTTATCGCGCAGATCCAGCGTGTTGAGGCGCATTAGTCCGGTGGCGCCATTCGGCCAGCCAGTGATGCCGGTGCCGCGCAATTCGAGGCGTTCCAGCAGCTGCAATTGCGCGACATCGGGCGTGCGCGAGAGCGTTGGGTTGCCGCTGAGGTTCAATTGCCTGAGCAGCGTCAGGCCGGACAGTTCGTTGGCCGAGACGTTGGTGAGGACGATCTGGTTGTCGCTGAGGTCAAGTATTTCCAGGCGAAACATCGCGCCGATGGCCTGCGCCAGCCGGGTCAGGCCATTGCCAACCAGCGACAGGCGCCGCAGAAATTTGAAGTTATGCAGGAACGTGTTCAATCCGGTGCTGGTGCCAATCCGGTCCATCACCAGCGTCCCGATGTGGTTGAAATCACCCACCAGCAGCGGCAAGTCGCCCAATGGCAACGGCGCAAGCGTCAACTCGTACAAGCGGCCATCGAACGTCAGCATGCTCTGGGTTTCCCGGCGCCAGGCGCGAATGATCTCCTGCGCCGCGCGCGATTTGGCCCGGGTCGACACCTTGAGCCGTGACCCAGGAGCAATTTGCGCCCAGCTTTCACGGTTGATCCAGCTGTGTAATGACTGCCGGATCATCAGAAACTCCAGCCTCAACCCTTCAAGTTTGCGCAACGCCAGTACATCGTCCACACCGAGACCGGCCAGAAACGCATTGATTTCCTCGACCGAATGCGCGGGATAGAGTTCTTGCGCACGTCGTATCAGCGCCGCAGAGCGTCGCGGCGTGGAGGCCGGAAACGGATGAACGCCACCGATCCCGGGCGCTGGCATCGAATCTGCCAGGCGCATCGGCGAAGCGTAGTCCAGGCGCGGCGCTTCTATGCCCAGCACGCGTTGCGCCGCCGCCCGACGGGCCAGCGCCAGCGCGGTGATTTTTCCCCTCAGCGCGACGCCAGCGTCTGGCGCCTCAACGCCTAACGCCGCGCGACGAGACGCCGACAATCCTTCCCACAGCGCCTGAAAATAGTGCGCGCGGGTGCGCCCAGGCAGATAGCTGAGCAAATTCGATTGCGCGTCCCGCACCTCGTACCGATCAGGGTGGGCATTGATCCGCACCTGCTGGGTCGCTTGCTCGGACCCAAGGCTGGCCAGCTCGTCGGTATAGAACGACCACTCCAGCACGCTCACATAAAGATCGCTTTCCCAGCCCGGCAATTGGCCCAGTGTGCTGAGCACCACACGATCTGTATCGATACCGCCGGCGGCATCCAGGTAGAGCCCTTCGTAAGCCCGACTGATCCGTACCACCTGGGCATAACGCCGGGCCTCCTCAGCCAGGCGCAACGGCACACTACCGGCTTCGAGTTGTTCGAGCTCGCTGGCATACGCGTAGTTGATCAACTCGTCAACGATGCTGATCGGCAGATCGGGAAACTGCCTGCGCAGCGGCACCGCCATCACTTCATTCACCGCCACGCCGCGCTGATACCACCAGTCGAACAACGCCAGACGTTTGTGATCGGCGCGCTCGGCCAATTTGCCCATCAGCGCCGAGAGCTGCTCGCTTGGCACTTTCGTCGATGAACCCAGCACCCGCTCGCGCTCGAGGGCGCTCAAGCCGCCGAGCAGATCCGCGTGGAATTGGCCTTTGCGGACTTTGTCGAGGTTGAGTGTGAGGGTCTTGCTGGCGCTGTCCGCGTCGGGCGCCAGGTAGCGGCTGAACACTTGCCCGGCGCTGTCGACGACGTTGATCGCGGTCTCGGCCGGCCACTGCTTGAACGTGGTCAACAGGCGCAATTGCAGGTCGGCGTCAGCACTGGAGGCCAATCGCGTGTCCTTCAATTGCTCGATGAACGACAGCACGGTTTGATCGGCGGCAAAACGCCGAACAGTTTCGACCAACAACGCTGGCGGGTTGACCCGATCAAGCAGGACCCGGCGCATGGCCCGCTCATCGGTGCCGCTGACCGCAAGGATTTGCAGCGCCCGAGCGTCCGGGATGTCGCGCTCTGCATAGCCCAGGCGCCGGAACAGCTTCAGCCGGTCCCACTCGCCGGGCAGCTCGGAGTCGTGTCGCCACGCGCCGACGTCGTTGGTTTCGAGACGCGGCGAATAGCTCTCGCGGAGGATCGAGCCCTCGATCTCCCACAAATTGGTATCCGCCTGCTGGCGCACCGCATATACATCTTTGCCCAGCGTCAGGTACGCCTGATCCTCAAACCAGTACAAGCCGCGCCGATCCGGCTTGATCCACGCCGGCAAGGACATATCGAGGCGATACGGCGCGAGGTCGGGTTTCCACAGCCGGACCTTGCCATCGGAGAGACGCACCTCGCGCAGGCTTTGGATGAAATCGGTGCTCCTGACGGATTTGAACGACGCTCTGAGCGCGCCCGCACCCGCCGACAACGCGACCATCACGATCAGGTTTTCCAGGGTGTCGAAGCAGTAATCCGCCGCCGCTTCCTGCTCGCCCGCCGACCAACTCTCGATGCCGTGGTAAATCCCCAGCACCAGTTCGGCCGCCGTCAGCGCCATCAGAACTTCCCCTACCACGGGGATAAACGAAACCCCGAACAGGATCAGATCAATGCCAATGACTTTGTAGGTTTCAATTCTCGCCAGCCGCGACTTCTCGTCCTCGTCGTCAGTCGGCACGACCAGCAGTCGCGCGTCGGCAATGATCTGCACCACGCGCTGGCGGTAGAGTTCAGCGAACAGGTCGGTAGTCACGTCTTGGGTGGTCACCGGAATCCAGGCAGTGGCGCTCGGCTGCATCCAGCCTGGCGCTGGCATCAGCAGACGAGCAGCGAGTGCGGTCTGAAAATCGGCGCGGTTGCCCAGCGAGACAAACCTTGGCAGAAATTCGCTGAAGGCCGGTTTGGCCAGACGCGCCGCCAAGTCGAATTGCAGCGCTTTGACGCTTGGGTATTCCTTGAGCGGTTGCGTATCCCCCGGCAGGTACAGCACGCAGGGATTATCCACAAAAGCACCGGCACTGACCGAGACGATCAGCATGGCCCCCAGCAGCGCGTGACCGGCCAATTCCAGACCTTTACAGGCGACGGCGCGCCCCGCAAGGGTGATCGATGGCTTATTGCTGGCGACATCCGCGAGCATGCGAAACACCGGCTCGCTGATGTGTTTTTTCATCAACGCCATGTGTCGGTCGACGTCAAAACACTGCTGCGAATGGGCAATACAGGCTTGGCGTACCGCCCCGGTTTCATCGTTGGGCTCAAATACACTGTCAAGATGCTTTTGATACTGTTTGCCCAAGTCCAGCGAGCGACAAAGTTGCGCAAATTCATGCGGTTTAATATTCAGGATTTTATTGGCGACGCCGTTAATACGTTCCGGCTGATAAATCAGCGACTTGTCATCGTAATTACCCATCAGCGTTTCACTGGCTTCAAAGTTCTCGCACGCAGCAGCCAGAAGATCTCGATCAATCGGCAACACCAGTTTTTTCCGCAAGCCGAATAAACTGGATGTTGAGCGTATATGTTGAAACACCACCCCTCGTATATCGAGGAACTCGCCTAACTTGTCAGCGAGAGCGTCGGACAATAACGGTGCGCAGAACTGTTGCGGGTTTTTCAACGGGGACATTGCCGCGACCACGGTGGCTCGCGAACGTTGACTCGCCACCACGCTGGCGTGCAGCGCGGTACGCGCCTCGGGCGTCGACTGGGCCAGCCACGGCGCAATCGGATGGCTTTTAAACAAGTTATAGAAAATGCCTTGTTGTTCAGGCGTCATGGCTGCGGCCACTTGGCTGTCTGTTGTCAGCGAAGAGGCTGCCGGTAATTGCGAGGACATAAGCGGATAACTCTTTGATCATAAGAGTCATCAGTCTAAACAGCGGCCCTGCGAATAAAAGCCGCAATAGCTGATCAATATCGGCTTGTTCAAATCAACAATATGAACGTGAGCTATATATAAATACCGCCACGCACTTTTCGATTAATGACTGCCTCGAAAAACAGGCAAAAAAAACCCGATCAATCAAATTGACCGGGTCTTGGGAGGTGATTTACCAGAAGCGTTGTTGGGTCAGACGACTCCACCAACTCAGCAGCAGGCGATCCACCGAACCGCTGGCCGCCATACCGATGCGTTCCTGCAGGCTTTTGCGTTCGGCGTAGTGCAGGTGATAGAGCTCGGCGCTCTTGGCGCGTTCGGCGAGGTATTCGTCGCTGGTTTTCAGTTCGTCGACCAATTGCCGACCCAGCGCCGCGACGCCGAGCCAGATTTCGCCAGTCGCCACTTCATCGATGGCCAGTTGCGGGCGATAACGCGAGACGAAATTCTTGAACAGTTCATGGGTGATGTCCAAGTCTTCCTGGAACTTCTCGCGGCCCTTCTCGGTGTTTTCGCCAAACACCGTCAGCGTGCGTTTGTATTCGCCGGCGGTCAGTACTTCAAAGTCGATGTCGTGTTTTTTCAGCAGGCGATTGACGTTGGGCAACTGCGCGACCACGCCGATCGAGCCGAGAATGGCGAACGGCGCGCTGATAATTTTCTCGCCGATGCACGCCATCATGTAGCCGCCGCTGGCCGCGACTTTGTCGATGCACACGGTCAACGGCACGCCGGCCTGACGGATCCGCGCCAGTTGCGAGGAGGCCAAGCCGTAGCTGTGAACCATGCCGCCGCCGCTTTCGAGGCGCAACACCACTTCGTCCTGAGGCGTGGCGAGGGTCAGCAGCGCGGTGATCTCGTGGCGCAGGCTCTCGGTCGCGGAAGCCTTGATGTCGCCGTCAAAATCCAGCACAAAAACCCGGCCCTTGGGCTCGGGTTTCTTTTTCTGTTTTTTCTCGGTTTTAGCCTGGGATTTGCGCAGCGACTTGAGCTGGTCCTTGTCGAGCAGCGACTGCTCCAGGCGTTCGCGCAGGCCTTTATAGAAATCATTCAGTTTGCTGACCTGCAACTGGCCGGATGACTTGCGTCGACCTTTGCTGCGCAAAGCCGCGAAACTGGCCAGCACCACCAGAATGGCGACCACCAGCGTCACGGTCTTGGCCAGGAAACTGGCGTACTCGGCGAAAAACTCCACACACGACTCCTTCAATACAATGCGCCGCTAAAAACGCGCGCGCGGAATGTCCCCAGCATACCCATGCCCTGCCTTCGGGGCCAGCCGTGAAACCTCTGGAAACAGGCCTGTAACAGGCATTTCAAACAAGCGTATGTTTTTTCATTGACAGCTCACGGCCATCCTCATAACCTCGCCAAACCTTCAACGTACCGGGATGACGCGGACGTGGGCAGCATCTATCTGATTCGACATGGCCAGGCCTCCTTTGGTGCAGACGACTATGACGTCCTGTCGCCGACCGGTGTGCGCCAGGCAGAAGTCCTCGGCCAGCACCTCGCCGGGCTGGGCATCAGCTTCGATCGCTGCCTCGCCGGTGACTTGCGTCGCCAGCAGCACACCGCCACCAGCGCGCTGGAACAATTTGCTGCGGTCGGCATACCCACGCCCATCCTCGAAACCGACTCCGCGTTCAACGAATTTGATGCCGACGCGGTGATCCGCGCCCTGCTCCCGGCAATGCTCGACGACGAACCTGAGGCGCTGGAGATCCTGCGCAACGCCGCGCAAAACCGCGCCGAGTTCCAGCGCATTTTTGCCCTGATCATCGAGCGCTGGCTGGCCGGCACCTACGACACGCCGGGGCTGGAAAGCTGGCTGGGTTTTGTCGAGCGGGTCCAGGCCGGTCTGCAGCGGATTCTCGAACAGGCCGACAACACGCAGAAAATCGCCGTGTTCACCTCCGGCGGCACCATCACTGCCCTGCTCCACCTGATTACGCAAATGCCGGCCAAACAGGCTTTTGAACTCAACTGGCAAATCGTCAACACCTCGCTCAACCAACTGAAGTTTCGTGGTCGCGAGGTGGCTCTGGCTTCCTTCAACAGTCATGCGCATCTGCAACTGTTGAGGGCCCCGGAACTCATCACATTTCGCTGAGTCCGGACTAGTGTGACCCTGGCTGTCATCACCCTGCTGTTATAACCAGCTGTGTTTAATCAGCTGTAATTCCCAAGAAAAGGATCGAACCATGACCTCCGTAGCCGACGCCGTACAAGCAATGAAAGCCAAGTTCAACCCAGATGCCGCCGCCGGCCTGGACCTGGTATTCGGTTTCCGCATCGACGACAGCAAAAACTTCTCGTTGATCGTCAAGGACAAAACCTGCGAACTGCAAGAAGGCGAAAACCCGGACGCGCAGGTCACTCTGGTGATGGACGGCGAAACCCTGCAGGGCATCGTCGACGGTTCGACCGACGGCATGCAAGCATTCATGGGCGGCAAACTGCGCGCTGAAGGCGACATGATGCTGGCGATGAAACTGTCCGAGCTGTTCCCTTCGTAAGATCGCGGCTGCCTAACTGGGCAGCTGTCTGTTGCACCACAAATCCCGCCGTCATGGCGGGATTTGTCGTTTTGGCTCCCGGCGCAATGCCGGTGAGAGCACGTCGGCAGGCCGGCACTGCAATTGCCGTCTATATTCCTTCTGGCCGCAGGCGTCCGCCATCGGCAGTTCAACTCCTGTTTGCTGATCCGAGAACCGAGAACCGAGCGGAGAACGTTGTCATGAGCCCACCGGACGACCACGACGGTTTTAATCGCCGCCGCGTATTGCAAGGCCTGACGGCAGGCGCCGTGGGTGCCTGGGTCAGCCCACTTTTCGCAGGGAGTAAAACCATGCCTGATGCCCCGGCCGATCTGATTCTGTACAACGGTCGCTTGCACACCGTTGACCGCAAGAAACCCCAGGCCAGCGCCGTGGCGATCAAGGATGGCCGATTCGTGGTGGTCGGCAGCGACGCGCAAGCGATGGCGCTGCAAGGTCCCGGCACGCAAATCATCGACTTGCACGGGCGCACGGTGATCCCCGGGCTCAACGACTCGCACCTGCACCTGATTCGTGGCGGGCTCAATTACAACCTCGAACTGCGCTGGGAAGGCGTGCCGTCATTGGTCGACGCCTTGCGTCTGCTCAAGGAACAGGCCGACCGCACACCGACTCCGCAATGGGTGCGCGTGGTCGGTGGCTGGAACGAATTCCAGTTCGCCGAAAAGCGCCTGCCGACGATTGAAGAACTGAACAAAGCCGCGCCGGATACCCCGGTGTTCGTCCTGCACCTCTACGACCGCGCCCTGCTCAATCGCGCCGCGCTGAAAGTCGTGGGCTACACGCGCAACACGCCGAACCCGCCCGGTGGCGAAATTGTCCGCGACGCCAACGGCGATCCGACCGGCATGCTGATCGCCCGGCCGAACGCGATGATTCTCTACTCGACCTTGGCCAAAGGCCCGAAACTGCCGCTGGAGCATCAGGTCAACTCGACACGCCAGTTCATGCGCGAACTCAACCGCCTCGGCGTCACCAGCGCCATCGATGCCGGCGGCGGTTATCAGAATTACCCGGACGATTACCAAGTCATCCAGCAACTGGCCGACGACAAACAGCTGACCGTGCGCATCGCCTACAACTTGTTCACGCAAAAACCCAAGGAAGAACTCACCGACTTCAAGAACTGGACCAGCACCTCGCATTACGGCCAGGGTGATGCCTTCCTCAAACACAACGGCGCCGGCGAGATGCTGGTGTTCTCCGCCGCTGATTTCGAAGATTTCCTCGAACCGCGCCCGGACCTGCCGCAGACCATGGAACAGGAACTTGAACCGGTGGTGCGGCACTTGGTGGAACAGCGCTGGCCGTTTCGTTTGCACGCGACGTACAACGAGTCCATCAGCCGCATGCTCGACGTGTTCGAGAAGGTCAATCGCGACATTCCGTTCAACGGTCTGCCGTGGTTTTTCGACCATGCCGAAACCATCACGCCGCAGAATATCGAGCGGGTCAAAGCCTTGGGCGGCGGCATTGCGATTCAGGACCGCATGGCATTTCAGGGCGAATATTTCGTCGAGCGCTACGGCGCCAAAGCCGCCGAACACACACCACCGATCGCGCGCATGTTGGCCGAGGGCATCCCGGTCGGTGCCGGCACCGACGCCACCCGCGTGTCGAGTTACAACCCGTGGACGTCGCTGTTCTGGCTGGTCAGCGGCCGCACCGTTGGCGGTTTGGAGCTATACCCGCAAGGTTTGAGCCGCGACACTGCGCTGGAATTGTTCACCCACGGCAGCGCCTGGTTTTCTTCGGAACAAGGGCAGAAAGGCCAGATCAAGGTCGGGCAACTGGCCGATCTGATTGCGCTGTCGGCGGATTATTTTCATATCGAGGACGAAGCGATCAAGTGGATCGAATCTGTCCTGACGATTGTCGACGGCAAGATCGTCCACGCCAGTGTCGAGTTCGACAAACTCTCGCCGCCGCCGATTCCGGTGGTGCCGGAATGGTCGCCGGTGGCGAAAGTGCCGGGGCACTGGAAACCGCTGGCGCCGCTGACCGCGCAGGTTCACCAGTGTGTCGGCGCCTGCGCGGTGCATGCGCACAACCACGAACGCGCGCGATTGTCGTCGGCACCGGTTAGTGATTTCCAGGGATTCTGGGGCGCGTTCGGCTGCTCCTGTTTCTCCTTCTGAGCCCAAGTTTCACCCACCCCGCAAATCCCCTGTAGGCGCGAGGCTTGCCCGCGAAAGCGTAGTGTCAGTTGATGCAAATGTTGCCTGACACAACGCCATCGCGGGCAAGCCTGGCTCCCACGGGAATCAGTGGCTGATCGACCGAAGCTTGATCCCGGTCAGTTGTCGGCGCGCGGCATTCATTACCCTCTTGCTTCCATCGACAGCCACGGACGGCTCATCACGAGCCAACGGCTATCACTGCTCAAGGAAGAGGCATTCATGCGTTCACTGAAAATCATCCTGCTGGCATCGGCGTTCAACGGCCTGACTCAACGCGCGTGGCTGGAATTGCACGAGGCTGGGCATGCGCCGAGCGTGGTGCTGTTTACCGACGAAAACGCAGTGTGCGAAAAGATCGAACACTCCGGCGCCGATCTGGTGATTTGCCCGTTCCTCAAGGACCGCGTGCCGCAGCAATTGTGGAGCGACCCGCAGCGCCCGGTGGTGATCATTCATCCGGGGATTGTCGGCGATCGCGGCGCCAGTGCCCTCGACTGGGCGATTTGCAATGAGCTGCAGCGCTGGGGCGTGACCGCGTTGCAAGCGGTGGAAGAGATGGACGCCGGGCCGGTTTGGGCCACCTGCGAATTCAACCTGCCGCCAGGCCTGCGCAAATCCGAGCTGTACAACGGCCGGGTCAGTGATGCGGCGATCCGCTGCATCCGCGAAGTCGTCGAGAAATTCAACGCCGGGTTTATTCCCCAGCCGCTGGACTACCGCCAACCGCACGTCATCGGGCGTTTGCAGCCGAACATGAAACAGGCAGATCGCGCGTTCAGTTGGCACGATTGCTCGCGGTTCATCAAACGCCGCATCGACGCGGCTGACGGTCAACCGGGGGTGTTGGCCAGTCTGGCCGGCGCTCAGTACTACCTGTATGACGCGCATCTGGACGCACGCAGCGGCACGCCGGGCCAGATTCTAGCGGTGCACGACGATGCGGTGCTGGTCGCGACTGGCGATCACAGCCTGTGGATCGGCGCGCTGCGGCAAAAACCACAGCCCGGCGAAGAAACCTTCAAGCGCCCGGCCCGGCATATGCTCGCGCAGCAGTTGCATGGAGTGCCGACGCTCGACTGGTCGATCGCTACCCAGCCGTTCAACGAGGAAGCTTATCAACCGATCCGTTATTGCGAATCCGGACATGTCGGCGAGCTGACGTTCGAGTTCTACAACGGCGCGATGAGCACCGAACAATGTCAGCGTCTGGTCACCGCACTGCGCTGGGCCAAGGCGCGCGAGACTCAGGTGTTGCTGATCAAGGGTGGGCGCGGGAGTTTTTCCAACGGCGTGCATTTGAATGTGATTCAGGCCGCCGAGGTGCCGGGGCTGGAAGCGTGGGCGAATATTCAGGCGATCGACGATGTCTGCGAGGAGCTGCTCAGCGCCCGGCAACTGGTGGTGTGCGGCATGACCGGCAGTGCCGGCGCTGGTGGTGTGATGCTGGCACTGGCCGCCGACATCGTGTTTGCCCGCGCCGAAACCGTGCTTAATCCGCATTACAAAAGCATGGGTTTGTATGGCTCGGAATACTGGACCTACAGCCTGCCGCGCGCGGTAGGCCCGGTGATCGCGGAAAAACTCACGGAAGAATGCCTGCCGGTGAGCGCGAAGCAGGCGCTGCAATGGGGCATGGTTCAGGAGATCGGTCCGCGCTGCCCCGACGAGTTCGGTTTGTGGTTGCTGCAACGGGCGAATGGGGTGTCGACCGATCCGGCGTATGCGCCGATTCGCCAGCGCAAAACCCGCGATGACCGTTTGTTGATAGCGCAATGCCGAGAAGCAGAGCTGGCACAGATGCAGCTGGACATGGTGCACAACCGCAATCAATTCGCCGAGAAGTGCCGCAACTTCGTCTACAAACGCAAAGCCTGCGGCACCCCGCAGCGCCTGATTGCAGACTGGGCGCAGTTGCCCGAAACCGAACTCAGCGAATAACCCGCAACGCCGCTCCGCTCTCCCTGACAACTACCGCTCCATGTAGCAGCTGCCGAGCCCGCGAGGCTGCGTCCGGCGGCGCAGCCGTCGTAAAACCAGTCACTTGAGTCTCCGGGAAAACCGCGATAACCGGATCACGACTGCTGCACAGCCGAACGCAGCCTCGCGGGCTCGGCAGCTGCTACAGGTTTTGCTTGGGCATTTTGCGCGCGCGGTAGGCAGCGGCTGCCGGCGCTCTTACAATTGCCCACCCCCACTTGCGGCCAGCCCATGGACATCGATCTCGCGCGCACTTTTCTGGAAATTGTCCGGCACGGCAGCCTCGCCGCCGCTGCGCAAAAGCTCCACGTTACTCAAACCGCGATCACCGCGCGGGTGCAGAAGCTCGAAGGCCAATTGGGCAGCACGCTGTTTGTGCGCAATCGCGCCGGTGCGCGCCTGACGCCGAATGGCGAAGCTTTCGTGATCTACGCCAACCAACTGGTGCAAACCTGGGAAGCTGCGCGCCGCGACCTGCCGTTGCCAGAAGGTTATCGCGACGTCTTGCACATTGGCGGCGAGGTCAGCCTGTGCAATCCGCTGATGCTCAGTTGGGCCGCCGAGTTGCGCGAGAAAATTCCCAGCCACGCGTTGCGCATGGAAATCCGCGACGGTGAAAACCTGCTGCGCCAATTGGAACTGGGCGTGCTCGACGCCGCGCTGGTCTACCAACCGGAATACTGGCCGCGCCTGCAAGTCGAGCAAGTGCTGGAAGAAAAACTGATCCTCGTGCGCCTTGCCGGCAAACCCGACCCGTATGTCTACATCGACTGGGGCCCGGACTTCCGCCGTCAACACGACGCCGCGCTGCCGGAAAAAGCCAAGGCTGCGCTGAGTTTCAACCTCGGCCCGCTGGCCTTGCAGTACTTGCTCGAACACGGCGGCAGCGGTTATTTCCGCACGCGCGTGGTGCAAAGTTACCTGCAAAGCGGTGTTCTGGAGGCCGTGCCGAAAGCGCCGGAATTCAGTTACCCGACCTACCTGGTTTATTCCCGCGACCGCGATTCGGCAACGCTGCAACAGGCGTTCGACCTGCTGCGCGAAGTGATCAAGACCGACGACGACTGGTCGCAACGCTGGAACCCGTTGGGCTGACGTCACCCGCCTGCGCATTTGCACCGGAGCATGGCGTTTGTGTCCTCAAGGTTCGGCCAGCTAATACGCGCGAATCGGCTAATCTGCTGTCACCACAAAAAAGCACAGGTGATTGCAGTGAGGCAGACCACCCAGGCATTTCGCAGCCGCTACCGCGCCGACATCCATCGTTTCTATAACCCGTGGCTGCACGGCGCGTTTGTGCTGCTGTTTGGCGTGCTGGCGATAGGCGGATTCTGGCGCACCGTGCAGCAGGTTCAGCCACTGGAATGGCTGGCGGTGCCGCTGACATTGCTGTTGTTCAACTTCGCCGTGTACAGCGTGCATCGGCACTTGGGGCATCACAAAAAGAGTTTCGCGCGGATGTTCTACGCGCGGCATGCCGGCGACCATCACAGCTTCTTCGCGCCGGGCCACATGACCTACGACAACGCCCGCGACTGGCGAGTGATTCTGTTCCCGGCTTGGCTGATCGTGGTGCACACGCTGGTCTTCACCCTGCCGCTGTGGTGGCTGTTATCGCTGATCAATACCAACGTTGCCGGCCTGTTCGGTGGTTGCATGGTTCTCGGTTACCTGCTCTACGAAGTGTTCCATGCTTGCGAGCATTTGCCGCCGCGCAATCCGGTCACACGGTTGCCGTGGATTCGGCAGATGCGCCGCCTGCATGAACTGCATCATCGTCGTGAACTGATGCAGGAGCGTAATTTCAATATCGTTTTTCCCCTGATGGATTACCTGTTCGGCACCCTTTACTGGGAACCGGAGCACGCCCACCCGCACCCGACGAGAACGCCCATGACCCGCATGCAACATCAGATCGTGATTGCCGCCAATCCGATTGCCGTGCTCGCCTACGCCAGCACCGTGAGCCGTTGGCCGGAGTGGCATCCGTCGTCGCTGAAGGTCGACGGCGACGCCGGCCCGCTGCATGCCGGCGCGCGTTTCGAGGAGGATATTCGCGCCGGCGGCCGCGACGGCCATCTGAGCTGGGACGTCGAAGAATACCTGCCGGGGCGCCGCTGGAGCGCGCGGGCGCGGGGCGATCACGGGTTGTCGCTGATGCTGACTTACCAGTGCGACGCCGAGGGCGACGGCACGCGTTTCGTGCGCACGCTGGATTATCAGTTCAGTAGCCTGGGCATGCGCATTGCCAATCAACTAGTGCTCAAGCGCCGCATCGAACGAGAATCGGCAGCGTCGCTGGCGGCGTTGCGCGACCGTGCGCAAGCACACGTTGCTGCTGCGGGAGTGAGCGCGTGAGATCAGTCCTCAGATTTGCAGTGGTGCTGATCGTCGTCATTGGCGGGTTTTTACTGCTGATGCCGACCAAGGTTCATCCGCTGGCGTGGACGCCAGCACCGGCGCCGTCGATGGTCAGCGGCGTCTACGCCGACAATCAACGCCTCAAGGACGTCGAGCGCATTGGCGCGGCGGATATCGACGGGCCGGAGGCGTTGCTGCTCGAAGAGGGTGCGCTGATCACCGGCCTGCACGATGGCCGAGTGATCCGCAGCAGCCTCGATGGCAAAACCCGCACCCTGCTGACCGACACTGGCGGCCGGCCGCTGGGCCTCGCGCGGCATCCCAACGGCATGCTGGTGATCGCTGACGGGCTCAAGGGTTTGCTGTCGCTGGACGCGCTGGGCCAGGTCATTCCATTGACCACCGAGGCCAACGGTGTGCCTTTCGGTTTTACCGATGACGTGGCCATCGACAAGTCCGGGCATTACGCCTACTTCAGCGATGCGTCGAGCCGCTGGGGTTACGGTAAGGACGGCGCGGCGATCATCGAGCATGGCGGCGACGGGCGTTTGCTGCGTTATGACTTCCAGAGCGGCAAGACCGAGGTGCTGCTGGAGAAACTCGAGTTCGCCAACGGCGTGACGCTGGGGCCGGACGATGCGTATGTGCTGGTCAATGAAACAGGCGCCTATCGCATCAGCCGATATTGGCTGAGCGGACCGAAGGCCGGCACCCACGATGTGTTTATCGATAACTTGCCGGGGATGCCGGACAACCTCGCGTTCAACGGTCGCGATCGGTTCTGGGTGGCGCTGTATGCGCCGCGCAATGCGCTGCTCGATGCGACGGCGCCGCACCCGTTTCTGCGCAAGATGATCGCGCGGGCGATGACCGTATTGCCTAAACCGATTGAGAAGCGTGGGTTTGCTTTGGGGTTGGATCTGGACGGCAAGGTCATTGCCAATCTGCAGGACGCGAGCGACGGCAATTACTCGCCGATTACCACGGTGCGCGAGTATGGCGAGTGGTTGTATTTCGGCTCGCTGAAAGCGCAGCACATGGTGCGCTTGCCGCTAAGCAAAGCCCTGCAATAACCCCCCGGCCTTTGTAGGAGCGAGGCTTGCCCGCGAAGGCGTCTTCAAAGTCGCCATAGAGGTTGACTGAAAAGACGCCTTCGCGGGCAAGCCTCGCTCCTACGGGTTCGGGGAATTTTGGGGTTGGAGCCCGCAAGTGTTTTGCGATCAGCGCGGATTGATCTGGTTATCGTGCTCGGCGTTGTTGGTTTCTTCGCGCACGCGTTCCGGATCGAGGTCGGTGCCGTCGCTTTGCTCCAGCGGCTTGGCGCCTTCGTTGTTCGGCAGCTCGTCGATCCCCGGCTCGTCCTCGGGGTTGACGGTGGTGCGACCGGGGCTCAGCGGTTCTGGATGGGTTGGAATCGGGTCGTAACCGCCCTGCTGTTCGCTGGGGAATTTTTCGTTGGAAAACCGTGGATCAGTCATTGGATGGCACCTCTGAAAAGTGAGTCGGGGATGGAAGACTCTGTACTTTCGAGGTGCCGCGCCTGAGCGCCGTTCCAATTATTCAGTCACCAGTCGTCGGTGGTCAGGACGAGGCCTGAAGCTGCTGAACAATTTTCTCTTTGACCTGGAAACGCCGCTCCTTGAGCTTTTTCAGAGCGTCGTCACTTGGCGCGTCCGACTGTGCGGTTTCAGCCTTGACCACCTCGGCATCAGCCTGCGAGTACTTGTTGATCAGTGAATCCAGTAACGGATCCTTGGTGCGTTTTTGCTGGATATCTTCCTTGGAAATCTTTAAATCCTGATAAAGATCGTGTGGCACCGGCATGGAACACCTCCGTTTATTGATCGGCAGCAAACGCGGTCACTTGCGTTCGCCAACCATCAGAATGGCCTCGGTTACCTGCTTCTGTCGACCTGCTGTCAGACCAGCGGTGTCCGTTCGTCGTCGTTTTGCATTTGCGATAAAACCTTTCGTCGCCCGTCAGCCTCCATTACATAACGGTCACTTGATCGCTTCTAAAAACCTGTGTGGAGATGAACCAATGGACGGATTTAACCTGCGCCACCTCGCCCTCGCTGTTGCCCTGAGCACCGGCATGGGTACTGCTTTTGCTGCCACTTCCAATGATTTTGTCGACAACGCAGCCGCTGGCGGCATTGCCGAGATCGAAACCAGCAAATTGGCTCTGGAAAAGAGTTCATCGGCAGACATCAAAGCCTTCGCCAACATGATGATCAAAGATCACACCGAGGCGAACGCAGAACTCAAAGCCCTGGCGAACAAGCATGACATCGAGGTGCCGGACGACACCACGCTGGTCAAGCAAGCCAAGGAAAAAATCCTCGATATGCGCGACGAATCGTTCGATGCGGCCTATGCCAATAATCAGGTGAAGGCCCACGAAGAAACCATCGCGCTGTTTAAGAAAGAAGCTGAAACAGTCACCGACGATAAAAAGGCCGGTGCCACCGAGCTGAAAGGTTTTGCCCAGAAAATGCTGCCGGCGCTGGAAAAACACCTGACCGCAGCGAAAGAACTGCAAGCCAAACACCCAAGCAAGTAACACCGTTTAAACAGCTGCATAAACAACCGCATAAAAAAAACCGCATCCAATGGATGCGGTTTTTTGTGTCTGTTATCAGCCGCCATCAGTATCAATATCGGCATCAGTGTCTTCACCCGGCGATGGCCGATCGGGGTCGGGTTTGAAACCGGGGCTGAACTCATTGTCGTTATCGTTGTGAACGTTTTTCTGATCGACTTCGCTGTCGGCGCTTTCCGGTTCGGCAGTATTTTCATTGCCGCTTTGATCGCCGCTTTGATCGCGGTTCTGATCGACGCCTTGATCGCGGCTCTGGTCGTTGCCCGGAGCCCCATCCCCCGGCACTTGCGGGTCGATCGCCGGGTCATTGCGGTCAATAGGTGCCCCGCCCTGATCCTGTTGCTGAGACTGGTCTTTCATAAGTACCTCGCTCGTCAATTCACATGCGCGGCCAAAACTGTCAGGCCTTGAAAATAGGAAGCCATTGTTGCCGCAGGGTTCAAATTGAATGGACAGCGCCATGCTCACTGATAAAAGATCGCAGCCTTGTGCAGTGACTACTAGAGTTCTGCTCAGGATAAAAATATCCTTGCGCCCGCTAACAACTAATTCACACCACAAATGTCACTGATTTGCGCCGATCGTAATTTGGGGAATCGGTGCAGACCTATTGGGAGTCGACACACATGGCAGCACTGCAAACCAGCACGCTTGAAGCGATGAAAACACAACAATCGCAACTGCTTGCCGAATGGACCAAAGGCCTCGAAGCCAATGGCGCGACGCGCAATCTCAAGGAACAGGACCTCAAGCAACAGATGTCCGAGTTTCTGCAATTGGTGATTTCCGGCCTTGAGCAAGGCAATGGCCAGAACATCGCCGCGCCGGCCTGGGACGAGATTCGTCAGTTTCTCGAAAAACTCTCCCACAGCCGCGCCCTGCTCGGCCAGGATTCGCAACAGACCGCCAGCTTCATTTTCTCCCTCAAGGGTCCGGTGTTCAGCCTGCTGCAAAACCTCTACAGCAATAATCCAGCGCAGCTCGGCGAACAACTCTGGGAAGTGTCCGAGCTGCTCGATGCGCTGGGCATGCACACCATCCGCACCTTCCAGAAATCCCGTGAAGCGGTGATCAAGCGTCAGCAGGAAGAACTGCTGGAGCTGTCGACCCCGGTGGTCAAGTTGTGGGACGGCGTGCTGGCGCTGCCGATGATCGGCACACTGGATTCGCAACGCACCCAAGTGGTCATGGAATCGCTGCTGCAACGCATCGTCGACACCGGTTCGGAAATCGCCATCATCGACATCACCGGCGTGCCGACCGTCGATACTCTGGTCGCGCAGCACCTGCTGAAAACCGTGACCGCGATTCGCCTGATGGGCGCTGACTGCATCATCAGTGGCGTGCGTCCGCAAATCGCGCAAACCATCGTGCACCTGGGCCTCGACCTGCAAGGCGTGGTGACCAAGGCCAACCTGGCCGACGCCCTGAAACTGGCGCTGACCCGCTTGGGAATTACCGTCAGCAAGGCGGTATGAGGCCATGGAACGCATCCCGATCCTACAAATGGGCGGCTTTTTGCTGGTGACCATTCAGGTCGACATGCATGACCAGTTGGCCCTGACTCTGCAAGACGACCTGTCCGAGCGCATCAGCCAAATCTCCGCGCGCGGCGTACTGATCGACATTTCGGCGCTGGACATGGTCGATTCGTTTATCGGCCGGATGATCGGCACCATTTCCGGTCTGTCGAAAATCATGGACGCCGAGACAGTATTGGTCGGCATGCAGCCCGCCGTGGCCATTACCCTGGTCGAACTCGGCATGACCTTGCCCGGCGTCAGCACTGCGCTGAACGTCGAGCGGGGGATGAAACTGCTGCAGGAACGAGTACGCGAACAATGAGCGTGCGCAGCAGTGGCAGCCAACCGATCCAGATCGAGCAAGACGTGGTGCTGGCCCGCCAGACCGCGCGCAAGCTCGCCCAGGAATGCGGCATGCGCCTGATCGACCTGACCAAAATGGTGACGGCGGTCAGCGAGCTGGCGCGTAACACCATGGTCTATGGCGGTGGCGGCGACATGGATTGGGAAATTCTCGAGGAGAGTGGCCGTACCGGTTTGCGTCTGGTGTTCCGTGACGAAGGGCCGGGCATCCCCGATCTGAAACTGGCGATGACCGACGGCTGGACCTCCGGCGGTGGTCTCGGTTTGGGCCTGACCGGCGCCCGGCGTCTGGTCGAAGAGTTCGAACTGGAAACCGAGCCCGGCAAGGGCACGCGCATAACGATTACCCGATGGACATGAATATTGGGGGCACCCTGACGCGGGTTTTGCCGATCGAAGACAGCAGCCAGATCGGCCACGCCCGCCGCACCGCGCAACAGCTCGCCGAGCAGCACGGCTTCGACGCTACCGATGCCGGACGCGTCGCACTGGTGGTGACGGAACTCGCCAGCAACATTCTCAAACACGCGGCGCGTGGCGAATTGCACCTGCGGGTATTGCCCCGCGCGGTGGGCGCTGGAATCGAAATCCTCGCGATTGATCGCGCCGGCGGTTTCGACGTGCAAGCGTGCCTGACCGACGGCTTTTCCACCCGTGGCACCCAAGGCATCGGCCTCGGCGCCATGTCGCGGCAGGCTGACGTGTTCGACGTGCACGCCGATTCGCGCGGCACCGTGCTGTTGACGCGTTTCTATCCGCGCAACGACAAGGCACCGGACCGCCGCGTCGGCATCAGCCAGCACTCTTTGCACGATGACCCGGCGTGCGGTGACGTGTTTCACCTGGCCTTTGATGGCGCCAGTATCAGCGCATTGGTCATCGACGGTTTGGGCCATGGCGAAGAAGCCGAACGCGGCGCGCGCGCCGGCGAGCAGACCTACGCACTGACGCCGTTTGCCTCACCGGTATTGCTGCTGGAAGACATTCATCGGGCGATGATCGGTTCGCGTGGCGGCGCATTGGCGATTGCTCAATTTGATGGCGACTCGCTGAAATTCGTCGGCATCGGTAACATCGGCGCCTGCCTGATTGCCCCGGACAAGTCCCGTGGCCTGGCCTCGCATCCCGGGATCGTCGGTGGCCAATACCGGAAAGCCCAACCCTTTGACTATGCTCACGTGAACGGACAGTTATTGATCATGTACAGCGACGGCCTGCAGTCCCGTTGGAACCTGCAAGATTACCCCGGCCTGGTGCACCGCCATCCCGCCGTGATTGCCGCCATTTTGCACCGCGACTTTTGCCGTGGACGCGACGACGTCACGGTGCTGGTCGTGGCTCTGGAGGCCGCCCATGGCTGATTCACCGAACCTGACGCCGAACCTGACGCCCGATGAACAAGCGGCGCTGATCGCGCAGTTGCAGAGCGAAGCCAACGCCCTGCGTGAAGAGTTGGACGAGACCAATCAGGGCGTTTTGGCGCTGTACGCCGAGCTGGATCAGCAGGCCGATCAATTGCGCCAGGCATCGGACCTGAAAAGCCGTTTCCTGTCGTACATGAGCCATGAATTCCGCACCCCGCTGGGCTCGATCCTTAGCATCACCGGGCTGCTCACCGATGAACTCGACGGGCCGCTGAGCAGCGAACAGCACAAACAAGTGGCGTTCGTCAGCGGTGCCGCGCGCGAGTTGAGCGACATGGTCGACGACCTGCTCGACCTGGCGAAGATTGAAGCCGGGCGCATCACTATCTCGCCGGGCTGGTTCGACATGTTCGACCTGTTCTCGGCGTTGCGCGGGATGTTCCGGCCGATTGTCGATGGCGGCGCGGTGGATCTGATTTTCGAAGAACCGGTGGGCATTCCACGGCTGTTTACCGATGACAAGAAACTCGCGCAGATCCTGCGCAACTTCATTTCCAACTCGCTGAAGTTCACCACACGCGGTGAAGTGCGGGTTTCGGCGCGGCTCGAAGACGGCGATTACATCCGCTTCGCCGTCACCGATACAGGAATAGGTATCGCCCCGGAGCTACATGGCGCATTGTTCGAGGACTTTTCGCAGGTCGACTCACCTTTGCAGAAACGCTTGCGCGGCACCGGGCTAGGCTTGTCGCTGTGCAAACGCTTCGCCGCGCTCCTCGGTGGCGAGGTCGGGGTGCAGAGCACGCCGGGCACTGGCTCGACCTTTTTTGTGATCATCCCGCTGGCCATTCCTGGGGAGCCCGCCGATGAAGCGTGACATCCGCTTGTTGATCGTCGATGACAACGTCGCCACCCGCTACGCCCTGCGCCGGCGCCTGGAAAGCCACGGTTACGCAATCCTTGAAGCCGGCACCGGCGGCGACGGCCTGGCGCTGATCGACAGCGAACGGATCGACGCGCTGATCCTCGACGTCAACCTGCCGGACATGAGCGGCTTCGACATCGTGCGCAAACTGCGCGCCGAAGCCGCCACCGCCCTGCTCCCGGTGATCCACGTGTCGGCAGCCTCGATCCAGACCGGCGACATCATCACCGGCCTCGACGCGGGCGCCGACGCTTATTTGATTCACCCGGTGGACCCGGACGTGCTGTTGGCGACCTTGCGCACCCTGCTGCGAGTGCGCGATACCGAGAACGCGCTGCGCGAGAGCGAGGCGCGGTTTCGCGAGATCTTCACCAATGTCTCGGCACCTATCGCGGTGATGGACGCGACGCTGAAAGTCCACGAATGCAACCACGCGTTTGCTCAGCTGATTCAGGAAAACCTCGACCCGGACACGCTGCGTGAATGTTTCGCCGACGATCAGGGCGCGGTGATTGATGAACTGCGCCTGCGCCTGGCTTACGGCGAGCGCTGGAAAGGCACGCTGAACATGCGCGTCGAAGGTCAGGAGCGCGAGACCGAGTGGCAGATTTCGCCGTATCGCACGCCGGAATTGAGCCTGGTGTTTGTCGAGGACGTCACCGAACATCGCCATCGCGAACGCTCGCACCTGGCGCGTCTCGACGATGCCACTACGCAACTGGCCAAGGAAGTCGCCGAACGCGCGCGCACCGAGGCGCAACTGCTGCAAGTGCAGAAAATGGACGCTTTGGGCAAGTTGACCGGGGGCATTGCTCACGACTTCAATAATTTGCTCACGGGCATCATTACCAGCCTGGAGTTGATTCAGAAACGGGTCAGCGATTCGCGTCTGGACAAGGTGCAGTTCTACGCCGAAGCGGCGCTGAACTCGGCAATGAGCGCCGCCGCGCTGACCCATCGTCTGTTGGCGTTTGCTCGTCAACAACCTTTGGACACGCGCCCAGTCGACATCAACGAACATGTGCGTTCGCTGGAGGAATTGCTGGTGCGCACAATTGGCGAACGGATTGCGCTGAAGCTGGAACTGACCAACAAAGCGGCGATTGCCCTGGTCGATCCGATTCAGCTGGAAAGTGCGGTGCTCAATCTGGTGATCAACGCCCGCGATGCGTTGCCGCAGGGCGGCAATATCTGGGTCAGCACTTACGCCGCTTACTCGCACGGCGACCCGAACATGACTGACGGCGCGTACGTTGCGCTGGCCGTGCGCGACGATGGCACCGGCATTGAACACAGCGTGATCGATAAGGTGTTCGACCCGTTTTTTACCACCAAACCATTGGGCCAGGGCACCGGGTTGGGGCTCTCGACCATTTACGGTTTCGCCCGCCAGTCCGGCGGCGATGCGCACATCCGCAGCGTCGCGCGGCGCGGCACGGAAGTGACGATCATGTTGCCGGCCAGTGCTGACCCGCTGATGGAGGTAGTCGAGCCGGTGGTGGTCGATTCTCAGGGCGCAGGCGAGCATGTGTTGATTGTCGAAGACATGCCGTCGGTGCGTATGTTCGTCGCCGAGGTGCTGGCCGATGCCGGTTATCGTTGCACCCAGGTCGGCGATATCGAAACGGCACTGGAGCGCTTGCAGACCGACTTGACCATCGACCTGATGCTCACCGACGTCGGCCTGCCCCGCATGAGCGGCCGCGAACTGGCAGACGTCGCGCGCGGCTGGCGCGAAGCCCTGCCGATCCTGTTCATGACCGGCTACGCCGAAAACGCCCTCAACCGCCAAGTCTTCCTCGGCGAAGGCATGGACATGCTGGTCAAACCCTTCCAGATCAGCGAACTCCTGGAAAAAGTCCGCCGCAGCCTCGACGGCACCTGACGGCGCCATCGCGAGCAGGCTCACTCCCACAAGGAATCAACCCAAAACCTGTAGGAGCTGAGCTTGCTCGCGATGGCGGTGGGTCAGTCGATAGAGAGATGTCGCCAGTGACGGCCTCATCGCGGGCAAGCCTTGCTCCCACAGGGATTCGCGCCCGACACAGCATTAGTGCCCAACCCAAAAACATGTGGTAATCCTGTTTACCCAAGCATTTGTGCCCAACACAAACCCTATGGGATCCCTGTTTACCAAAGCATCTGTGCCCAACATAAAACCTGTGGGACCTGAGCTTGCTCGCGATGGCGGTGGGTCATTAAGAAATGATCTGGCTGACACGGCCTCATCGCGGGCAAGCCTTGCTCCCACAGGGATTCGCGCCCGACACAGCATTAGTGCCCAACCCAAAAACATGTGGGATCCCTGTTTACCCAAGCATCCGCGCCCAACCCAAATCCCTGTGGGAGCTGAGCTTGCTCGCGATCGCGGTGGGTCATTGAGAAATGATCTGCCTGACACGGCCTCATCGCGGGCAAGCCTTGCTCCCACAGGGATTCGCGCCCGACACAGCATTAGTGCCCAACCCAAAAACCTGAGGGATCCCTGTTTACCCAAGCATTTGTGCCCAACCCAAATCCCTGTGGGAGCCGAGCTTGCTCGCGATCGCGGTGGGTCATTAAGAAATGATCTGGCTGACACGGCCTCATCGCGGGCAAGCCTTGCTCCCACAGGGATTCGCGCCCGACACAGCATCTGTGCCGAACTCAAATCCCCTGTGGGAGTGAGCCTGCTCGCGATGGGGCCAGCGCAGACGCCATCAATCATCCAAGCACTTTGGCCAGGAATGGTGCGGTGCGGCTTTTTTTGTTTTTTGCCACGGTTTGCGGGGTGCCGGCCACGACGATTTTGCCGCCCTGATCCCCTGCCCCCGGCCCGATGTCGATCACCCAGTCGCTCTGCGCGACCACGCGCATTTCGTGCTCGACGACGATCACCGTGTGCCCGCCCGTGACCAGCGTATCCAGCTGTTCCAGCAACCGATCGACGTCGCGCGGATGCAGCCCGGTGGTCGGCTCATCCAGCACATACAACGTCGCGCCACGCTGATTGCGTTGCAGCTCAGTCGCCAATTTGATCCGCTGCGCTTCACCGCCCGACAACTCCGTCGCCGGCTGCCCCAGGCGCAAATAACCCAAACCAATATCGCGCAGCACTTCCAGCGAACGACGAATACCCGGCTGCTCGGCAAACACCGTCACCGCCTCATCCACGGTCAACTGCAACACCTGCGCAATGCTCAAGCCCTGCCAGGTGATCGCCAGCGTCTGCGGGTTATAACGGGCGCCGTGACACGTCGGGCACGGCGCATACACGCTCGGCATAAACAGCAACTCGACACTGACAAAACCCTCGCCCTCACACGTTGGGCAACGGCCCTTGGCAACGTTGAAGGAAAACTGCCCGGCGTCATACCCCTCGGCCTGCGCCTCTGGCGTCGCCGCATACAGCTTGCGCACGTTGTCGAACAGCCCGGTGTAGGTCGCCAGATTCGAGCGCGGCGTGCGACCAATGGGTTTCTGATCGACTTGCACCAAACGCTTGATCGACTCCAGCCCCGCCGTCACCTGACCGCCACTGACCTGCGGCGCGTCATCTTCAAGGCTCAATTCTTCAGTTTCGCCAGCATTCGCCGACCGCCCCAGATGCGCGCCGACCAACTCCAGCAACGCCTGGCTGACCAGACTCGACTTGCCAGAACCGGAAACTCCGGTCACCGAGGTAAAACAACCCAAAGGAAACTCGGCACTCAAATTATTCAGGTTGTTGCGCGTGATCCCTTCAAGCTTCAGCCAGCCAGTCGGCTTGCGAATAACGCGCTTTTTACCCACCTCTTCAGCGAACAAATAGGCGCGGGTCTGCGAGTCGGAAATCTCCGCCAAACCCGGCGGCGGCCCGCTGTAGAGAATGCGCCCACCGTGCTCGCCAGCCGCCGGGCCGACATCAATCAGCCAATCGGCGCGGCGCATGGTTTCCAGATCATGCTCGACCACAAACAGCGTGTTGCCCGCCGCTTTCAAACGCTGCAAGGCTTCGAACAGCGCCTCGCCGTCCGCCGGATGCAAACCGGCCGACGGTTCGTCCAACACATAAATCACGCCGAACAACTGTGAACCCAATTGCGTCGCCAAGCGCAGGCGCTGCAACTCGCCGGACGACAACGTCGGCGTGCTGCGCTCCAGCGACAAATATCCGAGCCCCAAGTCCGTCAACGTGCTGACCCGCTCCAGCAAATCCTGGGCGATGCGCTGCGCCGCCAGACGTTTCTCCACCGACAGGTTCGGCGTATGACGCACGTCCGGCGCGTTCGCGTGGCCACTGCCACCGTGGGCGACGCGCTGCTCGCGGGCCTCTCGTGTCTGGCTGTGACTGAGCACCTCGCCGGGTTCATCCGCCTGTTCGAGGTAACTGTGCGCCGCCACTGGCCGCAGTACTTCAGCGACTTGCAACAAGGTCATTTGCGACAGCTCGCCGATGTCGAAACCGGCAAACGTCACCGACAACGCTTCACGCTTCAGGCGTTTGCCCTCGCACAACGGGCACGGGCTGCCGAGCATGAACTGCGAAACGCGCTTCTTCATCAACGCGCTTTGCGAATGGCTGAAGGTGTGCAGGATGTAGCGCCGAGCGCCGGTAAAGGTGCCTTGGTAACTTGGCTCCATTTTGCGCTGCAGGGCGACTTTGGTTTCTTCCGGTGTAAGCCCGGCGTACACCGGTACCGTCGGCGATTCGTCGGTGAAGAGAATCCAGTCGCGCTGCTTTTTCGGCAGTTTGCGCCACGGGATATCGACGTCGATGCCCATGGTCACAAGGATGTCGCGCAGGTTTTGCCCTTGCCACGCCAGCGGCCAGGAAGCGATGGCGCGTTGACGGATGGTCAGGTTCGGGTCCGGGACCATCAACGCTTCGGTCACTTCATAGACGCGGCCCAATCCATGACATTCGGGGCAGGCGCCTTGCGGGGTGTTCGGCGAAAAGTCCTCGGCGTACAACATCGCCTGCCCCGGCGGGTAACTGCCGGCGCGCGAGTACAGCATGCGGATCAGGCTCGACAACGTGGTGACGCTGCCCACCGACGAACGCGTACTCGGCGTGCCGCGCTGCTGTTGCAGGGCCACGGCGGGCGGCAAGCCTTCGATGGAATCGACATCCGGCACGCCGACCTGATCGATCAGGCGCCGCGCATACGGCGCCACCGACTCGAAATAGCGCCGCTGCGCCTCGGCGTACAGGGTTGAAAAGGCCAGCGACGATTTGCCCGATCCGGACACGCCGGTGAACACCACCAAAGCATCACGCGGGATATCCACGTCGACGTTCTTGAGGTTGTGCTCCCGGGCGCCACGCACCCTGACCATGCCGGAGGAAGGGGTTGCGGTGCGCTTTGAAGTCATGGGCCAGCCTTAATTACAGATGTGTTTTTTGAACGCGATAACGATACGGACAGGACTCGGCCGCGATCGTGCGATTGAAATCGACGTTGCGCACAGACACCACCTCCAGGCACGAGCACAAAAACCTGTAGGAGCGATGCTTGCCCGCGAAGGCGTCTTCACAGTCACCTTGGATGTCGACTGAAATGACGCCTTCGCGGGCAAGCCATGCTCCTACACAGTTATGTGTCAGCCATTGAGGACGGCGCGGACCATCTGCGTCAGTGCTTCGGGGCCGTAGGGTTTGCTGAGCAGGTGCGTGTCCGGGCTCAATTGGTGATTGCGCGAAATGATGTCGCGCGTATGCCCGGAGGTGAACAGCACCGCCACTTGCGGGTTTTGCACTTTGGCCCACGCCGCCAGGTCGGAACTCTTGATCAGCCCGGGCATGACCACGTCGGTGAAGATCAGGTCAACGACCAAACCTTCCAGCAACATTTGCATTGCGATGTCGCCGTTGCTCGCGGTGAGCACCTGATAACCCTCTTCGCGCAGCAATTCGACCACCGAGACGCGCACCGCTTCGTTGTCCTCGACCACCAGAACCGTTTCATGCCCGCCGCGCTGCTGTGCGGTCGGCAATGCCGTTTCACCCGGCAACGCGCGCAAGCTGCGCGGGAAGTACATCTGCACGCGCGTGCCTTCGCCGGGCACGCTGGACATCTCGATGTGGCCGCCGCTCTGTTTGACGAAACCGAAAACCATGCTCAAGCCGAGCCCGGTGCCCTGGCCGTCAGCCTTGGTGGTGAAGAACGGTTCGAAGGCCTGCGCCAGCACCTCGGGCGACATGCCGCTGCCGGTGTCTTGCACCGCGACGCGCACATAATCGCCGGCGACAATGCCTTTACCGGCGCAGAACTGCCGGTCGAGGGCGATATTTTCTGCGCTCAAGTCAATCGTGCCCTCGCCGCGCATGGCGTCGCGGGCGTTGATCGCCAGATTGAGGATGGCGTTTTCCAGTTGGTTGCGATCGACGTGCAGGCGCCACGGCTCATCGACGATATTCACATTGATCTGGATGGTTTCGCCGAGCGCGCGCTGCATCAATTCTTCGAGGCCGTCGAAGATTTTCCGTGGGTCACACACCGCCGGCGACAGCGGTTGGCGGCGGGCGAACGCGAGCAGTTGCGAGGACAGCTTGGCGCCGCGCTCGACCGCAGCAATCGAGGCTTTGACCCGACGCTGCACGTTGGCGTTGTCCGGTTCATGCCGAGCGAGCAGGTGCAGGTTGCCGGCGATCACTTGCAGCAGGTTATTGAAGTCATGGGCGACGCCACCGGTGAGGCCGCCAATCGCTTCCAGTTTCTGCGACTGGCGCAGCTGTTCCTCTGCCGCCAGCCGCGCGCCGACTTCGTTGGCCACACGCTCTTCGAGATTGCGGGTGAACTTGAGCAGCGATTCTTCGGCGGTCTTGCGTTCGTGAATGTCGATCAACACGCCTGGAAAGCGAAACGCCCGGCCCTTTTCGTTGAACTCGCAACAGCCGCTGGCGAGCACCCACAGATAGCTGCCGTCGGGGCGCATCACGCGGTATTCGGCGTTGTACGGCGCGCCGGTTTTCACTGCTTGCTCGACCCGTTCGCGCACCCAACTGAGGTCATCGGGGTGAATTCGCGACTCGGCGATATACGACGGCAGGTTGGCCAGTTCGTATTCGGCAGGGTAAGAGAACGTCCGGGCAAAACGCTCGTCGCCGGACAGCACATCGGCCTCGAGATCCCAGACAAACGAGCCGATCAACGCACCGGCATTCAGCGCCAGGCGCACGCGTTCGTTATCGGCACGGTAAGCATCCTCTGCAGCCTGGCGGCGGCGCTCGGAAATCACATGCGCGGTGGTCTCGACCACCATTGCCATGACCCCGCCGGGCCGTCCTTCATCGTCGGCCACCGGGCTGTAATAGAGGTCCATCCAGACTTGTTCCGGAATGCCGTCGCGGAGCAATTCCAGCTCTTTGCTGCGGTAGGACAACGTGCCGCCCGCCAGGCAGGTATCGACCACGTGGCGGTTGAAGTCGGCGACTTCCGGCCAGCCCAGTTCAACTGGCGAGCCCAACAGATAAGGGTGGCGCCCGCCCGCAAACACCGAATACGCATCGTTGTAGATCATGTAGCCGAGCCGACCCCAGAGCATCACCATCGGCAATGGCGACGCGAGCATCAACTGCACCGTACTGCTCAGGCTGCGCGGCCATTGATCAATGTGTCCAAGCTCGGTCTGGCTCCAGTCGTACGCACAGATGCGCCCGGCCATTTCGCCATTCCAGCCAACACAACCGTGGTTATCGGAAAGAAACTGCATCGACTGACTCTGTGTCCTGTGGTGACGCCCGTTGGGTTCGAGCACGTTGAGTGCCAATGGTTTCATAGAGTTATAGCTGAGCGAAGATTTCGCAGGAGCTGCCGGTCATCGAGTGGCGGTGACTGCGGACGCAGTCTCGCTGGGGCTCGGCAGCTGCTACAGGTCTGGTGGCGGCTGCCGACTAAACCTCGATCAAATGTTTGAGCGGATGGTAGCCAGTTTTCAATGTGGCGGCGACATCCAGAATGGCTTTCTCGATGCCATTCAAATGCATGCAGGTCAGTTCGATGGCGGCGCTCTGGTTGCCAGCCTCGATGTACTCGATCAGGCGCAAATGCTCATCGTCGCGGCACACCTCGTGGCTGTCGTCGTCCAGCGCTGCGGCGTACAGCGAGGCGCGCGAAATCAGCTTCTGGAACCAGTCAAGCAGCACTGGATTATTCAGGCTGCGCGCCAGTTTGATGTGGAACTCGCCGAGCAGATGAATCAGCCGTTCATGATCGCCGCTGCGGTGTGCCTGATCTTCCAGCAACAGGTGATCGCGCAGGTCCTGGGTCACTGCGGTATCGCGGCGACGGCACAGTTCGCTGACGATGCCGATCTCGACCAGCCGCCGGGTTTCAAACAGCGAACGAATTTCTTCATCGCTGGGCAACGACACCGACGCACCTTTATTGGGCTCGGTGGTGACCAGCCCATCGGCCTCCAATTGCTTGAGTGCAGCACGAACCGACGTGCGGCTGACATTAAATAACTGCGCCAGCGACGCCTCGCCGAGTTTCATCCCCGGACGCAGCGAACGCTTGCTGATCGCCTCGTAAACCCCTTGGTAGACACGGTCGACCGTGGTTTCCAGTTTTTTCTCGACCATTTCCCCGCTCCTTTGGCCCAGTGCAATCCACCCCTGGCGTTGATCAGCCATTGAAAAAGGGGCTTGCAAGAGCAGATTAATCCGGCTATTTCTAAATTGCATCCAAACATTGCATACAATAATTAGAGGATTGCACCATTATGGTTCAGCCGATAGCCATTGAAGTGCGTAACGTTTCCAAGCGCTATTCCGACGACCCAGGGCTGGCGCCCGCCCTCGACAATGTGTCCGTGGACATTGCCGACAACGAATTCTTCACCCTGCTCGGCCCGTCCGGCTGCGGCAAAACCACTTTGCTGCGCACCATCGCCGGTTTCGAACACGTCAGCGATGGCGAGATTCGTCTGGCGGGCGAACCGGTCAACCATCTGCCGCCGTTCAAGCGGCGGGTCAACACGGTGTTCCAGAGTTACGCGCTGTTTCCGCACATGAGTGTCGCGCAGAATATCGCCTTCGGCCTCGAGATGCAGGGTCTTGATCACAAGTCGATACCGCAGCGGGTCGATGAAATGCTCGCGCTGGTGCAAATGCAACACCTGGCCCGGCGCAAACCGGCGGAACTGTCCGGCGGTCAGCAGCAACGCGTGGCGTTGGCGCGGGCCTTGGCGCCGAAACCGAAAGTGCTGTTGCTGGATGAACCGCTGTCAGCGCTCGACCTCAAGTTGCGCAAAGAAATGCAGGTCGAACTCAAGCGCGTGCAGAAGGAAGCCGGGATCACTTTCATTTTTGTCACCCACGATCAGGAAGAAGCGCTGACGCTTTCCGATCGCATCGCGGTAATGTCCGCCGGCAAGATCCTGCAGATCGGCACGCCGAACGACATTTACGAACGCCCCAACCATCAGTTCGTCGCGCAGTTTATCGGCGACATCAATTTCCTCCCCGGCCACCTCAAGCGCGGTCAGCACAACGAAAAACTCTTTGTGCCGAACGGCATGCCGGTGGAAATCCCCTGCCCGGCCCACGGTTTTGACGGCGCGGCAGTGCAATTGGCATTTCGCCCGGAGCGTTCGCAGCTGGTCGAGCCGACGCAGCCGCATCACCTGCGCGGGGTGATCGAAGCCGTGTTGTATGTCGGCACCGCGACGCTCTATCAATGCCGCTTGAACAACGACATCAAAGTCATGTTGCGCGAAAACAACGAAGGCCTGAACCGTGGCCGGGTCGTCGGCGATCGCGTCGCGGTCAATCTGCCGCCGCACGCCTGCCTGTTGATGGAGGCCTGAGATGAGCGTCAGCAGCACTTCTCCCGCCCTCAACCGCGCGCTGTTGCTCAGCCCGGTGGTTTTGACATTGCTCGCGTTGATCGCCATTCCGCTGGGCATCATGGGTTACATCAGCCTGCTGCCGCGCAACGTTTACGGCGGCGTCGACTGGCAGGCCGATTGGCAATTGCACAGTTACGTGCAGCTGTTTTTCCAGGAAGGTTTCGACGGTGAACTGGAGCTCAATTGGGTCTACGCCCAAGCCCTGTTGCGTTCGGTGTTTCAGGCTGGCGGCACGACGCTGCTGTGTTTCCTGTTCGGTTTTCCGGTGGCGTTATGGATGAGCAGCCTGACTCCGCGCCGACGCAATTTGATGGTGTTGCTGATCACCATTCCGTTCTGGACCAACCTGCTGATCCGCAACTACGCCTGGCTGATCATCCTCCGCGAACAGGGCTGGGTCGCCCAGAGCCTGAATGCGCTGTTGCCGCAGGCCGGTGGCATCACCCTGCTCTACAACGACTTCGCGGTCAGTGTCGGGCTGGTCTACAGCTTTCTGCCGTTCATGATTCTGCCGATTTACTCGACCCTGGAAAAACTCGACTGGCGTCTGGTGGAAGCCGCCTACGACCTCGGCGCCAATCGCTGGCACGCGCTGAAGCGGATCATTTTGCCGCTGTCGATGCCGGGCGTGATTGCCGGCGCGCTGCTGGTATTTGTGCCGAGCCTCGGTGCGTTCATCACCCCGGCGATTCTCGGCGGCGGCAAGACGCTGATGATCGGCAACCTGATCCAGCAGCAATTCGGCACCGCACGCAACTGGCCGCTGGGCAGCTCGCTGTCGTTCCTGTTGCTGGGGATTCTGTTGGTGTCACTGGTGCTCTACGCGCTGTATAGCCGCCGCGCTAGCAAGACACTTCGTCGGGGAGCCACGTCATGATCGCTTTGCACCTGAAAAAACTGCCGCTGACACGTGAAGTCAGCCTGTTGATCCTCGCCTATCTGTACGTGCCGATCTTTGTGCTGATCGCCTACAGCTTCAACGCCAATCGCTCGGCGACGGTGTGGACCGAGTTCTCGTTTGCCTGGTACGGGAGGATTCTCGCCAACCCGTCGATCCAGACCGCCGCGCTGAATTCGATCATCGTCGCCAGCATCGCCACGGTCTGCGCCACGGCGATTGCGCTGCTCGCGGCACTGGCGACTTACCGGCCGTTCTATGGGCAGAAAATGGTCGAGGGCGGGATCAACCTGCCGCTGATCCTGCCGGAAATCGTCACGGCGGTGGCGACCTTGCTGCTGTTCATGGCGCTGGGGATCAAGCTCGGTTTGCTGACGGTGATCGTCGCGCATGTCGGCTTCTGCATTCCCTTCGCTTACCTGCCGATTCGCGCGCGCCTGAATGATCTGGACAAAAGTCTGCTGGAAGCGGCGAACGACCTGTACGCCAATCCGTGGCAGGTGTTTCGCCGGGTGACGCTGCCGCTGCTGTGGCCGGCGGTGTTGTCCGGTTCGGTGCTGGCGTTTGTGGTCAGCCTCGACGATTTCATCATGACGTTCTTCGTCGCCGGCCCCGGTTCGACGACGTTGCCGGTGTACATCTTCTCGGCGATCAAGGCTGGCGTGACCCCGGAGATCAACGCGATCTCGACCCTGATGCTGGTGATTTCCATCGTGCTGGTGGTGTTGGCTTTCTGGCTGGGACAGCGCGGCAAAAACCAATAAAAACCTGGAGCTCTTTTATGAAAGTGAAAACCCTGCGTTTGGCTATTTCTGGTCTGGCCCTGAGTTGCTTCACCGCATTCAGCGTCCAGGCTGCCGAACCCAAAGAACTGTTTTTCTACAACTGGACCGACTATTACCCGGTGGATTTGCTGGCCAAGTTCGAAAAGGAAACCGGGATCAAAGTCACCATGGACGGCTACGACAGCAACGAAACCCTGCTCGCCAAGTTGCAGGCTGGTGGCGCCGCGTATGACGTGATCGTGCCGTCGCAATCGATCATGCAAACCTTGATCAAGCAGGATTTGCTGCTGGAAATCGACGCGCCGTCGCTGGCGAATTTCCAGTACGTGAAGCCGGCGTTCCGCGACCCGAGTTTCGACCCTGGCCGCAAGTTTTCAGCACCGTATCTGTGGGGCACTACCGGGTTTTCCTATGACAGTGCGCGGGTGCCGGGCGGCAAGCTCGACGATTCGTGGAAGGAGTTTTTCGAACCGCGCAAAGAGCTCGAAGGGCAACTCGCCGCGCTGGACACGTCCAGCAGCGTGATCAACGCCGCCAGCCATTATTTGAACGTCGACGAATGCACGGAAAACCCGCAGGACGCCAAGCGCATTCTGGAGCTGCTGCAAAAGCAGAAACCGCATCTGAAGATGTACAGCTCGGACAACACCGTCGACCGCATGGCCTCGGGCGAGGTGATCATGATGCAGAACTGGAACGGTTCGACCGCCCGCGCGACGTTGCAGAAGAGCAGCATCAAGTACGTGTATCCGCGCGAAGGCCTGGCGATGTTCCAGGACAATTTCGCCGTACCGAAAAGCGCGCCGCACCCTGGCAACGCGAAGATTTTCATCGACTGGATGATGAAACCGGAAAACGCCGCCGCCGTATCGAACGCGATTGCCTACGCCAACGGGATTCAGAGCGACCAATTGCTCGATGCCAAATGGAAAGTCATGGACGCGATCAACATGCCCGACGAATTCGCCTCGCGCCTGCGCCCGGAAAAAGAATGCAGCAACAAGGCGCGCGAGCTACAAGACCGGATCTGGTCGAAGCTCAAGGGTTGATCGGCAGGCTTTGAACCGAGGCGCGAACATCGCGAGCAAGGGTATTGGGTTGTTCACACAATCCATGGTCAACACAAACCCCCTGTAGGAGCGAGGCTTGCCCGCGATGAGGCCCGAACTGACACCGCATAACGGCCATCGCGAGCAAGTTCGCTCCCACAAGGGTATTGGGTTGTTCACACAGCCCATGGTCAACAAAAAACCCCTGTAGGAGTGAGCCTGCTCGCGATGAGGCCCGAACAGACACCGCATAACGGCCATCGCGAGCAAGCTCGCTCCCACAAGGGTATTGGGTTGTTCACACAGCCCATGGGCAACACAAAACCAATGTGGGAGCCGAGCTTGCTCGCGATGAGGCCCGAACTGACACCGCATAACGGCCATCGCGAGCAGGCTCACTCCTACAAGGGTATTGGGTTGTTCACACGGCCCTTGGGCAACACACAAACCCTGTGGGAGTGAGCCTGCTCGCGATGAGGCCCGCCCCAACACCAACTATTCAGAGGTAAAAAATGACCTGGCTCCGCAACGTCCGCCCCTACGGCGCTCCTGCCGAGGATTTGCTGATCGAAAACGGCCTGTTCAAAGACCGCCGTCCGGCGTCCGCTGCACCGCTGGCGGCCACTGATATCGACGGCCAACACCAACTGCTGACCCCGGCGCTGGTGGAAAGCCACGTCCACCTCGACAAAACCCTCTGGGGCCAACCCTGGCGGCCAAACAGCGCCGGGCCGACGCTCAAGGATTACATCGCCAACGAGCGCAACGTCCTGCGCGAAGTCGAAACACCCATCGCCCAACGCGCCGGCGCGCTGCTGGAAAACTGCATCGCCCGTGGCTCGATGACCCTGCGTTGCCACGTCGACATCGATCCGGAATTCGGACTGCGCCACGTCGAAGCCCTGCAACAACTGCGCGAACGCTATCGCGACCTCATCGACTTGCAACTGGTGGTGTTCCCCCAAACCGGGCTGATCAGCCGCCCCGGCACCGCCGAACTGATGCGCGACGCCATGGCGCTCGGCGTCGAAAACGTCGGCGGCCTCGACCCGTGCGGCATCGACAATGACCCCATCGCCCAGCTCGATTTTGTCTTCAAGCTCGCCAGCGAATTCCAGCGCGGCGTCGACATTCACCTGCACGACAAAGGTGAATTGGGCCTGTGGCAAATCAAATTGATCGCCGACTACACCGAACGTTTCGGGCTTCAGGGCCGGGTGATGATCAGTCACGCCTATTGCCTCGGCATGTTGCCGTGGAGCCAGGTGCAACCGGTGGCCGAGCGCCTCGCAGCGCTGCGCATTTCGCTGATGAGTTCCGCGCCGGCCGATTGCGCGGTGCCGCCGTACCTCGCCCTGCGCGCAGCCGGGGTCAACGTGTGCCTGGGCTCGGACGGCATCCGCGATGCCTGGTCGCCGATGGGCAACGGCGACATGCTCGAACGCGCGATGCTTTTGGCGTTCCGGTTTGACCTGAACAAGGACGAAGAACTGGCAGCAGCCTTCGACGCCGCCAGCGTAAACGGTGCGCGGGCATTGGGCTGCGAGGCTTATGGCGTGGACATCGGCTGCCCGGCAGACTTTTTGCTGATGCCCGTGCAGACCTTGGGCGAAGCGGTGGTTTCACGTCCTCTGCGCGAGGTTTATCGCCGCGGGCGGCTGATCGCCACGGCCGGCCGTTTGCTGGACAGTCGCTTGTGAAGCGCATTGGCCTGAAAGCCGCTTGCGTAGTCGGGTTCGACGGCACGCAGCATGTGTTGTGGCGCGACGGCGAAGTGGTGTTCGGCGGTTCGCGTATCGAGTTTGTCGGGCGCAATTACCCCGGCCCGGTGGATCAATGGATCGACTACGGCAATGCGTTGATCGGCCCCGGTTTCATCGACCTCGACGCCCTCGGCGATCTCGATTCGACGGTGCTGACCCTCGACAACGGTGACGAGCGCGGCATGGGCCGCATGGGGTCCGAAGACTATCTGGCGGCCGGTCCGCGCGAGAGTTACACCGCCGACGAAGAGCGCTTCAAGTACCGTTACGCCTTCACGCAACTGATCCGCAACGGCATCACCACGGCGATGCCGATCACCTCGATGTACTACCGCGAATGGGCAGAAACTTATGACGAGTTCGCGGCAGTGGCCGCTGTCGCGGGCGAGTTGGGCCTGCGCACTTACCTCGGGCCTTGCTACATGAGCGGCATGAGTTATTGGCGCGCCGACGGCACTCTCGGTCATCACTGGGACGAAACTCGCGGCCTCGCCGGACTGCAAGCAGCGGCGCGGTTTTTTCAGGATTTCGACGGCGCCCACGACGGCTTGATTCGGGGCGCCCTGCTCCCGGATCGCATCCAGACCTGCACCCCGGCGCTGCTGCAACGCACCGCCGCGCTGAGCCGCGAACTGAATGCACCGATGCGTTTGCACTGCTGCCAGGGCTTGGACGAAGTGGCGATGGTCAAGCAATTGCGCGGCGTTTCACCGCTGGCCTGGCTCGAGCAACTGGACTTGCTGACCCCGCGCAGCCTGCTGCCCCACGGCATTTACACCGACGGCGAGGCAGACCTTCAGCGCGTGGTGAACGGCGGCGCAAGCCTGGTGCATTGCCCGCTGGTGTTCGCCCGTGATGGCGAGGCGCTGAACTCT
This sequence comes from Pseudomonas sp. SJZ131, assembly GCF_007828705.1. NCBI lineage: Bacteria > Pseudomonadati > Pseudomonadota > Gammaproteobacteria > Pseudomonadales > Pseudomonadaceae > Pseudomonas > Pseudomonas sp. SJZ131. The sequence continues at coordinate 655,204 of NZ_VIVC01000001.1, read as the reverse complement.
TTCGGCCGTTATCGCGCCAAGGGCATCAACTTTGCGCTGGGCACCGATACCTGGCCGGCGGACTTGCTGGAGAACATGCGCCACGGCTTGAACATCGCCCGGTTGATGGAGGGCGGCAACACCCTGACCAGCACGCTGGACCTGTACAACGCCGCCACGCTCGGCGGCGCCAAGGCTTTGCGCCGCGATGACCTCGGACGCCTGGCGCCGGGGGCCAAGGCTGATATCACCGTGTTCAGCCTGCGCGGCCAGCACCTCGGGCCACTGTTCGACCCACTGAAAAACCTCGTGCTCGCCGGGCGCGGTGACGACTGCATCGCCAGTTACATCGACGGTCGCTGCGTGATGCAGGACGGTCAGGTGCACGGCGTCGATTACCCGGCGTTGCAACGTCAGGCGCAACGCCAATTCGAAAAACTGATGCGCAGCCACAGTGCTCGGGCGTTTGGCCAACCGGACTGGAAAACCCTGTTCAAACCGGCGATCCCGTTCGCCGATGACTACAGCGCAGACGCGCCGCTGTGCGCGATTGATCCCCTGCTTTAACGCGTTTCGCCCTGGAGCGTTTTTTTCATAGCGCATTTTTTCATAGAGAGCTGCCATGCAAAGTTTCGATTTCAGCCAACTGAGCCCACGCGACAAATACAAGATCCTGATCGGCAGCGTCGTGCCTCGGCCGATTGCGCTGGTCACCACCATTGATGGCGAAGGCCGGATCAACGCCGCGCCGTTCAGTTTCTTCAATGCGTTGTCGGCCGACCCGCCGATCCTCGCGCTCGGCGTGGAAAACTACGGCGACCAGAGCCCCAAGGACACCACGCGCAACATCCAGCTCAATCAGGAATTCACCGTGAATATCGTCAGCGATGCGCTGGTGGAAGCGATGAACGTCTGCGCCGTGCCGTTCGCGCCGGGTTTCGACGAACTGACCGCCGCCGGCCTCACCGCGATCCCCGGCACCACGGTCAAATGCCCGCGCATCGGCGAAGCCCCGGTGGCGCTGGAGTGTCGACGCATGATGGCGCTGTCGATTGGCCAATCGCGGGAAATCATTTTTGGCGAAGTCTTGATGGCGCATGTCCGTGACGAATTGATCGACCCGAAAACCCTGTACATCGACCAATTGGGCCTAGACGCGATCGGGCGCATGGGTGGCCACGGTTATGCACGAACCCGCGATTATTTTGACTTGCCAACCCGCTCGTTGCAGGCCTGGACCGAGGCGCCGGGTGGCGGTGAACGGTTTTGGCCATTGGCCAAATAATGCCCTCACCGTTGATCGTTCCCATGCTCCGCGTGAGAACGATCGGCGCTCAATGAAAATCCCGACTGCGCACGTGGATACCGTCCAGCAGCGGGCTCAAATCGCTCATGCGTCCGGCGATCAGGTGCCGCACCTCGCCTTCCCTTTCCCAGCGCCCATCGACCTTGAGCAATTGCGCGCCGACCAGCACTTGGCGCTGGCGTTCGGCCAAGTCGCGCCAGACCACCACGTTGACGTTGCCGAATTCGTCTTCCAGGGTCACGAAAGTCACGCCGCTGGCGGTGCCCGGTCGTTGGCGCCCGGTCACCAGCCCGGCGACGCTGACCGGGCGCCCGTGCTCGACGTCGAGTAATTCCCGGGAGCTGCGACAACGGCGGGCTTTGAGTTCGGCGCGCAGCAACGCCAGCGGATGCGGGCCGAGCGTGGTGCCGACCGTCGCGTAATCGGCGTGCAAATCCTCGCCCACGGTCGGTTTGGGCAACGATACTTCCACCTCTTCCTGACGCGGTAAACCGGCAAACAACCCGAGCTGTTTCTGCACCCCCGCCACTTCCCAGCGCGCCCGATGACGATCCCCGGCCAACCCGCGCAAGGCCCCGGCATCCGCCAATTGCTCCTGGGCGCGGGCGTCGAGTTGCGCACGTTCGCCGAGGTCGGCGACATCGACAAAGGCGCCCCTCGAACGCGCCGCCTCGATGCGCCGGGCATCGTCTTCGCGAAAGCCTTTGATCAGCCGCAACCCCATGCGAATCGCCGGTTGCGCGCCAATGATCGGTTCCAGGCTGCAATCCCAGTCGCTGGCGCGCACATCCACCGGGCGAATCTGCAAATGATGCCGGCGGGCGTCTTGCAGAATCTGGTCCGGGTTGTAAAAACCCATCGGCCAGCTATTGATCAGCGCACAGGCGAACGCCGCGGGTTCGTGGCACTTGAGCCAGCAACTGGCGTAGGTCAGCAGGGCAAAACTGGCGGCGTGGGATTCGGGAAAACCGTAGCTGCCGAAGCCTTTGATCTGTTCGAAAAGCTGCGCGGCGAATTCTGCGGTGTAGCCGTTCTTTTTCATCCCGGCGGCGAGGCGTTCCTTGTGCGGTTCCAGTCCGCCGTGACGTTTCCACGCCGCCATGGAGCGGCGCAACTGATCGGCCTCGCCGGGGCTGTAGTCGGCGGCCACTATGGCGATTTGCATTACCTGTTCCTGAAACAGCGGCACGCCCAAGGTGCGTTTGAGCACAACTTCCAGAGCTGGCGATGGATAGACTTCGGGTTCTTGTTTGTTTCGACGGCGCAGGTACGGGTGCACCATGCCGCCCTGGATCGGCCCCGGGCGGACAATCGCCACCTCGATCACCAAGTCATAGAATTCGCGTGGCTTGAGCCGCGGCAGCATCGACATCTGCGCCCGCGATTCAATCTGAAATACGCCGACCGTGTCCGCCCGGCCAATCATGTCGTAGGTCAGCGAGTCTTCGGCGGGCACCGTCGCCAGGCTCAAGTCCAGATTGCGGTGCCGACGCAGCAGATCGAAGCAGCGGCGGATCGCACTGAGCATGCCCAGCGCGAGGATATCGACCTTGAGCAGGCCGACCGCGTCGAGGTCATCCTTGTCCCACTGGATAATCGTGCGCTCGGCCATCGCCGCGTTTTCCACCGGCACCAGCGTGTCCAGCGGCTGCTCGGAAATAACGAAGCCGCCGGGATGCTGGGACAGGTGACGGGGAAAACCGATCAACTGCGCAGTCAGGCTCAACACCCGATGCAGGACCGGGCTCTCAGGGTCAAAACCGCCTTCACGCAAGCGCTCGACGGGCGGCGTCTTGTCGCTCCAGTGACCGCAGCAATCGGCCAGCGCATTCACTTGATCCGGCGGCAAACCCAATGCCTTGGCGACATCGCGCACCGCCCCCGCCGCGTGGTAAGTGCTGACCACTGCGGTCAACGCTGCGCGGCTGCGGCCGTAACGCTGGAACACATACTGCAAAACTTCTTCGCGGCGCTCGTGCTCGAAATCGACGTCGATGTCCGGCGGTTCGTTGCGCTCCTTCGACAGAAAGCGCTCGAACAGCAACGTGGTGCGATCCGGATCGATTTCGGTAATGCCCAAGGCAAAACACACGGCCGAGTTGGCCGCCGAACCACGGCCCTGACAAAGGATTTTCTGTTCGCGGGCGTAACGGACGATGTCGTGAACCGTGAGGAAATAGCTCTCGTAGCCCAGCTCGGCAATCAGTTGCAGCTCTTTATCAATCTGCGCCAGTACCTTGGCTTGCGGCGCCTTGGGCCAGCGCCACTTGATGCCTTCTTCGGTCAAATGCCGCAGCCATGAAGTCGCCGTCTGGCCGTGCGGCACCAACTCGCGAGGGTATTGGTAGCGCAATTGCCCCAGGTCGAACGTGCAGCGCCGGGCAATCACCAGCGTTTCATCGAGCAGCACTTGCGGATAAATCGATTGCAATGCGTCGAGGCTGCGCAAATGCCGCTCGCCGTTGGGGTGCAAACGCAAACCCGCCGCCGCCACTGGCAGGTGATGGCGGATCGCGGTCATGGTGTCCTGCAACGCGCGCCGGCCACGGGCGTGCATGTGCACATCGCCGCTGGCCACCGCCGGGATGCGCAACTCCCTGGCCAGCAGCAACAAATCGTTCAAGCGGCGGCTGTCGTCCTGCCCGCAATGCAACTGGACCGCCAGCCACAGGCGTTCGGCGAAGGTCTGCTTGAGCCACTCACCGCTGGCAAAATCATCGACTGCGTCCGGCACCCACAACGCCAACAGCCCCGGCAAGGGTTCGCTGAAATCCTCGCGCAGCACTTGGTACTGGCCTTTCTGCGTGCGGCGGCGGGCGCGGGTGATCAAACGGCACAACGCCTGATAACCCTCGAGGTTTTCCACCAGCAGCACCAGTTTCGGACCGTCCTCGATGCGAATTTCGCTGCCGATGATCAGCGGCAGTTCGACGGATTTCGCTGCTTGCCAGGCCCGGACAATCCCGGACAAGGTGCATTCATCGGTGATCGCCAAGGCCTGATAACCCTGGCGTTTCGCCCGTTGAAACAACTCCAGCGCACTGGATGCGCCGCGCTGGAAGCTGAAGTTCGACAGGCAATGCAGTTCGGCATAGTCGCTACAGTCAGCATATTTGCCAGCGTCGATGCTCATGCGAACCAGCCTTGCAGCCACAGCGGACCGCCCTCACCCACCGCGCGATAAGCCCAGCCCTGTTGGCCGGCGCGGGTCTGGATCAGGTAATAATCGCGGCGCACATCAGCGCCGTCCCACCAACCGGATTCGATGCGTTCCGGGCCCATGAGAATACGCGCCGAGCCTTCGTGCACGGCCATCGGCTCGGTCAGCAGCCAGCCCGGCCGCTGCACCCCCGGCAGCCCGCCGCAGGGCTGGTTGTCGACGCTGGTTTGCCACGTGCATTCGGGGCGGTGATCGGCCTGAAAACGCAACCCCTGCACCGCTTCGTCGCCCAACCGCGCCCGCAGCCGTTCGCGTAATTGCTCCCACGGCAAGGACTGCTGCGGGCGGTCGTCGAACAGTTCCTGACGCTGCGGCACGAAGCTCGGCAGGTCTTCGGCAGACAAGCGAAAACCGCGCACCGGAGCCTCGACCTGCACTTGCTCCAAGCGCCCGCGCGCCAGTTCGAAGAGCATCGCCGGGTCGCGTTCGGCGCTGAGCAGGCCGACCTTGATCACTGTGTCCGGCAACCCGGCGTGCTCCAGATGCAGGTCGAAACGCTGTACGCCGCTGTCCCGACCGCAGAGGAATGCCGACAGATCCCCGGTCAAACGGCGCAAGGGGAACAGCAATGCCTGATGCGATTGCACGTCGAAATTGAGTTCGATGCGCACATCAAACCGATCCGGCGGCAGGTAAAACGCCAGGGCCAAGTGGCGCAAGCCGAGCAAGGCGTCCAGATGCTTGAGCACCTGGGCCTCGAAACGCCGGGCCAGGGTATGGCGCGGCAATGCCTGAACCTGGCTCAAGGTGCGCAGGCCCATGCGCGACAACGCCGTGGCCACTGAGGATTCGAGGGCGATGCGGTCGACCGGCAATTGCCCCAGGTGATAACGCAAGGCCTGATCGTCCGGCACCACCAGCCCGTCATAGACATTGGCCAGCACCCGCGCCGCCACGGGATTGGGCGCGGCGACGATGCGATGACGAAAGCCCAGTTCGGCGAGTTCGCTGCGCAATCGCGCTTCAAATTGTGGCCACGCGCCGAACAGGCCCAGGCTCGACTCGATTTCAAATACCACGGCACGCGGGTAATGCACGCTGACCTGGGAACTGAAGCGATAGGCCCACGCCGCGAGAAATTGCTGCCAGTGTTCGATTTCGGCGGCGTCGTATTCCGCCGTGACAAACCCTTTGCTCAGGGCCTGGGCGGCGGTCATTGACTGGCCGGGGCGCAAACCGAGCGCGCGGGCCGAGGCGTTGACCGCTTGCAACACCCGACGCTGGGCCGGGCCGGTCAGCAGCGCCAGCGGCTGATCGGGGTCGGGACGCTGACGCAGTACCGCGTCCAGCGCCAATTGCGGGAAAAGAATGCACACCCAGCGCATGGCAACCTCAATGTCCCATCGCGAAGGCAATCGGCGCTGTGCGCGCCAATCCGCCCCGACACTTGAGCACTCGCAACTGCGCAGGTTTGGCGTCGATGGCGATGCGCAGTGCTGCTGGCGAGGGGTTGACCGCTTCGGCCATCGAGCGATAGGCAAACGCCAGGGTCGAGCCGGTTTCCGCCGCTACCTGCAAGCGCCGCAACGCGCGGTCATCGGCCTTGTGCGGCCAACACAGGACCGCGCCGCAACTGCCCGAGCGCAGGCATTGTTCCGCCGCCCACAGGGCATCGCGTTCACTGGCCTGAATGATCGACAACTGGCGCAGATCGACTCCGGCGTTCTGCCAGGCTTGCGGATACGGTACGTAGGGCGGCGCGATCAGCACGATGCGCTCGCCCGCCGCCGCCAGCCGCGCCAGCGCCGGCCACACCAACTGCAATTCGCCAACGCCCTGCCCGCTCAGGAGGATTTCGGTCAGCGCCGCTTCCGGCCAGCCACCACTCGGCAACGCCGCATCCAGCGCCGCGTGCCCGGTGGGTTGCGGGCTGACGGCCGGTGGCGCAGGCCGGCCCTTCCAGACCTGGCCGCCATTGAACAGCGTATCCAACGCAACGACGGCGCCCATCATCCTTGCCTCACCAGACCGCAGAACACGCCTTCGATGGCCAGGTCCTGATCGGCATCGACGATGATCGGCTTATAAGCCGGGTTGCGCGGCAGCAGTCGCACGCTGTCGCCGACCCGTTCGAAACGCTTGATGGTGACTTCGCCGTCGAGCCGCGCGACCACGATCTGCCCGTTGTAGGCCTCGGGATTGCGGTGCACGCCTACCAGATCACCGTCGAGAATGCCGTCCTCGATCATCGAGTCACCCTGGACCCGCAGCATGTAATCCGGGACGCGGGAGAAGATTGCCGGGTCGAACAGCAAACGGCTGTGGACCTCGGCATCGGCACCAATCGGCGCTCCCGCTGCTACGCGACCGAGCACCGGGATGTCCAGCAGTTCGGGGCGCGGCGGTTGCCCGAGCAAGCGAATGCCCCGCGCCTGATTCGGGTTGACTTCGATAAAACCGGCGTCGGTCAGCGCCAGCACATGCTTGCGCGCCACGCTGCGCGAGGCAAAACCAAAAGCCTCGCTGATTTCAGCAAGGCTCGGAGACTGACCGTGCTCCGCGATTCGATCACGGATAAAAGTCAGGATGGCGGTACGGCGGGGAGTGAGAGTCGTCATGGAGTACATTTGTACTCTTTCGGCATTTTCCTGGCAATAACCGCCAGTCAGGTGAGGCCTTGGAGAAGCAAGGCATTCCCCCAAGATCTCGGCCCCTACAGGGGATTTCTGTTGTGCTCAGATGTTGGGTTCACTGCAAAACAAATGTGGGAGCCGAGCTTGCTCGCGATGGCGGCTGAACATTCAACATAGATGCTGAATGTCAGATTGCTATCGCGAGCAAGCTCGGCTCCCACAGGGGATCTGTGTACTGCGCAAATGTTGCGTCCATCACAGAACAGGGGATTTGTGGGGTGCGCAGATGTTGCGTCCACCACAAATCAAATGTAGGAGTGAGCCTGCTCGCGATGGCCTTGGGTCAGCAACCAATGTATTGACTGACAGATTTCTATCGCGAGCAGGCTCACTCCTACAAGGGAACTACGTCATGCGCAGATTTTGTGGTCACTGCAAATCAAATGTGGGAGCCGAGCTTGCTCGCGATGGCGGCTGAACATTCAACACAGATGCTGAATGTCAGACCGCTATCGCGAGCAAGCTCGGCTCCCACAGGGTTTTGCGTTGCTTCAATGACCGCCGTTTAACAACACTTCGGCCCGGATTTGCCGCCGTAACGCGCCTCCTGACGTTCGCGGAAGAACATTTCGTAGGTCATCACCGGTTTGTCCGGGTGGTTGGTTTGCATGTGCTCGACGTAGTTGTCGTAATCGGGCATGCCGACCATCAGGCGCGCGGCCTGACCGAGGTATTTACCGAGGCGACTCAGGTCATTGAACATCGTTGCAATCCTCGATCAAGCATCCGGCAGCGCCTGGAATGGCGCTTCCTTATCCGTGCGTTCCTTGGTGCCCCAAGCGGCAATCCCGACTTTGAGCGCGTAGAACAGAATGCTGAACACCACAAACAGGAACAGTGCCGTCAGCGTCGCATTGGTGTAGGCGTTGAAGATCACGTGGTTCATCTGCGTAATGTCCTTGGCCGGCGCGAGGATCTGGCCATTGGCCAAGGCATCGCTGTATTTACGCGCCAGCGACAGAAAGCCGATCGCCGGATTGGCGTCGAACAGCTTGATGAAACCCGCCGTGGTGGTGCAGATCAGCAGCCAGACGGCTGGCAGCATGGTCACCCAGATGTAGCGTTGGCGTTTCATTTTGATCAGCACAACCGTGGCAAGCATCAGCGCGATGCCGGCGAGCATCTGGTTGGAGATGCCGAACAGCGGCCACAACGTATTGATCCCGCCCAGCGGATCGATCACACCCTGATACAACAACCAGCCCCACATCGCCACACAACCGGCAGTGGCGATCAGGTTGGCGGTCCAGGATTCGGTGCGTTTCAGCGCAGGAACGAACGAACCGAGCAAATCCTGCAGCATGAAACGCCCGGCACGGGTGCCCGCATCGACCGCCGTCAGGATAAACAACGCCTCGAACAGAATGGCGAAGTGGTACCAGAACGCCATGGTGTTTTCACCCGGCAGCACGCTGTGCAGGATCTGCGCGATCCCGACCGCCAGGGTCGGAGCACCACCGGCACGCGCCAGAATCGTGGTTTCGCCGATGTCATGCGCGACCGCTTGCAGCGCTTCCGGGGTAATCGCAAAACCCCAACTGCTGACGGTTTGCGCGACAGTCACCACGTCGGCGCCGACCACCGCGGCCGGGCTGTTCATGGCGAAATACACGCCCGGCTCGATCACCGAAGCGGCGACCATGGCCATGATCGCGACGAAGGATTCCATGAGCATGCCGCCGTAACCGATGTACCGCGCGTGGCCCTCACTGGCGAGCAGTTTCGGCGTGGTGCCGGAAGCAATCAGTGCGTGGAAACCCGAGACCGCGCCACAGGCAATGGTAATGAACAGGAACGGGAACAAACCGCCCTTCCACACCGGCCCGGTGCCGTCGATGAATTGCGTCAGCGCCGGCATTTTCAGCTCGGGCATGGTGATCAGAATGCCCACCGCCAACGCGAGAATGGTGCCGATCTTGAGGAACGTCGACAAGTAATCGCGCGGCGCCAGAATCAGCCACACCGGCAGCACCGCCGCGACAAAACCGTAACCAATCAGCATCCAGGTGATCTGCACCCCGGTGAAACTGAAGACTTTGGCCCACTGCGGATCAGCCGCAATCTGCCCACCGACGAAAATCGAACCGAGTAGCAACGCCACACCGATCAACGAGATTTCGCCGATGCGCCCCGGACGGATGTAGCGCATATAAATGCCCATGAACATCGCGATCGGAATAGTCGCCATCACCGTGAACATGCCCCACGGGCTGTCAGCCAAGGCTTTAACGACGATCAACGCCAGCACCGCGAGGATGATGATCATGATCAGGAAGCAGCCAAACAGCGCAATGGTCCCAGGGATACGGCCCATTTCTTCACGGACCATGTCGCCGAGCGACCGGCCATTACGCCGCGTCGAGAGGAACAGCACCATGAAGTCCTGCACCGCGCCGGCAAACACCACGCCGGCAATCAGCCACAGCGTGCCGGGCAAGTAACCCATTTGCGCTGCCAGCACTGGACCGACCAGAGGCCCCGCGCCAGCAATGGCCGCGAAGTGGTGACCGAAGAGGATGTGTTTGTTGGTCGGCACGTAGTCAAGGCCATCATTGTTGATGACGGCGGGCGTGGCACGAGTGGGGTCGAGTTGCATCACCCGGTTGGCGATGAACAGGCTGTAATAGCGGTAGGCAACAAGGTAGATGGCGATGGCGGCGACGACGATCCAGAGGGCGTTGATCGCTTCGCCGCGGCGCAGGGCCACGACACTCAGCGCAATCGCTCCAATGACAGCCACGACAAACCAGGCGAGGTGTTTAACCAGACGGGTCATTGCGTGTCTCCTGCCGGCAGTCCGATAGGCCGCGGCGAAATTTTTATAATGGGTCTGCGCTCCACAACGGGTAGTCGTGCGCGAGGCCGCCTAATATCCGCGCATGTCGCCAGCAGCGGAATCCGCAGAACTACGTAAGGCGCGTCTACGTAGTTCTACGCAGAACGGTTCTTCCATCAGTCCGGCGGCGCGCAAGGCTGGCCAAGTGCAGCGCTTTTTGCCCTATGATGCCCGCCATCCGCCACCCGTCCGGTCTCGACAGGAGGGAACATGCAGCTCAAACACAAAATCGTCGCCCTCGGTATCTTGCCGCTGATCCTCGCGATTGCGGTCATTTGCGCGTTGGTGATGTTCCAGAACCGGCAACTCGGCGAGCAACAGGCGCAGTTGATCGAGGACAGCATTCTGGCGAGCAAACGCGCGGAGTTGAAAAACTACGTGGAGATGGCCAAGAGTCTGATCGAGCCGCTGTACGCCGACGGCACGGGCGATGAAACGGCGCAGCAGCGCGTGCTCGAAGAACTGCGCAAACTCAGCTTCGGTCTCGACGGCTACTTTTTTGTCTACGACCGCCAGGGCCGCAGCCTGATGCACCCGCGCCAGTCCGACCTGGTCGGCCAGGACTTGTGGAACATGACCGATCCGCACGGTTTGCCGGTGATTCAGGCATTGCTGAAAAGCGCCGAATCCGGTGCCGGGTTCCAGCGCTATGCGTGGAAAAAACCCTCGACCGGCGCCGTCACCGAGAAGCTTGCTTACGTGGTCATGCTCGAGCGCTGGGGCTGGATGCTCGGCACCGGGATTTACCTCGAAGACGTCGAACAAGCCACGCAACAGGCGCGCGATGAAGTCGCGCAAGGCATCCACGGGACGATGCTGGCAATCACTGCCGTCGCGCTGATTGCGGTGTTGCTGGTGTTTGTCAGCGGCATGACGTTGAACGTCAGCGAACATCGACTCGCGGACAAAAAACTCCAGCGCCTCAACCAGCGCATCGTCAGTTTGCAGGAAGAAGAACGCTCACGAGTTTCGCGGGAATTGCATGACGGCATCAGCCAACTGCTGGTGTCGATCAAGTTTCAATTCGAATTGGCCAGCCATTTGATTGAGGCCGGGCGCGACAATGGCTTGGCGATTTTGCGTGAGGCAACGGAGCGACTCGGCAGCGCCATCGGCGAGGTCCGGAGCATTTCCCATGACTTGCGTTCGTCGCTGCTCGACACCCTCGGCCTGCCCGCCGCCATCGGCCAACTGGCCGCCGAGTTCCAGCAGCGCAGCGGTTTGCAGGTCAATTATGAAAGCGACCTGTTCGACTGCGATCTGGTCGACGGCGCCGCGGTGGCGGTGTTTCGCATCGCCCAGGAAGGCTTGACCAACATCGAACGCCACGCCCAGGCGAGCACGGTGTCGATTACCTTGCAGGGCTCGGCGCAGGCCTTGCGCCTGATCGTGGTGGATGACGGCATCGGTTTTAATGTCAATCGCATCGACCGCTTGAACGCCGGCATCGGCCTGCGCAATATCCGCGAGCGCGTCGAGCATTTTGGCGGCCGCCTCGACCTGCATTCAACGCCGGGCCGCAGCGAACTGAACGTGCTGCTGCCCATGACTGCGCCGGCCGGTTGAAGCCGCTTTGCGTCAAACGACTATAAGAGAAGAGAACCGATGAGCCTGCCCTTCCCGATCCGCGTCGCTCTGGTCGACGATCATTCGCTGGTCCGCGAAGGCATTCGCGCGTTGCTGGCGGTCGTGGACTTTCTGGCGATTGTCGGTGAAGCCGACAGCGGTGCGAGCGCGCTGGAAATGGTCGCCCGGACCGAGCCGGATTTGCTGCTGGTGGACATTGGCCTCAAGGACATCAATGGCCTGGAATTGACCCGGGTTTTGCGTCGGGATTACCCGTCGATCAAGATCCTGATCCTCAGCATGTACGACAACAACGAGTACATCAGTGAGTCGGTGCGCTCCGGCGCCAGCGGTTATGTGCTGAAGAATTCACCTTCGCGGGAGATCATTGCGGCGATCGAAGCGATTGCCAGCGGCGGCACGTTCTACAGCGCTGAAATCGCCCAGAAACTCGCCGCCGAACGCCCGACCGACAACGAGCTGACCCCGCGTGAAAGCGAGGTCCTGTGCAAAATGGTCTTGGGCTTGAACAACAAGGAAATGGCCCGCGAGCTCGACATCAGCGTGCGCACGGTGGAAACCCATCGCCTGAGCATTCGCCGCAAACTCAACATCGACAAGCCTGCGGCGCTGCTCAACTACGCTATTGAACGCGGTTTGATTTCGCGCTGAACGACATCGCCGCGATCAGAGCTTGGCAATCGACACTTCGGTGGATTTCACAAACGCGATCACTTCGCTGCCAATCTTCAATTCCAGGTCGCGCACCGAGCGCGTGGTAATCACTGAGGTGACGATACCGGAGGCGGTTTGCACATCGATTTCGGAAACCACTTCGCCTTCGACGATTTCCTTGATGACGCCTTTGAACTGGTTACGCACGTTGATCGCTTTGATGGTCATGTTGCGGCTTCCTGTCTGTTGTCTGGCAAGTGGGCACTGAGTGCAGGCCTCCAACATGCACCGCTTGGCGAAACAACAAAAGGAATAAATAACGATTTAGTTATTCTTTAAATGAATATAAGAGATAGGCGTTAGTCGCTGTCAAACCCAAATCGCGGGCAAAAAAAAATCCCAGGCAGCTGATGGACGCCTGGGACTTAAAAATGCATAAACCGTGGTGGTGAACGCGGGGCGATATTAACCTACTAAAACACTTTGAAACAAGATATTTCTACGCACCGTTCAGTTAATTAGCTCCGTAAGCCCTTATATATCAACACTATTTGTGCGGAATTTAGTTCTCACGCAATCGGAATCAGTGGGTCAGCAGCCGCCCAAGCACCTTGGCGATCAGCCGCCGGTGGGTAAATCCACACGGTATTGATCGTGGTTTTAAGCGCCTTGCCTTCCTGTTTGACCAGCTTGACCTGGCGATCCCAACCCTCGGTGTAGACCGCGCCCCACGCGCCGAGGTCCAGGCACGTGACATATTTCGGTTGGCTGTAAGGCGTTGGTTCGACGCCGAGCAACTGCGCCGCCACGTTGTTGCCCGCATGCCGGCCAAGAACGATGGCGTGCTGGCAGGTCATCAACGCGTGATTGCCGATGTCATCGCTCGCCGCGTAGGCCACATCACCGGTGGCGAAGATGTCGTCCTGGCCGATGACTTTCAGGTGCGCATCGACATGCAAACGGCCGAGGCCATCGCGCTCGCCGGGGATCTGTTCAGTCAAGGTGCTGGCGCGCACGCCGGTGGTCCAGATCACGGTTTTGGCGTCGATGCGCTGACCATCGGCCAGTGTCACGCCATTTTCATCGACCGCGACCACCGACGATTTCAACTGCCATTTCACGCCGAGCTCAGTGCTCGCCTCGGCGATTGACTGGCTGATTTCTTCGCCCATCGAGGCGCCAACCTTGTCGCCGCGATCAACGATGATCACCTGGATGTCAGCGCGCTCGCCCAGGATTGCACGCAAACGGGCGGGCATTTCTGTCGCAGTTTCGATCCCGGTAAAACCGCCACCGGCAACGACCACGGTGTTGCGCGCAGTGCTTTCCGGTTGTTCGGCCAGTGCTTTCAGGTGACTTTCCAGACGCACGGCTTGTTCGATCTGATCGACATCAAATGCGTGTTGCACCACGCCAGGCGTGTTCGGCGAAGCGAGACGGCTGCCGGTAGCCAGAACAAGTTTGTCGTAGCTGAGCATCTTTTTTGCGCCAAATGCATCGAGATAGGCCACGCATTTTTCCGCGACATCGATGGTTTCAGCAGCGCCTTGGACGAACTTCACACCGACCGCGTCGAACAGTTTGTCGATTGGCGCGGCGAGTTGATGTGCGTTCGGTTCGTAGAAGCGCGGACGCACCCGCAGCTCGGCCTGCGGGGCCAATACGGTCACTTCGACGCCGTCGTGCTGATGAATATTGAACAAGCGGGTGGCGCTCAAGGCTGTCCACATTCCGCCAAAACCTGCGCCGATAACCAGAATCTGCTTTTTCATTGTTGTGCTCCGAGAGGAAAACCAGGTGATGAATCTGTTGGGAAACTGCGACTGCCTGCCGCCGACAACTACGACTCTATTGGTCGCCCTTCATCCACACAAGTCAACTTTACTGATCATTCCAATCTGTTTTTTCGATCCATTTACGCAAGCCGCATAGACCGGGGCTAGCCAACTCCCAGCAATCCGAGAAAAAGCAAAGCCGCCCGATAAAGCGCGTTGCCACCCTCCTGCCTCGCTGCTAACATTTGCGACTACTTTTGTCGGAGATTGATATGTCTCTTTATAGCGCGGGTGTCGAGTACGGCATCCACTGCCTGCTGTTTCTGGTGGGCCATGGCGGCGATTCGCGGGAAGCGAGCGTGCGCGACCTCGCCGAACTGCAAGGCGTGCCGTTGGACTACCTGGCGAAAATCTTCACCAAACTCGCCAAGGCAAAACTGGTGGTGGCCACTGAAGGCGTGCGTGGCGGCTTCAAACTGGCCCGGCCGGCGGATGAGATCACCCTGCTCGACATCGTCAATGCGATCGATGGCCAGAAGCTGATCTTTGATTGCCGCGAGATCCGCGGGCGTTGCGCGCTGTTCGAAGGCTCGGCGCCGGAATGGGCGCTGGACGGTCGCTGCGCAGTGCATGGGGCGATGATGACGGCGCAGAAACGCATGGAAGACGCGCTCGCGCAGACGACGATTATCGACCTCGCGAGAAAGGTCGGACGCAAGGCGCCGCCAGAGTTTTCCGGGCAAGTCGATGATTGGCTGACTGATCGGCGCGAGAAAAAAACCTCGGCAACCAGCGAGCACTCTATCGCCGTGACCGACATCACCGACTAACCTGTCCGCCGAAAAGCAAAAAAAAAGCAGAAAGGCCAATTTCTGCTTTTTTTATCCGTTTTATCCCGCGATCAAACCCTTACAGGCAGTCGCGCACCGCTTGGCGCATTGCCGCCGATTTCGCCCACGGCGGCCCTTGGTACAGCGAAACGCGGCTGCCGTCCTTGGACTTGACGATATCGAGGATCTCGTCCGCCGTAATGATGCTCGGCGCAGTCAACCGGTAGCCGTTGGAAATGCCCATCTGATGGGTCTTCGACACCTGCGCCTGCCACAGCGGCAATACGCACGCAGCGTACTCTTTAGGCGGCTTGGCGCTGTATTTGCTGACATTGGGCTCACCGGGCACCAAGGACGCAGGCAATGAACAACCCGCCGACATAGCCACCGCTACCCCCGCTATCAACATCCGCATGACGCTTCCTTATCTTGAAAAACGGCGAATGTAGCGCGTAGACGCGCAGACATCCAGTAAACGATCAGCGAAAACCAGCTAACCGACGGCGGCCCTGCGCTATTGGACGCTGCATTACTGGCCGCCCATGAAAAAGCCCCGACAAATGCCGGGGCTGCTTTTGCTCATCATTGCCTACTGGCTATTCGCCGGCCGGCTCGCCCGCGCCTTGTACACCGGCAACGCCGCGGCGAATGCCAGGGCTTCCTCGCGGCTGGCGAACGCACCCAACCGGTCACCTTTGGTGCACACCCGCCACGGGCCGTGGTTCACGCTGAGTACGTCATAACCGTTGATGTGCAGTTTGGTCAGCATTTCAATGCTCATGGTCACCTCCTGTCTGGGCAGTGAAAAACCACAATCGACGCGCTCACCTTACACCCGACGCCCGCCAAGGTGCCGACCAGACGTCGCGCGGGCCAATTCCCTGCTAGGTTGCACTTTCCGCAATCGTCAGCAGTCGAATCCCTGAGAGCAAAGTAATACGCGGCTTCGGCGCGTATATTGCATTTTTATGACTGTTTTGTGACAACCGGCAATTGGGTAACACATGAAAGTACGCGCCACCGTGATTTGCGAGCAAGACCGACACGTCCTCCTGGTGCGCAAGCCCCGGTGTCGCTGGACCTTGCCCGGCGGCAAAGTCGAGCGCGGCGAAACCACCCTGGACGCGGCAACCCGTGAGTTGGCCGAAGAAACCGGCCTCGGCGTCGACGGCATGCTCTACCTGATGGAGCTGGAAGCGGGCAGCACTCGCCACCACGTCTATGAAGCATCGGTGATCAATCTGGACGACGTGCAGCCACTGAATGAAATCACCGATTGCCTGTGGCATCCGCTAGACACCGTGCAAAACCTCAACATCAGCGATGCCACACTGCGGATCGTGCGCGCATTTCAGCGGCGGTTATAACGCGTGATTCTGCGCCCCGGCGCAACGCCTACAGGTTCTGCGTTTCTTCAATGCGAATCGCCATCCCACAGCCAGTTCCAGATCCCCGGCAGTTGCACCGGTTCCGCGCTTTCGCTGACGGTGCGGGCCAGCGCCGCTTTGAGCAATTGTTGCCGATCGTCGTAAAACGCTTTCGGCGCAGTCTTCACGCCGGTCTCGCGGGCGCTGTCGAGGAGGATTTGCAAGTATTCGCGGGTGTGCCGGGCGGTGTAGCGATTGAGGTCGTGGAAGGTCACCACCACCGGAATCACGCCGTCTACCGTGGGCAATTCGCCGCGGGCGATGCGTTCACGGACTTCCGACAATTGCAGCAACATATTGGCCCGGCGCCGCGGACTGGCGTTGAAACCCCAGATCTTGCCGTCATTCGCGCTGACGTCGGTCAGCAGCACGTGCATGCCGTGGCGTTTATACGCGGCAAACGTGCGTGCGTCGTAGTTCCAGAACGGCGGCCGCAGCAGACTCGGCGGCGTGCCACTGATCGCGGCGATAGCCGCCGCGCCTTGGCTCAAAGTCTGTTCGAGGTCTTGCGGGCTGAGCCAACGATGGTTGGTGTGCCAATGGGTGGCGGTGTGAAAACCGAGGATATGGCCCTCGGCATGCTGGCGCTGCATGATGCGCCGGCCGATGTCGCTGTCGCCGGCACGCGGCGCGCCGGTCTGGACAAAAAATACCGCTTTGATATTCGGCTGCAGCGGATTGTCGGCGAGACCGTCCAGCACGGTCTCGGTCGGGTTCCAGAAACTCGAGGCACTCGGGCCGTCGTCAAATGTCAGCAGAAACCGAATCGGCGCCTGCGCCTGCAAGCGTTGCTGGGTCTGCGCGGTCATTTCGAACGGCGCCGCAATGCAACCGGTGAGTCCGATAGCCACCGCGAGCAGCGAGAGAATCCTGAACAGCTGTGTCATGTTTTGCCTTGGGCCCGACCATCGCGGTCATCACGTTAGTGGCAAAACCCTCGCCCGGTGATCCTCCACTCGGCCCGCATATCGCTGCGGGCGCAAAGTCGCGCAAGGTTACACAGTGTTGGCGTCGCGCGCTCCCGGATTAGTGTGTCAGTGCCTGTTCGAACGAGTGATCGATGATCGGCGCGGTTGCCAACGCGGCCGGCAGTGCCTTGACCTTGAAGAGGAAATCCGCAGTGCTTTGCAAGTCGGCGGCGGCTTGCTGATCCACCGGGCCGACCGTCATGTGCGCCTGGCGCAACCAATGACGCGAAACGTTCTGGTCGAGGTTGGCCTTCTTGGCCCAGAGGTCGGCGTATTCATCGGCGTGGTTATCGACCCAGGCCCGAGCCTTCTTCAGGCGCCCGAGAAAGTCGGCGATGGCTTCACGCTTGCTATCGATTGCCGGCGTTGAAGCAGCAATCGCGCTGAGACCGGGCATCAGGTTCTTCGCAGTGAGAATCGGCCGGGCGCCGGAAAAGAGGATTTGTTGCGAAATATACGGTTCCCACACCGGGAACGCATCGATGCTGCCCTGCGGTAACGCCGCCGCAGCATCAATCGGCATCAACTTGATGAAGTCGACATAGTTTTCCGGCAACCCGGCCTGCTCCAACGCGCGCAAGGTCAATTGCTGACTCCAGGCGCCGGGCCAGTAAGCGACTTTTTTACCCTTCAAATCGGCAATGGTTTTCACCGGTGAATCCTTGGGCACCAGCAGCGCAATGGTGTCGGGGTTTTGCCGCGACACGCCGACCAGCTTCACCGGCGCCTGCTTGGCGGCGAGGAACAGAAAACCCGAATCGCCGAGAAAACCCAAATCCAGCGCGCCCGTATTCAGCGCTTCGGCCAATGGCGCGGCGGCCTGGAAGTGTTTCCAGTCGACCGTATAAGGCGCGCCTTCGAGCACGCCCGACGCTTCCACCGAGGCGCGCACGTTGTAGTAATTCTGATCGCCAACGTGCAGGACCACGGATTCAGCCGCGTAGGCAAAGGGTGCAAGCAACGTCGCAGGAAACAAGGCGCAGCTCAGCAGACTGCGCAGGGATCGGGACAGGTTCATCGAAAGCTCCGGGGGTGTTATTCCGATAGACCATAACGCTCTTACTGGGCGGCTTTTAAATTCTTTTTATGCATAAGCTAATGATCGGCTGCGGTCACTGTTTGCCTGGCAACAGCGGTTCAACAGACTGTTTGTCTGGGTTCATCGGCATCTGTTTTCCAAGGGCCTGAAGTACGGAAAACGCTGGATTCAGCGGACATGGCACAGAGCCTGCAATATTCCTTTTATGCAGGATGCATCGTTAACAACCATTCATCAGGACATAAGAATCCAATCGCCTTGCCTGGAGCTGTGCTTATGAAATCCCTCTTCCGTTTTCCCAACGCCAGGCACTTGCTCAGCGCTGTCGCCATCGCTTTCAGCCTGCAACCCTTGGCCCATGCCGCCGAAACTGCGCCGGCCGAAGTGCATCTGGATTACGCCTACTACTCGCCGGTGAGCCTGGTGCTCAAGCATTTCGGCTTCCTCGAAAAAGCCCTGCCGCAGACTAAAGTCGGCTGGGTGTTGAGCCAGGGCAGCAACCGCTCGCTGGAATACCTGAACAGCGGCGGCGTCGATTTCGCCTCTTCCGCCAGCCTCGCCGCGGTGCTCAGCCGAGCCAATGGCAGCCCGATCAAGTCTGTTTACGTTTACAGCCGCGCCGAATGGACCGCGTTGGTGGTGCGCAAGGACTCACCGTACAAAACCGTGGCTGACCTTAAGGGAAAGAAAATCGCCGCGACCAAAGGCACCGATCCGTACCTGTTTACTTTGCGTAGTCTGCAACAGGCCGGTCTGAGCAAGGACGACGTCGAACTGGTGCACTTGCAGCACCCGGACGGCCGCACCGCGTTGGAAAAAGGTGATGTCGATGCCTGGGCCGGACTGGATCCGCACATGGCGGCGAGCCAGGTCCAGGCTGGTTCGCGTCTGCTTTACCGCAACACCGATTTCAACAGCTATGGCGTGGTCAGCGTCACCGACAGCTATGCCAAGGAGCATCCGAAAACCATCGAAACCGTGCTCAACGCCTACGAACAGGCGCGGGAATGGGCGGTGAAGAACCCGGATGAACTGGCAAAACTGCTCGCCACCGAATCCGGCCTGCCGCTCGAAGTGGCCAAGCTGCAATTGTCACGCACTGACCTCAGCACCCCGCAATTGAGCGCCAAGGACGTACTCGCGTCCAAAGCTGCGGCACCGATCCTGGTGTCCGAAGAACTGGTGCGGCGCGGGGTGAATGTCGACCAAGTAATTGATCAACTGATCGACACGGGCTTTAAACAAACCGTCGCCCGTCAATAACAAACACCACGCCTCCGTAGGAGCGAGGCTTGCCCGCGAACAACGATTACGCGGTCTTTCAGGAAGACCCGATCTGAATTCTTCGCGGGCAAGCCTCGCTCCTACACAAAGGGGGCTTTGATGTGGAGGACTCATGACCAGCAAAAGCAAATCCCTGCCCGCCCATCTCGCACTCCCCGCGCCGAAACGCCTGAGCAATGCCTGGAAACTGCGCCTTAAAGGTCTGGCGTTGCCGCTTGCGATCATCCTCGTGTTGGAATTTGTCGTACGCATCGGCTGGCTTCCGTCCTACCAGATGCCCGCCCCCAGCGAAGTCGCGCTGACCCTCGGCGAACTGGCCGACGGCGCGCTGTGGAAACACATCAGCGCCAGTCTGTTGCGGGTCTTGCTCGGTTTTGCCATCGGCGCCAGCCTGGCGTTGGTATTCGCCGCGTGGGTCGGTTTGAGCCGCGAGGCCGAAGCCTATCTGGAACCGACATTTGCCGGCCTGCGCTCGATCCCGAGTCTGGCGTGGGTGCCGTTGTTGCTGCTGTGGCTGGGCATCGACGAAACCTCGAAAATCGTCCTGATTGCCATCGGCGCGTTTTTCCCGGTGTACCTCAACGGCGTCGCGGCGATTCGTGACATCGATCGCAAACTGGTGGAAGTCGGGCAAATGTACGGGTTCAGCCGAACGCGGCTGGTGCGCCGCATCCTTTTGCCTGCCGCCCTGCCCGGCCTGTTCACCGGGCTACGCAGCGGCATGAGCCTGGCGTGGATGTTTCTGGTGGCTGCCGAACTGATCGCCGCCACCAAAGGCCTCGGTTATTTGCTCAGCGACGGTCGCGAGACCTCGCGCCCGGACATCGTGTTGGCGGCAATCATTGTGCTGGCGATTCTCGGCAAACTCAGCGACGGCATTCTTGCCAGCCTGGAAAGACGTTTCCTCGCCTGGCGCGACACTTTCAACGGCCAAAATGCAGGGGAATAAGCCATGACCGCACACTTGCTGGACATCCGCGTGGAGCGCAAAAGCTTCGCCAGCGCAACCGACCGCAACAACACTGCTCTCGACAACACTGCCCTTAACAACATCGTCCTCAACAACATTCATTTGCAGCTCAAACCCCACGAAACGGTGAGCCTGCTCGGCCCCAGCGGATGTGGCAAAAGTACTTTGCTGCGAATTGTCGCCGGGCTGGAAAAGGATTTTCAGGGCGAACTGAACAACCATGCCGGCGAAGTCGCGTTTGTGTTTCAGGAACCGCGCCTGATGCCGTGGCTGACGGTCGAGCAAAACATCGGTTTCAGCGCCGACAAGCAGTACGACAAGGCCTGGGTCGCGCAATTGATCGACGAAGTCGGCCTCGGCGGGTTTGCCCAGGCGCTGCCCAAAGCCTTGTCCGGCGGCATGGCGCAACGGGTGGCGATTGCGCGCGGTTTGTATTCGCGCCCGCAAGTACTGCTGCTCGATGAACCGTTCAGCGCGGTGGACGCCTTCACGCGGATGAAACTCCAGGATTTGCTGCTGCAACTTGCCGAGCGCCACGCCATCGCTTTGCTGCTGGTCACTCATGATGTCGATGAAGCGCTGTACCTCAGCGACCGCGTGCTGGTAATGGGCAACCGCCCGAGCAGCATTCGCCAGGAACTGGCGGTACAACTGGCGCATCCGCGCGATCGCCGCGATCCTCTGCTCGCGCAACTCAAGGCGTTGTCGTTGACCGAGTTGCAACGCGCACATGTCATCTAAGCTGAAATCTCCTGTAGGAGATTTCGCCAATGTGTGGACGACTGACGCAGTACCGGGGTATTCACGATTTTGTCGCGGTGCTGAGCATTCCCGACGCGCTGATCAACCACGTCGGCGATCAGCCATTAGCGCGCTACAACGCCGCGCCGACCACGCAACTGGCGCTGTTTCATCAGCAAAATGACGGCTTGCATGCCGACAACGTGCGTTGGGGCTGGCGACCACACTGGGCCAAGGATCGCGCAGCGCCGATCAATGCGCGAGTCGAGAAAGTCGCGCAGGGGGCTTTTTTCCGCTCGATATGGCCGAACCGGGCGATCTGCCCTGTCGATAATTGGTTTGAATGGGTGGATGCCGGCGATTCGACGCGCCAGCCGTGGCTGATTCGGCACCGCGATCAAACGCCGATTTACTGCGCGGCGATTGGGCAGTTTCCTGCGGCGGGTGGCGAACCGCGCGACGGTGACGGTTTTGTGATCATTACCGCAGACGCTGCCGGAGGCTTGCTTGATGTGCATGATCGGCGACCGGTGGTGTTGTCGGCGGAACTGGCCCGCGAATGGCTCGATCCAGCAACGCCCAAGGAGCGCGCCGAGCAGATGGTGTTGTTTGAGGGTGAAAGCAGTGACTGTTTCGAGTGGTACAGAGTCGATAAAGCCGTAGGAAATGTCCGCAACCAAAGTGCCAGTATTATTCAACCCTTACTTTGACGCGCGTGCTCGATTTAACTATCACCGACGCCAACAAGTTGCCTATACAACTTCACCGCGAGAACGTTACATACAGTGTTTCAGGCGCGAGACACTTATTTTTGTGCGGCTGTTTGCCGCACAACCGCTTGTCTGACATTCCGATCGTCATACATACATTTCGCCCCGCTACGGCTAGCATGCGCGCCGCATTTCCATAAGCATTCCCAGTTGACCGATGAGTCAACAATCAAGGAAATTCCTACAACTTTTACATACCTGCAGAGAACTAAGTTGCGCGACGATTTTGCAAACAATCAAGTCGATGGGTTGGAGTGTGTCTATCTTTCAATGACAGAACACTTGCAACTCAATTGTTTTATCGGCAATTACATAAAAACCCGAAACCTGCACTCAGTCGCGGATATCGAGAATGTTCTGCGGGCCACGCTGAAAAACTATCCGGGCAAGGCGCCAGTGATGGTCAATGAAGTCAACGCATGGATCGACAAGACCCTCGGCTACCGCACCGCCCACCCGGATTTCCCGCAGATGGAAGATGCCTGAAGCCCAATTCGGCCGCAGGGAATTGTAGGAGCCGGCAGCCATACCATTTGCAGCGACTGGACGACCGCTATCGCGAGCAAGCTCGGCTCCCACAGGGGATTTGTGGTGATCACAAAGCCCAGGCACGCCGCTGGAATTGTAGGAGCTGAGCTTGCTCGCGATGGGGCCGGCAGCCGTAACATCTTCAGCGCCTGAACGACCGCTATCGCGAGCAAGCTCGGCTCCCACAGGGGATTTGTGATGGTCACAACATCCGGCCACGCCGCCGGAATTGTAGGAGCTGAGCTTGCTCGCGATGGGGCCGGTGGCCATAACATCTTCAGCGCCTGGACTGCCGCTATCGCGAGCAAGCTCTGCTCCCACAGGGGATTTGTGGTAGTCACAAGATCCGGGCACGCTGCCGGAATTGTAGGAGCTGAGCTTGCTCGCGAAGGGGCCAGCCGCCGTAACATCTTCAGCGACTAGACGACCGCTATCGCGAGCAAGCTCGGCTCCCACAGAGGTTTGCGGTGGTCACAAAATTCGGGCACGCCGCTGGAATTGTGGGAGCTGAGCTTGCTCGCGATGGGGCCGGCAGCCATCACATTTTCAGTGACTGGACGGCCGCTATCGCGAGCAAGCTCGGCTCCCACAGGAGGTTGTGGGGTTGTGGGGTTCAGGGTTTCAGGGGGATTTCCACGTCGCGGTCGGACAATTCCTTGCCGTCATCGGGGTGTTTCCAGTCCGGCCTCGAACGGCGCTGGCGCTCGATTTCTTCGTGGCTGGGCTCATCGGTGTCTTCTTGCAGATCCGGTTGTCTGGTTTCATTGGCCATGTGCACCTCGCTGGTTCAAGTAATCAAACTTCTCCAAGCGTAGATCACTGTCGCGCTTGCGGCTCACAGCCACCAGCGCAGAAAAAAGAAGAAACCCATGCTCAGCAACATGCTGATCAGCGTACTGCGGGTCCAGATCACCAGGCCTACGGCCACCAGCGAGCTGAGCAAATACGGGTTGTCCCACTGCAAATTCAGCTGCTTCTCCGGCATAAACACAATCGGCCCGCAAATCGCCGTGAGCATGCCCGGCACCGCAAAACCGAGAAATTGCCGCGCGTTGCTGCTCAAGCGCAGCGGCAGGCGCGGTTCGAGGAACACGTAGCGGTTGAGAAATACCAACACGCCCATGCCGATAATCACCGCCCAGACCATCATGTGCGCTCCAAATACAGTTTGTTGCAGATAAACCCGGCAGCCATCCCTGCCAGCCCCGACAGCACCAGCGCCGAGCCCCATTGCCAATAACTGAACAACACCGAGCAAAACAGCGACACCGCCACGCAGACCACCGTCGGCACGTTGCGCACCACCGGCGTGATCAGCGCGATAAACGTCGCGGCAATCGAGAAATCCAGGCCCAGATGCTCAAGCCCCGGAATGCTGCTGCCGAGGACGATCCCGGCCAGGGTGAAGAGGTTCCAGGCGATGTAAAACGTCAGGCCGACGCCCAGCGCATACCAGCGATTGAACTGCTGTTTGTCGTGCTGACTGGTCAACGCAAACAGTTCATCGGTCAGTAGAAAACCCAACCCGACGCGCCAACGCCCCGGCAGCGGCGAAATCACTGAACGCATGCTCATGCCGTAGAGCAGATGCTGCGAAGTCAGCAGCAACGTCGTCAGCAGAATCGAGAAAACCCCGGCGCCGCCCTTGAGCATGCCGATCGCGACCAATTGCGCGGCGCCGGCAAACACGATGCTCGACAAGCCCTGCCCTTGCAGCGGCGTGAGGTTGGCCTCGATGGCCATGGAACCGGCGAGCAACCCCCACGGCGCGGTGGCCAGGGACAACGGCATGATTGCCGCCGCGCCACGCAAAAACGCGCTGCGCGGCAAATGTGAGTTGGACATAACACGCTTCACCGATGAATTGACCGCCAACTGTGCCAGCAGTCGCGCTCGAAGGCATGCACAATTTTGCCCGCGCCGGGGTGATCGCGCCCGCCGCAGCCAACCATAGAGCCCGACGCCGCAGCCGAGTAACATGGCGCCATTCACTTGAAAAGTCAGGGAGCCGACATGCTTTACCGAATCGCCGCCGACGGGCTGGTGCTGTTTCACTTGTTGTTCATTCTGTTCGTGCTGTTCGGCGGGCTGCTGGTGCTCAAATGGCATCACCTGGTCTGGTGGCACCTGCCCGCTGCAACGTGGGGCGTGATCGTCGAGGTGTTTCACCTGACCTGCCCGCTGACCTACTGGGAAAACCTGATGCGCGAGGCGGCCGGGCAAACCGTGTATGGCGGCGGTTTCATCGAGCACTACGTGTTGCCGATCATCTACCCGGCCGGGCTGACCCCGACCATTCAGCTCGCACTCGGCAGCATCGTCCTGGCGGTCAACGTGCTGGTTTATGCACGCCTGATCCGCCTCTGGAAACTCCGTCGCGCCACTTGAAACGCAAACCACTCACCCCCGCAGATTTCACCCAATCAATTGGCAATCACGCTCATATTGCGCCCGCTCGCCTTGGCCACGTACATCGCCTTGTCCGCCGCGCTGATCAAGTCATCGGCCTTGGCTTGTGAGGCCGGATCATAAGCGCAAACGCCCAGACTGACGGTCACCACGCCCTCGATCCCTTCGCTGTGGACGATGCCGGCCTGCTGTACCGCGCGGCGGATTTTCTCGGCGACCAGAAACGCCCCGACATAATCAGTGCCGGGCAGCACCACAGCAAACTCTTCGCCGCCATAACGCACCGCCAGATCGCCGGGGCGCTGGATGCTCTCGGTGATGACCGCGCTGATCCGGCGCAAACATTCATCGCCCGCGACATGTCCGTAGTGATCGTTGAACAGCTTGAAGTGATCGACGTCGATCATCAGCATCGCCAGCATGCTCTGGCTGCGCCGCGCCCGGCCCATCTCGGCAAGCATGAACAGGTCGAACTGGCGTCGATTGGCCAGCCCGGTCAGGGCATCTTCCAGCGCCAGCAGTTCTAGGCTGTGATTGATTTCGAGAAGTTTTTCCTGCGCTTCGAGCAATTCGTTCTGCACGCGGTTTTGCTGCTTCATCACGCGGATCAGCCGATAGCCAAGCGTGCCGAGAATCGCCAGCAGCAGCGCGACGATGGTCGCACTGTTCAACGATTCCTGGCGCCACGCGGCCAGCACTTCTTGCTTGTTCAGCGCCGCCGAGACGACCAGCGGATAGCCCTCGACGCGGCGAAAACCGACCACGCGTTCTACGCCATCGATCACCGATTTGATCGTCGCCGTGCCGGAGCTAGCATACGGCAGCAACTGCGTAAACAACGGCCCATTGACCACGCTGGTGCCGATATCGTTTTCATTGAACGGGCGGCGCACCTGCAGATTGCCGTTGTCGGCGATCAGGCTGATCGCGCCGTTTTTGCCCATGTCGATGCCGTCGTACAGCGCCAGGAAATGGTTCAGATACACGGTGGCCAGCGCCACGCCAGCAAAACTGCCGTCAGGATGATTGATCCTGCGCGACACCGTCATGATCCATTCACCGGTCGAACGGCTTTTTATCGACGGGCCGATGTGCGGGCCGCGCTCGGGGTGTTCGCGGTGGAAGACGAAATACTCGCGGTCGGAATTGTTCGACTGCGGCACGGACGCACCGTTGGAGTTGACCAGCCAACGGCCGTTCTCGTCGTAGACAAACAAGCCGTGCAACTGCGGCAGCTCGCTGCGTTGCGCCACGAGCAATTGCTGCACACGGCTGAACGGTGCCTGGCCCGCGCCGTCCTTTTCCAGGCGATCGACCAGAGTAAACAGCATCGTATCGGCCTGTTTGATCGTCGATTGCGCCTGCGAGGCTAGGGTCTGCGCGAGGTTGGACATCGCCACTTCTTTGTCATGCAAGTGGTAATGCCGCGAATTCCACGACTCCCAGACCGCCAGCGCGGTCATCGACAGACACACCGCGATCAGCAACACCACGGCGTAACGCACCTTGAGCCTGGCTTGCAGCTGTTCGGCGAGCAATGACGCAGTCGGCTGAAGGGTTTCGATACGAACTTTAACGGACGGCTGTCCCATGACGTTCCCTGATTTTTTGTAGAGGCGATGCTTCCTGACCGCCACTGGTCTGCTGAGACTAGCTGATGCCCAGCGCCGCAGGCCGTCAGCGTGGGGTTTGCTTGACTGCGTCGAGCCAGGCCGGGTTCAAGTGCGTCTGTTCGGTGTCGATACCGAGCGCCTGCATGCGTTGCTTGTGTTGCTCCATTTCGCGGTTCAATTGCCCGTGATCGCTGGAGTTACCGTCCAGTTCATGCATCTGACTCAACCCGAGATGATAGAAGCGCAGCAGTTTCATCGCATCGGCATCGCCCGCTTCGACCGCAGCTGTCACCTGGTGCATGACGTTGGTCACGCTCATCAGGCTGCGCTTGAGCCGCCAGCCGTAGACCGCCGGCGCCATCCATGGCTGATGCCAGAAGGTGCCGCGCATCAACGCGACCATCAGCAGCACCGCGACAAACACCCCGCCGACGTTGAAGCGCAGGTTGTCGCCGCCGGGTTCGCCGAACAGCGTCACCGCAGCCGTCGACAGCGCCATGGCCAGCGCGAGGAAAATCAGGGCAATGATCACCGTGCTGCGCCGGGTCTGGCGGCGGAAGGTTTCGGCATTCATCGGCTGGATTTCGAACATGGTGGCGAACGTCCTTGAATCAGTGAGCGAAAAGAGTGCCGGGCATTATCGCCTCTGCGAGGGATTTAGCTATGCTGGGGCTCCTTTTGATTTTTTCATCGTCAAACCGGGACGTGGCGAGAGTCCGCAGTTCGTGCCATCTTCTTTCATGGATACATTTTTATTCGGATGCCAATCGCTACTCCTGTCTGATCGGCATCGTTTTAAGGATCATTGAATGTCCCAACGTCAAGTAATCAACGCTTCCGTCAGCCCTAAAGGCAGCCTCGAAACCCTGTCCCAACGTGAAGTGCAGCAACTGAGCGAAGCCGGTTCCGGCAGCACCTACACCCTTTTCCGCCAGTGCGCCCTGGCCATCCTCAACACCGGCGCCCACGTTGATAACGCCAAGACCATTCTCGAAGCCTACAAGGACTTCGAAATCCGCATTCACCAGCAAGACCGCGGCGTGCGCCTGGAACTGCTGAACGCGCCGGCCGACGCCTTCGTCGATGGCGAAATGATTGCCAGCACTCGGGAAATGCTCTTCAGCGCCCTGCGCGACATCGTCTACACCGAAAACGAACTCGACGCTCAGCGCATCGACTTGAGCACCTCGCAAGGCATCAGCGATTACGTGTTCCACCTGCTGCGCAATGCGCGCACCCTGCGCCCCGGCGTCGAGCCGAAGATTGTGGTGTGCTGGGGTGGCCACTCGATCAATACCGAAGAATACAAATACACCAAAAAAGTCGGGCATGAACTGGGCTTGCGCAGCCTCGACATCTGCACCGGTTGTGGCCCCGGCGTGATGAAAGGCCCGATGAAAGGCGCGACCATCGCTCACGCCAAACAGCGTATTCAGGGCGGGCGATACCTCGGGCTGACCGAACCTGGGATCATTGCCGCCGAAGCGCCGAACCCGATCGTCAATGAGCTGGTGATCCTGCCGGACATCGAAAAGCGTCTGGAAGCGTTTGTCCGCGTCGGCCACGGCATCATCATCTTCCCGGGCGGTGCCGGTACCGCTGAGGAGTTCCTGTACCTGCTGGGCATTTTGATGCACCCGGACAACAAGGGTCTGCCCTTCCCGGTCATCCTTACCGGGCCGAAACACGCGGCGCCGTACCTTGAGCAATTGGATGCGTTTGTCGGCGCGACCCTCGGTGAAGCGGCCAAGCAGCATTATGAAATCATCATCGACGACCCGGCCGAAGTGGCGCGGCAGATGACCGCCGGACTCAAGGAGGTCAAGCAGTTCCGCCGCGAACGCAACGACGCGTTCCATTTCAACTGGCTGCTGAAGATCGATGAAGGCTTCCAGCGCCCATTCGACCCGACCCACGAAAACATGGCGAGCCTGCAACTAAGCCGCAGCCTGCCGGCCCACGAATTGGCGGCCAACCTGCGCCGCGCGTTCTCCGGGATCGTCGCCGGCAACGTCAAGGACAAGGGCATTCGCCTGATCGAAGAACATGGCCCGTATCAAATCCGCGGCGACGTGGCGGTGATGCAACCGCTGGATCAACTGCTCAAGGCGTTCGTAGCCCAGCACCGGATGAAACTACCGGGCGGCGCGGCGTACGTACCGTGTTATCGCGTGGTTGCCTGATAGTTATTTTGGACGTGGCACAGATCCTGTAGGAGCTGAGCTTGCTCGCGAAAGCGGTCTGCGAGTTAGTGCACGTGTTGGCAGGCATGACGCCATCGCGAGCAGGCTCACTCCCACAGGGGAATGGCTTCGGACGCAGTATTTGGGCGTGCCGCAAATCCCGTAGGAGCTGAGCTTGCTCGCGAAAGCGGTCTGCCAGTTAGTGCATGTGTTGGCACACACGACGCCATCGCGAGCAAGCTCACTCCCACAGGGGAATGGCTGCGGACGCAGTATTTGGACGTGCCGCAAATCTTGTAGGAGCTGAGCTTGCTCGCGAAAGCGGTCTGCCAGTTAGTGCATGTGCTGAATACAGGACGCCATCGCGAGCAAGCTCACTCCCACAGGGGAATGGCTGTGGACGCTGGATTTGGTCGAGGCGCAAATCCCGTAGGAGCTGAGCTTGCTCGCGATGGCGGTGGGTCAGTTAGTGCATGTGTTGGCAGACGCGACGCCATCGCGAGCAAGCTCCCTCCTACAGCCATCACCGCAGCAACGGATATACCCACAATCCGACCTCACACAAAAAAAAGGCGCCCGAAGGCGCCTTCTTCACTGGCCCAAAAACCTCAAGCCAAACTCTTGCTCACCACCTCAAACACATCACTGGACAACTGACCCGAGCCACGAATCCGCTCCAACTCCGCTTTCATCAGAGCCTGACGCGCATCGTCATACTTGCGCCAGCGGGTCAGCGGCGCCAACTGCCGAGAAGCGATCTGCGGATTGAACCCATTCAACTCAATCACCAAATCCGCCAGGAACCGATAACCGGAACCGTCCGCCGCATGGAAATTCACCAGATTCTGCCCGGCAAATGCCCCCACCAACGCGCGCACCTTGTTCGGATTCTTGATATTGAACGCCGGATGCTCCATCAGCGCCTTCACCCGTGCCAACCCACCCGGCAACGTGCTGCCCGCCTGAACACTGAACCACTGATCCATCACCAGCGGATTGTCCTTGAAGTGCTCTGCGAAACTCGCCAATGCCTTGGCTTTCTCTTCCTCGAACGGCGAATTCACCAACACCGCCAACGCCGTCAGGCGCTCGGTCATATTGTCACTGGTCTCAAACTGCTCCAGCGTCGCCGCCAACACCTCCGGCTTACCGCTCAGCATCAAGTACGACAGCGCAATATTCTGCAGCGCGCGGCGGGCAAAATGCTCAGCCTCAGCCACATACGGCGTGTTCTTCGACAAATCACGATTGGCCTGATAACGCAGCCACAACGCCTCGAACAAATTGTCCGCCAACTGCTTGCGCACAAACTCACGCGCGGTGTGGATGGCATCGACATCAGCCACATCGCTGATTTCGGTCAGATACGCCTCGCCCGGCAACGACAGCATCTCCGCAACCATCGCCTGATCCAGCGTTTCATCGGAAAGCACCGTGCGCAGGGCCGAAATCAGCCGCTGATCCAACACCAGCGTTTCGCCCTTCTGCTGCTGCGCGATCAACTCCTGGAGCACTTGCACCGACAACTGCTGTCCGGCATCCCAACGATTAAAACCGTCGCTGTCGTGCTGCATCAGGAACATCAACTGATCGCGGTTGTACGGGAAGCTCAACTTCACCGGCGCCGAGAAACCGCGCAACAGCGAAGGCAACGGCTGTTCAGCGATATCAACGAAGGTGAACGTCTGCTCGGCTTCCGTCACCGAAATCACCCGCGAAGTGCCTTGAGCAGCGTCTTCACCCGACAGCCGCAAAGCAATTGGCGCGCCTTTGGAGTCCAGCAGACCCAATTCCACAGGAATCACAAACGGCAGTTTCTCAACCTTGTCCGGGGTGGCCGGGCAGCTCTGACGGAACGTAAGGCTGTAGGTTTTCGCCGCCGCATCGTAAGACTCGCTGACCGCCAGACGTGGCGTGCCAGCCTGGCTGTACCAGCGTTTGAACTGGGTCAGGTCGACGCCATTCGCGTCTTCCATGGCTTTGATGAAGTCGTCGCAGGTCACGGCTTGACCGTCATGACGATCGAAGTACAGGTCGCTGCCCTTACGGAAACCCTCGGCGCCGAGCAAGGTGTGGAGCATGCGGACGACTTCCGAGCCCTTTTCGTACACGGTCAGGGTGTAGAAGTTGGAAATCTCGATGAAGCTGTCCGGGCGCACAGCGTGGGCCATCGGGCCGGCGTCTTCGGCGAACTGGTGAGTGCGCAGATAAGCCACGTCCTGGATGCGCTTGACCGTGGCCGAGTTCATGTCGGCGGAGAAGCCGGAATCGCGGAACACCGTGAAGCCTTCCTTGAGCGACAACTGGAACCAGTCGCGGCAGGTCACGCGGTTGCCCGACCAGTTGTGGAAGTATTCGTGAGCGACGATCGCTTCGACGCGCTGGTGCGCGGCGTCGGTGGCGGTTTCGGCGCGGGCCAGCACGGCGCTGGAGTTGAAGATGTTGAGGCCTTTGTTCTCCATCGCGCCCATGTTGAAATCGTTGACCGCGACGATCATGAAGATGTCCAGATCGTATTCGCGACCGTAGACCTCTTCGTCCCAGCGCATCGACTTCTTCAAGCTGTTCATCGCGTGCTGGCACTTGTCGATGTTTTCCGGCTCGACGTAAATGCGCAGCGCCACCGAGCGCTCGGTCATGGTAGTGAAGGTGTCTTCGACGCACCACAGGTCACCGGCCACCAGCGCAAACAGGTACGCCGGTTTCATGAACGGGTCTTCCCAGGTCGCCCAGTGCCGGCCGTCTTCGCCGGGGCCGCTGGCAATCGGGTTGCCGTTGGACAGCAGCACCGGGTAGCTGTGCTGTTCGGCGACGACCGTGGTGGTGAACTTGCTCATCACGTCCGGGCGGTCGAGGTAATAGGTGATCTTGCGGAAGCCTTCAGCCTCGCACTGAGTGCAGAACATGCCGCTGGATTTGTACAAACCTTCCAGCGCGGTGTTGGTTTCCGGGTGAATGCGCACGGTGGTGTCGACCGTGAAACGCTCACTCTGCGGATGCAATGTCAGGTGGTTTTCAGTCAGCCCATAGTCGTCAGCGCCAAGCTCGCGGTCAGCCAGGTTGACCGTCAGCAATTCCAGCTGCTGGCCATCGAGCACCAGCGGCGGCAGGCCCGGGCCGCGTTCGGGATTGCGGCGCATCACCAGTTGCGCATGGACCAGGCTGTGGTCCTCGAACAACTCGAAGGTCAGGTGCGTCTCGTCGATCAGGTAGTCGGGCGCCTGATAGTCCTTCAGGTAAATCATCTTCGGTTGTTCGGTGCGCATGCTGGAATCCTTAACTATGCACGGCGAGCTGATAGGCCGTGTACTTGCGAATATTGATGACGCCGGTGTCGAAAATCAGGTACTGGCCCTTGATCCCCAACAGCGTGCCTTCGGCAATCGGGTTCTTGTCCAGGTTGAAGCTGACGATCTTGGCCGGGTATTGCTCGACCGGATAGCGGATTTCGAGGACGTCGACATCGGCAATAGTCTGGATTGCCTGTAGGCCGAATCGTTCCTGCAAACCTTGCAAACCTTCGGCGCAGCTCTCGAACAACCGATCGCGAACTTCAGCCAGATCCACCGACAGCGCTTCGCCCTTGAGTAAAGCACGCCAATTGGTCTTGTCTGCCACTTGGCTGCGGAACAGATCTTCGACGAAGCCCGATTGCTGGCGAGTCGAGACGCGCATGATCGGCAACGCCTGGCGCGCGCCCTGATCGATCCAGCGCGTCGGCAACTGGTTGAGCCGGGTAATCCCGACTTTCACCCCCGACGAATTCGACAGGTAAACGATGTGGTCGGTCATGCAAAACGTCTGGCCCCACTCCGGATCACGGCAAGTGCCGGCGTCGAAATGGCAGCGTTCCGGGCTCATGATGCACAGGTCGCACTGCGCCAGTTTGGTCATGCACGGGTAGCAATACCCTTGGCTGAAACTGGTTTTGGTCTTGCGTCCGCAATGGGAACAGAAAATCGCCCCCAGGAATTCGAGGCGGACCGTGCTGCCGATCAATGGATTGACCGGCACCTCGGTATCGCCCAGACGAAAAGCGTACTGCACGTCCGGCCCGTCGAGGCGCGCCGACATTTTACTGATTGCACCGCGGCCAATCTCAATCAATGGATGGCATCCGACTTGAACAGGATATTCGGCACTTCAATCGACTTCGAGCTGCATTCCTGCGGGCCCATGTAACCTGTGCGCTGATCCTCGGGCAGGTTCTGTATTTCCCAGGCAATCATCGCTTGCAGCGACAGTTCGCGTTGCTCGGCGGTGAGTTTGCCACCGTCCGACCATTTGCCGATTTCCACCGCCAGCTTCAGGCTCTGGTAGATATCGGGGGTGATGTTTTTGATCATTTCGTTAAAAGAGGACATCAGGGTCTCCGCGCTCTTTATTCAGTAACTGTTTTAGACGGCGAGTTTACGGCGGTTGTACAAACCGCCCAACAAACCGGTGAAGCATCCGATGAGCAGCCCGCTGACGTGCGCGGCGTTGGCGATTTCGCCGAAGCCGATCATCGAGATCAGCCCGGACATGCACACCACCAGCCAGATCAGCATCATCACCAGCACGCCACGCGGCAGGCGATAAGCCGGGTTCGGCGACAGCAACTGGAAGATCCAGCAATGCCCGAGCAAGCCGTAGAGCACGCCGGACAAGCCACCAAACAGCGTTGCGCCGCTGTAATAGAACTGCGAATAGTTCGACACCAGGCTGTACAGCAACGTCAGGCCGATCAGGTTGATGCTGCCCTGCCGCGCCTCGATGCGCCGACCCAGTTCCCAATACCACATGCCGTTCATGGCCAGGTGCAGGAAGCCAAAGTGCAGCAACATCGGCGTGAACAGCCGCCACCACTGCCCCGCCGCCAGGCTGTCGGCCAATGGCGTGAACTGGATGTATTCACCGACCACGCGGAAATCGAGGAAGGTAAACCAGTGCATCGTCTCGAGGTTTTCCCCGAGCAACGTCACCGCGCCGACGATCAGGCTCAGCAGCAACACCACCGCGGTCGCCTTGCTGTGGCGCAATTGCTCGACAAAACCTGGACGTTTGCTGGTCTGTGCCACCGGGATGTCGAGTTGCTGCTCGGGATCACCGGCGGGAAAGCGTTCGTACAACGAACGCACGTCTTCGCTGATGTTGTCCGGCACCCACAGCACCTGCTCTCCCGCCTCTTCGCTGACCCGATGCGGGACTTGCATGCGTTGCAGCAGTTTGACGAAACCACTCAAATCCACCGCCAGCGGCAGACGCAAAACCGCCACCGTACTCATTGCATAGCCTCCGGGCGCTCGACATCGACCCAGACAAACTTGTGCGGATCGAGGCGGGTTTCCTGGTCCAGACGATAGGCGACCAATTTGCCGTAGAGCACGGCGCTGTAGTCCAGGCACGCGAGATTGGGGCGGATCGGCGCCGGTTTGCCGCTGCGCCAGTAATGGCCGACAAACAACAACGGCTCGTCGACGCCGTAGCGCAGCAAATTGCTCTTTTCAGAGGACGACAGTGGCGTCAGCGCCACCGGTTCAGGCAAGGCGTCGGGTTGAAACACGATGTCTCCGTAGGTTTGCGGGTCGTCTTCCCAGAATTTGGTGCGGAAGAACGCTCGCGTCAGGCCGTCGCCGCTGGTCATGGTCTGGCCATCCGGCAGGCGCATGTCGGTGCCGCGCAGCAGGCGGTCGAACACCGTGCAGGCAAAACTGCCGGGCACGGCCGAGGCCTGGAGGAAATGCTCATCGACGCAGCCATCGGGGAACAACGCGCGCAACGGCTGGATCAACCCGGCATCCCAACAGGCATGCACCACGCGGAAACGCCCGGCATCGACGAACAAGGGCAGTTCATAGAACCACTGCTGGAAGTCGTGCCAGTCGCCCGGATGATCTTCGAATTGGGTCAGGGTTTCGCCCAGCAGGCGCGCATGGCGTGGCGTGTGTTCGCGCACGAATTGCTTGCCGCTGCCCGGCGGCGCCGGAGTGCTCCAGCCGAGCGCGTTGAATTCATGATTGCCCATGATGCACAGCGCCTGACCGGCCTCGACCATGTCGTGAACGATGTGCAGCGCCTCGCGAATCCGCGGGCCGCGGTCGATGATGTCGCCGACAAACACCGCCATGCGCGATGGATGTCGCCAGACGCCAGCGTGTTTGTGATAACCGAGACGGTCGAGCAAGTGCTCAAGGGTCAGAGCGCAACCGTGCACGTCACCGATCAGGTCGTAGCTACGCGCGGGATCGAGCATCAGTCGCCTCCACCACCCAAACGGCTGCCCCAGCCAAGCTTGGTCCGGCACACTTCGTAATAGTTGTGGTCGAGCGGGTGAATCAGCCGCAGCTTCTGCGCTTTTTTGCTGATGGTGATGGTGTCACCCGGCGCGCAGGTGAAGTGGTTCTGCCCATCACAGGAGACCTGCGGGTAAATCTGCATATCCTTGGACACGACGATTTTCAGCTCACTGTTGCCGTCGACCACAATTGGCCGGCCAGACAAGGTATGGGGGTACATCGGCACAATCACAATAGCGTCGAGCTTGGGATGCATGATCGGGCCACCGGCCGACAAGGCATACGCGGTGGAACCGGTCGGCGTCGCGACGATCAGGCCGTCAGCCTTCTGGCTGCAGACGAATTGGCCGTCGATGTACAGCTCGAACTCGATCATTCGCGTGGATTTGCCGGGGTGCAGCACCACATCGTTGAGCGCGTCACCCTGACCGATGGCTTCGGCGTGGCGGCGCACTTCGGCTTGCAGCAGGAAGCGGTTTTCCACCAGATAGTGGCCGTCGAGCACTTCGGCGACTTTGACTTCCAGCTCATCGGGGCGGATGTCGGTGAGGAACCCCAGGCTGCCACGGTTGATCCCCAGCACCGGAATGTTGTGGCGGGCCAGCGCACGCGCGGCGCCGAGCAGACTGCCGTCACCGCCGACGACAATGACCATGTCGCAGACTTCGCCGAGCATCTTGCGCGATGAGGTCTGCAGGCCATGGCCGGGCAGGACTTCGGCAATGGTGTCCTCGAGGATCACGTGCAAGTGACGATCGAGCAGAAACCGTTTCAGTCGGCGGACGGTATCCAGCACCTGTGAACTGCCCAGGCGACCGATGATGCCGATATTGCGAAATTGCTCCATGAGGTTCCTGCGCGACGGTGAAAAAACCCGATTATGGGCGAAAGCCGTCCGTAGACAAAATCCTTTCAGCCGCGAGCTGACCGGCTATGCTCGCAAGATGATCCTGTTTCCAGATTTGCTCCAGTTGCCCCACCAGTTACGCCACCCGGAAGTGCGCGACCTGGCGTGGGTCATTCTCGCCCCGCCAATGCTCGGCGAACCGCCGTGGCCGCAGCGTCATCCGCTGACCGGAAGCGATTGGGTGCAGGCGCCGGACGGCCTCGAACGCTGGTTGCGCCAACTCGATCACGACAGCTACGACTTGCTGCACTGGCTGGCGCAATCGCGCACTCGACGGCTGGGCCTGTATTACGAACGCTTGTGGCAATACGCGGTGCGGCATGCGCCCGGCATCGAATTGATCGCCGCCAACCTGCCGATCCGCCGCGAGGGCCACACCCTTGGCGAACTCGATATGCTTCTGCGCGACCGCGACGGTGTGCATCACCTGGAACTGGCGATCAAGCTTTATTTAGGGCCGCAAAACGGTGACGGCCATGACACCGCGCAATGGCTCGGCCCCGGTTGCCATGATCGGCTGGACCGGAAACTGGCGCATTTGAGCCAGCATCAATTGCCGATTTCCGCCCGACCGGAAAGCCGCGAAGTGCTGGCGGCGCTGGATATCCAGCAATTCAGCGCACATTTGTGGCTCGGTGGTTACCTGTTATATCCGTGGCCGGGGCAGTCCGACTCGCCAAGCGGAGCGCATCCGCAGCATCTGCGTGGCAGCTGGTTGCATCAGAAGGATTGGGCAGATTTTGTGCTGCAACGACCGTTCGGCCGCTGGCAACCCCTGCCCCGCCACGCCTGGCTGGCGCCGGCGCATTACCCGGCGGAGCAGACTTGGCAGCGGGAGCAGTTGGATAGGTGGATCGCCGCGCTCGAACCATTGGCGCCGGCGCAGTTGATGGTGCGGCTGGTCGAGAATGCGCAAGGCGAGTGGGAGGAAGCGGAGCGGCTGTTTCTGGTGGCGGATCTTTGGCCGAATGTGCCGGGTAATGGCTGAGGTTTGTGGTGTCTGGCCTGGCCTCTTCGCGGGCAAGCCTTGCTCCTACAGGTTTGGGTCGTTTGGGAATGATATGAACGACACAACTCCTGTAGGAGCGAGGCTTGCCCGCGAATGGCCCAACTTGGTCTAGAAGGACAACCGCAGCGCCAACGCCGCCAATGTCACCAACAACACCGGCACCGTCAGCACAATCCCGACTTTGAAGTAATAACCCCAGCCAATCCGAATGCCTTTGCGCTCCAGCACATGCAGCCACAACAACGTCGCCAGACTGCCAATCGGGGTGATTTTCGGCCCGAGGTCGCTGCCGATGACATTGGCGTAAATCATCGCTTCCTTGATCACCCCGCTCGCCTGGCTGGCATCAATCGATAACAGCCCGATCAGCACCGTCGGCAGATTGTTCATGATCGACGACAGCAGCGCCGTCAGCACGCCGGTGCCCAGGGCCGCGCCCCAGATGCCGTGCTCGGCGAAGTTGTTCAGCCATCCAGCGAGATAATCGGTGAGCCCGGCGTTGCGCAAACCGTAGACCACCAGGTACATGCCGAGCGAGAAAATCACGATCTGCCACGGCGCCTCTTTCATCACTTTGCGCGTAGAGATCTTGTGCCCGCGCGCCGCGATCGCCAGCAGCAACGCGGCGCACACCGCAGAAATCGCGCTGATCGGAATGCCCAGCGGTTCCAGGGCGAAGCAGCCGATCAACAGAATCACCAGCACCGCCCAACCAGCGTAAAACGTGGCTTTGTCGTGAATCGCCGTGCTCGGATCTTCCAGTTGTTCGGGGTCGTAGGCCTTGGGAATGTCCTTGCGAAAGAACCACATCAGCATCGCCAACGTGGCGCCGACGCTGACGAAGTTGACCGGGACCATCACCGCCGCGTAGCGGTTGAAGCCGATGTGGAAGAAGTCGGCGGAAACGATGTTCACCAGGTTCGACACCACCAGCGGCAGGCTCGCGGTGTCGGCGATAAACCCGGCGCCCATGACGAATGCCAGGGTCGCGGCTGGCGAGAAGCGCAGCGCCAGCAGCATGGAAATCACGATCGGCGTGAGGATCAGTGCTGCACCGTCGTTGGCAAACAATGCCGACACCAATGCGCCGAGCAGCACCATAAAGGCAAACAGCTTGCGCCCACTGCCCTTGCCCCAGCGCGCCACGTGCAACGCCGCCCAGGCAAAAAACCCGGCTTCGTCGAGCAACAGGCTGATGATGATCAGCGCCACAAAGGTGCCGGTGGCGTTCCAGATGATCTGCCACACCAGCGGAATATCGCTGAGGTGCACCACGCCGAACAGCAGCGCCAATACCGCGCCGAGCACCGCACTCCAGCCAACGCCGAGGCCTTTGGGCTGCCAGATCACCAGGGTTATGGTCAGCAGGAAAATCAACGACGCGGTGAGCATGCGCAAGCAGCCTTGAACAGACAATCGGAAGGAAGGACATCCTACAGAGTGAATGGCCGAGGCGATAATTCCGTGGTGGCGAACAAATATCCTCAGCAACCACAGACAGTTGTGGGAGCAAAGCTTGCTCGCGATCGCGCTGTATCAGGCAACTTTGATGTTGAATACACAGACGCTTTCGCGAGCAAGCTTTGCTCCTACGGATTTTGATCAGACCTTTTTGTGTTGTTCGACCCACTGGCCGTAGGCATTGATGAATTTTTGCAGGAACGGCTTCACCGTTTCCGACAACTTGCCCGCTTCATCGAACGCCGTGCCCGCGCCGCCCAGATACGCTTCCGGTTGCTGCATCAGCGGCACATCGAGAAACACCATCGACTGGCGCAGATGATGGTTGGCGCCGAAACCACCGATGGCGCCCGGCGACACGCTGATCACCGCACCCGGCTTGCCGCTCCAGGCACTCTGGCCGTAGGGGCGCGATCCCACGTCAATCGCGTTCTTCAATGGCGCCGGCACCGAACGGTTGTATTCCGGCGTGACGAAGAGCACTGCGTCGGATGAGCTCACTTGTTGTCGGAAAGTGCTGTAGGCTGCCGGCGGTGAATCGCCATCGATGTCTTCGTTGTAGAGCGGCAAATCGCCGATTTCGACGATGTTCAGCTTCAGATTGGCCGGCGCCAGATCAGCCAGGGCCAGTGCGACCTTGCGATTGATCGACTCTTTTCTCAAGCTGCCGACCACAACGGCGATCGTATAGACGTTGCTCATGGAAGATTCTCGACTGTGCGATGGAAAGGACGTGTAGTTATAAATGACGATTCAAGCAGCGGGCGAGCGAAAATTGCCGCCGCTGACTATTTTTTTCCAGCGGGAAAACTTACATCACTTAACAACGGTCTACAGAACCGCAAATTGAGTGATTTATCTCCAGAGGTTCTAAGCAGATGGCAGCAGTACTGGTCGGTCAGTTTCATGCAAGAGACGCGGAAGGTCGCGTTTATTCCGTGCATGAGTTCCAGGAATCCACCCCGTCGGCAGACGGTGTTGAAGGCTCAGCGCCTGTCACCACCTACAAACTGGCTATCGGCGATCGCATGAAACAGCTCGACGAAAACCGTTTCCAGTTGATCCAGTCGGACATTACCTTGACGCGTGAACCGGATACCTACATCGGTAAACTGCCGGAACCTACCGTCGCTTCATAACCCACTGTTATGAGCAGAAGTCATATGCACGCACTTGAGTTAGGATTCAGCCACTGACTCCCTCACCTGCTGAACATGGACTTCACGCATGCGTTTACGTCATATCGAAGTGATTCAGGCGCTGTTGCAGACCGGTCACCTGGGTACCGCCGCCGAATGGTTGCAGTTGCCGGTGGCCGAGGTCGAAAGCGTGTTGCGCGACGCCGAGGGTCAGTTGGGTTTCATGCTGTTTTCCAGTGTGCGCGGTCGGTTGCAGGCCACGCGCGAGGCGCGGCAACTGCAAGTCGAAATCGCCCACGTCTACCAGGCACTGGAACCGGTGCAACGTCTGGCTGACAGCCTCAAGCAATACCTCGCACCACCGCTGCGCGTCATCGGCACCCCGCCGCTGGCCCAACAATTATTGCCCCACAGCATCGCGGCCCTGCGCCGACGTTTCCCCGATGCGCCGTGCACCCTTCTCAGCCAACCCACCCGCGAGATCGTCCGTAGCCTGTTGCTGCGCGAGAGTGATCTGGGCCTGAGCCTGCACGATCCCGAGCACGCCGACGTCGATTGCCAAGTGATTGCCCAAGGCAAACTGCAATTGCTCGCGCCGCATGGCTGGCTGCAACCCAAACAAAAATACGTGTCAGTGCAGGATCTGGCCGGCCAGTCGATGGTCGGCCTCGACGGCCATGATCCGCTGAGCCCGGCGCTGGAAAGCAAGCTGCAGGCATTGCGCCCGGCGCTGGTGATCCAGACGCGCGTGCAGACGCATCAAATGATGCGCAGCATGGTCGAGGCTGGCGAAGGCTTGGCCATCGTCGACCCGTTTACCGCGCTCGGCGCCAAGTCGTCCGGGCTCGACGTGTGCCCGTTGGCGCCCGCAGTGCCGATCAGCCTCTATGCCTTGACCCTGAAGAACGCCGAGCCCTCGCCCGCCGTTCAGGCATTGCTGGCGATCATCACGGAACAAGCCGTGGCGATGTTGTCGAGCTGAGCGGGTTTTCCAGCGGGTTATCAAACAAGCGATACCAGAACAACGCCACCTCGGCGGTGTTCGGATCGATGCCGCGATAGCGCAAATGGTCGATGCCGCCAATTACGTAGCCACAGCGTTCATAGAGCCGGCAGGCACCGAGGTTGTTGTTCTGGGTTTCGAGCATGATGCCCGGCAACTTCTTCTTGCGACTCCAGAATTGCGCGACATCCAGCAACGCCTTGGCCACGCCGTGGCGCCGCGCCGGAGCGTGCACCGCCAGCTCATCGATGTGCGCAAAGCCGTTCCAATTGGTGCTGATGACCAAGTGGCCGACCGGCTCGTCATCCAGATACGCCATGAAAATCGCGCTGTCGGCGGCATCGCGGAAACTGCTGAACTCTTCCGGGTCGATGCCGTAACACTTGCGATAAGGCGTGATCGGTGTCACCGGCCATTGCGCCACCGGTGTATCGATGGCGGCGCCACCGTAAGCGGCGACTTCGAAACTGAAATCGCTGCCCCAGATGTAAGGCGCAAAACCGTCGTCGGCAACGCGGACCGACAGTCCTGGGTACTTCGGATTCATGACCGGTTGCATGCTGGGAAAGGTCCTCATTCCTTGATGCAATCGACGGTGTAATGCCGTCCATTGCCCTCGTCTTCATGTTGCAATCCGTGCACATCGGCGACAAATCCGGGGAAGCTGCTGTCGAAGGTACGGGCGAATGAAAGGTAATCGATGATCGAGCGGGTCGACTCGGTGAAGCGCTCACCGGGCATGATCAACGGAATGCCCGGCGGATACGGCACCAGCATCACCGCCGCAATGCGCCCATCCAGCGCATCGATCGACACCGCCTCGACCTCGCCGCGCACCAGTTGATCATAGGCGTCGGCGGGTTTCATGGCGATTTCCGGGAGCACGGTGTACATGCGTTTCAGGTGTTTGGCTGTGGCGTTGCTGCGGTAGCAAGCGTGCAGTTGATCACACAGATCGCGCAGGCCCATGCCTTGATACCGCGTCGGGTTCTCTTGCGCGACACACGGCAGGCACGCGCCGAGGCTGACGTTGGCGTCGTAGCTGCGCTTGAATTCGAGCAACTCGGTGAGCAGCGTGCTCCATTTGCCTTTGGTGATGCCCATCGAGAACAGCACCAGGAATGAATACAGGCCCGTCTTCTCGACCACCAACCCGCGTTCCCAGAGGAATTTGCTCACCACCGCCGCCGGAATCCCGCGCTCGCTAAGGGCGCCGCCAGCCGTCAGGCCCGGCATGACCAAGGTGACTTTGATTGGATCAAGCAACACGTAATCATCGGTAACGCCGCCAAAACCATGCCAATCGGCGTCGGGTTGCAGCAGCCAGTCTTCAGTGCTGACGCGATTGATGCCTTCCACCGACGGCGGCTGCCAGATCGAAAACCACCAATCGTCCGCCGCAATGTGCTGGCGCAGATTGGCCAGCGCCCGGCGAAAACTCAGCGCCTCATCGAACATTTCCTGCAGCAGCGAACGTCCGGCCGGGCCTTCCATCATCGCCGACGCGACGTCCAGCGAGGCGATGATGCTGTATTGCGGCGAGGTAGAGATATGCATCATGAACGCTTCGTTGAAGCGATCGCGGTCCAGTTGCCGCGCGCCGCCGTCCTGCACGTGAATCATCGAGGCCTGGCTGAACGCGGCGAGCAATTTGTGCGTGGAATGGGTGGTGAACACCAGCGGGCTGTCTTCGCTGCGCGCGGTGCCCATGCCGTAGCGTCCGGCGAAGAATTCGTGAAACGCCGCATAGGCATACCAGGCTTCGTCGAAATGCAGGACTTCGACGCTGTTGCCGAGTTGCTGTTTGATCAGCTCTGCGTTGTAGCACAGACCGTCGTAGGTCGAGTTGGTCACCACCGCCAGTTTTACTTTAGGCGCGCGGCCCCTGGTCAGCGGACTGGCGTCGATTTTCGCCTGGATCGATTCGCGGCTGAATTCGCTTAACGGAATCGGGCCGATGATCCCCAGTTCATTGCGCTCGGGGCACAGGTACAGCGGAATGGCGCCGGTCATGATGATCGAGTGCAATACCGATTTGTGGCAGTTGCGGTCGACCAGTACCAAGTCATCGCGAGCGACCATCGAATGCCAGACAATCTTGTTCGCGGTCGAGGTGCCGTTAATCACGAAGAAGGTGTGATCGGCGCCGAAATTGCGCGCGGCCCGCGCCTCAGCCTCGGCCAGCGGCCCGGTGTGATCAAGCAGCGAACCGAGCTCCGGGACTGACACCGACAAGTCCGAGCGCAGGGTGTTTTCACCGAAAAACTGATGAAACGCCTGCCCCACCGGGCTCTTGTGATACGCCACGCCACCGCCGTGGCCGGGCGTGTGCCAGGAATAGTTGGAATCGGCGGTGTGCTGCACCAGCGCCTTGAAGAATGGCGGGAGCAAACCGTCAAGATATTTGCGCGCGGCGCGGGCGACCTGGCGGGCGAGAAAAGGCACGGTGTCTTCGAACAGGTAAAGGATGCCGCGCAGTTGGTTAAGCTCGGCCATCGCATCGGCCGGGGCATTTTCCAGAGTGACCTGCTCGCCGAGCGCGAAGATCGGCAAGTCCGGCGCCCGAACGCGCGCCAGACCGATCAATTCGGCCATATTGTGTAACAAATGCGAGTTGGAGCTGGCGTCCTCGGCAGCGATCAACATGCACGAGAGGCCGTGATGGGTCGAC
The DNA here is from genome assembly GCF_007828705.1 of Pseudomonas sp. SJZ131. Lineage (NCBI taxonomy): Bacteria > Pseudomonadati > Pseudomonadota > Gammaproteobacteria > Pseudomonadales > Pseudomonadaceae > Pseudomonas > Pseudomonas sp. SJZ131. The sequence goes on along the minus strand of NZ_VIVC01000001.1, from coordinate 611,984 downwards.
GCCACGAGGCGCCCTTCGGCGTAATCCATCGCACTCAAAATGCTGAAGCCTTCCTGCTCCAGCTCCCGCGCGATCCCGCGCACGCGGTCGCCGGCAACCGTGTCGGCCTTGATGTCGCGGTGCACGATCAGCACCGGAAATTTCAAATCTTTGTACATGAGGCTCAGTGTCCTGACGCGGCAGACCGTGGTTTGCCAATTCCATCAGGGTAGAGGGTTGCGGCGAATGTGGCGAGCGCGGATGCCCTGAAGCGGGTCAGGAGCTGCACCATCATGTAGCCAGCACTGTCGGGCGGAAATGCTGAATTGCGGATAGTTACATCCCGTGGTCAGCAGCCCTGAACAGAATCCCGAATTTGAGAAAGAGTTACATCCTGTGGCGAGCGAGCTTGCTCGCGTTGGGTCGCGAAGCGGCCCCCTGCATTTGCCCAATCACACCGCATGTGCAGGATTGGCGACTGCTGCGCAGCCGAGCGCGAGCAAGCTCGCTCGCCACAGGTTTGCGCTAACCTCAGAGCCGGGCTGTGCCTCGGCTAGTTGCTGCCACACCAGTGATCAGAATCCCGAATTTGAGAAAGAGTTACATCCTGTGGCGAGCGAGCTTGCTCGCGCTGGGGCGCGGAGCGGCCCCCTGCATTTCCCCAATCACACCGCATGTGCAGGATCGACGACTGCTGCGCAGCCGAACGCGAGCAAGCTCGCTCGCCACAGGTTTGCCTCAGCCTCAGAGCCGGGCTGTGCCTCGGCTAGTTGCTGCCACACCAGTGATCAGAATCCCGAATTTGAGGAAGGGTGACATCCCGTGGCGAGCGAGCTTGCTCGCGTTGGGTCGCGAAGCGGCCCCTTGCATTCCCACAGTCACACCGCATGTGCAGGATTGGCGACTGCTGCGCAGCCGAGCGCGAGCAAGCTCGCTCGCCACAGGTTCGCCTCAGCCTCAGACCTGGGTTTATGTCTCGGCAAGTTGCTGCCACAGCGTTGATCAGAATCCCAAATTTGAGGAAGAGTTACATCCCGTGGCGAGCGAGCTTGCTCGCGTTGGGTCGCGAAGCGGCCCCCGGCATTTCCCCAATCACACCGCATCCGCAGGATTGACGACTGCTGCGCAGCCGAGCGCGAGCAAGCTCGCTCGCCACAGGTTCGCGTCTGCCCGAACCTGATCTCAGCCTCAAGCCTGGGCTTTTGCTTCGGCGAGTTGCTGCCACAGTGATGGTGCGCCGGCAGACTTGGCGATCGCTTCGAGTCGCGCTACGTGCTGCGCCAGGTCATCTTCATTGGCCGGAATGATCCGCGTGGGTCGGCGATCCACCGGCAAACGGCGGATTTCCGTGGCGGAGTTGTCCGCACCGTCGCCAGAGCCGTTGCCGTCCGATGCATTACCGGCCAGCGACAGGCTGGTCTGGCCGCCGGTCATGGTCAGGTAAACGTCGGCGAGAATCTCGGAGTCGAGCAAGGCGCCGTGCAATTCACGGCCGGAGTTGTCGACGCCGTAACGTTTGCACAAGGCATCGAGGCTGTTGCGCTGACCGGGGTGACGTTCCCGGGCCATCATCAAGGTGTCGAGGATCGAGCAATGCTGGGTGATGTCGGCGCGGTCGTGCTGGCCCATCAGCGCGAATTCGTTGTTGATGAAACCAACGTCGAACGCCGCGTTATGGATGATCAGCTGTGCGCCTTTGATGAATTCGAAAAACTCATCGGCGACTTCATTGAAACGAGGCTTGCCGACCAGGAATTCGTTGGTGATGCCGTGAACGCCGATGGCGCCTTCATCACTTTCGCGGTCCGGTTGCAGGTAAACGTGAAAATGCCGGCCGGTGAGGCGCCGACCGATCAACTCGACACAACCGATTTCGATAATCCGGTGGCCGTCGGTCACCGGCATGCCGGTGGTTTCGGTATCGAGTACAACGGATCTGGTGGCCATCAGTGCTCAGCTCTCAACGGGTCAATCGTGCAAAAGCGGCGATCTTAACATGCTCGCAGGCTCGCTCGTGAAGGCCGCGCCATGCTCGTTCCCATGCTCTGCGTGGGAATGCCTCAAAGGACGCTCCGCGTTCAGCTCTGGATAGGGACGCAGAGCGTTGGAACGATCAACGCTGGATCAATCCTGCTTGTAACCGCGAACTTCGTCGACGCCGCGGTTGGCCAGTTGGTCAGCGCGTTCGTTGCCATGGTGGCCGATGTGGCCGCGTACCCATTTCCAGGTCACGGTGTGGCGGTTGACCTGCTCGTCGAGCAACTTCCACAGATCGGCATTCTTCACCGGCTCTTTCGCCGCCGTTTTCCAGCCGCGTTTTTTCCAGTTGGCCATCCACTCGTTGATGCCCTTCATCACGTACTGCGAATCCGTCACCAGCAGCACGTCGCAGGAACGCTTGAGTTCTTCCAGGCCTTTGATCGCGCCCATCAGCTCCATGCGGTTGTTGGTGGTGTTGGCTTCGCCGCCCCACAATTCCTTTTCGACGCCTTTGCACACCAGCAGAGCGCCCCAGCCGCCGGGGCCGGGGTTGCCTTTGCAGGCGCCATCAGTGAACAGTTCTACGCTATCGCTCATGCCAATCTATCCAGAAAAATGCGGGAAAAATGCGGGAGAAAATCCGCTGGCTCACCGATCCGCGATCGACGATGCCCGAGGCCGGGGTCACCCGACCGGGAAAATAAAGAAGGTTTACGGCTCGATATTGCGACGATTGACCTTGGCCATCGGCAACGGAATCAGTTTGCCCATCGGCTCACGCCGGGCCTGACGCACCGGCCGCAGCCCGACGGCAATCTTGCGCGCGACCAGTAAATAGAAGCCGCCGCCCGACAGTTGCCAGTCACCGGCCTTGCGCTCCCAGCCTGCCAGACGGGCCTGCCATTTGGGCGACGCAAGCGGCGGACGATAGCACCCGAAGCGGCGTTTCTCCAGCGCGAAACCCAGCAGGTTCAGCCAGTCGCCGACCCGCGATGGCGAAATGCAGCGGGCCTTGCGCATCGCGTCATTGGCGAACATATGGCGCAGGCCCCAGGTGCTCCAGGGGTTGATGCCGACGATCACCAGATGCCCGCCGGGTCGCACGCTGCTGGCCGCTTCACGCAGCAAGCCGTGGGGCGACAGGCAAAAATCCAGCCCATGCTGCAACACCACGACGTCAGCGGCATGCTCGCTCAGCGGCCACGCCTGCTCTTCGCAGACAATCTCGACGCCCGGCAACGGCGCACCGAGGCGCACATTGCGCTGCACTTGCGGTGCCGCCGGCGGGGTTTCCGCCGATGGACCGTAATGCACAAGATAGCCGCCGAAGAACCGCCCCAGCTCTTCATCGAGCATGCGTCGTTCTTCATCCAGCAGAAATTGCCCGATCGGGCCGGCCAGCCATTCACGGGCGGCGCTGATCAATGCCAGCCACTCAGGATCGGCCTGAGCGAACGCTTTATCGGTCATTGCATTCTCCAAAGCGCCAGGAAGTTCTAAGATGCGCCAATGTTTTCCGCTTGGCGAATCCGACGATGATACAGATCAGTGCCCTGCCCGCCTTCACCGACAACTACATCTGGTTGTTACAGGACCACCGTACCCAGCGCTGCGCCGTGGTCGATCCGGGCGATGCCGCGCCGGTACAAGCTTGGCTCGCGGCGCATCCGGGCTGGGTGCTCAGCGATATTCTGATCACTCACCATCATCATGACCATGTCGGCGGCGTCCAGCAGCTGAAAAATGCGACCGACGCAAAAGTCTACGGCCCGGCCAGCGAGAATATCCCGGCGCGCGACGTTGCGCTTGAGGACAACGACCGCATCAACGTGCTCGATTGGGAATTCGAGGTGTACGCCGTGCCCGGCCACACCCTCGGCCACATCGCGTTTTATCACCACGGTTTGCTGTTCTGCGGCGACACCCTGTTTGCCGCCGGTTGCGGTCGCCTGTTCGAAGGCACGCCGCAGCAGATGCACACCTCGCTCACGCGTCTGGCGGCGTTGCCCGAAGATACGCTGGTGTATTGCACCCACGAGTACACCTTGAGCAATCTGAAGTTTGCCGCCGCCGTCGAGCCGAACAACCCGGACACCGCCGAACGGCTGGCAAAAGTCAGCGCTCAACGCGAGGCGGGGATCATGACGCTGCCCTCGACTTTGGCCTTGGAAAAGCTCACCAATCCGTTTTTGCGGGTTGACGAAACATCTGTTAAAGAAAAAGTGGACGAACGGAATGGAACCCTGCACGAGGGTCCCACTGCGGTTTTTGCTGCCTTGCGCGCTTGGAAAGACAAGTTCTAAGCGGGCTCCCGGCGGGTCCGATAAATCTGAATGGTTGACCGCAGGGGGTGCGCTTTCTAGAATCGCCCGACATTTTTGCCCGGAACTTACTTCCAGCCAATGTCGTCATCTATTCGTAAAGCCATCAATTCAGACGCATTGACCCGCCTGGCTCAAGCCATCGCGGTGGCTGTGTCCGCCACTCTGGCGGGCTGTTCAAGCCATGTCCCGCAAACCGAAATCACCCATACACCCAACGTTGCCGCTCGCGCCAAACAGAAGCCGATCTGGATCAACGAGAAGCCCACACCACAAATTCCACAGGACGTCTGGGAGCGCATGCGCCAAGGCTTCCAGTTGCAGGACAGCGTCAGCGTCAACCCGCGCATCGAGCAACAGCGCCTGTGGTTCGCCAGTAACCCGTCCTTCCTCGAAAATGCCGGCGAACGCGGCAGTCTCTACATTCACTACATCGTCGAGCGCCTCGAAGAACGCAACATGCCGCTGGAACTGGCGCTGCTGCCAGTGATTGAAAGCGCCTATAACCCGATGGCTTACTCGCGCGCCGACGCAGTGGGCTTGTGGCAGTTCATTCCGTCCACCGGGCGTTATTTCAATCTGCGACAAACCCGTTTCTATGATGGCCGTCGCGATATCACCGCTTCGACCACGGCGGCGATGGATTACCTGACCCGTCTGCACGACATGTTCAACGGTGACTGGTTGCTGGCCCTCGCCGCTTATAACGCGGGCGAAGGCACGGTCAGCCGCGCCATCGAGCGCAACGAGAAGCTCGGCCTGCCGACCGACTACTGGAACCTGCCACTGCCGGCCGAAACCCAGGCTTATGTGCCAAAGTTGCTGGCGCTGTCGCAAGTGGTGCTGGCGCCGGAAGCCTACGGGGTCAACCTCAACCCGATTGCCAACGAACCGTATTTCCAGGTCGTCGAGATCAACCAGCGCATGGACCTGTCGAAGGTTGCTGCGGTGGCCAACATCGACGAAGACGAACTGTTCCAGCTCAACCCGGCCTTCAAGCAGCGCACCACCATCGACGGTCCGCAGCATTTGCTGGTGCCGACGTCCAAGGCGCAACTGCTGACGGCCAGCCTGTCGACCATGCGCCCGGACGAATTGATCAGTCAGCGCTCGCTCAAGCCTGTGTTCGAAGGCGCTGACAGTGCGGAAATCGCCCAGCTCAAACGCGCTTACCGGGTGAAACGTGGTGACAACCTCGGCACCATCGCCAAGGCCAACAAGGTCGATGTGCGGGATTTGCAACGCTGGAACAAGTTGACCGGGAAAAACCTCAAGGTTGGCCAGACCCTGGTCATGCAGGACAAAACCCCGGCCAAGCGCAGTGGTCGCGTCAACACCGTTATCGCGGCGAACAGCAAAACCAAAACCTCCTCCAGAACCTCTTCTACTACTGCCAGCAAATCGCAGCAGACCCAATACAAGGTCAAGCAAGGCGATTCGCTGTATATGGTTGCCAAACGTTTCAACGTTGAAATGCAACACCTCAAGCGCTGGAATCCGCGCGTTGGCCAAGCGCTGAAGCCGGGCCAGATGCTGACGGTGTCGTCGCCACGCTAATAAAGAGCCCCTGAATCCAGGGGCTTTTTTTTACCCAGAATCCGCATCCTATGTAGCAGCTGCCGAGCCTGCGAGGCTGCGTCCGGCTGCGCAGCAGTCGTAAAACCTGACTGCCAAATACCCCTGATACACCGCGTCATCTCGATTCACGACTGCCCCACAGCCGAACGCAGCCTCGCACGCTCGGCAGCTGCTACAGGCCGCCTATCCCCGCAATTAACTACGCATTAAGCCCCTGTCTTTTTCCTGTCGATACAAGCTGTTACTGTACTGGCCACAAAGCCCCAGCCGCCCGGATCTGATTTGACTTGAAGCGTCCCCTCCTCCTGCTCCTGATCAGCATGGCATTGAGCCCCTGTGCGCACGCGACGATCAGCGAAAGCCATGGTTATGCGCAGTTCGGCACGCTCAAGTACCCGGCCAGATTTACCCACTTCGACTGGGTCAACCCGCAAGCGCCCAAGGGCGGTACGTTGCGGGTGATGGCGTTTGGCACCTTCGATACGCTCAACCCCTACACCTTCAAGGGCTCCAGCCCGGTTTCAACACCCAACTTCCTCCAGTACGGCATCAACGAGCTCAACGAACCGTTGATGGTCGGCACCGGCCAGTACGCGCCATCCGGCGATGAGCCGACGTCCAGCTATGGCCTGATCGCGCAATCGGTGGAATACAGCGAGGATCGCAGCTGGGTAGTGTTCAACCTGCGGCCCGAAGCACGCTTCCACGATGGCACGCCGATCACCGCGTACGACGTGGCGTTTTCCTACCGTCTGCTGCTCAAGGAAGGCCATCCGCAGTACCGCACCAATCTTCAGGAAGTGCTGCGGGTCGACATCCTCAATCCGCGGCGGATTCGCTTCGTGTTCAAACGCGCCGGCAATCCGCTGCTGATCCTGCGCCTCGGCGAGTTGCCGGTGCTGCCGCAGCACTACTGGAAAAACCGCGACTTCAAAGCCACCACGTTCGAGCCGCCGCTGGGCAGCGGGCCGTATCGCATCACCGCGGTGCAACCGGGGCGGCAAGTGGTGTTCGAGCGGGTCAAGGATTACTGGGGCAAAGACCTCGCGGTCAATCGCGGCAAGTACAACGTCGACCGCATGCAAGTCGAGTTTTACCGCGACAGCGACGTGGCGTTCGAAGCGTTCAAGGCTGGCGAGTTCGACATCTACATCGAGCATCAGGCAAAAAACTGGGCCAACGGCTACAACTTTCCGGCCGTGCGCCGTGGTGATGTGATCAAGGCGCAAATCGCGCATCAGATCCCGACCCAGAGCCAAGGCCTGTTCATGAACACCCGGCGCCCGACGTTCGCCGAGACCAAAGTCCGCGAAGCGCTGGGGCTGATGTTCGACTTCGAATGGACCAACCGCACGCTGTTCAGCGGCGCCTATAAACGGGCGATGAGTTATTACCCCAACAGCGAATTCTCCGCCAGCGGCCTGCCGGTCGGGCACGAATGGCTGATGCTCAAGCCGTACCGCGAGCAATTGCCGGCCAAGCTGTTCACCGAACCGTTCAGCCTGTCGCAGACTGACGGGCGCGGCATTCCGCGCGAAACCATGCGCAAGGCCTTGGCGCTGCTCGCTGAAGCCGGTTGGAAGCTCAACGGCCAGCGCGTGCAGAACGCCGCCGGGCGGCCGTTACGGTTCGAGATCCTGCTGGTCAACCCGAACCTCGAACGGATCCTTCAGCCATACGTTGAGAACCTCGCGAGCATCGGCATCGACGCGCGGCTGCGCACGGTTGATCGCGCGCAATACAAACAGCGCCTCGACCAGTTCGATTTCGACATGATCCTGCTCACGCTCAACCAGACCCTCAGCCCCGGACTGGAGCAGTGGCAGTATTTCCATTCCAGTCAGGTCGGGGTCAAGGGCAGCAAAAACTACGCAGGCATCGCCAACCCGGTGGTCGATCACCTGCTCGAACAATTGCTCGGCGCGCAAACTCGCGACGAACAGGTCGCCGCCGGCAAAGCGCTCGACCGCGTACTGCTGTGGCAGCACTACAGCATTCCCAACTGGTACCTCAATTATCATCGCCTGGCCTACCGCAATCGGCTGGCTTTCGTCACCACGCCGCCCTACACCCTGGGCCTGTCCGCGTGGTGGCTGAAATCTTCGGAGAAAGATCAATGAAACCCGTACGCGCCCTGCTCTTGCAGGCCAGCGGTCTGTTGTTCGCCGGGCTGGCCTGCGCCGCCCCGCAACATGCCCTGACCCTGTACAACGAGCCGCCGAAATACCCGGCCAACTTCAAGCACTTCGACTTCGTCAACCCCGATGCGCCCAAGGGCGGGATCTTCCGCCAGGCCGGTCTCGGCGGTTTCGACAGCCTCAACCCGTTCATCAGCAAAGGCGTGCCGGCCAGCGACATCGACCTGATCTACGACACCCTGACCCGCCACAGCCTCGACGAACCGTTCACCGAATACGGGCTGATCGCAGGCAAAATCGAGAAAGACCCGGAAAACAGCTGGGTGCGTTTTTACCTGCGCCCCGAAGCACGCTTCAACGACGGCCATCCGGTGCGCGCCGAAGACGTTGTGTTCAGTTTCCAGACCCTGGTCAAGGACGGCGCGCCGCTGTATCGCGGTTACTACAACGACGTTGCCGACGTGGTGGCCGAAGACCCGCTGACCGTAGTGTTCAAGTTCAAGCACAGCAATAACCGCGAACTGCCGCTGATCCTCGGCCAGATCCCGGTGCTGCCGAAACACTGGTGGGCGACGCGCGACTTCAACAAGGGCAACCTCGAAATGCCGCTCGGCAGTGGCCCGTACAAGGTCAGCGAAGTGAAGGCCGGGCGTTCGGTGCGCTACGAGCGGGTCAAGGATTACTGGGGCAAAGACCTGCCGGTCAATCGCGGTTTCTATAACTTTGACGTGATGACCACGGACTATTACCGCGACAACACCGTGGCCCTGGAAGCGCTCAAGGCCGGGCAGTTCGATTACTGGCTAGAGATGACCGCGAAGAATTGGGCCAACGCCTACAACATTCCGGCGGTGACCGAGGGCCGGTTGATCAAGGAACAGATTCCCAACGGCAACCCGACCGGCATGCAAGGCTTCGTCTTCAACCTGCGCCGTGAGGCGTTCCAGGATGTGCGCGTGCGTCAGGCGCTGACGCTGCTGCTGGATTTCGAGTGGACCAACAAGCAACTGTTCAACGGCGCCTACGCGCGCACGCGCAGTTACTTCGAGAACTCGGAAATGGCCGCGACCGGCCTGCCGGATGCCGATCAATTGGCGATCCTCGATCCGTTTCGCGGCAAGATCCCCGAGCAAGTGTTTAGCGAAGCGTTCCAGAACCCGATGACCGACGCCAGCGGCATGATTCGCAACCAGCAACGCAAGGCCTATCAACTGCTGCAAGAGGCTGGCTGGCGCATCGTCGACGACAAAATGGTCGACACCCACGGCAAACCGGTGACCATCGAATTCCTCTTGGCGCAGACCGATTTTGAACGGGTGCTGCTACCGTTCAAGCGCAACCTCAGCGATCTCGGCATCGACATGGTGATCCGCCGCGTCGATGTTTCGCAGTACGTCAACCGCGTGCGTTCGCGCGACTTCGACATGATTGTCGGCAGCTTTCCGCAGTCCAGCTCGCCGGGCAACGAGCAGCGCGAATTCTGGATGTCCGCCGCCGCCGATAAACCCGGCAGCCGCAATACCATGGGTTTGAAAGACCCGGCGGTTGACCAGTTGGTCGAACAACTGATCAACGCCGATTCACGCAAAAGTCTGGTGGCCCACGCCCGCGCGCTCGACCGTGTGCTGCAATGGGGTTATTACGTGATCCCCAACTGGCACATCAAGACCTGGCGCGTGGCTTACTGGAACCACATCGGTCACCCCACAACCTCGCCCAAGTACGACGTCGGCATCAACACCTGGTGGATCAAGCCTGACGCGGCGCCAGCGGTAGAAGTCGAATCGAAACTGCAAGCCGACCCTGCGGGCACGGAGTAATCAGATGCTGGCGTATATTTTTCGGCGACTGCTGCTGATCATCCCGACCTTGTTCGGCATCTTGCTGATCAACTTCGTGATCATCCAGGCCGCCCCCGGTGGTCCGGTGGAACAGATGATCGCCAAGCTCGAAGGCTTCGACGGCGCCACCAGCCGCATCGCTGGCGGCGGCGCCGAAGTGTCGGTGGCCGGGTCGTCCTATCGCGGTGGCCAGGGCCTTGACCCGGCGTTGGTCAAGGAAATCGAGCACATGTACGGCTTCGACAAATCGGCGCCGGAACGCTTGTGGATCATGATCAAGAACTACGCGACCCTGGATTTCGGCGACAGCTTCTTCCGCGACGCCAAGGTTATCGACCTGATCAAGGAAAAGATGCCGGTGTCGATCTCGCTCGGGCTCTGGAGCACGCTGATCATGTACCTGGTGTCGATCCCGCTGGGGATCGCCAAAGCCACGCGCCACGGCAGCCATTTCGATGTCTGGACCAGTTCGCTGATCATCGTCGGCTACGCGATCCCGGCGTTCCTGTTCGCGATTCTGCTGATCGTGTTGTTCGCCGGCGGCAGTTACTTCGACTGGTTCCCGTTACGCGGCTTGACCTCGAACAACTTCGCCGAGCTGAGCATGGGCGGCAAAGTCCTCGACTACTTCTGGCACTTGGCATTGCCAGTGACCGCGCTGGTGATTGGCAACTTCGCGACCATGACCCTGCTGACGAAAAACAGCTTTCTCGATGAAATCAACAAACAGTACGTGGTCACCGCCAAAGCCAAGGGCCTGACCCATCACAAAGTGCTGTACGGCCACGTGTTCCGCAACGCGATGCTGTTGGTGATCGCCGGTTTCCCCTCGGCGTTTATCGGGATTTTCTTCACCGGTTCGCTGCTGGTCGAAGTGATTTTCTCCCTCGATGGCCTCGGCCTGATGAGTTTTGAAGCGGCGATCAACCGCGATTACCCGGTGGTGTTCGGCACGCTGTTTATCTTCACGTTATTGGGGCTGGTGGTGAAATTGATCGGCGACCTCACCTACACCCTGGTCGATCCTCGGATCGACTTCGAACATCGGGAGCATTGAGATGAACCTGTCCCCGCTCAATCGCCGACGTTTCGAACTGTTCAAAGCCAACAAGCGCGGCTGGTGGTCGCTGTGGCTGTTTCTGATCCTGTTTGGCGCCAGCCTCGGCGCCGAATTGATCGCCAACGACAAACCGCTGGTGGTGCATTACGACGACGGCTGGTATTTCCCGGCGCTCAAGCGTTATCCGGAAACCACCTTCGGCGGCGAATTTCCGCTCGAGGCCAATTACAAGAGCCCGTACATCCGCGAATTGCTCAAAGCCAAGGACGCGTGGGTGTTGTGGGCGCCGATTCCCTACAGCTACCAGAGCATCAACTACGACCTGAAAGTCCCGGCCCCGGCGCCGCCCTCGGCAGATAACCTGCTGGGCACCGACGATCAGGGCCGTGACGTGCTGGCGCGGGTGATTTACGGCTTCCGTGTGTCGGTGCTGTTTGCGCTGACGCTGACCATTCTGAGCTCGATCATCGGTGTGATCGCCGGCGCGTTGCAGGGGTTTTATGGCGGTTGGGTCGATCTCGCCGGGCAGCGCTTTCTCGAGATCTGGTCCGGGCTGCCGGTGTTGTACCTGCTGATCATTCTCGCCAGTTTCGTCCAGCCGAACTTCTGGTGGCTGCTGGGGATCATGCTGTTGTTCTCGTGGATGAGCCTGGTGGACGTGGTCCGCGCCGAGTTCCTGCGCGGGCGCAACCTCGAATACGTGCGCGCCGCCCGGGCGCTGGGCATGCAGAATGGCGCGATCATGTTCCGCCACATCCTGCCCAACGCGATGGTCTCGACCATGACGTTTATGCCGTTCATCCTCACCGGCGCCATCGGCACGCTCACTGCGCTGGATTTCCTCGGTTTCGGTTTGCCGGCCGGCAGCCCGTCGCTGGGTGAACTGGTGGCTCAGGGCAAATCCAATCTGCAAGCGCCCTGGCTGGGCATGAGCGCGTTTGCGGTGCTGGCGCTGATGTTGAGTTTGCTGGTGTTTATCGGCGAGTCCGCTCGCGATGCCTTCGACCCGAGGAAGTGAAATGAATCAGGACAATCTGATCGAAGTGCGCGACCTCGCCGTCGAATTCGTCGTCGGCGAGCGCGTGCAGCGAGTGGTCGAAGGCGTCAGTTTCGATATCAAACACGGCGAAACCCTGGCCCTGGTCGGCGAAAGCGGCTCCGGCAAATCGGTGACCGCGCACTCGATCCTGCGCCTGCTGCCCTACCCGCTCGCGCGCCATCCGTCTGGCACCATCGAATACGCGGGGCAGGATTTGCTCAGCCTGAAAGAGAAAACCATCCGGCATATTCGCGGCAACCGCATCGCGATGATTTTCCAGGAGCCGATGACTTCGCTGAATCCGCTGCACTCGATCGAGAAGCAGATCAACGAGGTGCTCGGCATTCACAAGGGTCTGACCGGCAAAGTGGCGAGCCGGCGCACGCTGGAGTTGCTGGAGATGGTCGGCATTCCCGAGCCGCACAAGCGCCTCAAGGCATTGCCGCATGAGTTGTCCGGCGGCCAACGGCAGCGGGTGATGATCGCCATGGCCTTGGCCAACGAGCCGGAATTGCTGATTGCCGACGAACCGACCACTGCGCTGGACGTGACCGTTCAGCTGAAAATCCTCGAATTGCTCAAGGAATTGCAGTCGCGCCTGGGCATGGCGTTGTTACTGATCAGTCACGATTTGAACCTTGTGCGAAGAATTGCGCATCGCGTATGTGTCATGCAGCGCGGTTGCATCGTCGAACAGGCATCGTGCGCAGAGTTGTTCCGCGCGCCGCAGCATCCGTACACTCGGGAACTGCTGGCAGCGGAGCCCAGCGGCAAGCCGGCGACCAATGAAATCGGCCCGCCGTTGCTGCAGGTCGACGACTTGAAAGTCTGGTTTCCGATCAAGAAAGGCTTTCTGAAAACCACGGTTGATCACATCAAAGCGGTGGACGGGATCAATTTCAGCCTGCCGCAGGGGCAGACGCTGGGGATTGTCGGGGAAAGCGGTTCCGGCAAATCGACGCTCGGTCTGGCGATTTTGCGTTTGATCGGCAGCAAGGGCGGCATCCGTTTTGAGGGCAAGCAGCTAGACTGCCTGACGCAGAACGAGATTCGGCCGTTGCGCCGGGAGATGCAGGTGGTCTTTCAGGACCCGTTCGGCAGCCTGAGCCCGCGCATGTGCGTGAGCCAGATCGTCGGCGAAGGCCTGCGAATTCACAAGATGGGCACCGAGGCGGAACAGGAACAAGCGATTATTGCGGCATTGAAGGAGGTAGGCCTGGACCCGGAAACCCGGAACCGATACCCCCACGAATTTTCCGGCGGGCAGCGGCAGAGAATCGCCATTGCCCGGGCATTAGTGCTAAAACCGGCGTTGATCCTGCTCGACGAGCCGACTTCGGCCCTCGACCGCACGGTGCAACGCCAAGTGGTGGAGCTTTTGCGTTCACTGCAAACCAAGTACAACCTGACGTATCTGTTTATCAGCCATGACCTGGCTGTCGTCAAGGCGCTGAGCCACCAGCTGATGGTGGTCAAGCATGGCCAAGTGGTCGAACAGGGTGACGCGCAAAGTATCTTTGCCGCCCCCCAACATCCGTATACACAGCAGTTGCTGGAAGCCGCTTTCCTGGCACCAGCCACTGCGCAATAACCTGAAAGAGAGGAGCAACACATGGGTTTTCTCGCCGGTAAGCGCGTACTGATCGTCGGTGTCGCCAGCAAGCTGTCCATCGCATCCGGCATCGCTGCCGCCATGCATCGCGAGGGCGCTGAGCTTGCCTTCACTTATCAGAACGACAAACTGAAAGGTCGTGTTGAAGAATTCGCACAAGGCTGGGGCTCGAGCCCTGAGCTGTGCTTCCCGTGCGACGTGGCCAGCGATGAAGAAATCGCCAAGGTCTTCGAAGAGTTGAGCAAGAAGTGGGATGGCCTGGACGTGATCGTTCACTCCGTCGGCTTCGCCCCGGGCGACCAACTGGACGGCGACTTCACTGAAGCCACCACCCGTGAAGGTTTCCGCATCGCTCACGACATCAGCGCCTACAGCTTCGTGGCCCTGGCCAAGGCTGGCCGCGAAATGATGAAGGGCCGCAACGGCAGCCTGCTGACCCTGTCGTACCTGGGCGCCGAGCGCACCATGCCGAACTACAACGTAATGGGCATGGCCAAGGCTTCGCTGGAAGCTGGCGTACGTTACCTGGCCGGCTCCCTGGGCCCGGACGGCACCCGCGTCAACGCCGTATCGGCTGGCCCGATCCGCACCCTCGCCGCTTCCGGTATCAAGAACTTCCGCAAGATGCTGGCCGCCAACGAAGCGCAAACCCCGCTGCGTCGCAACGTCACCATCGACGAAGTCGGCAACGCCGGCGCCTTCCTGTGCTCGGACCTGGCGTCCGGCATCAGCGGCGAAATCATGTACGTCGACGGCGGCTTCAACACCACCGCCATGGGCAACATCGAAGAGTAATCTTCGGTTAACCCCCGAAAAAACCCGCCGCGATGGCGGGTTTTTTTATGCCCGGGATTTGGGGTTGGACACAAATTCTCTAAACACAAAAACCCCTGTAGGAGCTGAGCTTGCTCGCGAAAGCGGTGGGTCAGGCGATGTCATGTGTCCTGACCCACCGCCATCGCGAGCAGGCTCACTCCTACAGGGGATTTGCGGGTGGAACACAGATTTTCCGAACACCAGAAATCCCTGTGGGAGCTGAGCTTGCTCGCGATGGCGGTGGGTCAGGCGATATAAATCCAGACTGATAGACCGCCATCGCGAGCAGGCTCACTCCTACAGGGGATTTGCGGTTGGACACAGATTTTCCGAACACCAAAAATCCCTGTGGGAGCTGAGCTTGCTCGCGATGGCGGTGGGTCAGGTGACATCAATATCGCCTGACACACCCCTACCCACTGCGCAGTCGACCTGGCGGCTGATCGCCCGCAACAACCCGCTAACAGTGCGATGCAGCGCCGGGTGAAATTCGATCTGGCGAATGCTGAAGCGAATGTCATAGGCGCGGTGCACCGTGGCGTTGCGCTCGTCGAGCATCTCCTCAAGCCGTGCACGGATGGCGTTGACATCCACCGCGCTGGCACCCGTCAGCAGCGCGGCGAATTCATCGCCGCCCATGCGTCCGACCACATCACTTTCACGAAACGCGATGCGCAACACGTCAGCAAACGTCTTCAACGCATCATCACCTTCCGCGCGACCATACAACTGGTTGATGTGTTGAAAGTGATCGAGATCGAAAGACAACAAGGTCGCCGGTTTGCCCAAGTCCAGACAGGCATCCAGGCCCATTTGCGCCAAGGCCTCGAAGCCGTGGCAATTGGGCAAAAGAGTCAATTCATCAAGGCTGGCGACCTGCACCGCCGTCAGCTCCTGCTCGGCTTTTCGCGCTAGATCGCGCAGCAATTCACGCTCCCGCAAAGCAGTATCCGGCCCGTGCACGGCATCTGCGAAAGTGCCCGGTTTGATCGGTTTGCCTGGAAGCAGCATGTGTCACTCCTGTGGAGGGTATGTGCGTTAGAGGCGCACATACCCGGTTTGACTCCTTTTTAGCCCGCCGTTGGTCAGATGCCCGCCACCGGGCACGGTCCTCCGGCATCCGCCCACAGTTTGAACTGCGTGACAAATATGTCGTGCGGCACCGGCACCGGCGCCCGATTACCGCCGGGATTCCAACCCCAGAGCACCAGTTTGTCGTCGCTGACGTGCTTGATCAGCGCGGCGAAATCGCGGTCACCGTTGCTCGACCGGTCCTTGATCATCGCGCAGAGTTTGTCCGCAGGCAGGCCGATCCAGGCCATTTTGTGCGCGGCGGGCGGCAGGCTCCAGTGCGGCGCACCCGGCGGCGCGTGCGGGCCGTAACTGGCCGGCGGATTGCTCTCCGCGTGGCACGTCGCACACGGCAAACCGGCGGCGCCCTTGCCGTCCATGCCGCGCACCACGTTCATCGCGTGAGGAATACCGGCGTCGAATTGCAACGGCGAATCGCCGGGGATATGGCAGTTCTGGCAGCGCGGACTTTGGAAGACCTTCTGCACCGTTTCGAAGGCCTTCAATGCCGCCGGGTCTTCGGCAAACAAATCCGAGGCATAACCGGCCAGACCGACCATAACCACCGCGCCCAGCATCAAATGTCGTTTCATCTCACACCCCCGACAACTGCAGCGGCAATTCGCGCAGGCGTTGCCCGGTCAAGGCAAACAACGCATTGGCCACCGCTGGCGCCATCGGTGGCACGCCGGCCTCGCCGATGCCGCCGGGTTTTTCGCTGCTGGGCACGATGTGCACCTCGACCACCGGCATTTCGTTGAGCCGCAGCACCTGATAATCGTGATAGTTGGACTGCACCACCGCACCATCCTTGAGCGTCAGTTTGCTGTGCAGCGCGAAACTGAGGCCGAACGCGACGCAGGACTCCATCTGCGCGGCGATGCTCTGCGGGTTGACCGCGATGCCGCAATCCACCGCACAGACCACGCGATGCACGCGAATTTTCAGGTTGTCCTGCGACACTTCGGCGACATGTGCGACGTAGCTGCCGAACGATTCATGCACCGCCACGCCCAACGCGTGGCCATCCGGCAGCGGCGCACTCCAATTGGCTTTCTCCACCGCCAGATTCAGCACACCGAGGTGGCGCGGATGCTCCTTGAGCAGGGCTCGTCGGTATTCCACCGGGTCCTTGCCGGCGGCTTCGGCCATTTCGTCGATCAGCGATTCCATGACAAAACCGGTGTGCGTGTGCCCCACCGAACGCAGCCACAGCACGTTGATGCCGGTTTTCGGCGAATGCAGCTCGACGTGATGGTTGGCCAGTTTCGCCAGGTAAGGGCTGTCGGCCACACCCTCGACCGAGGTCTTGTCGACGCCATCCTTGACCATCATCGGGGCGAACGCCGTGCCGTCCATGATCGACTGCCCGACCAGCACATGTTTCCACGCCAGCGGCAGGCCATCGGCATCGAGGCCAATGTTGGCCTGATGCAGAAACATCGAGCGGTAATAGCCGCCGCGAATGTCATCCTCGCGCGCCCACACCGTTTTCACCGGCATGCCCGCAGCCTTGGCCACTTGCACCGCTTCGGCGACAAAGTCCGAAGTCGGATTGGCCCGCCGACCGAAACCGCCGCCGAGGAATTCGGTGTGAATTTCCACTTGTTCGGGTTTCAGCCCAGTGATCTGCCCGGCAATCATTTGATCCAGCGTCTGAAACTGCGTGCCGGTCCAGATCTCGCATTTGTCGGCGCTGATTTTCACCGTGCAGTTGAGCGGTTCCATCGGCGCGTGGGCGAGGTACGGCACGCTGTATTCGACGTCGATGGTTTTCGCCGCCGTCTTCAACGTCGCCACGGCGTCCCCGGCCTGGCTGGCAGACATGCCGGGCGTGGTCGCGAGTTGGCGGAAACTTTCGAGCAGTTTGAGGCTGTCGAGCCCGGCGTTCGGCCCCAAGTCCCAATCGATTTTCAGCGCATCGCGGCCCAGTTTCGCCGCCCAATAATGCTCGGCGATCACCGCCACACCGGTCGGCACTTGCAGCACTTTATGCACGCCCGGTATGGCCAGGGCCTCGGCGCCCTCGAAGGATTTGACGCTGCCGCCGAACACTGGCGAACGCGCGACCATCGCAGTCATCAGGCCGTCGAATTGCACGTCCATGCCGAACTTGGCGCGGCCGGTAATTTTCTCCGGGGTGTCGAGGCGCGGGGTCGGTTTGCCGATGATTTTCCAATCCTTGGCGTCCTTGAATTTGATCGACGCCGGGTCCGGCACTGGCAACTTGCCGGCGTCATCCGCCAGCTCGCCGTAGGTCGCGCGGTGCTCACCGGCAATCACCACGCCGGGCTCGGTGCGGATCTGCGACGGAGCTACGTTGAAGCGTTTCGCGGCGGCGTCGATCAACATCAAGCGCGCCGCAGCGCCGGCCTGGCGGTAGCGGTCGAACTCCATCCAGGTTGAGGTCGAGCCGCCGGTGATCTGCATGCCGCCAAAACCGGCCAAGCCGTAATCCTTGGCCGAGGCTGGCGAGTGTTCGACGCGAATTTTCGACCAGTCGGCGTCCAGTTCTTCGGCGATCAGCATGGTCAGGCCGGTCCAGATGCCCTGGCCCATTTCCGAGTGGCCGAGCAGCATGGTCACGCTGTTGTCGCTGGCGATGCGCAGGAAGGCGTTGGGCGCGAAAACGTTGCCCTGATTCTCCGCGCCGAGGGCAAAACGGTGGGCGCCGGGGATGACAAACGCCACCACCAGACCGCCGCCAAGCATGGCGCTGCCCTTGAGAAAGTTGCGCCGTGAAACCGGGTTGAGGCTATTCATGGTCATTGCGATGACTCCCCTCGACGTGGCTTCAACCGATGTCGGCCGCGCGTTTGACCGCAGCGCGAATCCTTGGGTAGGTGCCGCAGCGGCAGATATTGCCGGACAGCGCCTGATCGATGTCGCTGTCGGTGGGTTTGGGGATTTTCGCCAGCAGCGCGGCGGCGGACATGATCTGCCCCGACTGGCAATAACCGCATTGCACCACGTCGAGTTCGGCCCAGGCCTGCTGCACCGGGTGCGAACCGTCGGTAGACAAGCCTTCGATGGTGAGGATTTTTTGCCCGTGGGCGACTGCGGTTGCGGGGGTGATGCACGAGCGCAGCGGCGCGCCATCGACGTGCACGGTGCAGGCGCCGCACTGGGCCATGCCGCAACCGAACTTGGTCCCGGTCAGGTGCGCGACATCGCGCAGAACCCAGAGCAGCGGCATGTCGGCGGGGACATTCAGCTCCTGGTCCTTGCCATTGATATTCAGGGTCAGCATTGCGGATTTCCTCAGACTCACGGTGTTCTGAAGGGCTCGCTGTGACCGCGTCGTTGCAGGGTCGGCGGTCCACGCGCCTCGGGTTTATCCATACAGCTAAGCGCAGATTGACCGCACGGCCAGCTTCAGCGACCGCCGGTCACCTGTGAACCCGCAAATGCCCATGCAGGAACGAGGCTTGCCCGCGAACGCGTTCTGCCAGTTGAAAAAGATATCGACTGACACGACGCCTTCGCGGGCAAGCCTTGCTCCTACAGGGGTTAGGTTGGTTCAGAGTCTGGGTTTGAGCAGGATGGCGCTGTAGTGCAGCAAAAACAGAGCGAACGCGACGCACCACAGCAGCGCCGAAAGGCCCAGCCCGGCGCTGGAAAACGGCACCAGCAGCACTCGGCTCAACCCGGCGAGCACCAACAAGCCGAATCCCAGCACCATGCTTTTGCGCGGTTGCAGCGGTCGGCCGGTGTGCCCGAGGCTGACGCGGGCGATCATCGCCAGGATCAAGCCGCCAATCCCGCCGACCGCCAGCGCATGTGTCGCCAGGCTTTGTTGCGGCATCCACCCGGCGTGCCACAGCGCCATGGCCAGCGCGGCGACCGCCAGCCACGCATACGCCAGATACAACGACCACAGCAACGGCACGCGCCAGATGCCGCGATCGTGCCAGCGCCACAAGCGCTGCACATGCAAAACCGCGATCATCGCGAACAGTGCGCCCAGCCAAATCCGTGGGGTGTCGTTGAAACCGGCAGCAAACGAAAACGCCAGCAGCACGCCGCCGAGCAGCAACATTTTCGTCAGCAATGGCTGCGCGGCGGCAGCGGCAGGACGGTTCAAGCCACGCTGAATAAAAAACGGAATCACCCGCCCACCAATCACGCTCATCAGCGCCGCGACCAGCCACAACGCTGCCAAAACACCGTGGCGTTGCATTGCTGCGTCATCGCTGGCGATGCCCCACAGCGTCAACCCCTGACAGCCCGCCAGCAGCATGATCATCAGCAGAATCGGATAGTTGTCACGTTTGCGCGCCTTCACCAGATCGCGGCCGATGCACCACGCCAGCAACGGCAAAAACGGGACTTGCGCGGCGATTAACAGCGGCGGCGCAATTGGCAGCAGCCAGGCCAGCCGCGCCAGCAGCCACACCATCACCAGACCGATCAGCGGCCAGCCGTTGAGGCCGGGGCGGCCGGTCCAGTTCGGCACTGCGGTCAGCAGGAACCCGGCAATGATCGCCGTGGCAAAACCGAACGGCATTTCATGTCGATGCCACGCCAACATGCCGCCCACCGGTTGCGCGCCGGGTAGACGCCCGTAGAGCCAAAAACCCCAGATAGCCACGGCCAGCAACGCAAACCCGGCGCCCGCCAGAAAAAACGGCCGAAACCCCAGACTGAACACCGCCGCAGAACCTGTAGGAGCGAGCCTGCTCGCGATTGCGTTTGTCCAGTTTCCATAACTTCTGGATGAGAAATTGCTATTGCGAGCAGGCTCACTCCTACAGGTGTTTTGCGTTGTTTCAGTGAGATTGCGCATCAGGCAGCCACAGCGATCAGGTGGGTGCTCAGCCGATGTTGCGCGAGCAGGCGCATCACGTAGCCGATTTTCAGCAGCGTCGGGCCGACGATAGTCATCGCGTGCAGCGTCACCAACAGCACAATCGGCAGATAACCGCTGTGCAGGTAAGCGCCGTAGATGCCGACGAGCAACAGCATCAGGCCAACACCCAGCACTTTGCTGGACAGGTGCAGAACGTTATGAGGATTGCTGAAGAAATCGAACATTTTCCGTACTCCTGATGCGGTTGAGATTTACTTTCAGTAACTCAAAAGCCGTGCCAGGTAAAAAATGACGATGAATCAATAACTTGAATACTGAGCAGTCAATATGACTCGCGCGCAGAGTAGTCGTTATGACGCTATCAACAGTCATAACGACTACACGTAGTCAATCTCGGTCAGTCATGGGTTTTGTTTGACGAAGACCGAACTGAATTCGTAGATATCGCCATAAGCCTGGAACTGAATCGCACCATTGAGCAGTTGCAGGCGATAGCTGAAGTCGTTTTTGTCGTCCATGCCGATCACCAGGTTGCCGGCCTGCAACGGCAGTTTTTTATTGAGCTCCCAGACCCGGTCGTTGCTGATGCGAATGCTCATGTGGATGTCGGCCAATTCGACCCCGCTGGCGTCGGTGGACGGCAGTATTGTCAGGATCAATTCGCCGGTTCTCGGCTCCTCGGCGTTGTTCACCAGGTAGCGTCCTTCGCGTTGACTGGCGACCACCGGCAGCAGCGCCGTGGCCGCGACTTTGAACACCGTCGGCCGGCCAGTGCCGCTGAGGATTTTTTCCGCCGGACCGTGCCAACTGACATCTTGGACGCCGTGCAGGTTGGGCTCGCCCTGCACATACCAGTCGCCGGTGGTTTCGCCCGCCTCGTTCAACTCATGCAGCAGCACCGCGCCATCCTCATACGGCCCGCCGATCAGCCGAATCGGCTGGCCGCTGCCGCTTTTCGGGTAGCGCACTTCACCGACATACGCGGCGCCCTGCACTTGCCACCACAGTTCGAAGGCAATCTTGCCGTTCAGCGTGCCGCGCACCATCACCGGCGCCGTCGCCTCAGGACCTTCGAGATGGTTGCGCTCAGCCCACTGACCGTTGACCAGGTCGCGCTGGGTGATGTCGGTGTAACCCAGCGGCATCAGTGGCGTTGCCTCCAATGGTCGCTGCGCGACTCTGATGGTTTCGGCAATCATCAGTGGCTGGTTGTCCTGAAGCTGCCACGTCCCGGTCTGGCGCCAGCAGCAGCCGCTTTTCGATTGGGTGATCAGCCGGTTGCTCGCCGCGTCCACGCCAAACAGCCCCAGATTCGGTTCGCGGGTCAGCGCCGAAAAAGCCTTGTTCAGCACCAGCGTCGGGCTCTCGGGGTCGGACAGATAAATATCGTAGGAAGGCTCGGCATAACCGCCGTAATTGCCGTTGCGCACGGCCAAGTCTTGCTTGCCGTCGAAATTGAAATCACCGAACAGCAGCAGGTTCTGATCGGCCGCCAGTTCGTTGCTGCCGGGCTTGAACAAGGCAAACGCCTCGGCCGATTCGATGCGTTGCAGCACTGCGCCACTGGCCTTGTCGCGCAGGGTGATGGTCGCCGGAGCGTCATCGAAGGTTTGCGTTGGCGCCTGCGGGTAAACCACGTCGATTGCGTATTTCTGCGCCGGGTCGGCGAGGTGCAGGGTCAGGGGTTCAGCCGCCGCAGCATTACTGGCGCTGGTGAACAGGCTGGCGAGCAGGCAGCTGACGGCGGATAAACGAGGGGCAACCATGATGCTGAGCGTCCTTGCGGCAAATTCGGGGCAGCAAGTCTAGCGACTAACGGTACACACCGATATCTCTGCGAGCTTGCGCCTCGCGCCTTTCGCGCTCAGAACCCATACACTGCGCCACTGGCCTGCCGAGGACGCCAACGATGACGCGCACCGTTGCTCAACACGCTGACAAAGCCCCACGCTTCTGGCGCGACGACGCCCTGCCCTTCATCGAGGCGCGGGCCATCGCCGATGGCCGCGAGGTCTGCTATTCGCGGCATTCCCACGCGCACTTTTCGATCGGCGCGATCACCGCCGGGCGCAGCACTTACCTCCACGAGCACGCGCACTTCGAGGTCAACGCCGGCACCGTGGTGCTGATGAATCCCGGCGATGTACACGCCTGCAATCCGATCGACGACCAACCCTGGTCGTACCTGATGCTCTATGTCGAGACGTCGTGGCTGACTGATTTGCAGCATCAATTGGGTTTTGCCGAAGATCAGGAATTTCGCCGGTTCGCTACCACTCATGTGCACGACGCCAGCCTGTTTGCCGGGCTGAGTGATCTATACGCCGTGCTGGTCGATGAACAGCAAGACATCCTGCGCAAACACAGTGCTGCCGTGGAATTTTTCACGGATGTGCAGCAGCGCCTCAATCCAATCGATCAACCGTTGCGCGAGCCAAACTTCAAACTGCAGCGCGCCGCTGATTACATCCGCGACCACTGCACGCAATTGCTCAAACTGGAAGACATTTGCGCGGCCGCGCAGTTGTCGCCGTCCTATCTGATCCGCGCGTTCAAGCAACATTACGGCATGACGCCGCACGCATTTTTGTTGAATCAACGCATTCAGTTTGCCCAAGAGCAATTGCGCAACGGTAAGTTGATTGCCGATGTAGCGATTGCGGCTGGTTTTGCAGATCAGGCGCACTTTCAGCGAGTATTCAAACAACATCTGGCAGCGACGCCTGGGCAATATCGCGGTTGACGTGGCCTACTGCCGTCAACTCAACATTAACTCTCGCGCAACTTTGGAATTTACAAGTTGCAATATATGGCCAAACTAGCCAGCGCTAAACGCCTGCAACTTGATCACCCGTCTTCACTCACATAAAGACATACAGCAAAACTGACACTGCCCACCTCTTCAATTAGTTTGTTGCGCAAGTTCCGAGTAACCAGAGGAACGCCCAACCCACTTGAAAGATGGAACTTCAATCATGCAATTGCACGATCAGGCCACTGCAACGACAGGCGATGCACTTCAACGTCTTGCCATTATCGAAGCATTGACCAACGCCATGGACGACGATTACATTCGCACTACATTAGCGTGGCCTTGGGATTTACTCGCCGTTGATTGCATCGCTCAGTCGGCTTTCTACGAAATTCATCAAAAAGGCGCTTTTCATCTGTCACAACTGGTACGCCATCCAGAGTTTCTTGAAATTCGCGCGCAGCAATCGATTGCCGAAAATGCCAGTTTCCATGTTGATCAAAACGCACGGGTGTTTTATGTTCGCGAAGATATCAGCACTGTCAGCCGCCCGGGCAACCCCACTGAATATATTTCCAATCGCTTCTTCGGGCGCGTCGACTTTACCGCGCATGTAGTGGGCATCAATGACTTCGACAAAGAACTCAAGTTGCTGTCCCGGGTAGCAAAATCTTTGGGAGGATTCGTTTCTTCCAATAATCGAATCTCAGTAGGCCAGTGGCTACGTTTTCACAGCGTCGCACTTCCGGTTGATGAAGAAAGCACCCGATCATTGATTGATCTGCTCAACTTCGCCGCTATTCCGCAAATCGCCGACACGGGCAACTACTGGCAACTTCTGGACGCTCCCGAAACGTCGCCGTACAGACTAACCGCAGAAAACCGGGCGATTATTCGTCGTATCAGCGCGCAACTCACCGGTAACCAAATGCCTCTGGCCGACTACTTCGGCGCCTCGCTGGTACTGGAAAACGCCGGCTCGGACAAACAGCCGCACAGTCTCGACTATCGCTTGCAGCGGCTGATCAGCGATGCACGGCTGCTGGATGAAACCGGGCAGAATTATATTGATGCGCTGGGTTGGTTCGCCGATGAATCGGGCGCCAGGGCGTCACAGCCATTCATCGAGCAACTGCTGATCGCCGCCGTGCTGCTCGACATCGATGCTGAAGTTGACACGGCTAATACGCGCTTTGGCGGATTCGACATTTACTCGTCGGCGCATGTTCAGCGCCCGCCCGCCGCTATCCGCAGTGGCCTGGAGGCGCATTTGATTGAACGTTGCAACCTGCATCGACTCATCGCGCCACTGGTTGCGGAGCTGGTGTTGGCGGGCATGGCGCCGGAGTATCTGGTGCGCGAAATCCCCCCGTCGTTGAAGGTTGGCACGCCGGGCTGGGTCATCCTCAGCCAGGCAGTGGCCCTGGCGGAAAGCCTGGTGCCGGGCGCTTCCCGGCATATGACTTATCAACAATTGCTCGGTTTCAGCCCGGTTTCTGGCTTCACCCCGCAGCTCAAGGAGTTGCACGCGGTGGCCGGCATTGACCCGGTCGTGACGTGGGCGCTGATGAATGGTCTGATCCAGCGCGATACGGATGGCAACCTGAGCCTTGAAGTCATCAACACGGCCATTGATGCCTACAACCGCCATGTCGAATCCCTGTCCAGGGCGCTTGGCGCGATCAATCGCCCGATTCCCCGACGCAAGGCCATTGCCTTGATGGAGCTGACCGCCGACGTGCCGGAATGTGATCCGCACGAACAGCTGGTCAAGCACCGCGGATCCGGCGGCGGTGCCGGACGCAAAGTTTCGGTGCTGGATTTGTACATGAGTGACCAGTTGCATACCCAGGACTGGGGGCGGCTCAGGGGGCGCGACATCTATGCGCAATTCCCCAGACTGAAAGACCTGCTGCCGGTTTCAGATCTTTACGAAACGGCCATCCATAACCATTACAACGATCTGAAAGAGGGACTGTCGACCACCATCCGCTATGTGTTTTCACAAATGGTCGAATCCGACCGCAGATTTATCGAAAAGGGCCGACTGGGCATTTATCGCGTAGAGGCCTTCAAACCGCATCATTCTGCCGGATCAATTCCACAAGCGACACGCGAGCGAACAGGCCGGTACGGCGTCATCATCTGCGCCGAACTGAACGGTGTCCTGGTTCGATGCTATGAGTTGTTCCCATTACGTTCGCAATGCCGCACGCGGATCGAACTCAGGGACACTGTGGGCAAGTTCCTGTTTGCGCAGGAACCGGTCGGCAGCACCCGAAGCAACTTCGTCGAAGACAATGGCATTCTCGATACGCCACTGGACATGGACGCCTACTTCAAAAACAGCGTGCCTCGCAGTGACGCAACTTCGGCGGTGTACGTGCGCAAAATAGCTGAATTCGAGGGCTCCCTACAGCCAGGCCTATCCGATAAACCAATGGCCTACTTCGACTCCGATCACATTAAAGCGATCAGTGATTCCATCGCCCAGCAACACCCCTTTCTTACCGAAGGTGAACTGGCAGACATGGGCCGCGACAGCACCGCACAAGAGCTGGCGTCGGAAAAATTCGACACAATCTTCAACGCGCTGCTGAATCTGATCATTCCGTTCAAGGAATGCATCGAAGGCTTGTCCTCCGGCGTGCCGGCACGCCAGCGCGATGCCATCGCCAATTGCGTAATGGATGCAACGGTTATTGCATTTGTCTTTGCCAGTGTTCCGGCGCAAGTGGCCAAGGCTGTTGGCAAGACTGCTTCACTGGCGACCAAGTTGTTGTCCGCTTCCAGAATTGGCGCACGCACCGTCGCTTCACTGTTCAACCCGGTGGACGGCTTACCGACGCTGATCAACGGTGGCCTGAAGTTGATTGGCCGAGGTGCAATCAAATTGGCCGGGCATGCTGTAACGTCAGCTCAGATTGTCCGGGGCCAGCTGCATCGACTGACCGGCGCCAACGCCTACAACTTGCCGCGCGCTATCGATCACACCGGGGCGGCCGCACAAATCCGCAAGTCGCTGGACACTGTTTCGCTGGCGCGCGTGCTGTTCAAAGATGACAGCATCACAGCACTGGAACACGTCGTGGCGCGGCTGAGCGACAAAAACATCCCATTCCCCAAGAGTGCCGATCCCGCCGAGTTACAGCACTTGTTCAACACTGCCGCCAGAGACGCCGCACTCCAACAACAGAATGTGCAAGCGTTGGGGGCGCTCATCGGCAAGGATTCAGTTGAAGAGCTGATAAGTGCAACTATCGCGATGTTCGGCGTCCGTTACACAGGAGAGACCTACTCAGCAACAAAATACGCAGAGCTGTTGGGCGACGTCGCCGAGATGGAAACCAAAAAAGCCATTTTCCTGACGAATCATCAACAAGGCTTGTTGAAACTCGATCTGAACAAAGCGCCGTACGATGCCATTCTGCCGGAAGCAGTTTTCAACCCCCGAGGCTTCACCGACCCGGCACAGCGAGCCGCAGCCTGGATGGTCAACGGCGCGACATCTCAAGCCAGCGACTTCGACAACTTCGTAACGGTGCTGCGTGAGTACGCGGGCAATAAACATTCCCTCACTGACCCGGCAGTCATCACGCAAATCCACAAAAGAGTTGCCCCTGAAGACGTGGGACGATTTCGTGGAGTAGGCTTCGAAACGAAGTATGGCAGCAGCATCGCCGGATATGCCCTGATGGAACAGCATCTGAAAATCCTCGAGGCCACCCATCAGCATTTTGACAAACAGTTGCTCGCTGCCGTGATCGGTTTCCAGGCATTTGGCGATGGCAATGGTCGAACCGCCAGTGCGCTCTACGCGATCAGTCAATTAAGGGCGGGTCGATTTATACCGCTGCCACGAGACGTGGTTGATTCGCTCAGCGGAATTCGTTGACGTCTATTCCGTGCTCCGCTTGACGGGGCACGGTTCAATGTTCAAACGTCACGCCCACAGCAAATACGCCG
Organism: Pseudomonas sp. SJZ131; assembly: GCF_007828705.1. Classification (NCBI taxonomy): domain Bacteria; kingdom Pseudomonadati; phylum Pseudomonadota; class Gammaproteobacteria; order Pseudomonadales; family Pseudomonadaceae; genus Pseudomonas; species Pseudomonas sp. SJZ131. The sequence continues at coordinate 585,021 of NZ_VIVC01000001.1, read as the reverse complement.
CACTGCCCGCCAGCAATAACGCCATGCTCCGATTGAACAAACGCATGCCTGCCGGGTTATTCAGATACCCGCGCAAGAATGTCCCGGCATACGCCCAGCAACCGACCGACACATAACAAATCACCAGATACACCGCGGCAAACTGCCAGATCAGCCGCGCCTCGCCATTGGCGACAAACGCGCCCATCCCCGCGACGCAGGCCAGCCAGGCTTTCGGATTCAGCCATTGCATCAACGCGCCATACAACATCGACGGTGCCCGTCCCGAATCCTTGGCATTCACCTGGCCGTCATCGCTTGCCAGTTTGAACGCCATAAACAACAGAAACGCCACCCCGGCCCACTGGACCACTTGCGTCAGCCCCGGCCAGATTTCCAGCAATTCATGCAGCCCCAGGCCCATCAACACCAGCAACAGCACAAACCCCAGCGTCGCCCCCGCCACATGCCGCTGACTGGCCCGAAAGCCGTACCGCGCGCCGGAACTCAACGCAACAATGTTCACCGGCCCCGGCGTTATCGACGCGACCAGGGCAAACGCCGCCATGGAAATAATCAGACTCATCACCGACCTTCTTCAATTCAACTGAACCGGCGCCCACGTTAGGGCGCACACGCGGGCCTGTATTGAACAAAACTGCCCTCGGCCAATTCTCTGTCGATTTACCGGTGGAGGCGCCGCACGCGCGGACCTATGCTCTGCCCATGAACCTACAAAACGCTGCTCTGCCGCCCCACGCCGAGATGGTTCGCGCCATGCTTGAACGCGACACCGCGTACGAAGGGGTATTTTTTACCGCGGTCAAAACCACCGGGATTTTCTGCCGGCCGAGTTGCACCGCGCGCAAACCGAAACCGGAGAACGTCGAGTTCTTCGCCCACGCCGACGAGTGCATGTCCGCCGGTTACCGCGCCTGTCTGCGCTGCAAACCGCTGGACGCCGCAGCGATCGCGCCGGATTGGGTGCAACGTTTGCTGAGCCTGGTCGATGCCGAACCGGAGCAGCGCTGGAGCGATGCGCAGCTGCACGTCGAGGGCATCGAGCCGCTGAAATTGCGTCGCTGGTTCAAGCAGCATTTCGGCATGACCTTCCACGCGTGGCTACGCACCCGCCGGCTCGGCATGGCGCTCGGTGGAATCAAACAAGGCGAATCGATCGACAACGTCGCGTTCGATTCCGGTTATGAATCCCTGAGCGGTTTTCGCGAGGCGTTTCAGAAGTCTTTTCACGTCACACCGGGCCGCGCGGCCAACAGCGAGCCGTTGCTGTTCACCCGCCTGACTACGCCGCTGGGGCCGATGATCGCCATGGCCGAGCGGCGCGGTCTGGTGTTGCTGGAGTTTCTCGATCGGCCGGCGCTCACCCGCGAAATCGAACAGTTGCAGCAGCGTTATGGCTACGCCGTCGCGCCGGGGCACAACGCACATTTGCGCCTGATCGAGACCGAACTGGCGCAGTATTTCGCCGGCCAGTTGCAAGCCTTTACCGTGCCTTTGCATACACCGGGCAGCGAGTTTGCCCGGCAGGTCTGGGCCGAACTGGCGCAAATCCCCTACGGCCAGACCAGCACTTACAGCGCCATCGCCGCCCGGCTGGGCAAACCCGGCGCCAGCCGCGCCGTGGGTTTGGCCAATGGGCATAATCGGCTGTCAATCGTGCTGCCCTGCCATCGGGTGATCGGCGCCGACGGCTCGCTGACCGGGTATGGTGGCGGGCAGCCGCGAAAAGCGTTTTTGCTCAGGCTGGAAAACGCGGCAGTACAGCTGACTCAACCCTTGGCATTCTGATCATTTCAAAGAGAAGGACATTCGATGGAAGCGCTCGACCAGCAATTGCACAACCTGCATCAGCACGGTTTGCTGATCCTCACCAACGTCGCCGATGCCGCCGGGGCGCGGCTGGTCGAGCAATTGGGCAGTAAAGCGGTGGCCACCAGCAGCGCAGCGGTAGCCTGGGCCCACGGTTATCCGGACGGCAACGCGCTGCCGCTCGAACGCCTGGTGTCGACGGTGGAATCCATCGCGCGGGTGATTCGCGTGCCGTTGACCGTGGACATCGAGGCCGGATATTCCGATGACTTGACGCGGGTCGCCGAGGTGGTCGAAGCGGTGCTCGCGGCCGGTGCGGTGGGCATCAACATCGAGGACGGGGCGTCGTCGCCGCAGGTGCTGGTGCGCAAGATCGAAGTCGCCCGGCAAGTGGCGCAACGGCGCGGCATCAAGCTGTTTATCAACGCACGCACCGATGTCTACCTAAAAGCTCTGGTGCCTGCCGAGGAACGTGTCGCCGAAACGCTCAGGCGTGCGGCGCTGTATCAAGCGGCTGGCGCGGACGGCTTGTTCGCGGCGGGAGCGACCGCGGAATACGAAATTGCGGCGATTTGCCAAGGCACTTCGTTGCCGGTCAACGTGCTCGGCCTCGCGAATCTGCCTGCGCCCGACGTGCTGAAAACCCTTGGCGTGCGGCGCTTGAGCGCCGGGTCGAGCATCGCCGAATTTCTCTATGGCGCGATGGCCGGGCTGGCGAAAAGTTTTCTTGAAACCGGCAAGCTCGACAGCCGCGATTTGCGCGCGTTCAGCTATGGCGAAGTCAACAACCTGCTGGGACCGCGCTGAGTGGCATGACCGACATTTATCAGCCAGCCAGCGAGTTTCTGGCATTGATCGATGACGACTGGCGACGGCACATCGCCGCCGTCGGGCCGTGCCTGCATCAACCGCACCCGGCACGCGATCCCTATGAATCGCTGGTGCGGGCGATTGCCTACCAGCAACTGCACGCCAAGGCGGGCGACGCGATTGTCGGCCGACTCCGCGCATTGTTCCCGGACGATGCCTTTCCCCGGCCCGAGCAGATTCTGGCGACTGACTTTGCGCAGATGCGCAGTTGCGGGTTCTCGGCGAGCAAGATTGCAACCATCCAAGGCATCGCCCAGGCAACGCTGGACGGCGTGGTGCCGGATTACCCGACGGCGCTGGCGATGGACGATGAAATGCTGATCGAGCGGCTGATCACGCTGCGCGGCGTCGGCCGCTGGACCGTGGAGATGCTGCTGATCTACAGCCTGGAGCGCCCGGATATCCTGCCGGCGGATGACTTCGGCGTACGCGAGGGCTACCGGCGCATGAAGGGCCTGGCGGTGCAGCCGACCCGCAAGCAGATGATCGAAATCGGTTTGGACTGGACGCCCTATCGGACAGTCGCAGCGTGGTACCTGTGGCGAGTGCCAGCCAGGTAGACGGCGTCATCGTTGTTCGCGAGCAGGCTCACTTCTACATTTGAGTGGTGTTGGGCACGTAACTTCTGGGCGGCGCAAATTACCTGTGGGAGCGAGCTTGCTCGCGAAAGCGGCGTGTCAGCCAGCGTTATTGTTGGATGTGCCGCAGCTATCGCGAGCAAGCTCGCTCCCACATTTTGGTTTTTGTAATTCTGGGAGAAAGGGGTGGGCTGTCAGGGAGCTATCGCGAGCAGGCTCACTCCTACAGGGATTGCGCACAGCAGGGAGAATAGGTCGGCTATCAGGCCGCCTCGCGGCGCTGTGGCGGTGCCCGCCCCCTCGTGAGGCCGAGCGCAGGTTCTGCGCAGTGGGCAACCCGGCAAGGATGCCGGGTTAGCCGCCCCCGGCCAGGGATGGCCGATGGCGGCGGGCCCACGGAGCAGGACCGGAGCGAGGGCATGCCAAGCCTGGGCGAGGCACCGAACGAAAGGGGCAAGAGCGCTTTGGTTACTTTCGCGCTTCTCGAAAGTGACTCGCTGTAAGAGCGAAACCCAATGCCGCCGTGACCGCAGGAATGGATATGTACATCCGACAAGAACAGGTTGGCTGATAGAGAGCTATCGCGAGCAGGCTCACTCCCACATTTGGATCCTTGTACATCTGGGAGAACTCGGTCGGCTGTTAGGGAGCCATCGCGAGCAGGCTCGCTCCTACAGGGATTTGTGTGCGTACAGGTGGCGACGGGCGACGCGATTCTGGTGCCGGTGGAAAATCGCTGAGGGTCTAGGCTGTCTTGAATCGATCAAGCACAGTCGGAGGTTTCCATGCAGCTCGAAGGTTCCTGCCATTGCGGCGCGGTATCGTTCGATTTGACCAGCGCCCATCCCTATCCGTATCAGCGTTGTTATTGCTCGATCTGTCGCAAGACCCAGGGCGGTGGCGGCTACGCGATCAACATCAGCGGCGACGCCAACAGCCTGAAAGTGCGCGGGCGCAAACACATCGCGATCTACCATGCACGACTCAAGGAGGACGGCGCCAAACGCGCGCATACCAGCACCGCCGAGCGGCATTTTTGCTCGGTATGCGGCAGCGGGTTGTGGCTGTTCAGCCCGGAATGGCCGGAGCTGATTCATCCGTTCGCCTCGGCCATCGACACCCCGCTGCCAGTGCCGCCAGAGCACACGCATTTGATGCTGAGTTCGAAAGCGCCGTGGGTCGAGGCCAGGGTTCGCCCCGAGGACAAGGTATTTGATGTCTACCCCGAAGAGTCGATTGCGCAGTGGCATGAGCGGTTGGGCCTGACTCGCTGATACTCGGCAAACAGGCGCCCACAAACCCTGTGCACTTAGCCAGGCAACCCGTTGCCTGAGCGTGTTCTGGCGTCAACGCGCCGAATGATCATCGTTCCCACGCAGAGCGCAGGAGCGATCAGTTCAATCAAACGCGGGTCAGGCAGCGGTTGGCACGCCGCTGTGGAAACGGAATTCCACGTCCGGCGATTCGATCAATTCCTGCTCTGCCGCGCGCACGCGCTCGATGACCTGGGCGATGTCCTTGGCGTCACCGTACTGGTAAGCCAGTTTCAGATAACCCTGAAAATGCCGCGCCTCGCTTTTCAGCAGGCCGAAATAGAATTTGCCCAACTCTTCATCCAGATGCGGCACCAGCGCCTCGAAACGCTCGCAACTGCGCGCCTCGATAAACGCTCCCACCACCAGCGTATCCACCAGTTTCACCGGCTCGTGGCTGCGCACAACTTTGCGCAGGCCCGAGGCGTAACGCCCGGCGGACAGTTGGCGCAGCTCGACCTTGCGTTTTTTCATCAAACGCATGACTTGCTCGTGGTGCACCAGTTCTTCACGCGCGAGGCGCGACATCAAATTGATCAGATCGACGTGGGAGTGGTACTTGGCGATCAGGCTCAACGCCGTGCTGGCGGCCTTGAATTCGCAGTTCTTGTGGTCGATCAGCAGCGTGTCCTGATCGGCCAGCGCGGCCTGGACCCAGCCGTCGGGGGTGCGGCAACCGAGGAATTCGTGAATTTCGGGAAGGATCATGGGGCTCACGGATAAAGGGTTCAAAACGAAGGGCGCCGATTATACCGGCCTGCCCGCAGACCACCAGCCGCTGCCGTTGATATGCATCAAGTCCCGTGTTGGCGGGCAGCAACTATAGTTGTCCAACGCAATGCCTTTCACTTTCTGGAGATCCCGCTCATGCAAGCCATTCGCAGCATTCTGGTGGTCATCGAACCGTCCCCGGACGAAAGCCTGGCGCTGCGCCGCGCCAAATTGATTGCGGGCGTGACCCAGGCGCATTTGCATTTGCTGGTGTGCGACAAGAAGCATGATCATTCCGAACACCTGCGCGAGCTCAAACAAGCCGCGCTCGAGGAAGGCTACAGCGTCACCACCGAGCAGGCGTGGAACGAGAGCCTGCACGAAACCATCGTCGATGTGCAGCAAGCCGAGGGCTGCGGACTGGTGATCAAACAGCATTACCCCGACAGCCCGCTGAAAAAGGCCCTGCTGACCCCGGCCGACTGGAAACTGCTGCGCTACTGCCCGACCCCGGTGTTGCTGGTCAAAACCGCCAAACCGTGGACCGGCGGGGTGATTCTGGCGGCCATCGATGTCGGCAATACCGACGGCGAACACCGCACGTTGCACGCGTGCATCGTCGATCACGGCTACGACATTGCGAGTCTGGCCAAGGCGAAATTGCATGTGATCAGCGCGCATCCCTCACCAATGCTGTCGGCCACCGACCCGACGCTGCAACTCAGCGAAACCATTCAGGCGCGCTATCGCGAGCAGTGCAAGGCGTTCCAGGCCGAATTCGATATCGACGACGATCACCTGCATATCGAAGAAGGTCCGGCGGATGTGCTGATTCCGTTCATGGTGCACAAACTGCAAGCTGCGGTGACGGTGATCGGCACAGTGGCGCGGTCGGGGTTGTCCGGGGCGTTGATCGGCAATACTGCGGAAGTGGTGCTGGATGCGGTGGAGAGTGATGTGCTGGTGCTGAAACCGGACACGATCATGGATCATCTGGAGGAGATTGTTACGCAGCATTGAGATTGTGTGGCGTCTGGATGGACGCCTTCGCGGGCAAGCCTCGCTCCCACAGGGTATGTGTTGATCACAACTGTTGTGAACGCCACAGATCCAATGTGGGAGCGAGCTTGCTCGCGATGCTTTTAAGCTTTAACCGCCGAACGCGTCTTTCAAAAAGCCTGGCGCGATATAACGCTGGTAATGCGCCTCCGACAGCAGAAAAAACTCCCGATCAATCGCATCGCGCAATTCCGGCAGGTTCCAGTCGCGAAACTCCGGCATCAGTACCATCCCGTAAGCCTCCAGGTTGTTGATGACCCGCGCTCCGCGAGCAATCAACTGATAGGCCCAGCAATATTCCGACTGATGCGGCACAAAGCGGATCTTGCGCTGTTCGAGCTGCAAGCGCAGGCGCTGCGGGTCGAACACTTCGAGCTTGCTCGCCATCACCTGCGACAACAATTGCTCCAGACGCAGCCACACCGCGCGTTTTTCCTCCTCGTTGTAACCATTCCAATTGATCACTTCATGGTGGAAACGCTTGCAGCCACGGCACACCAGGTCACCGTAAACGGTGGAACAGAGGCCGACGCAGGGGGTTTTGATGGTCTGATTGGGCATAGGTAGGCAAAACACGGGAAAGCAGAACAGGTCGGCATGTTAGCCCTTTGTCTAACATTCATCACCCCTCAAAGTTCAGGGGCTAACTTACGTTTATATTTTTTTTGCCGTAGAATCAGCCAGCCTTTTAAGGCGCCAATGTCCGTTTGAAGCTGTTTTCAAAGCGTCACGAGCACAGTCGTTCCTTCAGAGCGGTGTTGGCGAAGGGTTTTTCCAGCGGGGAAAAGCTCTACGCCAACCCTCATCAGCTCCCCGTTCTGCAGGCGTAAAACTTTGAAAGCAGCTTCTGTAAGGAATTGCCGGTAATTCTGGCTAAGTGGCCCACAACGCCATGCAGCGCATGAGTACGGCAATTTCGGGATGAGCGTCCCGGACACCCATTTGGGACCACTGATGAGGGTAATAACTGTGCTTGAAGCCTACCGCAAACATATCGAAGAGCGTGCAGCACTGGGTATTGTTCCCCAGCCGCTAAACGCCGAACAAACTGCAGGCCTGGTCGAGCTGCTGAAGAATCCCCCGGCTGGCGAAGAAGCTTTCCTCGTTGACCTGATCACCAATCGCATTCCACCTGGCGTGGACGAAGCCGCCTATGTAAAGGCCGGTTTCCTGTCCGCCCTGGCCAAGGGCGAAGCAACCTCCCCTCTGATCGACAAAAAACGCGCTGTTGAACTGCTCGGCACCATGCAGGGCGGCTACAACATCGTGACCCTGGTTGAGCTGCTCGACGACGCCGAACTGGCCCCGGTCGCTGCTGCGCAACTCAAGCACACCCTGCTGATGTTCGACGCGTTCCACGACGTGGCGGAAAAAGCCAAGAACGGCAACGAACACGCCAAAGGCGTTTTGCAGTCCTGGGCTGACGGCGAGTGGTTCAAAAACCGTCCGACCCTGGCCGACAAGATCAGCCTGCGCGTGTTCAAGGTCACCGGCGAAACCAACACTGACGACCTCTCCCCTGCCCCGGACGCCTGGTCCCGCCCGGACATCCCGCTGCACGCCCTGGCCATGCTGAAAATGGCCCGCGAAGGCATCGTGCCTGACGTCCAAGGCGTGACTGGCCCGATGAAGCAGATCGAAGAAATGCGCGGTCAAGGCTTCCCGATCGCCTACGTCGGCGACGTGGTCGGCACCGGTTCGTCGCGTAAATCGGCAACCAACTCCGTACTGTGGTTCTTCGGCGACGACGTTCCGCACGTGCCGAACAAGCGTGCCGGCGGTTTCTGCTTCGGCAGCAAAATCGCTCCGATCTTCTACAACACCATGGAAGATGCCGGCGCCCTGCCAATCGAATTCGACGTCACCAACATGCACATGGGCGACGTGATCGACCTGTACCCGCATGCTGGCAAAGTCTGCAAACACGGCACCGACGAAGTCCTGACCACCTTCGAAATGAAGACGCCAGTGCTGTTGGACGAAGTGCGTGCCGGCGGCCGTATCCCGCTGATCATCGGTCGCGGCTTGACCGACAAGGCACGTGCCGAGCTGGGCCTGGGCCCAACCGACCTGTTCAAACTGCCTGAAGCACCTGTCGACACTGGCAAGGGTTTCACCCTGGCACAGAAAATGGTCGGCAAGGCGTGCGGTCTGCCGGAAGGCAAAGGTGTGCGTCCTGGCACCTACTGCGAACCGAAAATGACCACCGTCGGCTCTCAGGACACCACCGGTCCAATGACCCGTGACGAACTGAAAGACCTCGCGTGCCTGGGCTTCTCGACCGATCTGGTGATGCAGTCTTTCTGCCACACCGCGGCCTATCCAAAGCCGATCGACGTGACCACCCACCACACCCTGCCAGACTTCATCATGACCCGCGGCGGCGTTTCCCTGCGTCCGGGCGACGGCATCATCCACTCGTGGCTGAACCGCATGCTGCTGCCTGACACTGTCGGCACCGGTGGTGACTCGCACACCCGTTTCCCGATGGGCATTTCGTTCCCGGCCGGTTCCGGTCTGGTCGCATTTGCTGCAGCCACCGGCGTTATGCCGCTGGACATGCCGGAATCGATCCTGGTGCGCTTCAAAGGCAAGATGCAACCGGGCGTTACCCTGCGTGACCTGGTTCACGCGATTCCTTACTTCGCGATTCAGGCTGGCCTGCTGACCGTCGAGAAGAAAGGCAAGAAAAACGCTTTCTCGGGTCGCATCCTGGAAATCGAAGGCCTGGACAACCTGAGCATCGAGCAAGCTTTCGAGCTGTCCGACGCCTCGGCTGAACGTTCGGCTGCCGGTTGCACGATCAAGCTGTCGAAAGAATCGATCACCGAATACCTGAACTCCAACATCACCCTGCTGCGCTGGATGATCGGTGAAGGTTACGGCGATCCACGTACCCTGGAACGTCGCGCTCAAGCGATGGAAGCCTGGGTTGCCAACCCTGAGCTGATGGTTGCCGACGCTGACGCCGAATACGCTGAAATCATCGAAATCGATCTGGCCGACATCAAAGAGCCTGTGCTCTGCGCGCCAAACGATCCGGACGACGCCCGTCTGCTGTCCAGCGTTGCTGGCGAAAAGATCGACGAAGTGTTTATCGGTTCGTGCATGACCAACATTGGTCACTTCCGCGCTGCCGGCAAGTTGCTGGATCAGGTCAAAGGTCAGCTTCCAACCCGTCTGTGGCTGTCGCCGCCGACCAAGATGGATGCTCACCAGTTGACCGAGGAAGGCTACTACGGCATCTACGGCAAGGCTGGCGCGCGCATGGAAATGCCGGGCTGCTCGCTGTGCATGGGTAACCAGGCACGTGTCGAGCCGAATTCGACTGTAGTGTCGACGTCGACCCGTAACTTCCCGAACCGTCTGGGCGATGGCGCGAATGTTTACCTGGCTTCGGCTGAGCTGGCGTCCGTTGCTTCGATCCTGGGTCGCCTGCCGACCGTCGAGGAGTACATGGAATACGCTGGCAAGATCGATAGCATGGCGGCTGATGTTTACCGTTATCTGTCTTTCGATCAGATTGCGGAGTTCCGCGAAGCTGCTGCGAACGCTAATATTCCGGTGGTTCAGGCTTAAGGGTTTTATGGTTTAAGCCTTTGAGTTGAAAGACGCCGCGTGTCGAGAGATGCGCGGCGTTTTTTTTGGTTTTTTTTGGTTGGGGTATATCCGTTATTTGGGTGATGACGGGGATGGATCACACAAAAACCCAAGGCAAAAAAAACGGCCAACCCACATCGGGTCAGCCGTCATCACTTCATAAAACCAAATCGCAGCAATCAAACACTCAGCGAATAAATCAACGCCGAAATCGCCACCAGTCCTACAGCCGTCACAAACACATTTGACGCTTGCCCACGATAGCGCGCCATCGCCGGCACCTTGCGAATCGCATACATCGGCATCAAAAACAGAATCGCCGCAATAATCGGCCCGCCCAGCGTCTCGATCATCCGCAGAATGCTCGGGTTCCACGTCGCAACAATCCAGCAGACCACCAACATGAACGCAGCCGTCATGCGGTCCAGCGCCTTGGGCGACGGACGCTTGCCGCTCTTGACGATCAGCCCCTTCAGACCTTCGCTGGCGCCAATGTAATGGCCGAGGAATGACTTCGAAATCGCCACAAACGCAATCAACGGCGCCGCAAACTCGATGGTCGGATTGCTGAAATGGTTAGCCAGGTACGACAGGATCGACAAATTCTGCGCCTTCGCCTCAGCCAACTGCGCCGGCGACAGTGTCAGCACGCAACTGAACACAAAGAACAGCACCATCACCACCATCAACGCATGCGCGCGCGAGAGGATCTGCGAGCTGCGCTCTTCGGCGTGTTCACCGTAGCGACGCTTCTGGTCCACGGCGAATGCCGAGATGATCGGCGAGTGGTTGAACGAAAACACCATCACCGGTATCGCCAGCCACAACGTGTGCAGCAGCGCCGATGGCTCGGGCAGGGTCGAAGCGGTGCTGAGGATGCCGCCGTTCCAGTGCGGAATCAGGAACACGGCCAAAAACAGCAGCGCGACGATAAACGGATAAACCATCAGGCTCATGGCTTTGACGATTACCTGCTCACCGCAGCGCACCACCGCAAGCAAACCGAGGATCAGTACAAACGACAGCACCACTCGCGGCGGCGGCGCGATGTGCAGTTGGTGTTCGAGGAAACTGCCGACAGTGTTGGTCAGCGCCACGCTGTAGATCAGCAGGATCGGGAAGATCGCGAAGAAGTACAGCAAGGTGATCAGCGCGCCAGCCTTGATGCCGAAATGCTCTTCAACCACTTCGGTGATGTCGGCGCCTTCACGGCCGGACAGCACAAATCGGGTCAGGCCACGGTGCGCGTAGAACGTCATCGGGAACGCCAGAACTGCCAGCACCAGCAACGGCCAGAAGCCGCCCAGGCCCGCGTTGATCGGCAAAAACAAGGTGCCCGCCCCGATCGCCGTGCCAAACAGGCCCAGCATCCAAGTGGTGTCATGGCGATTCCAGCTTTCGAGCGTCGCTGGTTTCGCTGCTACATAGCGTTCGTCGACGCTATTGGCCTGATCATTCATCCGGTGGGATCTCCGCATTCCGGTCAGTTGCTACCCGACCAGGACGAGTCGGAAAAACCCGACAGGCAGCGCCCTGGTCGAAACAGGGGCGCGATTGTCCGGGATTAACGAGCAGAAGCAAAGACTTAGCTGAGGAGCGGTTGTGCGGATCAGATCCCGGCAGCGCCACAAGCCCCAGTGGGAGCGAGCTTGCTCGCGATGACCGTGGGTCAGTCGAAAGTGATTTCAAATGTGAGGACACCATCGCGAGCAGGCTCACTCCTACAGGGTTATTCAGTGTTGGGGAGCGTGTATTTCGTCTGGCGGACTCATCCGATGCTTGATAAAGGTTCATCGTCATGTATTTTTAACCCACCGACCTCTGCCCGGAGTCACCCTATGCCACTCGTTCGCGTCGACATCAAAAAGAACCCCGATCCGACCTTCGCCAAAAACGTTGGCAAGCTCATCTATGCGGCGATGCACAGCAGCATCGGTGTGCCCGAAAACGATAATTTCCAGATTCTCAACGAACACGATGAACAGCATTTCATCTTCGATCCGGGTTATTTGGGCATCAGCCGCAGCGACAATCTGGTGGTGATTCAGATCACGCTGAGCGAAGGACGCACCGTCGAGCAGAAAAAACTGCTGTACAAGACCATTGCCGACAGCCTGCACGCGCAGATGGCTGTGCGCCTCGAAGACGTTTTCATCAATCTGGTGGAAGTCAAAAAAGAGAACTGGTCGTTCGGCAACGGCATCGCCCAATACGCACTTTGAACGCCACCCTTTTGACTTTCGATCCTCTCTGCCAGTGAGCCGCTAATGCCCCGAGTTTCCCGCAAGCAAGCCGACCTCAACCGCGAAATCATTGTCGAGGCCGCCACGCGGCTGTTCCGCGAGCGTGGCTTGCACGGCATCAGCGTCGTTGACGTGATGGCCGCCGCCGGCCTGACCCACGGCGGCTTTTATGGCCACTTCGAGTCCAAGGAAGCCTTGGCGCGCGAGGCCGGTGGTCGGGCGTTCGAGCAATCTGCCGAACGCTGGAAAACGCGGATCGCCGAGCACGACGACAAGAACCAGGCGCGCCGCTCGCTGATCGAGCCCTACCTGTCCGCCGCCAGCCGCGACAACCCCGGCGACAGCTGCCCGGTGGTCGCTTTCGCCGGCGACATGTGTCACGAAGCGGCGGACAGCGATTTGCGTCAGACCTTCCTCGACGGCCTCAACCGATTGCTGCAAACCTACGGTTCGCTGATCGACGCCGGTGACGCCGAGCAGAATCGGCGCCAGGCGCTGGTCGATTACTCGCTGATGGTCGGCGCCCTGACCCTCGCCCGCGCCACGCGCGGCGACGCGCTGTCCGATGAAATCCTCGAAGCTGCGCGCACGTTTCTCACCCAGGAAGATGCACCGCAACAGCGTTAATCCCCTCACCTGTTCGTAGCGGCACAGCTTGCTCGCGATGGCGTCCTCAGGACTGTCATCGCGAGCAAGCTATGCTCCCACCGGTTGCATAGGGCAAAGCGTGCGCGTTCCGGCGATCTGCAAGGGCATGGCCTATCCTCTTTGGTGATTGCCAAACCGCCCTGGAATCAGCAATCTGAAAGGACTTTCGAGTTCCCGACCTCGGCGCCCACAGGAGCCCAGCATGACTGCAACCGTTCTGGTATTGGTTGAAACGATTAATGACTACCTGCCGATTCTCGAACGTCAGGGCTTTCACCTGATTCTGGCGCCGACGCCCGCCGAGCGCGCCCAAGCCATTGCCAACTATGGCGCGCGCATCGACGCGGTGCTGACGCGCGGTCCGCTGGGTTTGTACGCCGACGAAATCGACGCCCTGCCCGCCCTCAAAATCATCTGCGTGATCGGTGCCGGTTACGAGCATGTCGACCTGCAAGCGGCCAGCGACCGCGGCATCACTGTGACTAACGGCGCCGGGGTCAACGCCTCTTCAGTAGCAGATCACGCGATGGCGTTATTGCTCGCGTTGGTACGCGACATTCCCCGGGCCGACGCCGCTGTGCGCCGTGGCGAATGGCCGAAAATCATGCGCCCGTCGCTGGCCGGCAAACGCCTGGGCATTCTCGGTCTGGGCGCGGTGGGCATGGCCATCGCTCAGCGTGCGGCAAATGGCTTCGACATGAGCGTCAGTTACCACAACCGTCAGCACCGCAGCCACGTGCCGTACAGCTACTGCTCGACGCCGACCGAACTGGCGCGGGCCTCGGACTTTTTGATCGTCGCCACGCCCGGCGGGCTGGCCACGCAACATCTAATCAACCGCCAAGTGCTGGAGGCGCTGGGGCCCGACGGCTTCCTGGTGAACATCGCGCGGGCCAGTGTGGTGGCCACGGCGGATTTGATCAGCGCGCTGGAACAGCGGCGAATCGGTGGCGCCGCGCTCGACGTCTATGACCACGAACCGCAAGTGCCCGACGCGCTGAAGACGCTGGCCAACGTGATCCTGACCCCGCACGTGGCCGGGCTGTCGCCGGAAGCGACGCAGGGCACGGTGGAGCTGGTGGGGAAAAACCTCGTGGCGTTCTTCGCGGGTGAACCGGTGCTGACGCCGATTACGCTGCCGACCACCTTGGTCAGCCGCATGGGCTAGACCTGCCTCAACAAAGATCCCCTGTAGGAGTGAGCCTGCTCGCGATAGCGTCCGTTTAGTTGAAATCAATGGTGACTGACATTACGCCATCGCGAGCAGGCTCACTCCTACAGGGGGCCTGTGTCACTCAGATAGGTCCGCGCCAAACCCACCATCCCCGCGCATCAGGAACGCTGATTATCCGGCAACACGCTAACCTATAAGACCGGGCCGAGCTTGTGGCACGCCCGTCTCAGCATTAGATTAGCCAATGATGTCTGGCCTCCAAAATAAGCAGAAGGGATAAGCATGGCGCTTACTGACCAGTCCACCCGTATCCGCTCCGGCGAAGAACTCGATGCCAGCCTGATCGATCCCTACCTCAAGGCGCATATTCCGGGCCTGAGCGGCACCCCGCAGATCAGCCAGTTTCCTGGCGGCGCGTCGAACCTCACCTACTTGCTTGAATACCCGCAACAGGAATTTGTCCTGCGTCGCCCGCCGTTCGGCCACAAAGCCAAGTCCGCCCACGACATGGGCCGCGAGTTCCGCATTCTCAATCAGCTCAAGGACGGCTTCCCGTACTGCCCCAAGGCCTACGTGCACTGCACCGACGAATCGGTGATCGGCGCCGAGTTCTATGTGATGGAACGGGTCAACGGCATCATCCTGCGCTCGGAACTGCCGCCGGAACTGAATCTCGATTCGGCGAAAACCGAGGCGCTGTGCAAGAGCTTTATCGACAAGTTCGTCGAGCTGCACCAGGTCGATTACACCGCGTGCGGCCTCGCCGATCTGGGTAAACCCGAAGGCTACGTCGCCCGCCAGATCAAGGGTTGGAGCGAGCGCTACGAGAAAGCCCTGACTCCCGACGCGCCGCAGTGGGAAGCGGTGAAAGCCTGGCTCAACGATAAAATGCCGGCCGACCACCCGACCTCCAGCATCGTCCATAACGACTATCGCTTCGACAACGTGATCCTCGACCCGCACAACCCGATGCAAATCATTGGCGTGCTCGATTGGGAACTGACCACGCTCGGCGATCCGCTGATGGATTTGGGTAACACCCTCGCCTACTGGATCGAGGCCGGCGACCCGGCGCCAGTGCAACTGATGCGTCGCCAGCCGAGCCACGCACCGGGCATGCTGACTCGCCGCGAGTTCGTCGACTATTACGCCGCGCGTGCTGGCAACCAGATCGACAATTTCGACTTCTATTACACCTACGGCCTGTTCCGTCTCGCCGGGATTGTCCAGCAGATCTACTACCGCTTCTTCCATGGCCAGACCCAGGACAAACGCTTCGCACAGTTCATTCACATGAACAAACTGCTGGAGCAGATGAGTTTGCAGGTCATCCAGAAATCCAGCCTTTGATAGCAAGACGATCCGCAGGCGCCAAGCTTGCCGGCGAACCGGACGCTGCGGTGACCGGCAAGACTGGCGCCTGAAAATATCCGGCCTATAACAAGGAAATCCCATGTCCAAGACTCAGTTGTTCGACCTCGACGGCAAGATCGCTTTCGTCTCCGGCGCCAGCCGTGGCATCGGTGAAGCCATCGCCAAACTGCTGGCCCAGCAAGGCGCGCACGTCATCGTTTCGAGCCGCAAAATCGACGGCTGCCAACACGTCGCCGACGCGATCATCGCCGCTGGCGGCAAAGCCACTGCAATCGCTTGCCACATCGGCGAGATGGAACAGATCAGCCAAGTCTTCGCGACCATCCGCGAACAATTTGGACGCCTGGATATTCTGGTCAACAACGCGGCGACCAACCCGCAGTTCTGCAACGTGCTGGACACCGACCTCGGGGCGTTCCAGAAGACTGTCGACGTGAACATTCGCGGCTACTTCTTCATGTCGGTCGAAGCCGGCAAGCTGATGCGCGACAACGGTGGCGGCAGCATCATCAACGTGGCCTCGATCAACGGCATTTCACCGGGAGTTTTCCAAGGCATTTACTCGGTGACCAAAGCTGCAGTGATCAACATGACCAAAGTGTTTGCCAAGGAATGCGCGCAGTTCGGCATCCGCTGCAACGCCCTGCTGCCGGGCCTGACCGACACCAAATTCGCCTCGGCGCTGGTGAAAAACGACGCGATCCTGAAGACTGCGCTGCAGCAGATTCCGCTGAAACGCGTGGCGGATCCGAGCGAGATGGCCGGCGCGGTGTTGTACCTGGCGAGCGATGCGTCCAGCTACACGACCGGTGTTTCGCTGAACGTGGATGGCGGGTTTCTGTCCTGACGCGGCGCCGGTAACACGAAAAAAGGCAGCCGACCATGGCTGCCTTTTTACTTTCCTCGCGAAGCACCTTTGGTCCTGTGGCGAGGGGGCAAGCCCCCTCGCCACCAAAGCCCAGGTGTTACTGGGTCACGCACCGGGTTGTTGTGGTGACTCGCGTCACTTGGCCGTCGGCGCGCACATCGCCGAGCACGTCGGTTTTGTCCTGGGTTTCGCAGGTGCGTTCAGGAGGTGGCGGTGGTGCTGCGGGGGGCGGCGGCGGAGGACTGGCGCAACCACTCAAAATGATTGCGCAGAATACGAGCGACAGCGGCGTGAACGACCGTTTCCCAAGACTCTTCATAGGCTGACCTGCGGTGGCTGATCGGGGGTTTTTCCGCGACACGGAAAATAAATACCACGCATTTCTTATAGCCCAGCCGCCGGGCAATGCCAGAAGATCAGAATTTTCCCATCCCTGTAGGAGCAGAGCTTGCTCGCGAAGAGGCCCTGTCAGTTGATATCCCAGTCGCCTGATACACCGCTATCGCGAGCAAGCTTTGCTCCTACAGGTTGGTCATTTTTAGTGCTTACATTTTTTCAGAGCGATGCAAACTATTGCTTTCGAGCTCATAGCGCAGCTCTTCAATCAACGCGACCACCGCTTCCGGCGTGCGCAAATTTGCCACGCTCAACCCGCTGACCACCAGATCCACCTGACCCGACGCCGGGTGATAGAGCTTGACCGTCAAGGAGTTGTCCCCAGTGAGCGCACAATCACAAGCCAGCGGCGCAAAACTACGTTCCAGTTGAGCACGCAACTGCGTTAGATAAATCATTCCGGGTTACCTGACCGACACTGCAAAATCGAACACACCATTGAACGGTTGCTGATCCATGTGGCTGTTCCTCTGTCTGTTTCGAAAATGCGCTTTCGCAGCGATGCGACATCCCGCCGCAGGCTCTACCGCACCTTCCCAGATTACGAACTGCGCCACCCGGCCAGAACCCGCATTTGACCCCTTGCATCTAGTGCATTTGCACCCTAACGCTGCGCCTTCGGTCGCCACTCGCTGGCGAACAACCCACGCTCGCGCGCCCAGACAATCGCCTCACTGCGGCTGTGCACATCAAGTTTGGAATACACCGTCGAAACGTGGTTGCGCACGGTGTTCAGCGCCAGTTTCAGGCGTGCGGCGATTTCCTTGTCGGCCAGGCCTTCGCAGATCAAGCCGAGCACATCGCGCTCGCGTGCGGTCAGGTCGGTGAACGACACGCTGGGCAATTTCGGCGAGTTGACGCTCTTCACATTGGCGAGTTTCTCGATCAACGTGCGGCTGAACCACGAAGCGTCTTTCATCACTTCTTCGATTGCCGCCACCAACTCGACTTCGGTGCGTTTGCGTTCGGTGATGTCCATCAACACCAGCAGATAACACGGGCTGTCCTGAATGTTCACGGTGTCGGCCGAGACGTTGCACTCGATCAGCTCGCCGCCCTTCTTGCGAATGCGCACGTCGACGCGATCCAGCTTGCCGGCCTTTTCCAGCGCAGCGAACAGGCGCGTGCGGGTGCCGGAGTCATCGATAAAATCGATTTCCTCGACGGTTTTACCAAGCACTTCTTCGCTCGGATACCCGAGGGTTTCAAGGAACGCTTCGTTGACGTCGATCACCAATTCGTTCTCGGCGCCGCACACCAGCGTCGGCACCGGCGTCAGGCGAAACGCCTTGGCAAAACGCTCCTCGCTCTGACGCAAGGCCAGTTCGACCTTGTGCCGCGGTTCCATGTCGACGAAGGAAAACAGCATGCAGGCTTCTTCATTAATCTCCAGCGGCTGCCCGGCGACGATCACTTGTTTATTGCCGCGTTCGGGCAACTTCAGCTCGGCCTGCATCTGCGGAATCGTTGTGTGCTGGCGCAGGCGTTCGATGGCCAAATCGCGTTTTTCGGCGCCGTCGAGGATGTCCAGTTCATACGTGGAAACGCCGATTACCTGATCGCGGGTGTAGCCGGTCATCTCGAGGAAACCCTGATTGACCTTGATGTAGCGCAAATCACTCAGGCGACAAATCACCGCCGGCGCCGGGTTGGCATTGAACGTCTTCTCGAAACGCTGCTCGGCGCTGGCCCACTCGGTGACATCGCTCATGATCAGCACCAGCGACTCGACCTGCCCGGCGCTGTCGGTCAATTGCAGGCTGCGCACGTTGTGCACCCACAGGCTTTCTTCATCGTCGCTCGGCGTTACTTCCACCAACACATCGCTGAAAACCTCGCCACCGGCGATTCGGTTGATCGGGTAGCTTTCGGTCGGCACTGGATGATTGTTGCGATAGCGCAAGTTGAAGCGCTTGGCGTATTCCTTGGCATTCGCCCCGAGCTGGTTGACCCGGCTGACCCCATGCATGGCCAGCGCGGCGTCGTTGGCCCAGAGAATGGTCTTGTCGGCCTCCAGCAAAATCACCCCGTCGGACAAACCGGCGATGATCTGCTGCAACTGACGACGATTGGTTTCGGTGGTCAGGACGTCCTGGCTCATTGGCTCTCCACAAAATGGCGGCGGCGCTCTGCGGCGCCGCCCTGTGAAGATTACGACCGCGCGGGTTTGCGATAGTGCGAAGCGACCAAAACCTTGAAGCGTTTTAAAGGCTCGCCAGTCAGGTACATCATGCCAACCTTATCCTGAACGGTTTATAGACGCAGACGATTCATTTCATTCGATGCATAATCCACCGTTCATCACGATTAAACTGCTGACATCGAAAAAGGATTTTTATGAAACAACTCGCGCACGTACAAAGCACAGTCTATTACAGACATTTTTCCAACGATGCCTTCAAAAAATCAAAGCAATACCAGCAACTTAAGAACACCCATATCGTGACCTACTGCAAGTCCAGCGGGCTTATCGGAACCTTTAATTTTCTCAGCAAATTCTTCATCGATAAATCTGACAGTGCCAAGGTGATCATCGGTATTTCAGATATCGACTCCGACAAACTCGCTGACAGCCTGCGATCTGTCATGAAAAAAATTACAAAAAATTGCGACATCTACATTCATTCGGCTTGTCACGTGAAGATGCTCAGCCATGACGACATGACAATACTCGGCTCGCAGAATCTTTCTTATACATCGCAGTCCTATACCGCCAACCTGAACTATAAGACCGCCCACTATCGCCTTAATGAGGCATTAGTGGAATGCGTCGATGAGCATCAAGAATGCGCCAAGATGTTAATGGTAGAACTACTATCCGACCCTGCTTTTTTTTTGAAGCTTGAGCCATTGAGTCGGGTGGACTACAAAGACAAACACAACACGAAAATCAACCAGTTAATCGCCGACCTTCGTGAAGGTCATGCGTTGGACCGTAGCAAGGCCAACATTAAATTGGCGGAAAACATACAACACTTTATAACAAACTCCCCAGCGCTGTTGAGCAATAGCCGATTCACAGTACAGGTAAAAGACAATCTCGACCTCTTCAGAATATTGAAAAACATGTACCAGCAGCGCTCGACTAGAGATGTGGAGACGCTACTTGAGATATTGTATGGCCAAGATCCTTTTTCGATTTTTTTCAATCAGCAAGCGCATGAATTATTATCCACAGCAGAATCATTAGCGATGCAAGTCGATGACGATTACTTTGCGAGGAAAAGTGAGTTTCACCATATCCATGATCATATTCTTGATGCACCAGACCGACTTGAAGAAATCGCACAAGCACACTCGCTGTTCGAGGAAATTGACGGAATCATTGACCAATATGAACTGTTGACACCTGAACATCTGCTGGACCACTCGGAAGATGACGATATCAGTGCTGAGATGGAATCCCCTGACTATTCTTCAGACTACGCTATGTTGTCCAGAGACAACGATGGCAACATTATAGAAAGCGTATTCAGAAGTAAACGAGATGTGGCGCTGTCGACAACCGAAAAGCTTCGACTCCTCGATTCAAAGAAATTAACACACGCACTCAATGAAGTTCTCGGACCGTTCGTTGAGTGTTACCTGAACACCCAATACTCACGGTTACTCCAAGTACTCCAAGGCTCATGCGACAGCTTGAAGAATGCCTATGCACGCGATAATTAAAGGCTCGCCGGATTTAACTTGACCTGCGGCAATTCCGATGGATTTGCTCCCCGTGAATCTCCAGGGGTCGTCCGCTGACGGCGCGGGCATCGCAGGTCACGAATTGCGCGTCTTACGTCGCCAATTGTCCGCTGGCGATCGCCGCCGACGACGCCAGCATTGCCCGCAACAACACCGCGCACCCGGCCGCGAGGTCATCCGGTGCGGCGTTTTCGATTTCGTTGTGGCTGATGCCGCCCTCGCACGGCACGAAGATCATCCCGGCCGGGCCGAGTTCAGCGAGGAAAATCGCGTCGTGCCCGGCGCCGCTGACGATGTCCATGTGCGACAGGCCCAAACCGTGGGCGGCGTCGCGGACCGCATTGACGCAACCCTTGTCGAAGTACAGCGGCGGGAAGTCGGCGGTCGGGGTCAGTTCGAAGGTCAGGCCGTGGGCCTCGCAGGTGGTTTCGATGACTTCGCGCACTTCGGCGATCATCGAGTCGAGGCGCGCCGGTTCAAGATGCCGGAAGTCGAGGGTCATGCGCACTTCGCCGGGAATCACGTTGCGCGAGCCGGGGTAGGCTTGCAGACAACCGACCGTGCCGCAGGCGTGCGGTTGATGGCCGAGGGCGGCGCGGTTGACCGCACCGACGATAATCGCCGCGCCGACCAGGGCATCCTTGCGCAAGTGCATCGGCGTCGGCCCGGCATGGGCTTCGACGCCGCGCAGTTTCAGGTCGAACCATTTTTGCCCGAGCGCGCCCATCACCACGCCGATGGTTTTGTGCTCGTCTTCGAGGATCGGGCCTTGTTCGATGTGCGCTTCGAAATAGGCACCGACCGCGTGGCCGCTGACCTTGCGCGGCCCGGCGTAACCGATGGCGTTCAGCGCGTCGCCGACCGTGACGCCATCGACGTCGACTTTGGCCAGGGTTTCTTCGAGGGTGAATTTTTCCGCGAACACTCCGGAGCCCATCATGCACGGCGGGAAACGTGAGCCTTCTTCGTTGGTCCAGACCACCACTTCCAGCGGCGCTTCGGTTTCGATGCCGAGGTCATTGAGCGTGCGCAACACCTCGACCCCGGCGAGCACACCGAAGCAACCGTCGAACTTGCCGCCGGTGGGTTGGGTGTCGATGTGGCTGCCGGTCATGACCGGTGGCAGGTCAGGATTGCGACCGGGACGGCGGGCGAAGATATTGCCGATGCCATCGACCGTCACGGTGCAGCCGGCCTCCTCGCACCAATTGACGAAAATGTCCCGGGCCTGGCGGTCGAGATCGGTCAGGGCCAAACGACAAACACCGCCCTTGACCGTGGCGCCGAGCTTGGCCAATTCCATAAGCGACTGCCACAAGCGGTCGCGGTTGATGTGCTGATGGGTGGATTGCAGAACGTCTACGGCTGCGTTCATGGTGATCTCCTCAGGCTGTTTTTATGAGTTTCTTCAGGTAGTTCTTTGGTGTGTTCGAGGCCGCCTTCGCGGGCAAGCCTCGCTCCCACAAGGGACTGCACGAACCTGTAGGAGCGTGGCTTGCCCGCGAAGAGGCCAGCAATCACACCGATGATTTCGCCACAGACGGGCTGGTCCGCATCGAGCACAACCCGTAATAAATCACCCCGCCCAGCGCCGAGCCGGTAAACCAGCCGTAGCTGTAGAACCAACTGAACGCATCGCTACCGAGCGACAGCAAGGTCAGCACCACCGGCACGCCGAAAGCGATAAAACCGAACCAGTTCCACGCTGGATACACGTCATCGCGGTACAGTCCGGCCAGATCCAGTTGCTGTTTCTTGATCAGGAAATAGTCCACCACCATGATCCCGGCGATGGGCCCGAGCAGGCTGGAATAGCCGAGCAGCCAGTTCGAATAAACCGTCTCCAGGCTGACCTCGGAAACGATCCAGCCAAGTTTTTTCAGCAACTCGTGGCCCATCAGCAGCAACCCGACCAGCCCCGTCAGCAACACCGCTTTGGTGCGGTTGATCACTTTGGGCGCGATGTTTTGAAAGTCATTGGTCGGCGAGACAATGTTCGCTGCCGTGTTGGTCGACAGCGTCGCAATGATGATCAACGCCATCGCCACCGCCACCCACACCGGGCTCTGGATATGCCCGATCAGGCTGACCGGATCCGACACGGTCACGCCGACCAGTTTCACCGACGCGGCAGTCATCACCACGCCAAGCGCGGCGAACAGGAACATGGTCAGCGGCAAGCCGAAAATCTGCCCGAGAATCTGGTCTTTCTGACTTTTCGCGTAACGGCTGAAGTCCGGGATGTTCAGCGACAACGTGGCCCAGAACCCGACCATCGCCGTCAACCCGGCGGCGAAATAACTGACCACGCTCGCACCTTCAGGGCGCTTCGGCGGAATTGCCAACAGCTCGGTCATCGACACGTTGGGCATTGCCCACACCAGCAGACCGATGCCGACCGCCACCAGCAACGGCGCGGAGAGTGTTTCCAGCCATTTGATCGACTCGGCCCCGCGCAGCACCACCCAAAGGTTCAGCGCCCAGAAAACCATGAAACCGATCACCTCGCCGGTGCCGCCGAGCGACTTCCAGCCGTCGAAAATCGAGCCGAGAAACAGGTGAATCGCCAGGCCACCGAACATCGTCTGAATGCCGAACCAGCCACACGCCACCAATGCGCGAATCAGGCACGGCACGTTGGAGCCGAGTATGCCGAACGAGGAGCGCAGCAACACCGGAAACGGGATGCCGTACTTGGTGCCGGCGAAGGCATTGAGGGTCAGCGGGATCAGCACGATGAGGTTGGCAAACAGGATCGCCAGCAGCGCCTCGCCGACGCTTAAGCCGAAATACGCAGTGAGCACGCCGCCGAGGGTGTAGGTCGGCACGCAAATCGACATGCCGATCCACAGTGCGGTGATGTGCCATTTGTTCCAGGTTCGTTCGTGCACCTTGGTCGGTGCCATGTCGTGGTTGTAACGAGGACTGTCGAGGACGTCGGTGCCGGCTTCGAGCTCGAACAAGCCGTCGCGCTCGGTCACTTGCGATCTGATCTGTTGCATGGCCGCTCCACTTTCTTTGAATTATTTTTTGCTCATCAGGGGCCGGCGCTTGCTCGCGCCAACCGACGATGGCCGGAGGAACTGACAACTTTTACGGACCGGCCAAGGTGTCAGCGGCGGCATCAATAAACGTGCCGGGGTCCCCGCTGATGCATTGGCCAATGCCATAAAATCCTGCTAAACAACTGAAGTCATTCAGTTTTATTTATTCAACTAACGAGTCTTCGGTTACTTGCAACGCCACTCAGGCCGAATGTGCAGCAAGTTGTCGAAACAGTCAGGACTCAATCTGGTGCATCAATGTTTTTTTCAACGTTGCGCCTCAACCATAGACCTTCCTCAAGCGGCTGATTTCACATAGGAAATCTCGTCTATTTTGCGTTCCTGTCAAGTGCGTCAAAATGGTGAACAGCCTCACCATTTTGGTGATTTATGTATTTATTGCTTATATTTCAATGGCTTAAAACAGGCATAAGCTTATAAAAATTATTCTTGCTCATTCCAAAAACTACGACTAGTTTCTATTCCTGACAGCGATGACAGGAATACACCTGTTTGCACTGGCTTCATACAAAACATTTAGAACCGGCATAAGTCGGTCATGCCTGCGAGGAACTCGGAATGTCTCTGTTGATCCGTGGCGCCACCGTTATTACCCATGATGAAAGTTACCGCGCCGACGTCTATTGCGCTGATGGCGTGATTAAAGCCATTGGCGACAACCTTGATGTTCCGGCGGGCGCTGAAGTGCTCGACGGCAGTGGCCAATACCTGATGCCGGGCGGCATCGACCCACACACGCACATGCAATTGCCCTTCATGGGCACCGTCGCCAGCGAAGATTTTTTCAGTGGCACGGCGGCCGGTCTGGCCGGCGGAACAACGTCGATCATCGACTTCGTGATTCCCAATCCGCAGCAGTCGCTGATGGAGGCGTTTCACCAGTGGCGCGGCTGGGCCGAGAAGTCCGCTTCCGACTACGGATTCCACGTCGCGATTACCTGGTGGAGCGAGCAGGTGCGCGAGGAAATGGCCGAACTGGTCAGCCATCACGGCATCAACAGCTTCAAGCATTTCATGGCGTACAAAAACGCGATCATGGCCGCCGATGACACGCTGGTAGCGAGTTTCGAACGCTGCCTGGAACTCGGCGCGGTGCCGACCGTGCACGCGGAAAACGGCGAATTGGTCTATCACCTGCAACGCAAATTGATGGCGCAAGGCATCACCGGCCCGGAAGCGCACCCGCTGTCGCGTCCGTCGCAAGTTGAAGGTGAAGCGGCGAGCCGGGCGATCCGCATTGCCGAAACCATCGGCACGCCGTTGTACCTGGTGCACGTCTCGACCAAAGAAGCCCTCGACGAAATCACCTATGCGCGCAGCAAGGGTCAGCAGGTTTACGGCGAAGTGCTTGCCGGGCATTTGCTGCTCGACGACAGCGTCTACCAACACCCGGACTGGCAGACCGCCGCCGGTTACGTGATGAGCCCGCCGTTCCGTCCGCGCGGCCACCAGGAAGCGCTTTGGCACGGCTTGCAATCGGGCAACCTGCACACCACCGCCACCGACCATTGCTGCTTTTGCGCCGAGCAGAAAGCGGCGGGTCGCGATGATTTCAGCAAGATCCCCAATGGCACCGCCGGCATCGAAGACCGCATGGCGCTGCTGTGGGATGAAGGGGTGAACACCGGGCGTTTGTCGATGCAGGATTTCGTCGCGCTGACCTCCACCAACACCGCGAAAATCTTCAACCTCTACCCGCGCAAAGGCGCGATCCGCGTCGGCGCCGATGCCGATCTGGTGCTGTGGGACCCCGAGGGCACGCGCACCATTTCGGCAAAAACCCATCACCAGCAAGTCGACTTCAACATCTTCGAAGGCAAAACCGTGCGCGGTGTGCCGAGCCACACCGTCAGTCAGGGCCGCGTGGTCTGGGCCGATGGCGACCTGCGCGCCGAGCGTGGCGCCGGGCGCTATGTCGAACGGCCGGCGTACCCGGCGGTGTTTGATTTGCTCAGCAAGCGCGCTGAGCTGAATAAGCCGACAGCGGTGAAACGCTGAGATCCAGGCCTGCGGCCTTCGCGGGCAAGCCTCGCTCCTACAGTTTGAAATGCATTCCCCCCTGTAGGAGCGAGGCTGGCCCGCGAAGGGGCCGGCCCTGACTGCACAAAATTCCACTGCCCACCAGAGGCAGGCACCTCAAAAAAACATGAGGCCTTAAACCGTGATCAAGACCCTGAACCATCTCCCGCACCCATACGAGAATGCGGCCGCCCTCGCCGGCCATTTCACCGATCTGGCGCCGCCGCTCAACGCCCGTCAGGCGCATCTGGAAGCTTCGCGCTGCCTGTATTGCTACGACGCGCCGTGTGTGAATGCGTGTCCGAGCGAGATCGATATTCCGTCGTTCATCCGCAATATCCATCAGGAAAACGTCCAGGGCGCCGCGCACAAAATCCTCTCGGCGAACATTCTCGGCGGCAGTTGCGCGCGGGTTTGCCCGACCGAAATCCTCTGTCAGCAAGCCTGTGTGCGCAACAACGATCACGAGTGCGCGCCGGTATTGATCGGCCTGCTGCAACGCTACGCCGTGGACAACGCGCACTTCAGCGAACACCCGTTCCAGCGCGCCGCCGCCACCGGCAAACGCATCGCCGTGGTCGGTGCCGGGCCGGCGGGTTTGTCCTGCGCGCATCGCAGTGCGATGCACGGGCATGACGTGGTGATATTCGAAGCCCAGGAAAAGGCTGGCGGCCTCAATGAATACGGGATCGCCAAGTACAAACTGGTCGACGATTACGCGCAAAAGGAACTGGATTTCCTCCTGCAAATCGGTGGCATCGAAATCCGCCACGGGCAGAAACTCGGCGCCAACCTGACCCTCAGCGAGTTGCACCAGCAGTACGACGCGGTGTTCCTCGGCCTCGGTCTGGCCGCCAGCAAACAGCTCGGTCTCGACCACGAAGACGCGCCGGGACTGGTCGCCGCCACCGATTACATCCGCGAACTGCGCCAGGCCGATGACCTGACGCAACTGCCGCTGGCCGACCGTTGCATCGTCCTCGGCGCCGGCAACACCGCGATCGACATGGCCGTGCAAATGGCTCGCCTCGGTGCCCGCGACGTCAATCTGGTGTATCGGCGTGGCGTCGAGGACATGGGCGCGACCGGTCACGAACAAGACATCGCCAAAGCCAATCAGGTGCGCCTGTTGACCTGGGCGCAACCGGAAACGGTGTTGCTCGACGAGCAGGGCCACGTGCGCGGCATGCGTTTCGCCCGGACCTGCATGATCGAAGGACGCCTGCAGACCACCGGACAAACCTTCGAACTGGCCGCCGATGCAATCTTCAAAGCCATCGGCCAGGCCTTCGATGGCAGCGCCCTCGCCGACCCGTTGGCGCGCGATCTCAAACGCCAGGGCGAGCGCATCGAGGTCGATGCAAACCTGCGCACGAGCATTCCCGGCGTGTACGCCGGTGGCGACTGCACCAACCTCGATCAGGACCTGACGGTGCAAGCCGTGCAGCATGGCAAACGGGCTGCCGAAGCCATCAATGCCCAACTCATGCTCAACGTGGAGGCTGCGTAAATGGCCGATCTCTCGATTGTCTTCGCCGGTATCAAAGCCCCCAATCCATTTTGGCTGGCCTCCGCGCCACCCACCGACAAAGCCTACAACGTGGTCCGCGCCTTCGAGGCTGGCTGGGGCGGCGTGGTCTGGAAAACCCTCGGCGAAGACCCGGCAGCGGTCAATGTCTCGTCGCGGTACTCGGCGCATTACGGTGCCAACCGCGAAGTCATGGGCATCAACAACATCGAGCTGATCACCGACCGTTCGCTGGAGATCAACCTGCGGGAAATCACCCAGGTGAAAAAGGACTGGCCGGACCGCGCGCTGATTGTTTCGCTGATGGTGCCGTGCGTCGAAGAATCATGGAAATTCATTCTGCCGCTGGTCGAAGCGACGGGTGCCGACGGCATCGAGCTGAACTTCGGTTGCCCGCACGGCATGCCCGAACGCGGCATGGGCGCGGCGGTCGGCCAGGTGCCGGAATACGTCGAGCAGGTGACCCGTTGGTGCAAGACCTATTGCTCGCTGCCGGTGATCGTCAAGTTGACGCCGAACATCACCGACATCCGTGTCGCGGCGCGTGCGGCCCACCGTGGCGGCGCCGATGCGGTGTCGCTGATCAACACGATCAACTCGATCACCAGCGTCAATCTGGAGCAAATGGTCGCGATGCCCACCGTCGGCCATCAAAGCACCCACGGCGGTTACTGCGGCTCGGCGGTGAAGCCGATTGCGCTGAACATGGTTGCCGAAATCGCGCGTGACCCGCAGACGCTGGGCTTGCCGATCTGCGGCATCGGCGGCATTGGCAGTTGGCGTGACGCGGCGGAATTCATGGCGCTGGGCAGCGGCGCGGTGCAGGTGTGCACGGCGGCGATGCTGCATGGTTTTCGCATTGTCGATGAGATGAAGGACGGTTTGTCACGCTGGATGGACAGTCAGGGCTACGCCAACATCGCCGAGTTTTCCGGGCGCGCGGTGGGCAATACCACCGACTGGAAGTACCTCGACATCAACTATCAGGTGATCGCCAAGATTGATCAGGACGCGTGCATCGGCTGCGGGCGCTGCCACATCGCTTGCGAAGACACCTCGCACCAAGCGGTGGCCAGCCTGAAACAGGTGGACGGCACGCACAAATATGAAGTGATCGATGAGGAGTGTGTGGGCTGCAATTTGTGCCAGATCACCTGCCCGGTCGAGGATTGCATTGAGATGGTGCCGATGGACACCGGCAAGCCGTTTCTGGATTGGAATCATGATCCGCGTAATCCCTATCATGTCGCTCTCTAGAGTGGGGGGTTGATCCGGAATCTACCCCTCACCCTAACCCTCTCCCCAGGGGGTAGAGGGGACTGACCGAGGTTGTTTTGAGATAGTTTGCGACCGGGGATATTTGGGTCGCACTCAGATTTTGAGCGCATGAAGATCGAGAGGGGCTGACCGAGGTGATTTTTAGGTAGTTTGCAACCGCGGACGTTTGAGTCGAACGCAGATTCTGAGCGCATGGAGATCGGCACCCTTTCCCCAATTGATAGAGAGACTGGCCGAGGTGATTTTTAGGTAGTTTGCAACCGGGGACATTTGAGTCGAACGCAGATTCTGAGCGCATGGAGATCGGCCCCCTTTCCCCCTCTCCCCTATGGGGAGAGGGCTGGGGTGAGGGGTGCTTCTCAGGGTTCCAACCCAATCCCGCGCAATATCACGCTGGTCACGGTCTGCACCGCCCGCTCGAACTGCATGTCCGACAACGCCTGATGATCATTAAGGATGTTCACCTGATGATCGAAGTCAGCGTAATGCTGGGTCGAAGCCCAGATCATATAAAGCAGCGCCGAGGGCTCGACCGGCAGGATGCGTTTGTCCTCGACCCATTGGCGAATCTTCGCTTCCTTCATTTTCGCCCAGTCATAAAGACTGGCGTCCAGCGCCTCGCCCAGCGTCGGCGCGCCGTGAATAATCTCGTTGGCCCAGACTTTCGAGCCATGCGGGCGGCTGCGCGAGTGGTTCATTTTGGCGCGGATATAACTGCTAAGCACCACGCGCGGATCGTCGAACATCTCGAAGCACAAGGCGTCCTGTTTCCACACTTCCAGCAGGTCGAACAGCACCGCGCTGTACAGCTCGCCTTTGGTGCTGAAGTAATAATGCAGATTGGAGCGCGGCAGTTGCACTTCAGCGGCGATGTCCGCCATGGCGGTGCTGCCGAAGCCTTTTTCGGCGAAGACCTTTTCGGCGCCGAGAAGGATCTTCTCGACATTACTGCGGCGGATTTCGATCTTGTGATTGCCCATTGAGGGCTCCCTGACAACAGCGGTGGCCCAGACTAGCATCCGCTCTGGGTCGCGGCGACAGCGGTTTTTTCACTTGCCGGGAGAAAAGCTGCGGCGTAAACATTTCCCGGTGCAAGGCGTTCATGTTTAAGTGACGCGCATTTTCTCTGCCAAGAAGGTACCCGACCATGTCCCTGAACCCATCCTTGAAAAAAGCCCTGACCGCCGCCGCCCTGCTCGGCTCGCTGTTTGCCGCCTCTTCGGTGTTTGCCCACGCGCACCTGAAAAGCCAGATCCCGGCCGCCAACAGCACCGTTACCGACCCGGGCGAATTGCGCCTGGTGTTTTCCGAAGGCATTGAAACGACCTTCAGTACGGTCAAAATCAGCCGCGACGGCGAGGACGTGCCGGTGAAAAACCTCGCGACCAAAAGCAGCGACAAGAAGACCTTGATCGTTACCCCGGAAGTCGCGCTGGAACCAGGCACTTACAAAGTTGAATGGAAGGTAACGTCAGTCGATACGCACAAAAGCGCTGGCAACTACAGCTTCAAGATTGGCCAATAATCGATGACCGATGCGCTGGTGCTGTGCCGCTTTCTGCATTTTGTCGTGGTGTTGATGCTGTTCGGGGCCTGGGTATTCAGGCCTCTGTTGTTGACCGAAGACGCCGTCAATCTCGACCGGTCGCTGGCGCGCATCACGCGTTGGCTGACTGCCGTGGCGCTGCTCAGTGGCGTGACGTGGTTGCTGCTGATTACCGCCAGCATGGCCGGCGACTGGCGCGCGGCGTTTGCGCCGTCGACCTTGAGCCTGGTGCTGAGCAAGACCTTTTTCGGCCAAGTGTGGGGTTGGCACTTGCTGCTCAATGCGCTGCTGATGGTATTGCTGTGGACGCCGTTGCGCACCAATGTTGCTTTGCGATTGATCATCAGCGGACTACTGCTGGCGACGCTGGCGCCGGTCGGGCACGGCGCGATGCTTGACGGGCTCGGCGGTCAGTTGCTGATTCTCAACCAGATCATCCATCTGGTCTGCGTCGGTACGTGGCTTGGCGGGTTGATGCTGCTGGTGCTGATTCTGCGCCAGCCGGTTGCGCTGGATGTGGTTTTGCGGCGTTTCAGCGGCATCGGTTATGGCTTGGTGGCAGGGTTGCTGATCACCGGTTTGATCAACGTGCGCGTGCTCACCGGGCAATTCTGGCCGACACCGCTGTGGTCCGGGTTTGCCTTGATTCTGCTGATCAAGGTTGTGCTGGTCACGGCGATGCTCGGGTTGGCGCTGTTCAATCGGCTGCGGATCAAGGATTGCGAACAGCGGGTCGGCACGCTGAAAGCCAGTGTGCTGCTGGAGTGGTTGCTGGGGATCGGCGCGGTGGCGGCGGTTTCGCTGCTCGGCACCCTGCCGCCAATGATTGCTCACTGACGCGTAAACCTTGTAGGAGCGAGCTTGCTCGCGATAGCGTCCGGCCAGTCAATATTTATCTTGAATGGAAGATTGCAATCGCGAGCAAGCTCGCTCCCACAGGAATTTGGTTGAGTCAGGGAGTTTCAGTGTGGCCGGCTGCTGCGGTGTCGATGCTCACCACCACTGACATCCCCGGCCGCAGCCGTTCGCTTTGTTCCTGACCGTCATCCACGGTGATCCGCACGGGCACGCGCTGGGCGATTTTGACGAAGTTGCCGGTGGCGTTGTCGGCCTGCAACAGGCTGAATTCCGAACCGGTCGCCGGTGAAATCCGCTGCACCTTGCCGTGGAATTTTCGATGGTTGAGCGCATCGACGGTGAACGTCACCGGTTGGCCGACGCGCACTTCATCCATCTGCGTTTCCTTCATGTTGGCGATCACCCACAACTGCTGCGGTACCAGCGCCATCAGTTGGGCGCCGGAGTTGACGAACGCGCCGAGGCGCACGCCAATCTGCCCGAGCTGGCCGTCACGTGGCGCCAGTACGCGGGTGTTCGACAGGTCGATGCGCGCCAGTTGCACCGCCGCATCGGCGCTGGCCACCGCCGCTTCCAGCGAACCGCGATTGACGATCACCGTTTGCAAATCCTGCCGGGCGATTTCCAGATTGGCTTGCGCTTGCGCGACGGCGGCGATGGTCTGCGCGTTGGCGGCCAGGGTCACGTCCAGCTCGCGTTTGGACACCGAACCGTCATTGATCAATTCCTGGTTACGGCGCAGGTCGGCGGCACTTTTGCGCGCCTGCGCCTGACTGTCGGCCACCGCTGCCTGGCGCAACTTGATGGTCGCTTCGGCACTGTTGCGTTGCTGCACCACGTTGGCCAACGCGGCTTTCTGCACCGCCAGTTGCGCCAGCGATTGATCGAGACGCTGCTTGTAGATCCGGTCATCGAGGCGCACCAGCAAGTCGCCGGCCTTCACATGCTGGAAGTCGGTCACCGGCACTTCATAGACGTAGCCGCTGAGCTGCGGACCGATGATCGTCACCTGGCCACGGACCAAGGCGTTTTCGGTGGTTTCGACGGCGCTGCTGAACGGCGGCAGTTGCCAGGCATACAACACGATCAACACGCCAATAATCGCAATCGCCGCGAAGCCCAGCGACGAGATAATCCGCACCCGCAGCGAACGCGGTTCGGTGGCCGGCGAGGACGGCGGCGCGACACCTTCCGGGGTGGCGGCGATGGCATTGGTGGTGGTCGTGGTTGACGTCGGCGTGGACGCCGGGGTAGACGTGTTAGTCGGTTCGGTCATGAAGAAGTGGCACCGCTGGGTTGAACGGAAGGAGTGGCAGTTTGCGCGGCGGGCGCGACCGCTTGGGTGGTGCTCATCAGCCACAGCGCGCGAATGGAAATCCAGATCATCGTCAGCACCGCGATCAGCGCAATGAGCATAAACACATCGTTGTACGCCAGCACATTCGCTTCGCGGGTGGCGGCCGTGGCCAGACTGCGAATGCCCTGCAAATTGCGCAAACTCGGGTCGGCGATCAGCGAGCCGACCGCGTTGCCGCCACTTTGCACCCGCGCGGCAACACGCGGATCCATCAGGGTCAGGTGTTCGACAATGTTGCTCGAATGAAATTTCTCGCGGACGATCTGAAACGTGCCGAGCAGCGCCGCGCCGATCAGGCCGCCGAGGTTCTGGCAGATGCCGAACAGCACCGAAAAACTCACCAGATTGCGCGGGTTGGTCAGCACGTTGCGCGTGCCGAGGACCATGGTCGGGCCAAGGAAAAACGTGCCGCCGAACGCCAACAGGAACTGGCTGAAATACATGTTCTCCGGGCGGGTCAGGTTGTTCGAGTAACTGTCGATCACCGAGCCGGTCGCCATCAGCGCCAGCGACACGATCAGCGGCATGAACAGGTGTTTGGGATCAATCGTCAGCGCGCTGGTGGCGAGGCCGGCAATGCTGCCGAGCAACATCACCACGTACAGGCTGTGCAGTTGCTGACTGCTCATGTTGAGCATTTGCATGAAACCGACAGCGCCGGTGGATTGCTCGGACAACACCATGCGAATCAGGATCACCGCCAGCGCCAGACGAATCATCACGCCGCTGCCGAGCCAACGGGTCATCAGCATCGGGTTGCTGCGGTTATGTTCGATGGCCAGGCCGGCGAGGATCAACACGATTGATGCCGCCGACGCCACGCCGATCCACGGTGCTTCCAGCCACCAGTCGATGCGGCCCAGCGACAGCACCGCGCACAGCAGCGCCACGCCCGAGGCGAGAATGGCGAAGGTCAGGAAGTCGAGTTTTTCGAAAGTTTTGAAGCGGTCGCCCGGCGGCAATTTGAGCAGGAACACGCAGCCCAGCGTCAGCAGCGCCATGCCCAGTTCGAACAAATACAACCCGCGCCATTCGGCGATTTGCATCAGGTCTTCGGAGAACAATCGCGCCAGCGGCAACGCCAGTTGCGACGTGCCGAGGCCGAGCACCAGCGCTTTCATCCGCCACTTCGCCGGGAACGCCTGGATCATGTAATACAACCCCAACGAACTCAGCGCCGCGCCGACCATGCCGTGGGCCGCGCGCACGGCAATCGCCGAATTGAGGTCGTTGACGAACAAGTGGCCGAAGGTCACCAGCGCATAGAGCACCAGAAACACTTCGGTGAACGCGCGCAAACCGAATTGCTGGCGAAATTTGACCAGCAGCAGGTTCATCGAGACGTTGGTCATGACGTAGGCGGCCGGCAGCCAAGCCATTTCGGCGGTGGTCGCGCCCAACGCACCTTGCAGGTAAGGCAGGTTGGCGATCACCAGCGAGTTGCCGAGGCCACCGGTCAACGCCACCAGCAGGCCGACCAGCGCGTAGGCCAGCCGCTTGGGCGTGGAGTGCAAGGGCGTCGAGGGGGAACCGGGCAAGCTGGGCCGTTCGTGGGGCTGCCAGTTGCGCGGGGCGTAGTGATCCATGCAAAAGCCTTGTTCGGGGGATCGCGCCAGTTTGCCGGAAAACCACAGTCAATACACAACCCAGTGGGAGCGAGCTTGATCGCGATGGCGGATTTTTATTCGACATCTTTATCGCCTGTCAGAACGCGATCGCGAGCAAGCTCGCTCCCACAGGGGTTGAGTTATTTTCGCGGTGTTGTCGTACAACTTGTGATTGACATTCCCGCGAACCCTCGCAAATAATCGCCGCCAATGTTGTACGACGACGTATAACAAAAAATAAAAACAACAAAGAAACAAAGGGAACGTCACTGTGAGCCAACTCGTCCGTCATTCCTCTGTCCGCACGCCCCGCCTCACCTTCAAACGCCGCCACACCCTGAGCCTGATCGGTTGCAGCAGCCTCGCCCTGGCCTTGCCGCTGAGCAGCCACGCCGAAGGTTTTGTCGACGATGCCAGCGCCACGCTGAACCTGCGCAACGCCTATTTCAATCGCAACTTCACCAACCCGGCCTACCCGCAGGGCAAGGCTGAAGAGTGGACGCAGAGCTTCATCCTCGACGCCAAATCCGGCTTCACCCAAGGCACGGTCGGCTTCGGCCTAGACGTGCTGGGCCTGTACTCGAAAAAACTCGATGGCGGCAAAGGCACCGGGGGCACGCAGTTGTTGCCGCTGGACAGCGACGGGCGCCCGGCGGACAACTTCGGTCGCACCAACGTCGCGTTCAAAGCCAAAGTCTCGAAGACTGAATTGAAGGTCGGCGAGTGGATGCCGCTGTTGCCGATCTTGCGCGCGGATGACGGCCGCTCGCTGCCGCAGACCTTTCGCGGCGGCCAGGTAACTTCCAGCGAAATTGACGGTTTGAAGCTCTACGGCGGCCAGTTCCGCGCCAACAGCCCGCGCAACGATTCGAGCATGGACGACATGTCGATGAACGGCCGAGCGGCGTTCACTTCGGACCGATTCAACTTCGGTGGCGGCGAATACACCTTCAACGACAAACGCACGTTGGTCGGGGTCTGGTACTCGGAACTCAGCGACATTTATCAGCAGCAGTATTTCAACCTCAGCCACAGCCAACCGATGGGCGACTGGACGCTGGGCGCCAACCTCGGGTTCTTCACTGGCAAAGAGGACGGCAGCGCGCTGGCCGGTGAACTGGATAACAAGACCACGTTCGCCCTGCTCTCGGCCCGCTACGGTGGCAACACGTTTTATGTCGGCCTGCAGAAACTGAGCGGCGACGATGCCTGGATGCGCATCAACGGCACCAGCGGCGGGACGTTGGCCAATGACAGCTACAACTCCAGTTATGACAATGCCAAGGAAAAATCCTGGCAAGTGCGCTACGACTACAATTTCGTCGCCCTCGGCGTGCCCGGCCTGACCCTGATGAACCGCTACATCAGCGGCGATAACGTGCACACCGGCACCATCACCGACGGCAAGGAGTGGGGCCGCGAGTCGGAACTGGCCTATACCGTACAAAGCGGCGTGCTGAAAAACCTCAACGTCAAATGGCGGAATGCGAGCATCCGCCGCGACTACAGCACCAATGAATTCGACGAAAACCGGATCTTCGTCAGCTATCCGATGTCGTTGTTGTAAGCAGTTTCTGGGGGAACCGATCAACTGTGGCGAGCGAGCTTGCTCGCGCTGGGCTGCGCAGCGGCCCCAGGATTTCAGGGGCGCTGCGCACTCCAACGCGAGCAAGCTCGCTCGCCACAGGATTTTTGAGCCCCTTGGAGAATCGGTGAATGCCCTCCAACAATTTCAGCCACCGCCGCGTTGACAAGCACTGGAATCCCTTACGATACTTCGCTCAAGTCATACGACAACTTACAACAACTTCAATGACTCAAATATTCAGGAATCCCCCATGCCCACTACCTCCCCTACCCCTTCGATCCCGTTTAATCGCCTGCTCTTGACCGGCGCCGCCGGTGGCCTCGGCAAAGTCCTGCGCGAAACCCTGCGCCCTTACGCCAAAGTCATTCGCCTGTCGGACATTGTCGACATGTCTCCGGCCTGCGACGGCAGCGAGGAAGTCGTGACCTGCGACCTCGCCGACAAACAAGCTGTGCACCAACTGGTCGAAGGCGTGGACGCGATTCTGCACTTTGGCGGCGTTTCGACCGAGCACGCGTTCGAAGAGATCCTCGGCGCCAATATCTGCGGCGTGTTCCACATCTACGAAGCGGCGCGCCGGCATGGGGTCAAACGCGTGATCTTCGCCAGTTCCAATCACGTTATCGGCTTCTATAAACAGGACGAAGTGATCGACGCACACTCCCCGCGCCGCCCGGACAGCTACTACGGTTTGTCCAAGTCCTACGGCGAAGACGTCGCCAGTTTCTACTTCGATCGCTACGGCATCGAAACCGTCAGCATCCGCATCGGCTCCTCGTTTCCGGAACCGCAAAACCGCCGGATGATGAGCACCTGGCTGAGCTTCGGCGACCTCACGCAATTGCTCGAACGCGCCTTGTACGCGCCGAATGTCGGCCACACCATCGTCTACGGCGTCTCCGACAACAAAAACGTCTGGTGGGATAACCGCCTCGCCGCCGGCCTCGGTTACGTGCCGCAAGACAGCTCTGAAGTGTTCCGCGACAAGGTCGAAGCGCAACCGATGCCAGCGGCCGATGACCCGGCGATGGTTTATCAGGGCGGCGCATTTGTCGCGGCCGGTCCGTTTGGCGATTGAGTCCACGAGCAAGGGAATGAGCTGCCATGCAAGCCGAATTGATTGTCGATGCCCGCAATACGGTCGGCGAAAGCCCGGTGTGGGTGCCTGAAGAAAACGCGCTGTACTGGGTCGATATCCCCGCCGGTGGTCTGCAGCGCTGGAATGCTGAAACCGGCCATGTCGATGCGTGGACCACGCCGGAAATGCTCGCCTGCATCGCCCGTTGCAGCGACGGCAGTTGGGTCGCAGGGATGGAAAGCGGGTTCTTCCATTTGCACGCGAACAACGACGGCAGCCTCGACAGCGAGCTGCTCGCCCACGTCGATCACGCGCGCCCGGACATGCGTTTGAACGATGGCCGCTGTGATCGCCAGGGACGTTTCTGGGCCGGCAGCATGGTCCTGAACATGGGCGCCAACGCCGCTGAAGGCACGATGTATCGCTTCAGCCAAGGGCAACGCGGGCCGCTCGATCCGCGGCTCAGCGGGTTTATCGTGCCCAACGGCCTGGGTTTCAGCCCGGATGGCCGAACGATGTACCTGTCCGACTCGCATCCGCTGGCGCAGCAGATCTGGGCGTTTGATTACGACATCGACAGCGGCACGCCGAGCAATCGTCGATTGTTCGTCGACATGAATCACTTTTGCGGTCGTCCCGACGGCGCGGCGGTGGATGCCGACGGGTGTTACTGGATCTGCGCCAATGACGCCGGGCTGATTCACCGGTTTACCCCGGATGGCCGACTGGATCGCTCGCTCGCGGTGCCGGTGAAGAAACCGACCATGTGCGCGTTTGGCGGCAGTCGTCTGGACACGCTGTTCGTGACCTCGATCCGGCCGGGAGATGATCGGGACGAGCAGTCGTTGGCCGGTGGGGTTTTTGCTCTGGATGCGGGCGTCAAGGGTCTGCCCGAACCGCTGTTTCAGGCCTGAAAAAAGTCTTTCATTGGCTCGAGACCGAAAATCAGCAAGCCGACGATTCCCGAACGCGAAGACCCTTTCACGCGTCGGACCATCGCATCGCAGGGCTCAGG
This sequence comes from Pseudomonas sp. SJZ131, assembly GCF_007828705.1. Lineage (NCBI taxonomy): Bacteria > Pseudomonadati > Pseudomonadota > Gammaproteobacteria > Pseudomonadales > Pseudomonadaceae > Pseudomonas > Pseudomonas sp. SJZ131. The sequence continues at coordinate 547,749 of NZ_VIVC01000001.1, read as the reverse complement.
CGCGCATCAGCATGTACGCCGCGACGACCAAGCAGACACTGGCGAACCCGACCTGCAACGCCCGAGCCGGCACCCGCGCGCAGAGCTTGCGACCGATGAGCATGCCAACAATGCTCGCGACGATGAACGAGACGCCAACGTGGTCGATGCGCACCCCGGCGAGCAACGCGCCGATCACGCCGATGGCCGAGATCAGGCTGATCACCATCAACGATGTGGCGACAATGCCGCGCATTTGTACGTCGGTCAGTTGCTTGAACGCCGGGACGATCAGAAAACCGCCACCGACGCCGAGCAAACCAGAGACTACGCCAGTGACCGCGCCGAGTGCCGCCAGGGTCGCGGTGCATTTGGCGGTCCAGGAAAAACGCCCGGTGTGTTGATCGAGCATGCAGTTTTTTTGGCCCCAGTTGGCGTGACCGTGATCGCTCGGGCCGGCGTCCTTGCGCTCGCGACGCAGCATCCGCCAGGCCACCATGACCATCAGCAGACTGAACAGAATCATCAGGATTTTTTCCGACAACTGATGCGCGAAGTAGATGCCCAACGGCGAAAACACCGCGCCGAGCGAAGCGATCAGCAGCGCCGCGCGATAGCGCACCAAACCATGGCGCAAACCGTCGAGAGCCCCGACCGCCGCCGCACTGCCCACCGCAAACAAGGCGACCGGCGCTGCTTGCGTCATGCTCCAGCCGAGCCCCAGCACCAACGCCGGCACCGCCAGAATCCCGCCCCCGGCCCCGGTCAAACCAAGGACCAGGCCCATCACCACACCAAAAAAACTCGCCAGCAACATTATTATTCTCTCAACCCAAACAGCCGCCGAAACCAATCACTAAAACCCCACACCAACCCCGTGGCGAACGAGCTTGCTCGCGCTTGAGTGCGCAGCGCTCACAAGATTTTGGGGCCGCTGCGCTGCCCAACGCGAGCAAGCTCGCTCGTCACAGGGGCAATGTCACCGATCAAATCGGGTTCACAACCACCGGCAGCGCTTCCACGCCCAATGCACCTCACCCACCCACCCCACAAAACCTGTGGCGAGTGAGCTTGCTCGCGCTTGAGTGCGCAGCGCTCACAAGATTTTGGGGCCGCTGCGCTGCCCAACGCGAGCAAGCTCGCTCGCCACAGGGGCAATGTCACCGATCAAATCGGGTTCACTGCCACCGGCAGCGCTTCCACGCCCATGCACTTCACCCACCCACCCCACAAAACCTGTGGCGAGCGAGCTCGCTCGCGTTTGAGTGCGCAGCGCTCACCGCTCTTCAAAACCCGGTTTCAGCGGCACTGAATCACGCCCAGCTTTTCAACACTGCGCCGCAGTACAACCCGGACAAGGTTTTCATCACCTGAATCACTTCGTGACTGGCCAAGCCATAGAAAATGTATTTACCTTCACGCCGGGTTGCGACCAGGCCTTCGTCACGCAGGATGCCGAGCTGTTGTGAGAGTGTCGGTTGGCGTACGCCGGTCATGGTTTCCAGTTCGCCAACGTTGCGTTCGCCTTGGGTCAGTTGGCAGAGGATCAATAAACGATCCTCATTGGCCAACGCCTTGAGCAGCGCACACGCTTTGGACGCCGATGCCCGCAGTTGGGCGACTTCGCTTTCGGTCAGACTGGATTGCATTTGCACGATGCCTTGGAGGTCACTTAAGCTGCAGACATTATGTCTAAACATAAAGTGTTGCAACTGATGACCGCTGCTACAGCTTTCACATCACTCTTTTCAGAGGCCAGAGTTCATGCCCGCGCAGATTGAAGCCTTCCTCGACCCCGCCTCCTCGACCTACAGTTACGTGGTCTACGAAGAGGCTGGCGGGCAATGCGCAATCGTCGACCCGGTGCTCGATTACGACCCCGCCGCTGGGCGCAGCTCCACGGTTCAGGCCGACCGGTTGATCGCATTCGTGCGCGAAAACCAGCTGCAAGTGCAATGGCTGCTGGAGACCCACGCCCACGCCGATCACCTGTCCGCCGCGCCTTATCTGCGTCGCGAGTTGGGCGGCAAGATTGCGATTGGTCAGTCGATCAGCAAGGTTCAGGACGTGTTCAAAACTCTGTTCAATCTGGAACCGGAATTTCGCATCGACGGTTCCCAGTTCGACCATCTGTTCGCGCCGAACGAGTCGTTTCGCATCGGCAATCTCAAAGCCACCGCGCTGCACGTCCCCGGCCATACGCCGGCAGACATGGCTTATCTGATCGAAAGCGACGTGATTCTGGTCGGCGACACGTTGTTCATGCCCGACGTCGGCACCGCGCGTTGCGACTTTCCCGGCGGCGATGCGCGGCAGATGTTTGCCTCGATCCAGAAACTGCTGGCGTTCCCGGCCGGCGTGCGGCTTTTCGTCTGCCACGACTACCCGCCCGAGGGCCGCGCCCCGCACTGCGAAACCACCGTGGGTGAGCAGCGCCAGAGCAATATTCACGTGCATGACGGTGTCGATGAAGCGGCGTTTGTCGCGATGCGCACCCAGCGCGATGCCGGGCTGGGCATGCCGAATTTGTTGCTGCCGGCGATTCAGGTAAACGTGCGGGCGGGAAATTTGCCCCCGGCTGAAGACAACGGCGTGACCTACCTGAAGATCCCGCTGAATAAACTCTGATCGCTGCAACGTTTTGCGTGGCAACGATCAGCCTCAACTACCAAGGGTCAACTACCAAGGGTCAACCCGTTCGCCGGCAGCGGCAGCGCCGTTTTGTAACGCACCTGCTTCAAGGCAAAACTCGAACGAATATTCGCCACACCGGGGACTTTGGTCAGGAAATCCATCATGAAGCGCTCCAGCGACTGAATCGTCGGCACCAGCACGCGGATCAGATAATCCGGATCGCCCGCCATCAGATAACACTCCATCACTTCCGGGCGATCGGAAATCGCCTCTTCGAAATGCGCCAGCGCTTCTTCGACCTGCTTCTCAAGGCTGACATGAATGAACACATTCACATGCAGTCCCAGCAAATCTGCATCCAGCAGCGTCACCTGTTCGCGAATCAGGCCCAATTCTTCCATTGCCTTGACCCGGTTGAAGCACGGCGTCGGCGACAGATTGACTGAGCGGGCGAGGTCGGCGTTAGTGATGCGGGCGTTCTCCTGAAGGCTGTTGAGAATGCCGATATCGGTGCGATCCAATTTGCGCATGAGACAAAACCACCTGTTATTTTTGTTAAGGCAGTTTTTTTATCCCCAAATGACCCTTTACGCAACGAAACAGAGATAAATATTCTTCCGCGCCGGGCCTATGATGTTTGTAGGACAAGATTTCCGCTCACCGTGGAATGACTGTCAGCTCACTACAAAAAATTCACAAGATCGAGCGTAGAAGCCATGAACCAAGCGTACGAACCGCTGCGCCTGCACGTTCCCGAACCCTCGGGCCGTCCCGGCTGCAAGACCGACTTTTCCTACCTGCGTCTGACCGACGCCGGCACGGTGCGCAAACCCCCAATCGACGTTGAACCAGCCGACACTGCCGACCTGGCCAAAGGCCTGATCCGCGTGCTCGACGACCAAGGCAACGCGCTCGGCCCATGGGGCGAAGGCGTACCTGCGGAAATCCTCCGCAAGGGCATGCGCGCCATGCTCAAGACGCGAATTTTCGACAACCGCATGGTGGTCGCCCAGCGTCAGAAAAAAATGTCGTTCTACATGCAAAGCCTCGGCGAAGAAGCCATCGGCAGCGCTCAGGCCCTGGCCCTGAACATCGACGATATGTGCTTTCCGACCTATCGCCAGCAAAGCATCCTGATGGCCCGCGAAGTGCCGCTGGTCGACCTGATCTGCCAACTGCTGTCCAACGAGCGCGATCCGCTCAAGGGCCGTCAGTTGCCGATCATGTACTCGGTACGCGATCACGGCTTCTTCACCATCTCCGGCAACCTCGCCACACAATTCGTGCAGGGTGTGGGCTGGGGCATGGCTTCGGCGATCAAGGGCGACACCAAAATCGCCTCGGCGTGGATCGGCGACGGCGCCACCGCTGAATCGGACTTCCACACCGCCCTCACCTTCGCCCACGTCTACCGCGCGCCGGTGATCCTCAACGTGGTCAACAACCAGTGGGCGATCTCGACGTTCCAGGCGATTGCCGGTGGTGAAGCGACGACGTTTGCCGGTCGTGGCGTCGGTTGCGGCATCGCTTCGCTGCGCGTCGATGGCAACGATTTTGTCGCGGTCTACGCCGCCTCTGCCTGGGCCGCCGAACGCGCTCGGCGCAACCTCGGGCCGACCATGATCGAGTGGGTCACCTACCGCGCCGGTCCACACTCGACTTCCGATGATCCTTCGAAATACCGTCCCGCCGACGATTGGAGCCACTTCCCGTTGGGCGATCCGATTGCGCGCCTCAAGCAGCACCTGGTGAAAATCGGCCAGTGGTCCGAAGAGGAACACACCGCCGTCAGCGCTGAGCTGGAAGCCGAAGTCATCGCCGCGCAGAAAGAAGCCGAGCAGTACGGCACCCTCGCCGGTGGCCAGACGCCTAGCGCCGCAACCATGTTCGAGGACGTCTACAAAGAGATGCCGGAGCACTTGAAGCGCCAGCGTCAAGAGTTGGGGATCTGACATGAACGATCACAACAATAAAATCGAGTTGGAAACCGCCATGACCACAACCACCATGACCATGATCCAGGCCCTGCGCTCGGCCATGGACGTGATGCTTGAGCGCGACGATAACGTCGTGGTATTCGGCCAGGACGTGGGCTATTTCGGCGGCGTGTTCCGCTGCACCGAAGGCCTGCAGAACAAGTACGGCACCTCGCGCGTATTCGATGCGCCGATTTCCGAAAGCGGCATCGTCGGCGTCGCCGTCGGCATGGGCGCCTACGGTTTGCGCCCGGTGGCCGAGATTCAGTTCGCCGACTACGTCTACCCGGCGTCCGACCAGATCATTTCCGAAGCCGCGCGTCTGCGTTATCGCTCGGCCGGCGAGTTCACCGCACCGATGACCCTGCGCATGCCCTGCGGCGGCGGCATTTATGGCGGCCAGACCCACAGTCAAAGTATCGAGGCGATGTTCACCCAGGTCTGCGGCTTGCGCACGGTGATGCCGTCCAACCCTTACGACGCCAAAGGCTTGCTGATCGCCTCCATCGAAAACGATGACCCGGTGATCTTCCTTGAGCCCAAACGCCTGTACAACGGCCCGTTCGACGGCCACCACGACCGCCCGGTAACGCCTTGGTCAAAACACCCTGCCGCACAAGTGCCGGACGGTTATTACACCGTGCCGCTGGACGTCGCCGCCATTGCCCGTCCGGGCAAGGAAGTGACGATTCTGACTTACGGCACCACGGTTTATGTCTCGCAAGTCGCCGCCGAAGAAAGCGGTGTCGATGCCGAAGTCATCGACCTGCGCAGCCTGTGGCCGCTGGACCTCGAAACCATCGTCAAATCGGTGAAGAAAACCGGCCGTTGCGTGATCGTTCACGAAGCCACGCGCACCTGCGGTTTCGGCGCCGAACTGGTCGCGCTGGTGCAAGAGCATTGCTTCCACTACCTGGAAGCGCCAATCGAACGCGTCACCGGTTGGGACACCCCCTACCCGCACGCGCAAGAGTGGGCGTATTTCCCAGGGCCGTCCCGAGTGGGCGCGGCGTTGAAACGGGTCATGGAGGTCTGAATGGGCACGCACGTTATTAAAATGCCGGACATTGGCGAAGGCATTGCCGAAGTTGAATTGTCGGTGTGGCACGTCAAAGTCGGCGACATGGTCGTCGAAGATCAGGTCCTGGCCGACGTCATGACCGACAAGGCGATGGTCGATATTCCATCGCCGGTACACGGCAAAGTCATTTCGCTGGGCGGCCAGCCGGGCGAAGTGATGGCGGTTGGCAGCATTCTGATCAGCATCGAAGTGGAAGGCGCGGGCAACTATAAAGAGCCGGCGCATAAAGAGTCGCCTCAGCCGATTGCTGCGGCTAAAGAAGCGCCAGTTGCAGCGCCGGCCAAAGTCGAAGCCGTCGTTGCAAGCAAACCGGCCGCGTCTGCGCGCCCAGCCGCTGTGTGCCAAGGCCCGATGGTCGGCCGTGAAGCCGATGAGCGTCCGCTGGCTTCGCCGGCCGTGCGCAAACATGCGCTCGACCTCGGGATTCAGTTGCGTCTGGTGCGGGGCACTGGCCCGGCCGGCCGCGTATTGCACGAAGACCTCGACGCCTACCTGGCGCAAGGTCAGACAAACGCTTCGACCGCGCCCGCCGCTTACGCCCAGCGTACCGACGAGCAGCAAATCCCGGTGATCGGCATGCGCCGCAAGATCGCCCAGCGCATGCAGGACGCCACTCAGCGCGCTGCCCACTTCAGCTATGTCGAGGAAATCGACGTGACCGCCGTGGAAGAACTGCGCGCGCACCTCAACGAGAAACACGGCGCGACGCGTGGCAAGTTGACCTTGCTGCCGTTCCTGGTCCGCGCGCTGGTCGTCGCCCTGCGCGACTTCCCGCAGATCAACGCCCGTTACGACGACGAAGCGCAAGTCATCACCCGCCTCGGCGCGGTGCATGTCGGCGTCGCCACGCAAAGCGATATCGGCTTGATGGTGCCGGTGGTGCGTCACGCCGAGGCTCGCAGCTTGTGGGACAGCGCTGCGGAAATCTCCCGTTTGGCCAACGCCGCGCGCAATGGCAAGGCCAGCCGCGATGAGCTGTCGGGCTCGAGCATCACCCTGACCAGCCTTGGCGCTTTGGGCGGGATCGTCAGTACGCCAGTGCTGAACCTGCCGGAAGTGGCGATCGTCGGCGTCAACAAAATCGTCGAACGGCCGATGGTGGTCAAAGGCCAGATCGTCATTCGCAAGATGATGAACCTCTCCAGTTCCTTCGATCACCGCGTGGTCGATGGCATGGACGCGGCGCAATTCATCCAGGCCATTCGTGGCTTGCTCGAACAACCCGCGACCTTGTTTGTCGACGCTTTTTAACCTGGAGCAGGTATGCAACAGACTTTGAACACCACGCTGCTGATCATCGGTGGCGGCCCCGGCGGTTACGTGACGGCGATTCGTGCCGGTCAACTGGGCATCTCGACGATTCTGGTGGAAGGCCAATCGTTGGGCGGAACGTGCCTGAACATCGGCTGCATTCCCTCGAAAGCGCTGATTCACGTTGCCGAGCAGTTTCACCAGACCCAGCATCACAGCCAATATTCAGCGCTGGGCATCAGCGTTTCCGCGCCGACCCTCGACATCAGCAAAAGTGTCGAGTGGAAGGACGGCATCGTTGATCGCCTGACCACTGGCGTCGCGGCACTGCTGAAGAAACACAAGGTCCAGGTCATTCAAGGCTGGGCCAACGTGGTCGACGGCAAGACCGTTGATGTCGGCGATACGCGGATTCAGTGCGAGCATCTGGTGCTGGCCACCGGTTCGAAAAGTGTCAACCTGCCGATGCTGCCAATTGGCGGCCCGATCATTTCCTCCACCGAAGCCCTGGCGCCGAAATCTGTGCCCAAGCGGTTGATCGTGGTGGGCGGCGGTTACATTGGCCTGGAGCTGGGCATCGCCTATCGCAAACTCGGCGCCGAGGTCAGCGTGGTCGAAGCGCAGGATCGAATTCTGCCAGCCTACGACGCCGAATTGACGCAGCCAGTCAATGAGGCGCTGAAGCAACTCGGGATAAAGCTTTACTTGAAGCACAGCGTGCAAGGCTTTGATTCTTCTAGCAATACGCTTCAGGTGTTGGACCCAAACGGCGACACGTTGAACCTGGAAACTGATCAGGTACTGGTGGCGGTCGGGCGCAAACCGAACACGCAGGGCTGGAACCTTGAAGCGTTGAATCTGGCGATGAACGGCTCGTCGATCAAGATTGATAACCGCTGCCAGACCAGCATGCGCAACGTCTACGCCATCGGCGACCTCAGCGGCGAACCGATGCTCGCGCACCGCGCAATGGCGCAGGGCGAAATGGTTGCCGAGTTGATCAGCGGTAAATCCCGCGAGTTCAACCCGACGGCGATTGCGGCAGTGTGCTTTACCGATCCGGAATTGGTGGTGGTCGGTAAGACGCCGGACGACGCCAAAGCTGCGGGCCTGGACTGCATCGTCTCGAGTTTCCCGTTCGCCGCGAATGGCCGGGCGATGACGCTGGAATCGAAAAGCGGCTTTGTGCGCGTGGTCGCTCGTCGGGACAATCATCTGATTGTCGGCTGGCAAGCGGTGGGCGTGGGCGTTTCGGAGCTGTCGACCGCATTCGGCCAGAGCCTGGAAATGGGCGCCCGACTGGAAGACATCGCGGGCACCATCCACGCCCATCCGACGCTGGGCGAAGCGGTGCAGGAAGCGGCATTGCGTGCGCTGGGGCATGCGCTGCACCTGTAACCCGGAGGATTGATGGGGTCAGTGATGGCCTCATCGCGAGCAAGCTCGCTCCCACAGGGGATTTGTGGTGTTTGCAGATGTAAAGACAGACTGGGATCAAATGTGGGAGCGAGCTTGCTCGCGATTTTCGCAGGCGACTCGATTTATCTGCCAATCACCCAATAGTCCGGGCTGCGATTTAGGCCCGGAATGAAGTATTGTTGTCCCCATCCAAAAAAACGTCAGAAGCCTTGAACCGTTTCGACGGTTGTTCAGTGATAGAGGGTGTCATGGGTAACGAAAGCATCAATTGGGACAAGCTGGGTTTTGATTACATCAAGACCGACAAACGCTATCTGTCGTACTGGCGCAATGGCGAGTGGGACGCAGGCACCCTGACCGAAGATAACGTGCTGCACATCAGCGAAGGCTCGACTGCCCTTCACTATGGCCAGCAATGCTTCGAAGGCATGAAGGCCTATCGTTGCAAGGACGGCTCGATCAACCTGTTCCGCCCTGATCAGAATGCCCTGCGCATGCAACGCAGCTGCGCCCGCTTGCTGATGCCGTTCGTCGAAACCGAGCAGTTCATCGAAGCCTGCAAAGCCGTGGTCCGTGCCAACGAGCGTTTCATTCCGCCTTACGGCACCGGCGGCGCGCTGTACCTGCGTCCGTTCGTGATCGGCGTCGGTGACAACATCGGCGTGCGCACTGCGCCCGAGTTCATCTTCTCGATCTTCGCCATCCCGGTCGGCGCTTACTTCAAGGGCGGCCTGACCCCGCACAACTTCCTGATTTCCAGCTTCGACCGCGCGGCCCCACAAGGCACCGGCGCGGCCAAGGTCGGTGGCAACTATGCGGCGAGCCTGATGCCTGGCTCGCAAGCCAAGAAAGCCAACTTCGCGGATTGCATCTACCTCGATCCGATGACCCACTCGAAGATCGAAGAAGTCGGGTCCGCCAACTTCTTCGGTATCACCCACGACGACAAATTCATCACGCCGAAGTCGCCTTCGGTGCTGCCGGGTATCACCCGTCTGTCGTTGATCGAGCTGGCGAAATCGCGTCTCGGTCTGGAAGTGATTGAAGGTGACGTGTTTATCGACAAGCTCTCGGACTTCAAAGAAGCCGGCGCTTGCGGTACGGCTGCCGTGATCACCCCGATCGGCGGCATCAGCTACAACGACAAACTGCACGTGTTCCACAGCGAAACCGAAGTCGGCCCGGTCACCCAGAAGCTCTACAAAGAGCTGACCGGTGTGCAAACTGGCGACGTCGAAGCGCCAGCAGGCTGGATCGTCAAGGTTTGATCTGACGCCAGTTGCCAAAAAAGCCCCTCATTGCTTCGGCATTGAGGGGCTTTTTTATCCGCGCTGAAAACTGCTTTTGCGTAGGAGCGAGGCTTGCCCGCGAAAGCGCTGTGTCAGTCAAATTGATTTTGACTGTGCCGACCCCTTCGCGGGCAAGCCTCGCTCCTACGGTAAGTCGTTACTCCGAATTCACCGCAGAACCGCGCTCGCCATCGCTCAGCGCAATGCGTTTACCACCCCTGCCCTTGATGCTGCTGGCCTGCCCGTCCTGCTGCTTGCCGGTGCGTGCCTGAGTAATCAGCCCGGGAATCAACGCGCCTTCCGGCAGATTCTTCCAGAACCGCGCCGGCAAATGGCCCTGCATGACCTTAGGGTTCAGCCGCGCCGGGTTGAAGATGTGACTGTAATAAGTCAGCCACATGTCGCCGTGCGGGTCATCGACGTTCTGCGCCAGTTTTTGCCATTCAATCGGGCACTGACGTTCGTGGATCAACTGTTCGCCATCGTAATAGACGCCGTCGCGTGGTGTGGCGATCAACCAGCGATGGCGGCCCATACGACCGATGAAGTGCTCACTCGCGCTGTGCAGAATGTCGTGGGCTGCTTCGTGCCACGCCACGTATTGCGGACCTTCGACGTTTGGCGGCCGCTCGACGAAACGCACAAACGCATGCAGGTGATGAGCCTCGCGCTGCACCTGTTTGATCCGCCGCTGCAATTCGCTGCCAAGCTTGTCACCGGCAAGCATCGCCGTGCGATCGCCATGGCTGACTCGCCACAACACTTCGTAAAGCAGGCTCCAGCGCTGATCACCGCGATAGCGTGAGGCGCTTTCGAGAATGCCCAGCAGCGCCATGGGAATGCGCGCTTGAAATGGCCCTTGGCCCTCTGGGGGCGAATCATCGCTGGCGAACAGGTCGGCCACACCTTCCGACGCCCAACTAACGAGGCTCGGGTCAACTTCATGGCTGAGCAACCAGCGCGCCTGCTGGCGCCAGATGTCGAAGAGGTCGTCGCAATCGAGATTGATCATCCCCACAAACCCATTTGTTGCGCCTGCGGCCGGTCACGCAGTTGCTGATAAAGCAAATGGCTGGTGACTTCCGACTGCTGCGGGTGGTAATCGCTGGTGATGAAAAACGGTTTGGCTTTGGCCAACACGCAACGCATGCGCGCCAGGTCTTCATATCGAATACGCCGTTGGCGGCGCAGTTCCACCAACCGCTCGGTGGTGCGCAAGCCAATCCCCGGAATACGCGCGATCAACGACGCTTCGGCGCGATTCAGGTCCAGCGGAAATACCTCGCGATTCTCCAGCGCCCAAGCCAGTTTCGGGTCAATGTCCAGCGCCAGATGCCCCGGCCCCTTGAACAGCTCACCCGCAGTAAAGCCATAGCTGCGCAGAAGAAAATCCGCTTGATACAAACGGTGTTCGCGCATCAGCGGCGGCGCCGCGAGCGGTACACTTTTCGGGCTGTTGGGGATCGGACTGAACGCCGAGTAGTACACCCGCCGCAATTTGAAGTTGCCGTAAAGTGCCTGGGCGCCATGCAGGATAGTGCTGTCATCGGTGTCGTCAGCGCCGACAATCATCTGCGTGCTCTGCCCGGCCGGGGCAAACTTCGGCGCGCGCGGTTCGTTAAGCACGGTCTGCTCGCCGGTATAGATGGTCTGCATTGCCTGTTTGATCGAGCCCAATTGTTTCTCCGGCGCCAGGGTTTGCAGACTGGCATCGGTGGGCAATTCGATGTTGACGCTGAGGCGATCGGCATAACGCCCCGCTTCTGCAATCAACGCCGGATCGGCTTCAGGAATTGTCTTCAGATGGATGTAGCCACGGAACTCATGCTCTTCGCGCAACAGTTTGGCCACGCGGATCAACTGTTCCATGGTGTAGTCGGCGGAACGAATGATCCCCGAACTGAGGAACAACCCGCTGACGCAATTGCGCCGGTAGAAATCCATGGTCAGCGTCACCACTTCTTCAGGCGTGAAGCGCGCCCGAGGTACATCGCTGGAGCGCCGATTGACGCAGTACTGGCAGTCGTAGAGACAGAAATTGGTCAGGAGGATCTTCAGCAGCGACACGCAGCGCCCGTCCGGCGTGTAGCTGTGGCAAATGCCCATGCCATCGGTGGAACCCAGCCCGCTCTTGCCTTCGGAGCTGCGCTTGGGCGCGCCACTGCTGGCGCAAGACGCGTCGTACTTGGCGGCGTCGGCGAGAATGCTGAGCTTGTCGATGAGTTCCATGAGGCGAGCCTTTTACTGTTCAGATATACAGTATAGACTCGGCTCCCGACGCACAACCCGGCGATAGACCCTTCCGTCGGACCGGATGAAATCGGCGCCTGACCCGATTCCTCACTAAACTTGCCGCGTGCGAATGCCCCCGACAGGTATGAAGACCATGAACAAATTCTGGCGAAAGTATCTGGCCTTGCTGGACACCGACTTCACCACGCAGGTGTTCGACAACATCAAGAACCTGCTGGTCTGCGCATTATTGTTCGCGGCGGGCACCAATGCCCTCGACAGTGGCCATCACTTGTACATGGGGCTGCTGGCCTCGGATCTGGCCGGTTGGGCGCTGATCGGCGTGTCGGCAGTGTTGATGCTGCTCAACGTCAGCGATGGCATGCGGCGATTGTCGCGGCTGCCCTACCACACGGCGTTTCAGGTGATTTTATTTCTGATTTATCTGGTGCTGGCGATTCGCGTGGTGGAAATCGTCTGGGATTTTCGGGCTTAGGACAGCGTTTGCTCCGCTTGAAAAACCAGAATGAAAGCAGTGACACCCGCGCTCGAAGCAACCGTTAGCGACACGCTCGATAATATTGAGATGTTCACCTGAGGTACCGACAAAAAGAAATCCGGCATGCCTGACTCGATAACCAAAAACCCGGCAGCTCTTCAGCCAGCGGGGTTTCGTCATTCACGCCACCACCGATCAATCATCGCGCGTCAGCACTTCGAGCAATTCAATCTCGAAAATCAGGTTCGAATTCGGTGTGATTGCGCCCATGCTGCGCTCGCCGTAAGCCAGATGCGCCGGCACCAGCAGCTTGCGCTTGCCGCCAACCTGCATGCCGATGATTCCCTGATCCCAGCCCTTGATCACGCGCCCGGTGCCAATCACGCACTGAAAAGGCTTGCCGCGACTGTAGGAAGAATCGAACTCGGTTCCGTCCTCCAGCCATCCACGGTATTGCGTGGTGATCAAAGCGCCTTTTACCGCAGCCTTGCCATCACCCAATTCGAGATCGATTACCTGAAGTTCTTCGTTCATTGCCCACACTCATCTGTTCTGTTTTGTTCATTAGCCGCGAGGGCGAATGGGCGCCGTTTTCCCAGAATTTTGCGGAGTTGGCAACTGTCTTGAGGGGAGGTTTCGGTGAAGGGATTCCGCGGGTCGAGCCGAGTGACGGGAAAAAGACTGCCCGGCGCGCGCTAACGGTCAGCGTCAAGCGTGCGCCGGAACAATTGATTCAGGGCCTAACGCTCAACCGGGCGAATATCCACAATCGTCCCGTTGGTGATCATCACCATCATGTACTTGTCATTGATCTGCACCCACTGCGAATCAGCCTTCGGTGATTGCAGGCCTTTTTCTTTCCAGTTTTTCAGAGCTTTTTCGCTGCGCTGGTAGATGTCCGGGGCGCGGTCGCCGACTTCCAGGGTGCGTTTGTTGTCGACCCCTGGCTGCACGGTTTTTTGCGGATTGTCAGCCGCTTGGACGATTGGAGTGACAGCGGCGAAGCCTGCGACAAGGGCGAGGCTGGCGATAAGGGTTTTGCTTGTCATCGGTAAACCTCTGGGATGTCTGGGTACTGAAGTTCGGACTGCGCCCGCGGCAAATCATTCCTTGTTGCGCTGATCAAATTTGCCGGAACACGACGCTTGGCCGACCAAAGCCCAACCACCCATTGATCCGCTGCACGCATCAATACATGCCAACAATGCAATTAACATATCGATAGCCCTGCTCCACTATCCGCCCCAATAAGAACCGTGCGCTGCTGCAACGAGGCGCACGTCATAAAAGCGGTGGAGACACATCAAATGACAGCAGCAATTCCTTCCGGTGGTTCGCGTGCCGGGGCGATTTTCCGAGTGACCTCGGGCAACTTCCTCGAACAATTCGACTTCTTCCTTTTCGGCTTCTACGCCACGCAGATCGCGGCTGTGTTCTTCCCGGCCAGTAGCGAATTCGCCTCCCTGATGATGACCTTTGCAGTGTTCGGCGCCGGGTTCCTGATGCGGCCATTGGGCGCTGTGGTGCTCGGTGCGTATATCGACGATGTCGGGCGGCGCAAGGGTTTGATCGTGACGTTGTCGATCATGGCCAGCGGCACCATTTTGATTGTGCTGGTGCCCGGTTACGAGAGCATCGGCCTGTTTGCCCCGGCGATTGTGTTGATCGGTCGCCTGCTTCAGGGCTTCTCGGCGGGCGCGGAAATGGGCGGTGTGTCGGTGTATCTGTCGGAGATCGCCACGCCGGGCAACAAAGGCTTTTTCACCAGTTGGCAGTCGGCCAGTCAGCAAGTGGCGATCATTGTCGCCGCAGGTTTGGGCTATGGGCTGAACCAGTGGATGGCGCCGACGATGATTGCCGATTGGGGCTGGCGAATTCCGTTTTTTGTCGGTTGCCTGATCGTCCCGTTCATCTTCTTCCTGCGCCGTAACCTGGAAGAAACCGAGGAGTTTGCCGCGCGCAAACACCGCCCAACCATGGGCGAGGTGTTTCGCACGCTGGCGCAGAATTGGGTGATTGTGTTTGCCGGGATGATGATGGTCGCCCTGACCACCACCGCGTTTTACCTGATCACCGTGTACGCGCCGACCTTCGGCAAAACCGTGCTGCACCTGAGCACCGCCGACGCGTTGCTGGTGACGTTGCTGGTGGGGGTTTCGAACTTTTTCTGGTTGCCGATTGGCGGCGCGTTGTCCGACCGCATCGGCCGGCGTCCGGTGCTGATCGCCATGGCGCTGCTGACCCTGGCCACGGCTTATCCGGCGCTGACGTATCTGGTCAACGCGCCGAGTTTCCTCAACATGCTGCTGGTGTTGCTGTGGTTGTCGTTCATCTATGGCTTGTACAACGGCGCGATGATTGCCGCCCTCACCGAGATCATGCCGGTTGAGGTGCGGGTCGCCGGGTTTTCTCTGGCGTACAGCTTGGCCACGGCGGTGTTCGGCGGTTTCACCCCGGCCATGTCGACGTTGCTGATCGAGTACACCGGCGACAAAGCCGCGCCCGGCTATTGGATGAGTTTCGCCGCACTCTGCGCCTTGTGCGCGACGCTGTTTCTGTATCGCCGTTCGACCGGTCGCCTGCAACCGGCTCTTTCGTAATCCTGACTTTTTGAGAATCAACTGATGAACAAACTATTCAACTTCGCCGCGCTGGCTCTGGTCGCCAGCCTTGGTTTCAGCACCGTTGCCCAGGCTGAAGAGCTGCGCGTGATGACTTCGGGCGGGTTTACCGCGGCCTATAAAATCCTCGGCCCGGAATTCGCTGCGGCCACCGGCCACACGTTGGATACCGCGCTTGGGCCGTCGATGGGCAAGGCACCCGAGGCGATTCCCAATCGTCTGGCGCGCGGCGAAAAGGCTGATGTGGTGATCATGGTCGGTTACGCGTTGGATGAGCTGATCAAACAAGGCAAGGTCGACCCGGCGTCGCGAGTCGAACTGGCGGATTCGCGGATCGGTCTGGTGGTGCGTAACGGCGCAGCGAAACCCGACATCAGTTCTGAAGCGGCGTTGAAAAAGACCCTGCTCGACGCGCAATCGGTGGCGTATTCCGATAGCGCCAGCGGCGTGTATATCGAGCAGCAACTGTTCAAGCGCTTGGGCATCGAGGACCAACTCAAACCCAAATCGAAGATGATCCCGAAGATTCCGGTCGGCTCGGTGGTTGCCACGGGCGACTATCAATTGGGTTTCCAGCAGGTCAGCGAATTGCTGCCAGTACCCGGTGTGAGTTTTGTCGCGAAGATTCCGGAATCGGTGCAGTCGGTGACGCGTTTCGCTGCGGGCATTCCGGTCGGCGCGCAACATCCGGCGCAAGCCAAGGCCTTGCTGAGCTTCCTGGCCTCCCCGGCCGTTCAGCCGCAAGTGCAGAGCACCGGGCTGGATTCGGTCAGTCGTAGAGCGTTGCCGGCTGAACTTTCATTTCGACCACCAGACGTTCCAGTTCCAGGGCTGCCGGGGTCAAGGTGCGACCCCGGCGCTTGATCAGCCCGACGCTGCGCACCACTTGCGGATCGGTCAGTGGTACGCGCGTGAGGATTGGATGATCCTCGGCCGGCATCGCCATTAGCGGCACGGCGGCCACGCCCAGTCCGGCTTCGACCAAGCCGATCATGGTCGTGACGTGGCGGGTTTCGCAGATGCTCGGGCGTTGCGGGACCACACCGGCCAGCGCCTGGTCGAGCAGAAACCGGTTGCCCGAAGTCTTGTCGAGCGAGATGTAATCCTGCCGATAAAACTCATCCCACGTCACGCTGCGACGCCCAGCCAACGGGTGATCACGGCGACAGGCGACCACGTAGCCTTCTTGCACCAAGGGTTCGAAATCGACTTCGGCCTCCAGCGTGCCCATAAAACTCAAACCGAAATCCGCCTCGCCGTTGACCACGGCGCTGAGCACGTCGTGGGCGCTGGAATCGAGGACTTTGACCTTGATTCGGGGGAATTGCCGGTGGTAACGGGCGATCACTCGCGGCATGAAGTAGTACGCCGCCGACGGCACGCAGGCGACCGTGACGTGGCCGAGGCGGGTCGAGGCGACTTCGCTGATGCCCAACAGCGCCACATCCAGATCATCAAGCAAACGCTCGACGCTGGGGATGAAGCCGCGCCCGGCCTGGGTCAGGCTGACCTTGCGCGTGGTGCGCTCGAACAGTTTTACCCCGAGCGCCTCTTCAAGCTTTTCGATGCGCCGGCTCAGCGCCGGTTGGGAAATGCGCACCGTATCGGCAGCCTTGCGAAAGCTGCCCTGCTCGACCACGGCGCGGAAGGCTTGCAGATCGTTGAGGTCGAAATTGATCGCCATGGTGCGCACTCGGAAGCAGACAGACTGATCAGCTTATCCTATGAATGTAACCAATTGATGCAGAATGTGACGGAGGTTGCGATTGCCGGGAGATTGCTATCGCGAGCAGGCTCGCTCCTTCAGGGGAATGAGACGGCGCTGGCGAATGCGCAGCTGACGCCTGCGGCTTCAGCCTTTATCCTTGTCGCCCCCGCCGTATCGAGTCGTTGGAGTTTTTGTCATGCCGCATGAAGGCAACTTGTTGCAAGCCGCTGTCGTGTTTCTGTTCGCGGCGGTGCTCACCGTGCCGTTGGCCAAACGCCTGCAATTGGGCGCGGTGCTGGGTTACCTGTTTGCCGGGGTGATTATCGGGCCGTCGGTGCTGGGGTTGATCGGCAACCCGCAAAGCGTCAGCCATATTTCTGAACTGGGCGTGGTGTTGCTGCTGTTTATCATTGGTCTGGAGCTGTCGCCGCGGCGTTTGTGGGTGATGCGCAAATCGGTGTTTGGCGTCGGAATGGCGCAGGTGCTGCTGACCGGTTCGGTGATTGGCGTGCTGGCGTTGTTCGTGTTCGGCCAGCCGTTGAACAGCGCAATCGTGTTAGGGCTGGGCCTGGCGCTGTCCTCCACTGCATTCGGCTTGCAAAGCCTCGCCGAACGCAAGGAACTGACCAGTCCTCATGGGCGACTGGCTTTCGCGATTCTGTTGTTTCAGGACATCGCCGCGATCCCGCTGATCGCCATGGTGCCGCTGCTCGCCGGCGGCGATCACACCACCACCGCCGCCGAAGATTTGAATCACGGTTTGCGGGTGTTGGGCAGTATCGCCGTGGTGGTGATCGGCGGTCGTTATCTGTTGCGCCCGGTGTTTCGCGTGGTGGCCAAGACCGGCCTGCCGGAAGTGTCCACCGCTACCGCGTTGCTGGTGGTGATCGGCACCGCGTATCTGATGGATCAGGTCGGTGTGTCGATGGCGCTGGGCGCGTTCCTCGCCGGTTTGCTGTTGGCGGATTCTGAATACCGTCACGAACTGGAAGCGCAGATCGAACCGTTCAAAGGCTTGCTGCTGGGTTTGTTCTTTATCAGTGTCGGCATGGGCGCCAACCTTAGCCTGCTGTTGAGCGCGCCAGTCACCGTGCTCGGGCTGACGCTGTTGCTGATCGCGATCAAGTTGCCGCTGCTGTTTGTGGTCGGCCGACTGGCCGGGGGGCTGGGCAAAGTCAGTGCGATTCGTCTTGGTATCGTCCTCGCGGCCGGGGGTGAATTTGCGTTTGTGGTGTTCAAGATCGGGCGCGACCAAGGGCTGTTCGAGCCACGTTTGTACGACATGCTGGTGCTGACCATCACCCTGTCGATGGCGGTGACGCCGCTGTTGTTGCTGCTGTGCGCGCGGCTGTATTCGCCGAAAGTGCAGCCAGTCGTGGTCCCGGAGAAATTCCGTGAAATCGACACCGACGCGCCGCGTGTGGTGATCGCCGGCATGGGGCGGATGGGCCAGATCGTTGCGCGGATCTTGCGCGCGCAGAACATCAAGTTCGTCGCGCTGGACACCTCGGTGGAAACCATTGAACTGTCGCGCAGCTTCGGCGGCGTGCCGGTGTTCTACGGCGATCCGATGCGCCCGGAAATCCTCAGCGCGGCGAAAGTCGAGCAAGCGGAATATTTCGTCATCGCCACCGACGATCCGGACACCAATATCAAAACCGCTGAACTGGTGCACAAGCTCTACCCGCACATGAAAATCATCGCTCGGGCGCGTAACCGTCAGCACGTTCACCGTTTGGTTGATCTGGGCGCTGAAGCGGTGCGGGAAACCTATTATTCGAGCCTGGAAATGAGCCGTCGCACACTGCTCGGGTTGGGCCTGACGCAAGCGCAGGCGGATGCGCGGATCAAGCGTTTCAAGCATCACGACGAACAGGTGTTGGAAGCCCAACATGCGATCTACGACGACGCCGCCAAAGTCCTGCAAACCGCCCAGGAAGCCCGGGCGGAATTGGCCAGATTGTTTGAGTCGGACCAATTGGAAGAGCAGGAATCGGGCAAGGTTTAAGCCGCAGGCGATCGACAGACCCCGTTCACAAGCAGGCTCTCTCCTACCAGGGATCTGAGCCTTGCCGCGCACCTGTGGGAGCCGAGCTTGCTCGCGATGGCGCAGTGTCAGCCAGTGTAATGTCAGCTGACCCACCGCTATCGCGAGCAAGCTCGGCTCCCACAGTTCATCAGGCCAGTTCCAGTTCTTTGTCTGCGATTGCCGCCCTGGCTTGAAAGCGATCCGCCGAAAACGGGGTGATGTCCAGCGGCAGCGGTTCGTTGTTGATCAGCTTGTCCAGCAACACCCCGGTAATCGCCGAGGTCAGAATGCCGGTGCGGAAATGGCCGCAGGCATTCAGATAGCCTTGCACCCCGTTCATCGGCCCCAAAATCGGCAACTCATCCGGCGAGCCCGGACGCAATCCGGCCCAGGTGCGCTTGAGGTTGACGTCGGCCAATTCCGGAATGCAGCGCACCGCGCCTTGCACCAGCCCGGCGATTTCCGGGTAGGTGGTGGTGACGTCGAAGCCTTTATCTTCGGTGGTGCTGCCGATCAGAATCTCGCCGTTGTCCTTCTGCGCCACGTAGCAATCGCTGGTGGTCAGGCAGCCGTTCAAAATCTTCGGCATGCGCTCGGTGAGCAGAATCTGACCTTTGACCGGATTTACCGGAATCCGAATGCCGGTGGCCTGCTCGCTCAAATCCGCCGCCCAGGCACCCGCCGCGTTGATCAGCGTGTCGCAATGGAACACCCCGGCCTCGGCGGTTTGCACGCCGGTCACCCGCGAACCGTGATGCAGCACGCCGGTGACGTTGGTGTTGAAGTACAGGTCGACGCCATTCTGCCGCGCACCTTCGGTGTAAGCATCGGCGAGGCGAAACGGGCTGACCTGGTGATCGCAAAGAAACTCCAGCGCGCCCCTCGCCTCATGGCTGACACTCGGCTCGGCTTCGCGCAATGCAGCTTGATCGAGCCAGCGCACTTGCTCGGCCAGATGCGGAATGCACGCCACGATGTGCTCGGCGTAGAGCCGATCCTCGTCGTCGTAAATCACGAACTTCAGTCCGGTTTTCTCGAACTTGAAATCCATCCCGTGGTTGTCCTGCAACTCTTTGTGCAGGGCCGGGTACAGCGCGTTGGATTGCAAGGCAAAATCGAAGAACGACTGCGGCAGGATGTGCGGCGTGCTCGAATCGACCACTACCGCCGAACCCTGTGCTTCGCGTTTGCGGTTTGCCGACATCATCCGGAAGAAAATCACCCCGCAGCCCAACCCCACCGATTCACCAATCGCCCACAAACCGCCCGCCGATGCGCGAGTCGCGTTGCCCGGACGTTTGGCGTCGATCAGCGCCACTTTGAGGTTTTTGCGTTTGGATAATTGATAGGCGCAAGACGCACCGATTACACCGCCACCGGCGATGACCACGTCGTAGAACTTACTCATGATCGGCGGCCTCCGTGGCGGCGTTGTGGAAAGCGGAAAACGGAATCGGATCGATGGGAAAGCGCGGCCGCAACCAGCCAACGTCCTGGCGCCCGGTGGCTTCGCGCAAACGGTCGCTGCAGTAGCCGACGCACATGCGCCCCTGGCAATCGCCCATGCTCACGCGTGTGCGCATTTTCAGGCTGGCCATGTCTTGCACGCCTTGCTGTAGCGCGCGGTCGATGTCGGCGCGGGTCGCGTGTTCGCAGCGGCAGATTACGGTTTCGGCAGCAGGCAATGCGGTTTGCCCGGCGCCGCGCTCGGTGTAGCGATCGACCGCCGCGCGAAAACGGACGATCGACTTGAGTTTCGACAGATAGCGGTCACGCCGCAGCAACGCCAATTGCGGGTCCAGCACCTCGCGTTGCAGCAGTATTGACGTTGCGGCGATTCGCCCGGCGAGCATCGCTGCTTCGCCGCCACGAATGCCACCCATGTCCCCGGCCAGATGCACGTGCGGTTCGTTGCTCTGCTGCCAAATGTTCGACTGGGCGCGCAGGTAACCGTCGTCGCTGAACCCGTGGTTCAGGCCCATTTGCTGACTGAGTTGAGTGCGCGGGATAAACCCGTAACCGACCGCCAGGGTCTGCGCGGCAATGGTTTGTGCACGGCTCAAGTCCGGCGTCCAGTTGCGCGAATACGGCGCGACGGTGACAGATTGCAGTTCGTTGTCGCCCTGCGCCTCCACCACGCCCCAGCCGTAGAACATCGGGATACCGTGCAATTTGAGGAACGCGAGCATGCTCAGGCCATCGAGAAACAGTTGCGGTTTGTTCAGCAGTGCCAGGCTTTCGCGGGCAATCTTGCCAAACGCGCACGCCTCGTAAACCCCCGCCACGGCGACCCCGGACGCGTGCAACTGGCACGCCACCAGCGGCAACAACGGCCCGGTGCCGGTGATCACCACAGGACCTTGCGGCTTGACCACGCCGCTCTTGATTTGCAGTTGCAAACCGCCAAGCAGGATCACCCCCGGCAAGGTCCAGCCGGGAAACGGCACACTGCGTTCGTGACAACCGGCAGCGAGCAACAATTGTGAATATTCGATCTCCTGCAAACGTTCATCGCCATCCAGCACCACCAGCGCCCGCGTACCTTCGGCCCCGACCACGCGATGATTGAGGCGCACATCAATCAGGCCGGATTGCTCCTGGAAATCGCCATGCAGTTTGCCCAGCACTTCGGAATATCGCGGCCCGAGGTAATCGAGCTGAACGCCGTCGCGCAACGGCCCGCGATAGACCACGCCGCCAAGGCGCGAAGCTTCTTCGAGCAAAGTACAACGCACGCCGTGCCGGGCCAGTTCAATGGCCGCAGACATGCCCGCCGGGCCACCGCCGACGATCACCGGTTGCAGGCTCATAAAACCTCCTGCTCGGCGATGCGATTGACTTGGGTTTCGACGGTCATGCCATCACGAACAATGGTCTGGCAGGCGCGGCGTTTGTGCCGGCCATTGATTTTCACCAGGCAGCATTGACACACGCCCATGCCGCAATAGGCGCCGCTGATTTGATCGTGATCGTTGCGGGCCACTTGGCGAATGCCAAGGGATTGAATGACCGTGAGGACGGTCTCGCCGACGGCAGCGCTGACTGCTTGGCCGTTGATGTGCAAAGTCATATCCGCGCGCACCAGCGGCTGGATATCGAAGGTTCTATCTGAGGGTTGCATTGCGTGATTCTTCCGTGAAAGTTTCAGGTGGATTTTGTCAGCTCCAAGCTGCACTACACCTTGCCGGCCAACTGATACGCAAAAATTGCGCAGGTCTGCACTGGTACTTCGACAGCGCATCAGCTGCGCGCCAATGCACTGTAGTTGAAGCTGCAGCGAGGGCTTGAATCTTTTACGTTAAGCGATATTTCATTGCGAAATATTGATCCACGCCATTGAAAGCGGCCCCGCTACAACCTGCTCATCAGTTGGAAAATACGAACTGGCCCTTGATCTTTTTCGGGCCGATGAAACCCAGGTCCGGGAACAACAGGTTTTTCATGTACGCCACGAAAAACACCATTGCCAAAGTGATCGCGGCACCGATCAGCACGGACACCGGGTCCTCGGAAAAATCCTTGAACAGGCGTGGAAACTGGCTGAGGGAGAGGATCACGTAGACCGTGTAAAACTGCGCTTTGGCAGTGTAGAAACCGTAGGCGAACAGCAGCGGAATACCGGCCGCGAGCAGCGTAAATAGCAGCGTCGCAATCGTTCCGATCATCATGCCCAGAAAGAATCCGGCGACAGCGCCGAGCAGCGCTTGGGCAATCGTCAGCGCCAGTAATATTTTCATCTTGCCTTGGTGCTGCGCAGTACGCACCGGGTCCGGGTGCGCGCCAATCCAGTACGCCAGCACCCGATCCTTGACCGCGCCACCGGAAAAGGTCTTGAACGTTTCGGTTTTCGAGCGACCGGCATCGAGCATCGCCACCAGTTGCCGTTTGATTTCCTTCTTGTCCAACGTGTTACTCCCTGATACGACAAAAATAATGTAGGGGCGAACCTGCTCCCACAAGGATACATCGGGTTACATAGTGCCCCAAAACGCAAAAAGCCGCTTCTACCAGGGGCAGAAGCGGCGGAGGCATGAGCCTCGTAAACATCAATGCATCAGACGAATCAGTGCATGAACAGCGCGATCAGAATGATGATCGGGATCGGCACGCCGAGAAAAAACAGAAGTAGTGAGCGCATGGTTATTTCTCCTTGATTAACGAACTGGTGGCAGCGTGTTGGTGGTCACGTAGGCATCGGATTCCAGATACACCACGGCATCCCGACGACGACCGCCGAAAGTAGCGGCGAAACTGGCGAAGAACGCACCGGCCAGCAGTGCGACGAACATCCACAACGCGGTCCAGGCAGCAATTTTGGCGGCGGTGTCGGCAGCTTGTTGTGCAGCAACCTTGGCGTCGGCCACGGCTTTCTGGGCACGGGCATACACTTCGTCAACCCGACGCTCGGCGTCTGCCTGAGTCAGGTTGGTACGTTGGGCAACCAGTTGTGCGAGGTAAGTGCGGTCTTCCGGCGACAGGCCTTCATTGCTCAGGCTGCGCACGAAGATGCGGGTCACGGTGCCACGTGCAGCGTCATCGCTGACGGCGGCTGGACGATCATCGCGGAACAGGCTGTCGATGAAGTAACCGTACTGGTCGCTGTCAGTATTGGCAGCGGCTGTGCCTGCAGCTTGGGTCATTGCACTCGCGGCGCCACCGGCAACACTTGCACCGGCCTGCACACCACCGCTGATGATGCTACTGACCGAACCGACGATCAGCGTCGCGGCTACCAGAGTCGCCACGCACCACGAAAGGAAACCGTGCGCGGTGTCGCGGAAATACACTTCATCGCCGTGCATGTTGGCCCATTTCACTCGCAAGCGACCGGCAATGTAGCCACCGAGCCCGGAAGCAATGATTTGCGTTGCTGCCAGCCAGACGATTGTGGAAATGCCCAGGCCTTTGGCGCTGACGCCCTCGTTGGCCCACGGTGAAACAGCCGAGAAGCCCAGACCGAAGCCGAGCAGCACCAGAATCAGCGATAACGCCGCTGCCGCAGCAGCCCCTGCGAAAATCGCGCCCCAGGACACGCCCGAGAGCGTGCTCGATTCATCTGCGGCAGCGTAATAACCCTCAGAAGATCTATTCATTATTGTTCAGCTCCAGGCATGAAAGATGGTGTTACAACTTGTTGTCAGGAGAGGAATTGCAGGCAGCGTGCCAGTCGTCCGAATTTAATAATCCGTTTAAAATCAACAGGTTAAAAAATCAGATGTTCTGAAGACCATGCAATTTGCAAGAGTTGCTTAATATCAGCGGGTTTTATGCATTGAGCGACAACCGCGAAACCGGTGTTAGCCGCCCTACTTGCGCTTGCAGCTTTTATTACCGCTTGGGGTCAGGCGAAACCTGCGCCTGCAGCGGATACCCCAGCAACATGAAAGTTAATTTAATTAGCCGCGCGCATTTCTTGGCAAAATGCCCGCATTCTGTAACGAACCGCACAGCAGGCCGCCCTTATGACGCGCATTTTGACCATCGAAGACGACGCCGTAACCGCCCGCGAGATTGTCGCTGAGTTGAGCAGCCACGGGCTCGACGTGGATTGGGTCGACAATGGCCGCGAAGGCTTGGCGCGCGCGGTCAGTGGCGATTACGACTTGATCACCCTCGACCGCATGTTGCCCGAGCTCGACGGCTTGGCCATCGTCACCACGCTGCGGACCATGGGCGTTGCCACGCCGATCCTGATGATCAGCGCGCTGTCGGATGTCGATGAGCGCGTGCGCGGCTTGCGCGCCGGCGGCGACGATTACCTGACCAAGCCGTTCGCCACCGACGAAATGGCCGCGCGGGTCGAAGTGTTGCTGCGTCGGCAGAACACCGTCAGCGCCCAAGCCACCACGCTGCGGGTGGCGGACCTGGAACTGAATTTGATCAGCCACGAAGCCAGCCGCAACGGCGAGTTGCTGACGCTGCTGCCGACCGAATACAAACTGCTCGAATTTCTCATGCGCAACACCGGGCAGATTCTGTCGCGGATGATGATTTTCGAGGAAGTCTGGGGTTATCACTTCGACCCCGGCACCAACCTGATCGACGTGCACATCGGCCGCTTGCGCAAGAAGATCGATCCACCCGGCAATGTCCCGTTGATCCGCACCGTGCGAGGCTCGGGGTATGTCATTGCTGAACCCCTATAAAGGCTGGCGTTCCTCCAGCAGCCGCTTGCTCGCGCTCTACAGTTCACTGTTTGTGGCGTGGAGCGCGATCCTCATGGGCGTCATGTATTACGAGGTTTCCGGCTACCTCGACAACCTCGCCAAGCACTCGTTGATGCAGCGCCAGCACTTGTTTTCGCGCTTTCAGGGCGAGCAACTGGTGGACGCGCTCGGCGCCAGCATGATGTTTGATATTCGTGGCATCGACGCCTACGGCTTGTTCGATGCCGAGCAGCGTTACCTCAGCGGCGCGTTGCGCGAGATGCCCGCGGAATTGCCGTTGGACGGGCGGATACACATGCTCTCCAGTTGCGCCGAATCCGACGACCCGACCCTGCCCGCCGACAGTTGTGATGCAGTGGCCACGCGCACTTTGGATGGACGTTGGCTGGTGCTGGTGCGCGACAACGGTTCGCTGTTCGCGGTGACGCAAATCATCCTGCACGCGTTGTTCTGGGGCGTGTCGCTGACGATCCTGCCGGGCATCGCCGGGTGGCATCTGTTGCGCCGCCGACCGCTGCGGCGGATCCGCGCGATCCAGGCCAGCGCCGAGGCCATCGTCGCCGGTGACCTGACCCATCGCTTGCCGCTGTCGAACCGCCGCGACGAACTGGACATGCTCGCCGCCATCGTCAACGCCATGCTCGAACGCATTGAACGCTTGATGAACGAAGTCAAAGGCGTGTGCGACAACATTGCCCACGACCTGCGCACGCCCCTGACTCGGTTGCGCGCGCAGCTGTACCGGATTCAGCAGCAGGCCGACGACAGTTCGCCGCTGGTGCAGCAACTGGATTCGGTGCTGGCCGAGGCCGATACGCTGATGGCGCGCTTTCGGGGATTGTTGCGGATTTCCGAACTGGAAGATCGGCAGCGGCGTTCAGGGTTTGTGCAGCTTGATCCGGTGCCGTTGTTGCAAGAGTTGCATGACTTTTATCTGCCACTGGCGGAGGAAGGCG
The DNA here is from genome assembly GCF_007828705.1 of Pseudomonas sp. SJZ131. NCBI lineage: Bacteria > Pseudomonadati > Pseudomonadota > Gammaproteobacteria > Pseudomonadales > Pseudomonadaceae > Pseudomonas > Pseudomonas sp. SJZ131. Next base: position 521,908 of record NZ_VIVC01000001.1, on the reverse strand, counting down.
AACTGGTTTTTCAACTGCAACTGCCGGAGTCGCTGCCGTCATTGAACGGTGATCGCGCGTTGCTGTTTGAGGCGATTGCGAACCTGTTGAGCAACTCGATCAAATTCACGCCGCCGGGTGGCGAGGTGATTTTGCGCGGGTTGAATGAGGGCGGACATACGCGGATTGAAGTGCTGGATTCCGGCCCGGGGATTGCGCTAGCGGAACGCGACGCGGTGTTTCGACGCTTCTATCGCGCGGAGGGTGGTAATCAGCAGAGCGGGTTTGGCCTGGGATTGTCGATCGTCGCGGCAATCGTCAGCCTGCACGGCTTCAGCCTCGACGTCGGCACCAGCGAACGCGGCGGCGCCCGGCTGGTGCTTGATTGCCGAGAAAGCCTGATCGCCCAGACCTGACGAAACCGCCGTGGGAGCAAAGCTTGCTCGCGATGGCGGTCCGCCAGTTGAAAATTGTAGTGACTGACCCACCGCTTTCGCGAGCAAGCTCTGCTCCTACAGGTTTTTTGGCCGGGATCGGGATGGGTGGTTTCACACCAATCCCTGTGGGAGTGAGCTTGCTCGCGATGGCGGTGGGTCAGGCAGTTGGGTGTTGGCTGATAGACCGCTATCGCGAGCAAGCTCGGCTCCCACAAGTTTTTTGGTTGGGATCGGGATTTGTGATCTGGCACCAATCCCTGTGGGAGCAAAGCTTGCTCGCGATGGCGGTGGGTCAGTCGACATCACATTGACCGGTACCCCCCTTTCGCGAGCAAGCTCTGCTCCTACAAAGGCGTCTTACGCCGGGTAGTTAGCGCGCAGCGCTTCGAGGCCGCCCTTGTAGATGCCGTCGAACAGCGCTTCCACTTCGGCATCGGTCACGCCTTTGGCGTTAAAACAACCGGACCACGTTACCCGCGCGCCCTGCCCTTGCGCTTCTACGCGCAATGTCGCCAGGTAATCGGTCGCCGGGAACGGTGCCTGTTCAATCGAGTAGCTGTAGGTTTTTGCCGCGTTGTCGAACGTTTGCAAACGCTCGACCACCACCGCGCCGTCCGCCGTTTGCAAGGTGCGCACGCGCCCGCCTTCGCTCAGTTCACTCTTGGGAATGAACGGCAGCCAGTTCGGCAGCGTGTCGAAGCCGCCGATCAATTGCCACACTTCGTCGGCCGAAGCCGGGATGTCGATAAACGCTGATGCAGTTGCCATAAATGATTTCTCTCGATGAATTCGGGGTTCAGATTGCCATGCTGTCGACGACGCCGCCATCCACCCGCAGGGCGGCGCCAGTGGTTGCCGACGACAGAGGCGATGCAATGTAAGCGACCAGATTCGCCACTTCGGCGACGTCCGCGACGCGTTGGATGATCGAGCTTGGCCGCGCCTTGCGGACAAAAGCGTCGGCCTCTTCGCGGGCGCTACGGCCGGATTCGGCGGTGGCGTCCTTGAGCATTTCTTCCAGACCATCCGTAAAAGTCGGACCAGGCAAAATCGCATTGACCGTCACGCCAGTGCCGGCCAGGCGTTTGGCCAAACCATGCGACACCGCCAGGTTGGCGCTTTTGGTCACGCCGTAGTTGATCATGTCCGCCGGGATCGCCACACCGGATTCCGAGGACAGGAAGATCACCCGGCCCCAACCGTTGTTGACCATCTGCGGCGTGTAATGCCGCGCCAGTCGCACGCCCGAGATCACATTGACTTCATAGAAGCGCGTCCATTCGCTGTCCGGCGCGTCGAAGAAGTCCACATCGTTGAAGATCCCGAGGTTGTTGACCAGGATGTCGGCGTGCGGTTCGGCGGCGAAGAGTTTTTCGGCGCCTTCGGCAGTGCCGAGGTCGGCGGTCAGGCCGCGCAATAGCGCGCCCGGCACGTCGTGGCGAATGCTCGCCAACGCCTGCTCAACCTTGGCCGAGTCGCGGCCGATCACCACCACCGTCGCGCCGGATTCAGCCAGTGCCTTGCTGATGCCCAAGCCAATGCCAGCGGTGCTGCCGCTGACAATCGCGAGTTTTCCCGTCAGATCGATTTTCATGCTCAAGCTCCAATGATCGGCAGTGGCGCGCGTTCGGAAATCAGCTTCGAATCACGCAATGCCTGCCAGAACGCCGCAGGAATCACTTCGTTCAACGCCGCGACATCTTCGGCAATCCGCTCGGGACGACTGGCCCCAGGAATCACCGCAGCGACCGCCGGGTTAGCCAGGGAGAACTGCAACGCCGCCGCTTTGATGCTGACGCCGTGAGCCGCGGCGATGCGTTTGATTTGCTCGACTTTGTTGATAATCGCCGGGCTGGCTTGCTGATACTCGAAGTGCGCACCGCCGGCGAGGATGCCCGAGCTGTACGGACCGCCGACGACGATTTCAACGTTTTGCGCCAGTGCCGACTCCATCAAACGCTGCAACGCGCGGTCGTGGTCGAGCAGCGTGTAGCGGCCGGCCAAGAGGAAACCGTCCGGCTGCGCTTCGGTCAGATCGAGGGTCAATTCGCAAGGTTCGACCTTGTTCACGCCCAGCCCCCAGCCCTTGATCACGCCTTCTTCACGCAAACGGGTGAGCACTTTGAACGCGCCGGTGCGGGCCTGATTGAAGTATTCCAGCCACTGATCGCCGTAGAAATCCTGGGCGATGTCGTGAATCCAGACAATGTCCAGGCGATCGGTTTGCAGACGCTTGAGGCTGTCTTCGATCGAGCGCAAGGTCGCGTCGGCGCTGTAGTCGTTGACGATTTTATTCGGCCGGCCGTGTTCGAACACGCCGCTCTTCTCGCCCAGATCGCGCGATGCGGTGTCTTCGATTTCGTCGAGAATTACCCGGCCAACCTTGCTGCTGAGCACGTAGTCGTCGCGGTTGTACTGGGCCAATGCGGCGCCCAAGCGAATTTCCGAAAGGCCCGAACCGTAGAACGGCGCGGTATCGAAGTAGCGCACGCCCGCATCCCAGGCAGCGTGCACGGTGGCTTGCGCTTCTTCTTCGGGGATGGCGCGGAACATGTTGCCGAGTGGTGCGGTGCCGAAACCCAGCGCGCCGGGCAGTTTGTCTTTCAAGCTCATGGGTGATTCCTCTGTGTTGAGGGTCAGCTCTTGTGACCGTTGAGCCGATCGTAGATTGCGAGAGTCGGACCGTCCAAGACATAATGCGCAGCACTTGAGTCCCCAGAGGTCTGACATGATCGACATCCGCCAATTGCGCTACTTCGTCGCCGTCGCCGAGGAAGAACACGTCGGTCGCGCCGCCGAACGTTTGCACATTTCGCAATCGCCGCTGAGTCGGCAGATCGCTCAACTCGAAGAGCGGCTGGGCCTGACGCTGTTTGAGCGCAGCCAGCAGCGCATTCGGCTGACCCGCGACGGCCAGACGTTTCTCGCCGAAACTCGTGCTTTGCTGACCCACGCCAATCGCCTCGAATCCTTGGGCAAACGCCTGGGTCGTGGCGAAGAAGGCGGTTTGTGCATCGGCTATATCGAGAACGCCATGCACGCCGGCGTGCTGCCGAATGCGTTGCGCGTGTTGCGCGTGGATCGGCCCAATGTGCACGTCGCGTTGTACAACCTTAGCTCCGCCGAACAACTCGAAGGCCTACGCCAGCGTAGTCTGGATATCGCCCTGGTCAGTGAACCGCCCGTCGCCGATGACCCGGATTTGTTGGGTTTTCAGGTGCTGGATGACCCGATGCTGTTGGCATTGCCAGAGCATCATCCGTTGGCGCAGCAGCCAACTTTGAGCGCGGAAGACCTCGCTGATCAGGAATGGATTGGCGTGCAGCATCGGCAAAATTGCGCGAGCCGCGAAGACTTTATCAGCGCCTGTATCCGCGCCGGTTTTACCCCGGATATTCGTATGGAAGCGACCGAGCCGTTTACCGCGCTGGGGCTGGTGGCGTCGGGGCTGGGGATCGCGATGATTCAGAAAGGCTTGAGCCGCAACGCCCCACCGGGCGTGGTGTTGCGCGACGTGCCGTGGATCTCGTTCACCACACCCTTGTGGGCGGCATGGCACCGGATCAACCTGCGACCGCTGGTGGAAACGTTCCGCAAAGTGCTGACCGAACCGGTTTCGTCGAACGACTGACCAAACTGAAGCCCGCGTCCCTGCGAAGATCCCTTGTGGGAGCAGAGCCTGCTCGCGATAGCGGTAGGTCAGCGACATAAAACTGGCTGACACACCGCCATCGCGAGCAAGCTCGGCTCCCACAAGGATTGGGGGCGTCACACCAACTTTGCTACTTACGAAAATCCCCTTGTAGGAGTGAGCCTGCTCGCGATCGCGGTGGGTCAGTGACATCAAACTGGCTGACCCACCGCCATCGCGAGCAAGCTCAGCTCCCACAAGGATTGGGGGCGTCACACCAACTTTGCTACTGACAAAAATCCCCTTGTAGGAGTGAGCCTGCTCGCGATGGTGGTGGGTCAGTGACATCAAACTGGCTGACACACCGCCATCGCGAGCAGGCTCACTCCTACAGGGGGAACGTTGGGTCAGTGAATGGCGACCGGGTTGATGTTGACTTGGGTCGAGCCTTTGTACAGCGGCTGGCCGAGGACGAACATGAACTCCCAGGCTTTGTCTTTGACCAGCGCGCGGCTGTCGATCAACTCGAGGTTATAGATGCCGTTCTTGGCCAGCATGTACTGGTTGACCGGGAATTCCTGGCCGTCTTTCGCCGGGTAAATCTCCGACGCCCAGGTGTCCCCGCCGAACGCGACGATCTGTTTGTCAACCAGCCATTTCGCGGCGGCCATGCCGATGCCCGGCTCGACGGCGAGGAATTTTTTGTTGTCCTTGCCGAGCAATTCCAGCCAACCGGTGTTGAACAACACCACATCGCCCTTCTGGATGGTCACGCCTTGCAGGTCGAGGGCTTTCTGGATATCGGCGACGCTGAATTCGGTCTTTTCCGGGACGATTGGCGTGCCGTACACGGCTGTCATGTCCAGCACTACGCCACGGGTGACAATCGGCGGAACCTTCTCGATGCCGAGTTTTTTCACGCCTTCGACGGTGACGAAATCGGCGGCGCGGTTGCCGTTGTAATAGACGTAATCGATGCCGATATGGCCGATACCGTTGAGCTGCGTGCCGACGCCGGTCCAGCCGACCACCAGTTCATCGTTGAAGGTGAATTTATTCGGCCCCATCGTCGTTCCGCCGGCCTCGCCCGGCTGGACGTTGGTCAGGTTGAAACTGCGATGACGGAAGGCAGGCAGGGTTTTGTCGATCGGTACGGCGAGCGGGTAGGTTTTGCCGGTTTTGATCAGTTTGGCGGCGTTGAGCACGGAGTCGGCGTTCAACAGATTCAGCGCACCGATTTCGTCGTCAGCACCGTATTTCGACGGGTACCATTTTTCGGCATCGGCGGCGTGGGCGGCGCTGAGCGAGAAGAGCAAGGTGAATGGCAGGATCAAACGATTGAGCATGGGGGCGTCCCTGTGGGTTGGCAGTGACCCCACGGTACGCAGCCCGTCTGCGCGGAAACAGACAGGCGCGGGCAATACATTTGTTCCGGATACTCACGAGTGCTCTGGTTATCGCGTGGGAGCATGGCTTGCCCGCGAGTACTGTGGTTGTCTTGTGGGAGCACGGCTTGCCCGCGATAGCGATTTCAGCAACGCCATCGCGGGCAAGCCATGCTCCCACAAGGCAAGGATCAGCCAGCGTGGTGGCAAATCAATGCAATGGCAGTCAGATTGGCTGCAAGCGCAGTCGGCCATCCGCATCTACGACCACTTCCACGGCATCGTAACTGGCCAATGTCGCGTGCGGCGTTTCCAGCGGATGCTCGTGAGTAGAGGTGATGACCAGCACATCAGCCCCCGCCGCTTCCGCCGCTTGAATACCCACCGTCGCATCTTCGAAAATCAGGCATTCGCTCACGTCCACGCCCAACCGCTGAGCGGCCAGACGATAACCCGCAGGATCAGGCTTGCCGGCCTTCACATCCTCGGCCGTGACCATCATCGCCGGCTCGGGAATCCCCGCCGCCGCCATCCGCCGCAACGCCAAAGCCCTCGGCGCCGACGTCACGATTGCCCACTGCTCCGTCGGCAATGTCTTGAGAAATTTTGCCGCGTTGGCGACTTCGACGATGCCTTCGACGTCCTCGACTTCAGCTTCGGTGATAAACCTCGCCTCGGCCTGCGCATCAATTCCGGGCAACGCCTGGCGGTTGATCGTGTCGATGGCGCGCGCACCGTGGATGGTCGGCAAAAACGTCGCAACGTCGAGGCCGTGACGCTCGGCCCACGCCGTCCAGACGCGCTCGGCGGCGGCGATGGAGTTGAGCACGGTGCCGTCCATGTCGAACAGAAACGCACGATATGAGGTGTTGAAAACAGATTTTTGAGCAGACAAAAGACAACTTCCTATCGGGCCGGACCAGGGCCGCAATGTAGCACCGCTGGTCGGCCGCAATCGAGTATTCGGAGGCCTGAGTGGATGTTCAGCAGAAAGAGCTATGTCGAGGATACGGAGCCGGGCGAACGCACAGGCCGTGAAGTCAACGCGCTTTGAACGCAATCGAGCAACTGCCCCACCGCCCAAGGCTTCTTGATGAACGACACCTCGTGACGCACCCCGGAAGTTTTCGGCGTCTCGAAACCGGACATGATCATGATCGGTTTTTCCGGCCAGCGATCACCGAAGTCATTCGCCAGATCGGCGCCGTTGCGCTGGCCGGGCATGGTGATGTCGGTCAGCAACAGGCTGATCTTGTCGGCGTTTTCTTCGAGGTACAACGTCGCCGCGTCCGCGCTGATCTGCGGCTCCACGGCAAAACCTTCTTCCTGCAGAATCTCGCACAGAAACTCCAGGATCAACGAGTCGTCCTCCACTACCAGAATCAAGCCGCCAGGACCCGGCTCGCCCGCCATTGTTATTGAATTCATGACCGTCCCACTCCCTGATTGCACAAATGAATTTGCAGCTCAATTACGCTACCTATCAGGTATGAGCAGCGGACCCTGAGGAAATTCATTTTTGATACAAGCAAGTGACGAAATCACCGAACAAAGCTGCACAGCGCTGCCAGCGAGTTGATATCCAGGCGTTGCTCAAGGACGTTTGTGGTTAAAATGCCGCCCCCTTACATTGCCGACGTTGCCCGATGAACCCTGACGCGCTCGCCATTCTTCACGCTCACCTGCTAACCGCCCTGGCCACCGCCCCGGCCGAAACCCGGCGGCTGTTTCACGGGCGGGGGCGCTGCTGGCCGGGGCTGGAACAGGTGACCGTCGACTGGTTGCAGGGCGTAGTGCTGGTGTCGTTGTTCAAAGAACCCGAGCCGCAACAGCTTGAGGATTTGAAGCAGTTGCTGATGGACATCACGCGCTGCGCCGAATGGCAGCAATCCGCCGCGCACACCTTGCTGCTGCAGCACAGGTATTTGCTGCAAAGCACCACCGAGTGGTTGCTGGGCGATGCGCTGGATGAGATGACCATCACCGAGGGTGGCTTGAATTATCGGGTGGACCTGGGCCGCAAACAGAACGCCGGGTTGTTCCTCGACATGCGTTATGGCCGCGATTGGGTGCGGGCGAATGCCGGGGGCAAACGGGTGCTGAATCTGTTTGCGTACACCTGCGGATTTTCCGTGACGGCGATCGAGGGCGGCGCCGCGCATGTGGTTAATCTGGACATGTCCAGTTCGGCACTGAGCCGTGGCCGCGACAATCATCGGCTCAATGGCCATGACTTGAGCAAAGTGACATTCCTCGGTCACGACCTGTTCAAGTCGTGGGGCAAGGTGATTGGCAAAGGGCCTTATGATTTGGTGATTATTGATCCGCCGTCGTTTCAGAAAGGCAGCTTTCTGCTGACCAAGGACTACCAGCGCGTGCTGCGGCGCTTGCCGGAATTGCTCACCGAGACAGGCACGGTGCTGGCGTGCATGAACGATCCGGCGTTTGGCTCGGACTTCCTGATCGACGGCGTAACCCGTGAGGCGCCGAGTTTGCGCTTCGTCGAACGCCTGGAAAACCCACCGGAATTTCCCGACGCCGATGTTGAATGCGGGTTGAAAGCGTTGGTGTTTCGCCAAGGGAATTGAGGCGCGACGTATCGCGAGCAGGCTCACTCCTACAAGGGATCTCCATTGGATGCCGAATCTTTGGCCGACACAGATTTACTGTAGGAGCCGAGCTTGCTCGCGATAGCAGTTTCACATTCACAATTTGCATGTCAGATGCACCGCCATCGCGAGCAAGCTCGGCTCCCACAGGGGATCTTCAGTGGATATTGGATTTATGGGCAACATAAATCCAATGTAGGAGTGAGCCTGCTCGCGATAGCGGTTCCACATTCACCATTTGCGTATCAGACACACCGCCATCGTGAGCAAGCTCGGCTCCCACAGGGGATCTCCAGTGGATATTGGATTTATGGGCAACATAAATCCAATGTGGGAGCGAGCTTGTTCGCGATAGCATTTTCACATCCACCATTTGCGTATCAGAGACACCGCCATCGCGAGCAAGCTCGGCTCCCACAGGGGATCTTCAGTGGATGCTGGATTTTGTGGACGACGCAGATCCCATGTAGGAGTGAGCCTGCTCGCGATGGGGCCCTCTCTCCCGACACCATTATTTCGGCTGCAACACCAGCGCAAACAACTCGCCATGCCCATTCACATTCAGCTTTTGATAGACATTGCGCCGATGCACTTTCACGGTTTCCGGGGAGATGCCGAGTTGCTGGGCGATGGCTTTGCTGGAAAAGCCCTGCAGGATCAGCCGTGCCGTCTCGACCTCGCGCGCGGTCAGTCGCGCGTCGAAGCGATCGAGCAATGTCGCCAGATCCCCAGCCACCGCAGTCGGCCCTTCCGGCGGCACCAGTTGCAGGTGTCGGCCGATCGCCGCGAGCACCCAGTCGCGCACGCATAACAGCCTTCCCTGCTCTTGTAATGAAAACCGCGTCGAGCGCCCCAGCGACAAACCGAGCACCGCGCCGTCGACATTGATCATGAACTGCAACTCATCGCCGCCGACCACCGAACGAAAGTAACTCTGGTAGTACTCGCTCTGCTGAAACTGATCCGGAGCCACCGCGTCGAGGCTGTGCAAACCGTCGCCGATGCCGGCGCAAACCGCCTGATAAAAGGGATCGAGCACGTACATGCCGGCGCTGTAGCGGTCCAGTTCCTGCTGCTCCGGCGCACTCGCGCGGGAGTCGAAATCGATCAGCAATTGCGGCACCCGTCCGGCGCGCATCACCGCGACCAATGCGTTGTCCAGCGGCACCAGCAGGCGCAGCGTATCGACCAGCGCTCGCCAGAATCCGTCGTGCCCCAACGCGCCAAACACCCGCGCCAGACCTTGATGCACCGGCAACTCCTTCAACAACGCGTCCACGCCCTACCCCTTTCGTGTAACCCATGATGGGAATGGGTGACGGCCACCCCGCTCGATACCCTGCAAGCTCCTGATTATCACCGGCCTGCAGCAGGCCAGGAGTGCCGCATCATGAGTGGTCACCGCACGTATATCAACCTGGGGCTGGGCGCCTGTCTGTCGGCCTCGCTGTCGGCATTTGCCGCCGAGGCCCCCAGCGTCCACGTTTATAACTGGTATGACTACATCGGTCCCACGACCCTGCACGACTTCAAGCGCGACACCGGTATCGTGCCGGTTTACGACACCTTCGACAGCGCCGAAGTGCTCGAAGGCAAACTGCTGACCAGCCGCAGCGGCTACGACGTGGTGGTCGCGAGCAACTTCAGTTTGCCGACGCTGATCAAGGCCGGCGCACTGCAACCGCTGCCCCGCGAGCAAATGCCCGATTTCAAGAACATGGACACCGAGCTGCTGGCGAAACTCGCCGCCAATGATCCGGGCAATCAGTACGCCGTGCCGTACCTGTGGGGCACCAACGGCATCGGCTACAACGTCGACAAGGTCCGCGCGGCGCTCGGCGACAAGGCGCCGGTGGACTCCTGGGACCTGATTTTCAAGGAAGAAAACCTCGCCAAACTCGGCGAATGCGGCGTGGCGATGCTCGACTCGCCGTCGGAAATGCTGCCGGTCGCTTTGCACTATCTGGGCCTGCCGCCGAACAGCACCAATGCCGAGGACTACAAAAAAGCCGAGGCGTTGCTGCTCAAGTTGCGCCCGCACATCGCGTACTTCAACTCGTCGAAATTCATCAGCGATTTGTCCAACGGCGACATCTGCGTGGCGGTCGGTTGGTCGGGCGCGATGCTCGAGGCCAAGACCACTGCCGAACAGGCCGGCAACGGCGTGAAAATCGCCTACAGCCTGCCCAAAGAAGGCGCGCCGCTGTGGTTCGACACGCTGGTATTGCTCAAGGACGCGCCGAATCCGCAACAAGGCCTGGTCTTCATCGACTACTTGATGCGCCCGGAAGTCATCGCCCCGGTGAGCAATCATTTGTCCTACCCCAACGGCAACCGCAGCGCCACGCCACTGGTGGCAGAAGCCACGCGCAACAACCCGGCGGTGTACCCGTCGGCTGAAGCGATGGCGACATTATTCACCCTGCAACCGTTGCCGCCCGCCACCGAGCGCGTGCGCACGCGGGTGTGGAGCAAGGTCAAAAACGGTCAGTAAAACAACATGCTTTTCGTAGGAGCAGAGCTTGCTCGCGAAGAGGTCGTCATGCCCAGCATTGATGTTGACTGACCCAGCGCTTTCGCGGGCAAGCCTCGCTCCTACAAAAATCTACCCGTGAGCTTGAATCGAACATGAGAACGACAATGAAACCACGTGCCCGCGACCTCAATATCCAGTTCGGCCAGTTGCAACCTGGCCCGCTCAATGCGATCACCGACGTGCCCGGCGTTCGCGTCGGCCACAGCAATGTGCGTGGCAGCACCGCCAATGGCCGCGACATTCTTACCGGCGTCACGGTGATCGAGCCGCGCCTCGGGTCGACCAGTCAGCAGCCGTGTTTTGCCGGCGTCCATGTGCTCAACGGCAATGGCGATGCGACCGGCCTGGAGTGGATTCGCGAGGCCGGGCTGCTGACCAGCCCCATCGCGTTTACCAATACGCACAGCCTCGGCGTGGTCCGCGATGCGCTGATTGTGCTCGACCGCGAGCAGCAGCCGGACGATGGCCGGCTCTACTGGAACATGCCGGTGGTGCTGGAGACGTTTGACGGTTTGCTCAACGACATCAATGGCTTTCATGTGAAGCCTGAACACGTCGCCGAAGCGCTGCACTCGGCGGTGGCCGGGCCGGTGACTGAGGGCAATGTCGGTGGCGGCAGCGGGATGATTTGCCATGAATTCAAGGGTGGGATTGGCACCGCTTCCCGGCGTTTGAACAGTGCTCAGGGCGGCTGGACCGTTGGCGCGATTGTGCAGGCAAACCATGGCATTCGTCATGAATTGCGCGTCGATGGTTATCCGGTTGGGCGCTATATGGAACAGGCGGATTCACCGTTTTTGAAAGCTGCGCTGCCACATCCCGGGATGGGTTCGATTGTGGTGTGTCTGGCCACCGATGCGCCGTTGCTGCCGCACCAATGCACGCGTCTGGCGCAGCGTGCCAGTTTGGGGCTGGCTCGAACGGGGGGTGGCAATGAGGATCACAGCGGCGACATTTTTATTGCATTCGCCACCGGTAACGACGTGCCGCCCGCAGCCTACGAGAGCAAAAAATCGCCGACTTGCGATCATTTGAGCATGGTGAATAACGACCACATCAGCGAGCTGTTTCTGGCCGCGACGGAAGCGGTTGAGGAAGCGATTATCAACGCGTTGCTGGCGGGCGAAACGGCCGAGGGCAACGGGCATGCCGTGCCGGGGCTGGACGCGGCGACATTGTTGGCGGGATTGCGCAAGGCCGGCTGGCCGGGGGCGGTGTAAGCGCGCTGCGGCTGAGTCGATGCGTGGCGCGAGCCTGGTTTCACATTCACCATGTGCGTGCCAGATACACCGCCATCGCGAGCAAGCTCGGCTCCCACAGGAAATTTCCAGTGGATGCTGGATTTATGGGCTACCTAAATCCAGTGTGGGAGCCGAGCTTGCTCGCGATAGCGGTGGTTCAGGCGATATCAGTGCTGAATTGACTGACGCCATCGCGAGCAGGCTCACTCCTACAAGAAATTTGGTGGGCCGCGAAGTTACACCAAACGCAATCGTGAGGTGATGGCCGGTACGGCGGCGTCGCCCAAGCGCTCGCGGACAAATTCGTTGGCCTTGCGCGTCAGTTGGTCCAGATGCCGATCTCGCTGTTTTTCCGCATCGGTCATCGCCCGTTTGCCATTCTTCTGCAGCAGGTAATGGTGAATCTGCCGCACTTCCAGTGAGCTGTAGATCGGTGCCGTGTCGAGCACCGCCATCAAGCCATCGGTGCCGTGATCGCGGGTGTTCATCAGCACTTGCGTGGCGCGCACGCCGACCACTTGAAACCCCAGCGCTTCGAAATAACCGACCTTGGCCACGCTGCAGGTCAGTTCGGGGTGCGGGTAACGGCCGACCATTTCGCGCAGCATCGCGCGGGCCACACCCTGGCCCCGATAGCTCGCGTCCACGGCCATGTACGCTACGCCGCAGGCCTCGGGATCGTCCTTCACCGGCAGGTACAACACGAAGCCGATGACCTTCTGCGGGTCATCAACATCGGTCGCCACGATCAACTCCACCGCAACGCCCTTCGCCCCGTTCAACGCCTCCAGATAAAGGTGAACTTCGTAGCCGATCGCGTATTGGTAAACGTTGTACAACAGGTTGCTCGGCGGCAACGCGACGGCACTGATGTCGGTAAGGTTGTCGACCACCAGTTGCAGGACCTGGCTATTGATGTGCTCCGGGCACGGCGTTTTGAAATGGCTGATCTGGTGCATCGAAAGGCTGACTCCGGGGATAAAGACGTTGACGCGTTCGCAGCGGGCCCGCGCATTGTAACGCGTCAGCCGCCTCACGCCGCTCGCGTATTCGCGCTAGCGCTGGGGCGCGACGATGCGAAAGCGAATGTCGATGTTTTTCGACACCACGCTGTCGGCCCACTCCCCGGCGCCGATCTTGAAGTCATCCCGGTCGAGCGCAAACTCGCCGACAAATATGCCGATGCCGCTTTCCGCGCTCAGCTGGACCTGGACTTCTATCGGGCGGGTGACGGCTTTGAGCGTGAGGTTGCCGCTGAACAGATAGCGGTCATCGCCGAGGGCTCGGATGCTGGTGGACTGGAAAATCGCCAATGGATGCGTGGCAGTGTCGAACCACGCGGGTTTCTGCAATTCGCTATTGGCGTCGCCGCTACCCGCGTCAATGCTGGTCAGGTCGATGTGCAGCGTCGAGTGTGCGGCGTTGGGGTTTTGTGTGTCGAAATCGAGCGTGCCTTCGAACTTGCCGAAGGTGCCGTAGACCCGCGAGCCAAATTGGCTAAAGGTGAAACTGATCTGGCTGGCGGCGACATTGACCTCGCTGAACTCGGCGGCCTGGCTGCTGACGGCGAAGACCATGGCCGCCACCATGACGGCGAAATGCGGGAAGCGAAAGCGCATGGGATTCTCCAATCGGCGAATTGCCGGGATAGGAGGAATAAAGCAAAGAACCCGCGTTTGCGCCACCGCGACATGCGCCCGCCGCAAACCCCGCATCCACCAAAAATCCCGTAGGAGCAAAGCTTGCTCGCGATCGCGTCATCCCATCCAACACACACATCGCCTGACCCACCGCTTTCGCGAGCAAGCTCAGCTCCCACAGGATCTGCGCCGAGCACAAACCCCGCTCCCACCAAAAATCCCCTGTAGGAGTGAGCCTGCTCGCGATAGCGTCATCCCAGCCAACACACACATCGCCAGACCCACCGCTTTCGCGAGCAAGCTCAGCTCCCACAGGATCTGCGCCGAGCACAAACCCCGCTCCCACCACAAATCCCCTGTAGGAGTGAGCCTGCTCGCGATAGCGTCATCCCAACCAACACATACATCACCTGACCCACCACTTCGCGAGCAAGCTCAGCTCCTACAGGATCTGCGCCGAGCACAAACCCCGCTCCCACCACAAATCCCCTGTAGGAGTGAGCCTGCTCGCGATAGCGTCATCCCAGCCAACACACACAGCACCTGACCCAGCGCTTCAGCAACTCACAAACTGCTCAAACTGCCAGGGATCCGGCGCTTTACCCGGCGCACCAAATGGCTGCAGCACCCTCTGCGGCGGCTGCCAATCGGTCTGCACGCCGGTCAACGTACCGAGATAAGGCGTGGCGATTTCCAGCACTTCCTCGTAGTCCATTTGCTCCGCCTCGACGATGCCTTCGTTCGGATGGCGCACCGCCCAGACAATCCCCGACAACACCCCGGCAGCCACCTGCAGACTGGTCGCCGTGTTAAACGGCGCGATGGCCCGCGCCTCGTCGATGCGCAACAGCGAGCCATACCAATACGCATTCAAATCGTGGCCCATCAACAACACCCCGAGCGCATCGACGCCGCCCAGAACGATCTCGTCGTTCATGATTCGTTTATGGGTTTGCGGTTTCCAGCCACGGCCAATCAACTCGTCAATCGACAACAGCGCGTCGTCGCACGGGTGATAGGCGTAATACACAGTCGGTCGGTAGACTTCTTTGCCCAACTCGCGGACGGTCAGGTAATCGGCGGTGGACACAGTTTCGTGGTGCGTAATCATCCGCCCCAGGCACGCCCCGCCGAGCGGCGTCCAAGTGTAAACCTGCACACTGGCGCCCGGCCGTTCGAGAAAAATCGAGTTGCGCGAACCGAACTGATGACGCTGCGCATCCACCGGCCAAGTCTTCTCGTGCGTGCCCCAACTCAGCTCCGCCGGTTGCAGACTCTCACTCAAAAACCCATCGACCGACCACGTATTAACGAACTCGTCGTCCTCTTTGATCTGCCGGGTTTTCTGCGTATCGCGCTCGGCGACATGAATGACCTTCACGCCCATGTCCATCGCCAGCGCCGCCCAATTAACGCCCTTGCGCGTCATCGGCAACACAGTTTTCAGTTGCCCCGCCAGTTGCACCAAACCAGCCTTCAACAGATGCGAAATCAAACCCGGATTGGCGCCGTGCGCGACGACTGCCGTCGGGCCCTTATCAATCACTTCTCGCAGTTCAAGCACGCTATGCCGAAGCGCATAGTTGGTGCGCTGGGACAACGACATGTCCGGACTGTCATAACCGCCTTCCCAAGGTTCGACGCAAGTGTCGAGGTACAACGCGCCAACATGCGCGGCATAGTGCATCAGCGCTACCGAACTGACGCCCACTGAAACATTGACGATAAAGTCACCGGGATTGACGTAACGATCCAGCGTTTTTACATAGTTGTCTTGGGTCAGTTGCGCTTCGACGAACTCGACACCCTGCTGCACAAACCATTCGCGGTCTTCAATAATGGGTGCGAGTACGGTGATGTCGCCGACCGAAATATGCTCTTGCCTCAGCAACAGCGGCAACGTCGCCCGAGCAATAGAACCGAACCCGACAAATACGAACCTGCCGGTAAATACGCAGTGGTTGTCCATGTTGGTTGCGCCTCCATGCCTGTTGCCCGTTACACGGCCCGACAACTTAACGGTATGCAATCAACCTACTCGCGCCCTGCCCCGGCGACTACTGTCATATCTGACAGTCAGCCACCAAAGGATAGCTTTCAACTTAAGCAAACAACTGCGCTACACCAACCGCTCGATCTTCTGGTGCCGCCAGACGAACTTGTAGTAAGCCGTCTGCAACGCCAGCATGCCCAAGTAAGCCACCGGAAACGCCATCCACACACCTTGCAGTCCATAGTGCGTATCCAGCCAATACGCGACTGGCAACTGCACGCCGACCACACAGACAATTGAAATCGCCATCGGCACTAACACCGTGCCGCTGGCGCGCATGATCCCGCCGATAATTGCCTGGAAACCAAACACCAACAAACTCCACAACATGATGTGCAGCAGATGCTCAGCCATCGCTTGCGTCGTCGGCTCGGTAAGGAACAACCCCAACAACCAGTGCGACAACAGATAGCCCAGCAACACCAAACCACCGGTCAAACACACATTGATCAACAGCCCGGTGCGCAAGATCGGCGTAATCCGCTGTAGTTGCCCCGCGCCAATCGCCTGCGCGCCGAGAATCGATGCCGTAATCGCAATCGACAACGCCGGAAACTGCACGTAATTGACAATCTGCGTCACCGCCCCATACGCCGCCGTCGCCTGCGAGCCATGCTGATTGACCAATGCCAGAATCACCAACTCCGACGCCGACAACACCACCATCTGCAACCCCGTCGGCAAGCCGATGCGCAACACCTTGCCGAGAATCGCCAGGTCCAGACGCATCGCCGCAAACATCTCACGATCCGGCGCCAACGGATGCCCCTTGCGAATCAACCGCCACGCCAGCCACCCCATCGCCGACAAATTACCTACCAACCCCGCATACGCCGCACTCTGAATCCCCAACGGCGCAAAACCCAGCCAGCCTTTTATCAATGTCGGAGTCAGCGCCAGCCCGATACACGTCGAAACGATCAACGCCACCAACGGCGAAACCGTGTCGCTGACCCCACGCAACAACTGCGTAAACAGCACATAAACCAACAGCGACGGCATGATCCACATCATCACGTGCGCATACGCAACCGCGTCGTCCAACACATCCGCCGGCGTGCCCAAACCCTGCAACGCCGGCCTGGCAAAAATGCTCCCCAGCACCGCCGCAAGCAGCCCGATCATCGCGCCCAACAGCAACGTCGTCGCGGCGATGGTTTTGACCAAATGCGTTTCCCGCGCGCCCCAGGCCTGGCCGATAAGCACACCCGCGCCAGCCCCAAGTCCGATCACCAGAGCAATAAAGAAGAACACGATCGGGAACATCCCCGACACAGCCGCGAGCGCCTGAGTGCCGAGCATTTGGCCGATGTAGATGCTGTTGATCGTGCCCGACATGGATTGCAAAAAGTTGGAGAGGACCATGGGGGCGAGGAAAAGCAGGTAGGTTTTCCAGAGGGGGTATTGGGTGGTTGGGGTTGGCATTGAGAGTCCGTCTCGGATGGCGGGTGGGGCTTGGGGGATTCTACGCTAGAGGGGTTAGGTTGATGGGGTTGGATTTGGGTGATGCAAACAGCCCTCCCTATCCCTTCGAGAATGTGATAAATCAAGGCCCCCCATCCCAACGCAAAACATCTCAAGGACGACCATGAAATACGATGATGCAAGCTGGCACTATGGCGGAGACTTTCCCGCAGGCCAACCACAGGAGCACGGCGGCACACACATAGCGCTGTTCTTGAGATGGTGTTTTGTCAAAGGCTGGGCTGGCGACCTTCACGTCGAGGAAGAGCCTGAAGCCGTTGTCCAAGTGATCAACGGCGAACTCTCCGCCACCGAGTTTCTCTTCAGGTATTGCGATGGCAAATTTACGGAGGAGGATTTGAATGACGCTGGCAATGAGATCGCGGGGCAGTATTACGGAAGCCATGGCCTCTACCTGCAAGACTACGCCGACCACTTTGGCAACTTGATGTATGTAGCCCCGGAATCCGCGCACGATTTTGAAGAATTTTCCACGATACTGAATGCTCGGGTTAACAGTGGCGTGCTGATTGAATCAGAGGTCTAACCACGCTTCGCCGTCGTAAGCGGCTGGTCATTTCGTTGCGCGACGGCTGCGACTTGATGGACGTGATCGGCCGGCGCTTGCGAGCGCAGGTCAAGGAGTAAATGAAACGGGCGCCGTGTTGACGCCCGTTTTTTTTGTGCCCGTGATCGTCGTAGCATTGCGGGTCTTGCCTCTCCCCTACTTCTGTCGAGTAACCGATGACCATGGATGAATTTCATCAAGGAAGCTGTCTCTGCGGCGCAGTCACATATGAAGTGTCGGCGCCGCTTAAAGCTGTTTCGCATTGCCATTGCGCCAACTGCCGAAAGGCTCACGGTGCCGCGTTTGCGACTTATGCCAGCGCCCCGAGGTCGGCGGTTTCGATTTCGAGTAGCGTCGAGGCGCTCAAGCGTTTTCAATCGTCGCCCGGCATCACGCGGCAGTTCTGTTCTAACTGCGGGACTTCGCTGTTTTGGTCTGATGCGAACGGCACGTTTGCGGATTGGATTTCGATTGCAGTTGGCACACTTGATACGCCGTTTCGTGCGGCGAAGCAGCGGCATACGTGTGTGTCGGAGAAAGCGTTGTGGTTCGAGATTGAGGATCGCTGGCCGCAGGAGCAGTAATGGTTTTCGGTCAGTTGTGATTAATCTGCGATACAAGAAAACGGGCACCTCGAAGGTGCCCGTTTTTTAATGCAAAGATTTTTACCAACTACCGTAAGGGATGCCGTACTGATCGATGTAGCGCTTAGCCTTCTCACTTACGGGATAGGCGTACCGACCTTCATTCTTGCCTTGGTCGGGTCCTAAGGGCTCAATCTCCGCCAAACCTTTGGCAACCTTCACGGGTTGGTTACACGAGTCCCTGACCCAAACTTGCACAACTCCGCCAGGAGCCAGACCTAAATAAACAGAGGCCATAAACCTGGGTTCTTTTTCAGGAGTTGTGGAGCACCGCTCGCTGGTAGAAGAGGTCATGATTTGACGAGCTTTCTCCGGTATATCCACCCATGCCCGATAGGTTTTCTGCTCCACAATTGATTGCCACCTTACAAATATCCGAATGGGCAGATCCGCACCTACAACAGTTTTTCCGCTACCACCGACTCCCGTCCAGCCACGAGCTGACTCTTTTCCGTCTTCAGGTTCGCCACCCGCCGCACGCCCGCCGCCTGTTTTAAAAAACACTTTGCCAGTAATGTCCTGGACAGAGCTGTCTTCAACCCAGACCTTCATGTAGTCAGGCTCGGTAAAAGCGAGCTCCCATGCTTTTGCCTGGGTATCACTTGGTGCGGAAAGCGAGTAAGCAGACTGACAGCCTGTAATGAGTAACGCGCCCAGAAGCGATATCCATATTTTCATTACCAAAGCGTCCAGTCGGGTACATGAGGGTGTGTTACGCGGACACCGTCCTGCGTAGGTGCGTTGATGTAAACAGCCTTCAAACCGCTGCCATCATGTCGACCCAGGGGATGATTCCAGTTCGCCGACGTGTGAATGTACTTCAGTCTCAGCACCTGTTCTTCTTGAGGCGTAGTGCTGTAGTCGCCGGCGATGAATCTGTCGCTCATAGCTTGAAGTTCCTGCGGGACCGCCAGCCCGGAAGTATCGGGGATATCGTCAAACTGAACTCCTTTTTCCTTTGCCAACTTGTGCATCAGATGCAAGTAGACCCTCGACAGTTTTCCGCTTATAGGGCGTTTG
Source organism: Pseudomonas sp. SJZ131 (assembly GCF_007828705.1). Classification (NCBI taxonomy): domain Bacteria; kingdom Pseudomonadati; phylum Pseudomonadota; class Gammaproteobacteria; order Pseudomonadales; family Pseudomonadaceae; genus Pseudomonas; species Pseudomonas sp. SJZ131. Next base: position 502,701 of record NZ_VIVC01000001.1, on the reverse strand, counting down.
AGCTGCAATGCCGCATAAACTCGCTTCATGGGAGGACTGAACCGGTCTTGCTGATCCCTTATCTGAATCGCTGGAGGCGTGACGATCTCTAAAAACTCTTCTGGCCACCCCTTGGCTAACCATTGGCTTCTGACCTTAACGGCATCGCGATAGATCGAGGTAGTCACTACATCCGTATGGATCGAAACTTCCAACGCTTGCATTGGGCTGATCAGTACACACTCCTGAGCTTCATCGAGATAACCGCCACCAATATCAGAGTGCACACCTGGCAAGGTAATCTCAGGGAAATCCGGCTTGATGCTACTGAGAGCAAAGTTGCCTCGACATTCGTCGCGGGCGGCTAACTGCACGACGTCGTCGAAAAACCTTCGATCCAAATAGAGCTTTATCCCCGTAGCGACGGAGCTCTTTATATTGCCCAAATTCGACCATCCGGCAATCGATGGCACGGTATCAAACAAACCTATAAAGCCCATGTTGATTCCGCTTTTGTACTGGGCGATGAAGTTTGAACTGAAAGCGTCTGAACTCCCGCGCAGCACATTCCCTAAAGGGCCTTGTGAGCCGCGTACAACTTCATTGGCAAAATGGCGAGCCGCCGCCGCACCTCGGCTGAACCCGAAAGTATCGAAGGTCAATGATGTGATTTCGCAGCCGGGATGGTTCGCGAGCACGTCATCAACACGTTGTTGTATTTGAGCGAATGAAAGCTGCACGCGCCCGGCGACGCCCGTATCACCCCTGCCGGTACCCTGCCCGACCAAGTTGTCTTTTTCGCCCGACAGAGTGCCGATACCTTCCATGTAGATCATGCGAGATGCGCGTTTTTGTGGGCCCTCGCCTTCAGCCTTTTGCGGTGCGTAATACAGGTCACTCAGCTTTTTTATATTGCTGACGTCATTGCCATAACTACTGTCAGGATCAGCCATAAACGGCTTGCAACTGGGGTCAATGTCCGACGCAGTTATGGGGTTGTGCGCACCACACAACAACCCCGCAGCCGTATTATTCGCGTTGTTGCCCGTGCCATCGAAGAACACGCCAATTCTCAGCGTAATGCTGATTTTTTCTTTTTGAGGAGCCGGCGCCTTACCGTGTTTCTCATATTCCGCCCAGCGTCGGGCATGCATATCGACAGGTTTGGCCTCGTCGTATCGATAGTCTTTGGGGGGGTTGGGGACGTAGCCACTCATTCCTTGATTTCCTGCTCCTGGGTGCAACGGGCGTCGAGGGTGCCACTGCGGGTCATTTCAGGCAACGCATAGCCAGATGCCATCACTCAAACCATAGGCACTGCATTCCGACCATTACCAGCGTCGATAGTTACCATCACGACAATGAAGTTCTCATAAAAAATCTGCGGCGTAACATCCGCTCCATACCCAACTAACAACACCCGGAGCACACGATCATGAAACGCCAAATCCTTCTCAGCATCGCTTTCTCGGTTTTCGCAGTTAACGCTTTCGCCGCTTCCTCTGCCCACCAAGCTGTCGCTGAAGGCGGCTCGGATCGACTGATTGAAAGCCGCGTGGCTGAAGGTGGTTCGGATCGTTTGAACCAGAATCGTGTTGCTGAAGGTGGCTCGGATCGTTTGATCGAGAACCGCATTGCCGAAGGTGGCTCGGACCGTTTGAACCAGAACCGCGTTGCTGAAGGTGGTTCCGACCGTCTGAACCAGAACCGCATTGCCGAAGGTGGCTCGGACCGTCTGAACCAGAACCGCGTTGCCGAAGGTGGCTCGGACCGTCTGAACCAGAACCGCGTTGCCGAAGGTGGTTCCGACCGTTTGAACCAAAACCGCGTTGCCGAAGGTGGCTCTGATCGTCTTCAACAGAACCGCGTTGCCGAAGGTGGCTCTGATCGTCTTCAACAGAACCGCGTTGCCGAAGGTGGCTCCGACCGTCTGAACCAAAACCGCATCGCATGAATGAAGAGTTCTAAAGCAGTCCGCCAAGAAAAAGCCCGGCCTAATCAGCCGGGCTTTTTCGTATTTGGCGTTGCAGCATCTACACCGCAACCAACTTCAAACACTGCTCTTATCGGCACTCATGTCAGCGGCTTCGACCAAGGCGTCAAACGCGTCGATGTCCAGCGGTCGACTTAAGAAGTAACCCTGCCCTTCATCGCAAGACACCGCTTTGAGCAGCTTCAAGTGTTCAGCTGTTTCGATGCCTTCGGCGGTCACGGTCAGGGACAGCGCGCGCCCGAGGCCGACGATGGCCTGGACGATGGTTTTGTCATCGTCATTTTCTTCCAGTCGATTCAAGAAGCTGCGGTCTATCTTCAAGCCGTCAAACGGAAACGCGCGCAAGTAACTCAACGAGGAATACCCGGTGCCGAAGTCGTCCATGCAAATGCGCACACCGAGGCGCTTGAGGTTTTTCATGACTTCCAATGCGCCAGCGGCATCATCCAGCATCACACTTTCAGTGATTTCCAACTCTACGCGAGCCGGATCGATTCCGCTGTTGTTGAGCGTTTTCTGGATGCGTTCGAACAAGTTGCCAGTTTTGAATTCGATCGGTGAAAGATTGACGGATACAAAGAGGTGCTGCCGCCACTGCGCGGCTTGACTGCAAGCGGTGTTCAGCACCCAGTTGCTTAAAGCGAGGATCAGTCCGGATTCTTCGGCAATCGGGATGAACGTGTCGGGAGATATCAAGCCGCGTTCGGGATGCTGCCACCGCACTAGCGCTTCAGCGCCAACCATGCGTCCATCGGCGATGGAATAACGTGGCTGGAAATACAGCCGCAGTTCGTTGTTCTTGATGGCGAAGCGCAAATCGCTTTCCAGACGCCGGCGCTCGATGATCCTGACGTTCATATCGCCGGCATAGTAGCGCCAGGTATTACGCCCGGCGGCCTTGGCTTCATACAGCGCAATATCGGCATAACGCAGTAACTCGGCGGCCTCAAGTGCATCGGTTGGCGCCATCGCGATGCCAATACTGGCGCTGACGAACACTTCCTGTTCATCCAGCGCTATTGGCCGCTCAATGGAATCAATCAATCGGCGGCAGAGTGCTTCAACTTCTACCGAGGAGTTCATGTCGGTCAGGATCAGTACAAACTCATCGCCGCCGATCCGTGCCACCAAGTCCCCTTCGCGTACGCAATCTGCCAAGCGGCTGGAAACTTCATTAAGTACCAGGTCGCCGGCCGCGTGCCCGAGTAAATCGTTTACCGGTTTAAATCGATCAAGATCCAGGCTGAGCATTACCAACGGTTGCTCAACTGTCGGCAACGCCTTGAGTTTGCCGTCAAGAAACTCCTGCAGCCGCGTTCTGTTGGGTAGCCCGGTGAGCGCGTCATGTTGTGAAAGAAATTCAATCCGGCGGCGCGCTTCTACTTCCTCGGTAACATCCGTCGCCGTACCGCGAAATCCTTCGCCGGACATTTCCCGAGCGGACAGGCGCGTGATGCGTTCCCGTCCTTTTATATCGACATAACGGCATTGAACGCTGATATCCGGGCGACGATTGGGAATGCTCAGCCATTGCGACAAAGTGCCTAACTCAGTGCTCAACAGATCGTCTATTGATGCGCCGGTCCAGGCGGTTCTGGAAAGTCCGGTGACTGCTTCGAACCGCTCGGACAAGAAGGTCAGACGCCAATCAGCATCTATTTCCCAGACCCAATCCGAACTGGCTTCAACCACATCACGAAAACGCGCTTCACTGGTGGCCAACGCCTGTTGACTGCTTTGCAGCGAGGCGTAACTGGCGTCGAGCACCAGCGCCCCAGCAGTTGTGCGCCGCAAAATGGCCCACGTCATCAAACACACTAACAACGCGGCAATACCGATCAACGGCAAGCCTATTCCCAACAATCGCAGGCCAGGCCTGGATGAAGTCCAGTAGAGGCTGCCGATTGCCGCGTTATCACTTAGGGGAGCAGCAAACGCTGCACTCATTTCATCGGGCGTCGCGACATGCAAGCGCGTCACTCCGAAGTCGTTTCCCATCAACTCAAGCTTGGCGCTGTTAAGCAAGTTGACGAAGATCAACACCGACGCGGGCCGATCATCAGCCACGGCTGTTGGGTCAGTGCCCGGTGTTATAGCCGCCGCGGCGACAAGCGCCGGCGCGCCATTAACGTTGATAAACGCAGTTGTAGGCGTTTCCGTTTCTGCGCCCGCGCGCGCCTGATCGACTATCGCGGTAATCGATTGACCAAGCCATTGCGAGACTTCAACCGCTTTCAACTCACCCTTGATCACCGAATAAACCGTGCGATTGGCATCGTTGACCACAAACAGGCCTTGAAAGCCAAAATCGGAATAGATAGTTGGCCCGATATTCTGTCGAACGAAGGCCCAATCGGCGTCGACTTCAACGTGCAAGTGCCTGTAGGCATCACCCCAGAACGCATAATCCCTGACGGTCGAAAGCATCGACTTTTCCAGCGACTGCATTGCCTTCTTCGTATAAAACGCACTTTCAACTTCTTCCGTGCGATCCAGGTCATTTGCCAGATACACCAGTGAAACGCTGGCAAGCACAAATACCCCTGCCAGCAGCGCAACAAACTTGAACAAAGAAGCGCGGGCTAGCGACAGGCTTGAGCGATCAGTGAGGCGATTGGCAATTGAGGCGAGATTGTTCGGCATAGATTCCCGCAGTCGTAGAGGCGAGTTGTTGTATCTGAAGTTATCGGCCGGGTCTGCAGAATTATGAGTTTTTTGACCTAACGGACAAGTGGTCGCAAAAAACCATGCTGAAACGCTTCAGCTGTCGCCCATGCTGCCGATACATCACATCGCGCCGAACATACGTCACGTCACGCCTTCTTTTAAAACGAGCTCCCTCATGAACCCTCTGAACCTTTTCACCAAGGCCCGCGCCCATGCCCAAGGCACCGCGAGCGTGTCTTGCAGCGCTGGCGAACTCGACAATGCCTTGGCCGCGCTGCGCATTGCGCCGGTGTTGGTCACCGGGTTTGTTTCGCCGCATCTGGACATCGACCAGATCGCCGCCAAGTTGAAACGGCGTTTTGCCAACTGCGCGATCAGCCTCTGCACGACGTCGGGGGAGTTGAGCAACGGCGCGAGTTCGTTGTACTGCGCGACCGGCGAGCGCTGGGATCGGTTGGTGTTGCAGTTGTTCGACGCCAGTGTGATCGCCTCGGCAGAAGTGGTGATGGTGCCGCTGGAGTGCGAGGACATTCGCGGCGGTGGGCCGCGCATGGCGATGCGCGAGCGGATTGCGAAACTGGTGAACAACATTAAACACGCTCAGGTGCGCACACCGATTGATCATCGCGACACCTTGGCTTACGTGGTTTTCGATGGCTTGTCGGCGTCCGAATCGTTCTTTATGGAAGCGCTTTATGAGTCGGGGCGTTTCCCTTGCCTGTTCGTCGGCGGATCGGCGGGTGGCAAGTCCGACTTCAAGCAAACGCTGATCCACGACGGCCAGCGCAGTTATCAGAATCACGCGCAGATTGTTTTCCTGAAAACCGCAGCGGATGTGCGTTTCGGCGTGTTCAAAAGTCAGAATTTCCAACCGGCCGGGCTGAGTTTCAGCGTGCTGACGGCGTCGGTGGAAGATCGCACCATCGACCAGGTGATCGACAGTCGCGGCAATATCAAAAGCATGGTCCAGGCACTGTGCGATGCGTTTGAGTGCAGCGCCCAGGCGCTGGAAAACAAACTGGCGGATTATTCGTTCGCCATCCGTGTGGGCGACGAATTATTTGTGCGCTCGATTGCGCGCATCGACTATCAACAGCAAATCGTTCAGTTGTTCTGCGACGTCGCGCCCGGCGAAGAAATGGTCATGGTCAAGCGCACGCCTTTGCGCGAAGCCACGCGCGCCGATTACCAGAAATTCTTGCGGGGCAAAGGGGGTCAGCCGCTGGCGGCGATTCTCAACGACTGCATCCTGCGCCGACTCAACAATGGTAATGATCTGGTGAGCATGGCCGGGATTTTCGGCGAGGTGCCGCTGGCCGGTTTTTCGACGTTCGGCGAGATTCTGGGGTTGAACCTGAACCAGACGCTGACCGCGATATTCTTCTTTCGCGTGGCCAAGGGCGCCACGTTTGCCGATGAATACGTCGACAATTTCATCGCGCACTATGGCGAATTCAAAGCGTTTTTCCTGCGCCGGCAGATCAACAAACTCGCCGGCTTGAACCACGTTGTGGTCAAGCAAATCATGGCGTTCAAGGAACAGGATTTCAGCAGTGCGCTGGACACCCGCGGCCTCGACAGCACGATTCTGCCGGTGTTTGACGGCCTCGCGGACTTGGGTCAGGTGTTGGCCCAGGCCCGTGCGCAGCAAGAGCAGATGTCGACGCAAATCAAGCATTACTCGGGCGAGTTGCACCATTCGATGGATGACTTGGCCGGCACTATCGACCGGCAGAACACCGTGGCCACGCAGGCCGGGACCACGGTTGAGCACTTGGCCACACAAGCAGGTGAAGCGGTGGTCGGCGCTCGCGCGTTGGCCGGTTCGAGCCTGCGAATTCAGTCGATTGTGCAAGTGATCCAGCAGATCGCCGGGCAAACCAATTTGCTCGCGCTCAACGCCGCAATTGAAGCGGCGCGCGCCGGCGAGATGGGCCGAGGCTTTGCCGTGGTGGCGGACGAAGTGCGCAAACTGGCGGAAATCACCCGAAAGAATGCGGCGGAGATTGGCGTCGACATTGATTTGCTGTCGGGCGAGATCCAGCGGGTGGCGCAGCAGATCGAGGACCAATCTGTCGCGGTCGAGGCCTTGCGCGAGATGCTCGACGTACTGGAAGAGTCGAGCCGCACTACCGAAGGAACGGCGCAACGAACCAAATCCATCGCCGACACCTTGACCGGGCTGACACACGCGACGGTATAACCCACAACACAATCCTTGTAGCAGCTGGCGCAGCCTGCGTCCGGCTGCGAAGCAGTCGTAAACCCTCAACGCGTAGTCTTTCTGAAACACCGCGTTTGCTGATTTTACGACTGCTGCGCAGCCGAACGCAGGCTGCGCCAGCTGCTACAAGGGTTGCTCAGTGGGTTTTTCCGGCTTGCCCAAACTGTTGAACCTGAACGCATTTGCGCCGCTGAATCCAATAACCCAACAGCGCCATCGGCACTGTCGCGAGCATCACTACCACGGCGATTTGCAGCGGTCGCTCGATCCACGTCGACACCAGCAGGCTCGCGGCAAAGCACAGACCCAGCTGCAAGGCGTTCTGTAACGCCGCCGCTTTGCCGGAGTTTTCCGAGAATGGCGTCAGAGCATTCGTCACGATGATCGGGAAACTGGCGCCGTTGACCAAACCCATCAGGCAAAACGGGATCAGCAAAGTGGTCAGTGTCGGCGTGGTCAGCGTCGCGACCAAGTACAGCGCGACCAAGCTGACGCAGTACGCGAGGATCAGCCACGGCAACATCAGGTTACCGCTGATGCGTTGCAGCAAGCTGCGGCAACTGAAGCCACCGATGAGGAAACCCAAGGTCGGCAAGGCGTAGCTCAGGCCGATGTCGTTGGGGCTGTAACCCATGCCGCCGAGGATGAACGGTGACGCGGTCAGCCAAGCGAAGAATGCCGCCGAGCTGGCTGCGTAGATCAATACGTTGCCGCTGAACGCCGGTGATTTGAGGATTTGTCCGAAGCTGATGCGTGAACGTTCGCCGTTGGCTGTCAAACGTTTCGGCGTGGCTTTGAGCAGCGCGGTCGGCAACAGCAAACCGACGCTGATGCACAGCAACACGGTGAAAATCGCCTGCCAGCCAAAGTGATTAAGCAGCACCGCGCCGAGTAACGGCGCGAGCGCGGGTGACAGCGACATCAGCGGAATAATCGCAGCGAACAGGCGATTGGCCTGATGTGGCGGATAGCGATCGATCACCAGCGCTTGCCAACTGACCGCCGCCGAACACACGCCGATCGCCTGAATGAAGCGCAGTGTCCACAGTTGCACCGCGGTTTCGACCCAGAACATGCCGAGGCAACCCACGGCGAACAGGCTCAGGCCCATCAACAGCACCGGTTTGCGCCCGATGCGGTCGGACATCGGCCCCCACAACAATTGGCCGACTGCGAAACCGGCGAGGAAAATGCTCAGGCTGGCGCCCACCGCGCCGGCCGACAAATGCAGGTCGCTGCCGATCACGCCGAACGCCGGCAGGTACATGTCCATGCCCAAATAGCCGAGCATGCTCAGCCCAATCAAGTAGCAGGTGAAACCAAACGAGTTTTTCATCAATGCCCTAACTGAATCTTCAATCAAATAATTTGTTAGCAGCGTGGCATTATCGGCAATGAGCTTTTACTGTGAAGCGATAATAATTGGACGTTTCTATCAATATTTTTGAAGGCAACTGAATGTGGTCTGAATATTCCCTCGATGTGGTTGACGCTGTAGCCCGGCACGGCAGCTTCAGCGCGGCGGCGCAGGAGTTGCATCGCGTGCCGTCGGCGGTCAGTTACACGGTGCGCCAACTCGAACAATGGCTGGCGGTGCCGCTGTTTGTGCGGCGTCATCGCGATGTCGAGCTGACGCCGGCCGGCAAACTGTTTATCGAGCAGTCACGCGGCGTGATGAAAGCCATGCTTGACACCCGGCGTCGCTGCCAGCAAGTGGCCAATGGCTGGAGCGGTCAGCTGCGCGTGGCGGTGGATGCCATCGTTAAACAGCAGCGCTGCCGGCAATTGGTGCTGGATTTTTATAAACAGTTTCCCGACGTCGAGTTGCTGCTCGGTTACGAAGTGTTTAACGGCGTGTGGGATGCCCTCGCCGACGAGCGCACCGACATTGTCATCGGCGCCACCAGCGCGGTGCCGGTGGCGAGTCACTACAGCTTCCGCGACATGGGTCTGTTGAACTGGCTGTGTGTCGCCAGCGCCCGCCATCCGCTGGCGGCGCTAAACGGTCCGTTGAATGACGATCAACTGCGCCCCTACCCCGCGCTATGCATGAACGACACTTCGCGCCACTTACCTAAACGCGATACCTGGGCGCTGGACAATCAACGACGGCTGGTCGCGCCGAACTGGGCCTCGGCGCTGGATTGTCTGGGTGAAGGTTTGTGCGTGGGCATGGCGCCGGCGCACTTGGTGATGCCGCTGATCGAGCAAGGTCAATTGGTCGCGCTCAATCTGCAGCGGCCGTTCGCCGCCAGCCCGTCGTGCGTGGCGTGGAACCAGAACAAGCATTCGCCGGCGATGGCCTGGTTGCTGGATTACCTGGGGGATGCCGAGACGATGAATCAGGAATGGTTAAACGGCGAGCGCGCTGATACGTAAAGCTCCCTTTACATCGTTTAAATCTTCGGCGAGTATGTAAAGCACCTTTTACATCAGGACGATGAAATGAAACGCTATTACACCGAATTGGGCGCTGCACTGACGCTTTACGTGATCATGTTGATCGGCTCGATAGTTCTGCTGCAAAACCTGGAAAACGCCGGCACGCCGTTGCGCATTGTTATTACGCTGATGCCGGTATTGCCGGCGGGCCTGATGTGCTGGGCGATCGTGCGCAATCTTCGGCAGATGGATGAAATGCTTTTGCGCATCCAACTTGAAGCGCTCGGTTTTGCTTTTGCAGCTTCCGCGTTACTGACCTTCAGTTATGGCTTTCTGGAGAATGTCGGGTTTCCGCATCTGTCGTGGACATTGGTTTGGCCGGTGATGGGTTTGATGTGGATCATCGGCTTGCAAGTTGCCAGACGTCGTTATCAATGAAGAACCAACTCAAGGAACTGCGCGCCGCCCGCAAGTGGTCGCAAGTTGATCTGGCGGCGCTGTTGAACGTCTCGCGGCAGACGATCAACGCGATTGAAAACGGCCGCTACGATCCGAGCCTGCCGCTGGCGTTTCAAATTGCGCGGGTTTTTCAATTGCCGATTGAAAGCATCTTTGATGATGATGCGCTTTGATTGAAACCAGGCTTCTCAATCACCGTCGCCAGAATCGGAGAGCTGCGGGGGCAGGACTTGCCCGCGATGGGCGGTAATGCGCTGAGCCTGATGCTTCGCGGCGCCTGCTTCGCGAGCAAGCTTTGCTCCTACAAGATCAAAAACAGTGCGTGCCTACCAGGAATTCTGTGGCGAGGGGGCTTGCCCCCGTTCGGCTGCGCAGCAGTCGCCGAACCAGCGCTCGCGGTACTCCAGACAAAACGCAACCAGAGGTCTTGGGGCCGCTGCGCGCCCCAACGCGAGCAAGCTCGCTCGCCACGGGTTTTGGGTTTGGCGTGGCTCCGATGGGGGTTGGTAGATAGTTGGGGCCATTCTGCCCGCCACAATCAACAGCCCAACAACAACCCTGTGGCGAGGGGGCTTGCCCCCGTTCGGCTGCGCAGCAGTCGCAAAACCAGCGCTCGCGGTACTCCAGACAAATCGCGATCACCGGTTTTGGGGCCGCTACGCGCCCCAGCGCGAGCAAGCTCGCTCGCCACAGGTTTTGGGTTTGGCGTGGCTGCGATGTGTTTTCTAGCGTTTGTCGGGCGCGACGATTGGCGCGTGTTGCGCCATTAACTCCGCGATCCAGTCAATAAACACTCGCACCTTGAGGCTAATGTGCCGGTTCGGCGGAAATGCCACGTACAGCGGCATCGAATCCAGCCGCCAATCCCTAAACAATCGCACCAACTCGCCGCGTTCTTCGTGCGCCTTGGACATGTAATCCGGCAACCAGAAAACCCCCATCCCGGCCAGGCCCGCCGCCAGGTAGGCGTTGCCGTCATCGACCGCCAGCACGTAGCGGCCGGTGATCTGCAACTGCTCCGTGGCGCTGCGCATCGCGTACGGCAACGCCCGGCCAGTGCGGGCCCAGAGGAAACCGATCACCCGATGTTCGGAATCTTCCAGCTCTCGTGGATGCAGCGGCGTGCCGAGCCGGGCCAGGTAACTCGGCGCGGCGAATACGCCGAGCTGCAGGTCGCCGACTCGCCGCGCCATCAAGGACTGATCGATAAGCTCGCCGCCGCGCACTACGCAATCGACGTTCTCGCCGATGATATCGACGATGCGATCGCTGACGCCCATGTCGATCTGGATGTCCGGGTAACGCGCGTGAAACGCTGGCAATGCCGGCATCAAAATCATCCGCGCCAACGGGCTCGGCACGTCCACGCGCAATCGCCCTCGGGGCAACACGGCGGCGCTCGACAGGCTGGTTTCGGCATCGTCCATGTCAGCCAGCAGGCGCAGGACCCGTTCGTAAAACACCGCGCCGTCGGCAGTCACGTTGACCTTGCGCGTGGTGCGGTTGAGCAGTTTGACCCGCAGCCGCGCCTCCAATTGCTGCACCAGTTGCGTCACGCTGGTTTTGCTCATGTGCAGCGTCTCGGCAGCCTTGGTGAAACTGCCGGTTTCCACCACTCGCGCAAAGGCCTGCATCGCGTCAAAACGGTCCATAGCGCCTCGGATTGTTTGGGATTGGCAAACAGTGATGGCTAAGGTTGCCGGTTTATCGGGTCGGCGCAAGTGCCTAGAGTCAGCTCATCGTTAACCCCGGGTCGGACCTGACCCTGATGCACTTCTGGAGGCACCGTTATGACACCGCGTGATGTAGTTTTCCCCGCTGGACGCCAGGCACTTTATGACATCAACCGCTACTCGCCAGCGATCAGATCCAATGGCTTTTTATTCGTCTCGGGGCAAGTCGGCAGCCGCGAGGACGGCTCGCCGGAACCGGACCTGCAAACCCAAGTGCGCCGCGCCTTCACTAACCTCAATGCAATCCTCGAAGCGGCCGGTTGCACGTTCGACGACGTGATTGATGTCACCGGATTCATCGTCGATCCCGCGAAAAACTTCGAAGCAGTCTGGGCCGTGGTGCCGGAGTTTTGGGGCAACGCGCCGCACCCGACACTGACCTGCATCGGCGTGACATGGCTGTACGGCTTCGACTTCGAGATCAAGGTCATCGCCAAATTGCCGGAAACCGCCTGACCCGCAGGCAAAACCCACGGCGAGGGAGCCTGTGCCCTCGCCCAATCGGCCGCAGGCGGCTTTCATAATTCTTCTCGAACCTTTTAAAACACGCCCCCGTCCTAGCTCTATCAACTTGCCGATAAAGCCTGCCGGAGTGGCCGATGCTCATTCATCCGAAAAAACATTTTCACCCCTACACCCACGCGAGCGGCGGCTGGGGTTCGGCGCAATCGGTGATGAAAATCCTCTGGCGCGAACAGGCGTTTGCCAAAGGTTCGGTGGCGTTGCTGAAACAGAACAAGCCGGATGGTTTTGCCTGTGTCAGTTGCGCCTGGGCCAAGCCCGGACGGCCGCATGCGCTGGAGTTTTGCGAGAACGGCGCCAAGGCCACTGCGTGGGAGCTGACGTCGCTGAAAACCGACCCGGCGTTCTTCACCCGGCACACGCTCACCGAACTGCGGCAATGGCCCGATTACGATTTGGAGCAGCACGGGCGGCTGACTCATCCGCTGCGTTACGACGCGGCGAGCGACCGTTATCAGGAAACGTCCTGGGACGAGGCTTATCGCGAGATCGGCGCTCAGTTGCAGACGATGCAGCCCGACAGCGTGGTGTTTTACGCCTCGGGGCGCGCCTCGCTGGAAACCTCGTTCATGTACCAGTTGTTCGCCCGCGCCTACGGCACCAACAATTTGCCCGACAGCTCGAATATGTGCCACGAAAGCACTTCGGTGGGTTTGCAGGAAAGCATCGGCGTGCCGGTCGGCACGGTGACGCTGGATGATTTCGAGCACACCGATTGCCTGTTTTTCTTCGGCCAGAACGTCGGCAGCAACGCGCCGCGCATGCTTCATCAGTTGCAGGACGTGCGCAAACGCGATGTACCGATTATCACCTTCAACCCTTTGCGCGAGCGCGGTCTGGAGCGCTTCGTCAATCCGCAATCTCCCACGGAAATGCTCACGCCGGCATCGACCCTCATCAGCACCCAATACCACCAAGTCGCGATTGGCGGCGATACCGCAGCGCTGATCGGCCTGGCCAAGGTGTTGCTGGACATGGAGGATCGCGCGCCGTCGACCATTCTTGATCATGCTTTTATCGCCGAACACACCCAGGGTTTCGAGGCCTTCGCGAGCATGGTTCGCGGCTGTCACTGGCAACAGATCGAACGCCAATCCGGCCTGAGCCGGGGCGCGCTGGAAGCGGCGGCGACGGTGTACGCGCAGAGCGAACGGGTGATGTTCATTTACGGCATGGGCATGACCCAGCACCGGCACGGTGTGCAGAACGTGCAAATGCTGGTGAACCTGCTGCTGATGCGCGGCAATTTCGGCAAACCCGGCGCAGGGATTTGCCCGGTGCGCGGGCATTCCAACGTGCAGGGCCAGCGCACGGTGGGTATTACCGAAGACCCGAAAAAAGTCCCGGTCGAGTTGATCGAAAAGCAATTCGGTTTCAAGGTTCCGGAGCAAATGGGCCTGTGCACGGTGGACGCCTGCGAAGGCATCCTCGACGGAAAAGTGCGCGGTTTTATTGGTCTGGGCGGGAATTTTTTAAGGGCGATTCCCGACACTTCGCGCATGGAGCCGGCGTGGCAAACCCTGGATTTGAATGTGCAGATCGCCACCAAACTCAATCGCACGCACTTGATCGCGGTGAAGAATCAGTGGCTGTTGCCGTGCCTCGGTCGCATCGAAATCGACCGGCAAAACGGCGTCGCGCAAACCTGGGCCACCGAGGACAGCACCGGTTGCATCCACGGCTGGCACGGCAGCGCCGAACCGGTCAGCCCGCACGTGCGCGCGGAGGCGAGCATTATTGCCGGCCTGGCCACGGCCGCCCTGCCCTCCGCCAGTTCCATCGATTGGCTGGGCTGGAGCAGCGACTATTCGCGCGTGCGCTCAGCCATCGCCAACACCTACCCGCAAATCTTCCACGACATGGAAACGCGCATGGCCGAACCCGGCGGTTTCCATCGACCCATCGCAGTGGCCAAACGCGAATGGCTGACCGAGAGCGGCAAGGCGCAGTTCGTCACGCCGGGCACGCTGAATGAAGATGACGACGTCAGCCCCGGCGACATTCCGCGCGATGTGCTGCAACTGATGACGCTGCGCAGCAACGATCAATTCAACACGACCATCTATGGTTATGAAGACCGTTTCCGTGGGATCAGCGGCACGCGTGAAGTGATTTTCATGCATTGCAATGACATCGCGCGGCTGGGCTTCAAGGTCGGCCAACGGGTGTTGCTGACCACGGCGATCGAGCCCGAAGTGAAGCGTCAGGTCGGGCCGCTGGAGATCGTCGCGTATGACATTCCCGAAGGCTGCGCGGCGGCGTATTACCCCGAATGCAATCCGCTGGTGCCGCTGTGGCACCACGCCGAACGCAGCAAAGTGCCCGCCGCGAAATCCGTGCCGATCCGCCTGAGCCCGGCATCCGCCCAACCCCTGTAGGCGCGAGGCTTGCCCGCGAAGGCAGTGTGTCCGTCAACATCATTGTTGCTGGTACGGCGCTTTCGCGGGCGAGCCTCGCTCCTACACGGTGCAGTTGCTTGCGGCTGAGGGCATCCCGGCCTATGGTCGTAGGCAGATTTGCCAGGCAATGATCAGCAGCGTTTTGCTATCAATGGCTGGCCATCCAGTGCAAATCCACAGGAGGTGAAAACATGCCAGACAACACCCGCCCCGCCGTGCTCGAACTGATCGGCAATACGCCGCTGGTGCGCGTCAGCCGCTTCGATACCGGGCCGTGCACACTGTTTCTGAAACTCGAATCGCAGAACCCTGGCGGTTCGATCAAGGACCGCATCGGCCTGGCGATGATCGACGCCGCCGAGCGCGATGGTCGCCTCAAACCCGGCGGCACCATCGTAGAAGCCACCGCCGGCAACACCGGCCTGGGCCTGGCGCTGGTCGGGCGCGCCAAGGGTTATCGGGTGGTGTTGGTGGTGCCGGACAAGATGTCCACCGAGAAGGTCTTGCACCTTAAGGCAATGGGCGCCGAAGTGCACATCACTCGCTCCGATGTCGGCAAGGGTCATCCCGAGTACTACCAGGACGTCGCCGCGCGTTTGGCCAAGGACATTCCCGACGCGTTTTTCGCCGACCAATTTAATAACCCGGCCAACCCGCTGGCCCACGAATGCAGCACCGCGCCGGAGATCTGGGCGCAAACCCAGCATGACCTCGACGCAATTGTGGTCGGCGTCGGTTCGGCCGGGACGTTGACCGGCCTCACCCGTTTCTTCAAGCGCGTACAACCGAACCTGCAAATGGTCCTCGCCGACCCCATTGGCTCGGTGATGGCCGAATACAGCCGCACCGGCACTCTCGGCACGCCCGGTTCGTGGGCGGTTGAAGGCATCGGCGAAGACTTTATTCCGTCGATTGCCGACCTCTCCAGCGTGCGCCACGCCTACTCGATCAGCGACGAGGAAAGCTTCGATCACGCGCGCCAGTTGCTCCGCGCCGAAGGCATTCTCGGCGGTTCATCGACCGGCACCTTGCTCGCCGCAGCCCTGCGTTATTGCCGCGAACAGACCGAGCCGAAGCGCGTGGTCACGTTTGTCTGCGACACCGGCACGCGCTATCTGTCGAAGGTCTACAACGACCAATGGATGAACGATCAGGGCCTGCTCAAATACAAACATTACGGCGATTTGCGCGACTTGATCGCGCGGCGTTTCGAGGACGGCCGGGTGATCAGCGTCGGCCCGGATGACACCTTGCTCACGGCGTTCCAGCGCATGCGCCTGGCGGACGTTTCGCAATTGCCAGTGCTGGTCGACGGGCAGCAACTGGTCGGCGTGATTGACGAGTCGGATATCCTCCTCGGCATGCAGGAAGACGCCTCGCACTTTCGCATGACCGTCGCCAGCGCCATGACCGGCAAGTTGCAAACCTTGCCGCCGAGCGCCAGTCTGGCGCAACTGCAAGCCGAACTTGATCGCGGATTGGTAGCGATCATTGCCGACGCGGCGGGCTTCCACGGTTTGATTACGCGCGTCGATTTGCTCAACCATTTACGGAGATCCCTTACATGAGTCAACACGATGAAACCGGCGCGCCACGCGCTTTCGCCACTCGGGTGATCCACGCGGGCCAGGTTCCGGACCCGTCGACCGGCGCGCTGATGCCGCCGATCTACGCCAATTCCACGTACCTGCAATCGAGCCCCGGCGTGCACAAAGGCCTCGATTACGGGCGCTCGCACAACCCGACGCGCTTTGCTTTGGAGCGCTGCGTCGCCGACCTTGAGGGCGGCACCCAGGCGTTCGCGTTTGCTTCCGGGCTGGCAGCGATTTCCACCGTGCTCGAGCTGCTGGATGCCGGTTCGCACATCGTTTCCGGCAATGACTTGTACGGCGGCACTTTCCGTCTGTTTGACAAAGTACGCCAACGCAGCGCCGGGCACAGTTTCAGCTACGTTGACCTGACCGATCTGTCGGCATTCGAAGCCTCGCTGCAGGACGACACGCGGATGGTCTGGGTCGAAACCCCGAGCAACCCGCTGCTGAGCCTGACCGATCTGGCCGCCATCGCCCGCGTCTGCCGCGCGCGGGGCATTATCTGCGTCGCTGACAACACCTTCGCCAGCCCGTGGATTCAGCGGCCGCTGGAGTTGGGTTTCGACATCGTCGTGCACTCGACCACCAAATACCTGAATGGCCACTCTGATGTAATCGGCGGCATCGCTGTCGTCGGCAACAACCCGGATCTGGCCGAGCGCCTGGGCTTTTTGCAGAATTCGGTCGGCGCGATTTCCGGTCCGTTTGACGCCTTCCTGACCTTGCGCGGCGTGAAAACCTTGGCGTTGCGCATGGAACGCCACTGCAGCAACGCGCTGGAATTGGCGCAATGGCTGGAAGCTCAGCCGCAGGTGTCGCGAGTTTATTACCCAGGGTTGCCGTCGCATCCGCAGCATGAGTTGGCCAAACGGCAAATGCGTGGGTTTGGCGGGATGATTTCGGTGGATCTGAACACTGACCTGGCCGGTTCGAAACGCTTTCTGGAGAACGTGAAAATTTTTGCGTTGGCGGAAAGTCTGGGCGGCGTTGAGAGTTTGATCGAGCACCCGGCGATCATGACCCACGCAAGTATTCCGGCGGAAACGCGAGCGCAGTTGGGCATTGGTGACGGCTTGGTGCGGTTGTCGGTGGGCGTCGAAGACGTGGAAGATCTGCGCGCAGATTTGGCGCAGGCGTTGGCGATGATTTAAGCGGCGCGAGCTGAAAGATTCACTGCTGACAAATAACCTGTGGCGAGCGAGCTTGCTCGCGCTGGGGTGCGAAGCGGCCCCAAAAGGGACTGCTGCGCAGTCCAACGCGAGCAAGCTCGCTCGCCACGGGTTCGGTGTCGGGCGTTAACGTCTTCTGTGCTTTATGACGTACCCAAACCCTGCGATAAATCCGCCGGATTAGCCGGATTAACCCGAGGCTCCGTTTGCGGTTTCGCTTCGGGATCGGTGTGTTCGGTGGTCCTTGTCACCGTATCGCGTACCGCTTCAAACCCCTCCTGCGCCTGATGTTTGACCTTGTCCGCCAAGTCCGCGCTGGTCTTGCCCAGATAACGACGCTCAACCGTGGTCGATGGCAGCGCCGCGCCCAATAGCGCACCAAACGCGATGCCGGCAGCCGCGACCATCAGCGGTTGTTCTTGCAGCAGATGAGTCAATTGTTGCCCGGCCACTTGCGTATTGCGCCGCAGTTTCTCGCCGGCATCGTGCGCGGCATGGCTGAGGTTTTCGGTCGCAGCGCCGAGGCGATCACCCGTACTGGCGGCCTTGTCCTTCAACGATTGATAACCGTCCTTCAGCGAATCGCCTGCCTGATGCAGCCGGTCGCGCGCGCCATCAATGCCGTCCGCCAAACCGTCGACCCACTCGCTGGCAGTATTTTGATCCGGCCCGACGCGATAACCCGGCCGCGCGGTTGGCGGACGATTCTGGCTGACCATCAACCACAGCAATCCCACCGAGGTCAGCACCGCCGGCACCGGATTATTGCGCACGCTGGTGCCCAGATTGGTCAGGAACGTGGTGCCGTTGCTTTGCATCATGCCCAGTGCCTGATCGAACATCTGCCCCGGCGTGAACTTGCTTTCCAGCGCGTCGACAATGTGGCCAATGCTTGCCCGTTGCGCATCGATTTCGCGCTCGATGGTTTCCGGACTCTTGCCTGCTTCAGCTTCAAATTCGCGGTTCATGACACTCTCCTGCGCAGCGCTTCCTGGTCTTTATTCAAGGCATCCAGCGTGCGATCCGGCTTGAAATGGGACGGCTCGAATTGCTTTTTGCCCGACTGCAACATGGTGAAGCCAATGATCATCACCACCACGCCGACAATCAGCGCAGCCAGCCATGGCGCCATGAACATGCTGAGTCCATAAACCGCCGACATCAGCAAAATGATCAAACCGGCGAGCAACACAATCGCGCCGCCGGCAACCGCCGCCACGCCTGCTTTAAGCGTGGTGAGACTGGCCTGGAATTCAGCCTTGGCCAACGCCAGTTCCTTGGAAAACAGCACCGGCACTTCGTGGGACAACTGGCGCAACAACCCGACAATCGAAGCGTCCTGCTCAGCCGCTGGCAGCGGTCTTGAACCCGGCAGTTCGGTATCTTGCTTGTTCATCACAGTTCTCCTCGATTGGCTGGCGAAATCGGTGGCTGGGTCGTCGCGAAGTCCGACGGATGTTCGTATTCACTCGGCGCTGCGGGCGTGCTGCCGGTGGCTAGACCGGGGTTTGGTTCGGCGCGTGAAGGCACGGACGTTTCGTAAGGGCGCTGGGCGCCGAAACCCGCTGCGGGCGGCACGGAATGCCCGGCAGCCGGGTCCTTTTCACTGGTCGTCGTCGCCGCCGCGCTGGTGCCTGCTTTGAGGAAACGCGACAAACCGAAGCCCAGCGCAATGCTGCCGGCGACAAACAATGCCGGGTTATTGCGCGCCAGTTCGGCACCGTCGTGCAGCAGTTGTTCGGCGCTCTTGCCACGCAGATTTTTCGCCAGGCCGCTCATCGACTCGGCGACATCCGCAAGGTAATCGGACATGCCCAAAGCGTCCTTGTCTTCCATGCCGGAAACGAAGGATTTTGCGCCTTGGGCCAAGGCCTCGATCTGCTCCGCAGCGCTGTCGCGGTATTGCCCGAATTGCGCATCGGCCTGTTGCCGGGCGTTGCCGAGCACCTCGGTGACATCCTCTTTCAAGTGATCAAATTGCTGTTCAGGCTTTGCATTGCCCTGACCATCGGCCTGCGTCCCAGCCCTGTTATCTGAAGTATTCATGGCTACCCTCGCCTTGCGATTTAACAAGCGTTTTCGGGTCTGCCACGAATCAGCCGCAGCTGCCCTTATTGATGATGACGAAGCGCCGTTGCCGGGAGTTCCAAGAAAATGATGAGCGACACAACAAGTCGGACGCATGACCCTTCACGGTTGGCGTAATTGATCACTGAGGACCGCTAGTCCCACTTGTTTGCAACTCGCTTGAACTTCCAATCGCCAATGCGCCTCTCCCACTTACCATCCAGAAATCAGCAAATGAAGGGAGCAGGACATCATGAGAGCACTCACCTACCACGGTGCGAACGACGTCAAAGTTGACACTGTTCCCGACCCGGTAATCGTCGACAGCGATGACATCATTCTGCGGGTCACGGCGACGGCGATCTGCGGGTCGGACTTGCACCTCTATCGCGGCAAAATCCCCACGGTGGAACACGGCGATATTTTCGGCCATGAGTTCATGGGCATCGTCGAGGAAGCAGGCTCTGCGGTGACCGCCGTGCAACCCGGCGACCGCGTGGTGATCCCGTTCGTCATCGCCTGCGGCAGTTGTTTCTTCTGCGAAATGGACTTGTTCGCCGCGTGTGAAACCACCAACACCGGGCGCGGCGCGATCATCAATAAAAAGTCGATTCCGTCCGGCGCTGCGCTGTTTGGTTTCAGCCATATGTACGGCGGGATTCCCGGCGGTCAGGCTGAATATGTGCGTGTGCCGAAAGCCAATACCGGGCCGTTCAAAGTGCCGGGGACGTTATCCGACGAGAAGGTTTTGTTTCTGTCGGACATCTTGCCGACGGCCTATCAAGCGGTGACCAACGCCGGTATCGGCAGCGGCTCCAGCGTGGCAATTTTTGGTGCCGGGCCGGTGGGATTGTTGAGCGCCGCGTGTGCACGGATGCTCGGCGCCGAGCAGATTTTCATGGTCGACCACCATCCGTATCGCCTGGCGTATGCGCAGAAAACCTACGGGGTGATCCCGATCAATTTCGATGAAGACGACGACCCGGCCGACACGATTATTCGCCAGACCAAAGGCATGCGCGGCGTCGACGGCGTGGTGGATGCGGTGGGTTTTGAAGCCAAGGGCAGCACTACTGAAACGGTGCTGGCGACGTTGAAACTTGAGGGTGGCAGCGGCAAGGCGTTGCGTCAGTGCATTGCTGCCGTGCGGCGTGGCGGGACGGTGAGTGTGCCGGGGGTTTATTCCGGGTTTATCCACGGCTTCATGTTTGGTGATGCGTTCGACAAGGGCCTGACGTTCAAAATGGGCCAGACGCACGTGCAGCGATTCTTGCCGGAATTGCTTGAACACATCGAGACCGGGCGACTCGCGCCGGAGGTCATCATCAGCCACCGGATGTCGCTGGAACAGGCGGCTGAAGGCTACAAGATGTTCGACAAGAAAGAGGACGAGTGCCGCAAAGTCATCCTCACGCCCGGCGATGCAGCGATTGCCTTGCCGGACAGTGATGGCCCGTTTGGTGCGCTGGCGTCCTGATAACCCCAAACCGTAGGAGCGAGGCTTGCCCGCGAAGGTGTCTTCAAATACGCCAAAAGCTTCGCGGGCAAGCCTCGCTCCTACAGGGGATCGGTGTCGTTCACAGATTTCGTGCACACCTCCGACCCATGTAGGAGTGAGCCTGCTCGCGATCAGGCCATCACAGCCAACCTCAACTCAGAGATCAGTAATTTCCTTGTGACGCGGCACCAGCGTTTTCATCACGCTCCACGCCACCAGGTATGCCACGGCGCAGATCGCAAACATGATCATGTAGCCGGTATGAATATCGTTGATCGACTTGTAGTAATCGAACACCCAGCCACCGATCTTGGTCATCACCACACCACCCAAACCACCGGCCATGCCGCCGATGCCGACGACCGAAGCCACGGTTTTCTGCGGGAACATGTCGGACACGGTGGTGAAGATGTTGCACGACCACGCCTGATGCGCCGAGGCGCCGATACCGATCAACAACACCGGAATCCAGAAGCTGATGTAGCCGAACGGCTGCGCCAGCAACACCACCAACGGGAACAGCGCGATCACCAGCATGGCTTTCATGCGGCCGTCATACGGTTTGTCGCCGCGTGACATGAAGTAGCTCGGGAACCAGCCGCCGCCGATACTGCCGACCATGGTCATGCTGTAAAGCACGGCCAACGGGATGACGATGTCCGGGCCTTTCATGCCGTACTGCGCGGCCAGATACGTCGGCAGCCAGAACAGGAAAAACCACCACACGCCGTCCGTCATGAACTTGCCGAAAGCAAACGCCCAGGTCTGGCGATAGGTCAGCAACTTGAACCACGAGACTTTTTTCGCCGGCGCATCGGACACCGGGGTGGCGATCACGTGCACCGGTTCGTCGCTGCGGATGTAAGCCAGTTCCGCCGCCGACAAGCGCTTCTGCTGTTCAGGTTTCTGATACAGCGCGATCCACACCGCCAACCACACAAAACCCAACATGCCGATCACGATAAACGCCGCTTCCCAGCCCCACAGGCCGGCAATCAACGGTACGCAAATCGGTGCCAGAATCGCGCCGACGTTGGCCCCGGAGTTGAAAATGCCGGTGGCGAACGAGCGTTCTTTCTTCGGGAAATATTCGGCAGTCGCTTTGATCGCGATCGGGAAGTTACCCGCCTCGCCAATCGCCAGCACCGCCCGCGACAACATGAAACCGGCAATCGATACCGGAATCACCGCGAGACCGAATGCGCTGCACACCGCCGCAATGCCCTCGCCCATCGGCACCGAAAACGCGTGCATGACGGCGCCCGTCGACCAGATCCCGATCGCCACGACAAACGCGGTTTTGGTGCCGATTCTGTCGACCACGCGACCGGCGAATAACATCGAAATCGCATACACAAACTGGAACACCGACGCGATGTTGGCGTAGTCGGAGTTGCTCCAGCCAAATTCCGTCGACAAACCCGGCGCCAACAGGCTGAGCACCTGGCGGTCGAGGTAGTTGACGGTGGTTGCAAAAAACAACAGCGCGCAGATCGTCCAGCGATAGTTGCCTACGGCTTGGCCGACGCGTTGCGCATTGATGGGCTCGTTCAGATTCATAGCATCACTTTATTATTGGACTAGGGTGATGAGCTCTCGACAACCAGTGAGAGCGTGCAGGCACAGGCGCTCCAGGCGCAATGGCCGGAGTCGATGCGGTGCAAGTGCTATGGCGTGTGGGGCGGGCCTGACTGGGCGCAGTGGCAAGCCGTCAGGTGCGAACCGCTGGGGGCGGCGTTCAGCGAAGCGAGGACGCAGGTTGGATTCATGATAGGCCGACACTCTTTTTTATTTTTAGTGTGTAACAGACTCAATATCGTCTGTCGTCGTACAACTGCGCCTTTTATATCGACATGAATACCCGGCTGTCAATCTGAAAAAATGGCCGTTCGTCATCGAACGGTCATCGGATTATTTGCCTGTGCGCATGCCAGGCATTGGCTGCAAGGCGTTAGCTGGTGCTTTGTTCAGCCGCTTAACACGGAGCGGGAACAAAATTTTGTTGTACGACAACGCATATCAACTACGGTCGATTTGCTGCATGTGCATCTCAGACATCCGCTCGCCGTGCACCGTCAGTTGCGCGAATTGCAACCGGCGCTGAGCCGCACTATTCGCAAGCTCGAAAGCCGATTAGGCGTGCAATTGCTGACCCGTAGCACCCGCAGCGTCTCGCCCACCGATGCCGGCGAGCGTTTGCTCGGGACCATCGCGCCACACTTCGACGGCATTGAAGCCGGGCTCGCCGACCTTGAAGAATTGAGCGGCAAACCGGCGGGCAACTTGCGCATCACTTCCGTCGAGCACGCCTCGGCGACCATTCTGGCGCCGGCAGTCGGCCAACTGATGCTCGACTACCCGCAGGTGAGCGTCGAAATCAACGACAACTACGGTTTGGTCGACATTGTCGAACAGCGCTACGACGCAGGAATTCGCCTTGGCGAACAGGTGGCCAAAGACATGATCGGGGTGCGCATCGGCCCGGATTTTCGTCAAGCGGTGGTCGGTTCTGCGGCGTATTTTGCGCGTCGACCGCCACCGAAAACGCCGCACGATTTGCCCGCGCACGTCGGCATCAATCTGCGTTTGCCGACATCGGGGGGATTGTGGTCGTGGCCGTTTGCCAAGAATGGGCACGAACTGAAAGTCCGCGCGGAGGGTCAGCTGATCTGCAACACGGTGCCGCTGATGCTGGACTTCGCCCTCGCCGGAGTCGGACTTGCTCATCTCCCGGAAGATATCGTCGAACAGCATATCGAGGCCGGCCGGCTAGTGCGCGTCCTCGAAGACTGGTGCCCGATGGTCAGCGGCTACCACCTCTATTATCCGAACCGGCGCCAGCCCAAACCGGCGTTCAGGCTGTTGCTGGAAATATTGCGTTCCAACCTCACGTCAGCAGCGCGGTAATCCATCGCGCCTGCTGCGCGATTTCTTCCAACGTCGACGCCGGCACTGCCTGCCGCGCCTTGGCGAAACCGCTCAGGGTCCTGTGCTTCTCGCGCAGGATGCGCTGCCATTTGTCGAGGAATTCCGGGCTGCGGGCCTGCATTTGCAAAGGACCGAAGTACAATTCTTCGGCGCTGTAGGTCACTGGTTCGGCGCGCTCGGCGACGATGATTTCATAGTAGAAACGGTTTTCCCGCAGCAGTTCTTCGCAGAGGATTTGGTAGCCGTTGTCCATCAGCCACTGGCGCAACGGCTGCTCGCCGCCATTGGGTTGCAGTATCAGCCGTTCATTGCCGCTGAGGCGCGATTGGCCGCAGTCGAGGATGTCGCGAATGGTCTCGCCGCCCATGCCGCAAATGCTGATCGCGTTGATCGCGTCGCCGGGCTCGATCGCCGCCAGGCCGCTGGCATGGCGCACGCTGATCTGCGCGTCGAGGTCGCTCTCGCGCACGGTTCGCTGCGCTGCATTGAACGGCGTCAACGCCACCTCGCCCGCCACCGCCGCCGCGATCAGGCCTCGGCGCATCAACGCCACCGGCAAGTAGCCGTGATCCGAGCCGATATCAGCCAGCCGCGCGCCTGCCGGCACATGCGCCGCGACACGCTCAAGACGCATCGACAATGTGTGTTCGTTCAACTGCAATTCCTTTTCACCACGGACGCCGACACACACGCCGGATCGGGGCGCGACTCTGTCGAGCAATGCCGGGCGTGTCAACTTTATGCGACAAGCGCCTTGAATTTCACCACCAAAACACAGTCCCTGTAGGAGCAAAGCTTGCTCGCGATGACGGCTGAACATTCAGTATCGATGTCGAATGCCAAACCCCAATCGCGAGCAAGCTTTGCTCCTACAGAATTTCCAGCGAGGTATTGCGCATCTGATGAAAATCGCGATCATTTCCGACACGCACAATCTGCTCCGGCCGCAGGCGATTGCCGCGCTGCAAGATTGCGAGCAGATCATCCACGCCGGTGATATCGGCAATGCCGAGATTCTCGCGCAACTCGTCGCCATCGCCCCCGTGCACGTGGTGCGCGGCAACAACGATTTGAAATCGGCGTGGGCGGCAGACATTCCTGACGTGCTGACGCTTGATCTGCACGGCTGGCAGACCTTGCTGGTGCATGACATCGCCGACGTCCCGGCCAATCTTGCGCCGGACACGCGACTGGTGATCACCGGCCACTCGCACAAACCCTGCATCGAGTGGCGCGGTGAACGCCTCTACATCAACCCCGGAAGCGCTGGCCCGCGACGCTTCAAATTGCCGGTGACGTTGGTGTTGATGGACATTGGCAAGTTGATGGACATTGGCAAAGACCTCATTGAACCGCGCCTGGTGCACTTGCTCGACTCCGAGGCCTGACGCTCAAATCAATCGTAAAACGGCTCAACCGCCGCACGACTGCCGACGAAAAAGCTGTCCGCCACCAGGCGCAATGGTTGCACATCGAGGTCGCTGGCCTGGTCGCTGATCAGCTGTTGGAAATGCCGGTACACCGCCGCGTATTCGCCCTCCTCCGACACCGCTTGGCGTACGCCGTCGATGCTCAACAACGCACCGCCGTTGTCCAGGCGCAGAACGCCTTCGGTGCAGCGGATTTCGATGCTCCAGAGTTCGTCGTGACCGTGGTCGAAATCGAATTCCGCGCGGACCTCCAGTTGGCGCGCGTCGGACATTTTGATCGATGCGGCAATCGGCGACTGGCAGTTGCTCGGCACGCGCAATTCGGCGGACTCGACGAACAGCGGCAGCGCCAGCAAATGCGTGGCGATCGACAAGGCATTGATGCCCGGATCGAACACGCCCAGACCACCCGGTTGCCAGATCCAGGTCTGGCCGGGGTGCCACTTGCGCACGTCTTCTTTCCAGTCGATTTGCACGCTTTGCAAAGTGCGCGACGCGAGCCAGTCCCGCGCAGCCTCGATGCCCGGCGCGTAACGCGAATGCCAGGCGAACAAGCCGCTGACGCCCTGCGCTGCAACCTGATCGACCAGCGCCATGGCCTCACCCAAAGTGGCGCAGGGCGGCTTTTCTACCAGCACATGTTTGCCGGCGGCCAGCGCTTGTTGGACCAAGGCGAATCGCCCTTGCGGCGGCGTGCAAAAGGCAATCGCATCGACCTGCGGACCTTTCTCCAGCAACTCGCTCAGGGACTGAAAATTCTCTACCCCGGCGCACGGCTGCCCTTGCGTTGCGACAGCCACCAACTGAAACGCCGGGTTGGCATGGATGGCGGGCACGTGTTGATCCTGGGCAATCTTGCCGTAACCCACCAGACCAAGACGAATCGGATGCATCGATGACTCCTGATTTCTTGTTTTAGCCGGCTAAGCTAACAGGCAATCGCCCCACGTCGCCAGATGGGGCGATTGATCAGTGCCGTTCCTGCGGTTAGTCGACAACCCGTATGCGGGTGATTCCGACCAACTCGGCCTGGGCCAGAATCTCTTCCGGTGTCGCGTCGGCAGTCGGCATGATCAGGCTGTTTTCGCTGTCACCGAAATGCAGTTGCAGCAAGTGCATCGCCGCGTCATGCACAGACAACTGCGACTCCTTGAACTCAAAAGCCTGGGTGCGCGGCTCGCCGTTAAACAGGTATTCCAGGGTGAAGGTATGCATGGTTGATCCTCGATGTGTAAGGAATGCAGCTGATTATCCTGACTTGTCGGTCAGTTTATAGTTCAACCCAGCGGCTGTTTGGCATTACTCGATGCACGTGGACCCGGCCGAAAGCCATGTGCTCGCGCGCACCAGACAATCGCAAACGCCAACCCAGTCAGCAGCAACATCGTCCACGGAAAAGAACCTGCGCCCCACTTGTCCAGCATCACGCCGCCGACCACGCCGCTACCTGCGATTGCGCTGTTCCACGCCACCACATTCAACGACAACGCGACATCCGCGCCGTCACCTGCAGCGTCGGCCAATGCCGTTTGCAGCAACGTCGCCGCGCCGCCGAAACTCAGCCCCCACACTGCCACGCCAACATAGATCACCAGCGGCCCGCTGCCGGCCAAAGCAAACGCCAGACATACCGCCGCGAGTGCGGCCAGGCTCGCCAGCACGGTTGTACGCAGCGACAGCTCGACGCGTTTCGCGGTCAGCCAAATGCCTGCCAGCGCCGCAACGCCAAACACCAGTAACACCCGATCCACCTGGCTGCCCAAACCTGCCGGAGTCACGAACGGTGCGATGAAGGTGTACAGAATGTTGTGCGCCAACATCCAGCTGATCACCACGGCCAGTACCGGCCGCACGCCCGGCGTGGTCAGCACGGCGCGCAGCGAGCGGCGCTGATGCGCGGCTTGCGGCGGGTAATCCGGGACTTTCAGCAACACCCAGGCGATCAACACCAAGGTCAATCCGGACATCATTCCGAACGTCGTACGCCAACCGACGAGCCCGCCCAGCCAAGTACCCAGCGGCACGCCCAGCGACAGCGCAATCGGCGTTCCGACCATCGCCAGCGCCAGCGCTTTGCCCTGCTGTTCGGGCGCAACCATCCGCCGTGCGTAACCGGCCAACAGGCTCCACGCCAAGCCCGCTGCGACACCGGCGAAAAAGCGCGCCACCAGCGTCACGCCGTAATGGGACGACAACGCGGTGATCGAATTGAAGATCAGGAAACCGACGATGGTCAGCATTAACACGTTGCGGCGGCGCCATCCGCGTGTGGCGATGGTCATCGGAATGACCGCTACCACCGATCCCAACGCATAAGCGGTGACCATTTGCCCGGCCATCGAGGGCGAGATCGCCAGGCCTTCGCTGATCAGCGGCAAGAGGCCGGCGGGCAAGGTTTCGGTGACGATGCAGATGAAACCGGTCATGGCCAACGCGAGCAAAGCGCCGATGGGTAGCCGGTCGGGCGTTGCGGATATCGTTATCGAGGCGGTCAAGGGATGCTCCTGATTAGAGTTTTCAGACTTAAATACTGATCGATATAAATGTTGCGGGCAGACGTCGCTCGTTGTCAACGACTTATGTATCGACTAGTATTTATCTCAACTTTCTCAGGAGTCAGGACATGGCGCAGATGGGTCGCCCCCGCAATTTTGACCGCGATCAAGCCGTGGAGCAGGCTTTGCACCTGTTCTGGCAGCATGGTTATGACGCGACGTCCCTCGCTCAGTTGAAAGCCGGGCTGGGTGGCGGCATTTCGGCGCCGAGTTTTTATGCGGCGTTCGGCTCCAAAGAGGCATTGTTTGCCGAGTGCGTGCAGCGTTATCTGACGACCTTCGCCCAGGTCACGCAATGTTTGTGGGACGAAAGCCTCGAACCTCGGCAGGCAATCGAACGCGCGTTGCGCCAGTCTGCGCGCATGCAATGTGAGGATGGGCATCCGAAGGGCTGCATGGTCGCTCTCGGCGTCATGAGCGCGCCGAGCCCGGAAAACGCGCGAGTCACTGACGCCCTGACGCGGTCCCGCGAGCGCACTCGTGCAGGCCTGCAATCGTGCGTCGAGCGCGGGATCGCTGCCGGTGATCTGCCCGCCACTGTCCACGCGCCGGTGATGGCAACGGTGTTTGACAGCTTCTTGCAGGGCATTTCGATTCTCGCCCGGGACAATGTGGCGCATGAAGTCATCGACGCGGCCGTTACGCAAATCCTGCTGACCTGGGATATTGCGGCAGCGTCGGTCAAGCCGGATCTGTCGGCAGTAGCAACCGTGCAAGTTGCTGGAGCCTGATGCATCAACCAGAAAATTTACAGCGCCATCACGGATCCACCTGCCCCATCATTTCCGCCACCGACTCTTGGCGATTGGCGTAACGCTGCGCCAGCACCGCGCAGACCATCAGCTGAATTTGGTGAAACAACATCAGTGGCAGAATCAACACGCCCAGCGTGCTGCCAGCGAACAGCACTTGCGCCATCGGCACGCCGGTCGCGAGGCTTTTCTTCGAGCCGCAGAACAGGATGGTGATGCGATCTTCCTGATTGAAACCGAAGACCTTGCCCAGCAGGGTCGATGCCAACAGCACCAGCGCCAGCACGATGCAGCACACCAGCACCAGCCCGGCGAGTTGCCACAGCGGAATCTGATGCCAGATGCCTTCGTTCACCGCCTCGCTAAACGCACCGTAGACCACCAGCAGGATCGAGCCCTGATCGACGAATTTCAGCCAGCCCTTGTTGCGCGCCACCCAGTCGCCGACCCAGCGCCGGGCAATTTGTCCGGCCACGAATGGCAGCAACAATTGCACGCTGATTTTCAGGATGGCATCGACAGTCGAGCCGCCGTCGCCGTGCACGTCCAGCAGCAAAGTCACCAGCAACGGCGTGAGAAAGATCCCGAACAGGCTTGATGCCGCCGCACTGCAGATCGCCGCCGGGACGTTACCGCGCGCCAGTGAAGTGAAGGCAATCGCCGATTGCACCGTCGCGGGCAGCGCGCAGAGATAGAGCATGCCCATGTACAGATCGTTGCCGATCAGCGGCGAAAGCAGCGGTTTCAGCGCGAACCCGATGATCGGGAACAGGATAAAAGTGAGGCTGAAAACCAGCAAATGCAGGCGCCAATGCCCTGCCCCGGCGATGATCGATTCCCGTGAAAGTTTCGCGCCATGCAGGAAGAACAACAGCGCAATGGCGATATTAGTCAACCAGCCAAAACCGACGGCAACTTGACCACTGGCAGGCAGGAAACTGGCCAGAAGCACCACGGCAATCAGCGTAAGGGTGAAGTTATCGGGTAAAAAACGGGGACGGGTCATCAGGGTTTATCCGGGCGCCGGGAACAGTGCGCCCACTCTAACGCGCCTGAAACGTGGCCGGCTAACGCGAATAACCCAGGCTATAGCGCCAAACGGACAGGGTTAAATTGAAGTAACCGAATTGGCCACATCGTGATAATCGCCGCCCGCTACGGCGCGCATGTAAGCGGCATCCGCTTCTACGCGCAAATCACGCCACTCTTCCCAGTTAACAATGCCCTGACGATCCATTTCGTCAGCCTGGCGCAGCAACTCTTCATGATAAGCATCCGGGCATTCCCGGCGCAGTGAACAGTTATCCAGTGCCTGGTGCCACGCATCCAACGCACAAAGTCGGTGTTCTTGAGCGCGGGTCAGCAAGTTCTTGAAAGATTTCATGACGGTATCCACTAAAAAGGAACTGCACCTGACAGCGCTAAACCAATGATTAATGTTTTCCGCGTGGCGTGACGATCAACTCCACAGCGGCGATTCGCTCGACAACTTCATAACCTGGCACCAGCAATTCTTCGCCAAACACATCCGGGTCAAGTTCGCGGTAACTCCAATCGAGCGGTTGGTTATCCAGGCACTCGTGCATTGCGGCGAGAAACGGATCTTCACCGTTGACGATGGCGACGCCGGTGTACAGCAACAACGAACCGCCAACGGATAAGCGCTCGATCGACTCGCGAACAATGCGCACGGACAAGTCTGCACCAAGCGAATCACCGCCATGGCGATAAGCGCGTTTTTTCGCGTCCTTCATGTAAGGCGGATTGGCGACAATCAGATCGAATTCGCCGTCGACATCGTTGAGCACATTGCTCGAGTGGCAATGCACATTGCTCAACCCTGCAAGTTCTGCATTCACTTCGGTGAAACCCAGCGCTTTCGGATTGATGTCCACCGCCAGCACTTCGGCCTGGGAATTGGCTTTGGCAATCAACAACGCCCCGGCGCCGGTGCCGCAACCGATATCTACCGCACGTTTGATTGGCTGCTGATTGCTGGCGAGATGACGCTGGATCGACTGGGCAAATCGATAAGTATCAGGACCAAAAAACACCGAGTCTTCCGCAGTAGTCGGGAATGCCGAATGCACCAGTAACAAGCCGTCCAGCGACGACCATCTGACTGCACTCTTCAGCCGCGAGCCGTCGTATTGCAGCAGGCCACTTTCAATCAGCGCGCCCTCTTCTTCGTGGTTCAACAAACCGGATTCAAAGAACCTGTTCCAACCAAAGGCGTCTCGAAGGTTTTCGCCGAGGGCATTCTCCGGGCGCTCGTTAACCCGTTGATGGGTTAATGGCGTTGGCGTCACGAACGTATAGCCGCTGCTCTTTAAAAGCTGGCCCAACTGCAACAACGAAGTCCGCACGTCAGTCGAATCTTGCACTAGCGCTCGATCCTGGGCGCTCATGCGTGCAGTCCTTTGATGTTCTCGCTCATCACTTTGACGAACTCACGCGTGGCATACAGCCCCGCTGGTGTGGCGTGCATGGCGGGACACATGAAGTCCTTGAGCAATGCCATTTTCTCGCCGGCCTCACAGCGTTTCAGCGCGCTGATCAAACCCTGCAAGTCCGGGTCGATTTGCTCTACCGAGGACGGCAATTCCTGTTGCGCGGCACTCTTGCTGCGGAACTGGAAGCGGAATGCATTGGACGTAACGCCAGCGCTTTCCTCAATGAGGCGCTCACCTGCAATCCAATCCCACAACAACTGTTTTTCGTATTCCGAGAACACCCCGAACATCGGCGCACCGGCGCCATCGATCAACTTCCAGAAGCGACTGTTGGCCGGGTCTTCATGGCGGCGAATCCAGCCCTTCTTCAGCAAGGCATCAAGGAAACCGGGGATCTGCTCGGGTTTGGCCAGCCACTCGTTAATGGTCAGGCCTTCGAGACGGCAGTAGTCGGAATGCATGTGCTGGCCGAACGTGCGCTTGCGTTCCAGCATTGCCACCACTTCTTGATAGAGATCGAACGACTTGATGATCGAGGTCGAACACACCCCCAACTCATTAAGTTTGTAGCCTTGAATCACCCGACGATAAAAGTCGTCGCGCTCTGCACCCATCGGCATCAGCGACAACACACTCTGCGCCGCTTTGCGCGCATGTCCGGTGCTGGCGTTATCAATTGTCACGTGCAGGCTGAAGTAATACGGGTCGATTCCCAGCTCATTCAGCTCGAAAGAAGTGATCAACAAGTGCAGCGGCAGTTGTTCGTAACCGAGGTTGTAGCCGATGACTTCAGGGAGGAATTCGCTGCCGTGCTGGCCGAGCGCAAGTTGAATCGCGCCTTGCAGGTAATACTCGTCTTCCAGCGTGTAGCCGGGGTCGCAATCAACGTCGGCAACCAACTTTTTATACAGCGACACATGATTGAGCGCCGGATCACCATCGCCCAGCTCTTCGAGGTAAGTGCGAATCAAGCCGTGAAAACGATAGTCCGCCCAATGCGGCAACATCCCATATAGCCAGGCGCCATCAACCAGTTTGGTCGGGGCCACATGCTGCAGGAAGTACATCGCATGACTGCGTCCGGCGAAGAATCTGCGCGGCGCGCCAGCATGGCGTTCTTTCAAGTAAGCGGCATATTGCTCGGCGACTTTGCCGACACCTTGGCCGATCCAGTCCTCAAGGTGTTCCGGCATGGCCGGCACATCACAGGTTTCGTGGTCAGCGAGGGCCAACTGCTGTTGCAGAAAATCCACCACATCTACCTGGCGCAGTTTTTCGCTCGGCTGCATCAAGGCTTCGTAAATGGCCTTGGTCTGGTTGGCGTCGGCTACCACCGGATGACCTACTGGCGTGCCTGTAAGGGTCTGAAGGAGTGTCATAGGTTTACCTGGCAGTATCAAATCCAAAAGAATCGCGGCTTTGTGCCGCTCTAATTCTTACGATTCACGCCAGTTCGGAAGATTCATTGAATTTCACGACTGCCCGGTAGACGGCACATTGCGCGCCCTGAACCCTTATTTCACTCAAGGCTTCAGGGCTGGAAAGTCTGCAGGTACGTCAGCAGGTTTTCGATTTTTTCCGGGTCGCTGATGCCCCAGAAGATCATTCGGGTCCCGGACACCACAGCTTTCGGGTCTTCGATGTACCTGGCCAGAGTTTCCCGGTCCCAGACCACACCGGAAGATTTCATCGCCTCCGAGTATTGATAACCTTCGACGCTGCCCGCCGTGCGCCCGATCACGCCGCTAAGTTGTGGGCCGAAGCCGTTGCGCGCCGATTCGCCCACTTGATGACAGCCCCCACACATGCGGCTGAACAACTTGCCGCCCGCTTCGGCATCGCCAGCGGCATGCGCCTGAGTGCCGAAAAGTGCGGCGCACAGCACCAGAGCGGAGGTCATTACAGCGGCGTGATTCATGTAGCGGCTCTCTATCCGATGGACTTGCAAAAACGAGCGGCTATTTCAGCACGCCGCGCGTCTGCACCGAAACTTCATTTGCGCGCCAACTTGTAGCGGACGCAGTCGTCGTAAAAACTCTTGCGAATCGCTTCAGGCTTGAAGCGCGACTGGCTGTCGTAAGTCTGTTCGGTAATGCCCATGGCCATCATGCGCATCCACGCCTTGCTGAACTTGTAGCTCTGGATCTTCTGCCGCGCCGCATATAAGGAGACGCCCTGCAACTTGAGTTCCTGCGCCCGTGCCGCCGTCCCCGCGCCCCAACTGCACATATACCGATCGTTGGGCTTCAACTCTTTGGCCTCGACCGCCATTGATTCGATCGACATGGCTACGCCCGCCACCGCCAGCGAGATCACTAGTTTGCGCAATTGAATTTCACCTAAGCATCTGAAAGTGCGGCGATTCTGGCGACTGCACGGCTTCTTGGGGGCCAGCAAATTGCCTTGTTTACCCAGGCCAAATCCCAACCCTCGCCTACACTTGCCTGCGGATCCTGAATATTCACAAGAAGTTGGCGGACGAGGCCCTGATGATCACCACAAAAAACCTGCTGGGGCTGATCGCCTTACTGCCTCTAATGACTGCGCAGGCTGATGACGGCGGTATCAGTTTCTGGCTGCCCGGACAATTTGGCGCATTGGCGGCGGCGCCCACTGAACCCGGCTGGAGTTTGCCGCTGATTTATTACCACGTCAGTGCCAGCGAGGGCTCAAATACCGCTTTCGCTCGCGGTGGGCGAACTACCTTGGGCGTCGATGCCAAAGCTGATTTGCTCTTCGCCAGTCCGACTTACACGTTCGCCGAACCATTATTCGGCGCGCAGGCAGCCGTTTCGGTAGTTGCCGCCGTGGGCAGGTCCGAGACCAGTGTCGATGCGACATTGACCGGTCCGCGCGGACGCACATTCTCCGGCGGCACCGACGACAGTTTGAAAGGCGCGAGCGACGTTTATTTGCTCGGCACGTTGAAGTGGAACTACGGCGTGCACAATTTCATGGCCTACAGCATGGGCAACTTGCCGGTCGGCGCGTATGACCCGGATCGTCTGGTGAACATCGGTCTGGGCCACGCCTCGATGGATGCTGGCGGCGGTTACACCTATTTCGACAAAACTAAGGAGTTCTCCGCCGTCGCCGGCATTACTCATAACTGGGAAAACCCGGACACCCACTACAAGAATGGCCTCGACGCGCACCTGGACTGGAGCGCCTCGCACTTCATCAACAGTCAGACGCACTTGGGCGTGGTCGGTTACTTCTATCACCAAATGACCGGCGACAGTGGCAGCGGCGCCACTCAAGGGGATTTCAAATCGAAAGTCAGCGCCGTCGGCCCGCAGGCCGGGCACTTCTTCAAAGTCGGCAAAGACCTCTGGTACACCAATCTCAAGGGTTATTACGAGTTTGACGCGAAGAACCGCGCCGAAGGCTGGAACACCTGGCTATCGCTGGTCATCCCGCTCTCCGGCTAACGTCTCAGGTCAAATCAAGTACCGGTTTTCAACTTGTTCCACAACCGCGTAGTCAGCCGCGCAATGTTTGGCGGCAGGTCTTCGACGGTGAAGAGTTTCTCCAGGACGTTTTTCGGCGGATAGATCGCCGCGTCCTGTTTCACTTCGGCGCTGACAAATGGGTCCGCCGCCAAGTTGGCATTGGCGTAATGCACGCTGCTGCTGATGTTGGCGATTACTTTCGGTTCGAGCAGATAGTTCATGTAGGCGTAGCCATTCTTTTCATGCGGCGCACTTTTGGGCATTACCATCATGTCCATCCATAACGTCGAGCCCCCGTCAGGAATTGAATAAGCGATGTTGACGCCGTTATTCGCTTCCTTGGCACTGGCGGCCGCTTGCACGATGTCGCCGTTAAACCCGATCACTGCGCAGATATTGCCGTTGGCCAGGTCGCTGACGTACTTCGAGGTGTGGAAGTATTGAACGTAAGGACGAATCTTCTGCAGCGCCTGCTCAGCCTTGGCGTAATCCGCCGCTTGGTGACTGTGGTGCGGCAGCCCCAAATAGTTGAGGGTGATCGGCAGAATCTGCGTCGGATTATCGATAATCGCCACGCCGCACTGGCTCAACTTCTTGATGTTGTCTTCTTCAAAAAACAACTTCCAGGAATGCGTGACGTCGGTAGTGCCGAAGATTGCCTTGATCTTCTCGACGTTGTAACCAATGCCCGCCGTGCCCCACATGTAGGGATAACCGTACTGGTTGCCCGGATCATTGACTTCGAGTTTTTTCAGCAGCGCCGGGTCGAGGTTCTGCCAGTTCGGTAGTCGGCTTTTGTCCAGTTTCTGAATCGCCCCGGCCTTGATCAGCCGCGACATGAAATGGTTCGACGGGCTGACCACGTCATACCCGGTGCTGCCGGTCATCAACTTCGATTCGAGTACTTCGTTGCTGTCGTGAATGTCGTAAGTTGCCTTGATCCCGGTGACCTTGGTGAAACTGGGCAGAGTATCTTCGGCGATGTAACCGCTCCAGTTGGAAATATTCACCTGTTCGTCGGCGTAACTGACCGCCGAAAACGTCGTAAGCACAACCGCGAGGGAAACAGGATTAACGCGCATGTTTGATCACCTGGTCTTAGTAATTTTGTTTTAGGAGAACCGCGATTCAGATTTCCGTTTTGGCCCTGACCGCCTCCACGCGCATGCGCAGCATGGCACCGATATCGAGCAGCGGTTTAGGCGGCAGCCAGCCGGGTTGGGCGCGTTGCATCACCGAGGCCAGCAGTGGCGAGTCGATGCCCGAGGACATTTGCGCGAGCAAACGTCCCCATAACGTGCCGCGCGCCACGCCGGAACCGTTGCAGCCGGCCACGGCAAACACGCCCTCCTCGACTTTAGTGAAGTACGCCTGGCCGGAGCGCGAGGCGCTGAGATGGCCGGTCCAGGTGTACTGAATGTCCTGCTCCTGCAAAAACGGAAAACGCCGCTGCAACCCGAGCACATGGTGTTTTCTGCGCACTGACAATTCAGCGGTGGACAGATCCCGCGAGCGATATTCGGCGGTGTTGCGGATCATCACTCGCCGGTCCGGCGTCAAGCGCACCGTGGCGCCCAGCGGCCGCGTCGACAACACGCCCCACGGCTCGACGCGGCCAATGGCGTCGAATTCCGCCTCGGTCAACGGCCGGGTCAGGCTGGCGCTGAGTTCCATCGGGAAAGTGCTGCTGTCGGCAATTCCGGCGCGCGGGATAAACGCGTTCAGGCACACCAGCACTTGGCCGGCCTCGACGCAGCCGTCAACGCCCTGCGCGCGAATGCGTGCGCCGCTCAAGCGCTGCAAACTGCTGATGTCGGTGTTTTCGTAAAGCGTGACGTTCGGCGGCAACGCATCGAGCAAACCCTTCACGTACTTCGCCGGTTGCAGCAAGGCATTGCCATCGCTACCGCCACACCAGATCGCCGCTTGATAGTGCGCCGTACCGAGTTGCTGCTTGAGCTGCTCACCTTGAAGAAAATACGCAGAAGCGCCGACGGCGTGCAGGGTCTGGAGTTTTTCCTCGATGTGCGTGAGCTTCGCCGGGTCGCTGACCGCAAAGAAATAACCGGCCTCGCGCAAGTCGCATTCGATGCCATGACGGGCAATGCGCTGGCGCACTTCCTGGCTGGCGGCGCGGGAAATCGCCGTGTCTGTCTGGTATCCAGCGAAGCCGTGGTGCCCGATCAATTCATCCACGCTCGGATGTTCGTGCGCCACCACAAACCCGGAATTACGCGCCGAAGCGCCCTGCGCCGCACGCTGCCGATCAACAATCACGATGCGCGCCTGCGGGTGCAGTTCGGCCAGCGAATGCGCTGCGCACAAACCGGTAATGCCGGCGCCGATCACCAGCCAATCGGCTTTTTGTGTACCACTCAGCCGTCCACTCAGCGGCGAATTGCCCGCCTGCGCGATCCAGCCACATACATTTTCCATGCGTCACCTCGGTTGACTGTCATTCGCGCTGCTCTATGCTCTGCACGCATGAGCACCATCGCCGCCATGCCTGAAATCTAGCGGGCCGAAAGCGATCCAACCAACGTTATAAATTCATTCTGGCATTCAAAAAACGCATGGATAAGATTCGTCACGTGCCCTCGCTTCAGGGTCTTCAGGCGCTGGTAGAGGTTGCCGATTGCGGCAGTTTCACCCAAGCCGCGCAGCAGCTGTGCCTGACGCAGAGCGCGGTCAGCCGAAAAATCCAGCAACTGGAAAGCCATTTCGGCGTGCCGCCGTTTGTGCGCAGCAGCCGCAGCATTCAGCTCACCGTTGAAGGCGAACAGGTTCTAGCCAGCGCCCGGTCGATCCTCGAACAACTGAAAACCCTCGAAGACCGCCTCTCGCCGCAAAAACGCCCGTTCCGCATTCGCATGCACGTTTCACTGGCGGTGCGCTGGTTGCTGCCCAAACTCAGCGACTTTTATTTGCGGCACCCGGACGTTTCGTTATCAATCGAAACCGTGGCCACCGAGATCGTCGAGCCGGCCAGTGACAGCGACGCCTACATTCTTTACCTGCCCGAGCCGTCGACCGATCCCGCCAGCCTGACCCTGTTCGAGGAAGCGCTGGTGCCGGTCTGCGCGCCGGGCGTCGGTCCGCTGAATTCGATGGATGAGCTGGTGGGTTTTGCGCTGCTGCACCGCTCGGCGGACAAACAAGCGTGGATCGATTGGCTGGCGGCGAACGGCGGCAAATCGCTGGAGGATTACCGACACATTCCGTTCAATCTCGACGAATTGGCGCTGGACGCAGCGGCGCGCGGATTGGGCGTGGCGATGACCGATTTGACCCTGGCCCAGGAATCGCTGGATCGCGGGGTTTTGGTCGTGCCGTTTGGGCAGCCACTGGTGACGCGCGGAGTTTATGCGTTGTGTCCGCAACCGTCGGCGGCGCTGCATCCGGCGTGTGCGGTGGTGATGCAGTGGTTTGCGCAGCAGGCGCAGCCGGGTTCTGCATGAACCTGCCGCGCTGACTGTTTATAGCGTTAAAAATCAGTAATCTTCGTGCCAGCAATCGTCTCGGCAAACCCGGCGCCGAACACTTGGCCCGGCGT
Source organism: Pseudomonas sp. SJZ131 (assembly GCF_007828705.1). Taxonomy (NCBI): domain Bacteria; kingdom Pseudomonadati; phylum Pseudomonadota; class Gammaproteobacteria; order Pseudomonadales; family Pseudomonadaceae; genus Pseudomonas; species Pseudomonas sp. SJZ131. The sequence goes on along the minus strand of NZ_VIVC01000001.1, from coordinate 464,894 downwards.
CGCGAAGCCTGTCTGGCGTTCGCCATCGAGTACCCGGCGCGCCGCTGCCACTGCCGCCAGCGGCGTGTAGCTGTAGCCGTTGACCGTCTCGATCACCGAGCGCGCAACCGAGCCATCGGCGCCAGTGACTTCGGCCACGGCGCGAGCGCGATGGGCGTCGCGTTGCTCGGCGCTGGGGCCGTCGGGCAGTTGCGACAGGTCGCCTTCGGGGAAGGCATCGCCGCCCAAGTGAACGAACATGGCAATGTTTGGAATGCCGGTGGAATGCCAGCCCGTGACCAAGTCGCCGAACGACAGCGGCGCGCAGAGTGCCGGGCCGTCACCAAAATCGAAGGACTGCGGCTGTGCGTCTGGCGTGGCAACAATGGCGCCGTCAACCCGCGCCAACAGGCCGGCGCCGATGATTTCGCCGACGCTCAGCGCCGAGCCGCGCGACATCGAACCGGCGACTTGCAGGGCAATGCGCAACGACTGCGGATTTTCCACGCGTTGGGCGACGTGCATGGTCAGGCCATCGGTCGGCACCACGTCCCAACCGACGCCGGGCAGCAACATCACGCCAGCCTCGGCGGCTTTTGCGCCCAATCGCTCGGCCAAGCGGTAGACATTGATTTCGGCAGTGATGTCGAGGTAATCGACGCCCGCCGCGATGCAGGCATCGATCAAGCCCGGCGCGGTGTGCACGAAAGGTCCGGCGAAGTTGAGCAAGACGTCGATGCCGGCGAGATTCTGCGCCGTCGCAGCGTCTGCATTAAATACGCGATAAGCCACGTCGAGTTGTGCGGCGAGCGCGGCGAGTTGCCCGGCGTTGCGCCCGGCGATCACCAAGTCCAAACCGGCTGCTTGCGCATGCTCGGCGGCCATGCGCCCGGTGTAGCCGGTCGCGCCGTAGATCATCAGGGTTTTCATTAGACGTGCTGCCAGTTTTTGTAGACGAATTCGAGGCTGTACCCGTCCGGGTCCAGCACGTTTGCCGCGTAATAATTGGGGTCGTAGTGCAGACGCGCACCCGGTGCGCCGTTGTCGACAGCGCCATTTTCGATGGCGGCGGCGTAGGCGGCTTCGACCTCGGCGCGGCTGTTGGCGACGAACCCGACGTGTACCGCGCGGCCCTCGACCACGCCTTCGCGCAGCCAGAAAAACACCCGGCCATTGGCGCCGAAACCCTTGAGGTCCGGATGCCCCGGCGGGCCGTCCTTGCCGTCGTAATCGAGGCGTCCGGTGATGCCCAACGGCGTTAGCGCGGCGTTGTAGAAACGAATGGAACGCGCAACGTCGCTGACCGACAGAAAAATATGATCAAGCATGTGGTGGCCTCACTGCTGCTGACTGAGTAGTGCCACCACCGTACGCTTGAAGCGGATCACGTGCGCCGTGGTTTCTGGCGCAAACCTGCCTGTTCGTGCTTTTGCCAGGTGGTTTCTAAAAGACCCGTAACCGCCTAGTAACCGACGCCACGCACGCCACCCGACGCACGGATCGATTCGCCGGTGACCCAATGCGAATCCGCAGACGCGAGGAAAACTGCCAGCGGCGCGATATCTTCCGGCTCGCCAAAGCGTCCCAACGGCGTGCCCGCGAGCAGTTTCTCGCCCAATTCACCGGCGAAATTGCCGTCGGTGGCCGGAGTATTGGTGTGCCCCGGCAGAATCGAATTGACCCGAATCCCGCGCGGGCCAAGCTCTCGGGCCAACGCGAAGGTCAAGGTGTCGACCGCGCCTTTGGTCGCCGAATAGACACTGGAGGCCAGATAAGGATCGGTGCTGAGGATCGAGCTGATATTGATCACGCTGCCCGAGTCGCCAAACAACTTCAGCGCTTCGCGAACCGCCAGCAAATAGCCGAGCACATTGAGGTTGAATTGTTTGTGGAAGGCTTCTTCGGTGAGGTCGTCGATCATCTGGAACACCGCGACACCGGCGTTATTCACCAGAATGTCCAGCGTGCCGTAGTGGCTTTTGACGGTTTCGAACAAACGCACGACGTCGGCGGCGTGGCTCATGTCAGCCTGAACGGCGATAGCTGTGCCGCCCTGCGCCTGAATCTGCGCAATGACCGCGTCGGCGTCGGTTATGCTCGACGCATAGTTGACCACCACAGTGGCGCCCTGCGCGGCAAGTGCCTTGGCGATCCCGGCGCCGATGCCTTTTGAGGCGCCGGTGACAACAGCGATTTTCCCTTGGAGTTTCATGTTTTGACCTTTTGCAGATGAGTGAAGAGTGGCCCCCAGTATTCGCTCAACTGCAGGTCAGACGGTTGCCGGTTATTCGCCGATGCTTGCCTATTCTTCTCACGCGCCTTGCGTTGCACTCGGCCGTGCTGCATGTTCGGTCGCATGAACAGAGCAATGGATGAACTGCGCCGCATCGTCATGCGCGCCGAAGACAAGTGGACCGACACCGGGCTGCCGCGCGTGGCGATGGTGCGTGCCGAGGCCTGCGCAAATCAGGTCTATCAGCCGATGCTGCACCTGGTGTTGCAAGGGTCGAAAACGTTGTCGATTGGCGATCAGGTGCTGCAATACCGGCCCGGCAGCTATTTCGTGGTGCCGGTGGATGTGCCGGCGACCGGCGAGATTTACCCGGACGGCCCGGACCAGCCTTACCTCGCGATCAGCCTGACGCTGAACCCGTGCGTGATCGCTACGCTGCTCACCGACCAAGGCAACGTGCGCGAGCAAACACTGGCAAAGCGCTTTGCCGCGCTGCCCGCTTCGGATGAATTGATTGATGCCTGGTTGCGCATGATGCGCCTGCTCGACCGACCCGACGAAGCGGCGGTGCTGGCGCCGATGATCGAACGCGAGATTCTGTTTCGGGTGTTGCAGGGGCCGCTTGGCGGGATGTTGCGCGAGATTGCGCGGCCCGATGGCCGACTGCAACAGATCCGCCGCGCCACCCAGTGGATCGGCGAGCATTACACCGAACCGTTTCGCGTCGAGCCATTGGCGGCGATGTGCGACATGAGCGTCGCAGCGTTTTACCGGCACTTCAAAATCATCACCGGAATGACGCCGATCCAGTATCAGAAACGTCTGCGGCTGATCCGCGCGCGCTGGTTGCTGTTGTTCGATCCTCGCGATGCGGCGTCCATCGCTTTCACCATGGGCTATGAAAGCGCTTCGCAATTCAGCCGCGAATACGCGCGGCTGTTCGGCATGCCGCCCATGCGCGATGCGGCGCGGTTTCGCTGAAAGCAAAAAGGGGACAGATTTATTTATTCAGCCGCTGGACACGAGCTGGACAATAAATCTGTCCCCTTTTCAGAAGATGGCAGGGGCGGCTGGATTCGAACCAACGCATGGCAGGATCAAAACCTGCTGCCTTACCGCTTGGCGACGCCCCTGTAACAACGCGCGGAAATGTAACAACTTTCGTCGCGACAGGGAAGCCTTCTTTTCAAATAAATGCGTTTTAAATCAGCCGCTTGTCCCTAGACCCTCGGTTGATGGCTGGTAATGCAGTGAATCCCGCCGCCGCCAGCGCTGATCGCGTCGATATTCAGCTGCACCACTTCCCGGCCCGGATACAGCGTGGTGAGGAGTTTCAGGGCTTTGGTGTCGGCGTTTTTGTCGCCGAATTCAGGCGCGATCACCGCGCCGTTGACCAAGAAGTAATTGATGTAACCCGCGGCAAAGTCCGGGTTGTCTTGATTGAAGCGCGTCTTGCGCGGCTGGCGCGGCGGCGACACGGTGTGCACTTGCAGCGCGCGGCCATCGGCGTCGGTGGCGTTTTTGAGAATCTCCAAGTGAGCGCGCGTGACTGGGTAATCGAACGACTCGGGGTCGTTTTCGAGGTTGGCGAGCACGACGCCCGGCTTGACGAAGCGCGCGTAAAAATCGACGTGAGCGTCAGTGATGTCTTTGCCCTTGATGCCCGGCAGCCAAATGATCTTGCGCAGACCGAGGCGGGTTTTCAGTTCCTGTTCGACTTCAACCTTGCTCCAGTTCGGGTTGCGATTGCTGTTGATCCAACTGCTTTCGGTCATGATCCCGGTGCCGTGGCCATCCACTTCGATGGCGCCGCCCTCGCCCACCAGTTTGCTGCGCAGATGCGGCGCGCCTGCATGGCTCGCGACCAGCGCGGCCACTCGCGCGTCTTCCGCGTGCTGCTGTTTATTGCCCCAGCCGTTGAAATTGAAGTCCACGGCGCGCAGCCCACCCGCGCCGTCGACGACAAAATTGGCGCCGATATCACGCATCCAGATGTCGTCGAGTTTGCAGGTGACGTAGGTGATGTTGGCCGTGCCGCAGTGTTTCTCCGCCAAATCACGCTCGGGCTCACGGCAGAACACGGTCACCGCTTGATAACGCGCGATGGCCCGCGCCAGCAGGCCCAACGCGGCTTGCACGTCCGCGGTGAAATCACCCCAAATGGCTTTCTGCGCGCCAAAAGCGATAAACGCACGCTGCTGTTGGTCGCCCTCGTCGGGCATGTGCCACTTGCCTGCGCCATTAATTGCGTCAGCCGCCTGCGCATCGCCCGGCGTCAGGCTGAAACCGGCCGAGGCGATTACGCCCAGACCGGCGACCAGCGATGCTTGCTTGATGAAATCTCGACGCGACGACATGTGTGGTTTCCCGTGGTGGCCAAAATGATTGCTTGGAAATGGTTGCTTGGAAATGGCGGCTTGAGAAAGCTGCCGTGATTATTTGGCGGTGGCTGTCTTGAATTTGGTCCAAGTGCGCATCCGCGCGCGCATGTCCGCTTGCGGGATGTCCTTGCCCGGAATCAGCCGCGCGTAGGTGGCGTCATCGAGGTAGATATCCGGGTTGTTGCGCATGCCTGCATCGACACTCGGCCGGGCCTTGGCGTTGGAAGTCGGGTAACCGGTGATGTTGCTGATCGCAGCCATATTCGCCGGGCGCATGACGAAATTGATGAAGGCGTAAGCGTATTCCGGGTGTTTGGCGTCGACCGGAATCGCCATCGTGTCCATCCACACCGTGGTGCCTTCGCGGGGCACGCGGTACTGGAACGAAGTGCTTTTGCCGGCACTGTCCGAGGTGCGTTGTGCCTGGGTCATGTCGCCGCTGTAGCCGAGCGACAGGCACAGGTTGCCGTTGACCAGATCGGTGACCGGTTGCGACTGAAACTTGCGAATGTACGGCCGCACTTTCATCAGCAAATCACTCGCCGCCGCGAGGTCTTCGCGCTTGCCACTGCGCGGGTCGCGGCCGAGGTAATTGAGGACCACGGCCAGCACTTCGTCCGGCGAATCGATGATCGAAATCCCGCAATCGGCGAACCGCGCGGCCAGTTCCGGGGTGAAGAGCATGTCGAGGCTGTTGACCGGCGCGTCCGCCAGCCGCTGCTTGATCGCCTCGGCGTTGTACGTCAGGCCGATCGTGCCCCAGGTATATGGCACCGTGGCCTTGGTCGAGAACTCGTAATGCCCGCGCAGCTTCTGCAAACCGGGCTCGATGTCGGCCATGGCGCTGAGTTTCGATGGGTCCAGCGGCAGCAGACTGCCGGCGCGCATCAGCCGTTCGGCGACGGTGTCGCCAGGGAAAATCAGGTCATAGCCGCTGCCGCCGGCGAGCATTTTTGCTTCGAGGGTTTCGCTGCCATCCATGACGTCGTAGATCACCTTGATCCCGGTTTCGGCGGTGAATCTGGCCAGCGTGTCCTCGGCAAAATAATCCGCCCAGTTGTACAGCCGCAGGGTTTTCTCTTCGGCGTGCAGCGACGACACCGCGCAGGCGAGGGTCAAAACGCCGAGCATAAATCGGTTGGCAATACGCATATCAAACCCCTTGATCAGCCCAGCGTTGATGGAGATGGCGGCCGTCCTGGCTGAGCAGTGCGCCGTACATGTCGGGCCTGCGGTCGCGGTAGATGCCCCAGCTCAAACGCTCTTCGCGAATGGCGCCGAGGTCGAGGCTGTGAACCAGCACGCCGCTGCTGTCGCGGTCGGCTTCGGCGAGCAACTTGCCTTTGTGGTTGCAGATAAATGACGAACCGTAAAAGTCCATTTGCAGCGCCGAATCCGTCGTTGCCACTTCACGGCCAACGCGATTGGCCGCGACCACCGGCAAGATGTTCGCGGCCGCATGCCCGCGCATGGTCATCTGCCAATGGTCGCGGGAATCGAGGGTGGCGCAGCCCGGCTCGGAGCCGATCGCGGTGGGAAACAGCAGCACTTCGGCGCCCATCAACGCCAGGCATCGCGCGGTTTCGGGGAACCACTGATCCCAGCAGATGCCGACACCGAGGCGCCCGAACGCGGTGTCCCAGACGCGGAAACCGGTGTCGCCGGGGCTGAAATATTCCTTCTCCTGATAACCGATGGCATTCGGGATGTGGGTTTTGCGGTACACGCCGAGCAGGCGGCCGTCGGCATCGGCGACGCTCAAGGAGTTGAAAAAAGCGTTGCCGGCCTTCTCGTACCAACTCAGCGGCAGCACCACGCCCAATTCCCTGGCCAACGCGGCGAAGCGCTTGAGCACGTGGCTGTCGCGAAATTCCTCGGCCAGCGCCAGGTGTTTGTGGTTCTGCTCGATGCAGAAATACGGCGTGGCGAACAGCTCCTGCAACAGGATCACTTGCGCGCCCTGCGCCGCCGCTTCACGGACCAATTGTTCGGCGCGATCGAGGTTTTTTGGCAAGTCCCAAGTGCACGGCATCTGCGTTGTGGCAATGGTTAACAGCGTCATCGCTCAACCCTCCAACGGCCAGAACGGCTGCTGCTGCGTGATGCAATGCACCCCGCCGCCGCCATGCGCCAAGTGGTTGATGCGCACCGGCACCACTTCGCGATCCGGGAAGGTTTTGGCCAACACCGCTGCCGCTTCGTCGTCCGCGGGGATGCCATAGGCCGGCATGATGATCGCGCCATTGGCGATGTAGAAGTTGGTGTACGAGGCGCAAAACACCTCGGCTTCGGTGTCCACCGCATCGCTGGCTTCGAACAGTTCGATCAGCTCGAATTTGCGCCCCTGAGCATCAGTGGCCAGCTCCAGCACCCGACGGTTTTCCCGGGCGACTTCGGCGTACACGGAGTTTTTGTCGTGGGTCGCATCAATCAGCAACACCCCGGGACGGGCGAACGCGCAGACGCCGTCAACGTGGCCGTCGGTCATGTCGCCGGTTACGTAATCAGGGTCGCCGGGCAGCCAAATGGTCTTCGTCACGCCGAGCAAACGGCTGAAGATGTCCTCCATTTCAGCTTTGCTCACGCCCGGATTGCGATTGGGATTAAGCAGCACCGATTCAGTGGTGATCAGCGTGCCCTCGCCATCGACATGAATCGCGCCGCCCTCGTTGCTCAATGGTGTGCCGAAGCAGGGCAAACCGAGGTGATTGAGCGCGCGGCGCGCCAGGCCTTCGTCGAGATCGTGCGCCGACTTGCCGCCCCATGCGTTGAAGCGCCAGCTCACCCCGGCCAGCCCCTGTTGCGCATGGCAGATAAAGCTTGGCCCGGAGTCACGGCACCAACTGTCGTTGACCGGCAATTCGATCAATTCGATGTTCGGCCCGCACAAGGCTTTGGCACTGGCGACTGCCGACGGATCGACGACCATTTTCACCGGTTCAAAACGCGCAATCGCGTTGGCCACTCGGGCGAAATCTTCCTGCACGCGCGGCAGCGTCACGCGCCAGCCAGATTCCCAAAGTGCCTGATTGTGTGGCCAGACCATCCACGTCGCCGCGTGCCGCGCCCACTCGGCCGGCATCGTCCAACCGCTGTTTTTATTGTCGTTGTGCTGCATGGCCCGTTCCTTTTAGTTAAGACATTGTGTTCAATGACAACCGTCTCGAAAGTCTTGGCATGCATGCTACGGCCGCAAAACCGGGCGAACAAACGATGGATTTAGTGGAAAAGTGATTAGAGGAACTTATCAATATGCTCAAGCACTGGCCGCCACTCAGCACCCTTCGCGGCTTTGAAGCGGCCGCCCGCCTCGGCAGTTTTCACAAGGCTGCCGCCGAATTGCACCTGACCCAATCGGCGATCAGTCAGCAGATCCGCAGCCTCGAGGCGTACCTCGAGCAGCCGCTGTTTTTCCGCAGCGGTCGTAGCGTCAGCCTGACCGACGCCGGGCAGGATTTGCTCAGCACCACGCAGGCGCTGCTGCAGCAATTGGCCGTGGGCATCCGCCGTCTCGGGCAATACCAGAAACCCAATCAACTGGTGCTCAACACCACACCCGCGTTCGCCCGGCACTGGTTGCTGCCGCGCCTGGCGGACTTTCGTCGTGAGCATCCCGACGTCGATCTGTGGATCTACAGCACCGACGAAGTCCCGGACATGACCACCCAAACCATCGACGTCGCCGTGCGTGACGACATCAGTTCGCAAGCCGAATGCAGCTTCAAAGTGCTGCACACCGACCGCCTCTATCCGGCGTGTCACCCGAGCGTGTTGGCGCTGCCAGCCGAACGGCGCACAACGTTGCACGGTGAACGGGAAATGGACTGGAGCCACTGGGCGGTCGAGGCCGGCGTCGATGTCGGCCAGCAAGATCAGGGCTTGAATTTCTCCGATCCGGGTTTGCTGCTGGACGCGGCGTGCGCCGGGTTGGGAATCGCTTTGGTCAGCCAGTTATTGAGCCGCAAGGCGCTTGCAGATGGACAGCTACAACCCTTGGTCGAGCAAACCATTCGCGGGCCGAACTGGGCGTTGCTGACCCATCGCGACAGTGAAAACAACGCGCGCAGTTTCAGTGAGTGGTTGGTGGGGCAATTGCAGCGCTGATGGTGGGTTGGCTGTCAGTCCGCGCTTATAAAACCGCGCGGATCGCTACGCGAGTCCGGTAGCATTGCCGCCCAAGGATCAATCCCCTTTCAAGGAAGCTTCAATGCTGTTCACCACGCGCTCGACCCACACACCGTTTTTGCTCTGCCTGGCGATCTTCGCAACGTTCTGGCTGATCCAGCTCAACGCCTTCAACATCATCGTCTGGAGCTACAACTTCTGCCATTTCCTCTATGGCTTCTGCGCCGCGTTGCTGCTCGGTTACGTAACCCTTCCGACGAGATTGTTCAAGCAATCGCTGCGCGACAATTTCCGCACGCTGCAAACAGGCATGCCGTGGAGCCCGTGGGGCGGCTTGATCATCGTGCTGTTTCTCTCGGCATATAACGAGATGTACGTCGATCCTCTGGAGAACGGCATTGCGTTCAGCGCGGCGTATCAGAACTTCGTCGCAGATATGCTGGGCCTGGGTTTATGCGTTGTGATCAGCCATTTTGCCTTCCGTGATCGGCTGGGGAATACGCACACGGATTACTCGGCAGGGCTGGGAATGGGGTCTGTGCGTTCGGCGGGTTGATGGTCGCGCGAAGTGAGGAGGATTTCATGACGCAACACGGTATACATGCAAACGGCTTCATCCTCGAGGTACCCGACGCTCCCGTTCAGTCTGATTTCCAGGAGCTGCTGTGCGACCTGTGCAGCACGCTGGTCGCTGAGGCGCCGCTGCTGCTGGACAGCATTTACCTGTATGGAAGTGTCGCAAGAGGCGAAGCCGTTCCAAGGGTTTCAGACCTGGACGTGACCTTGGTCCTTAGCCACGAGGGCTCCTCGCCCGACCTTGAAAAAATAGAGACCCTACGCAAAGCGCTGGCAGCCCGGCATCCCGAAGTCGTGAAGATTGACTTCGACATTGGCCATCGCGCAGAAGTGCTCGCAGCGGATAACTTGTTCAGTTGGGGCTACTGGCTAAAACACCACTGCCGCTGCATCTGGGGCAATGATCTGGGTCAACGCTTTGCACCGTTCAGACCTTCGCGCGCCATAGCCGTTGCGGTCAACGGTGATTTCGAAGCGGTGTTGAACCGTTATGCCGATCGCATCGAGCAGACGATCGACATAAATGAACAGTCGCTTTGGCAACGCGAAGCAGCGCGCAAACTGATCCGCGCGACCAATATCTTGCGATCTGATCAAGACCGAAATTGGCCGCGCACGCTGGACGAGCATGCCGAGCAGTTTGCCCGGCATTTTCCTTCGATGAAGACGCAGATCGAATCCTTTCTGGTATTGGCAAAAACGCCGACCACGTCGATCAAGGACTTCTCGACGCAGTTGCGCAATTTTGTCCAATGGATGGCAAGTGTCCGAGTTCATTAAGCACTTGGCGACACGCTTATATTTGAATTGGATCACATTTTTTTGTCCGACGATTTCGCCCATTGGCTTTTCCAAACCGGCCATAACGCCTAACATGCCCGCACTCTAAAAAGCGGCAGCCACTTCATGTTCAAAGCAAGTCTGCGCAGTCACCTGACCCTTTGGTTTGCCGGTTTGTCGTTGCTCACGCTGCTCAGCGTCGGGTTTTACGTGGGCCACATCGCCACCGCGCAGATGCGCCAAGCGAGCGGCAATGCCCTGCTGAGCACGGCCAAATCCGCCGCCGAGTTGCTTGGCGCGCAACTGCATGAACGCCAACTCGAAGTGTCGCTGCTCAGCCGTGCGCCGCTGTTGAAACGCGGCAATCTGGATGACCCGGACATTTTGACGTCGATGGAACTGCGCACTCAATCGCGCGCCGAATACGCGTGGATGGGCGTCGCCGACAGCGATGGGCGGGTGCGCCAAGCGGTGAATAATCTGCTGGTCAATCAGTCAGTCCAGCAACGCCCGTGGTTCCAGGCCGGATTGCGCGGTGATTACACCGGCGATCCGCACGAAGCGGTGTTGCTCGCCAAATTGCTGCCGGGCAGTCCCGACGGCGAGCCGTTGCGCTTCATCGATTTCGCCGCGCCGATTCGCAATAACCAGGGCGAAGTGGTCGGCGTCCTTGGCGCCCATGCGCATTGGAGCTGGGTGACGAAAATTGTCGATGCGGCGGTGCTGCAAAAAGGCACGACGCCGGAAGTGGAGGCGCTGATTGTCGATAACGACGGCAAGGTGCTTTACCCCGAGCAGCTGGCCGGCGAGCAGTTGCCCAATCTGCCAACGGCTTCGCAACAGGCCGGCGCCACGCCGGGCTGGACGGTCGGCAACGGTTATCTGACCAGCGCCGTTGCCGTGCCGACACCGTCGAGCACCGGGCTGGCGTGGTACATCGCGGTGCGCCAGCCGCTGGACATCGCGCTGCAACCGGCGCGGGTGCTGTTCTACAAATTGCTGTTGCTGGGGGTGCTCGCAGCGATGATTTTCGGACTGGTTGCGTACTACCTGGCGCTGTATCTGAGTCGCCCGATCGAGCAATTGGCGCGCGCCGCGAAACAGGTCGGCGAACAGCAGCCCAATGTGGTTTTCCCGCAGGATCATCCGGTGCTGGAAATCGCCCAACTGGTGTCGTCGATTGAGGGCATGACCCAGTCATTGCTTGGCAAGGAGCGCGAATTGCAGGAGGCCAACACCTCGCTGGAAGCCACCGTCGCGCAGCGCACCGCCGCCCTCACCCAAGCGAATGCCGACCTGTTAAAACTGGCGACTCACGATGCGCTGACCGGGGTGTTCAACCGTCGGCGCTTCGACGAAAAACTCGCCGAATGCAGCCTGTTGTTCCAGCGCACCGGACGCACGTTTGCGCTGCTGTTTATCGACGCCGATCACTTCAAGCGCATCAACGACACTTACGGGCACGCGACCGGTGATGACGTGCTGGTGCAACTGGCGCAGTTGATTCAACGCAACACCCGCGCGACAGACTTTGTCGCGCGGTTTGGCGGTGAGGAATTTGCGGTATTGCTGCCCGAGCTGGAAGAGCCGGAAAGCCCCGAAGTCGTGGCGGAGAAGATCCGCGCGGCGATTGCCCAAGCGCAGTTTGCTGCAGTGGGTCAGGTGACGGTGAGTATCGGGGTCGGCGTGGCGGAACTGTCCGATAGCAATGCTTCGGCGCTGATCAAACGCGCGGATGAACGTTTGTATCAAGCGAAAGCTGCGGGACGTAATCGGGTGTTCAGCACCACGCAGACGTTGAGCGCCGACTGAGATTTTTGCGCGGGATTGTTGCTGGATGCGGGCGACGCCATTCTCGTCACCCACCCCGCCATTGGCTACGGCGCCGGATAACCTTCGACTTGATCCGGCCACGCGGTCAGCACTTGAAAACCATCGTCGGTCACCGCGACCATGTGTTCCCACTGCGCCGACAGCGACGCATCCTTGGTGACCACGGTCCAGCCATCGGCGAGGGTTTTGACGTGGCGTTTGCCGGCGTTGAGCATCGGCTCGATGGTGAAAATCATCCCGGTCTTGAGCGTCAGGCCCTGCCCCGGATAACCGTAATGCAGCACCTGCGGTTCATCGTGATAAACCTTGCCGATGCCATGCCCGCAATACTCGCGCACCACGCTGAAACCATCACGCTCGGCGACGCTTTGAATCGCATGACCGATATCGCCCAACGTCGCACCGGGGCGCACTACGCGGATACCGGCGCACATCGCTTCATAAGTGGTCTGCACCAGTCGCAGCGCCTCCGGGCGCGGCGCGCCGACGAAGTACATGCGGCTGGTGTCGCCGAACCAGCCATCCTGCACCACGGCGATGTCGATGTTGACGATGTCGCCATCCTTCAGCACCTGGTCCGAAGGAATCCCGTGGCACACCACCTCGTTGACCGAAATGCAAACGGTTTTCGGAAAGCCGTGATAACCGATATTGCCAGCAATGGCTTTTTGCACATTGACGATGTAGTCGTTGCAGATCCGGTCCAGTTCATTGGTGGTCACATCCGGTTTGACGTGCTGGCCGATCATCGCCAACACCTCGGCGGCCATTTTGCCGGCGACGCCTGACTGAGCGATTTGCGCTGGCGTATTGATCGGCACGATGGCCCTCACGGCACGGTTCATACGGCGGCTCCTGCAGGGATTTTCACGCCATCGGCCATTGCGCAGACCTGTTGCAGATCAAGACCACCGGCCTGTTCGGCGCGGATCAGCAAACGGCAGATCGCGTTGTGATCAAGGTCTGGATACAACTCGGCGAGCATGCCAATACGCATCCAGTGCTCAGCCTGGGCATTGATCGAGCGGCTCAGCGCATTGCTCGCGACCCGCAGATTCTCGTGCATGTCTTCTGAAATTTTGACGATACCCATGAACAACCATCCGATATGAAATGCATATGAATCGTATACTACTGCAACGTTTCGGGTGACTGCAAATGCATAGTGTTTTTCCATCCTGTCGCGCACACGCTTGCGCGCAATCGATCTAAAAAGACTGCGCGGGGTTTTCGGCGGGTGACTATGCTGAAGTTGTAGGTGAAGACGCAGACTGATGCGCAAGAGGATAGCGAGGAAGCGTGGGGCGCGCTCCGAAGGGTACACGGTTAGAAAGATCTCCGCGCTGAGATCCAGCCCTTATGCCGTGTGAAGCAGTAAGGCAAAAAACTTTGCTGTGAGAAGCCTGATAAATCTCGTAAGCCGGAGACCAGCACCGGCCACCTACTCGAATACCGAGCCCGCCCAGTGCGGGCTTTTTCGTGGATACATCCTGCGCATAAGCAAACTGTAGGAGCGAGCCTGCTCGCGAAAAGGCCCTGACATTCAACATCTACGTCGACCGCAAAACCGTCTTCACAAGCCCGCCCGCTCCCACCGGATCACTTACTGAATCTTATTGTTCAGCTTGATCACGTCGCCCGAGACATGAGTGGTGTAACCGGTCAGCACGTAGGCCCAGAACCAGTTTTCCTGCACTTGCGTGTTGATCAGCGCGTCGCCGCCCTTGGCTTTGATCGCGGCGGTCTGGGCGCGAACAAAACGGTTGTTGTGCTGGATCGGGATGCAGCCGAACAGCAGCATGCCGGTGGCGCTTGCTTCGCTGTGGCCGAGGACCGTGTATTGGCTGGCGTCATATTGCTGGGTCTTCATCGGCGCGCCTGTGCAACCGGCCAGAACCAGACCACATACGGCAACGGCAACCATCTTGCTGAGGTAATTCAAGGTGAAACTCCATTAGAAAAAACGCCCGGGATCCGTCTCCCGAGCGGCGCACACTCTAATGGAAGCGATGGCAAATTGGTATCGCCGCTGGCGCCCCTTTCATTTCACCTCTTCGACCACGCCGCGCTCCTCGAGCAAACGCACAAACATGGTCAGACTTTGCGACACCGTGCCGTGCCGCCACACCAGCCACGTGCGCAAAAACCGGAACGACGGGGTCAGCGGCCAGATGCTCACCGTGGTGCAGCCAGGCATGCTTTCGAGCATGCTGCGCGGCATCAACGCCAAACCGGCGCCGGCGCTGACGCAGGCGAGCATGCCGTGATAGGACTCCATTTCGAAAATCTTGCCGGGCACCGAAGCGTCCTCGGAAAACCAGCGTTCGAAGTGATGCCGATACGAACAATTGGAGCGAAACGCGTAAATGTTTTCGCCGTTGACGTCCTGCGCGCGCTGGATCGGCGCATGGTTGAGCGGCGCGATGACGACCATTTCCTCCTCGAACGCCGGCACGCCTTCCAGCGCCGGATGCAGCACTGGGCCGTCGACAAAAGCGGCGGCCAATCGCCCCGAGAGCACGCCGTCAATCATCGTCCCGGACGGCCCGGTGGACAGGTCCAGCTCGACTTTGGCGTGTTTCTGGTTGTACGCCGCCAGCAATTCAGGAATGCGCACCGCCGCGGTACTTTCCAGCGAACCTAATGGAAACGAACCTTGCGGCTCCTCGCCCGCCACCGTCGCCCGTGCCTCCTGGACCAGGTCAAGGATGCGCCGCGCGTAATCGAGAAAACTCCAGCCGGCGGGCGACAGGCGCAAGCGGCTTTTCTCGCGGATAAACAGGTCCACGCCCAGGTCCAGCTCCAGTTGCTTGATCCGCGTGGTCAGGTTCGACGGCACTCGGTGGATGTGTTGCGCAGCCGCGCTGATGCTGCCGTGCTCGGCGACAGCTTTGAAAATTTCGAGCTGAACCAGATCCAAGAGATTCTCCAAACGTGAACGATACGCTCAGTATTATTCAGTTTCCAGAAAACAGCCATCGTCTTAACCTGAGCGCATTCCCACCCAGCAGGACGGTGTCATGACTCAGGTCTCCAGCCTCACCCACGCGCTTTCGATCAATCCCGCCACCGGCGAAACGATCGGCCAATACCCTTTTGAATCTGCAGCGGCACTGGAAGCCGCCCTCGCCCGCGCCGCCACAGGCTTCAAAACCTGGCGCCGCACGGCGCTGCAGCAGCGCGCGCAATTGCTGACCGCACTGGCCAAGGCATTGCGGGACGACGCGCAAAACTTCGCGCAAATGATCACCCAGGAAATGGGCAAGCCGATCACCCAGGCGCGCGGCGAAGTCGAAAAGTGCGCGCAACTGTGCGAGTGGTACGCCGAACACGGCCCGGCCATGCTTAGCGCCGAATCGACGCTGGTCGAAGGCAACAAGGCGCGCATCGAGTACCGCCCGCTCGGGCCGATTCTAGCGGTGATGCCGTGGAATTTCCCAATCTGGCAAGTGCTGCGCGGTGCAGTTCCGGCGTTGATCGCCGGCAACACGTACGTGCTCAAGCACGCGCCGAATGTGATGGGCAGCGCTTATCTGCTGCGCGACGCGTTCCAGCGTGCCGGGTTTGCCGAAGGTCTGTTCGAAGTGATCAACGTCACGCCGGACGGTGTTTCCAGCGCCATCGTTGACCCGCGCATTGCCGCCGTAACCCTCACCGGCAGCGTGCGCGCCGGCATGGCCATCGGCGCTCAGGCCGGCGCCGCGTTGAAAAAATGCGTGCTCGAATTGGGCGGTTCCGATCCGTTTATTGTGCTCAACGACGCCGACCTCGATGAAGCGGTCAAAGCTGCGGTGATCGGTCGCTACCAGAACACCGGGCAAGTCTGCGCAGCGGCCAAGCGGCTGATTGTCGAGCAAGGCGTGGTCGAGGAATTCACCCGCAAGTTCGTCGAAGCGACCCAGCAATTGAAGGTTGGCGACCCACTGTCGAGCGACACGTACATTGGCCCGATGGCGCGCTTCGATCTGCGCGATGAACTTGATCAACAGGTGCGCGACACCCTGGAAGAAGGCGCGACTCTGCTGTTGGGCGGCAAAAAGGCTGAAGGCCCGGGCAACTTTTATGAGCCGACCGTGTTCAGCCAAGTGACCGACCAGATGACCTCGTTCAAACAGGAGCTGTTCGGCCCGGTCGCCTCGATCATCACCGCACGTGACGCCGACCATGCCTTGGCGCTGGCCAATGACAGCGAATTCGGCCTGGCCGCGACGGTCTACACGCGCAATCTCGAACTCGCCAAGCACTTCGCCGACGAGCTCGAGACCGGCGGCGTGTTTATCAACGGCTACTGCGCCAGCGACCCACGCGTGACCTTCGGCGGCGTGAAGAAAAGCGGTTTCGGCCGCGAGCTGTCGCACTTCGGCGTCCGCGAATTCTGCAACGCGCAGACCGTGTGGCTGGATCGCAACTGATCACCAGTCAGCCGCGCACCGCCGCTTCGATGGCCGCGACGTCGATTTTGCCCATTTGCATCATCGCTTCGAACGCGCGTTTGGCCGCCGCTTTGTCGGCGCTGGTGATGGCGTCGGTGAGTACGCGCGGGGTGATTTGCCAGGACAGGCCCCATTGGTCCTGGCACCAGCCGCAGACGTTTTCCTTGCCGCCGTTGCCGACAATCGCGTTCCACAAGCGATCGGTTTCAGCCTGATCTTCGGTGGCGACCTGGAACGAAAACGCCTCGTTGTGTTTCACCCCGGCGCCGCCGTTCAACCCGAGGCACGGGATGCCCATCACGCTGAATTCAACGGTCAACACATCGCCCTGTTTACCCGCCGGATAATCGCCGGGCGCGCGATGAACGGCGCCGACGCTGCTGTCGGGAAACGTCGCGGCGTAGAACTC
The DNA here is from genome assembly GCF_007828705.1 of Pseudomonas sp. SJZ131. Taxonomy (NCBI): domain Bacteria; kingdom Pseudomonadati; phylum Pseudomonadota; class Gammaproteobacteria; order Pseudomonadales; family Pseudomonadaceae; genus Pseudomonas; species Pseudomonas sp. SJZ131. The sequence continues at coordinate 448,145 of NZ_VIVC01000001.1, read as the reverse complement.
GGCGGCGTCCAGGGCGGCACTTTCGTACCAGATGCACACGGTGTTTTTGCTGAGCATTGCGCTTCTCCAGAATGGAAAATGACGCATTGATTCTAGTCGCGCCCCGCGCCCTGCTCGTGCAAGTTTGGCACCGCATGTCGGCACCGGTGGTCGTCGCGCCGGATCGGCGCAAATCAGCGATCTATACTGCTTCAGTTCGATATTTCGAAATCAGGCAACACGTCGACACCCGTGCGCTGTGCGGCGCACCCGTGCCAATCGCAATCAATTCAGCCGCAGTGTGCGTGGCTGACGGGTCGTGGAGAACATCATGAAATACAGGTTTATTTCAGGCGTTGTGTTGGTGCTTGCGGCAGCTGTGGTGGTGCCGGGTGCGTGGGCCGCGGATGCGCAGGCGGTTGCGGCGGATGGTTCTGACCGAGTCGGCGCTGGAGCGGTTGCTGCTGACGGCTCTGACCGGGTTGGCGCTGGGGCGGTTGCGGCCGACGGCTCTGACCGGGTTGGCGCTGGGGCGGTTGCGGCCGACGGCTCTGACCGGGTTGGCGCTGGGGCGGTTGCGGCCGACGGTTCCGACCGGGTTGGCGCTGGGGCGGTTGCTGCTGACGGCTCTGACCGAGTTGGCGCTGGGGCAGTTGCGGCGGATGGCTCCGATCGCGTCGGCGCTGGTGCAGTTGCGGCGGATGGTTCTGACCGAGTTGGAGCTGGTGCAGTTGCGGCGGATGGTTCTGACCGAGTTGGCGCTGGTGCTGTTGCTGCTGACGGTTCTGACCGGGTTGGCGCTGGGGCTGTTGCGGCTGACGGTTCCGACCGGGTCGGCGCGGGCGCAGTCGCTGCCGACGGCTCTGACCGGGTCGGCGCTGGGGCTGTTGCTGCCGACGGTTCTGACCGGGTTGGCGCAGGAGCACTCGCCGCCGACGGCTCCGACCGGGTCAACGCCGCCCGCCTCGCTTACTCGCGCAGTGGCATCGGTTCTGATCGAGTGGCATCCTCGCTCATGGGCGGCAGTTACTCCGACCAGTTCAACAGCCCGATCATCAATCAGTAACGCACCATTTCACCGAGGGGAATGACCATCCATGACGACGCAAACCGAAACCGCCATCCTGGCCGGTGGCTGCTTCTGGGGCATGCAGGATTTGCTGCGACGCTACCCCGGCGTGCTGTCCACGCGGGTCGGTTATTCAGGTGGCGACGTGCCGAATGCGACGTATCGCAATCACGGCAATCATGCCGAAGCGATCGAAATCGTGTTCGATCCCGAGCAGATCAGCTATCGCCAGATTCTCGAGTTTTTCTTCCAGATCCACGACCCGACCACTGCCAATCGCCAGGGTAACGACATCGGCGCCAGCTACCGCTCCGCGCTGTTTTACCTCAGCGAAGAGCAGAAACAGGTCGCCGAAGACACCGTGGCCGACGTCGAGGCATCGGGGCTGTGGCCGGGCAAAGTGGTCACCGAAATCACCCCGGCCGGCCCGTTCTGGGAAGCCGAACCGGAACATCAGGACTACCTAGAGCGCCTGCCGAACGGCTACACCTGCCACTTCATCCGCCCGGACTGGAAACTGCCGAAGCGCGGTTGAACACTGAAAGAGGCGGCTCAATTGAGCCGCCTCTTTTGTATGTGCCTGGATGGCGCGCCCCAACAGCCACCACCACCCCTGTGGCGAGCGAGCTTGCTCGCGCTGGGCTGCGAAGCGGCCCCCGCTTTACTTGAAAAACTGGAGCCTGCTGCGCAGCCCAACGCGAGCAAGCTCGCTCGCCACAGGTTTTGTGTAAAGCCTGAGCCATTAGCGCTCAGCTCAGCTCTCAGCCATCAGCCTTAAACCAATTGCATCATCAGCCTCAGCCTCAACCATCCCCCCATCAACCCTTGGCAGCCATCGCCGTCACTTCAACGCGCATGCCTTCAACCGCCAACGCCGCCACACCCACCGCAGCGCGGACCGGCCACGGTTTGGCGAAGAAACGTTGATACACCTCGTTAAACGCGGCGCGGTCAGCCATGTCGGTGAGGTAGATGGTCAGGTGCAACACCCGATCCAACGAACTGCCCGCGCCTTCCAGCGCAACTTTCAGCGCCTGCAACGTGCATTCGCTTTGCTCGACGATGCCGCCCAGTTCCAGGCTGCCATCGGCGTGGGTCGGGATCTGCGTGGATACCAGCAGGCCGCCGAAACCGGCCACATCGGAGGAAATCGAGTCTGCGTCCGGGTCCGGAATAAAAGTGATGTCTTGGTTCGCCATGGGCTTCTCTTCGCTTGGAAAGTTAACGGGCTGTCGCCCACCGGCGCGCATTTTAGCGCGCCAGCGCCGAACTGTTGGCGAATTGCACCCAAACCCGGCAGAACTGCCTGTTCGACGCGGTTTAGCGCACTACCAGCAGCCTCGCGCACAAGGTATCTTCACGGCTTCGCACCGAAAACCTCCGGCGCACGAGGCTGCTGATGACACCGACTGGCGAAACGCTTTTTCTGCAAACCAACCCACCGACCCAGCCACGCCCCGCGCTGAGCGCCCGCGAGGTCTGCCAGATACTGCGCGATGCAGCGCTGCAAACCCGCCACCTGCAATGCCTCGACACCCGCAGCCCGGTGCAGGTCGATATCGAAGGCTGGCGCCTGACCCTCGACTTCGACGGCAAGCATCTGCGCCACTGCCAAAGCTGCGTCTGCCCCGCTGGCCGAGAAGGTCTTTTTGAAGATTGGCAGCGTTACGGCACCGACCCCGTGAGCCTGCTCAGCACCTGGGAACTGGCGCAGATCGAACGGCTGCTATCAGAAGGCTGCCGCTCCACGTGAGGCGAACAGCTGGTCTACGCTTGCCGAAGTTGACTTAACGCGTAACGGTTCGCGGAGACAGGATGAGCAACTTCCCCATCGTTGCCACGGTACTTTCGATGATCCTCGGGCTGTCGGTGACGCGCCTGCTGCTGGGCGCGCTGACCGTGTTCCGCATCCGCCGCATCGCCGCACCGGACTGGGTCGCGCTGGTCTGGGCGGTCATGCTGTTCACCACACAACTGGATTTCTGGTGGGCGGTCAACTCGTTGCCTGCGGTCAAATCCACCTTCTCGTTCGCCGAATTCATCGTCCTGGTGCTGCTGGCGTTGTCGCTGTTCATCTCCTCCGCGTTACTGCTGCCGAGCCGCAGCGAAGACGAGCAGAACGGCCTGCGCATCTACTTCGAACAGGATGGCCGCTACGCGCTGCTGTCGTTATCGACCTACCTGACCATCGGCCTGGTGGTGAATGTGCTGTTTTTCCGAGCCTCGCCGATTGCGTTATGGGGCGCGCTGGACGTAGTGATGATCATCCTCCCGGTGTGCGCTTTCATGGCCAGATCGCGCAAAGCCTATGCGACGCTCACGCTGATCTACGTGCCGGTTAACCTCGTCGACATTGTTGTTTCATTGACGACTTGAGCCCGTGGCGGTACACATCGAAAATCTCGGGTTATGATCCGACGGCAGTGCGCCGCAGGTCTGAGCGACCTTCTCAACCAATCCGTGCCCGGCCCATGACTACCCGATGACTCAATTCTCCAAAGACCTGCCGACCGAACGCCCCGACACACTCACCTCGCGAGAGCTGCGCGGGTTGGTGGCAATCCTCGTGGCGATTGCCCTCGCAACCCTCGACACCGCCATCGCCAACACCGCGTTGCCAACCATCGCCGCTGACCTCAATGCTTCGCCCGCCGCCTCGGTGTGGATCATCAACGCCTACCAACTGGCCGCCGTGGCGACGCTGCTGCCGTTCGCGGCGCTGGGCGGGATCGTCGGCCATCGCAAGGTATTCCTCGGCGGGATCATCGTGTTTGTCGCCTCTTCAGCGTTGTGCGCGCTGGCATGGTCGCTGCCGACGTTGACCCTCGCGCGGGTGCTGCAAGGCATCGGCGCCGCCGCGATCATGAGCGTTAACGCGGCGCTGATCAGCCTGATTTTCCCGCCGCAACGCATCGGTCGCGGCTTGGGTTTGAATGCGCTGGTGGTCGGCACCTGCTTCGCTGCCGGGCCGACTATCGCCTCGCTGGTGCTGTCGGTGGCGACGTGGCCCTGGCTGTTTGCGATCAATGTGCCGCTGGGGCTGTTTGCGCTGGCATTCGCCTGGAGCTCGCTGCCGAGCAGCCAACCCACCGCCCTGGCGTTCAACGCGCTGACCGCGCTGCTCAACGTCATCACCTTCGGCGCGTTGATTTTCGCCCTGAGCCAGGCTGCGCAACTCGGTTCGACCAGCAGCGTGGTGATCGCTCTCGTCGTCGCGGTGATCGCAGGAGCGTTGCTGTTGCGCCGCGAGGCCGGGCATCCGGCGCCGATGTTTCCGCTGGATTTGCTCAAGCGACCAATGTTCGCTTTGTCGGCGCTGACCGCGTTCTGCGCGTTTGCGACCCAGGGATTGGCGTTCGTCTCACTGCCGTTCTTTTTCGAAACCACGCTGGGTCGCGACCCGATCCAGACCGGTTTTCTGATGACGCCCTGGTCGATTGTCGTCGCGCTCATCGCGCCAATGGCCGGGCGCCTGTCCGACACCTACCCGCCCGGCTTGCTCGGCGGCATCGGCCTGGCCATTCTCAGCGCCGGCATGCTCTCGTTCGCATTGCTGCCGAGCGACCCCAGCGCCACCGGCATCATCATTCGCATGATCATTTGCGGCATCGGTTTCGGCTTCTTCCAGGCCCCCAATCAGAAAGCCCTGATGACCAGCGCCCCTCGCGAACGTGCCAGCGGAGCCAGCGGCACTATCGCCATGGCCCGCCTGATCGGCCAAGCCACCGGCGCCGCACTGGTCGCCCTGAGTTTCGGGCTGTCCGGCAAACACGGCCCGGTGCTGGCGCTGAGCATTGGTGCGGGGTTTGCGGCGGTCGGGAGCGTCGCGAGTGGTTTGCGGTTGGTGGCGCGGGGGGCGGTGAATTGATGCCATTGCGCAAAGCCATTCTTTTCAGGAACTAACCTCCATGACGCGAACTACCGAGCGCCTGATTTTACGGCCACCCACCGCCGACGACCTGCCACGCCTGTTCGCGATTTACGGCGACCCCGCGACCAATCAGTTCAACCCTGCCGGGCCGTTGACCGGGCTTCATCAGGCGCAAAACCTGCTGCACGGCTGGCTCACGCACTGGCGTGATCACGGCTATGGGCAATGGGCGATTGCCAGCCGTGAGGCGCCGGATCGAGTGATTGGTTTCGGCGGTATCGCGCTGTACAACTACCTCACCGAGCCGCGTTTGAACCTCGGTTATCGCTTTGCGACCGACGCATGGGGCAAGGGTTTTGCCACCGAGTTGGGACGTGCGGCGCTGGAATTTGCCTTCGCCGAGCTCGACGCCGAGCAGGTGTTTGCGCTGGTGCGGCCCAATCATCAGGCGTCCATCGGCGTGTTGGAGAAGCTCGGCATGCAGCGTATCGAGCTGCTGGATGATGTGCCGGGGCAGGCGCAAAGTCTGGTCTATCGGGCGGGTCGGCCCTAGATCATGTAGCCGCCGGACACGTCGATGCTCTGCGCGTTGATCCAGCCACTGTCGTCCGACAGCAGCGTGGCGATGACGCGCGCGACGTCGTCCACTTCGCCGACTCGACCGAGTGCGGTTTGCCCGGCCAGAAGCGCTTCGAATTCGTCGTTGAGGCCGCCGCCCAGTTCGGTGCGAATCGCGCCGGGGGAAACCGCGTTGGCGCGGATGCGCCGGTCGCCGAATTCCTTGGCCATGTAGCGTGACAGCACTTCGAGCCCACCCTTGGCGGCGGCGTAAGGGGCGACGCCGGCGGTGGCCACGCGAGTGGTGGCGCTGGTCAGGTTGACGATGCTTGCGCCCTCTTCCAGCAGCGGCAACAGCGCCTGGGTCAGGAAGAACGGGCCTTTGAGGTGGACGTTCATCAGGCCATCGAATTGCGCCTCGCTGACGGTTTCAATCGGGTTGAACAGTCCGTGGCCGGCATTGTTGACGAGGCCGTGCAGGGTGGTTTTCTGCCACGTTGTTTGCAGCGCCTGTTTAACCGTCTTGGCAAACCCGCCGAACGTGCCGACATCGCTCACGTTCAATTCCAGCGCCAGCGCTTGGCCGCCGTCGGCGTTGATTTGCGCGACAACTGACTGCGCCGCTTGCGGATTGCTCTTGTACGTGAGGATCACGCCCATGCCGCGTTGTGCACACAATTGCGCGGTGGCGGCGCCGATGCCGCGGCTGCCGCCGGTGATGAGAATGATGTTCATGGGTTGCTCCGATGTGGATTGGGAGTGGATTGGGGGGGATCAGGGGTGAATGAGATGAGCCACCACGGTAGCGATTGAACGGTTGGCGAGCGCAGCCGTTTCTACTCGAAAACTGCCTGTTTCTGCTTTTTGCTTGCGCAGTCGTTTGGCATGAGATCAGATGTCGCCCCATGAACAGTCAACTAGATGAGCTTCGATCCTTGGCCGCCAAGGCTGAAAACCGCCGCACCGCGACCGGTATTCCGCGCGTGGCGATGGTTCAGGGCGCGATCCCGGAACACCATTTGGCGGCGGTTTACGACCCGATGATCAACCTGATCCTGCAGGGCAGTAAATCGATGACCGTCGGCGACCGCACGTTGCGCTACGACCCGGCGACGTACTTTGTGATGTCCATCGAACTGCCCGCCGTGGGTCAGGTGCACCCGGCGGCGACCGGCGAACCTTATCTGGCGGTCAGCCTGACGCTCGACCCGAGCGTGATCGCCAATCTGCTGGCCGACCTTCCGCCGACTGCCGGTGGTCAGGAAAAGGACTGCGGTTTCTCGGTGGCGGCGGTCACGCCCGAGCTGATGGACGCCTGGGTGCGCATGTTGCGCTTGATGCAGCGGCCGGCGGACATTGCCGCGCTGGCTCCGGCGTATGAACGCGAGATTCTTTACCGTGTGTTGCAGGGCCCGCACGGCGGAATGCTGCGCGAGATCGCCGCGCCGGATTCGGCAATGGCCCGCGTGAGCCTGGCGATTCAGTGGATTCGCCGCGACTTCAACGCGCCGCTGCGGGTCGAGGCGCTGGCGCAGAAAGCGGCCATGAGCGTGTCGGCGTTTCATCGGCATTTCAAAGCCGTGACCAACTTCAGCCCGTTGCAATACCAAAAGCGTGTGCGGCTGCTGCACGCGCGAACGCTGCTGGTAGCCAACGCCCACAGCGTCACCAGCGCGGCGCTGGACGTCGGTTACGAAAGCGCCACCCAATTCAGTCGCGACTATGCTCGGGTATTCGGGTTGCCACCGGCGCGAGACGCCGCGCGGATCATGGCCAATGTCCGAGGTGCGCCGCGTTGAACATCATCACTACCCACCGGAGGCAATGGATGCCCACTTTGCACAAGACAATCGCCGCCCTGTGCCTGATCGCGCCGTGCCTGGCCGGCGCCGAAACGCGGCCCGAACACATGGTGTACGTGCGCTCGATCGACCCAAGCATCGAGCAGGATATTCGCTACGCCACGGCGCACAACTTCACCGGTCACGCGCTCGACGGTTACGAGGCGCCCGAGTGCCTGTTGGCCGAAGACGCGGCCAAAGCACTGGCCCGCGTGCAAAGCACGTTGCGCGCGCAAGGCTACGGTTTGAAAGTGTTCGATTGCTATCGCCCGAGCCGCGCCGTCGCCGACATGGGCCGATTCGCGACGTTGCCGGGCGACCCGAGCAAAGCCGAATTCTATCCGCGCGTGAACAAAAAGGACTTCTGGAAACTGGGATATGTGGCGCGGGTGTCGGGCCATTCCAAGGGCAGCACCGTCGATCTGACCTTGACCGGCCCGGGCGCCCTGCCCGCCGCCGTCGGCATGCCGGGGGCGAAGCAGGTCGATTGCACCGCGCCCTACGGCCAGCGCTGGCAGGATGGCGGGCTCGACATGGGCAGCGGTTTTGATTGTTTCGACGAACGCGCGCACACCGCCGACTCGGCGATCAGCGCGACCGCCAAAGCCAATCGCCTGCGGCTCACCGCAGCCATGGAAAAAGAAGGTTTTGTCGGTTATTCGAAGGAATGGTGGCACTTCAGCTACAACGGCAATCCAGCGTTAACAGAGGTGATGAATTTCCCCATCACGCCGTTGGCGCTGGAAAGCAGCCAACAATTGATCGTCGTCACCAGCAAAAACTGGACTGACATCCAGGGCACCGCGCAGCGCTACCAGCGCCACGGCAAAACCTTTGAGAAAACCGGCGAGCCGTTCGCCGTGGTGCTCGGCAAAAGCGGATTGGCCTGGGGCAAAGGGTTGACCGTGGTCGAGCGCCGCGCCGGACCGGTCAAACGCGAAGGCGACGGCAAGGCACCCGCCGGGATCTTCAAACTCGGCACCGCGTTCGGTTACGACAACCGCGCCGACACCCGCCTGCCCTACCTGCCGCTGAGCCCGACCGTGGAATGCGTCGACGACGGCAAGTCCGAGCGCTACAACCAGTTGGTCGATGGCGCGACGGTGAGCAAGGACTGGAACAGCTCGGAAACCATGCGCCGCAAGGACGACATGTACCGCAAAGGCATCTTCATCGAACACAACACCCCGGCCGCTGCGGGTGCCGGCTCGTGCATTTTCTTCCACATCTGGCGTGCGCCGGACTCGGGAACGTTGGGCTGTACCGCGATGGAGCCGGCGAACATCCAGCAACTGTTCGCTTGGTTGGACCCGCGTCAGCAGCCGTTGTTGATTCAGTTGCCGGAGGCGGAATATGCGCAGTTGCGGGAGAGTTGGGGTCTACCGCAACGTTGAACGCCGTCAGTCGTGCCGCACACCCGCGCGTTTGAGCATCTGCTTGCAACGCTCCGACAAGTGAAACACCCGCAAATGTTTGCCGGCCTTGTCGTAGCGTTCGCGCAAGGTCTTCAGCGCAGCAATGGCCGAATAATCGACGAAGCTCAGGTGACGGCAATCTAGCGTCACATGCGCCGGGTCGTTGGCCGGGTCGAACTGGTTGAGAAACGGCGCGGTCGAGGCGAAAAACAAGGTGCCGTGCACGCGATAGAGTTTGCTGCCGTCGTTCTCGACATACGTGTCGGCGTACAACTCACGGGCCTGCTGCCAGGCGAAGTTGAGCGCGGCGATGATGATGCCGCAGAGCACGGCGGTGGCGAGGTCGGTGAACACGGTGATGGTGGTCACGGCGATGATCACCAGCACATCGTTGAGCGGCACTTTGTTGATGACCCGCAACGACGCCCAGGCAAAGGTTTGTTGCGAAACCACGAACATCACGCCGACCAGCGCGGCCAGCGGAATACGCTCGATCAGCGGTGACAGGAACAACACGAACAGCAAAATCATCACCCCGGCGATCACCCCCGACAGCCGACCGCGACCACCGGAACTGAGGTTGATCACGGTCTGGCCGATCATCGCGCAACCGCCCATGCCACCGAACACGCCCGAAACCATATTCGCCGCGCCCAGCGCCACGCACTCGCGGTCCGGGTAGCCACGGCTCTCGGTGATTTCGTCGGTGAGGTTCAGCGTGAGCAACGTTTCCAGCAGGCCGACCAGCGCCATCAAAATCGCGTAAGGCGCGACGATGCGCAGGGTTTCGAGGGTCCACGGAAGGTCCGGCAACGCCAAGGTCGGCAAGCCGCCGGCAATGTGCGCCATGTCGCCCAATGTGCGGGTCGGCAGCCCGAGCAGGTACACCGCCAGGCCAACACCGAGAATCGCCACCAGCGCCGGCGGCACTGCACGTGTCAGGCGCGGCAGTACATAGACGATGGCCATGGTCAGCGCGACCAGGCCGATCATCAAGTACAGCGGCGAACCGCTGAGCCAATTCTCACCACTCTTGAAATGCTCCAGTTGCGCCAGCGCAATGATAATCGCCAGGCCGTTGACGAACCCGAGCATCACCGGATGCGGCACCATGCGCACCAGTTTGCCCAGCCGCAACAGCCCGAACGCCATCATGATCAACCCGCCGAGCAACACCGTCGCCAGCAAATACTGCACGCCGTGCTGCACCACCAACGCAACAATCACCACCGCCATCGACCCCGCCGCGCCAGACACCATGCCCGGCCGTCCGCCGAACAACGCGGTCAACGTGCAAATGATGAAAGCGCCGTAAAGGCCCATCAACGGATTGAGGTGCGCGACCAGCGCGAACGCAATGCATTCGGGCAGCAACGCAAAAGAAGTAGTGAGCCCGGCCAAGGCATCGGCGCGCAGACGTTGTGGTTTCATGACTTACCTGAAGAACGGGCCGGAGAAGCTGGCCGCTGGGAGTTGCGGGAAAAGAGGGTTGCGGATGTTACGGAATTGACGGCGGTTGGGCCAGTGGTTGGTTGGAGCCGGAAGCTAAGTCAGACGTTACATAGCGCCCTCGCGGAACTTCCCTTCGGGCTGCCATTCAACCAGCACCCCGCTTGCAGCGCTTTGATTCGATAAGTGCTCGCATTTCTGTCATCACCTGATCGTGCGGGACGTTCGGACGGGGATCATTCAGCGAAGCTTGGACTTTGATACTCAGCCATCGGTTGTAGCTGGCCGCCTGCGTTCCAGTGTCTGACTCCCACGCGGTATAGCGAGGTTCGGCGCTCATATCGCTGCTTCGGAATCGAGTTCAGGACGTTTGCTGAGTTCTTCGAGCATGACAACCTCTGGTAACTGACGGGAGATTGCCACGGTAAACCTCTTGCTTCCGACGGCCAACCGACACGGGTTGTCGGAGATTTCGTCAACTTTGCCGAAGATGCTTAAACGTTGTAGGACGCGCGTTTAAGAGGTCTTCAAATCCAGGCAATAGGTGTAATAGCCGGTGTCGCGCACGTAGCCGAGCGATTCATACAAACGTTGGGCGACAACGTTGTCTGTCGCGGTTTCCAGCACCAGGCCTTTTGCGCCAGTGGACAGGGCGAAGTCGCGGGCGGTGTTCATCAGCAAGGTGCCAACTCCGCGGCCACGGGCGGTGGGGTCGGTGAAGAGGTCGCTGAGCAGCCAGGTGCGGAACGCGTCGATGGAGGAAAACGATGGGTAGAGCTGGACGAAACCCAGCGCCTCGGCGTTTTCGTCGAGGGCGAGGAAGATCGCCGACTCATTCTGCGCAAGGCGTTCGGCGATGAAATCCTGGGATCGTTGCAGGTTAGTGGGTTGGCCGTAGAAACCTCGGTAAGCGTCGAACAGTCTGGCGACTTGGGCGAGGTGGCTGGCGTCGGCGCGTTGCGCGTGGAGGGCCATGGTGATGTTCCCGTGCAGATTGAGGAAAAATCAGCATAGCTGGCGGCCGGCAAGCTGTTGCGAGGTGATTTTGCGCAAGTGAGAGGCGCGATGCCTCTCACTTGGGTGCCGGGTGATTAGCCGGGCTTGTGGTTGTCCAGTACGCGATTGACCGCTAGCTCGCCCATCGTGATGACCCGTTGCAGCACCAGCAATGTTTGCCGTCGCGGGTTGTCGGCCAGGCCGACAAGGTCGTTGACGATGCTGCTGGCGGACGCCAGCGCGTCGCATGCATCGACGAGTAAGGTCTCGTCGTCCGCCGCTGGGTCGATGGCAAAAATGTTGCTGGGTTTGCAGGGCGCTATCTGCGCTTTCGTCGCCCCGGGGTTCAGATAGATCTTGAGCGCGCGGTCGGCGGCCACTTTGATTTTTTCGGGGTCGAGATCAAAAGTGGCGTCGTAGGGTACTGGATCGGTGTGCGGTGGATTCGGGGTTACTTTGAACATGGATGGAGCCTCTAATTTTCGAAAATCAAGGAGCCGCCATTTCGCTACCAAACGAAGGGTGGCGGGCATACGTGGGTTGGTAGACCGGTCGAAAATTAGAAACCCGGCGCTCACAAGGAGCCCCACGCATGCCCACCTTATAAAGCTGAGTTCCGAGAAAGGACTGCATAAGGTGTTACATGTCGAATTTCGAAGCGGGCTACCAAACCCGATCACTGTTTTGCAGTGACCGGGAAACGATATAGCCCGCTCGAAAGACCCACAAGCCGGCGGATTCTGTCTTAGCTGTAGGCAAAGGCACAAGTTTTTGTAGCCTTCAGGACGTTACAGCGGGTGTCGTTAAACGCCCATCGTTAAACATGTTTATTGCGGGTTGCCAGATCGGACGCCATCGCGAGCAAGCTCGCTCCCACAGGGGTTGGTGCCAGTCTCAAATTACCCACTGCACGTGCATTCCAGAGGGCAAAGCATTCTCCAAGTTGGAACATCCACCTGTGGCGAGCGAGCTTGCTCGCGTTGGGTTGCGCAGCAGCCCCCAACAATGGGCCTGCTGCGCAGTCCAGCGCGAGCAAGCTCGCTCGCCGCAGAGGGATTCGGCGGGTCTTGGGTTTTGACATTCCAATGAAAACGGGCGCCTTGCGGGCGCCCGTTTTCGTTTAACACCTGGCTTTACAGATTTTTAGCCATCGTATCCGTGATGGCTTTCAGCGCTTGTTCGGTGCTTTCTTTCCAATCGTTATCAGTCACGGCTTGCACGCCTTCGCGGTTCTGGCCGTGGATTTCGATGGGGGCTGCCGAAGTGCCGGTGTCGACTTTCAGGTGCACTTTGTTGTTCACGCCGACGGTCAGGAAGCCTGGCGACATCCATGACCAGAATTCGATGACGTGCACGGTGATCGCTTGGGTGTCGACGGTTTTTTCGCTGCTTGGCACCACGCGATAACCGGCCTGGCCGTAAGCGGTGGCGATGCTTTTGGCGATCAGGTCGCTGACTTTGGTGCCTTCTGGCAGCAATACGTCGCCCAGGCCCATGCCGTAGCCGTTGCGTTTACGGGCGATGGCGCGTTCGGTGATGCTTTTGTCGGTGATTTCGCCTTCTTTGAGCGACGGAATTTCCGGGACTTGCGGCTTGAGTTCGAAGCGGCGCTCGTCCAGCACGCTGATGAAGACTTTCTGGCCGTTACCGTTGGCGACGGCAGGCGTGGCAACGTCCACGACCGAGCGACTGGTGGCGCAGCCAAACAATGCGGTGGTTGCGAGCAGCAGGCAGGCGAGTTTCAGGTGTTTCATGACGACTCCGTTCAGTGTGATCAGTCCACGAACTGGCAGGCAAAGCGGTTTTGCCTCCAGCGCGACCACAAGGAATCGGCCGCGTGGCGACATTCATGAGTCGCCACGGGTGTTTTTTTGATAAAAATCCGCGCTTCAGACGCGGATTTTGGCGCTCGGCAGCACGTCGATTCGCGCGACCGGGCCGGTCAGGCGCTCGAGGTCGGCGTTGTGTTCGGCGATGATGTCTTCGGCGGCAAGGTTGCCGTTGTCGACGGTCGAATGCGCATCGGCGGCGAGGACCACGTCGTAGCCAAGTTTCAACGCCTGACGCACGGTGGCGTTGACGCAGTAGTCGGTCTGCAGGCCGCAGATGATCAACCGGTCAGCGCCTTGGTCTTGGAGTAAGGCTTGCAGATGCGTCTGGTAAAACGAATCATGGGTGGTTTTGCGCACCCGCAGGTCGTGCTCGGAAGTGCTCAGGGTTTGCGCCAGTTGCCAGCCTTCGGAGCCGTGTTGCAGCAAATCACCCTTCTCTTCGTGCTGAATCAGGATTACCGGGATTCCGGCATCGCGCGCCTTCGCACTGAGATTATTGATGTTGTCGATGACGCGTTCGATGTCGAAGCATTGGTATTTGCCGGTGCACAAAGCGTGCTGTACGTCGATGATCAGCAGTGCGGTGGTCATGAGGGTCCTTCCTTGATAGTCGGCAATACAGGGGACGGAAACAAATCGTGCGGAAATAAATCCGTCCCCTTTTTACGCTGTCAGTAACCCAACGACAACCCGGTATTGCGGCGCGGATCGTTGGCGCCGTAATAACGGTTTTTACCCACCGGTTTGCCGTCCAGCGACGGCGCGCCGACGAGGATGGCCGCGAGGTGATTGGCGTCCTGCGGCCCGGCGAATTTGTGGCCCCAGCTTTCGAGCATTTTCACCGTGTCGGGGCTGGTGGTGAACGCCTCAAGGTTGGTCTCTTCGGGCAGCCACTGTTGATGGAAACGCGGCGCATCGACGGCTTCCTGGATGTTCATCCCGTAGTCGATCACGTTGAGGATGGTCAGCAACGTCGCGGTGATGATCCGACTGCCGCCGGGCGTGCCGACCACCATCACCACTTTGCCGTCCTTGGTGACAATGGTCGGGCTCATCGACGACAGCGGCGCTTTGCCCGGCGCGATGGCGTTGGCCTCGCCCTGCACCAGCCCGTACATGTTCGGCACGCCGATTTTCGAGGTGAAGTCGTCCATTTCGTCGTTGAGGATGACCCCGGTTTTGCTGGCCATGACGCCTGCGCCGAACCAGTCGTTGAGGGTGTAGGTCATCGACACCGCGTTGCCCCACTTATCGACGATCGAGAAGTGCGTGGTGTTGCTGCCCTCGTGCGGCGCGACGCCGGGTTTGATCTCGCGGGAGACGCCAGCCTTTTGCGGATCGATGGCGGCGCGCAGTTTGGTTGCGTAGTTTTTGTCGAGCAGGTGGTCGATCGGATTTTTCACGAAATCCGGGTCGCCGAGGTAGCTGTTGCGGTCGACGTAGGCGTGGCGCATCGCTTCGATCTGATAATGCATGCCCTGCGCCGAGTGGTAACCGAGGTCTTTCATCGGGTAGCCGTCGAGGATGTTCATGATCTGGCAGATCACTACCCCGCCGGAGCTTGGCGGTGGCGCCGAAACGACGTGATAACCGCGATAGTCGCATTCCACCGGCGCCAGTTCGCGGGTCTTGTATTTGTCGAGGTCGGCCTGGGTGATGATGCCTTTGTTGGCTTGGCTGGAGGTGACGATGGCGTCGGCCACCCAGCCTTTATAGAAGCCATCGGCGCCCTTCTCGGAAATCTCGCGGAGGGTTTTGCCGAGGTCTTTCTGCACCAGTTTCTGCCCGACCTGCATCGGCTCGCCGTTGCTGAGGAAGATCGAACCGGAATCGCGCATGTCCTTCTTGAACACGTCGGTGGCGGTTTCCAGCAGATCGACGTCGCCCTGCTCCAGGACGAAGCCTTCTTCGGCGAACTTGATTGCCGGGGCGATCAGTTCCTTGCGCGGTTTGCTCCCGTATTTGCTCAGCGCCAGCTCCATGCCGGACACGGTGCCAGGCACGCCAACGGCCAAGTGACCACGGGTGCTGAGTTCGGGTACGACGTTGCCGTCCTTGTCCAGATACATGTTTGCGGTGGCGGCCAGTGGCGCTTTTTCGCGGAAGTCGAGGAAGGTCTTGCGCCCGTCCGCCAGTTGGATGGTCATGAAACCACCGCCACCCAGGTTACCCGCTGCGGGATAGACCACCGCCAGCGCGTAGGCCACCGCGACGGCGGCGTCGACGGCATTGCCGCCATTTTTCAGTTGATCGACACCAACGTGAGTGGCCAAGTGTTGCGCCGTGACCACCATGCCATTTTCGGCGGCAACCGGGGCCACGGAAGCGGCGTAAGCACTGAGGCAGCTGAGCGCCAAGGAGGTCGCAATCAGCGATTTGGCTAAAGGTTCGAACTTCATGATTCGGTCTCTTTTTGTTTTTCTGGCTCTGTCCAAAAACAGAGGGAGCGCTGCAAGAGCAGTAGCCAGTATGGCTGGGATTGCGGTTTGCGCCTCCCCGGCGAGGCAGTATGCTGGCGCTCTTTGCAGCCGTTTTCGGGGTTCGCCGGCATGAGCTACACCTTCACCACCATGGCTTCACCGGTCGGCGAGTTGAAGCTGGTCGCGAACGGTTCGAGACTGGCGGCCATCCTCTGGGAAAACGACAAACCGAATCGTGTGCGGCTGGGGGCAATGACCGAGTCGGCAGAAGCACCGATCCTGCTATTGGCGGTTGCACAACTGGAGGAATATTTCGCGGGCAGTCGGCGCCGGTTCGAGCTGGATCTGGATTTCACCGGGACCGAGTTTCAGAAACGTGTCTGGCAGGCGCTGCTGACCATTCCGTTTGGAGAAACGCGCAGTTACAGCGAGATCGCCCGGCAGATCGGCAGTCCCAGCGCGGTGCGGGCGGTGGGTGCGGCGAATGGCAAGAATCCGCTTTCGATCGTCGCGCCGTGTCATCGGGTGATCGGCATGTCAGGTAAGTTGACCGGGTTTGCCGGAGGGCTGGCGGCGAAGGAGCGGTTGTTGCGGCTTGAGGGCTGCGACTGGGCGGGGGCTGGGCGCACGGGTGAGTTGTTTTGAGATGAGGCTTTTGCACATCCTCAGTCATGCCACAAAACCTGTAGGAGCGAGCCTGCTCGCGATAGCGGCGCGCCAGTCACCATCAATTCTGGATGTGAAGACCTCTTCGCGAGCAGGCTCACTCCTACAGGAGTGCGGTGGTATCAAGGGCTGGTGAACATGTTTTTCATCGCCGCGTATTGCAGCAGCATGATGGTTTTCGCGTCGCAGATTTCGCCGCGATAGAACGCTTCGAGTGCTTCGTCGAATGTCCATTCCAGCACTTCCAGTTCTTCGGTCTCTTCCTCCAGACCGCCGCCGTCGCTGACTTTGGCCGCAGCGTCATATTCGGCGATGAAGAAGTGCAGCTTTTCCGTCACCGATCCCGGGCTCATGTAGGCCTCGAAAACTTTCTGCACATGGTGCACGCGGTAGCCGGTTTCTTCTTCCGCTTCGGCGCGAATCCGCTCTTCCGGCGCCGCGCCGTCGAGCAAACCGGCTGCCACTTCAATCAGCAGACCGTCGTGACCGTTAACGAACACCGGCAACCTGAACTGCCGCGTCAGCACCACGGTTTTTTTCTCGCGGTTGAACAGCAGAATCGCCACGCCGTTGCCCCGGTCGTAGACCTCCCGAGTCTGACGCTGCCAGTCGCCGTTGTTGCGCTGGTAGTCGAACGTGATTTTCTTCAACAGGTACCAATCGTGGGACAACACCTGGGTTTCGATGAGGTTGACCCGCTCGGCTGTGTTCACCATCACGACATATCCTTCAAATCCAAAGAGCGCCATGGTAGGCGAAAATCAAAAAGCCCGGCATCGCTGCCGGGCTTCTTTTTACTGCTGGCTCGCCACTTCAGGTGCCGCGCCTTGTTCGTCGTGTACGGACAGACGCTTGCCGCTGATCAACGGCCCGTAACGACGGCTGAACTCCCAGTTGTACGGCACGTGGTCCTTGTTGACGCCGTTGTCCCAGTTCACTGACCAGGTCATCAGCCCCTTGATCGACAGGCCTTTGCCGTCGAGGCGCTTGAAGGCGTTCACCACCGCTGCCGGGTCAATCACATAACCGGTGGCCGCTGCGTCGACGTTGGCCGGCAGGCCGATGACGAACTTGTCCGCAGGGATGCGGGTGAAGCCGCGCGTACCGCTGACCAGGCTTTCAGTCAGGTAAAACAGAAAGTCCTCTTTCATCGCGTCGTTGTTCTGGGCGATCCACGCGCCATTGCCATTGTTGGCTTCCTGAACCCAGATGCCGTCGCCGCCCTGGTTGTAATACTGCGGCGCGACAAAGTCGTAATAACCTTCGAGAGCCTGCAGGTAACCGACGTATTTGCCGCTGGTGGTCAGGTACGGGAACTCCGGCGCCATGCTGATGATGAAGTGTTTACCCTCACCGGCGTAATGGTCCTTGACCAGTTTCAGCGCGGCCGGCAGGACTGTCTTGTTGTCGGCGAAATCAATCGCGCTCTGTTCAAGATCGATGTCCAGGCCATCGAAGCCGTAGGTTTCCACCAGCCTGATGATTTCATTGGCCAGCGGTTGTTCGTTGCCCTTGTGCAACTCGATATGCGCGTCGGCGCCACCAAGGGAAATCAGCACCGCCCTGCCCTGGCTGTTCAGCACGCCGACCTGACGGCGAAACTCGGCGTCGCTCAGGTTGTACGGCTTGAAGGTCGGGATACCGTTGCCCTTCATGAATGCCACAGCGACCACGTTGTATTCCATGGGCACATCCTGCAGCGCAATGTTGGCGAACTGGCCACGTTGGTAGCCGTCACTCGGGCCGGCCGGCCAGTTGTGCCAGAAACCCATCAGGATCTTTTTGCCGGCAATGCTCGGCATCAACGAAGCGGCGTCGCTCAGTTGCGATTTCATTAACGTAAAGTCGATATCAGACATGTTCTATTCCTTCAGAACGTGTGGAGGGTTTGCGATTGGTTTCGCGGCGTCGGATTTACTTGAAATCGACGTCGAACGCTTGATAGAAGGCGTTGCCGGTATTGGCGACGATCCACATCAGCACGATCACGTGAGGGCCTTTTTTGTTGCTCGGCAACTTCACCTCGTGATTGACCTTGGCCACCATCTCCGCAGAATGGCTGTAGTACGGGACCTGGGTGTAGAAGTCGTCGAAGAACGCTTTCGGTTCCAGTTGCGCCCGGCTGATGCGCTGTTGCGGGTCCCAGCCATCCTTGGTGATAAACCAGCTGTAACCACGGGTGACGTGCGGCGCGGTGTATTGCCAGGTGACTTTGAAGTTCTGGCCCGGGGTCACGTTGAGCAACGGCCAGGCGAACGGACGGCCAAGTTTTTTGCTCAGTTCTTCATTGGTGAAGTTGACGCAGTCACGCTGATCGACTTTGCCGCCACTGAGGATGTGGCCGTCGGCGGGCGGAGTGACGCTGTCGCTGTCGGTTTGATACGGCGCCGGGAACGGGCCGGCAGTCAGCGAAGGGAAGTTTTTGCCACCCTCCATTTCGTTGACTTGCCAGCCCTCCAACAGGCCCTGTTCCATGGCAACTGCGCCACGGCTGGACGGGGATGTCACACGACCGTGACGCAGTTCGGCTTGCGGTTGAATCTGTGCTTGGTTCATCTTTTTCACTCCATTGATTTGAGATCTCTCCTTCCTGAGGAGAGGTCTTCAAACTAACGGAGCTGGTTTTTTTGTCCACCAAGCCAATTTGCGCTTCGGTCGATGCCTGCACGAGCAAATCACCGCAAACACTGGATATACAACCAGTAGTTTGAGCCGGGTCGTACGTTTCGTATGGGCGAAGGATTACACCGCGAAGCATTGATTGGGAGGTTTGTTACCTCAGGACAACTGCGCCTGGTATTCCTTTTCATATTGGCTGGCGAGGGTTTCTTTCTGCTTGTCGTCGAGCAGTTTGCCGGCCATCTGGAAAAACTTCTGTTCCTCTTCCTTCAAGTGGTGATGGACCTTTTCCGAGA
Source organism: Pseudomonas sp. SJZ131 (assembly GCF_007828705.1). Taxonomy (NCBI): domain Bacteria; kingdom Pseudomonadati; phylum Pseudomonadota; class Gammaproteobacteria; order Pseudomonadales; family Pseudomonadaceae; genus Pseudomonas; species Pseudomonas sp. SJZ131. The sequence goes on along the minus strand of NZ_VIVC01000001.1, from coordinate 429,134 downwards.
GCTTCTTGGCAGTTGCCAGCCACGCCGGGCTGGACATCTCGGTCTCGTCGAGGGTTTCCATCATCTCGTCCATTTCATGGTGTTCGGAAATGGCATGACGGCTCAGGTCGACGCCGTTATCGAAGGCCATCAACGGGATGTAGAAATGCCGTTCTTCGGCGGTTTCGTGGGCCTGCAGTTCGGCTTTCAGCTGTTTGTAGGCTTCGGCGCGCTCCGGGGTGTCGCCGCTGGTCTTGATCAGTGCATCGGCATAACCGCGCTGGCGGTCGTGGCTCTCGCGCAAAGCTTCGAAAATGTTCATGGCACTCCTCATGGCCGCGTTCTGAATTGACGCTCTTTGTTAAATGACGCTCTAGTGCCTAGACATCTGCGCATAACTGGCGGTTCCACTGGCGTGAGGGATGGAACATTCAGCAGAGCCCGGATAGTCTTTCGGCTCACCGCCATAAGGACATTGCCATGACATTGCGTATCGAGCAGTCGCAACACCCCACGGATACGGAGCGCGAGGCCATCCTCGCCCCTTTGCGCGCCTACAACACCGCGCAGGCCGGGCCGGGGAACCCGCAACCGATTGCCCTGTTGGTGCGTGATGAACACCAGCAGATCCTCGGCGGTTTGTATGGCCGGGTGTTTTATCAGTGGCTGTTTATCGAGTTGCTGTCCGTGCCGGAGCAGGCGCGCGGCCAGGGCTTGGGCTCGAAGCTGCTGCAGATGGCCGAGGAGTTAGCGCTGGACAAGGAGTGCGTGGGGATCTGGCTGGACACGTTCGACTTTCAGGCGCCGGACTTTTACCGAAAGCATGGCTACAGCGAGATCGGCCAGATTGCCGATTACCCGCCGGGGCACAAGCGCCACTTCTTTCAGAAACGCTTGATTAACGCTCTCTGAAACACCGCCGCCCCTGTAGGAGCGAGGCTTGCCCGCGAAAGCTATCTTTCAGCCAACATCAACGCTGAACGTTAAATCGCCTTCGCGGGCAAGCCTCGCTCCTACGGGTATTGCATGCTTACAAACACGTAGCCAATGCCGCCAACCGGCGCTTCGCCACGAAGTCATCGCGCTGCGCGTAGTAGCTCAATTCTGTGCCGGTCACACCGGTGGTCAGGTCGACAAACGATTCTGCGGAGCGCGTGTACACCGTCGAACCGCTTTTCTTGCCCGGTTGCAGATAAGCCCCGGCATCGACGCCGAACACCGCCTCATCCTGCCAGGCGAATTGCACGCACTGGGCGACGACTTTTTCCGGTTTGTCCGAGGTCAGGGTTTGGGTTGGGGCTTTGGTGCGGGAGTCGTCCATCACCGAACCGGCGCAGCCGGCCAGCATGCTTGCGGCCAGCGCCACCATCAGAATTCGCATTGTGTTCGCTCATCGGGAAAAAGCGGACTGTATCACCGTGGCGCGGCGTATCGTTCTGCTTTACTGCATTTATAGCGAGACACCGCGTGACGATTCGCGCACCCTGTCGCGCATTAAACAGCGCATCAGGCTTTGGCCCGGCGCTTTATTTTGGAGACGCTATATTTTGGAGACGCTATGACCCCCAACGCCGAATTTTACAAACCGACCGCCGAATACGCGGACAAACTGATCAGCCAGATCGGCCAGACGCCGTCCTGGATCGCCAAGCGAATCGGCGTTACCGACAAGCGCATTCGCTACATTCTCGACGGCGAAAGAACCGTGAAGGGCGAAACCACGCCAATCCAGATGACCTATCCGGAGCAGTTCGCGCTCGAATGCCTGGCCGCAGCGGCCAAAGCCAAGAAGCAGTCTGCGTAACCTGACCGGCAAGGAGCGACCATGGCAGCCACCGAAGAGCAACACGAACAGGCACTGAACAAATTTCTCGATGAGCGCCCCGAATTGCGCCACGAACTCGACAACCTTAATCCGTTGTTGGCGCAGGCCAAGGGTGAAACGGCGGCGCAGTACCGCGACGAACGTTTGCACGAAGCCTTTGAGGCCGAAGCCGAGCGCCAAGGCTTGTTTGCCTGGGAACTGACGTTGCAACTGACCGCCCCCACGCTTGAGGACTATCAAAAGCAGCGCATGGAAGTGCACAAGGAAGTGGCGCAAATGGCCGGCATGGACTGGCTGGAATATTGCGACTTGTATGGCCTGACCCCGTGATCAAAACGCTCGCTGCCTGAGGACGACCGACGCCAATGCTGCCATCCGCCTCCACCCACCGCGCCAGCCCCGGCCATCTGCACCGGCAAAAATGGCGCGGGCGCATCGGCATGTCGCTGGTGGCGGCGCTCTCGGTGCTCGCCGGTATGACCGACGCCATCGGTTTCATGGCCAGCGGCGATTTCGTCTCTTTCATGAGCGGCAACACCACACGCCTCGCCGTGGCGATCAGCGAGGGCGACCTCGGTCTGACCACGCGCCTGCTGATTCTGGTGGTCACGTTTATCTTCGGCAATGCCCTGGGCATCGTTGTCAGTCGCCTCGGCGGGCGACGGGCATTGCCACTGCTGTTGTGCATCGCCACGTTGCTGTGCGGCGCGGCGGCGTGGCCAACCGATCAGCAATTGCCGGCGCTGCTGGCGGCGATTATCGCCATGGGCATGCTCAATGCGGCGGTGGAAGAAGTGAATGGGCTGCCGGTGGGCCTGACGTATGTCACCGGCGCGCTGTCGCGTTTTGGTCGCGGATTGGGCCGCTGGATGCTCGGCGAGCGGCGGAATGGCTGGCGGGTGCAGTTGATTCCCTGGACCGGCATGTTTGCCGGCGCGGTGATTGGCGCGCTGCTGGAACAGCAAATGGGCCTGAAAGCCTTGTTTTTCAGCGGGCTGCTGGCCGGGGTGATCGGGCTGGTGACGCTGAAGATTCCACGGCGTTGGCAGTTGGGGTATATGCCGCGCTGACCGGGTTGGCTGGCAGTCCATCATCGCGAGCAGGCTCACTCCCCCATGGGATGTTGTCCAGCAGACTATTTGCGCCCAGATCAGATCCCCGTAGGAGTGAGGCTGCTCGCGAAAGCCGCGCCTCGGTCTCTGACTAATCCCCCTTCGCCGCATCCGCGATAAAGCTTTATCATTGCCCGCAGTTTTGCTGATCGAGTCCGCCATGAAGTTCGCCATCGCGCTGTTTTCCGCCGCCCATGCGCCCTCCTCGCGCCGAGCCCTGCTGTTCGCCAAGGCTGCGCTGGCCGGCGGGCATGAAATTGTCCGGCTGTTTTTCTATCAGGATGGCGTCTACAACGCCGCCGCCAGCGTGGTCACGCCGCAGGACGAACAAGACCTGCCCAAGCAATGGCGCGCCTTCGTCACCGAACATCAACTCGACGGCGTGGTGTGCATCGCCGCCGCCCTGCGCCGTGGCGTTCTGAACGCCGAAGAAGCCAAGCGCTATCAGCGCGAAGCTGTGGTTGTCGGCGCGCCGTGGGAATTGTCCGGCCTCGGCCAGTTGCATGACGCGGTGCAAGATGCCGACCGCTTGATCTGTTTCGGAGGCGCGTGACATGCCCAAATCCTTGTTAGTCATCAGCCGTCAGGCGCCGTGGTCCGGCCCGAATGCCCGCGAAGCGCTGGACATCGTGCTGGCCGGCGGCGCGTTCGACCTGCCGATCGGCCTGCTGTTTCTGGATGACGGGGTGTTTCAGCTCGCCGCGCAACAGGACGCCAAGGCCCTGCAACAAAAAGACCTCAGCGCCAACCTGCAAGCCTTGCCGATGTTTGGCGTCGAAGAGCTGTTCGCCTGCGCCGCCAGCGCCAGCGAACGCGGTCTGGACCCGAACGCCTTGGCGTTGCAGGAAGCTCAAGCGCTGAGCGCCGAACAAATCACCGCCCTTATCGACCGTTACGACCAGGTGATCACCCTCTGATGTCGACTTTGCATGTGTTGTCTCATTCCCCGTTTGGCGACGATCGCCTCAACAGTTGCCTGCGCGTGATCGGCGCCAATGATGCCTTGCTGCTGTGCGGCGACGCGGCGTACGCGTTGCAACCTGGCACCGCGCCGTTCCAGACGCTGAGCAGCCGTGGCGTGAAGCTTCTGGTACTCGCCGAAGACGCTCAGGCCCGCGCACTGCCGGTGCCGGATTGGGCGCAAGCGATCGACTATCCGGCCTTCGTCGAACTGTCGATTGCCTACGACAAGGTCAACAGTTGGTTATGAAATCCCTGACCGTCGGCGCGCGCGCCATCGAACTCGACAAGGACGGTTTCCTCGTGGAACTGAGCGACTGGTCGGCCGACGTCGCCAGCGCTCTGGCCGCCGCCGAAGAGATCGAGTTGAGCCCGGAACACTGGGAAATCCTCGAATTGCTGCGCAGTTTCTACGCCGAATTCCAACTGTCGCCGGCCACCCGTCCGCTGATCAAATACACCGCGCTGAAGCTCGGCACGGAAAAAGGCAACAGCCTGCACCTCAATCGACTGTTCAAAGGCACCCCTGCCAAACTCGCCGCGAAACTGGCGGGCCTGCCCAAACCGACGAATTGCTTATGACCGATTACCCCGCATTGACCCTCGAAACGCCGGCCGAACATCCGTTCGCCCAATTTGTGCGAATCCTTGGCAAAGGCAAACGCGGCGCCCGCGACCTGACGCGCGAAGAAGCCCGGCAAGCCATGGGTTTCGTGCTCGATGATCAGGTCGAAGACACCCAGCTCGGCGCTTTCCTGATGCTGTTGCGGCACAAGGAAGAAAGCGCCGAGGAGATGGCCGGTTTCACTGAAGCCCTGCGCGAACGCCTGCAAGCGCCGGCGCTGCATGTCGATCTGGATTGGCCGACCTACGCCGGCAAGAAGCGCCACTTGCCGTGGTATCTGCTCGCGGCCAAGTGCCTGGCGCAGAACGGCGTGCGGATTTTCATGCACGGCGGCGGCGCGCACACGGCAGGTCGGCTGTACAGCGAGCAACTACTGGACACGTTGAACATCCCGCTATGTCGCAATTGGCAACAGGTTGGCGACGCTCTCGATAATGGCGGCTTGGCGTTCATGCCGTTAGTCGATTGGGCGCCGCAATTGCAGCGCATGATCGACCTGCGCAACACCTTGGGCCTGCGTTCGCCGATTCATTCGCTGGCGCGGATTCTCAATCCGCTGGGCGCTCGCTGCGGTCTGCAAAGCATCTTCCATCCGGGCTATCAGGCCGTGCATCGCGATGCCAGCGGCCTGCTGGGCGACACGGCAATTGTGGTCAAGGGCGATGGCGGCGAAATCGAGATCAACCCGGACGCCGCCAGCCATTTGTACGGCACTACCGGCGGTGTCAGTTGGGATGAGGAATGGCCGCAGTTGTCGGCGCAGCGCCACGTCAAACCGGCATCGCTCGATCCCGAGCATTTGAAAGCCGTGTGGCGCGGCGACGTGATCGACAGCTACCCGCAAATGGCCCTGATCGCGACCATGGCCCTGGCCCTGCGCGGCCTCAGCCAGACGCGCGAGCAAGCGTTCGCTACTGCCGAGCAGTACTGGGCGGCGCGGGACAGATCGATTTAATCGATCATATCCGCCCAAGCTTTGCGCTTTTTGTTCGAACTCATCGGCATAGACTCCTCTCCAACGCTTATATGTCGAGGAGTCTTGATCATGGGTTTATTAGTTGAAGGCCAGTGGCACGACCAGTGGTACGAAAGCAGCAAGGACGGCGCATTCCAGCGCGAACAGGCGCAGCGGCGCAATTGGCTGACCGCTGACGGCCAACCGGGCCCGACCGGAGTCGGCGGTTTCGCGGCCGAGGCCGGGCGCTATCACCTCTATGTTTCCCTCGCCTGCCCGTGGGCGCACCGCACGTTGATCCTGCGCAAACTCAAAAGCCTTGAAGGCTTGATCAATGTGTCGGTGGTCAGTTGGTTGATGCTGGAAAACGGCTGGACCTTCGACCAGAACCTCGGCTCGACCGGCGACAAACTCGATCACTTCGACTTCATGCACCAGCGCTACACCGCCGACACCGCCGATTACACCGGTCGCGTGACGGTGCCGGTGCTGTGGGACAAGCAGCAAAAACGCATCGTCAACAATGAATCGGCGGAAATCATCCGCATGTTCAACAGTGCCTTCGATGATTTGACTGGCAATGACTTGGACTTTTACCCGGCGCCGCTGCGCGCTGAGATCGACGCGTTGAACGAGCAGATTTATCCGGCGGTGAACAACGGCGTGTACCGCGCCGGGTTCGCCACTTCGCAGAACGCTTATGAAGAAGCGTTTGATGAGGTGTTTGCCGAGCTGGACCGTCTGGAGTTATTGCTGGGCGAGAACCGCTATCTGGTCGGCGAATACCTGACTGAAGCGGACATTCGCTTGTTCACCACGCTGATTCGTTTTGACGCGGTGTATCACGGGCACTTCAAGTGCAACCTGCGGCGGATTGCCGATTATCCGAATTTGTCGAACTGGTTGCGCGAGTTGTACCAGTGGCCGGGAATCGCTGAAACCGTGGATTTCCAGCACATCAAAAATCACTACTACGGCAGCCACAAGACCATCAACCCGACGGGTGTTGTGCCGAAAGGGCCGGAGCAGGATTTCACCGCCAGCCATGATCGGGCGCGGTTGAGCGGGAAAGGGGTTTGGCGCAAGGCCTGAGGTTTTTGTTAGCGGGGATGACGCCTTCGCGGGCAAGCCTCGCTCCTACAGAATTACGCTGACCTGTGGGAGCGAGGCTTGCCCCACAGGATTACGCTGACCTGTGGGAGCGAGGCTTGCCCGCGAAAGGCGCGACTCGGTGCTCAGACTTGCGCTTGCGCGCCTTCGAACCACGCCAGTTTCTCGCGCAGTTGCACCACTTCCCCAACGATCACCAGCGTCGGCGCATGCACTTCGTGGTCCGCGACCATTTGTGGCAGATCGGCCAAGGTGCCGGTGAACACCCGTTGATTGACCGTGGTGCCCTGCTGAATCAACGCCGCCGGTGTATCCGCGCCGCGACCGTGCTTGATCAACTGCTCGCAGATGATCGGCAACCCGACCAATCCCATATAAAACACCAGGGTTTGCGCCGGTGACACCAAGTCGGCCCACGGCAAATCGGTCGAGCCATCCTTCAAATGCCCGGTGACAAAGCGCACTGACTGCGCGTAATCGCGATGCGTTAGCGGAATCCCCGCATACGCCGCGCAACCACTCGCTGCGGTGATACCCGGCACTACTTGAAACGGAATGCCGTGCGCTGCCAGTTCTTCGATTTCTTCGCCGCCACGGCCGAAGATGAACGGATCGCCGCCCTTCAAGCGCACCACACGTTTGCCAGCCTTGGCCAGATCGACCAGTTGCTGGTTGATCTGATCCTGCGGCACGGCGTGTTCGGCGCGACGCTTGCCGACGTAGACCCGTTCTGCATCGCGACGGCACAAATCGAGAATCGCCGGCGCCACCAAGCGGTCGTACAACACCACATCAGCTTGCTGCATCAGGCGCAAGGCACGGAACGTCAGCAGGTCCGGATCGCCCGGACCGGCGCCCACCAAATACACTTCACCGGTTTTCTTCGGCGGCTCGCCGGCAATTTTCGCCAGCAACAAGCGCTCGGCTTCGGCGCCCTGCCCGGCCAATTGCCGATCGGCAATCGGGCCTTGAAATACGTCTTCCCAAAACGCCCGGCGCTGCTGCACATCCGGCAGCAGACCCTTGACCTGGCGGCGGAAACGCGCGGCTAGCCCGGCAAGTTGCCCGTAAGTGGAGGGAATCCAGGTTTCGATTTTGGCGCGGATCAGCCGAGCCAGCACTGGCGCATCGCCGCCGCTGGAGATCGCAACGATCAGCGGCGAGCGGTCGACAATCGCCGGGAAAATCACGCTGCACAAGGCTGGCGCATCGACCACGTTGACCGGCACGCACCGCCGATGGGCATCGGCGGAGACTTGCGCGTTCAGCGGTTCGTCGTCGGTGGCGGCAATGATCAGCCCGCAACCGTCGAGATCGCTTTCAACGTAGCCGCGCAACAGGCACTCGCCGCCGCTGCCGGTGACCAGTTCGCGCAATTGCGGCTCGATTTCAGGCGCGATCACCCGCAGCAGCGCACCGGCTTCGGCCAGCAGGCGGGATTTGCGCAAGGCAATTTCCCCGCCGCCGACGACCAACACACGACTGCCGCGCAGGTTATGAAACAGCGGCAGATAGTCCATTTAGCCGATGACCTCGAGGCCACCCATGTACGGTTTCAGCACCTCAGGCACGCGTATCGAACCGTCGGCCTGCTGGTAGTTTTCCAGTACTGCAACCAAGGTGCGACCGACCGCCAGGCCGGAACCGTTGAGGGTGTGCACCAGCTCAGGCTTGCCGGTTTCCGGGTTACGGAAACGCGCTTGCATGCGCCGGGCCTGGAAGTCGCCGCAGTTGGAGCACGAGGAAATTTCGCGGTACTTGTCCTGGCTCGGAATCCACACTTCGAGGTCGTAAGTCTTGACCGCGCTGAAGCCCATGTCGCCGGTGCACAGCGCCAGGGTGCGATACGGCAGCTCGAGCAATTGCAGGACTTTTTCGGCGTTGGCGGTCAGGCCTTCCAGAGCTTCCATCGACGTCGACGGCTCGACGATCTGGACCATTTCAACCTTGTCGAACTGGTGCTGACGAATCATCCCGCGAGTGTCACGGCCCGACGCACCGGCTTCACTGCGGAAGCACGGCGTGTGCGCGACGAATTTGATCGGCAGCAGTTTCGAGTCGAGGATCTCCCCGGAAACGATGTTGGTCAGCGACACTTCGGCGGTCGGGATCAGGTACAGATCGGCCTCGCCTTCGCGGGTGATCTTGAACAGGTCTTCTTCGAACTTCGGCAATTGGCTGGTGCCGACCAGCGCCGGTGCCTGGACCAGATAAGGCGTGTACGCCTCTTCATAGCCATGTTCGGTGGTGTGCAGGTTGATCATGAATTGCGCGAGGGCGCGGTGCAGGCGTGCGATCGGGCCACGCAACAGGGCGAAACGGGCGCCGGACAGCTTGGCGGCGGTTTCGAAGTCGAGCCAGCCGAATTTCTCGCCGAGCGCGACGTGGTCCTGAACCGGGAAATCGAATGCGGTCGGCGTGCCCCAGCGGCGCACTTCGACGTTGCCGTCTTCATCGGCGCCGACCGGCACGGATTCGTGTGGCAGGTTCGGAATGCCGTAAAGGATCGAGTCGAGGTCGGTCTGGATCTGTTCCAGTTCAACTTTGCCGGCACTCAATTCGTTCGCCATGCGCTCGACGTCAGCCATCAACGGTGCGATGTCTTCGCCGCGCTGCTTGGCCTGACCGATGGTTTTGGAGCGCGCATTACGTTCAGCCTGCAATGCTTCGGTGCGGGTCTGGACGGTCTTGCGCTGTTCTTCCAGCGCTTCGATGCGCGCAACATCCAGTACAAAACCACGGGATGCCAGGCGGTCCGCTACGTCCTGAAGGTTGCTACGTAACAGTTTGGAATCGAGCATGTCGGTCTCTCGTTTATCAAAGTTTGGTCAAGGACAGGCCAGCCCAGGTAGCGAGCAGCCCGCCGAACACGCTGATGGCCAGATAACCGAAGGCTATCGGTGCCTGCCCGCTTTCCAGCAGGCGCAGCGTATCCAGTGAAAAGGATGAAAAGGTCGTCAGACCGCCGACAAAACCGACGATCAGCCCGGCGCGAATTTCGATCGGGACTTCCGGGCGCGTCAGAAACAAACCGTACAGCACACCGATAATCAGACAGCCGACCAGATTGACGGCCAGCGTCGCCAGGTAAAAATGCTTTGGCCAGTTTGCGCTGACCCAAGTGCTGGCGGCGAAACGCAGTAATGTACCAGCGATACCGGCCACCGACACCGCAAGAATCGTTCGAATCACTTATTTTCTCCGCTGGCGAGGGCTCAGACGATCCAGTTGGGCGAGGTGATTGAGTTTCTCGCCGATCTTCAGCTCCAGGCCTCGCGGCACCGGTTGATAGAACGGTTGTGGCTCGAGTTCTTCCGGGAAGTAGTCTTCGCCCGCCGCGTATGCATCCGGCTCGTCGTGGGCGTAACGGTATTCGTCGCCGTAACCGAGTTGTTTCATCAGTTTGGTCGGGGCGTTGCGCAGGTGCAGCGGCACTTCCAGCGAACCGTGTTCGGTGGCGCTGCGCATCGCCGCTTTGAAACCCATGTACACCGCGTTGCTTTTCGGCGCGCACGCAAGATAGGTAATGGCTTGAGCCACGGCCAATTCGCCTTCGGGGCTGCCGAGGCGCTCCTGCACTTCCCACGCCGCAAGGCACAGGCTCAGCGCGCGCGGGTCGGCGTTGCCGATGTCTTCGCTGGCCATGCGCACCACGCGCCGCGCCAGATAAAGAGGATCGCAACCGCCGTCGATCATGCGCGCGAACCAGTACAGCGCGCCGTCGGGATTGGAGCCGCGCACCGATTTGTGCAGCGCGGAAATCTGGTCGTAGAACGCTTCGCCGCCCTTGTCGAAACGCCGACGGGTGTCGCCAAGCAGACTCTGCAGCAGATCGATGCCGATTTCGCTGTTGTCTTCGGCGAGGTCCGAGGCGTTTTCCAGCAGGTTGAGCAGGCGCCGGCCATCGCCATCGGCGGCGGTCAGCAACATCTGGAAGCCTTCATCGCTGAGGGTCAGTTGCCGCTTGCCGAGGCCGCGCTCTTCAGTCAGTGCGCGGTGCACCAATTTGCGCAGTGCCGCCTCGTCGAGGCTTTTCAGCACGTAGACGCGCGCGCGCGAGAGCAAAGCGTTGTTGAGTTCGAAGGACGGGTTTTCGGTGGTTGCGCCGATGAAAATCAGCGTGCCGTCTTCAACGTAAGGCAGGAAGGCATCCTGCTGCGACTTGTTGAAGCGGTGCACTTCGTCGACGAACAGAATGGTGCGTTTGCCGTACTGCCCGGCCTGCTGCTTGGCGATTTCCACCGCCTGGCGGATTTCTTTGACGCCGGCCAATACCGCCGAAACCGTTTCGAAGTGCGCATCGGAGACTTCTGCGAGCAACCGCGCCAAGGTGGTTTTGCCCACGCCCGGCGGTCCCCAGAAGATCATCGAATGCAGGGCACCCTGCTCCAGCGCTTCACGCAAAGGCTTGCCGCGAGCGAGCAGATGTTCCTGACCGACGTACTCATCCAGATTGGTAGCACGCAAACGAGCGGCCAAGGGTTGAGCTATCGGGGCACTGCGAAACAGGTCCATCAAAACGTTTTGAAACCTCTTTGGTTCTCGAGCCACTGCAGGAGCGGAGCTTGCTCGCGAAAGCGGTGGGCGAGGCAACCTGATGGTGACTGACACGCCCTCTTCGCGAGCAAGCTCTGCTACTACAGGGAGTTGAGTATCACTCCTGAATCACGTCCGCGCCTTTCGGGATGTCGAATTTGAACTTGGAGGCCGGGATCGGTTCGTTGGCTTTTACGCCGGTGAACAGGATGTTGGTGCGCTGACCGACGCTGTCGATCAGTTGCATGTCGTTGACCAGACCATTGCGGAACGACAGACGCAGGCTGTCGAACAAGGTGTCTTTGGTCTTCGGCTTCAGCGTGAAATCAATCACGCCGCCAGCTTCCTTGGCGCTGATGTCGAAGCTCTGATTGATCTTCGATACGTCACCGGACAGCAGCAACGCCGGGGTCTGGCTCAGGCGCAGGTCGAGGGTCTTGATAGTGACCTGTTCCAGGTCCGGGTCCCACAGGGTGACTTTCTTGCCGTCGGAGACCACGGTGGTTTCGGCCGGAGCATCAGTGTGCCAGTAAAACAGGCCCGGACGCTGCAACGACATTTCACCGGTGGTTTCCTGCAACTGCGTACCGCCGCCGTCCAGCGTCAGTTGCGAGAAGCGCGCGGTCAGGGTCTTGGAGGTTTCGAGCAATTGGGTCAGGCGCGCCACGTCCTTGTCATCGGCATGGGCCGAGAGTGTGGTCAACGCCAGAACTGGCAGCAACAGCATGCGGATAAGACGCATGGGAGTCCTCTTGAACATTCGTGGGGAGTGCGCCGGCGCGTCATTGCGCCAACGCAGTGTTTCAATCAAATCAGTCGCGTACCGGGCCTGGGGCCAGGACTTCACGCGAACCGTTAGTGTTCATGGACGTCACGACCCCGGCCATTTCCATGGCTTCGATCATGCGCGCGGCGCGGTTGTAGCCGATTTTCAATTTGCGCTGAACTGCCGAAATGGAAGCGCGGCGGCTTTCCAGCACGAACTGTACGGCTTCGTCGTAGAGCGCGTCGGATTCGCTGTCGTCATCGCCGCTGCTGCCACCCTCAAAACCACTGCCCGGCTCTTCGACGCCAGCGAGAATCTCGTCGTTGTATTCCGGGGCGCCGCGCAGTTTCCACGCTTCCACCACGCGGTGAACTTCGTCATCGGAAACGAACGCGCCGTGCACGCGAATCGGCAGGCTGGTGCCCGGCGGCATGTAGAGCATGTCACCGTGGCCAAGCAATTGTTCGGCGCCGCCCTGGTCGATGATGGTCCGCGAATCGATCTTGCTCGACACCTGGAACGCCATGCGCGTCGGGATGTTGGCCTTGATCAGACCGGTGATCACGTCAACCGACGGACGCTGGGTCGCGAGGATCAAGTGAATACCGGCCGCACGCGCCTTCTGCGCGATACGTGCGATCAGTTCTTCAACCTTTTTACCGACGATCATCATCATGTCGGCAAATTCGTCGACCACCACAACGATGGTCGGCAACTTGTGCAGCAATGGCGCTTCGTCGTGAATGCTTTCGCGTTTGTACAGCGGATCGGACAGCGGCGTGCCGGCATCCTCGGCGTCCTTGACCTTCTGGTTGAAGCCGGACAGGTTACGCACGCCCATTTTCGCCATCAGTTTGTAGCGACGCTCCATCTCGGCCACGCTCCAGCGCAGGGCGTTGGCCGCGTCCTTCATGTCGGTGACGACCGGGCAGAGCAAGTGCGGAATACCTTCGTAGATCGACAGCTCAAGCATTTTCGGGTCGATCATGATCAGCTTGGCGTCTTCGGGGCCAGACTTGAACAGGATCGACAGGATCATCGCGTTCACGCCCACCGACTTACCGGAACCGGTCGTACCGGCCACCAGCAAGTGCGGCATCTTCGCCAGGTCGGTGATCACAGGTTTGCCGCCGATGTCATGACCCAGCGCCAGGGTGACCGGCGATTTGAAGTTGTCGTACTCGGGCGACGACAACACTTCGGAAAAACGCACGATCTGCCGGTCTTCGTTGGGAATCTCGATACCAACGGTGGTCTTGCCCGGAATCACTTCAACCACCCGCACACTGGTCACGGCCAGCGAACGCGCCAAGTCTTTGGCCAGGTTGGAGATGCGGCTGACCTTGACCCCGGCAGCCGGTTGAATTTCGTAACGGGTAATGACCGGACCCGGGTGAATCGAATCCACGGTGACTTCGACGCCGAATTCCTTGAGCTTGATTTCCAGCAAGTGGCCAACCGCAGCCAGGGATTCGGGCGAGTAATTGAGTTGTTTCTTTTCTGCCGGGTCGAGAATCGAGATCGGCGGCAAGGTGCCTTCGACGGCGCTGTCGACGAACAGTGGCGCCTGTTTCTCTTTCTCGACACGCTTGCTCGGTGCGGCCGGTTTGACCGGGGCCGGGGCAATCACTGGCGGCACCTGCTTTTCGCGGTCCGACATGTGCTTGCTCAGCGCTTGCTCGCGCTCGATCAGGCGTTCCTTGACCTTGGCTTGTTCGCGTTTGTCGGTGATGGTCGGCGCGACTACGTCGTGCACTCGATCGTCGACTTCACGCAATTGCGCGACCAATTGCTTGCGCTCGGTGCGCGCGGCCCACCAGCGGTTGGCGGCGCCCTGGAACAGTTCGAAGAGGTCCAGGGTGATCTTGCCGGTGAGGTCCATGACCTTGAACCACGACAGGTCGGTGAACACCGTCAGGCCGAACAGAAACAGGGCAATGAACAGCAGCGTGCTGCCCTGAATGTTCAGGGCATTGCGCGCCAGATCGCCAAGGCTTTCGCCCAACGCCCCGCCCGCGCCGGCCGGCAAACCGGTGGCCGCGTGAAAATGAATGTGCGCCAAAGCCGCGCCCGACAGCACCAGAAACACCAGACCGATCAGGCGCCAGGAGAACAGCCAGCCGCTCCACTGCCACGGCTCGTGGCGTTGACGGAAGATCTGGTAGGTCTTGACCGCCAGCAATAACGGGAAGATGTAGGCGAAGTAGCCGAGGATCATGAACAGGATATCGGCGCTGTAGGAACCGGCCGGACCGCCGAAATTCTGCACGTCGTCGATCTTGCTGTTGTGGCTCCAGCCCGGATCGTCCTTGCCGTAGGTCAACAAGGCCATCATCAGGAACAGGCACAAGGCGCCGATGGCGATCAATGCACCTTCCTTGAGTCGGTAGTGCAATTGCTGGCGCCAGAGCGGCACGACGGCTGGTTTAGGTGCTGCGGTGGATTTCTTCAAAACGCTACTTTTCCTGCGCCTGTGGCGCGTCCATCTGTTGAATGACTATAAAAAACTGCCCAATCCAGGCAGGTAAAAAAGTTAACAGGCGTATCCGGGACTACTTTTAACACTGCGTCCCCGTGTTGCAAAACAGCGCACGTAGCAGTTTTTTGCTACACGCGCCGTTACAAGCGGGCATTGTACGGGTTTGTTCGCCCGTTGCCATGCTTCGCGCCCCGTGATGTAGCATAGCCACGGCGCAGGACGCACGGCTCAATTTGAGCACGCATTGTCTTTTGTGACAAAGGCTTATGAGGTGTTTTTATGAGCGAGGCTAAGCTTTCACTCGATGGCATTCCAGCATTCGGCCTTTGCGGCCCGACGCTGATGGAAAACATGCACAAACACGCGATGCGCTTTGTTCCAGAGATCGTCTACGACCACGCCCGCAGCGCCAAGTTGCAGCGGCGCACAACACGCGACTTCACGGCGAGCCGCCCAGCCCGCCACCACCCTCCCCTTCTGCAAGCCCAAACGCCATGCTGACTTGGTTACAACGCAATTCCCTGACTTTTCCGCCGCTGGAAAAAGCCATGCGCGAGCCCAACGGTTTGCTCGCGGCGGGCGGCGATTTGTCCGCCGACCGGCTGATCCAGGCGTATCGCCATGGCTGCTTTCCGTGGTTTTCCGAAGGCCAGCCGATTCTGTGGTGGTCGCCGGACCCGCGCACGGTGTTATTTCCCGACGAACTGCATGTTTCCCGCAGCCTGAATAAACTGCTTCGCCAGCAGCGCTATCAAGTGACGTTCGATCAGGACTTTGCTGCGGTCATTCGCGCCTGCGCTGCGCCTCGGGAATACGTCGACGGCACGTGGATCACCGACGCGATGCAGGAGGCTTATCTGCAATTGCACCGACGCGGTTTTGCTCACTCGGTTGAAGTCTGGGATCAGGGCGAGTTGGTCGGCGGTTTGTATGGCCTGGCGATGGGTCAGCTGTTTTTCGGCGAGTCGATGTTCAGCCGCGCCGACAACGCGTCCAAATTTGGCTTTGCCACACTGGTGCGACATCTGAAAGACTCAGGCTTCGTGCTGATCGACTGCCAAATGCCCACGGACCATTTACACAGTCTCGGCGCCCGCGCGATCCCGCGCCGCGAGTTTGCCGGCTATCTGGCGCAGCACCTGGATCAGCCCAATCGCGCGACCTGGGTTTGCTGAGGCGACTTTTGCGCGCGTGGCTTACACTTAATGCAAACGCTTATCCCGAGGGTTGATCATGACCGAGTTGGCGCGCCTGAAGTTCTATGCCACTCAGCCCCACTCTTGCAGTTATCTGCCCGAGGAGCAGGCCACGACGCTGTTTCTCGATCCTAGTCAGCCCATGGATGTGCATGTCTACGCAGACCTGTCGGAGATGGGTTTCCGGCGCAGTGGCGATCACCTCTACCGCCCGCACTGCCAGAATTGCAATGCGTGCGTGCCGGCGCGCATTCCAGTGGCGCAGTTCACACCCAATCGTCAGCAGAAACGCATTTTCAAGCGCAACGCCGACTTGCAGGTGCGCCCGGCGCGCCCCGGATTCAGCGAAGAATATTTCGATCTCTATCAACGCTACATCGAACAGCGCCACGCCGACGGCGACATGTACCCGCCAAGCCGCGATCAGTTTTCGACCTTCCTGGTGCGTGACCTGCCCTTTTCGCGCTTCTACGAATTTCGCCTCGACGGGCGATTGGTGGCCATTGCGGTGACCGACTTGCTGCCCAACGGTTTGTCGGCGGTCTACACCTTTTACGAGCCGACCGAAGACCATCGCAGCCTGGGTCGTTACGCGATCCTCTGGCAAATCGCCGAAGCCCAGCGCCTGGGACTGGAAGCGGTGTACCTCGGTTACTGGATCAAGAACTGCAAAAAGATGAACTACAAGACGCAATATCGGCCTATCGAACTGCTGATTAATCAGCGTTGGGTCGTCCTGAACTAGGACAATCCGTAAACCACTTGGCGTAAACCCCATTTTTCGGGCACAATGCACGCCGCTTTTGCCTGGCGCAGTTGCACCGGGCCATTCATTGGATACCGAGGGCTTTACTGCATGTCGAAAGAAGACAGCTTCGAAATGGAAGGCACTGTCGTCGACACCCTGCCCAACACCATGTTTCGTGTGGAGTTGGAAAATGGGCACGTCGTAACCGCGCATATTTCCGGCAAGATGCGCAAGAACTACATTCGTATTCTTACCGGTGACAAAGTGCGCGTCGAGCTGACGCCCTATGACTTGAGCAAAGGGCGCATTACTTACCGCGCTCGTTAATCAGGTCAATACAAGACGCCCGGTTATGCCGGGCGTTTTTGTGTCTGGGGTTTGGGGTTTTGCCTTGAGCGTTTATCCGTCTCTGCGGTGGTAGCGGCTGGCGCGAATGCGGTGGGTCAGTTGATGGCTGCGGTGACAGGTGTAACGCCATCGCGGGCAAGCCTCGCTCCTACAGGGGGATGGTGGTGGGTTTGGGCCCGCACCGACACGGCTACACACCCAAAACAAGCAGCCAACAAAAAAGGCGCCCGAAGGCGCCTTTCGCTTTACAACAGATCAACAACCGTCAGGCCATCTCAGCAGTCGTCTCAAACTCAAAGGTCAACTCACCATCCTTGAGATCGATATGCACCACCCCACCATGATCAGCCAACTCACCGAAGAGAATCTCCTCAGCCAACGGACGCTTGATCTTGTCCTGAATCAAACGCGCCATCGGACGAGCCCCCATCGCTGAGTCATAACCGCCCGCCGCCAACCAACTACGCGCGGCGTCCGTGACCTCAAGCTGCACACGTTTGTCTTCCAACTGCGCCTGAAGCTCGGTAAGGAACTTGTCCACCACGCTCTTGATAACCTCATGACTGAGGCGACCAAACTGAATAATGGTGTCCAGACGGTTGCGGAACTCTGGAGTGAAACTCTTCTTGATCACTTCCATCGCATCAGACGAGTGATCCTGATGCGTGAAACCGATCGAAGCACGCGCCGCAGTCTCGGCGCCGGCGTTAGTCGTCATGATCACGATCACATTGCGGAAATCCGCTTTGCGCCCGTTGTTATCAGTCAACGTACCGTGGTCCATGACCTGCAACAGCAAGTTGAAGACTTCCGGATGCGCCTTCTCGATTTCATCGAGCAGCAACACGCAGTGCGGTTGCTTGGTGATCGCTTCGGTCAGCAAACCGCCCTGATCAAACCCGACATAACCTGGAGGCGCACCAATCAGACGCGATACGGTGTGGCGTTCCATGTACTCGGACATGTCGAAGCGAACCAACTCGATGCCCAGCGCCTTGGCCAACTGTCGCGCCGCTTCGGTTTTACCGACACCGGTAGGCCCCGCGAACAGGAACGAACCGACTGGCTTGTCAGGCGACTTGAGGCCGGCACGCGATAGTTTGATCGCAGTCGACAACGAATCGATCGCCGCATCCTGACCAAACACGGTCAGTTTCAGGTCACGCTCGAGGTTACGCAGCAGTTCCCTGTCGGAGGTGTTGACGTGCTTAGGCGGAATCCGCGCGATTTTCGCCACGATGTCCTCAACCTCAGGCACATCAATGCGCTTCACACGTTTTTCGACTGGCTGCAGACGCTGGTAGGCGCCCGCCTCGTCAATCACGTCGATGGCTTTGTCCGGCATGTGCCGATCATTGATGTAGCGCGAAGCCAGCTCAGCCGCTGCGCGCAGGGCCTCATCGCTGTATTCGATGCCGTGGTGCGTTTCAAAACGACCTTTCAACCCGCGCAGGATGCTGATGGTGTCTTCCACCGACGGCTCCGACACATCGACTTTCTGGAAGCGACGTGCCAAGGCACGGTCCTTCTCGAAGATGCCACGGAATTCCTGGAACGTGGTCGAACCGATGCAGCGAATGTCGCCAGACGACAGCAGCGGTTTGAGCAGGTTCGAAGCGTCCATCACGCCACCGGAAGCGGCACCCGCACCGATGATGGTGTGGATCTCGTCGATGAACAGGATCGCTTGCGGACGTTTTTTCAGTTCATTGAGCAACGCCTTGAAGCGCTTCTCGAAATCACCACGGTATTTGGTCCCGGCCAGCAAAGCGCCCAAATCCAGCGAATAAACCACGGCGTTGGCCAGCAGATCCGGCACCTGGTTGTCGACAATGCGCTTGGCCAGGCCTTCGGCAATCGCGGTTTTACCCACGCCAGCCTCGCCAACCAACAGCGGATTGTTCTTGCGACGACGCGCGAGAATCTGCGCGACACGCTCGACTTCCATCTCCCGGCCTACCAGCGGATCGATTCGACCCTGGCGTGCGAGTTCGTTGAGGTTGCTGGCATAAGCATCCAGAGGATTGCCTGAAGAAGAAGACTCACCGCCCTCGTCGTCCTGCATATCTTGCTCACCTTCAGAGTGATCGCCGTGCCCCGGTACTTTGGAAATGCCATGGGCGATGTAGTTGACGACATCAATGCGCGCAACGCTCTGCTGTTTCAGCAGGAACACTGCCTGACTTTCTTGCTCACTGAAGATTGCGACCAGCACGTTGGCGCCAGTCACTTCGCGTTTGCCCGAGCTCTGTACGTGAAAGACAGCACGCTGCAGAACACGCTGGAAGCCCAGTGTGGGTTGGGTCTCGCGATCCTCGTCATGGACGGGAATCAGCGGCGTGGTGGAGTCGATGAACTCCTGCAGGTCATGCTTGAGTTTGTCGAGGTTTGCGCCGCAGGCCCGTAAAACGGTGGCGGCAGCCTCATTATCCAATAGGGCCAACAGGAGATGTTCGACGGTCATGAACTCATGACGCTTCGAACGAGCCTCCTTGAAGGCTAAATTGAGGGTGACTTCGAGCTCGCGGTTTAACATAGCTTCACCTCATACCCAAGTGGTCGGCGATTAACCGTCCTTCTCGATTTCACAGAGTAGCGGATGCTGGCTTTCCCTGGCGTACTGGTTGACCTGCATGGCCTTAGTCTCGGCGATGTCGCGGGTAAACACTCCACATACTGCCCGTCCTTCTGTGTGGACGGCCAGCATGACCTTGGTCGCCAGCTCGCGATTCAGGTTAAAAAACACCTCGAGCACTTCGACGACGAAATCCATCGGTGTGTAGTCATCATTGAACAAAACCACCTTGTACATCGGCGGCGCCTGTAAAGCAGGCTTGGCCTCCTGAACAGCAATGCCTGCGGAATCGTCGTCGTGTTCCTCCGGGTGTTCTTTCTGGAGAGTCGGGCGATCCTGATTGAATGTTAGTCGAATCTGGCTAATTGCATGCATGGAAAGAAAGGTTCGTCAGTTGTGCAAATACAGTGGTGGGGGCGGCTATCAACGATTTCAACTCCGACTGCCCGGTCACCTTGACTATCGGGGAAACGGTGTTACAACCAATAGAGCCCACAGTGGGTAAAAAAGGTCCGCGGAGTCAATCTTATTTATCAGATAGATTGCGGATGAACTGGATGATACTCCAGTGATGGAGTCTGTTGCAGAGGGATATGGGTATGTCAGGCGTCAAGGTCAGCGGCAAGGTCAAATGGTTCAACAATGCCAAGGGTTACGGTTTTATCATCGAGGACGGAAAGAACGAAGACCTCTTCGCTCATTTTTCCGCGATCACCATGGAAGGTTATAAAACCCTGAAGGCCGGACAGCCGGTGAACTTCGAGATCATTCAAGGCCCCAAAGGCCTGCATGCGGTGGCGATCTGCGCTCAATGCGAGAAGCACGAGGCTCACACCCACGGCGCCGCGACCACCGCCAGTGCGGATGAAACAAAATCTGGCGAACCTGCAAAAGTACTCGCCTGAACACGTCAAGACTTCAGACATCCAGTCATAAAAAACCGCCCGACTCAAGGATATGAGCCGGGCGGTTTTTTATTTGCTGCAAATCGCTTACATGTGCGAAATCAGCGCGTCACCGAATGCCGAAGAAGACAGCAATTGCGCGCCGTCCATCAAACGGTGGAAATCATAAGTCACAGTTTTGGCGGAAATCGCGCCGTTGGTGCCCTTGATGATCAGGTCAGCAGCTTCGATCCAGCCCATGTGCCGCAGCATCATTTCGGCGGAAAGGATCAGCGAACCCGGGTTGACCTGGTCCTTGCCGGCGTATTTAGGCGCGGTACCGTGGGTCGCTTCGAACATCGCGATGGTGTCGGACAGATTGGCACCTGGCGCGATACCGATACCGCCCACTTCGGCCGCGAGCGCGTCAGAGAGGTAGTCGCCGTTGAGGTTGAGGGTCGCGATCACATCGTATTCGGCCGGGCGCAGCAGGATCTGCTGGAGCATGGCGTCGGCGATGGCGTCCTTGACGATGACGTTCTTGCCGGTTTTCGGGTTTTTGAACTGCATCCACGGCCCGCCGTCGAGCAGCGTTGCGCCGAATTCTTCAGCCGCCACTTCGTAGGCCCATTCCTTGAAGGCACCTTCGGTGAACTTCATGATGTTGCCTTTGTGGACGATGGTCAGCGAGTCGCGGTCGTTGTCGACCACATACTGCAGAGCCTTGCGCGCCAGACGCTTGGTACCTTGCAGCGAAACCGGCTTGACGCCGATGCCGCAGTTTTCGTCGAAACGGATCTTGGTGACGCCCATTTCTTCTTTAAGGAATTTGATGACTTTGGTGGCTTCCGGAGAGCCGGCCTTCCACTCGATGCCGGCGTAAATGTCTTCCGAGTTCTCGCGGAAAATCGTCATGTCGACGTCGCCTGGTTTTTTCACCGGGCTCGGAACGCCTTCAAACCAGCGCACCGGGCGCAGGCAGACGTAGAGGTCGAGTTGCTGACGCAGGGCCACGTTCAACGAACGGATGCCGCCGCCGACCGGGGTGGTCAGAGGGCCCTTGATGGAAACCACGTAATCTTTGACCGCGTCCAGGGTTTCCTGAGGTAGCCAGGTGTCCTGATCGTAAACCTGAGTCGCTTTTTCCCCGGCGAAGACTTCCATCCAGGAAATTTTGCGCTCGCCGCCGTAAGCCTTCTTCACAGCAGCATCGACAACCTTGATCATGACCGGGCTGATATCAACGCCAATACCATCGCCTTCGATGAAGGGGATGATCGGGTTGTTAGGAACATTGAGAGAATGGTCTGCGTTGACGGTGATTTTGTCGCCGACTGCTGGAACCTGAATCTTCTTGTATCCCATGCTGAACTCCATTGTTTGGATTGAACATCTGGCTTCGTTCGAGCGTACCCCAGTTAAATCGGCGCGCAAACCCTATGTTCCACCCATCTGCGGCAAAGCTGCGCAGTTCATGTTCTACAAGCCTGAAAGCAAAGGGAAAAGCGCCAAACTCAAGCACGCCGCAAGACTCTACGCCCTGCTCTGCCCTGCGACCTTTAGACCAATGGACGAGATTCGTTGCGTATGAACCATCGGCAGATTGCCAGCTACCTATGTATAATGCCGCCGCTGACCGCAGGGTCACACAGGCCGAGCTGTCTATTACGTGACTCTCGGCCAGATCGAAGCCGGGTTGTTACCGCAGCCCACCCGCTTGACGCTCGACTGATGCACCCAACATCACCGCGCACAAATCTCGACATTCGGCTCATGGACGACTTTGAACGAACGCGCTTATCCGGCGCCCCTCGAGTTTTCTGCGCATGCTTTAGCAAAGAAGAGAGTTAATCCGAATATGCCCACCCGCTCGAAGATCATCTATACCTTCACCGACGAAGCCCCAGCCCTCGCCACCTATTCACTGTTGCCTATCGTAGAGGCTTTCACCGCCTCCGCTGATATCGCCGTGGAAACCCGCGATATCTCTCTTGCAGGGCGCATTCTGGCCAGCTTCCCCGAGCAATTGGGTGACAAAGCCGTAGCCGACCACCTCGCCGAACTGGGCGACCTGGCCGTTACGCCTGAAGCCAACATAATCAAACTGCCGAACATCAGTGCTTCGGTTCCGCAACTGCAAGCCGCGATCAAAGAGCTGCAAGCCCAGGGCTTCGCACTGCCGGACTACCCGGAAACCGTGAGCAGCGAGGCCGACAAAGAAGCCAAGTCGCGTTACGACAAGATCAAGGGCAGCGCCGTGAACCCGGTACTGCGCGAAGGCAACTCCGATCGCCGCGCACCGCTGTCGGTCAAGAACTATGCACGCAAGCACCCGCACAAAATGGGCGCATGGGCTGCTGACTCCAAATCCCACGTTGCGCACATGAGCACCGGCGATTTCTACGGCAGCGAAAAAGCTGCCCTGATCGACGCCGCTGACGCCGTGAAAATCGAACTGATCGCTCAGGACGGCACTACCACCGTACTGAAAGAAAAGACCACCGTGCAAGCCGGTGAGATCCTCGATTGCGCGGTCATGAGCAAAAACGCTCTGCGCAGCTTCATCGCTGCCGAGATCGAAGACGCCAAAGCCAAAGGCGTGCTGCTGTCGGTTCACCTCAAAGCCACCATGATGAAGGTCTCCGACCCGATCATGTTCGGCCAGATCGTTGCCGAGTTCTATAAAGACGCGCTGGCCAAGCACGCTGACGTGCTGGCACAGATCGGCTTCAACCTGAACAACGGCATCGGCGACCTGTACGCTCGCATCAAGGCCCTGCCGGCCGAGCAGCAAGCGCAGATCGAAGCGGACATCCAGGCGGTCTACGCCGTGCGTCCGTCGTTGGCCATGGTCAACTCCGACAAAGGCATCACCAACCTGCACGTGCCAAGCGACGTTATCGTCGACGCCTCGATGCCGGCGATGATCCGTGACTCCGGCAAAATGTGGGGCACTGACGGTCAGTTGCATGACACCAAGGCTGTGATCCCGGATCGTTGCTACGCGACCATTTACCAGGCGGTCATCCAAGACTGCAAGGCCAACGGCGCATTCGATCCGACCACCATGGGCAGCGTGCCAAACGTTGGCCTGATGGCGAAAAAAGCCGAAGAGTACGGTTCGCACGACAAGACTTTCCAGATCAAGGCCAACGGTGTCGTTCGCGTTACCGACAGCAAAGGCGCGCTGCTGCTGGAACAGTCGGTTGAAGCCGGCGACATCTTCCGCATGTGCCAGACCAAAGACGCGCCGATCCAGGATTGGGTGAAACTGGCCGTCAACCGTGCTCGCGCCAGCAGCACCCCGGCGATTTTCTGGCTGGACCCAATGCGCGCTCACGATGGCGTAGTGATCGAGAAAGTTCAGGCTTACCTGAAGGATCACGACACTTCCGGCCTGGACATCCGCATCATGTCGCCAGTCGACGCGATGAAGTTCACCCTGGACCGCACTCGTGAAGGCAAGGACACCATTTCGGTGACCGGCAACGTATTGCGCGACTACCTGACTGACCTGTTCCCGATCATGGAACTGGGCACCAGCGCCAAGATGCTGTCGATCGTTCCGCTGATGAATGGCGGCGGTCTGTTCGAAACCGGCGCTGGCGGTTCGGCACCGAAGCACGTTCAACAGCTGCTGGAAGAGAACTTCCTGCGCTGGGATTCGCTGGGCGAGTTCCTCGCGTTGGCCGCTTCGCTTGAGCATCTGGGTGTGACGTACAACAACCCTAAAGCACTGGTGTTGGCCAAGACGCTGGATCAGGCCACTGGCCAGTTCCTCGACAACAACAAGTCGCCATCGCGCAAAGTCGGCAACATCGACAACCGCGGCAGCCACTTCTACCTGGCGCTGTACTGGGCTCAAGCTCTGGCCGCCCAGAGCGAAGACACTGCACTGCAAGCGCAGTTTGGCCAACTGGCGAAAACCCTGACCGAGAACGAGGCGACCATCGTCGCCGAGCTCAACGCCGTTCAGGGCAAACCAGTGGACATCGGCGGTTACTACCACGCCAATGCCGAGCTGATCAGCAAGGCCATGCGCCCGAGCAACACCTTCAACGCCGCGATTGCTGCGTTGGTTTAAGGTTGTAAGGGAACATCACAAACCCCGGCCACCGTGCCGGGGTTTGTGTTTCTGAATACAACACAAATCCCTTGTAGGAGTGAGCCTGCTCGCGATAGCGGTATACCATCCACCAATTATGGTGACTGACATTGCGCTATCGCGAGCAAGCTCGCTCCCACATTTGACCGTATTTCAATATTCAACATTCGAGGAAGCTTCATGACCTGGCTACCCCACATCACCGTCGCCACCATCGTCGAAGACAACGGTCGCTTCCTGATAGTCGAAGAACTCAAGGGCGGCCGCGCGGTGCTCAACCAGCCCGCCGGTCACCTCGACCCGGATGAAACCCTGATCGAAGCCGCCGTGCGCGAAACCCTCGAAGAAACCGGCTGGGACGTCGAGCCGACCGCCATCGTCGGCCTGTACCTCTACACCGCACCGAGCAACGGCGTGACTTATCAGCGCGTCTGCTTCATCGCCAAAGCGCTCAAACACCACCCCGACTATCAACTGGACGACGGCATTCTCGGTGCCAAATGGCTGACCCGTGACGAACTGCTGGCCCAGCGCGCAAACTGGCGCAGTGAGCTGATCATCCGCTGTATCGATGATTATCTGGACGGCAAGCACTTCGGTCTCGAACTGATCCGCCCTTCTCTTTAGCCTTGTGGGCTTCGGCCTGCTAGAATCGCGTCCTTTTTAAAGACACTCATTGAATCCCTATGCGTGATCCAGCCCCTTCTGACACACAAAAGAAGCGCGTCATTGTCGGCATGTCCGGCGGCGTGGACTCTTCCGTTTCCGCTCTCCTGCTGATCGAGCAGGGTTATGAGGTGGAAGGCCTGTTCATGAAGAACTGGGAAGAAGACGATGGAACGGAATACTGCACCGCCATGGACGACCTGGCGGATGCGCAGGCTGTGTGCGACAAAATTGGCATCAAGCTGCACACCGCCAATTTCGCCGCCGAGTACTGGGACAACGTGTTCGAGCACTTTCTGGCCGAATACAAGGCCGGCCGCACGCCGAACCCGGACATCCTGTGCAACCGCGAGATCAAGTTCAAGGCGTTCCTCGACTACGCCATGGTGCTCGGCGCCGACCTGATCGCCACCGGCCACTACGTGCGTCGCCGCGACATCGATGGCCGTACCGAACTGCTCAAAGGCCTCGATCCGAACAAGGACCAGAGTTATTTCCTGCACGCCGTCGGCGGTGAACAGATCGCCAAGACTCTGTTCCCGGTCGGCGAGCTGGAAAAACCGCAAGTGCGCGCGATTGCCGAGAAGCACGATCTGGCGACCGCGAAGAAAAAGGATTCCACCGGCATCTGCTTTATCGGCGAACGCCGTTTCAGCGACTTCCTCAAGCAGTACCTGCCGGCGCAACCGGGCGAAATCAAAACTACCGAAGGTGAAGTCATCGGCCGTCACCACGGCTTGATGTACCACACCATCGGCCAGCGTCAGGGCCTGGGCATTGGCGGTTTGAAAGACGCCAGCGACGAGCCGTGGTACGTGCTGATCAAGGACTTGGTGAACAACGAGCTGATCGTCGGCCAGGGCAATGATCACCCTTACCTGTTCTCCCGCGCCCTGCTCGCCTCGGACATCTATTGGGTCAACCCGATCGACCTGAGCCAGCCGCGACGCCTGACCGCCAAAGTGCGTTATCGCCAGAGCGACCAGCCGTGCACGCTGGAAAAAACCGCCGGCGGCTACCGCGCGACCTTCGATGACCCGCAACGCGCGGTCACTCCGGGGCAATCCGTGGTGTTCTATGACGGTGAAATCTGCCTCGGCGGCGGCGTGATCGAAGTTGCCGAACCGCGGACCATCCAAGGCACTGCTCAAGACACTGCTCAAGGCGCGGCACAATGAGCCCGACTCAGGAGCAACTGACGGCACTCGGCGGCGTATTTCTCGCTGCGGTGCTGGTCGACAAGATCGCCAAGACCGGCCAGACCAGCGAAGCCGGTTTGGCCTGCATGCTCGGCAGCCTGCTGATTCGCGACCCCAAGGACACGCTGGAAGTCTACGGTGGCGACGACCTCAATCTGCGCGAAGGTTATCGCGCGTTGATCGGCGCCCTCGAACGCGACCCGAGCACGCTGCAGCGCGAACCGCTGCGTTACGCCTTGGCAATGCTCGGTCTGGAGCGGCAACTGGCCAAGCGCGACGACATGCTCGACGTGATCGGCAAGCGTCTGCCGCAGATTCAGTCGCAGGTCGAGCATTTCGGCCCGGCCCACGAAAACGTGATTGCCGCGTGCGGCGCGCTGTACCAGGACACCCTGAGCACGCTGCGCCAACGCATTCAGGTGCACGGTGACATGCGCAACCTGCAGCAACCGAGCAACGCTTCGAAGATCCGCGCGCTGTTGCTCGCCGGGATTCGCTCGGCGCGGCTGTGGCGGCAGTTGGGCGGCCATCGCTGGCAGTTGGTGATCAGTCGCCGCAAGTTACTCAAAGAGCTTTACCCGCTGATGCGCACCAGCTGAACCGCGCCCGCAAGACTGTTTCAGATCTGTAACGCGTAATACGCCGGTCAGTTGGCAACGGACCGGCGGATTTTTTCATGTATGATACGCGCCCCATTTCGTTGCCCGACTGTCCGAGAACACCCCATGCAGCTTTCTTCGCTCACTGCGGTTTCCCCTGTTGACGGCCGCTACGCCGGCAAAACCCAGGCCCTGCGCCCAATTTTCAGCGAATACGGTCTGATCCGTGCGCGCGTTCTGGTTGAAGTGCGCTGGCTCCAGCGCCTGGCCGCTCACCCAGGCATCAGCGAAGTGCCGGCGTTCTCCGCCGAAGCCAACGCGGTGCTGAACACCTTGGCGGACAACTTCGCTCTGGAGCACGCCGAGCGTGTCAAAGAGATCGAGCGCACCACCAACCACGACGTCAAAGCCATCGAATACCTGCTCAAAGAGCAAGCGGCCAAGCTGCCGGAATTGGCCAAGGTCAGCGAATTCATCCACTTTGCCTGCACCAGCGAGGACATCAACAACCTGTCCCACGCCCTGATGCTGCGCGAAGGCCGTGATGATGTAATGCTGCCGCTGATGCGCCAGACTGCCGAAGCCATTCGCGAACTGGCTGTGCGTTTCGCTGACGTGCCGATGCTCTCGCGCACTCACGGCCAACCAGCCTCCCCGACCACTCTGGGCAAAGAGCTGGCAAACGTGGTTTACCGTCTGGAGCGTCAAATCGCTCAGGTCGCTGCGGTGCCGTTGCTGGGCAAGATCAACGGCGCCGTCGGCAACTACAACGCGCACCTGTCGGCCTACCCGGAAATCGACTGGGAAGAAAACGCCCGCGCCTTCATCGAAGACGAGCTGGGCCTTGGCTTCAACCCGTACACCACGCAGATCGAACCGCACGACTACATTGCCGAGCTGTTCGACGCGATCGCGCGTTTCAACACCATCCTGATCGACTTCGACCGCGACATCTGGGGCTACATTTCCCTCGGTTATTTCAAACAGCGCACCATCGCTGGCGAAATCGGTTCGTCGACCATGCCGCACAAGGTCAACCCGATCGACTTCGAAAACTCCGAAGGCAACCTGGGTATCGCCAACGCACTGTTCCAGCACCTGGCGAGCAAACTGCCGATTTCCCGCTGGCAGCGCGACTTGACCGACTCCACCGTACTGCGCAACCTCGGTGTCGGCTTCGCCCACAGCGTGATTGCCTACGAAGCCAGCCTCAAAGGCATCAGCAAACTTGAGCTCAATGCGCAGAAGATTGCCGCTGACCTCGACGCGTGCTGGGAAGTGTTGGCCGAGCCGATCCAGACTGTCATGCGTCGCTACAACATCGAAAACCCGTACGAGAAGCTGAAAGAGTTGACCCGTGGCAAGGGCATCAGCCCTGAAGCGTTGCAAACTTTCATCGACGGCCTGGACATGCCAGCCGCGGCCAAAGCCGAGCTGAAATTGCTGACCCCGGCCAACTACATCGGCAACGCTGTAGAGCAAGCCAAACGCATCTGATCCAACGCTGTACCCGTTTGAGACGCCCGGCAGCGCCGGGCGTTTTTATTCCCGTCTGAAAAGTGCTTTTTTTCAATAGGTTACACATGAATCCTGATATTCCTCTTCAACTTCTGGGCGGCATCACGGCGCGCGAATTCCTGCGTGACTACTGGCAGAAAAAACCACTGCTGATCCGCCAGGCAATGCCTGATTTCGAAAGCCCGATCGACCCGGACGAACTGGCCGGCCTGGCGCTGGAAGAAGAAGTTGAATCGCGTCTGGTGATCGAGCACGGCGAGCGTCCTTGGGAAATGCGCCGCGGCCCGTTCGCTGAAGACGAGTTCAGCAAATTGCCGGAAACCGAGTGGACCTTGCTGGTGCAAGCGGTCGATCAGTTCGTGCCAGAAGTCAGCGAACTGCTGGAAAACTTCCGTTTCCTGCCGAGCTGGCGCGTCGATGACGTGATGATCAGCTTCGCCGCACCGGGCGGCAGCGTTGGTCCGCACTTCGACAACTACGACGTGTTCCTGCTGCAAGGTCACGGCAAGCGCAATTGGAAAATCGGCCAGATGTGCGATTCCGAGAGCAAGCTGCTGCCGCATGCAGACCTGCGCATTCTTGCCGACTTCGAAGCCACCGATGAGTGGGTTCTGGAGCCGGGCGACATGCTTTATCTGCCGCCGCGTCTGGCCCATTGTGGCGTTGCGGTTGACGACTGCATGACCTACTCGGTCGGCTTCCGCGCACCGAGCGCCTCGGAAGTGCTCACGCATTTCACTGACTTCCTCAGCCAGTTCCTGACTGACGAAGAGCGCTACACCGATGCCGATGCCCTGCCGGCAGTCGATCCGCACCAGATTCAGCACGACGCGCTTGATCGCTTGAAAGCCTTGCTGGCCGAGCACATGAGCGACGAGCGTCTGCTGCTGACCTGGTTCGGCCAGTACATGACCGAACCGCGCTACCCGGAATTGGTGGTTGGCCCGGAAGACATCGAAGAAGAGGACTTCCTCGCCAGTCTCGAACAAGGCGCAGTGCTGATCCGCAACCCGAGCGCGCGCATGGCGTGGTCCGAAGTCGATGACGACTTGCTGTTGTTCGCCAGCGGCCAGAGCCGTTACCTGCCGGGCAAACTGCGCGAGTTGCTGAAGCTGATCTGCGCGGCTGACGCACTGCACAGCGATAACCTCGGCGCATGGCTCAGCGATGAAGACGGTCGCGGCTTGCTGTGCGAATTGGTCAAGCAAGGCAGCCTGGGGTTTGCTGATGAATAAAATCCACGTTCGTGTCGCAGACTGGCATAAGGATATCGCCGAGATCCGGCGCATTCGTGAGACGGTGTTCATCGCCGAGCAATCCGTTCCACCTGAACTGGAATGGGATGCCGATGACGCGACAGCGGTGCATTTCCTCGCATACGAAGGCGACTTTCCGATTGGCACCGCGCGCCTGTTGCCCGATGGGCACATTGGTCGCGTGTCGGTGCTCAAGGACTGGCGCGGTTTGAAAGTGGGCGATGCATTGATGCAAGCAGTGATCGGTGAAGCCGAGAAACGCGGGCTGAAGCAACAGAAACTGAGTGCGCAAGTGCAGGCCACGGCGTTCTATGAGCGACTGGGCTTCAGCCTGGTCAGTGAGGAATTCCTCGAAGCCGGGATTCCGCACGTGGACATGGTCCGGCATTCGGCTTGAAACCGAGGTGAAGCCTTCGCGGGCAAGCCTCGCTCCTACGGATATTCGCGAACTGTAGGAGCGAGGCTTGCCCGCGAAGAGGCCCGCAAGAACACCACAAAACGCCCCGCCATCTTCGGATGTCGGGGCGTTTTGCTGTGCGCGATTCAACTTGCCCCACCCCAGGCCGACAAACTGGCAATATCAAGCCTTTCGAAAGCGGAGATAACGGACATGTCCCTACGCACCCTGCTCACCACGCTGCTGCTGACCTGCAGTTTTTCGGTCATGGCCGCCACCGAAATTGTGCCCCTGAGCTACCACACCAGCGCCGACATGCTGCCGATGGCGCAGGATTTCATCGGCAAGGATGGTCAGGTCAGCGCCTACGGCAATCAACTGATCGTCAACGCTGATCAACGCAAGATCGACGAACTCAAAGCGCTGATCGCGCAGCTGGATACCCAACCCAAGCGCTTGCTGATCACCGTCGACACCAACGAAAACAATTACCAGGGCGATCAGGGTTATTCGGTGAATGGCGTCAAGCCGAGCCAGACCCGCATCATCAACCGCAGCACCAACAGCCGTGACGGCGGCGTCCAGCAGATCCAGGCCAGCGAGGGTTCACCGGCGTTGATCCAGGTCGGCCAAAGCGTGCCGCTGACCAGCAGCCAGACCGATTCCTACGGTGATTTGCGCAGCCAGACCGAATATCGCAACGTCACACAGGGTTTCTACGTCACTGCCAGCGTCACCGGTGACATCGTTCACTTGGCAATCAGTACCAATCGTGACCGCATGAGCCAGGAACGTCCCGATGTAGTGAATGTGCAAAGTACCGACACAACTGTCACCGGGCGCTTGGGCGAGTGGATCACCCTCGCCGGCGTGAACCGGCAGACTCAGGCCGACAAACAGGGCCTGACCCGCAGCTACTCTACTCAGGGCCGCGATGACATGACGCTGCGGGTGAAAGTCGACACGCTGGACTAAAGCACCGAAAACTGACTGATTGGTCGTATTAGACTAAAGATGTAGTGCTTGAAAAAAAGCACTACAAAACGTTTGACGAGCTAAAAAAGCAAAGGCATGATGGCCTCGCTCCCGCTAATCAGGGGCCCTGGAAAGGGCCTTCGGATCGACGCCTGCATCTACCCCGCAAGCCGATTCGTGTCTGTACCGCCCACAAGGCGTGTTTGACGAGGTTGCCGACTGGAACGAAGTTGTCCCGAGGGACGGAAGCGTAATTAGGTAACCCGGCTCCACGCTGATGTTTGTATGAAGGCCCACGACGCCCGAATGCGCTCGCCAGTTCGCCCTTACCTGCTCACTTCCCCTCGAGCCCATCGTTCATCCCGTCGCCACCCCCGCCGAATCCGACTTGAGCACCTAAGCTTCTGGTCAGCGAGCATGAATTTTTCACCCAAGACGACTTTTCATACAAGACGCGACGAGGTTTAACTCCATGGCACTGACACGCGAACAGCAAATTGCAGCCCTCGAAAAAGACTGGGCTGAAAACCCACGCTGGAAAGGCGTGACACGCGCTTACTCCGCTGCTGACGTCGTCCGCCTGCGCGGTTCGGTTCAACCTGAGCACACCTTTGCAAAACTCGGCGCCGAAAAGCTCTGGAACCTGGTCACCCAAGGCGCCAAGCCGTCCTTCCGTCCTGAGAAAGATTTCGTCAACTGCATGGGCGCCCTGACTGGCGGCCAGGCTGTTCAGCAAGTCAAAGCCGGTATCCAGGCTATTTACCTGTCGGGCTGGCAAGTGGCTGCCGACAACAACTCCGCCGAATCGATGTACCCGGACCAGTCGCTGTACCCGGTGGACTCGGTGCCAACCGTGGTCAAGCGCATCAACAACTCGTTCCGCCGTGCTGACCAGATCCAGTGGAAAGCCGGTAAAGGTCCGGGCGACGAAGGCTACATCGACTACTTCGCGCCAATCGTGGCTGACGCCGAAGCCGGTTTCGGCGGCGTACTGAACGCCTACGAGCTGATGAAAAGCATGATCGAAGCAGGCGCCGCCGGCGTTCACTTCGAAGACCAACTGGCCTCGGTGAAAAAATGCGGGCACATGGGCGGTAAGGTTCTGGTGCCAACCCAGGAAGCTGTGCAGAAGCTGACCGCCGCGCGTCTGGCGGCTGACGTTGCCGGCACGCCGACCATTATTCTGGCGCGTACCGACGCTAACGCGGCAGACCTGCTGACTTCCGATTGCGATCCGTACGACCAGCCATTCGTGACTGGCGAACGTACTCAGGAAGGCTTCTACAAAGTGCGCGCTGGTCTCGACCAGGCCATCGCTCGCGGCCTGGCTTACGCGCCGTATGCCGACCTGATCTGGTGCGAAACCGCCAAGCCGGATCTGGACGAGGCTCGTCGCTTTGCTGAAGCGATCAAAAAGGAATACCCGGACCAACTGCTGTCGTACAACTGCTCGCCTTCCTTCAACTGGAAGAAAAACCTGGACGACGCGACCATCGCCAAGTTCCAGCGCGAATTGTCCGCCATGGGTTACAAGCATCAGTTCATCACCCTGGCCGGCATTCACAACATGTGGCACAGCATGTTCAACCTGGCGCACGACTACGCCCGCAACGACATGACTGCTTACGTGAAGCTGCAAGAGCAGGAATTCGCTGACGCGGCCAAGGGTTACACCTTTGTGGCGCACCAGCAGGAAGTGGGCACCGGCTACTTCGACGACATGACCACCGTGATTCAAGGTGGCTCGTCTTCGGTAACCGCGCTGACCGGTTCGACTGAAGAAGAACAGTTCCACTGATACCCCAGCAAACGGCCGTTGCGGACCGAGTGAAAAGCTAACCGCAACGTCGCACATCTGACGCCCCGACTGGTTCGGGGCGTTTTTTTGCGTGGGATTTCTTCCGTCCCACCTTCCCTGTAGCAGCTGCCGAAGGCTGCGTTCGAGGGCGAAGCCCTCGCTGATTCTACGAACTGAATTCATCTGAAAAACATCACCGCTTGTTTAACGACTGCTCCGCAGCCGAACGCAGCCTTCGGTAGCTGCTACAGGATGTGCGTGTGGCGGGCCTTGCGCGAAAAAACATTGATCCAGAGCGCTATCGCGATCGCAAAAACCGGGTAAAACCTGTCCACGTGCAACTTGCAGTAACGGCTATATAAGACAACTTCCCACTCACTCGCCCGTTAAACACTTACAAAACCGCCGCAAACAATATTGATTATCATTTAGCCGTAACTTTGTTCGTTACATTTGCCACAAAACAATATTGATCAAATGCCGGCTAATGCCCGGAGCGCATGGGTCGCAGGGCTGTGGAGGTACGCTATGTCCTTATTCCGCTAAATAATTTCGCCACAGGAATTTTACTTGCACGGTGTTGTGCCATAAAATCACCGCGATTGATTGCTGCGACATATCGTCACTGCTTTGTTTCTATCAAGCTCAGAGACCTTTGCTCTCTGTTAAGGATTACCAGCATGCCCGAAGCGACAGGACTCATGGCCCACAACTGGGGCTTTGCCATTTTCCTTCTGGGCGTCGTCGGCCTCTGCGCCTTCATGCTCGGCGTCTCCAGCCTCCTCGGGTCAAAAGCCTGGGGCCGCAGCAAAAACGAACCGTTCGAGTCCGGCATGCTACCTACAGGTGGCGCCCGCTTGCGGCTCTCAGCCAAATTCTATCTGGTCGCGATGCTCTTCGTGATCTTCGATATCGAAGCCCTATTTCTCTTTGCCTGGTCTGTGTCCGTCCGCGAAAGCGGCTGGACCGGATTCGTCGAAGCTCTCGTTTTCATAGCAATTCTGTTGGCAGGTCTTGTCTACCTGTTCCGAGTGGGCGCCCTTGACTGGGCTCCGGAAGCTCGTCGCAAGCGGCAGGCGAAGCTGAAACAATGAGGCTTTGGCAATGCAATACAATCTCACCAGGATCGACCCCGATGCTCCTAACGAGCAATATCCGATTGGCGAACGGGAAACCGTTTCCGATCCGTTAGAAGATCAAGTTCACAAAAACATCTTCATGGGCAAGCTCGAAGACGTGCTTAACGGCACGATCAACTGGGGGCGCAAGAACTCCCTGTGGCCGTACAACTTCGGTCTTTCGTGCTGCTACGTGGAAATGACCACCGCCTTCACGGCGCCCCACGACATCGCGCGCTTTGGCGCCGAAGTTATCCGGGCATCGCCACGTCAGGCGGACTTCATGGTTATCGCCGGTACCTGCTTCATCAAGATGGCGCCGATCATTCAGCGTCTCTACGAGCAAATGCTCGAACCTAAATGGGTTATTTCCATGGGTTCGTGCGCCAACTCCGGTGGCATGTACGACATCTACTCCGTCGTTCAAGGGGTGGACAAGTTCCTGCCCGTGGACGTTTACGTGCCTGGCTGCCCGCCCCGTCCGGAAGCTTTTCTGCAAGGCTTGATGCTCTTGCAAGAGTCGATTGGACAGGAGCGTCGTCCGCTTTCCTGGGTCGTCGGTGATCAAGGCGTTTATCGCGCCGAGATGCCTTCGCAAAAGGAACAGCGCCGCGAACAGCGAATCGCAGTCACCAACCTGCGCAGCCCCGACGAAGTCTGATCCAGCTCCCCTTCTTAAATAGAACGAGAACCTGGCTTCATTCTTTACGTTGACCGAAAGCGATAAATAACCATGACTACAGGCAGTGCTCTGTACATCCCGCCTTATAAGGCAGACGACCAGGATGTGGTCGTCGAACTGAACAACCGTTTTGGCCCCGAGGCATTCACCGCCCAGCCTACCCGCACCGGCATGCCGGTGCTTTGGGTTGCCCGTGCCAAACTCGTCGAAGTCCTGACGTTCCTGCGCAACCTGCCCAAGCCGTACGTCATGCTCTATGACCTGCACGGCGTGGACGAGCGCCTGCGCACCAAGCGTCAAGGGCTGCCAAGCGGCGCCGACTTCACCGTGTTCTATCACCTGATGTCGATCGAACGTAACAGCGACGTGATGATCAAGGTCGCCCTGTCCGAGAGCGACCTCAGCCTCCCGACCGTCACCAGCATCTGGCCGAACGCCAACTGGTACGAGCGTGAAGTCTGGGACATGTACGGGATCGACTTCAAAGGTCATCCGCACCTGACCCGTATCATGATGCCACCGACCTGGGAAGGTCACCCGCTGCGCAAGGACTTCCCGGCGCGCGCCACCGAATTCGATCCGTTCAGCCTGACGCTGGCCAAGCAACAGCTTGAGGAAGAAGCCGCGCGCTTCAAGCCTGAAGACTGGGGCATGAAGCGTTCCGGGGCGAACGAGGACTACATGTTCCTCAACCTCGGCCCGAACCACCCTTCGGCGCACGGTGCCTTCCGCATCATCCTGCAACTGGACGGTGAAGAAATCGTCGATTGCGTGCCCGACGTCGGTTACCACCACCGTGGTGCCGAGAAAATGGCCGAGCGCCAGTCCTGGCACAGTTTCATCCCGTACACCGACCGTATCGACTACCTCGGCGGCGTGATGAACAACCTGCCGTACGTGCTCTCGGTCGAGAAGCTCGCTGGCATCAAGGTGCCGGAGAAGGTCGACGTCATCCGCATCATGATGGCCGAGTTCTTCCGGATCACCAGCCACCTGCTGTTCCTCGGGACGTACATCCAGGACGTCGGCGCGATGACTCCGGTGTTCTTCACCTTCACCGACCGCCAGAAGGCGTACACGGTGATCGAAGCCATCACCGGTTTCCGTCTGCACCCGGCGTGGTACCGCATCGGTGGCGTCGCCCACGACCTGCCGCGTGGCTGGGAAAAACTGGTCAAAGACTTCGTCGAGTGGATGCCAAAGCGTCTGGACGAATACCAGAAAGCTGCGCTCGACAACAGCATCCTCAAGGGCCGGACCATCGGCGTCGCTGCCTACAACACCAAAGAAGCCCTGGAATGGGGCGTCACCGGTGCCGGCCTGCGTTCGACCGGTTGCGATTTCGACCTGCGTAAAGCGCGTCCATATTCCGGCTACGAGAACTTCGAATTCGAAGTGCCGCTGGCGGCCAACGGCGATGCCTACGACCGCTGCATCGTGCGTGTCGAAGAAATGCGCCAGAGCCTGAAAATCATCGAGCAGTGCATGCGCAACATGCCGGAAGGCCCGTACAAGGCGGATCACCCGCTGACCACGCCGCCGCCCAAAGAACGCACGTTGCAGCACATCGAGACCTTGATCACGCACTTCCTGCAAGTTTCGTGGGGTCCGGTCATGCCGGCCAACGAATCCTTCCAGATGATCGAAGCGACCAAGGGCATCAACAGTTATTACCTGACGAGCGATGGCGGCACCATGAGCTACCGCACCCGGATTCGTACCCCAAGCTTCCCGCACTTGCAGCAGATCCCTTCGGTGATCAAAGGCAGCATGGTCGCGGACTTGATCGCGTACCTGGGTAGTATCGATTTCGTTATGGCCGACGTGGACCGCTAAGCATGAACAGCACGCTTATCCAGACAGACCGTTTCACTTTGAGTGAAACCGAGCGCTCGGCCATCGAGCACGAGCTGCATCACTACGAAGACCCGCGCGCGGCGTCGATCGAAGCCCTGAAGATCGTCCAGAAGGAACGCGGCTGGGTGCCGGATGGCGCCCTGTACGCGATCGGCGAGATCCTTGGCATCCCGGCCAGCGACGTTGAAGGCGTGGCGACGTTCTATAGCCAGATCTTCCGTCAGCCGGTCGGCCGCCACATCATTCGCGTCTGCGACAGCATGGTCTGCTACATCGGCGGCCACGAGTCGGTGGTCAGCGAAATCCAGAGCAATCTGGGGATCGGCCTGGGTCAGACCACCGCCGACGGTCGCTTCACCCTGCTGCCGGTTTGCTGCCTCGGCAACTGCGACAAGGCGCCGGCGTTGATGATCGACGACGACACATTCGGTGACGTGCAGCCTGCTGGCGTCGCCCAATTGCTCGAGGGCTACGTATGACCCTGACTTCCTTCGGTCCTGCCAACCGCATCAAGCGTTCGGCCGAGACTCACCCGCTGACCTGGCGTCTGCGCGACGACGGCGAGGCCGTGTGGCTCGACGAATACCAGGCCAAGAACGGTTACGCCGCTGCGCGCAAAGCCTTCGCCGACATGGCCCAGGACGACATCGTCCAGACCGTGAAAGACGCTGGCCTCAAAGGTCGCGGCGGTGCAGGCTTCCCCACTGGCGTGAAGTGGGGCCTGATGCCCAAAGACGAATCCATCAACATCCGCTACCTGCTGTGCAACGCGGATGAAATGGAGCCGAACACCTGGAAAGACCGCATGCTGATGGAGCAACTGCCCCATCTGCTGATCGAAGGCATGCTGATCAGTGCTCGCGCGCTGAAAACCTACCGTGGCTACATCTTCCTGCGCGGCGAATACACCACCGCCGCCAAGCACCTGAACCGTGCCGTGGAAGAAGCCAAGGCTGCAGGCCTGCTGGGTAAAAACATCCTAGGCAGCGGCTTCGATTTCGAACTGTTTGTCCACACCGGCGCCGGGCGTTACATCTGCGGTGAAGAAACCGCACTGATCAACTCCCTCGAAGGCCGCCGCGCCAACCCGCGCTCCAAGCCGCCCTTCCCTGCCGCCGTTGGCGTGTGGGGCAAGCCGACTTGCGTGAACAACGTTGAAACCCTGTGCAACGTGCCGGCGATCATTGCCGACGG
Source organism: Pseudomonas sp. SJZ131 (assembly GCF_007828705.1). NCBI lineage: Bacteria > Pseudomonadati > Pseudomonadota > Gammaproteobacteria > Pseudomonadales > Pseudomonadaceae > Pseudomonas > Pseudomonas sp. SJZ131. The sequence continues at coordinate 391,672 of NZ_VIVC01000001.1, read as the reverse complement.
CGTCGACTGGTACAAATCGTTGGCGCGTGAAGGTAGTGAAGACATGGGCACCAAGCTCATGGGCTTCTCCGGCAAGGTCAAGAACCCGGGCCTGTGGGAATTGCCATTCGGCGTCACCGGTCGCGAGTTGTTCGAAGACTACGCCGGCGGCATGCGCGACGGCTTCAAGCTCAAGTGCTGGCAGCCCGGCGGCGCCGGTACCGGTTTCCTGTTGCCGGAACACCTCGACGCACAAATGTACGCCGGCGGCATCGCCAAAGTGGGCACCCGTATGGGTACCGGCCTGGCCATGGCGGTGGACGACAGCGTCAACATGGTCTCGTTGCTGCGCAACATGGAAGAGTTCTTCTCCCGTGAATCCTGCGGTTTCTGCACCCCATGCCGTGACGGTTTGCCGTGGAGCGTCAAGCTGCTGCGTGCAATCGAAAACGGTGAAGGACAGGCCGGCGATATCGAGACCCTGCTGGGTCTGGTCGGTTTCCTCGGCCCGGGCAAGACCTTCTGTGCTCACGCACCGGGCGCCGTGGAGCCGTTGGGCAGCGCAATCAAATACTTCCGTTCAGAGTTCGAAGCCGGCATCGCGCCCACCAGCGCCGCCGTCCCGCCTCTGGCAAGGCCGATCGTAGTCGGCGCGTAAACGCTTAAAAAACGAAGGGTCCGTGCCCTTCGTTTTCTCGTGTGATGACGCCGCAAGCGGCTGTGTTGATTCACGCGAATAACAAGATTCCATTAGCCACGCCCGCTGACACCGGGCCAACGAAGACCTTTGAACCATGGCCACTATCCACGTAGACGGCAAAGAGCTCGAAGTCGATGGGGCAGACAACCTGTTACAGGCATGTCTGTCGCTAGGCCTCGATATCCCTTATTTCTGCTGGCACCCAGCCCTTGGCAGCGTTGGCGCTTGCCGCCAGTGCGCGGTCAAGCAGTACACCGACGCCAACGACACCCGTGGTCGGATCGTCATGTCCTGCATGACACCCGCCACCGACGGCAGCTGGATCTCCATCGAAGACGAAGAAGCGAAAGTGTTTCGCGCCAGCGTCGTCGAATGGCTGATGACCAACCACCCTCACGACTGCCCGGTCTGTGAAGAAGGCGGTCACTGCCACCTGCAAGACATGACGGTAATGACCGGCCACAACGAGCGCCGTTACCGCTTCACCAAGCGCACTCACCAGAATCAGCAACTGGGCCCGTTCATTTCCCACGAAATGAACCGCTGCATCGCTTGCTACCGCTGCGTGCGTTTCTATAAGGATTACGCCGGCGGCACCGACCTCGGTGTATTCGGCGCCCACGACAACGTGTACTTCGGTCGCGTTGAAGACGGCACCCTCGAAAGCGAGTTCTCCGGCAACCTCACCGAGGTCTGCCCGACCGGTGTGTTCACCGACAAGACTCACTCCGAGCGTTACAACCGCAAGTGGGACATGCAGTTCTCGCCGAGCATCTGCCATGGCTGCTCCAGCGGTTGCAACATCTCGCCGGGCGAGCGCTACGGTGAACTGCGTCGGATCGAAAACCGCTTCAACGGTTCGGTCAACCAGTACTTCCTGTGCGACCGTGGCCGTTTCGGCTATGGCTACGTCAACCGCGAAGACCGCCCGCGTCAGCCACTGCTGGCCAACGGCGCCAAGCTGAGCCTCGACGAAGCGCTGGATAAAGCCGCTGACCTGCTGCGTGGTCGCAACATCGTCGGTATCGGTTCGCCGCGCGCCAGCCTCGAAAGCAACTATGCGTTGCGCGAACTGGTCGGCGCCGAGCACTTCTACTCCGGCATCGAAGCCGCCGAGCTGGAACGCATTCGCCTGGTCCTGCAAGTCCTGAACGACAGCCCGCTGCCGGTTCCGAACATGCGCGACATCGAAGACCACGACGCGATCTTCGTCCTCGGCGAAGACCTGACCCAGACTGCTGCGCGCATGGCTTTGTCGTTGCGCCAATCGGTCAAGGGCAAGGCTGAAGACATGGCCGACGCGATGCGCGTCCAGCCGTGGCTCGACGCTGCGGTGAAAAACATCGGCCAGCACGAGCTGAACCCGCTGTTCATCGCCAGCCTCGCTGAAACCAAGCTCGACGACATCGCCGAAGAATGCGTGCACGCCGCGCCGGACGACCTGGCTCGCATCGGTTTCGCCGTGGCTCACGCCCTCGACGCCAGTGCGCCAGCGGTTGAAGGCCTGGACACTGAAGCCCTCGACCTGGCCCAGCGCATTGCCGACGCCCTGCTCGCGGCCAAGCGTCCGCTGATCATTGCCGGTACTTCGCTGGGTTCCAAAGCACTGATCGAAGCGACGGCGAACATCGCCAAAGCCTTGAAGCTGCGCGACAAGAACGGTTCGATCAGCCTGATCGTGCCAGAGGCCAACAGCCTCGGCCTGGCCATGCTCGGTGGCGATTCGGTCGACGACGCGCTACAAGCCGTGATCGATGGCCGCGCCGACGCCCTCGTCGTGCTCGAAAACGATCTGTACACGCGCACTGACAAAGCCTTGGTCGATGCCGCGCTGAACGCTGCGAAAGTGCTGATCGTCGCCGACCATCAGAAGACCGCCACCAGTGATCGCGCGCACCTGGTTCTGCCAGCCGCAAGCTTCGCTGAAGGTGACGGCACGCTGGTCAGCCAGGAAGGTCGCGCCCAGCGCTTCTTCCAGGTCTTCGATCCGAAATACATGGACGCGAGCATTCTGGTGCACGAAGGCTGGCGCTGGCTGCATGCCCTGCGCGCGACCCTGCTGGACCAGCCAATCGACTGGACCCAACTGGACCACGTCACCGCCGCCGTCGCTGCGAGCCGGCCACAACTGGCGCGCATCGTCGATGCCGCTCCGTCCGCCGCGTTCCGCATCAAAGGCATGAAACTGGCGCGCGAACCGCTGCGTTACTCCGGGCGTACCGCCATGCGCGCTGACATCAGCGTGCACGAACCGCGTACTCCGCAGGACAACGACACCGCGTTCAACTTCTCGATGGAAGGTTACTCGGGCTCGGCCGAACCCCGTCAGCAAGTACCATTCGCCTGGTCGCCGGGCTGGAACTCGCCGCAAGCCTGGAACAAGTTCCAGGACGAAGTCGGTGGTCACATCCGCGCTGGCGATCCGGGCACCCGCCTGATCGAAAGCACCGGTGATTCGCTGAACTGGTTCGCCAGTGCGCCGCGCGCGTTCAACCCGGCGCCGGGAACCTGGCAAGTGGTGCCGTTCTTCCACCTGCTCGGCAGCGAAGAGAACTCGGCGAAAGCCGCACCGGTTCAGGAACGCATTCCAACACCTTACGTTGCTTTGGCCAAATCCGAAGCCGATCGCCTTGGCGTCAATGACGGTGCCCTGCTCAGCTTCAATGTTGCCGGCCAGACCCTGCGTCTGCCGCTGCGCATCAACGAAGAACTCGGTGCCGGCCTGGTGGCCTTGCCGGCAGGTATCGCCGGCATTCCAGCGGCGATCTTTGGCAAAACCGTTGACGGTCTGCAGGAGGCAGCTCAATGACCTGGTTCACGCCTGAAGTGATTGACGTGATCATCGCGGTCCTCAAGGCCATCGTGATTCTGCTCGCCGTGGTGGTGTGCGGCGCGCTGCTGAGCTGGGTCGAGCGTCGTTTGCTCGCCCTCTGGCAGGATCGTTACGGTCCGAACCGCGTCGGCCCGTTCGGCGCGTTCCAGATCGCCGCCGACATGATCAAGATGTTCTTCAAGGAAGACTGGACCCCGCAGTTCGCCGACAAGATGATCTTCACCCTGGCACCAGTAGTCGCCATGAGCGCCCTGCTGATTGCCTTCGCGATCATCCCGATCACCCCGACCTGGGGCGTCGCGGACATCAACATCGGCATCCTGTTCTTCTTCGCCATGGCCGGTCTTTCGGTGTACGCGGTGTTGTTCGCCGGTTGGTCGAGCAACAACAAGTTCGCCCTGCTCGGCAGCTTGCGGGCCTCGGCACAAACCGTGTCGTACGAAGTGTTCATGGGCCTGTCGCTGATGGGCATCGTGATTCAGGTCGGCTCGTTCAACATGCGCGACATCGTTGAATATCAAGCGCAGAACCTGTGGTTCATCATTCCGCAGATCTTCGGGTTCCTGACCTTCTTCATCGCTGGCGTCGCCGTGACTCACCGTCACCCGTTCGACCAGCCGGAAGCGGAACAGGAACTGGCTGACGGTTACCACATTGAATATGCCGGCATGAAATGGGGCATGTTCTTCGTTGGCGAGTACATCGGCATCGTGTTGATTTCGGCGTTGCTGGTGACCTTGTTCTTCGGTGGCTGGCACGGCCCGTTTGGCATTCTGCCGCAGATCCCGTTCATCTGGTTCGCGCTGAAAACCGCGTTCTTCATCATGATTTTCATCCTGTTGCGCGCCTCGATTCCGCGCCCACGGTATGACCAAGTGATGGATTTCAGCTGGAAGTTCTGCCTGCCGCTGACCCTCGTCAACATGCTGGTGACCGCTGCGATCGTGTTGCTCAACACGCCCGCCGTCGCGGCTCAGTGAGGATAGAGAATCATGAAGTACATATTTGACATCGTGCATGGCTTCTTCACCCAGCTTCGCAGCCTGGTGATGATCTTCGGCCATGCCTTCCGCAAGCGCGACACGCTGCAGTACCCGGAAGAGCAGGTCTACCTGCCGCCGCGCTACCGTGGCCGGATCGTCCTGACCCGCGACCCGGATGGCGAAGAGCGTTGTGTAGCCTGCAACCTGTGCGCCGTGGCTTGCCCGGTCGGTTGCATTTCGCTGCAGAAAGCCGAAACCGAAGATGGTCGCTGGTACCCGGACTTCTTCCGCATCAACTTCTCGCGCTGCATCTTTTGCGGCCTCTGCGAGGAAGCCTGCCCGACCACCGCGATCCAGCTGACACCGGATTTCGAGATGGCCGAGTTCAAACGTCAGGACCTGGTTTACGAGAAAGAAGATCTGCTGATCTCCGGCCCCGGCAAAAACCCTGATTACAACTTCTATCGTGTTGCAGGTATGGCGATTGCCGGGAAGCCGAAAGGCGCCGCGCAGAATGAAGCCGAACCGATCAACGTGAAGAGCTTGCTGCCTTAAGGAAGAAAGATGGAATTCGCTTTCTATTTCGCATCGGGTATCGCTGTGGTGTCCACGCTTCGCGTGATCACCAACACCAACCCTGTGCACGCCCTGCTCTACCTGATCATTTCGCTGATTGCCGTGGCGATGACGTTTTTCGCCCTCGGCGCACCGTTTGCCGGTGTGCTGGAAGTGATCGCCTACGCTGGCGCCATCATGGTGCTGTTCGTATTCGTGGTAATGATGCTGAACCTTGGCCCGGCCTCGGTTCAGCAGGAACGCGTGTGGCTCAAGCCCGGCATTTGGATCGGCCCGGTAGTGCTCGGCGCGCTGCTGCTGGCGGAACTGCTGTACGTATTGTTCAGCGATGCCAGCGGTCAGGCCATCGGCCACACCACCGTAGACGCGAAAGCCGTGGGCATCAGCCTGTTCGGCCCGTACCTGTTGGTGGTCGAACTCGCCTCGATGTTGCTGCTTGCCGCAGCGGTCACGGCGTTCCACTTGGGCCGTAACGAAGCCAAGGAGCAATGACGATGCCTGCTATCCCTCTGGAGCATGGTCTGGCGGTCGCCGGCATCCTGTTCTGCCTCGGTCTGGTCGGCCTGATGGTCCGGCGCAACATTCTTTTCGTGCTGATGAGCCTGGAGGTGATGATGAATGCCTCCGCGTTGGCGTTCATCGTTGCCGGTGCCCGTTGGGGTCAGCCGGATGGACAGATCATGTTCATCCTGGTGATCAGCCTCGCGGCCGCCGAGGCCAGTATTGGCCTGGCGATTCTGTTGCAGCTGTATCGCCGCTTCCACACTCTCGATATCGACGCTGCCAGCGAGATGCGCGGATGAATCTTCTCTATCTGACTTTCGTATTCCCTCTCATCGGTTTCCTGCTGCTGTCGTTCTCACGCGGCCGCTTCTCGGAAAACCTTTCGGCGCTGATTGGCGTCGGTTCCATCGGCCTGTCGGCGATCGTCACCGCTTACGTGATCTGGCAATTCAACGTCGCCCCGCCAGAAGGCGGTCACTACACCCAGGTGTTGTGGCAGTGGATGGCGGTTGAAGGCTTCACGCCGAACTTCGCGCTGTATCTGGATGGCCTGTCGGTGACCATGCTTGGCGTGGTGGTCGGCGTCGGTTTCCTGATTCACCTGTTCGCGTCCTGGTACATGCGCGGTGAAGACGGCTACTCGCGCTTCTTCGCGTACACCAACCTGTTTATCGCCAGCATGCTGTTCCTGATCCTCGGCGATAACCTGTTGTTCCTGTACTTCGGCTGGGAAGGCGTGGGCCTGTGCTCGTACCTGTTGATCGGTTTCTACTACAGCAACCGCAACAACGGTAACGCTGCACTCAAAGCCTTTATCGTCACCCGCATCGGCGATGTGTTCATGGCCATCGGCCTGTTCATTCTGTTCCAGCAACTGGGCACGCTGAACGTCCAGGAACTGCTGGTGCTGGCGCCGCAGAAATTCCAGGTCGGCGACTTCTGGATTGTCCTGGCGACGCTGATGCTGCTGGGCGGCGCTGTCGGTAAATCCGCGCAACTGCCGCTGCAAACCTGGCTGGCGGACGCGATGGCCGGTCCGACCCCGGTTTCGGCACTGATCCACGCCGCAACCATGGTGACCGCTGGCGTTTACCTGATCGCCCGTACCCACGGTCTGTTTGCCTTGGCGCCGGACATCCTGCACCTCGTCGGCATCGTTGGCGGCGTGACCCTGGTGCTGGCCGGTTTTGCCGCACTGGTGCAAACCGACATCAAACGTATCCTCGCCTACTCGACCATGAGCCAGATCGGCTACATGTTCCTGGCGCTGGGCGTGGGTGCCTGGGATGGCGCGATTTTCCACCTGATGACTCACGCGTTCTTCAAGGCGCTGCTGTTCCTTGCTTCCGGTGCGGTGATCGTTGCCTGCCACCACGAGCAGAACATCTTCAAGATGGGCGGCCTGTGGAAGAAACTGCCACTGGCCTATGCCAGCTTCATCGTCGGCGGCGCGGCTCTGTCGGCCCTGCCACTGGTGACTGCAGGCTTCTACTCCAAGGACGAAATCCTCTGGGAAGCGTTCGCCAGCGGCAACCACGCTCTGCTTTACGCAGGTCTGGTCGGCGCGTTCATGACTTCGCTGTACACCTTCCGTTTGATCTTCATCGCGTTCCACGGTGAAGCGAAGACCGAAGCGCACGCCGGTCATGGCATCGCCCACTGGTTGCCACTGTCGGTGCTGATCGTGCTGTCGACTTTCGTCGGCGCGATGATCGTGCCACCGCTGCACGGCGTGTTGCCGCAAAGCGTCGGCCATGCCGGCGGCGAAGCCAAGCACAGTCTGGAAATCGCTTCGGGCGCTATCGCTCTGGCGGGTATCCTGCTGGCCGCGCTGCTGTTCCTCGGCAAGCGTCGTTTCGTCACTGCAATCGCCAACAGCGGCATCGGCCGCTTCCTTTCGGCCTGGTGGTTCGCTGCCTGGGGCTTCGACTGGATCTACGACAAACTGTTCGTCAAGCCATACCTTGCGATCAGCCACGTACTGCGCAAAGACCCGCTCGATCAGACCATCGGTTTGATCCCACGGATGGCCAAGGGTGGTCACACCGCCCTCAGCCGTACCGAAACCGGTCAACTGCGCTGGTACGCGGCATCGATGGCAGCCGGCTCCGTGCTGGTCATCGGCGCCATCGTGCTGGTAGCGGTCTGAATATGAACCTTGCGAACTTGCGAAAGGAATTGAGCCCGTCATGATTCTGCCTTGGCTAATCCTGATCCCCTTCATCGGCGGCCTGCTGTGCTGGATGGGTGAGCGCTTCGGCGCTACCCTCCCGCGCTGGATTGCGCTGTTGACCATGACCCTGGAACTCGCACTCGGCCTCTGGCTGTGGGCCCACGGTGATTATTCATTTGCTCCGGCGCCTGGCGCCGATCCAACCTGGGCGCTTGAGTTCAAGCACATCTGGATCGAGCGCTTCGGCATCAGCGTGCACCTGGCGCTCGATGGCCTGTCGCTGCTGATGATCCTGCTGACCGGTCTGCTGGGTATCCTCTCGGTACTCTGCTCGTGGAAAGAGATCCAGCGTCACGTCGGTTTCTTCCACTTGAACCTGATGTGGATCCTGGGCGGTGTCGTCGGCGTGTTCCTCGCCCTCGACCTGTTCATGTTCTTCTTCTTCTGGGAAATGATGCTGGTGCCGATGTACTTCCTCATCGCGCTCTGGGGTCACAGTTCTTCGGACGGCAAGAAAACCCGGATCTACGCGGCGACCAAGTTCTTCATCTTCACCCAGGCCTCCGGCCTGATCATGTTGGTGGCGATCCTCGGTCTGGTGCTGGTCAACTTCAACAGCACCGGCGTGATCACCTTCAACTACGCCGACCTGCTGAAAACCAAGATGTCGCTCACCACCGAGTACATCCTGATGCTCGGCTTCTTTATCGCGTTCGCGGTGAAGCTGCCGGTCGTGCCGTTCCACTCCTGGTTGCCTGATGCTCACGCCCAGGCGCCAACCGCTGGTTCGGTCGACCTCGCCGGTATCTTGCTGAAAACCGCTGCCTACGGCCTGCTGCGTTTTGCCCTGCCGCTGTTTCCGAATGCCTCGGCCGAGTTTGCGCCGATCGCCATGACCCTCGGTCTGATCGGGATCTTCTACGGCGCGTTCCTCGCATTCGCGCAAACCGACATCAAACGTCTGATTGCCTTCTCGTCCGTTTCCCACATGGGTTTCGTACTGATCGGCATCTACTCCGGCAGCCAACTGGCGCTGCAGGGCGCGGTGATGCAGATGCTGGCGCACGGTGTTTCCGCCGCCGCACTGTTTATCCTCAGCGGTCAGTTGTACGAGCGCACCCACACCCGCGACATGCGTCAGATGGGTGGCTTGTGGTCGAAGATCGCTTACCTGCCGGCCATCAGCCTGTTCTTCGCGGCCGCGTCCCTGGGCTTGCCGGGCACGGGTAACTTTGTCGGTGAGTTCCTGATCCTGCTCGGCACTTTCGCCGCAGCGCCATGGATTACCGCGATTGCAACGTCCGGCCTGGTGTTCGGTTCGGTCTACTCGCTGATCATGATTCACCGTGCCTACTTCGGCCCGTCCAAGTCGGACGCGGTGTTGCATGGCATGGATGCTCGCGAACTGATCATGGTGGTCGGTCTGGCGGTACTGCTGATCTACATCGGCGTGTACCCGCAGCCGTTCCTCGACACTTCTGCAGCGACGATGCATGGCGTGCAGCAGTGGCTCGGTACCGCCTTCACTCAACTCGCTTCGGCCCGGTAAGAGCGCTATGGAATTCACGACTCAACACTTTATCGCGCTCGCGCCGTTGTTGATCACCACCGCCACGATCATCGTGGTGATGCTGGCCATCGCGTGGCGTCGCAACCACTCGCAGACCTTCCTGATTTCCGTGGCGGGTTTGAACCTGGCATTGCTGTCGATCCTGCCAGCCTTGAAAGTCGCGCCTCTGGCCGTGACCCCGTTGCTGCAAATCGATAGCTTCGCTTGTCTTTATATGGCGCTGATCCTGGTCGCCATCCTCGCGTGTGTCACCCTCGCCCACGCCTACCTCGGCGATGGCGGTTCGGGTTACCCGGGCAACCGTGAAGAACTTTACCTGCTGATCCTGATGTCGGCCCTTGGCGGTCTGGTATTGGTCAGCGCGCAACACCTGGCCGGGTTGTTCATTGGTCTGGAACTGTTGTCGGTGCCGGTCTACGGTCTGGTGGCGTATGCGTTCTTCAACAAGCGTTCGCTGGAAGCCGGCATCAAATACATGGTGCTGTCGGCCGCCGGTTCTGCGTTTCTGTTGTTCGGCATGGCGCTGTTGTATGCCGACTCCGGCAGCCTGAGCTTCGTCGGTATCGGTCAAGCCCTCGCGACCACCGGCCTGCCAAGCTCGCTGGCGCAAATGGGCCTGGGCATGATGTTGATCGGTCTGGCGTTCAAGCTGTCGCTGGTACCGTTCCACCTCTGGACTCCGGACGTTTACGAAGGTGCTCCGGCGCCGGTTGCAGCGTTCCTCGCGACGGCTTCCAAAGTGGCGGTGTTTGCGGTGATGGTGCGGTTGTTCCAGATCTCGCCAGCGGCAAGCAGCGGTGTCCTCAGCGACGTGCTGACCGTCATCGCCATCGCGTCGATCCTGTTCGGTAACCTGCTGGCGCTGACCCAAAGCAACCTCAAGCGTCTGCTCGGTTACTCGTCCATCGCCCACTTCGGTTACCTGCTGATCGCCCTGGTGGCGAGCAAAGGCCTGGCCGTGGAAGCCATCGGCGTGTACCTGGTCACCTACGTGATCACCAGCCTCGGCGCGTTCGGCGTGATCACGCTGATGTCCTCGCCGTACAACGGCCGTGACGCCGACGCTCTGTACGAATACCGCGGCCTGTTCTGGCGCCGTCCGTACCTGACCGCCGTGCTGACCGTGATGATGCTGTCGCTGGCCGGTATCCCGCTGACCGCTGGCTTCATCGGCAAGTTCTACATCATCGCCACCGGCGTCGAGTCGCACCAATGGTGGCTGGTCGGTTCGCTGGTGTTGGGCAGCGCCATCGGCGTCTTCTACTACCTGCGCGTGATGGTGACTCTGTACCTGATCGAGCCAAACCTGCGTCGCCACGACGCCCAACTGCACTGGGAACAAAAGGCTGGCGGCGTGATGCTGCTGGCCATCGCCGCCCTGGCGTTCTTCCTCGGTCTGTATCCGCAACCGTTGCTGGTACTGGTGCAACAGGCAGTGTTGGCAGGTTGATGGTTTAGCGGTAGAAGCAGCAAACAGAAACGGCACCCTCGGGTGCCGTTTTTGCGTCTGGATATCAGGAAGTCACCACTCCTCGCTCATTTGCAGAATTCCCCCGCAGGCACTGCCGCCTCGTCCTACATCCTTTTCGCGATCCGCAACCTACCGTAATGACTTGACCGAATTGGCCGGAACAGATGCCTTGACCAATTCGATTCTTGTGATAGAAATATACGCAGGTAACGTACAGAACATGGATGCTCTCTTTATCGAATTACCCGTATTTGCAAAACACCGCAGCGACTACCTGGACGATGACCTTTTCGGGTTGTTTCAACAGGAGCTGCTGAAAAACCCCGAAGCTGGAGACCTTATTGAAGGCACCGGAGGTCTGCGCAAGATTCGCGTTATCGATCAACGACGAAACAAAGGCAAGCGTGGCGGGTTGAGAGTGATTTATTACTGGTGGTCCGGCTTCAACCAATTCTGGCTGTTTACCTTGTATGGCAAAAACGAGCAGGACGATCTGACGTCATCCCAGAAACAACTGCTCAAACAAATGCTGCATCGAGAAATCAACGCGAGAATAAACGATGAAACGTGAGATCTTTTCCGAGCTGGTAGAGGGCTTCGACGCCTTGGCCGATGAGCGCCAAGGCAAAATCACACTGCGCACCCACAAAGTGAAGCTGGCCAAACTTGCCCCCATCACGGCAGAAGAGGTCGTAGCTGTACGTCAGCAACTGAACCTGTCCCGTCCGGTGTTTGCCATGTACCTGCGCACCAACACCCGCACCCTGGAAAACTGGGAACAGGGCCGAGCCCAGCCGAATGCGCAGGCAACTACCCTGATCCGCCTGGTCGAGCGCTTTCCGGAAACGGTCGAGCAATTGGCGGCCTTGACCTGATAGCGGCGCCAAGACTCGCGAAGACGACAGATTCTGCGGCCCCAGCGTTGCGCCTGACTTCAATGCAAGCGTGCAATTCAAGAGAAGAGTTGCTCTCACAAAGGCTTTGATCACATCTGACACAAAGCAGAAACGGCACCTACTGGTGCCTTTTTTGAGATTGTGGGATTTATTACCGCCAATCACGCACACCTCCCAATCACCGAAAGCTCCGGCTGGATTTACCGCTTCGTCCTACAGCCAGAAATACGCCATCCGCTTTATCGTGATCGACGGTTAATAGGCTGCGCAGCACGTGAGGAGAAACTTTGTGAGCAATAACGATGTAGGGGCAACCTACGAAAAAATGTATCTGCATGAAGAGGAAATAAAAAACAGTCTTGCGATTAAAACCCAAGTGATTTTTACAGCCATATTCGCCCTCGTTTCGACAACCATTTATCTTGCTCGCTTTTTAGATTTCTCATCCAGACCCGACATTGCTTTAGCCATTTCATTAATGATCATTCTGGTCGTAACAAGCGCGATGATTTCAACGTATTTCAACTTCAAAGCTTTCAGTGGCTCAGAATTCAAACGAATGCCGTATGCCGCAAAGGTCAAAGATTATTACGACGAACAAATTCAATACAACATTGAGCTCGATCGCTATAACGCCAAGGTTACTCAGCATGAAAGAGTGTCTTTGATTGATCCAACCAAAGAGACTGAAAACTTTATATCGAACACTTACGTTTCGTGCTCGACGCATAACGCGCTGACCAATGAAAAGCGTTCAAGATGGGTTTTCCAGGCTACTGTGGCCTTCTTGTCGGCCTGCATTCCTCTCGCATTCGCCAGCCTTCTTTTTGTGCTCTTTGACATGGATACATCTTCTCCCAGAAAAAATTTTGCAATTAAGGATGCCTATGTAGGCGGGGAAATCGCGTCATTAAAGGACCATCTACTAAATACTTCCAAGAATGACGGTATGGCAGATCTGGAGAGCAGGATCCAAATTATTGAGAGGATGCTCTTTGGAACATCACCAGCTGATCCAAACCTTATTAACAACATTAATATCGCAAGCAAAAATCTGAAGGAATCGCACTGACTGTTTCATCCTCAAAAATAATGTACGATGAGCCCCACGGCGGCTCCAGCAGGAATAAAGAATGAAACCCAACGACGGTCAATCCAAACCAAACGACTCTATCAAGCCCACACCGCCGAAGAGGCCGTCGGAGCCGGTTGTACGGCGAGTCGTGAACGAGAAAGTTATCAATAGCAGAGAGATAGCGTTAGAGATTCGCTGACGTCCTCCTTACGCACTTGCTTTCAGCAGCAGGACATAACAAAAACGGCACCTCCCGGTGCCGTTCGCCTTTCAAGATCCAACCCGCTTACTTGCGTGCATCTGCCCACGATTTCAGCAGTTCGGTGTAGCTCACGGTTTCCCCTTTTGGCTTCTCATTCGCCAATTTAGGTTTCGGTGCGCCCGGCTGATCAAACCAGTACTGCGCGTCGCGTTCCGGGTTCATTTTTGGTCCGCAGACCGGTTGCACTTTGGAGCGTTCGAGGCGCGCCATGATTGCGTCCTGATCCTTGGCCAGGCCGTCGAGCGCCTGTTGCGGGGTTTTCTCGCCGCTGGCGGCTTCGGCGATGTGGCTCCACCAGAGTTGGGCCAACCGAGGATAATCCGGCACGTTGGTCCCGGTCGGGGTCCATTGCACGCGGGCCGGGCTGCGGTAGAACTCGACCAGACCACCGAGTTTCGGTGCGAGGTCGGTCATCGCTTGCGAGTTGATGTCGGATTCGCGGATCGGTGTCAGGCCGACGATGGTTTTCTTCAGCGAGACGGTTTTCGAGGTCACGAACTGCGCGTACAGCCACGCGGCAAGTTTTTGTTTTTCAGGCGTGGACTTGAGGAATGTCCAGGAACCCACATCCTGATAACCGAGTTTCATGCCCTCTTCCCAATACGGGCCACGCGGCGACGGTGCCATGCGCCACTTCGGCGTGCCATCGGCGTTCATGACCGGCAGGCCAGCCTTGGTCATGTCGGCGGTGAACGCGGTGTACCAGAAGATTTGTTGGGCGATGTTGCCTTGCGATGGCACTGGACCGGATTCGGAGAATGTCATGCCCGCCGCTTCCGGTGGCGCGTAGGCTTTCATCCAATCGACGTATTTTTGCGTAGCGAACACAGCCGCCGGGCCGTTGGTGTCGCCGCCGCGGGTGACGCTGGAACCGACCGGGTGGCAGTCCTCGACGCGAATCCCCCACTCGTCCACCGGCAAGCCGTTGGGCAAACCTTTGTCGCCGCCACCGGCCATGGAGAACCAGGCATCGGTGAAGCGCCAGCCCAGCGACGGGTCTTTCTTGCCGTAGTCCATGTGCCCGTAGACACGTTTGCCGTCGATTTCCTTGACGTCTTCGCTGAAGAATTTGGCGATGTCTTCATAGGCGGACCAGTTCACCGGGACGCCCAATTCGTAACCGTACTTTTCCTTGAACTTGGCTTTGAGGTCCGCTCGCTCAAACCAGTCGGCGCGGAACCAATACAGGTTGGCGAACTGCTGGTCGGGCAGCTGATAGATCTTGCCGTCCGGCGCGGTGGTGAAGGAAATCCCGATAAAGTCCTTGAGGTCCAGCGTTGGCGAGGTGTAGGCCTTGCCTTCGTTGGCCATCAGATCGGTGATCGATTCAGTCTTGCCATAGCGAAAATGCGTGCCGATCAGGTCCGAGTCGTTGACCCAGCCGTCATAAATGCTCTTGTCCGATTGCATCTGGGTTTGCAGCTTTTCCACCACGTCGCCTTCTTGCAGCAAGTCGTGGGTCAACTTGATCCCGGTGATTTCGGAAAACGCCTTGGCCAGCACTTTCGACTCATATTCGTGGGTGGTCAGGGTTTCCGAAACCACTTTGATGTTCATCCCGCGAAACGGCTCGGCCGCTTTGATGAACCACTTCAATTCCTCGAGCTGCTGATCGGCCGTGAGGGTGGACGGCTTGAATTCGCTGCCGATCCACTTTTTCGCCGCGTCTTCGTAGGCATCCGCCCAGGCAGATGCGCTCAAACCGCTGAGTGCCAGCATGGCTGCCAATGAAATGCTATGTCGCAGCTTATTGTTTTTGTCGAACATAGAGACCTCCTGTTGAGTTTTTGGGAGCAACTTTGCCGAGCGATTCGACTAGCCCCAACGCATCACAGCCAACAGCCACACCAGGGACAACGCGGACGCGACCCAGATGCTCCAGTCGGTGACGCCGATTACCAGCAAATGCAGGTAGGCGCTGCCGAGAAGACCGATAAACAAGCGATCGCCACGGGTGGTGGCAATCGGCAATAAACCCCGCCGAAGAATGCTCGGCGAACGCAATTCCCACGTCGTCATGCCGACCAGGATCAGGCCGATGACGATGAAAAACGCTGCGGTCGGAACCGTCCAACTCATCCATTCCATCATCAGCTCCTCAGACCCGACCGAGGGCAAAGCCCTTGGCCACGTGGTTGCGAACAAACCAGATCACCAGCATGCCCGGGAGGATGGTCAACACCCCCGCCGCTGCCAGCACGCCCCAATCGATGCCGGACGCCGAAACCGTGCGGGTCATTACCGCCGCGATCGGCTTGGCGTTGACCGAAGTCAGCGTGCGCGCCAGAAGCAATTCGACCCAGGAAAACATGAAGCAGAAGAACGCCGTGACGCCGATCCCCGAGCCTATCAAAGGGATGAAAATCTTCACGAAGAACTTCGGAAAACTATAGCCATCAATGTAGGCCGTTTCGTCGATTTCCTTGGGAACACCGGACATGAAGCCTTCGAGAATCCACACCGCCAGCGGCACGTTGAACAGGCAATGCGCGAGTGCCACAGCGATGTGCGTGTCGAACAGCCCAATCGACGAATAGAGCTGGAAGAACGGCAGCAGAAATACTGCCGGCGGCGCCATGCGGTTGGTCAGCAGCCAGAAGAACAGGTGTTTGTCACCGAGAAAGCGGTAACGCGAAAACGCATATGCCGCCGGCAGCGCCACGCTCAGCGAGATCACCGTGTTCAGGCTCACGTAATACAGCGAGTTGAGGTAACCGGTGTACCAACTCGGGTCAGTGAAGATCACCTTGTAGTTCGCCAGGGTGAAATCCTGTGGGAAAAGGGTCAAACCGCCGAGGATTTCGGTGTTGCTCTTGAAGGACATGTTCAGCAGCCAGTAGATCGGCACCAGCAGGAACAGGATGTAGATCAGCAATGGGATGAGCTTTCTTTTACTCATGGCAGACCTCAGCGGTTGGCGTCGGAGTGAGTCATGGCCGTGTAGAACAGCCAGGACACCAACAGAATGATCAGGAAGTACACCAGCGAGAAAGCCGCCGCCGGACCGAGGTCGAATTGCCCTACAGCCATTTGCGTCAACGTCTGACTCAAGAAGGTCGTGGCATTCCCCGGTCCGCCGCCCGTCAGCACAAACGGCTCGGTGTAAATCATGAAGCTGTCCATGAAGCGCAACATCACCGCGATCAGCAGCACGCTTTTGAGTTTGGGCAACTGGATGTGTCGGAACACTGCCCAGGACGATGCGCGATCAATCCGCGCGGCTTGGTAATACACATCGGGAATCGCCCGTAATCCGGAGAAACACAACAGCGCCACCAAAGAGGTCCAGTGCCACACGTCCATCACCAACACCGTGACCCAGGCGTCCATTGTGTTCGATGCATAGTTGTAGTTGATGCCCATCGCGTTGAGGCTCGAACCAAGCAAACCGATGTCGGCGCGGCCGAAAATCTGCCAGATCGTGCCGACCACGTTCCAAGGAATCAGCAGCGGAATCGCGAGGATGATCAGCACCAGCGACGACCAGCGGCCCTTGGTCGGCATGGTCAGCGCGATGGCGATGCCGAGCGGGATTTCGATCAGCAGCACACACGCCGAATAGATGAACTGGCGCAGCAGCGAGTCGTGCAAACGTGGGTCGAGCAGCACTTGCTTGTACCAGTCGGCGCCGACGAAGTAGCGGCTGGACTGGTCGAAGATGTCCTGCACCGAGTAATTGACCACGGTCATCATCGGGATCACCGCGCTGAACGCCACCAGCAAAAACACCGGCAACACCAGCCACCAGGCCTTGTTGTTCTGCACCTTGTTCATGGCTGCGCTCCGTTATTTGCCTGCACGGGCAACAGATATTCATCGGCGTAGACCATCAGCCATTGCGCCGGAAAACTGATATACGCCGTGCCTTCCGGCACCGGTTTGTCTTCGGCCAACCGCACTTTCAACGGTGCGCCGTCGAGGTTGAGGGTCATGATTTTGTAGGTGCCAAGGTCTTCGACGTGTACGACGTTTGCCTGCATCGCGTCGTCAAACGGCTCGTCCCAGACATGCACGAATTCGGGACGGATTCCGACCTTGAGGGTTTGCCATTGCTTGTCGGCGATTTGCTGCTGCATCGCTTCGGGCAGCGGCAAGTGCGTCGAGGCAAAACCGACGCCACCCGGTTGCGGCTGCACGTCGATCAGGTTCATCCCCGGGCTGCCGATGAAATAGCCGACAAACGTGTGACTCGGCCGCTCGAACAACTCGCGCGGCGTGCCGAATTGCACAATCTGGCCGCCATACATCACGGCGATTTTGTCGGCGAACGTCGAGGCTTCAAGTTGATCGTGGGTGACGTAGACCATGGTGATGTTGAACTGCTCGTGAATCTGCTTGAGCTTGCGCCGCAGCTTCCACTTCAGGTGCGGGTCGATCACCGTCAGCGGTTCGTCGAAGAGGATCGCCGAAACGTCGTCGCGCACCAGTCCTCGGCCCATCGAGACTTTCTGTTTTTCATCGGCGGTGAGGTTGCGCGCCTTTTTGCTCAGCAGTGCCTGCAGGTCGAGGACCTCGGCAATTTCCTGCACCTTGCTGTGCACTTTCGCCTCGTTCATGCCCTGATTTCGCAGGGGGAACGCCAGATTGTCGAACACCGTCATGGTGTCGTAGACCACCGGAAACTGGAAAACCTGGGCGATGTTGCGCTTCTCCGGGGTCAGCTCGTTGACCTCTTTGCCGTCAAACAGCACTTGGCCTTGCGAGGGGCTGAGCAACCCGGAAATGATGTTGAGCAACGTCGATTTGCCGCAACCCGACGGCCCGAGCAACGCGTAGGCACCGCCCTGCTCCCAGATGTGGTTCATCTCGCGGATCGCGTAATCCTCGGGGCCGCTCGGCGTGCGGGTGTAGCTGTGGGCGAGGTTTTGCAAACGAATTTCGGCCATCAGGCAACCCTCGCGATACGGCGACCGGGCGCCTGGACCAGCCGGCCCTGCATATCGAAGACAAACAGTTTGTGCGTCGGGATGTAGATGCGAATCGGCGCATCGACGTCGTATTCGTGCACGCCCGGCAAGTGCAGCACCAACAGAAAATGTTCGTTGCGCACGTGCAGGAAGGTTTCCGAACCGCTGATCTCGGCGACTTCGACGGTGACCGCCAACTCGAGGTCATCGTCGTTGCTCGGCACCAGCGAAATGTGGCTCGGGCGCACGCCAAAACGGAATTCGCCTTCACCCACCGGGCGCAGATCGACGTTCAGCGGGAAGTGCACAAAATTGGCGAAACTCACTTCGTTGCCAGCGATGCGTCCCGGCATCAGGTTGATCGGCGGCTCGGAAAACAGCTCTGCGGCCAATACGGTTTGTGGCTGGTGATACACCTCGGAGGACTTGCCGCTCTGGATCACCCGGCCTTCGTGAAGAATCGTCGTGGTGCCGCCCAGCGCCAACGCTTCGTTGGGCTCGGTGGTGGCGTAGATCGCGATGGTGTGCCGCGCCTTGAACAGCTCGCGCATTTCCTGGCGCAGCTCTTCGCGCAGTTTGTAGTCGAGGTTGACCAGCGGTTCGTCGAACAGGATCAGTTCAGCGTCCTTGACCAGCGCCCGCGCCATGGCCGTGCGCTGTTGCTGACCACCGGAAAGCTCCAGCGGATAGCGCTTGAGGAATTTCTCGATGCGCAGCATTTTCGCGGTTTCGAGCACTTTGCTCTGGATCAGTTCGTTGGACGCCCCGCCCTGGCGCAGCGGCGAAGCGATGTTCTCGAACACCGTCATGGTCGGGTAGTTGATGAACTGCTGATAAACCATCGAGACGTTGCGCAAACGCACCGGGCGTTGCGTGACATCGACACCGTTCATCAGGATGCGGCCGCTGTCAGGCTTGTCGAGGCCGGCCATCAGACGCATGAGGCTGGTTTTGCCGGACAGCGTGCGCCCGAGCAAAACGTTGAATGATCCGGGTTCGAAAACCAGGCACGCATCGTCGATCCAGGTCTGGCCCTCGACGGTACGGCTGACGTGCTCCAGGGTGAGTGACATGGCTCGGCCTTTTTTATTATTTGGAGTCAAGCGACCGAAACGATAGAGCGACATTCGTGCCAGAAAATGCAAGTGCTTGATGCGCTTCGTAAATCCGTGAAATGAGCGTGAACGGCGTTCGTTGCTGAACAGAAATGAACAATCGCGGCTGAACAATTGAACAGTTGGGCGGTTGACAATGAACAATAGTGAACAACACTCTACGAACGCATTTTGACCCTGTAGGAGCATGGCTTGCCCGCGATGGCGTTATCGAGATCGCCATCGCGGGCAAGCCTTGCTCCCACAGAATAATGTGGCGCCTCGAACGTTGTGTAACACCCATAAAAACAATAAAAGCTTTGCTCAGAGATCGACTGCCATGGCCGTACCCGCCTCGCCGCTCTCCCACGACGCCATCATTCAGGACTCCTGGTCGCGCTGCCGTGCGTTCGGCCTCGATCACCACAGCGCCCCGACCTTCGACCAGCTACCCGCCGCCGGCATCGCGCAATTGCTCGAGAGCCAGCATTCGCTGGTGCAGACCACGCATCAGGAAGTGCTGCCGTATTACGAAAATATCCTCAGCAACTCCAATTGCCTGATCATGCTCGCCGACAATCAGGGCCAAGTGCTCACGTCCTGGGGCACCCAGCGCTTTATCGAGCCGAGCCTGACCCGCGGTTTCAGCGCCGGCGCCAGTTGGATCGAGCGTTGCAGCGGCACCAATGCGATCGGCACCGCCCTCGCCTGCGAGCAAGCCGTGCACATCGAGCACGACGAACATTTTCTGAAAGCCAACCGTTTCATGACCGGTTCCGCCGCGCCGATTTTCGATGCCGAGCGCAAAGTCATCGCGGTGCTCGACGTGTCCAGCGACAGCTACCTGCCGCCGTCGCACACGCTGGGCATGGTCAAAATGATGAGCCAGACCGTGGAGAATCGGCTGATTCTCAACCTGTTCCATGGCCAGCATTTTCAACTGACCTTCAACACCGGGCTAAACAACCTCGACAGCCAATGGGCCGGTTTGCTGATCTTTGACGAGGCCGGGCAAGTGCTTTCGGCCAATCGCCGGGCCGATAATCTGCTGGGCATCAGCCTGTCGCGGGTCAGCGTCGAGAGCCTGTTCAAGGTGTCATTACTGGAATTGCTCAACCAACCGGAGGGCTTGCCGTTTGCGTTGCAAGCGTCCGGGCGCAACCGTTTTCAGTGTTTGTTGAAGCGGCCGAAACAGGTGCCGATTCAAGCGAGAGTGTTCGCTGAACCGACGGTTTCGCCCCCCGCCACCATCAGCCTGAGCACCCTGCACTTCGGTGACAGCCGCGTCGAAAAAGCCGTGCGCCAGGCCGAGCGTTTGCTGGAGAAAGACATTCCGCTGCTGATCCACGGCGAGACCGGGGTCGGCAAGGAAGTGTTTGTCAAAGCGCTGCACCAGGCCAGCTCGCGCAGCAAACAACCGTTCATTGCGGTGAACTGTGCAGCGATCCCCGCCGAACTGGTGGAATCCGAGCTGTTTGGTTACGAGAAAGGCGCGTTCACCGGTGCCAATCAAAAGGGCAGCATCGGCCTGATCCGCAAGGCTGACAAAGGCACGCTGTTCCTCGATGAAATCGGCGACATGCCGCTGCCGACACAGGCCCGACTGTTGAGGGTGTTGCAGGAGCGCTGCGTGCAACCGGTGGGCAGCAGCGAGTTGTTTGCGGTGGATATCCGGATTATTTCGGCGACCAACCGCTCGTTGCGCGAACAGGTGCAGTTGGGGCGTTTTCGCGAGGATTTGTATTACCGGATTGGCGGGCTGACGCTGGAGCTGCCGCCATTACGCGAGCGCAGTGATAAAGAAGCCTTGTTCAAACGCCTGTGGGAACAGCACCGCGAACCGGCGCAATGGGCCGGGTTGAGCCGCGAGGTAATGGCGTTGTTCAGCCGTCATCCGTGGCCGGGGAATTTGCGTCAGGTCAGCAGCGTGATGCAGGTCGCGTTGGCCATGGCTGAGGAGCAACCGGTGAAACCTGAGCATTTGCCGGATGATTTTTTTGTCGATCTGGAGATGGAACCGGTAGAGACGCCGGAGCCGTTGGCGGTGGATTTGAATGATGCCGAGGATTTGAATCGGCTGTTGCAGGCGGCTGGGGGGAATATTTCGCATCTGGCCCGCAGATTGGGCGTTAGCCGCAACACTTTGTACAAGCGCTTGCGCCAGACGGAGTGACCGGGCGTCGGCACTGTTTGCGCTCGACTGCAGACCATTCGCGGGCAAGCCTCGCTCCTACAGGGCCGAGTCGTACGCCATCTTGCGAACGACACAAAACTGTAGGAGCGAGGCTTGCCCGGGAAGGCGTCAGCCCTGTCACCACCGGACTTGGAACCTGCACATAAACAAAAACCCGCACAAGGCGGGTTTTGCTTGTAATGAGTGCAGAAATCAGTCAGCCAGGCGCCAGGTCGTGCCGCCCTTGCCGTCTTCCAGCACCACGCCCATGGCGGTGAGCTGCTCGCGGATGCGGTCGGATTCGGCCCAGTCCTTGTTGGCGCGAGCGGCCAGACGCGCAGCAATCAGCGCATCCACTTCAGCTGCATCGACCCGCCCTTCAGCGCCAGCCTGCAAGAAGTCATCGGCTTCAAGCTGCAACACGCCGAGCACGCTGGCCAGTTCCTTCAAACGCGCCGCCAGACCGGCCGCCGCGTTCAGATCGCTCTCGCGCAGACGGTTGATCTCGCGGACCATCTCGAACAGCACCGCGCAGGCTTCCGGCGTGCCGAAGTCGTCGTTCATCACCTGAGTGAAGCGCTCGACAAACCCTTCGCCGCCCGCCGGAGCGACACTCGGCAGGCCTTTCAACGCATGGTAGAAACGCTCGAGTGCGCCTTTGGCGTCCTTGAGGTTGTCTTCCGAATAGTTGATCGCGCTGCGGTAATGGCTCGACACCAGCAAGTAACGCACGACTTCCGGGTGGTACTTTTCCAGCACGTCGCGAATGGTGAAGAAGTTGTTCAACGACTTCGACATCTTCTCGCCGTTGATCCGAATCATCCCGCAATGCATCCACGCGTTGGCGTAGGTCTTGCCGGTGGCCGCTTCGCTTTGGGCGATTTCGTTTTCGTGGTGCGGGAACTCGAGGTCGCTGCCGCCGCCATGAATATCGAACGTCTCGCCGAGGCAGCAGGTCGACATCACCGAGCATTCGATGTGCCAGCCCGGACGCCCGTCGCCCCACGGCGAAGGCCAGCTCGGCTCGCCCGGTTTGGTGGCTTTCCACAATACAAAGTCCAGCGGGTCCTGTTTCGACTCGTCGACTTCGATCCGCGCGCCGATGCGCAGGTCTTCGATCTTCTTGCGCGACAGCTTGCCGTAGCCCATGAACTTGGCGACGCGGTAATACACGTCGCCATTGTTCGCGGCATAGGCGTAACCCTTGTCGATCAAAGTCTGGATCATGCTGAGCATGCCCGGAATATGATCGGTGGCACGCGGCTCCATGTCCGGCTTCTTGATGTTCAGGCGCGCTTCGTCTTCGTGCATCGCCGCGATCATGCGCTCGGTCAAGGCCTCGAACGACTCGCCGTTCTCGTTGGCCCGATTGATGATCTTGTCGTCAATGTCGGTGATGTTGCGCACATACGTCAGGTTGTAACCGCTGAAGCGCAACCAGCGGGTCACCAGGTCGAACGCGACCATGCTGCGGCCGTGGCCCAAGTGGCAGTAGTCGTAAACGGTCATCCCGCAGACGTACATGCGCACATTGTTGCCATCCAGCGGTTTGAAAACTTCTTTGCTCTTGGTGAGCGTGTTGTAGATCGTCAGCACTTTAGCGGTTTCCTTGAATCACTGGCCCCACGAATCACGCAAGGTCACGGTACGGTTGAACACCGGAGCGCCCGGTTTCGAGTCCTTGATATCCGCGCAGAAGTAACCTTCGCGCTCGAACTGGAAACGGTCTTCCGGCTGTGCATTGGCCAACGAAGGCTCGGCACGACAACCAGTGAGAACTTGCAGTGATTGAGGGTTGATGTTGTCGAGGAAACTGGCGCTGTCCTCAGCCTTTTCAGGGTTCGGAGAGCGGAACAGGCGATCGTACAGACGCACTTCGCACTCAATGCTGGCCGCTGCTGGCACCCAGTGCACAACGCCTTTGACCTTGCGGCCTTCAGGGTTTTTGCCGAGGGTTTCCGGGTCGTAGGAGCAACGCAGCTCGACGATGTTGCCGTCGGCGTCCTTGATCGCTTCGTCCGCACGAATCACGTAGCTGCCGCGCAGACGCACTTCGCCGTTCGGCTCCAGGCGCTTGTAGCCTTTTGGCGGCTCTTCCATGAAGTCATCGTGGTCGATGTAGATTTCACGGGCGAACGGCAACTGGCGCACGCCGAGTTCTTCTTTCTGCGGATGACGCGGCAGTTCGAGGTTCTCGACCTGGTCTTCCGGGTAGTTGGTGATCACGACTTTCAGCGGACGCAGCACGCACATGGCGCGCGGAGCATTCTGGTCCAGATCCTGACGGATGCTGAATTCGAGCATGCCGAAATCGACAACGCCGTCAGAACGGTTGGTGCCGACCATGTCGCAGAAATTGCGGATCGACGCAGGCGTGTAGCCGCGACGGCGGAAACCCGACAACGTCGACATGCGCGGGTCATCCCAGCCGAACACGTGTTTCTCGTCGACCAGTTGCTTGAGCTTGCGCTTGCTGGTGATCGTGTAGTTCAGGTTGAGGCGGCTGAATTCGTACTGACGCGGGTGCGCGGGCACTGGCAACGCGTCGAGGAACCATTCGTACAGCGGACGATGGCTTTCGAATTCCAGGGTGCAGATCGAATGCGTGATGCCTTCGATCGCGTCCGACTGGCCGTGGGTAAAGTCGTAGTTCGGGTAGATGCACCACTTGTCGCCGGTCTGGTGGTGATGGGCGTGACGGATGCGGTACATGATCGGGTCGCGCAGGTTCATGTTCGGCGAGGCCATGTCGATCTTGGCCCGCAGCACGCGTGCGCCGTCCTGGAATTCGCCGGCCTTCATGCGGGCGAACCAGTCGAGGTTTTCTTCGACGGAGCGGTCGCGGAACGGGCTGTTCTTGCCCGGTTCGGTCAGCGTGCCGCGGTATTCCTTGGCTTGCTCCGGGCTCAGGTCATCAACGTAAGCCTTGCCGGCCTTGATCAGCTCGACGGCCCAGTCGTGCAATTGGTCGAAATACTGCGAGGCGTAGCGCACTTCACCGGACCATTCGAAGCCCAGCCATTTGATGTCGCTTTCGATCGCGTCGATGTATTCCTGGTCTTCCTTGGCCGGGTTGGTGTCGTCGAAACGCAGGTGCGTGACGCCGCCAAATTCCTGGGCCAGGCCGAAGTTCACGCAAATCGACTTGGCGTGACCGATGTGCAGGTAGCCGTTGGGCTCAGGCGGGAAACGGGTGACGATCTGCGTGTGCTTACCCGAGTCCAGGTCCGCCTGGATGATCGGCCGCAGGAAGTTGACCGGCACGGCAGGGCCGGTCTTGGCATTCGAGGTAGGGTCGACAGTGGGCTTGCTCATTAGGATCCTTGAACATACAAGTGCGCGGCCGGAACGAAAGGCCTGACAAAACAAAGCCGCTATCATAGCCGATGCTGTCAAGCCGCTGACAGAGCAGGCCTTAAATCAGCTGCGTTTAATCCACCTGTTTTGAAAAACTGCCTCGAAATTAACGCCTGTCGCGCTAAACTGCGCACCTTGGCCGAAATTGGCCAAACCGGTTGCCGGCGTAACGCGCGGCAAACCACGAATTCCTTTCAAACGCTTCTTTTATAAAGAGTCCCGATCATGACCCAAGTCAAACTGACCACCAACCATGGCGACATCGTCCTGAAACTGAACGCTGAAAAGGCTCCGCTGACCGTTGCCAACTTCATCGAATACGTCAAAGCCGGGCACTACGAAAACACCGTTTTCCACCGCGTCATCAGTAACTTCATGATCCAGGGCGGCGGTTTCGAGCCAGGCATGAAAGAAAAGAAAGACAAGCGCCCAAGCATCCAGAACGAAGCCGACAACGGTCTGCCGAACGAGAAGTACAGCGTCGCCATGGCCCGTACCATGGAGCCGCATTCGGCCTCCGCGCAGTTCTTCATCAACGTGGCTGACAACAGCTTCCTGAACCACAGCGCCAAGACCACTCAGGGTTGGGGCTACGCCGTTTTCGCCAAAGTGGTTGCCGGCGAAGAAGTGGTCGACAAGATCAAAGGTGTTTCCACCACCATGAAATCCGGCCACCAGGATGTGCCAGCAGATGACGTGATCATCGAGAAAGCCGAGATCATCGAAGCGTGATACTGCTGATTTCAGATTTACATCTGGAAGAGGAGCGCCCGGACATAACCCGGGCGTTTCTGGATTTGCTCGCCGGACGCGCCCGCTCGGCGAGTGCGTTGTACATTCTCGGCGACTTTTTCGAGGCATGGATTGGCGACGACGCCATGACGCCTTTCCAGCGCTCCATCTGCCAGGCCCTGCGCGATCTCAGCGACAGCGGCACGGCAATTTTTCTGATGCACGGTAATCGCGACTTCATGCTTGGCCAGGCCTTCTGCAAACAGGCCGGCTGCACGTTGTTGAAAGACCCGAGCGTCGTGCAACTCGCAGGCGAGCCGGTGCTATTGATGCACGGCGACAGCCTGTGCACCCGCGATGTCGGCTATATGAAGCTGCGTCGTTATCTGCGCAACCCGATCACCCTGTTTATCCTGCGGCACCTGCCCCTCAGCACCCGGCACAAACTGGCGCGCAAACTGCGCAGCGAAAGCCGTGCGCAGACGCGGATGAAGGCCAACGACATCGTCGATGTCACGCCCGAGGAAGTGCCACGGATCATGCAGGAATTCGGCGTGAAAACGCTGATCCACGGCCACACCCACCGCCCGGCGATCCATAAATTGCAGATCGGCGAGGAAGCGGCCCGGCGCATTGTGCTGGGGGATTGGGATCGCCAGGGCTGGGCGCTGGAGGTGGATGAGAACGGATTTGCCCTGGCACCGTTCGATTTTGGGACACCGCCGCGGCCTGCATTGCTTAGCGGCTAAGAGCCACCCCTCACCCCAGCCCTCTCCCCAGTGGGGAGTGGGGGAATGGGAGCCGATCTTCATTGTTTTCCAGGCCTGAGTTCGGCTCGGGCTTTCAGGTCGGGACACCGCCGCGGCTTGCATTGCCTAACGGCTAAGAGCCACCCCTCACCCCAGCCCTCTCCCCAGTGGGGAGAGGGGGGAAGGGAGTCGATCTTCATTGTTTTCCGGACGGGAGTTCGGCTCGGGCTTTCAGGTCGATGCAGCTCAAAAGAACGCCTCGGTCAGTCCCCTCGCCCCTCTGGGGAGAGGGTTAGGGAGAGGGGTCGATCTCAAGCCCTGCACTCAATGCCCAGACGCCGCTGGCCCTGCTTTTGCGGCAAACGGTGGTTTCGCCAGCCATACAATCAGGATCAAACCGACAAAACCCCAGCCCAGCAGCGTGAAGTAATCCACGGTGGAGAGCATGTACGCCTGGCTCGTCAGCACCTGATCGAGTTGCGCATAGGCCGGCGTACTCGCCCCGCCCAGCGCATGCAAGGCATCGCGCGTCGCCGGTTCATAGGTGGTGATGCTTTCGCTCAGATACGCGTGATGCTGATCGGCCCGGCGAATCCAGATCCACGTCGTCAGCGACGCCGCGAAACTGCCGCCCAAGGTCCGCAGGAACGTCGCCAGGCCCGCGCCATCGGCGATCTGGCTCGGCGGCAAGTCCGACATCAAGATGCTCAGCGTCGGCATAAAGAACAGCGCCACGCCAATCCCCATGAACAACTGCACCAACGCGATGTGCTGGAAGTCCACTTCATTGGTGAACCCGGCGCGCATGAAGCAGCTCAGGCCGATACACAGGAACGCGCCACCGGCGAGCAAACGCAGATCAAACTTGTGCGCGTATTTGCCGACGAAGGGCGACATCAACACCGGCAGAATCCCGATCGGCGCCACCGCCAGACCGGCCCAAGTCGCGGTGTAGCCCATCTGCGTCTGCAGCCATTGCGGCAGAATCAGGTTGATACCAAAGAACCCGGCGTAACCCAGCACCAACACGATGGTGCCGATGCGGAAGTTGCGATACGCGAACAAGCGCAAATTAACCACCGGATGCGCATCGGTCATCTCCCAGATCACAAACACCGCCAGCGCCACCACGGAAATCGCCGCGCCGATGATGATGAAATTCGACTCGAACCAATCGAGGTCATTGCCCTTGTCGAGGATCACCTGCAACGCCCCGACGCCAATGATCAGCGTGATCAGACCGACGTAATCCATCGGCTGGTGACTGGTAACCACCGGGCGCTCCTTGAGCTGCTGGCGCACCACCATCACCGCGAAAATCCCGATCGGCACGTTGATAAAGAAAATCCACGGCCAACTGTAGCTGTCGGTAATCCAGCCACCGAGGATCGGCCCGGCAATCGGCGCGACCACCGTGACCATCGCCAGCAGCGCCAGGGCCATCCCCCGTTTGGCGGGAGGATACACCGCGATCAGCAGCGTCTGGGTCATCGGGTACAACGGCCCCGCCACCAGACCTTGCAACACCCGGAAACCGATCAATTCCGGCATCGAGGTCGAGATGCCGCAGAGAAACGAAGCCAGCACGAACAGAATCGTTGCCCAGAGAAACAGCTTCACTTCGCCGAAACGCCGGCTCAGCCACCCGGTCAGCGGCAGCGCGATCGCGTTACTGACGGCGAACGAAGTGATCACCCAGGTGCCCTGCTCCGAACTCACGCCAAGGTTGCCGGAAATCGTCGGCAACGCGACGTTGGCGATGGTCGTGTCGAGCACTTGCATGAAAGTCGCCAGCGACAGCCCGATGGTACTGAGCAGCAGGCTGGGCGGGGTGAAAGACGCGTTATTGCTCATCGCGAATCCTTTGAAACCAGATGGGCGCTGGGCCCCTTAAAGACGCAGCTGACCTTGTAGGAGTGAGCCTGCTCGCGATAACGGATTTACATTCAACATCTTTGTTGATGGGACCGCCGCTATCGCGAGCAGGCTCGCTCCTACAGGGGAGTATCAGCGCTTGGCGGTCTTGCTGGCCGCCGCACTGTTGTCGTGGATCAACTGCGTGATCATCGCGTCCGCCTCGGCCAATTGACGGTCGTAGACGTTAGTGCTGAACGAAGCCTTTTGCGGCGGCTGTTGCGCCAGCACCGGGCCGCTCTGGTCGTGCAGGTTGACCTCAACCTGAGTCGACAGGCCCACGCGCAACGGGTGTTTGGCCAGTTCTTCGGCGTTGATGTGAATCCGCACCGGCACCCGCTGGACGATTTTGATCCAGTTACCGGTGGCGTTCTGCGCCGGCAACAGGGCAAACGCGCTGCCGGTCCCCGCGCCGAGGCTGTCGATGGTGCCGCTGTACTTCACGTCGCTGCCGTACAGGTCAGCCTCGATGTCCACCGGTTGGCCGATGCGCATGTCACGCAGTTGGGTTTCCTTGAAGTTGGCGTCGATCCACAACTGATCCAGCGGGATCACCGCCATCAGCGCCGTGCCCGGCTGAACCCGCTGACCGAGTTGCACCGAACGCTTGGCGACATAACCGGTAACCGGCGCAATCAAGGTGCTGCGGGAATTGTTCAGGTAGGCCTGACGCAGTTGCGCGGCGGCCGACATCACGTCCGGGTGCGACGAAACCACCGTGTCATCGACCAGCGCGCTGGTGGTTTTCAGTTGTTGCTGGGCGTTGGCCAAGGCGTTTTGCGCCGAGGTCAGGTCGTCGCGAGCGTGGGACAGTTCTTCCTGGGAAATCGCCCCGCCGGCGGCGAGATTCTTCCGGCGGCTGAAGTTGTCCTGAGCCTTTTGCACGTTCGCCTGTTGCGCGTTGACCTGAGCTTTCATACCGTCAACGTTGCTGTACAAGCCGCGCACTTGGCGCACGGTGCGGGCCAGATTGGCCTGGGCACTTTGCAAACTGACCTGCGCGTCGTTCGGGTCGAAATTGACCAGCACCTGGCCTTCGTGGACCAGATCGCCATCGTCGGCGCCGATGCTGACCACGGTGCCGGTGACCAACGGGGTGATTTCCACCACGTTGCCGTTTACATAGGCGTCGTCGGTGCTTTCATTCCAGCGACCGTACAGTTCGTGATAAGCCCAGACGCCGAGGCCGGCGAGGATTACCAGAACCGCCAGCACGGTCAGCATGATCTTGCGTTTGCGCGGGTTGCTGGTGTCTTGCGCGTTGTCGGGAGCTTTGGTTGTTTCGGCAGTGGCCATGACAAATACCTTGAATTAGTTGTTCAGCTTGGCTGGAGCTGGGTTGGCCGAGGCGAGGGTTTCAGTCTGGAAACCACCGCCCAGCGCCTGCATCAATTGGATCGACAGGTCGATCTGCTCGGCATTCAGGCTGGCCAACTGACGCTGGGCCTGGAGCAATTGCTGTTCGATGCTGAGCACGTCGAGGTAATTGCCGATGCCGGATCCGTAGCGCTCGACCACTGTGTTGTAAGAATCCTGAGCAATCTCGGTGGCGTGTTGCTGGGCGCCGATCTGCCGGCCGATATCGCGCAACTGGTTGATCGTGTCGCTGACATCACCGAGGGCCTTGACCAGGTTTTTGTTGTACTGCGCGACCGCGAGGTCATAGTCGGCATCGCGCGCATCGAGGTTGGCGCGCAGGCGCCCACCGTCGAAAATCGGCACCGAAAGCGTCGGGGCAATGTTGAAAAAGCGACTCGCCGAACCGAACATCGCGTCGCCCAACAGCGACTCGGCGCCCGCAGCGGCGCTGAGGTTGAGGTTGGGGTAGAACTGGGTTTTGCTCGCGTCGATGTCTTTGCTCGCCGCTTCGACCCGCCAGCGCGCCGCGACCAGATCCGGGCGACGACCGAGCAATTCGGCCGGCAGTACCGACGGCAACGCCACGGCGCTGGCCTGGAGGATCTTCGGCCGGGCGATTTCGTTGCCGCGGTCCGGGCCTTTGCCGAGCAGCACGGCCAAGGCGATTTTGGCGCTGTTCAAGCGTTTTTCGGCGTCGATCAGGCTGGCCTGGGAACTGGCTTCGAGGCTTTCGGTTTGCTGGAACTGGTACTGACTGTCGATCCCCGAACTCAAGCGCCGCTGGCTCAGATCCAGCATCTGCCGGGTGCGTTTGAGGTCTTCGGCGGCGAGGTCATAAACGATGTGCGCCTGCCCCAGATCGCTATAGGCGCGGGCAACGTCGGCGGCCAACGTCAATTGCGCCGCCTGCCGATCGACTTCGGCGGCGCGCGCCTCGCCCAATGCGGCTTCCCAGGCGTCACGCTGACCGCCCCAGAGGTCGAAGTTGTAATTGAAACCGGCGCTAACGTTACGCACGGTGGCGTAAGCATCGCCCTGCCCTCGCGGGTCCTGGTCCTTGGCCAGACGGGAACGGCTGATGCCGGCGCTGGCGTCGAGCGTCGGCATGCGCGCGGCATCGGCGGCATACGCTGCGGCACTGGCCTGATGGGCACGGGCGGCGGCGATTTGCATGTCGGGGCTGTCGTGCAAGGCTTCGCGGATCAAGCCGTCGAGCTGCGGGTCGCCGAGGCTTTTCCACCAGTCGCTTTTCGGCCAGGCCGCTGGCGACAGGGTCACGCCGGTCAGCGATTGCCCGGCCTTGAGGGTTTTTGCGTCGAGGCTTTGGCCTTCGGTGTCGAGGCCGCTGTAGTTGGCGCAACCGGCCAGGACCATCGCCGACAGCACCAGGCTCAGCCCGGTACGCAGGGTTTTACTGCTCATTTGTCACCTACCCGCAGCAGCGTGATGGGATCACCCGCCGCTACCAAAATTTTCTTCAGGATCTGTTCCAGGGTGCTCAACTCTTGCGGGGTGATGGCCCCGGCCAACTCATTCATAGCGTCGGCGCCGATGTCCGGCAGGCGGTCGGCCAACTGCTGGCCTTGCGCGGTGAGCACCAGTTGCACCTGACGGCGATCAGCTTCGGAGCGTTGGCGGGCGAGGAAGTTTTTCTGCTCCAGACGATCAAGCATGCGCGTCATCGAACCACTGTCGAGCGACAGGTGCCGGCACAGCTCGGCCGGCGTATCGACGCCGAACTGGGCCATGATGATCAGCACTTTGAACTGCGCGGCAGTGATGCCGTGCGGTTCCATGTGCGTATCAATGATCCGGTCCTTGAGCAGCGCCGCGCGCCCGAGCAAGAGGCCGAGATGGCAATGCTTGAATTGTTCCGGGGTGAAATGCTTCATCTGTCCACCGATTAGCTGCCTAGGCAGAGAATGTATGTCGAGATGTTACTGCCTAGGCAGCGAATGTCAACGTAATAGTTAGGAAGCTTTGTAATTGGCGGATAAATGGCAATGTGACTGATCGTTCCCACGCTCTGCGCGGGATTCAGCCAGTGACGCTCTGCGTCACGATTCGAGAGCGGAACGCGGAGCGTCCCAAGAGGCATTCCCACGCAGCGCGTGGGAATGATCGGGCAGGAGCTGTAACGGACGGGCTTTAGAAATCCCGCTTGTAGAAGATGTCCAGTGAGCTGGCGACGCCGCTGGCGACTTCAACGTAGACTTTTTTGCTCAGTTTGTAGCGCAGGGCAATGGTGCTCGCCGGCTCAAACACGCCGACGCCGTAACGCAAACTGAGTTTCTCGGAGATGTTACCGCTGGCGACCACGCTGGTGCTGTCGCCGCTGCCCTGGGTATCGAGCTGGAAATCCTGAATCCCCAAGTCCTTGGCCAAACCGCTGGTGACCCCGGCGCTGCCCATCAAACCCAAGCCCAGCGCCGCTTGCGCGAGCATGTTGTTGTCTTCGCCGTTGGTGCTTAACGGACGCCCGAGCACCAGATAAGACAAAGCCTGCTCTTGGCTCATCGCCGGTTCGGAGAAGATCTGCGTGGTTGGCTGCTCGGCGCTGCCACTCAAGCGAATACCGGCAATCACGTCATCCGTCTGGCGAATCGCTTCGATGTCCAGATACGGTTGGTCCAACGGCCCGGCAAACAGCAACCGCGCCCGGCGCACCGTCAGGCGCTGGCCATACGCGCGGTACCGACCGTCGTTGAGCCAGAGTTCGCCGCGCGTGTCCATGTTGTCGCCGATGTGCACATGACCTTGCAGATTCGCGGTCAGACCGAACCCGGCGAAGCTGAGTTTGTCATCGCCGACCACCACGTCGATGTCCATTTTCATCGCCACCGGTGGCTTGCCTTCTTCCGTTTGCGCGCCAACGATCACCGTGTCATCCGAGACCTTGACCGTCGAGGGCGGCAATTCGCGCACGGTGATTTCACCGCGCGGCACCTGCACTTTGCCGGCAATCGCCAGCTCATCGCCCTTCATCGAAATCTTCAGGTCTGGCGCCACTTCAAGTTTGGCGTAGGGCTCGACGGTCACCGGCAATTGCGAGCCTTTCAGCGCCAGGTCAACGACCAGCGCCTGACCCCAGGCAATATTGCCGTTCAAACTGCCCTGCCCGTTCTTGCCGCTTTTCCAGCCACCGTTCAATTGCACGGTCTCGCCGGCAATCAATGCCTGGACTTTTAAATCCTGCAACTCCATCGGCAGTTCCGGCCCGGACACTTCGCCGTCGCTGAGCATCAAGTTGCCGTTGACCAGCGGCGCCGTCAGCCCGCCGGACAAAGTGCCGCTGCCA
Source organism: Pseudomonas sp. SJZ131 (assembly GCF_007828705.1). Lineage (NCBI taxonomy): Bacteria > Pseudomonadati > Pseudomonadota > Gammaproteobacteria > Pseudomonadales > Pseudomonadaceae > Pseudomonas > Pseudomonas sp. SJZ131. The sequence continues at coordinate 359,067 of NZ_VIVC01000001.1, read as the reverse complement.
TTCAAGCGACCGTTGATCTTCTCGACCATCGGCAAAAACGGCCGCGCCACCGACAGGTCGAGGCCATTGAGGCGGAACGAGCCGGTCAACGGTTTGTTCGCTGGCAGCGGGTTGATCTGCGCTTGCACCATCAACTCACCGAGCTTGCCGCCGACGAAGTTGAGGTCGGTGTCGATGCGCTTGGGCGTGAGTTTGCTAGTGAGTTTCAGCGTCTGGTACGGGAAGTCCAGCCACTGATCCTTGTCTTTCATGCGCAACGTGCCGCCGCTGGCATCGACGCTAATCTGGCCGTTCGGGCCGCTGGCCGGCAAGTCGAGTTGCAGGTCGGCGTTGAGTTTGCCCTTCCAGGCAAAGTCCTTGGGCAACCATTGCGCAAGACTGTCGATCGGGAACTGCTTGAGGTGATAACGCAGCTTCGGCTCCGGCATCAGACGCTGGTCTTCGCCGCAGAGACTGGCCTGACCGGACATCCAGCAATGCGCGCCGAAGTTGATTTTGCCGTCCGCCAGGCGTTCAAGTTTCGCCGGCCCTTGAAGCCGCCAATCCTGACCGCCGGCCTGAATATCGCCGCTGGCCAGGCGTCCGCGCCAGTTGCCCTGATCCAGCGCGCCGTCGAGGCCCAACGCGAGTTTCAGCTGCGGTCCTTGCAGGTCGAGGGCCAGTTGCTGCTTTTTGATGTCGCCCTGACCGCTGGCGGTCAGCGTGCCCAGATTGGTTTCGCCGGCCTGAATGCCGCTGCCCTTGAGAGCAATTTTTGCCCGTTGCGCACTGTCGAGCGTGGCGTCGAGATTGAGGCTTTGCAGGCGATTGTCGGCGAACGCCAGTTGCGAACCTTGCAGGCCGAGCTTGCCCTGCGGCGCTTTGAGCGTGCCGGCGACATCGACCCTGCCATTGAGCTGACCGCGCAATTGCGGCCAGAGCTGGGCGAGGCGCGGCATCTTGATGTCGATCTGTCCGGCAAGTTTTTGCTGCAGGCTGCCCTTGCCGTTGATGCTGTTGTCGCCGAGGCGAATCTGCAGCGCGTTCAAATTCCACTGCTCGCCAGCGCCGTCAGCCTTGGCTTGAATCACCGCCGGTTGCCCGCGCAGTTTGCCTTTCAAATCAAGGTCGGCGCTGAGGCTGAGCTGCTGGTTTTTCATCTCGCCTTTACTGCGCAACGGCCCGGCCAGCGTGCCCGGCAATTCCGCCATCCAGTACGCAGGGTTGAGCGCCGACAAATCCAGCGCCGTGTCCCAGGCAATGCCGTCGGCGAATTGCAGGTTCAGGTGGCCTTGAGCCTTGCCCTGCCCGGCTTCGAGGGACAACTGTTGCAGATAGATTTTTGTCAGGTCGCCGGCGAATGGGCTGCTCAGGCTGAACGCCCCGGCCGGGCCATCCAGCGCGGCTTTGAAGTTGCCGAGGTATTTGCCATCGGTGTAGGAAACTTCGCCATTAAAACTGCGCAGCGCCACTTGCGGTTCGTCGATCAGCGGATAGAGGCGATGCCACGGGAAGTCCAGCCAGTCGATTTTCGCCTGAGCCGTGAGTCCTTTGCTCCAGTCGAGGTTGCCGCTGAGTTTCAGACTTTGTTTGTCGTTGGCCGTGAGGTCGAGGCCGGCGATCTGCGCGCCATTAGCGTCGACCTTGCCTTGCAGCAACAGCGCCACCGGACCTTTTTCGGCGGGCAGCGTGGCTTTACCAAGCAATTGATAACCGTTTTTCAGGTCGCCAACACCGGTCAATTCCAGCTGATTGAGTTGCAGCGTGTCGGGCAGATCAGCGGCGGGTTTGAAGCCGTCAGCGGTGATGCGCACTTTGGCCGGCAGGTTTTCCGCCAGCGGTTGCAACTCGCCGGTCAGTTGCCCGTTGAGGTAACCGCTGCTGTCGGCCTTCAAGTTGAGGGTTTTCAGCAAGTCGCCGTCAACCTTGAGGTCGAGCGTCCACGGCGCGGGCGTGGCCATTGTCAGCTTGCCAGCGGCGGTCAGCGGCCAGTTGCCGCTGGGTTTGAGCAGCCCGGACAGATTCAGGCTGAGGTCGTCGCGCTGCAATTGCACCGAGTCTATCTGCAAACCCTGGGTCGTCCAGTGCGCGGCCAGCTGCAAACCCTTGAGTTGCTCGCTGCCATTGAACAGCAGGCTGCCGACCTTGACGTCGCCGAGTTCAATGGCCAGCGGCAAATCCAGATCCGGCAGGCTGATCGGGCCGCTGCTTTCTTCATCGGTGCCCGGCGGCAATTGCAGACTGACCTGATCGGCTTGCAACTGGTCGATGCACAAGGTCATGCGCGTCAGGCACAACGGCGACCAGGCGAAAATCACTTTGCTCAGCTCGACTCGGCTGGTGTCTTGCTGCCACAGCAGATGATCGGCACTCCACTGCCCGGCCAAGCGACCCTGGAAATTGTCCACGCTCAAACCCGGCACCCAGCCGAGCGCCCAGCGGCTGCCCGTAGCCGTACCAAGCACAATCGCCACGGCCAGCACGCTTAGCAACAGCAGCGAAGCCATCGCCGCCAGGGTTATTTTCAAACCACGCTTCACAGCTCAGGCCCCATGGAAAAGTGCAATCGAATGCCGCCGTCATCGTCCAGCGCATGGGCGAGGTCGAGGCGAATCGGCCCGACCGGTGACACCCAGCGCACGCCGATGCCGACGCCGGTCTTGAGGTTCGGCAGTTCGAGTGTATTAAAGGAGTTGCCCTGATCGACGAATGTCGCGACGCGCCATTTCTCGGCAACCGAATATTGATACTCGACGCTGCCGGCGATCATGTAGCGGCCACCGATATTCTTGCCGTCGGAGTTTTCCGGGGACAGGCTCTGGTAGTCGTAGCCACGCACACTCTGATCGCCACCGGCAAAGAAGCGCAGCGACGGCGGCACGGATTTGTAACCATTGGTGGCGCTGCCGCCGACCTGCACCCGACCAAGCAAACGGTGTTTGTCGAACACCGTGGTCAAGCCTTTGACCAGCGCGGTGCCGTACAACAGATTGTTGTCCGAACCGAGCCCTTCCTTGGCGACTTTGGTTTCGAAGGTCAGGCGATAACCGTTGCGCGGATCGATGCGGTTGTCGCTTTTCAGGTACGAATAACTGACGCCGGGCATCAGCAAGGTGCTCAGGCCCGAGTCATCGCCGAGGGTGTATTCCTCGCGTTGCCACTTCAGCGAAATCACCCGTTGCCAGCCGCTCGGCAGCTTGCTGTGCCACTCGGGGCCGAGGGTCAGCAGCTTGCTCACCGAGTCGGTGTCGGCGAGTTCTTCATATTGATAACCGGCGGCCCAGCGCAGTTTGTCGGTCAGCGGCGGGTCCAGTGGAATGTCGTAAAACACCCCGACGTTCTGCCGTGGCGCCGACAACTCGGCTTCCCAGCCATAACTGTGGCCCTGCGGATTGACCCAGTGGCGCGTCCAGTTGGCTTTGATACGCGGGCCGACGTCGGTCGAATAACCCAGACCGAGGCCCATGGTGCGCGGCTTGCGCGTGTCGAGTTTGACCGCCACCGGAATCACGTCGTCCTTGGACGCGGTAGGCGCCGCATCGACGCGCACGCCTTCGAAATAGCCGCTCGATTGCAGCGCCTGATTGAGTTCGGCGATCAGTTCGGAATCGTAAGGCGCGCCTTCCTTGAACGGCACCATGCGTTGCAGCAGGTCTTCGTCAAACGGCGTGTCGCCTTCAAACGTCACTTTGCCCAAGGCGTAACGCGGACCGCTGTCGTAAATCAGTTCGACGTCGGCCACCCCGGCGCGCGGGTCGACCAGCAGCTTTTGGCTGGTGAAGCGGCCACTGAAGAAACCGAAGCGCGAAGCCTGATTCTGGATCAGCCGTTTGGCGTCTTCGTAATGACCGTGGTTGAGCACCGCACCGGGTTTGAGCAGTTCCGGTGGCGGTTTGCGAAAGGACTTCAGCGCGCCGGCCGCGCCATCGATGCGCACCGTAACGTTGCGCAAATGAATCGGTTCGCCGGGGTCGATGTTCAGGGTCAGGCGCGGGTTCTTGCCGCCCCGCACTTCGCTGTCGATCTGCGGCTGGTAATAACCCAAGGCCTGGGCGGCCTTGCGCGCCTGTTCCTCGGCACCCCGACTGAAGCGCAGCAACGCTTCCTCGTCACGATCGCCGAGGCTGCCGATATAGCCCTCTATATTGGCTTTCAGTTCATCGTTGGACGGTTTGATCCGCACAGCCAATTCACTTTGCGCCAGCGCCGTGCAGCTGGATAACAGCATGAGCACGCCACTGGTAAATCTTCCTGGAAACTTCATAGGCGCGGATGCTATCACGAGCTTGGGAGCGTGATAGAGCCTGCTGTGCCGGTAAAGTTCGACCTCTATGCCGTTGCTGTTTGCAGGACCTGCGGATTGGCGTGAAAAAACACGTGCTCGCGGATTGGTCCTACGGCCACTTCGCCGATTTCCTCATAACCCTGTCGCTTGTAGAACTCGAGATAACGAGGGTTTCCGGTGTCGAGGACTACACCTTGGGAGTGTTCATCGACCGCACACCAGTTGTGCACCGCTTGTAACAGTTGCTCACCAAAATGTTTGCCCTGGAACTGAGGATGAATCCCCAGCAACGGCAACACATGGACCGAATCGGTCGGCACGCACGCGGTCACCGCATCGTGGTATTCGAGGTAACGTCGAGTGCAGCGGAAACCGGTGCTGAGCACCATGCGCAGGCGCCACGCCCAACTTTCGGTGATGCCCAGGCGCCGTTGCGGCGGCGCGATCAGGGCAATCCCGATCAAACGGTCGTTGACCAACAGGCCGATGGCCGGCAAGTCCTGCAGGAAATGTTGCTTGACCAGTTCACGCACGGTGGCGCGGACCCGCTGTTCATAGCCGGGGCGCTCGGCTTCGAACAGATAACCGAAAGTCGGTTCGTGGCGATAAGCCTGGTACAGCAAGGAGCGCGCTTCGCGGGAATAGCCGCTGTCGAGCATGTGAATATCGGCAATGGCAGTCGAGGTTTCAGGCATAACGGTTTTTCTCCCCGGGGCGCCGTTCAAACGACGGCACTCTTCTGGTTACGAGCCTACAGCGCTGGCACAGTTCCGTGCTGATCCGAATCAGCGTCGGTGCCGATGACGCCATCGCGAACAGGCTTGCCCCCACAAGGTATAGCCGATAACCCCGTGGGTGCGAGATTGCTCGCGATGGGGTCAGTTCTGCCCACGCATCTTCCACGGCAACAGGCGAATCCCCCTACCCCGACACTGGCCCCATTCCTACATGTCAGCTAGCATCGCCCTTTTTTCCCCAGGACTGCCGACCATGAAGATCGTCTCCTTCAACATCAACGGGCTGCGTGCTCGCCCGCATCAGCTGGCGGCGCTGATTGAAAAGCATCAACCGGACGTCATCGGCCTGCAGGAAACCAAGGTCCACGACGACCAGTTCCCGTTGGCCGAGGTCCAGGCCCTTGGCTACCACGTGTATTTCCACGGCCAAAAAGGCCATTACGGCGTCGCCCTGCTCTCGCGCAAGGAACCGATTGCCCTGCACAAAGGCTTCGTCACCGATGAAGAAGACGCGCAGCGGCGCTTTATCTGGGGCACGTTCGAAGACGCGAATGGCCTGCCGGTGACGATCATGAACGGCTATTTCCCGCAGGGCGAAAGCCGCGACCACCCGACCAAATTCCCCGCCAAGCAGCGTTTCTACAACGATTTGCAGCACCTGCTGGAAAGCCAGTTCAGCAATGATCAGCCGGTCGTAGTGATGGGCGACGTGAACATTTCCCCGGAAGACTGCGACATCGGCATTGGCGCCGACAACATGAAGCGCTGGCTGAAAACCGGTAAATGCAGCTTCCTGCCCGAAGAGCGCGAGTGGATGGCGCGCCTGAAAAACTGGGGCCTGGTGGACAGCTTTCGGCACTTGAACCCGGACGTGGCCGACCGTTTCAGCTGGTTCGACTACCGCAGCCGTGGTTTTGAAGACGAGCCGAAGCGTGGACTGCGGATCGACGTGATCATGGCCTCGCACGGTTTGTTGCCGCGCGTGAAGGATGCAGGCGTGGATTACGATTTGCGCGCCATGGAAAAACCCTCGGATCATGCGCCGATCTGGCTTGAATTGAGCTGATCTCGCGCGAATCCACGCAAATCCCTTGTGGGAGCAAGCTCGCTCCCACCGGGTTCTTTGTCATCTGGCTGAAATCTGACTGACTTATTCTCCCGGCACTTTCCTTGTCCTTTATAAGGTGCCGGCATGACCCTGCGCGCGTTGTTCCTGCTGCTGCTCTGCGCCGGCCTGCCATTTACGGCGGCCGCCGGTGAATTGCCGATCCCCGAACACGGCCCGGCGCTGCGCATTCAGGGTTCCAACACCATCGGCGCGGCGCTCGGCCCGGCGCTGGTCGAAGGCTTGCTGCGCGAACAAGGCTTGCTCAACGTCCATCGCGAAACCTCGGACACAACCAACGAACAACGGGTGATCGGGCAAACGTCGGACGGTCGGCCCGTGATTGTCGAAGTCGCGGCACATGGCTCGAGCACTGGTTTCACTTCTTTGAAAAACGCCTCGGCCGACCTCGCGGCTTCATCGCGTCCGATCAAGGACAGCGAATTGGCGCAGCTCAAATCCCTCGGCGACCTGAAAAGCTCCGGTGCCGAGCAAGTGATTGCCATTGATGGATTGGCGATCATCCTGCACCCGCAAAACCCGCTGAATCAGCTCAACATCGAACAACTGGCGCGGATCTTCAGTGGCGAGGCCGAGACGTGGGAAGACGTCGGTGGTGTCGGTGGGAAAATTCATCTGTACGCGCGGGATGATCAGTCGGGCACCTACGACACCTTCAAAGAAATTGTCCTCAATGGCCGTGGGAAAACGCTGAGCAGTGCCGCGAAACGTTTCGAGTCCAGCGAGCAATTGTCTGATTCAGTCAGCCTCGATCGGCAAGGCATCGGTTTTATCGGCCTGCCCTATGTGCGTCAGGCCAAAGCCGTGGCGATTGCCGATGGTCAGTCCCAAGCCATGTTGCCGCTGAGCAGTTTGATCGCGACCGAGGACTATCCGCTGTCGCGGCGGTTGTTCTTTTATCTGCCGCCGAATGGCAAAAATCCCTGGGCCGAGGCGTTGGTGGCGTTTGCGCAAGGCAGCCAGGGCCAGGTGCTTGTCGCGGCCAACGGTTTTATTGCGCAAACCGTGCAGGCGATGGCGGTGACGCCGAACGCGCTGATGCCTGAGGGTTATCAGGCGTTAAGTCGGCATGCGCAGCGGTTGACCGTGAATTTTCGCTTTGAGGAAGGCAGTGCGACGCTGGATAACAAGGCGCGGCAAGACCTGTCGCGGGTGCTCGACTATAAAGCAGCACGGCAAACGTGACCGCGAGGTAACGCTGGTGGGATTTGGCGACGCCAAGAGCGATCCGGCGCGCGCTGATCTGCTGTCGAAGTTGCGGGCAATGGCGGTACGTCGGGAGTTGGCGAAAAGCGGCGTGGTGTTTCGCGAGATTCGCGGTTTTGGCGCCGAGATGCCGGTGGCGGCGAACAGCGCGGATGAGGGCCGGATCAAAAATCGGCGGGTTGAGGTTTGGGTGTATTGATTCTGGAGGTTACTGCGTCAAGGCTGCCGACGTCATCGCGAGCAAGCTCGCTCCCACAAGGGAATGCATTCCCAATGTAGGAACAAGTTCGCTCCCACAAGGGAATGCATTCCAAATGTGGGAGCGAGCTTGCTCGCGATGGCTGCCAACGCGGTTTTACTGCCCGCTGCGCATCATTTCTTTCGGCACGTATTTGCCGATTTCGAATTTGCCGATCGCCGCGCGGTGCACTTCGTCCGGGCCGTCGGCCAGGCGCAGGGTGCGCTGCATGGCGTACATGTAGGCCAGCGGGAAATCATTGGAAACCCCGGCGCCGCCATGAATCTGAATCGCCCGGTCGATCACGCGCAAGGCAACATTCGGCGCGACCACTTTGATCTGCGCGATCTCGCTTTTGGCGATCTTGTTACCTACCGTGTCCATCATGTACGCGGCTTTCAACGTCAGCAGCCGCGCCATGTCGATTTCCATCCGCGAGTCGGCGATCTTGTCGATGTTACCGCCCAGCCGTGCCAACGGTTTACCGAATGCAGTACGGCTCACCGCGCGTTTGCACATCAACTCCAGCGCGCGTTCGGCCATGCCGATTGAACGCATGCAGTGGTGAATCCGCCCTGGGCCGAGGCGACCCTGAGCAATTTCGAAGCCACGTCCTTCGCCCAACAGGACGTTTTCGTACGGCACCCGGACATTTTCGAACAGCACTTCGGCGTGACCGTGCGGCGCGTCGTCGTAACCGAACACCGGCAATGGCCGGACGATTTTCACCCCCGGCGTGTCCACCGGCACCAGAATCATCGAGTGCTGGGCGTGACGCGGCGCGTCGGGATCGCTCAGGCCCATGAAAATAAGGATCTTGCAGCGCGGATCGCACGCGCCGGAGGTCCACCATTTTTTCCCGTTGATGACCCATTCATCGCCATCACGCACAGCGCGGGCGGCCATGTTGGTGGCGTCCGAAGACGCCACGTCAGGCTCGGTCATGGCGAACGCCGAGCGGATTTCGCCGCGCAGCAAGGGATCGAGGTAACGCTGTTTTTGTTCTTCGTTGGCGTAACGCACCAGCACTTCCATGTTGCCGGTGTCTGGCGCCGAGCAGTTGAACGGCTCCGGGCCGAGCAGCGAGCGGCCCATGATTTCAGCGAGCGGCGCGTATTCGAGGTTGGTCAGCCCGGCGCCGAGTTCGGACTCAGGCAGAAACAAATTCCACAAGCCTTCGGACTTGGCCTTCAGTTTCAGCTCTTCCATGATTGCCGTCGGCTGCCAGCGATCACCCTCGGCGACTTGGCGCTCGAACACGGCTTCAGCGGGATAAACGTAGGTGTCCATGAACGCGGTCACGCGCTCACGCAGTTCTTGCACCTTGGGCGAATAAGCGAAATCCATGGGCAGCTACCTTCTCTTTCAGGGAGGTTGTTTGGGGCATGCAATCGATGCTAGAACAGCGTTGATAATTTACCTAGCCTATTCTCGGCGTGTATAAACATTCATCACCGATATATGATCGGGCAATTATCAAGGGCAAAATCGCCCTGACTGCCAGCCCTGACAACACGCCAAAAAAACAAGAGAGCGCGCAATGAATCTGAGCAAGGTCGACCTCAATCTCTTTATCGTCTTCGACGCGATCTACACCGAAGCCAACCTGACGCGCGCCGGGCAGATTGTCGGCATTACCCAGCCTGCGGTTTCCAATGCCCTGGCGCGGTTGCGCGAAACCTTCAACGACCCGTTATTCGTGCGTACCGCGCAAGGCATGGTGCCGACGCCGATGGCGCAAAACATTATCGGCCCGGTGCGCAACGCGCTCTCGCTGCTGCGTGTGTCAGTGCAGGAAAGCCGCATTTTCAACCCGTTGCAGGCGGTTAAGACCTACCGCATCAGCATGACCGACCTCACCGAAGCGGTGATTCTGCCGCCGCTGTTCCAGCGCCTGCGACGCCTGGCGCCGACAGTGATCATCGAAAGCTTCCTGTCGAAACGCCGCGAAACCACCAAGGAATTGGCGGCCGGTCGCCTCGACTTCGCCGTGGATGCGCCGCTCAATACCGACCCGCAAGTGCGCCACGTCAAACTGATGGAAGACCGTTACGTGTGTGCGATGCGCAAGGGTCATCCCATGGCCGGCAAGGAAAAATTCAGCCTCGATGACTATTTGTCACTAACGCACATTCACATTTCCAGCCGTCGCAACGGGCTCGGGCATGTCGATCTGGCGCTGGGGAAAATGGGCATTCAGCGCAAGATCGCCCTGCGTTCCCAGCATTATTTGATGGCGTCCCAGGTGTTGCAGCAGACCGATATGGTCATGACGGTGCCGGAGCGCTTTGCCCGTCGGCATGAGTTGCAGGCGTTCAATCTGCCGGTCAACGATGTGCCGCCGGTGGAAACCCATTTGTACTGGCACGAAAGCACCGATCAGGACCCGGCCAACCGCTGGATGCGCGAGCAGATGATTGAGTTGTGCCAGCAGGTTACGGCGCATGAGAAAAAGCTCGATAAGGCGTAGGACGTATGACCGCTTTATCGTTCATCGCGAGCAAGCTCGCTCCCACATAGGACCGAGGTGAACGCAAATCCAATATGGGAACGAGCTCGCTCGCGATGAGGCCCCCAAGAACCCAGAAAATCCAAGCTGCTTGACGTAAACGTCAACCTGCCATTAGCTTAGCGCCATGACTTTCTTCGAGCGCGCCCATGAGCAGCCAGACTTACAGCATTTCCGATCTCGCCCGCGAGCTAGACATCACCACCCGGGCGATTCGTTTTTATGAAGAGCAAGGCCTGCTCCGCCCCGAGCGTCGGGGCCAGGAGCGGATTTATTCGCCGCGTGACAAGGTCAGCCTGAAGCTGATTCTGCGCGGCAAGCGCATCGGTTTTTCCTTGGCCGAATGCCGCGAGCTGATCGAACTCTACGATCCCACCGGCGGCAATCAAAAACAGCTGCAAACCATGCTCAGCAAAATCGCCGAACGCCGCGAACAGCTTGAGCAGCAGATGCTCGACATCGAACAGATGAAACTCGAACTCGACACCGCGCAAGAGCGCTGCACCCAGGCGCTGGAACAGACGATCAAGAGCCAGCAACCGGTCCAATAAACACTGCAAATCCCGTAGGAGCAAAGCTTGCTCGCGAACACGGTAGGTCATGCAACATCGATGTCGACTGACCTGACGCTATCGCGAGCAAGCTTTGCTCCTACAAGGGTTATCTGAACAATTAAAAGGTCCATCGCCATGTCCCTCCCCACCCACGTACGCCTGGTCGAAGTCGGCCCCCGCGACGGTCTGCAAAACGAAGCTCAGCCCATCAGCGTCGCGGACAAAGTGCGACTGGTCGATGCCTTGAGCGCTGCCGGCCTCGGCTATATAGAAGTCGGCAGTTTCGTCTCGCCGAAATGGGTGCCGCAAATGGCCGGTTCCGCCGATGTCTTCGCGCAGATCCAGCGCAAGCCCGGCGTAACCTACGGCGCCCTGGCCCCGAACCTGCGCGGTTTTGAAGACGCGATCGCCGCCGGGGTCAAGGAAGTCGCGGTGTTCGCCGCAGCTTCCGAGGCGTTCTCGCAGCGCAACATCAATTGCTCGATCAGCGAAAGCCTCGCACGGTTCGTGCCGATCATGGAAGCGGCGAAACAACATGGCGTCAGCGTGCGCGGTTACGTTTCCTGCGTGTTGGGCTGCCCTTATGAAGGCAATGTCGCGCCGGAACAGGTCGCCATGGTTGCGCGCGAGTTGTTCGCGATGGGCTGCTATGAGGTCTCGCTGGGCGACACCATCGGCACCGGCACCGCGGGGGCAACGCGGAAAATGTTCGAGGTGGTTTCAGCCGATGTGCCGCGAGACAAACTGGCCGGGCATTTTCACGACACTTACGGCCAGGCCATGGCCAACATCTACGCGAGTCTGCTGGAAGGCATCGCGGTGTTCGACAGCTCTATCGCCGGCCTCGGCGGCTGCCCGTATGCCAAAGGCGCGAGCGGTAACGTTGCAACCGAAGACGTTGTGTACCTGCTCAATGGCCTTGGCATCGACACCGGAATCGACCTGGACGCCCTGATTCTCGCGGGCCAACAGATTTCCAGCGTGCTCGGACGCCCCACCGGTTCCCGCGTGGCCAAGGCCCGTAGCGCACAGTAAACGCGCAAATGAGTCCGGGTGTTACCGCAGCCGCGTTTGTGCGGGGATAAACGAGTAACACGGAAACAAATTGTCGGATTTGATCTGAAGGGAAATTCCTGCAAAATCTTAATTCGTTGATTTTAAAGGGATTCTTAAAGTTGGCACGGCTTCTGCTATCTCTATGGCATAACAAGAATAAAAAGCAGCAAACCAATAAAAATAAGACGAAACGACTCTGACATAACAAGAACAACACGGCAGAGACGCAGCTAACAGATTTTTTTGGAGAGGATGTGCTTTTCAGGGTGCTTTTCGGAGTAACCCGCAACCGGGCAGAGAACAATAAAACTACCTTCAGGTAGCCCCCGAACTGGTTGGATCGCTCGGCGAAAAAGCAGATCAGCGCTCAAAAAAATACGTTTGCTCTTGATCCCGGATGGGGATCGACAAGAAAAGCGGTAAAGGGCCACGGTTGCCAAAAACAACAACAGACCGACCCTCAATAATAAAAAAAGAGCACGCGCAACGACAAATTAAAGGGGAGCCTCGGCTCCCCTTTGTGCTTTCTGCGATTCACCGCCATCACCTGCCCCTGTAGGAGCGAGGCTTGCCCGCGAAGGCAACGCCACGGTCCGACAGAAAACCTGTGGGACCCAAGCTTGCTCCTACAGGATCTCCAGCGGTTGCAGATTCTTGCCAAAACACCAAACCCTGTGGGAGCCGAGCTTGCTCGCGATGGCGTCAGCCCAGCCACCATCAATGCTGGATAACAGACCGCCATCGCTGGCAAGCCTCGCTCCTACGGTATCGCTTTGAGCTCCTCGATACTGATCTCGCGCATGCGGAATTTCTGGATCTTGCCGGTCACTGTCATCGGGAATTCCTCGACGAACTTGAAGTGGCGCGGCGTCTTGAAGTGCGCGATGCGTGATTTGCACCAGGTTTTCAAGTCTTCTTCGGTAGCGCTGTGGCCGGGATGAAACTTGACCCACGCGACAATCTCCTCGCCGTAACGCGAACACGGAATGCCGATCACCTGCACGTCCGCCACCGCCGGATGCGTGAAGAAAAACTCCTCCAGTTCACGCGGATAAACGTTTTCCCCGCCACGGATGATCATGTCTTTGTTGCGCCCGGCGATGCATACGTAACCCTCGTCATTCATGCTCGCCAGATCGCCAGTGTGCATCCAGCCGGCCTCATCGATTGCCTCCGCCGTACCTTGCGGATTGTTCCAGTAACCGAGCATCACGCTGTAACCGCGCGTGCACAGCTCGCCGATAGTGCCGCGCGGCACCAGGTTGCCAGCCTCGTCGATGATCTTGCTTTCCAGTTGCGGCTGAGTACGTCCAACCGTGGTCACGCGCAATTCCAGTTCGTCTGCAGGACCGGTCTGTAATGACACCGGACTGGTTTCCGTCATGCCGTAGGCAATCTGCACCTCGCTCATGTGCATTTCCTTGATGACCCGGCGCATCACTTCAATCGGGCACGTCGCCCCGGCCATGATCCCGGTGCGCAGGGTCGACAGGTCGAACTCGCCGCGCTGCGGTTGATCGAGCATGGCGATGAACATGGTCGGCACGCCATATAGCGCGGTGGCTTGTTCTTCGGCCACGGTGCTCAGGGTCAGCAAAGGGTCGAAGGCATCGTTGGGGTAAATCATCGTGCTGCCGTGGGTGATGCAGCCGAGATTGCCCATGACCATGCCGAAACAGTGATAAAGCGGCACCGGAATGACCAGCCGATCATCAGCAGTCAAACCCAGGCTTTCGCCGACCATGTAGCCGTTATTGAGAATGTTGTAGTGACTGAGGGTCGCGCCTTTGGGGAAACCGGTGGTGCCGGAGGTGTACTGGATATTCACCGGTTGGTCGAAATGCAGGCTGTTCTGGCGCTCATCGAGTTGTTCGGCAGTGACGCTGGCGGCGAGATCGGCCAGCTGTGTCCATGGCAGAAAACCCGAAGGCGGGCGAGCGTCGAGGCTGATGACGCCGCGCAATTCCGGCAGGCGTTCGCTGCGCAATTGACCGATCGATTGCTCCGCCAATTCGGGCACCAGGCTTTGCAACATCGCGTGATAGTCGGAGGTCTTGAACGCCCCGGCGCAGACCAACCATTGGCAGCCGGATTGTTTCAACACGTATTCGAGTTCGGAGCTGCGGTAAGCCGGGTTGATGTTGACCAGGATCACCCCGAGCTTCGCGCTGGCGAACTGGCTGATGCACCATTGCGCGCAGTTCGGCGCCCAGATCCCGAGGCGGTCGCCGGCCTGCAGACCCAGCGCCAGCAGCGCCCGCGCGTGCAGATCAACGGTGTCAGCCAATTGCTGCCAGGTGTAGCGCAACTGCTGATGCCGCACGACCAGCGCTTCTCCATTCGGGAATTGCGCCACTGTCTGGTCGAACTTTTCACCGATGGTCATCGCCAGCAAGGCTTTGGCCTGGGAACCGCGCGTATAGCTGCGCTGCGGGTTTGCTCTGGGTTGATCCATGACGACCCCTATTGTCTTTATTGATGGGTTGCCGACGGTCACTTGCGGGACTGCATTTGTGGCGAGGGGGCTTGCCCCCGTTGGGATGCGAAGCAGCCCCAAAATTTCCGATGCACCAAAGATTTTGTGAGTGCTACGCACTCAAACAGGGGCAAGCCCCCTCGCCACAGATCCCACAGGGATGGTCCGCTGTTCAATCTTGAACGGCCCTACTCTCGCTCAAGTTGACGTTAACGTAAAGGGTGATTGACAGTCATCTGCCGCAGGCTTACGTTAACGTAAAGGTGAGAGCCGATTCACTGCCCTCCCCAACCGACAAAAAAGCCAATAGGTGACCCATGAGCTACCCATCCCTGAACTTCGCCCTCGGTGAAACCATCGACATGCTGCGCGATCAGGTTCAGTCCTTCGTTGCCAAGGAGATCGCTCCACGCGCGGCGCAGATCGACATCGACAACCTGTTTCCCGCTGACCTGTGGCGCAAATTCGGCGACATGGGCCTGCTCGGCGTCACCGTTCCGGAAGAGTACGGCGGCGCTGGCCTGGGTTATCTGGCGCACGTGGTGATCATGGAAGAAATCAGCCGCGGTTCCGCCTCGGTTGCGCTGTCCTACGGCGCGCATTCCAACCTCTGCGTCAACCAGATCAACCGCAATGGCAATCACCAACAGAAAACCAAATACCTGCCCAAACTGATCAGCGGCGAACACGTCGGCGCCCTCGCCATGAGCGAGCCGAACGCCGGTTCCGACGTGGTTTCGATGAAACTGCGCGCCGACAAACGCGGCGATAAATACGTGCTCAACGGCAGCAAAACCTGGATCACCAACGGCCCTGACGCCAACACCTACGTGATCTACGCCAAGACTGACCTGGAAAAAGGCCCGCACGGCATCACTGCTTTCATCGTCGAACGCGATTCGCCGGGCTTCAGCCGCAGCAACAAATTCGACAAGCTCGGCATGCGCGGTTCAAACACTTGCGAACTGTTTTTCGACGACGTCGAAGTGCCGGAAGAAAACATCCTCGGCGTGCTCAATGGCGGCGTGAAAGTGCTGATGAGCGGCCTCGATTACGAGCGCGTCGTGCTCTCCGGCGGCCCGACCGGGATCATGCAGGCATGCATGGACCTGATCGTGCCGTACATCCACGACCGCAAACAGTTCGGCCAGAGCATCGGCGAATTCCAGCTGATCCAAGGCAAAGTCGCCGACATGTACACCCAACTAAACGCCAGCCGCGCCTACCTGTATGCGGTCGCGCAAGCCTGCGAACGGGGCGAAACCACGCGCAAAGACGCCGCCGGGGTGATCCTCTACAGCGCCGAACGCGCCACGCAAATGGCTCTCGACGCGATCCAGATTCTCGGCGGCAATGGCTACATCAACGAATTCCCCGCCGGACGCCTGTTGCGCGACGCCAAGCTGTACGAAATCGGCGCCGGCACCAGTGAGATCCGTCGCATGCTGATCGGTCGCGAACTGTTCAACGAAACCCGCTAACGGAGCTGTCCATGGCTATCCTGCATACCCAGCTCAACCCGCGTTCGGCGGAGTTCGCGGCCAACAGCGCGGCGATGCTCAGACAGGTCGACGCCCTGCACACCCTGCTCGCTCAAGTGCAGCAAGGTGGCGGCCCGAAGGCGCAAGAACGGCACACCTCGCGCGGTAAATTGCTGCCGCGCGAGCGCATTAACCGACTGCTTGATCCGGGCTCACCGTTTCTCGAAATCAGCCAACTGGCGGCCTACGAAGTGTATGGCGAAGAAGTTCCGGCGGCGGGCGTGATTGCCGGAATCGGCCGCGTCGAAGGCGTCGAATGCATGATCGTCGCCAATGATGCGACGGTGAAGGGTGGCTCGTACTACCCATTGACCGTGAAAAAACACCTGCGTGCCCAGACCATCGCCCAGCAAAACCGCCTGCCATGCATCTATCTGGTGGATTCCGGCGGCGCCAATTTGCCGCGTCAGGATGAAGTGTTCCCGGACCGCGAGCACTTCGGCCGGATCTTTTTCAACCAGGCCAACATGAGCGCCATGGGCATTCCGCAGATTGCCGTGGTGATGGGCTCGTGCACCGCTGGCGGCGCTTACGTGCCGGCAATGGCCGACGAAGCGATCATGGTGCGCCAGCAAGCGACGATTTTCCTCGCCGGCCCGCCGCTGGTAAAAGCCGCGACCGGCGAAGTGGTCAGCGCCGAGGATCTTGGCGGCGCCGATGTGCATTGCAAGATTTCCGGGGTCGCCGACCATTATGCCGAAAGCGATGAACACGCCTTGGCCATCGCCCGCCGCAGTGTCGCCAACCTCAACTGGCGCAAGCTCGGCGAACTGCAGCAACGCACGCCGATTGCGCCGCTGTACGCCAGCGATGAGTTGTATGGCGTAGTCTCGGCCGACGCCAAACAGCCATTTGACGTGCGCGAAGTCATCGCGCGGCTGGTCGACGGTTCAGTATTCGACGAATTCAAAGCGCTGTTCGGGACTACGCTGGTCTGCGGCTTTTCCCACCTGCACGGTTACCCAATCGCCATCCTCGCGAACAACGGCATCCTCTTCGCCGAAGCCGCGCAAAAAGGCGCGCACTTCATTGAACTGGCCTGCCAGCGCGGGATTCCGCTGCTGTTTTTGCAGAACATCACCGGGTTCATGGTCGGGCAGAAATACGAGGCCGGCGGCATTGCCAAGCACGGCGCCAAACTGGTGACCGCCGTGGCCTGCGCCAAAGTGCCGAAATTCACCGTGATCATCGGCGGCAGCTTCGGCGCCGGTAACTACGGCATGTGCGGCCGCGCCTACGATCCACGCTTCCTGTGGATGTGGCCGAACGCGCGGATCGGCGTGATGGGCGCCGAGCAAGCGGCGGGCGTGCTGGTGCAGGTCAAACGCGAGCAGGCCGAACGCAGTGGCCAGGCGTTCAGCGCCGAGCAGGAAGCGCAGATCAAGCAACCGATCCTCGACCAATATGAAGAGCAAGGCCATCCGTATTATTCCAGCGCGCGCTTGTGGGACGACGGCGTCATCGACCCGGCGCAGACCCGCGACGTGCTGGCGCTGGCCTTGTCCGCGTCGCTGAACGCGCCAATCGAACCGAGCCGCTTCGGCGTGTTCCGGATGTGATCGGGAGAAAATCATGAGCGACTTCAACACCCTCGAACTGCTGATCGACACACGAGGTTTCGCCACCCTGTGGCTCAGCCGTGAAGAAAAGAACAACGCCTTCAACGCCGAGATGATCCGCGAACTGATCCTCGCGCTGGACAAGGTTGGCGGCGATGCGAGCCTGCGTTTCCTGCTGGTGCGCGGACGCGGCAAGCATTTCAGCGCCGGCGCCGACCTGGCCTGGATGCAGCAATCCGCCGAGCTCGATTACCACACCAACCTCGACGACGCGCGCGAACTCGCGGAGCTGATGTACAACCTCGCCAAACTGAAAATCCCCACGCTGGCCGTGGTGCAAGGCGCGGCGTATGGCGGCGCGCTGGGCCTGATCAGTTGCTGCGACATGGCGATTGGCGCCGATGATGCGCAGTTCTGCCTGTCGGAAGTGCGCATTGGCTTGGCGCCAGCGGTGATCAGCCCGTTCGTCGTGCAAGCCATCGGCGAACGTGCGGCGCGGCGTTATGCACTGACCGCCGAACGTTTCGGTGGGCAACGGGCGCGGGAGATTGGTTTGCTGGCGGAGAGTTATCCGCTCGCCGAACTGGACCAGAAGGTAGAGCAATGGATCGACAACCTGCTGCTCAACAGCCCGGCGGCAATGCGCACGAGCAAGGATTTACTGCGCGAAGTCGGCCACGGTGCGCTGACGCCGGCGCTGCGCCGATACACCGAAAACGCCATCGCGCGGATTCGGGTCAGCCCTGAAGGTCAGGAAGGTCTGCGCGCCTTTCTGCAAAAACGTCCGCCGAACTGGCAAGCCGAATCCACCAAGGAGCCGCGTTGATGAGCGCACCTGTTCTCACCACCCTGCTGGTGGCCAATCGCGGCGAAATTGCCTGCCGCGTGATGCGCACCGCCAAAGCCCTGGGCCTGACCACCGTCGCCGTGCACAGCGCCACCGACCGTGACGCCCGGCACAGCCGCGAGGCGGATATCCGCGTCGACCTCGGCGGCAGCAAGGCTGCCGAGAGCTATTTGCAGATCGATAAACTGATCGCTGCGGCCAAGGCCAGCGGCGCTCAGGCGATTCATCCGGGTTACGGCTTTCTCTCGGAAAACGCCGAATTCGCCCGCGCCATCGAAGCCGCCGGGCTGATTTTCCTCGGCCCACCCGCCTCGGCCATCGACGCCATGGGCAGCAAATCGGCGGCCAAAGCCTTGATGGAAACCGCCGGCGTGCCACTGGTGCCGGGCTATCACGGCGAAGCCCAGGACCTCGACACCTTCCGTGACGCCTGCGCGCGCATCGGTTATCCGGTGTTGCTCAAAGCCACGGCGGGCGGCGGTGGCAAAGGCATGAAAGTGGTCGAGGACGTCAGCCAATTGGCCGAGGCCCTGGCCTCGGCGCAACGCGAGGCGAAATCGTCATTTGGCAATTCGCGGATGTTGGTCGAGAAGTATCTGCTCAAGCCGCGCCACGTCGAAATTCAGGTGTTTGCCGACCAACACGGCAACTGCCTGTACCTGAATGAACGTGATTGCTCGATTCAGCGCCGCCATCAGAAAGTCGTCGAAGAAGCACCGGCGCCCGGTTTGAGTGCGGAATTGCGGCGGGCGATGGGCGAAGCGGCGGTGCGTTCGGCGCAGGCGATCGGTTACGTCGGCGCCGGCACCGTCGAGTTTTTGCTGGATTCGCGCGGCGAGTTTTTCTTCATGGAAATGAACACGCGCCTGCAAGTCGAGCACCCGGTCACCGAAGCAATCACCGGCCTCGATCTGGTGGCGTGGCAGATTCGCGTGGCGCGCGGTGAGGCGTTGCCGATGACCCAAGCTGAAGTGCCGCTGATCGGCCATGCCATCGAAGTGCGGCTGTACGCCGAAGATCCGGGCAATGACTTTTTACCGGCGACCGGACGGCTGGAGTTGTACCGCGAGTCGGCCGCTGGGCCGGGGCGCCGGGTGGACAGCGGGGTTGAGGAAGGTGACGAGATTTCGCCGTTCTATGACCCGATGCTCGGCAAGCTGATTGCGTGGGGCGAGGACCGTGAACAGGCGCGCCTGCGCTTGTTAAGCATGCTCGATGAGTTCGCGATTGGCGGGCTGAAGACCAACATCAACTTCCTGCGGCGGATCATCGATCATCCGGCGTTTGCTGCGGCGGAGCTGGATACCGGGTTTATCCCGCGTTATCAGGAGCAATTGCTGCCGGCGCCCGCCGAGCTCAGCGACCCATTCTGGCAAGCGGCGGCGCAAGCGTTCGCGCAAGGTCAGCCATCGCTGACGCGCGGCGATGATCCGGGTTCGCCGTGGGCGATCAACAGTGGTTTTCGCTCAGGGCTACGGAAAGAAATCAGCGTGCATTTGAGCTGTGAAGGCCAGGATCGCGCGTTGACTCTGGGCGAGGTGAGCAACGCCCGGATCAGCGGCGAACAGTTGCTGATCGACGATAACGGCGTGCGTCGCCAGCACCGGGCGATCCGCCGTGGCGACAGTTTGTATTTGCAATGGCAAGGCGAATTGCGCCGGGTCGAGGCTTACGATCCGATCGCTGCGGTTGAATCCAGCCACAGCCATCAGGGCGGTCTGACCGCGCCAATGAACGGCAGCATTGTCCGGGTGTTGGTCGAGGCCGGGCAAGCGGTCGAAGCCGGGGCGCAATTGGTGGTGCTCGAAGCGATGAAAATGGAGCACAGCATTCGTGCGCCACACGCCGGGGTAATCAAGGCGTTGTATTGCCAGGAAGGCGAGATGGTCAGCGAAGGCAGTGCGTTGGTCGAGCTGGAAGAAGGGTGAAATGAAGATCGGTCCTGCGCATCACCTTGCGCGGACCGATCTGATCAGAATTTTGCGGTGGCCTGAACCACTACGCCGATGATTCGGCAATCCTCGGTAAACAGGGCTTTCGGGTAGGTTGGATTGAGCGGGACCAGGTAACGCTGACCGCCCTCTTCCATGAGTTTGCGAAAGGTCGCCTCGTCGGTGTCCGGCCACTGCGCGATCACCAGTTTGCCGGGCTCCGGAACGATGGCCGGGTCGACTAGAATCATCATCCCTTCGGCAACACTGAAACCACTGGGCGCGGTCATCGCGTCACCGACTACCGAGAGCCAGAACGCCGGGCCCTGCGCGTGATAGTCGGTGAGCTCGTAGCGCTCGTTCTTGCGATACACCGTCAGTTCACCGTCGCGCAATTGCGCCGGCTCCCGCCAGTCGCTGACCGGATAGCGGAAGTATGGGTTGTATTTGAGCGCCAGCGGCATCTCGTCCTCTTCCGATTCCACGCGTTCGCGGATCACCAGCGCTACTTCGAGAAAGTCCATGCCCAGCGCTTTCAACACGCGGTTCATGTTCTCGACGCCAGGGTCGCGACGTTTGTTGAGCCAGTGGCCGACGCCGCCCTGGGACATCCCGAGGCGCTCTGCGAGTATCTCTTGAGTGATTTTGAGTTCACTCATTTTGGCCTTGACCAATTCAATCCATTTATCCATGTGCGGCACGATACGTGGGGCTCTCCGACCCGCAAAACACAAATTGTAGTATTTAAATATTCGTCACAAATACAGCACGTATTAAGATGGAATCACGGATCTGAATCTATCACGGAGTTCACCAGCATCATGACAATCCCCAGCCAGGACACGCCAGAGCAGCAAATCGACACCACGTTCACCTCGCCAAAAGGCTGCGCCGCCGCGCAACGAGCGTTGGATTATTACTTGAAACCAGCTGTTTCAGAGGTGGTGATCCAGTCGCGTTTCTTCGACGTCAATCGCAATGTCAGCTGCGAGGAGGCGCTGGTCCACGCCTCGGACCTGCTGCGCTGTGCCGCCGCTACCGCGCAGGAATCGGCAGACAACCTGCAGGGCTCGCATCGCGCGTTGGCATTTTCAGTGGTGCACATGATTGATATGGCGCAAGCCATGGTTGACCGCTCGCTGGACGGCGATCAGGAAGACTGAAGAAGACTGGATTTAGCGAAGGACAGGAAAGAATTTTCCTATCGCGCAGATAAAATCATTTGACTTGCAAACGAGAATGATTATTATTGCATGCAGCTGGTCGCGAGATCAGTCGATGGACCAGAGGACCTTAGGTCGGTCTCCTGGACTATCTCCTCATCAGGCTAATCACGGTTTTTGACCCGGCTTTTTGCCGGGTCTTTTTTTTGCCAGTTATTCTGGCTTTGGCTTCAGGCTAATGAAGACTGTAGGTGCTGCTAATTCGATGGCCGGCATGATATCAAAAGAATGTCCGTTGGCAAGAGAACCCCGCCAGCATTGGGCCGAACTAATCCGAATTAGCACTTGAGAATCAATCGCACACTCTCTAAGCTTCGTCCGCGTCAAGGAGGACGCCCCCGCTCTGCCCTCGATTTTTCCGCCGATTCCCCCCCGCCTTGCGTGTAAAGTAGCAGCCATAAAATCATAATCAGGAACCGACTATGACCGTGGCTAAATCCTCTTTCGACATCAGCGCCAATTTTGACAGCGGCAACATTGAAGTGCTGGACATCAGCAACCCGTTGCAGGCCCTTCTGGCGATCAAACCGGACACACGCAGCCAACATTTCCAGTGGTTCCACTTCAAGGCCAGCGGCCTGCACGTCGGTCAAGACCATTGGTTTCGCCTGAACAATGCGAGCAAATCCTCCTACAACAAAGCCTGGGACGGTTATCAAGCCGTGGCCTCCTACGACCACGTCAACTGGTTCCGCGTACCGACCATTTTTGAAGGCGATTGCCTGCGCTTCAGCCTCGAAGCGACGGCCACTCACGCCTGGTTTGCCTATTTCGAACCGTACAGCCGTGGTCGTCACGACTGGCTGATCGAGCAGGCGCTGACCAAGGCTGGCACCGAGCTGCTGGCCACCGGCAAAAGCGTTGAGGGTCGCGACATTCAATTACTGCGCAAAGGCACCGGCGCGGCTGGCCAGCGCAAAGTCTGGATCATCGCCCAGCAACATCCCGGCGAGCACATGGCCGAGTGGTTCATGGAGGGCGTGATCGAACGCCTGGAAAACCACGACGACCCAGTGCTGCAAAAACTCCTGGCCAAAGCCGACCTGTACCTGGTGCCGAACATGAACCCGGACGGCGCGTTCCACGGCCATTTGCGCACCAACGCCATGGGCCAGGACCTGAACCGCGCCTGGCAGAACGCCACGCCGGAAATCAGCCCGGAAGTGTATTTTGTTCGGCAACAGATGGAGCAGTACGGCGTCGATCTGTTTCTCGACATTCACGGCGATGAGGAAATCCCCTACATCTTCACTGCTGGCTGCGAAGGCAATCCGGGCTACACGCCGCGCATCGAAGAGCTGGAGACGCACTTCCGCAACCACTTGAAGCATCTGACCAAAGATTTCCAGACCAAGCACGGCTACACCCGCGACCTGCCGGGCCAGGCCAACATGACCCTGGCCTGCAACAGCGTCGGGCAGAAATTCGATTGCCTGTCGCTGACCCTGGAAATGCCCTTCAAGGACAATAACGACGCACCGAACCCGCTGACAGGCTGGTCGGGCAAACGCTCGAAACAGTTGGGTAAAGACGTGCTGACCACCGTTGCCGAGATGATCGAAAGCGTCCGCTGATCATCCTGCAAACACAAAAGATCCCAGCCTTCGAATCCTAAGAAGCTGCGATCTTTGCGTTTGCGGGCAACCGCACGCAATCCTCCGGCCCCAACAATCGTCCATCCTCGGCGCGCAATTCCAGCGCGCGTATCGGTTTGCCGTGCTGACGATCCACCACTTGTGAACGCGCCTCCCCCGCCGCAAAGAAAAACGCCTCGCCCCACTGGCGCAAACCGATGATCAGCGGGAACAGGCCCCGGCCCTTTTCCGTCAGCACGTATTCCTGATAAGCGCTGCCGTCCGACGCCGGCACCAAGTCGAAAATCCCGTGCGTGACCAAGGTGCGCAGGCGCGCCGAGAGGATGTTCTTGGCCATGCCCAGACTTCGCTGAAACTCGCCGAACCGCCGGATGCCATCGAACGCATCGCGCACGATCAGCAACGACCACCAATCACCAATCGCGTCCAGCGACCGTGCCACCGGGCATTCGGCGTCTTGCATGCTTGTACGTTTGACCATGATCGCGCTCGCCGACTGCAAATGTGGTTGCAATATAAAACCAGTCTCCTTACCGTACAACTGGTTTTATTTTGAAACCACATCAGGAGCCTGGCATGAAGCCCAATCAATCCTTGAACAGCGGCGTGGTGTTGCTGTTCGCAGTCGCCTGCGGTCTCGCCGTCGGCAACGTGTATTACGCGCAACCGCTGCTCGACGCGATGGCCGACGCTTTCGGCATGAGCCCGGCGACCATCGGCATCGTCGTCACGCTGACTCAGGTCGGTTACGGCTTGGGGCTGTTGTTGCTAGTGCCGTTGGGGGATCTGCTCAATCGTCGGCGCCTGATCGTCACGCAGACGCTGTTGTCGGCGCTGGCGTTGCTGATGATCGCGCTGGCGCAAAACAGCATCTGGCTACTGATCGGCATGGCGTTGACCGGATTGCTCGCGGTGGTCACCCAGGTTTTGGTCGCCTACGCCGCGACCCTGGCCATTCCGGCGCAGCGCGGGCGCGTGGTCGGCGTGGTCACCAGCGGCATCGTCGTCGGCATTCTGCTCGCGCGAACGGTCGCCGGCGGCATGGCCGATCTGGCCGGTTGGCGCTCGATTTATTGGCTGTCGGCGGGTTTGACGTTGCTGATGGCGCTGCTGCTGTTGCGCGTGTTGCCGAAGCACGAAGCCGCGCAACCGGCGCATTCTTACGCGGCGCTGATCGGCTCGGTGTTTACGCTGTTTAAAGAAGAACCGGTGCTGCGCCAACGAGCGGTCCTCGCGTTGCTGACCTTCGCCAGCGCGATGGTGTTGTGGACGCCGATGGTCTTGCCGCTGAGCGCGCCGCCGCTGTCGTTATCGCACACCCAAATCGGATTATTCGGCCTCGCCGGTGCCGCTGGCGCACTCGGGGCGGCGCGCGCGGGGCATTGGGCGGATCGCGGTTTGGGGCAATGGACCAGCGGGTTGTCGCTGCTGTTGATGCTCGCGTCGTGGTTGCCCATCGCGCTGACGCAATCTTCGCTGTGGGCGCTGCTGCTGGGGGTTATCACCCTGGATCTGGGTCTGCAAGCGGTGCACGTCACCAGCCAAAGCATGATCTACAGCGTACGGCCCGAAGCGCAAAGTCGCCTGACTGCCGGGTATATGCTGTTTTACTCGATTGGCAGCGCGCTGGGCTCGATCGGCTCGACGGCGATGTACGCGTGGGCCGGATGGATTGGCGTGTGTTGGCTCGGTGCCGGAATCAACGCCGTGGCGTTGCTCTATTGGTGGCTGACCCTGGCCGCCAAACCCCAGCCACTTCCCCATCCCCTGTAGCAGCTGCCGAGCACCGCGAGGCTGCGATTGGCGCCGGACGCAGCCTCGCGGTGCTCGGCAGCTGCTACAAAAGATGCGTGAATCAGAGGTGATCCTTACCCCGCAACATGCTGTCCAGCACATCATCGCGGCGCACCCAGCCATGGAACAGCGCCGCCGCCAGATGCAGCAATACCGTCAGAAACAGCAGATACGCCAGATACCCGTGCGCCGTGCGCAGCAGCGCAAATAGCTGCGCATCTGCCGGCAGGATCGCTGGCAATTGCAACGAACTGCTGAGCATCACCGGGTCGCCGGCAGCGGAAATCATCGCCCAGCCGAGCAACGGCAAAATCAGCATCAACGCATACAGCAACACGTGCGATGCCTTGGCCGCCAGCGCTTGCCAACTCGGCAAATCCGCCGGCAGCGGCGGCTGTTGCGTGGAGAAACGCACCACCAGGCGCACGATCACCAGCAACAAAATCGCAATGCCCAACGGCTTGTGCAGATGAATCAGCCATTCATGCCGCTCGGACACCGAGGCCACCATGCCGGCGCCGATAAACAGCATCGCGATGATCATCAGCGCCATCAACCAGTGCAACAGGCGCACCAGCGGGGCGAAATGTTTCGGTTGGGCGCTCATTGTTTAGCCTCCTGTTTAGCGGCGGGCAACTGACTGACTTCGCTGGTGCGGCGCAAGTAGGAACTCGCGTAACCGGCCGAGCGCGCAGCGAGCAACGGGTCGGCGGAACCTTCGATGCCGGCCGGCAACACCAGCGGATCGTAGTTGATGTCGCGGCACTCGCCGTCCAGTTGCGGCTGGGTGGCGCTGAGCACCAACGTCCCGGCGTTGATTACTTTGCGCCCGGCCGGCCAGGATTTGCTGGCGTCGTTCACCGGATCGTCAGCGTTGGCCAACGTCAGGTTCAACTGGAAACGCAGCGGACCCGCGCCGATCCGTTGCACCAGGTCTTTCTCAAGGAAATCCGCGCCCTCAGGCGCCGTCGCCCCCGCTGCATCCTGCGCCAGCGGAACCATGCTCCAGCGCACGGCTTGCTTTTGCCCCGCCGCATTCACCAGGTAGAACGCGTTGACGCTGTTGTAGGTTTCCGTCACGTAGCTCGCCGACGGCTTGGCGGTCTTGATCCAGGCCAGGAACGGCCCCGCTTCCGGGTGCGAACCAAAGAATGCCGGGACCGCCGTCGGGTTCGGTTTACCGGTAGCCGGGTCCGGTGACTGCGCTTGCTGCAACTGATAAAACGCTTCGGGCGTGCCGACCGGGAACACCGGCATGCTGTTCATCCCGGTGCGCCACTGTTGGCCATTGGCCTGGGTGAAACGTAGCGCCAGGCTGCGGATCGGCACGCTGCTGTCCGGCGCGTACGGGCTGCCCGCCGGTAACGCAAAACGGCCGACAACAGGCGTCTGCGGGTCGTTGAACACTTGCGCGGTGGAATAGCTGCGCGCTTCCCCGCTGCTCTCGAAATGACCGATCACGCACACGCCTTTCGAGTGATTACGGCGGAAACCCGGGTGCACGCCGTTGTTGGTTTCGAGCACGTTGATCAATTTTTTCGGGGTCAGGCGTTGTGGGTCAAAGGTGCCGTTGACGTAGGCAAAAGCCCCGGCGACGGCCGCGACGATCACGCCGATGCCAGCCAGGCGCGCAATCAGGCTGGCGCTGCTCAGCGGCGGCCGGTTGGGCGGTGTTGAGCGATCTACCATGAAAGACTCCAGGGCCAGCGGCCACAAGTGAGAAGAATCAGCCAGACGCACCCCGCGCAGGTTTATTCCATCGCCCGGTATTTATTTTTGCGGGCGTGGAATAACCTCCAATGCCGGACGTCTTCCTAGTCCTAGCGTAGTGACTGGCCGGAACTTCATGCACGATATCGACGAACAACTGCGGGAAATCATTCCCAGACTGCGCCGGTTTGCCGTGTCGTTGACGCGCAACTCCAGCGGCGCCGACGATCTGGTCCAGGCCAGTCTGGAAAAAGCGCTGTCGAGTTGGAGCGACAAACGCCCCGACGGCGACCTGCGTGCCTGGCTGTTTGCGATTCTGTATCGGCAGTTTCTCGACGCGCACCGGCGCTCCCGGCGTTACGCACGCATGCTCGAATTCTTTACCGGACGTGACGATGTGCAGCCTTCGGTCGAGCGCACGGTGATCGCCCAATCGACCCTGCAAGCGTTCGATCAGCTCAACACCGAACAGCGCGCGTTGCTGCTCTGGGTGTCGGTCGAAGGCCTGACGTATAAGGAGGTCGCCGAGATTCTCGGCGTCCCGACTGGCACCGTGATGTCCCGCCTGTCCCGCGCCCGCCAGGCCTTGCGCGAACTCAGCGACGGCGAAATCAGCCGCCCTTCCCTGCGGAGACTCAAATGATCAGCATGCCCCCAAGCGAGCGTGACCTGCACGCCTACGTCGATCACCAACTCAGCGACGCCGACCGACGTCTGGTAGAGACTTTTCTGGCGAGCAACGCCGAGGTTTCCGCACAGGTGCGCGCCTGGCAACAGGACGCCCAGCAACTGCGCGCGGCGCTGAGTGGCGCGTTGCAGCAGACGGCTAATCCGCAGCTGGATCCGGCGCTGATTCGCCAGCGCCTGAAACGTCAGTCCCGGCGTCATCTGGCCAGCGCGGCGGTGTTGCTGATTGCAGTCAGTGTCGGCGGTTTTGGTGGCTGGAAAGCACGCGAGATCGCCCTCGTCAGCGCCCAGCTGCCCATGGCCGACGCGATGCAGGCGTACCGCTTGTTTGCTCAGCAAGGCGTGATGCCGGCGGATTACAAAGTCAGCGATGAGGGCGATATGCAGCGTTGGCTCGACCGCTATTTCACCCAGGCCAATCGCCTGCCGGACCTGGCGAACGCAGGGTTCAAACCGGTCAGCGGGCGCCTGCTCAGCACCGAGCAAGGGCCGGCGGCGATGGTGGTTTATGAGGACGCGGGCGGGCACAAGATCAGTTTCTACGTGCGCCCGCCAGGCCCGAAAAACTACCTGCTGCCGCGCGGCAGTCGCAGCGATGGCGAGTTGCAGGCCGAATACTGGTCGGGCGCTGGATACAACTACGCAATGGTCAGCCCGAACGACACGCCAGCGGCGCAACTGCTCAAGCAAACACAGCAGTTTTAGCCACACAAAACCCTGTGGGAGCGAGCTTGCTCGCGATCACGGTGTGTCAGCCGACATTGATCTAACTGAAACACCGCTATCGCGAGCAGGCTCACTCCCACAGGGGGCAGCGTCGTTCACAAATAGTGCAACCAACCCAATCCACTGTGGGAGCGAGCTTGCTCGCGATAGCAATTTGTCAGCCGCCATTGATGTAGCTGAAACACCGCTATCGCGAGCAGGCTCGCTCCTACAATGAGTTTGGGCGGTAGTCAGAATCCGACATCCAGCACCACGCTGTCCTGATATGTCCCGGCCGGTGGGGTGTTTTGGTCGGTGTAGATTTTCGCGTTGTAATTGAACACCTGGCTCCCGGTGCCGAGGCCGTTACCAGGATTGACCTCGGCATCGGTGCTGGCGCGCCGCGCGGCGCCGACACTGCCCCAGCGCGTGGTGCCGGCGCTTTTGAAAATGTCATACGCCAGATAATTCCCCCCGGAAATCATCCGTCGGCGCCCGCCGACGCTGACGGCTTGCTGGCCATCGCTCAGCCCCACGGTATAGGCGCTGCCCTTGGTACAGGCCAGGTTGATGGTCTGGCCGGTGACCGGGGCAAACGCGCTGATCACCGGGGCGCTGCCGAAGTTGATGTTCGGCGCGGTGATCGTGCAGTCATTTGCCACAGTCAGGTTGACCGTCAACGTGGTGTTGCCGCTGCCGATGTCGCGTCCCACGCAAATATTGCCAATGCCGAGGCCCGAGCAATAATTCCAGCTCCAGGCAATGCTCAGGGTCTCGCTGTAGATCCCGGCTGCGACATTACTGCCGATGGTCGTGCGTAAAAATATCGGCGCAGTCTTGGGCACCACGCTGCCGAGCAATCCCAGCGCATCAAGGATGCCATTGCGGGCGAAATCGAAGGCAACGCCTCGGGTCAGCGGGTAGCTGGTGGAATTGTTGGCGTACAGCGTGTAGTTGATGATGTCGCCGGTCGGGCCGCGCAGGCCACTTTGGCTGGAGGTGACGGTGGCGTAGAAATGGTCGTTGGCGGACAGCAACGACAACAAAGAACCGGTGCAGCTCAACCCGGCGTTGAGGCTCGAACTGCTCTGCGCTGTGGTGCGCACCGCGATCGAACTCAGCGAACCGAACGCGACCGGCGTGGTGCTGACCACCGAGCACAGCGCCCACGCCGAACCGGGCAAGCACAGCGCCAGCAACGCGAAGAAACACCTGATCATCGACACACCAACGGACCGATCAACGGAATCTGCGCCTGCTGCATGTCCACGGCAAATTGCACCTGACAGTGGCTGCCATCGGCCAGCGTCACGCGCAAACGGTTCTGCGCCTGAAGGTTTTCCAGGTACACCAGCCCGTCCCAACCGACCACGGTTTGCGCGCCACTTTGCTCATGCACAACGCCGCTGCCCAGCGGCAATTCCTGCTGCTGCGCATCCACCAGCACAATGCTCGCGGCGACCACCCGCTGCAGCGGAAACTCCAGCAGATAACCGCTGCCCCGGCGCACCGCAATCCGCTGTTCGACATTAGGGCTGCGCACGTTGGCCGGCAGGTTGAGTGGATCGATTTCATATTTGCCACGGTAATAAGCGCTGCTCCACGGCACCAGAAGATGGCCATTGCGATCGGTCTGGCCGACCTGCTGATTTTCGTAGCGCACCGGAATATCGGCATAGCCGTCGGTGCTGACCAGCACAAACGCGTCGTCGATGCGGTTGGCGGCGAACGCCTGACGGTCCATCCACACCAGCGAACCGCTGGCGTCGGCCCAGCGGGTTTCAGCTTCGCTGGTGCCGTAAACGCCAGCCTGCAATTGCACCGATTGCAGGCGCCAGGTCAGGTCGGCCTGCCGGTATGCCGGGCCGTCGCCCTGCGCATAACCGAGGTTGAAGCCGACCCCGCCTTCGGTCGGCACCGCGCGGCTGTAATTGACGCGTTGCTGACTCTGCCCGGTTTTGCTGCGTTCGCTGCTGATCGCCAGACTGCCGCGCAGGTCGAACGGAATCACCAATTGCGCCTGCACCGCCCAGTTGCTGTCACCGATCTCGCGGTTGCCCGACAGGTAGAAACTGGTGTTGCGCCACAGCGGTTTGCTCCACGTCAGGTTAAGCAGGCGGGTGCGCGAATCGTCCGCCGCGCGCACATCGAAATAACCGACGCCGAGGCTGCCCCAGGTGTCGAGATTGAGGCTCAGGGTCGCCTGCTCGCTGCGCTTGCTGAGGGTCGCGTAAGGGCTGTCGACCACCGACAGGTCGGCGTAGTTTTCATGCCGTTGCAGCCGCTGATAAGAAAAACTGTAGCGCTGACTGCTGTACTGATAGCCGAGGCTCAACTGCTGACCGTTTTCGCCGTCGAACTGGCTTTGACTGAGTGCGGTGTTGAGCACGCCGAAATTGCCCAGGCGCAGATTGCCGCCAAGACCACCGAGGGTCAGGGCTTGCGATGCTTCGGCGTGGCTCTCCAGCGTGAAGTTGTCGCTGACGCCGTAACGCAAACTGCCGGACGTGACGCCGGAACCGTAACCGAAATCCTTGAGGCCATAGTTGCGCCGCAACGTGCCGGCGGCCACGGAAAAATCGCTCAGACCTTTTTGCAGCAGACTGCTGGTGACGTAGAACGGCACCGTGGTCGAAACCTGGCGACCCAAGGCGTCGGTGGTCACCACGACAGCTTCGCCGGCGCCGTTGATGAACGGGATATTGGTCAGCGTGTACGGCCCCGGTTGCAGGTCGGCGCTGCTGGATTTGTAGCCGTTGATGAACAGATCGACCGAGGATGGCACCGCCGCTTCCCCGGCAAACTGCGGCAGCGGGTAAGTCACCAAGTCCGGACGCACGCCGAAGTCACGCGACAACTGCACGCCGCCGAGGCGCACCGAACTGCTCCAGGGCAACGCGCCGCTGACCAGATCGCCGGCCTCGTAGGTCAGCAATCGCTCGTCATCGGAATAACGCCACGTGGTGTCGTAGCGCAGGTAGCCGTTATTCAGCGTGCTGACGGCGTTGCCCGACAAGGTCTGGCGGTATTGCCCGGTGTTCGACAGCGTGCCCCAACCGTCAAACAGCCGCAGTTCGTTCCATGCCGCGAGGTAGGTGCCGGCATCGTCAGTGTCGTTGAGGTAAAGATCGTAGTTGAGCAACGCGCCAAAACTGCTCAGCGCCGGGGTGCGCGGGTAGGCTTCGCGGCTGCCGACAAATTGCTCCGGCAACCACTCCGGCGGCACGTTGACCAGCAGCCGCTGGCCGCTACTGTCGTACTCGCTGTGCAGGCCCGGCAAGCGCTCGAGATCGACGTCGGCATCGACGTTTTCCGGCAGTTTTATGCCACTCTCGCGCAGGGCCGAGGCCGGCAAAAAGAAGCGCCCGCCACGCTGATCGACGGCGACCACGCGTCCGGTATTCATCTGATTGACCACCAACTCCAGAAACAACTGTGCATCGGCCACGGCCTCCATGCCGCTGGGTGGCGGCGGCAAATCGCCGGCCTCGGTGCGCGGGACGATCAGCAGCCAGCACGCGCAGATTGCGGTCCAGATCGGACACAGGAAACTGCGAGCCCAAGCGGGGCTCATTCGCGTCTTACGTCCGTCAATGGACCTTGTCCTCCTTGTTCAGCCTGTCTGGCGAAACCGGGTCGTCAGTGCAGGGGCCGCTTCGCAACCCAGCGCGAGCAAGCTCGCTCGCCACAACAGCTTGAGCACCGTGATATCAGCGCAGTGGCGAAATGCTCTGCACCTGGCTCGCCCCGTTTACCCGCACCAGCAACGCCGATTCCCCGGCCAGCGGTCCCGGCGCCGGCCAGCGCATCACCGCGCCTGGCAGCACGTATCCGAGCAACCCTTCCACCAGCGGTTTGCTTTGCCCGCCCTGCTTCAGCGCGACATCGGTCAAGCGCGCATGCACCGCGCCCTGATTGCGCACTTCGACATACGAGCGGCCATCGACCGCCACCGTGCGCCAACTCAAGTCGGGCAAACCGACACCCTTGGGATCGCGCGGGCGATTGGCGTCTTCCTTGCTCCACAACCCTGCGCCGTAAGCGAACAACGGCACCGAATAACGCATCTGGAAGCGAATCGCCGCCGCTGTCTTGCCGTCCTCGGCGGCAGGCGGCGTGGCCGAAGGAATCTCGTCGATGATGATCCGATAAGCCAGTTCCTGCCCCGGCGGGACGTCCTTGGTCCGGGTCAGGCGTACCAACTGTTTTTGCCCCGGTTCGATCTTCGCCACCGGCGGGCTGCCAATCACATCGCGCTGGTTCTGGTACTGGTCGTTGAAGCCGTTCTGGCTCCAGGCAAACACGCGTATCTGCAGGTTGGCCGTCTCGCTGCCACGGTTTTCCAGCCACAACGCACTGGCCTGTTGATCGGCCTCCAGTACTGGATCTATTGGCCAGATCAGCACCGAGCTGGCGGCCTGCGCCTTGGCGATACCGAAGAACATCAGCGCCACTGCTGCCGCGCGCAAAACCTGTGAAGCCATGTGCCTGCTCCTTGTTGACATCACTGCACTACTTAGACTGATCACCAAGACTGATCACCAAGACAGCTGCACCTGCAACACATCGCTGTACGTTCCACCGGGCTGATTGCCCGGCAACTGCACCTGCCCGTAAATCGGCAAGCGAATGTTGTTGGCATCGGTGTAAGCCACCGCCACGCTCTGGCCGACGCCCAGCGCCTGGCTGAATGCCGCATCGCGAAACAACGCATACGCCACGCGATTGCTTCCGGTGCTCAGCTGCAAATGGCGACCGCTGCTGTTGTACTGGCCGCCATCGACGCTCATGTTCAGGGTTACGCCCGGCGTGCACTGCAACTGCACGCCACCGCTCAGCGCCACTTGCACCGCCCCGGTGTCCAGCGCCGAACGACTGCCGAAGTCGAGGCTGCCGTAATTCGACACACCGCCGACCACCAGGCAACCGGCCGTCACCGTCGCGCTGACCTGAAAGCTCTGACTGGTCACCGCCGCCAGCGGCAACGGCAGGCTGCCCGCACACAGCAAAACCAGCGTCGGCCATCCCTGGCGAGCCATCGCACTAGAACGTCAGTTCGACGGCAACGGTGTCGGTGTAGGTGCCGGCGGGTAAACCGGCCTTGCCGACTGCCTTGCCGTAGATATTCACCGTCTGCGCCACGCCGGTACTGGCGGCGAGATTGATCACGCCGTCGATGGCAAGAATCTGCGAGTGCCCGGCGTCGGTGTACAGGTCGTAAGGCACGAAGTTGCCGCCGCCATCGGCCAGCGCGCGGGTGCCGCCAGGCGACTGTCCGTCATGGCTGCCGGCGCGCACTTTGACCGCCGGGATGGTGCCGCTGGAGCACAGAATCGACAGCCCGCCGCCGCCACCGCCCAACACCTGCGCGTCAGCCTCGGTGAACAGACTGTTGGCGACGCCGAAGTCCAGCGCACCGAAGTTCAGCCCGGTGCTGCCACCGGCGCCGTTGACCTGACAACTGCTGATCAGCGTCAGGCTGGAGGTGATCTGGCCGGTGACTGTGGTGGCCGCGATGGCGCTGGAGCCCAGCGTCAGGCCGAGCAATGACAAACCGATCCTTGATGCAAACATGTGCATGGTGTCCGTCCTCTTCGGGGTTACCAATCGAGCGTTACCGTGAGGGTGTCGGTATAGACACCGGCCGGAACCGCGCGGGTATTCGCCACCACCGCGCCAAATACCGGGATCGGTATCTGCTCTGCGTTGGTCACGGCGAAATTGTGTTGTTGGCCGATGCTGTAGCCCTGTGTGCCGGAAGCATCGAGGAACAACTGATAAATGAGGGTCTGGCGGCCGTTGCTCAGGCGTCGGGTGGCGCCGTCGCCGTGGGCGCCACCGTCGATGGTGACGGTGAACCCGGTGACCGAAGGGTTGCAGGCGACATTCAGCGTACCGCTGCTGTTGTCGCTGAGGCTGGCCTTGATCGGATTGGTCCAGGTTGGCCCCTGCTGGCCAAAATCGAGGCTGCCGAGGTCGCCGACCGGCAGGTCGGGACGCGTGCCATTGTTGACTTCGCAGCCGGCAATGATCGTCAGCCGCGCTTGGATCTGCCCGCTGACCAGCGCATATGCAGGCTCGGCCGGCAACGTCAGTGCACCTGCGGCAACAGGAGCGCCAGCGGCAATAAACGCGCCTGCGGCGAAAATTTTCCAATGCTTGTCAGTCAGCGCCAAACCCAGTTCCCTCTGGTGTCGAACCCCGGACGATCAACCGGCATCGTCCCCTTCCCTGCGCTCCCCGACTCGGCGGGAGCCATCAAACAGCGCCTGCTACCAGGTGACGGTCACCTTCACCAGGTCTGAATAACGGCTGACATGCGGAATTTCCGCCAGCCGTTCAATCCGCGCATACAAAGGCAAATCCACCGAACCGCTGTCCGGTACGCGCCCGCTCACCGGTACATCCACCGCCAGCGGAATGCGCCGCGCCGGGTCTTGATAGAGCCGATAAGGGATGGGTTTGCTCTGTTGGTTGGCTCCCGCCATGTAGCGCACGTCACCGACGCCGCCATGCTGGCCGCCATCGACGCGTAATTGATACGGAGTGTCCGGATTGCACTCCAGTCGCGGCAGGCGCGAACTGATCAGGGCTGCACTCAACGGGCCGGCGGGGTCGTCGAGACGCGCCGTGCTGCCGAAATCCAGCACGCCCAATTGCTCGATGCCCGCGCTGCGTTGCTGGCCGACCAATTGACAGCCGCGCAGCACATCGACACGCACTTGCACCTGCATTTCTGCGGCTGATAAATGTGCGCCGAGCAACAGGCCCAACACGGCGAAAATCCATAATCCTTTCACTGCCCCAATCCTTGTAAGGGGTGACTCCTGAAAGTCAGGTTAGCTAGCGAACGAGATTCCGCCAGTTATCCGGGCTAATTGGATCCAGCAAAATGGCGGTGATTTGTTTCGATATGTTGAGGAACCCTCGCTACAACGGCGGGAAAATAGTTGTCCACGCCGCAGTTTTCCGTACAACCGAAGGCCGTTCACCACGCGTGCATGGCACGACAATTCACCATTTGGTTAAACTACGCCGCCGACGCTCCGTGCATCGGCCTGCTGACTTCCGGGGTGCTATCTATCGTGGCTGTTCGACCGCCAAACCGTACGCAAAAAACACCGCGCTGGCCCGCGCTGCACCGCTTGTTCGGCAAAGCGCTGCTCGGCAAAAGCCTGCTTGGCAAAGCGGCGTCGCCCGGCAACCCACGGTTGATTCACGATTACTTTCAGCACAAAGCGTCCGCGCAGGGCTACACCCTCAGCCACAGCCAGCAACGAGTGATCGACTGCATGGCGCAACACGCGACCCATTTGCTCGGATCGTCGGCGAAAACCCTGCCCGGTCTGTACTTGCATGGAGCGGTCGGGCGCGGCAAGAGCTGGCTGCTCGACGGATTTTTCCAGGCCCTGCCGATCGAGCAAAAACAACGTCTGCACTTCCATGAATTCTTCGCCCGGTTGCATCAAGGCATGTTCGACAATCGCGAGCACAACGATGCCCTGGCGACGACGCTGGACACGCTGTTGCAGGATTGCCGGGTACTGTGCTTCGACGAGTTTCACGTGCATGACATCGGCGACGCGATGCTGATCAGCCGGCTGTTCAAAGCCTTGTTCCGTCGCGGCATTCTGCTGTTGGTGACGTCCAACTACCCACCCGAAGGCCTGCTGCCGAATCCGCTGTATCACGCGCGTTTCAAACCGGTGATCGACCTGATCAACACGCGCATGCAAGTGATGGAAGTCGGTGGCCCGCATGATTACCGCAGTCAGGCGCGCACCGATCATTTGCAGGTGTTTACCCACGGCCAATATGTCTGGCCGGCGACGCCGCAGCAGCGGCAAGCGCTGAGCCTGCCGGACCGCGCGGAGCCCTTGGAACTGACGGTCGGCACGCGACAAATGTCGGCGTGGTTTTGCCACGGCAGCACGGTTGGCTTCAGCTTCGGCGACCTCTGCGATCAGCCGACCGCAGTGATGGATTATCTGGAGTTGTGTCGGCATTTCGATCACTGGGTGATTGATCAACTGCCCTGCCTGGCCGAGTGTTCGATGGCAGCGCAGCAGCGATTTATCAACCTGATCGACGTTTTATACGATCAGGACAAACACCTGGTGTTGCTCGGGCAGCGCTCTTTGCATGAAAGCCTGGGCGGCCATGCGATTGATCTGGCGCGCACGCGCAGTCGGTTGGGGCAATTGGTGGAGGTTCGCAAGGTTGTTTGATTGAGCGGTTTTTTTGCGCGATGGCTGCTCGCGAAACCGGCCTGACCGACACACCGACTTCCCGCTATCATGCAGCCCATTCTTCGGGCCGCGCGCCCGACGCCACGACCAATAGCGAATCCCGTTGATGAATACCCTTGCCCAATTGCAGGCCGGTGAACTGGCCGGCATTACCCGCCTCGACTTGTCCTGTGGCCTCAGCGAATTCCCCCGGGAAATCTTCGACCTCGCCGATTCGCTGGAAGTGCTCAACCTCAGTGGCAACGCCTTGCGCAGCTTGCCGGACGACCTGCATCGGTTGCGCAAATTGCGCATCATTTTCTGCTCCGACAACCTCTTCAGCGAACTGCCAGCGTGTCTGGGCCAATGCGCGGCGCTGAGCATGGTCGGCTTCAAGGCCAATCGCATCGAACACGTGCCCGGCGCCGCGCTGCCACCGCTGCTGCGCTGGTTGATCCTGACCGACAATCGCATCAGCGAACTGCCGAGTGAACTGGGCCAGCGCCCGCACTTGCAAAAACTCATGCTGGCCGGCAATCGCCTGCAACAGTTGCCCGAAAGCCTGCGCAATTGCCATCAGCTCGAACTGATCCGCATCGCCGCCAACCAACTCGGCGAACTGCCGGAATGGCTGCTGACTCTGCCGGCGCTGAGCTGGCTGGCGTACGCCGGCAACCCGCTGGAAACCGAAGCCGACGCCGCTGCGCTCGAAGCGACACCGAGCATTGCCTGGGCGCAGTTGCGTCTGGAACAGCAATTGGGTGAAGGCGCGTCGGGGGTAATTCATCGCGCCACGTGGCAGCGCCCGGATCAGCCGGCCAGCGAGGTCGCGGTCAAACTCTATAAAGGTGAGATGACCAGCGATGGCTCGCCGCTGCATGAGATGAATGCCTGCATCACCGCCGGCCTGCACCCCAACCTGATCCGTGTTGAAGGGCGAATTGTCGAGCATCCGCAGGCCCAGGCTGGGTTGGTAATGCAGTTGATCGACCCGAGTTATCGCAATCTGGCGGGGCTGCCGAGCCTGGCGTCGTGTTCGCGGGATGTTTACCGCGACGACACGCGTTTTACTGCGGCAGTGGCGTTGCGCAGCGCCGGTGGCATTGCTTCGGTGGCCGCGCATTTACACCGGCAAGGCATCACCCACGGCGATTTGTACGGCCACAACATTTTGTGCAATGAGCACGGTGATTGTCTGTTGGGGGACTTTGGCGCGGCGTCTTTTCATGCCACCGGCGACAGCGTCGAAAGCCGTGCGCTGCAACGCATCGAAGTGCGCGCGTTTGGCGTGTTGCTGGGGGAATTGCTGGCGCGGATTGATTCGGGGTTGGGTGCTGAACAGCGTCTGGCGCTGGAGGATTTGCAACAGCGTTGCTGTCAGCCGGATGTGCTGGCGCGGCCGGGATTCAGCGAGATCGTGCGCGAACTGAAGGGCCTGTAGCCGCTGCACATTGATGGGCCAGCGGGCAAAAAAAGTGGCAATCGCCTCAACGATTGCCACTTTTCATCAAGCTCTATACACCTGGTAAGGCTGGTTTAAACGGCTGGATTATTGGCCGTAAACATCAAAATCGAAGTACTTGTCCTGAACCTGCTTGTACTTGCCGTCGGCGCGGATTTCAGTGATGGCGGTGTTGAATTTTTTCGCCAATTCCTTATCGCCCTTGCGCACGGCAATGCCCGCGCCGCCGCCGAAGTATTTGGCGTCTTCGTAGGTCGGGCCGACGAATGCAAAACCTTTACCGGCGTCGGTTCTCAGAAAACCGTAATCGAGGTTGACCGAGTCGGCCAGCATCGCGTCGAGGCGGCCGGAGACCATGTCGAGGTTGGCTTCCTGCTGGGAGCCGTAACGCACCAGGATGATGCCTTCGGGTTCCAGCACTTCCGTGGCAAAACGGTCGTGGGTGCTGGCGCGCAGTACGCCGACTTTCTTGCCTTTGAGTTCGGTCAGCGGGTCTTTGACGTCGGTGCCTTGCTTCATCAAGAAGCGCGCCGGCGTGTGGTAGTACTTGACGGTGAAATCGACGTTTTTCTTGCGGTCGTCAGTGATGGTCATGGACGACAGGATGGCGTCGATTTTCTTCACTTTCAGCGCCGGGATCAGGCCGTCGAACTCTTGCTCGACCCACACGCATTTGACTTTCATCTGCTCACACAGCGCATCGCCGATGTCCACGTCGAAACCGGCGAGTTTGCCGTCAGCGGTTTTCATCGAGAATGGAGGGTACCCGGCTTCAATGCCGATGCGGATCGGCTTGGCATCGTCAGCCACAGCGCTGAGGGACAACATCGACAGTGCCAGGGCACCAAACATCACTAGCTTGTTCATTTATAACTCCATGGTGTGCGGAGGCTTTTATTGGCAGCTTTAGAGTGGCAGTTTCGATGGATGAAGATCGAAAGTGGCGGCAGTCTAGAGTGGCTTTGGGCCAGCCAACTATCTATAAGCGACAAATACTTATAGAAAAAACCAGGATTACCCGCACACCCGCAGGAGCGAGGCTTGCCCGCGAAAGCGTTATGTCAGCCAACAAAAATGTCGAACACGACGAGCCCCTGTAGGAGCAAGGCTTGCCCGCGAAGGCGGTGTGTCAGCCAATATAAATGTCGAACACGACGAGCCTCTGTGGGAGCAAGGCTTGCCCGCGAAGGCGGTGGGTCAGCCGACATTGATGTTGGATTTGACGGCCTCTTCGCGGGCAAGCCTTGCTCCCACAGGGTTATGGTTTATTGGCAGGTCAGCATTCGCAGCCAATCGCCCCGCTAACCGCGTCAACGCTTAGCGCAAACCCTTCATCCAGCCAGCCGGTAACCCCGCCGATCATTTCCTTGACCGGGTAACCCAGCGCCGCGAGTTTGACTGCGGCTTTGTTTGCGCCGTTGCAGTGCGGGCCGGCGCAATACACCACAAACAACGTGGACGCGGGATAAGCCGCCAGCGCCTGGGCGGTTATCAATCGCCCCGGAATGTTGATCGCCCCCGGCACGTGCCCGCGCTGGTAGGCCGATGGCCCGCGCGTATCCACCAACACGAAATCCACCTCGCCAGCCTCCTGGCTGCCGTAGACGTCGGAACAATCGGTTTCAAACGTCAGACGATTGCTGAAATGCATGAGGGCAATCGCGGACGGGGCGGCGGGGATTTGGCGAACCAGACTGGTCATGGTGTGTAGTCCTTAGTAGCGGTGGGTGTAGGCAAACTTTATCTGCCAGACACTTGCCGCTACAGTGGCGCACAAGACACTTACCGGGAAGTTTCCGCCAAATGCCCAACACCCCAGGATTGGTCGCAATTCTGGCCTATGACGGCCTCTGCACATTCGAGTTCGGCATCGCCGTGGAGATCTTCGGCCTGACCCGGCCGGAGTTCGATTTCCCGTGGTACCAGCACCAGATCGTTGCCGTGGATGACGGACCGATGCGCGCCATGGGCGGAATCCAGGTGCTGGCCGACGGCGGCATGCCATTGCTTGAAACCGCGCGCACCATCATCGTCCCCGGTTGGCGCGACCGCCAGGCGCCGGTGCCAGAGGCGTTGCTGGTTGCGTTGCGCCAGGCACATGCGCGGGGTGCGCGGTTGCTGTCGATCTGTTCCGGGGTGTTTGTGCTCGCCGCCACTGGCCTGCTCGACGGTCATCGCGCCACTACTCACTGGCGCTACACCGGCGAATTGGCGGAACGTTTTCCGAACATTCTGGTGGACCCGGACGTGCTGTATGTCGATTCGGGCCAATTGATCACTTCGGCCGGCAGCGCGGCGGGCATCGATGCTTGTCTGCATTTGGTGGCGCGCGACTTTGGCACGCAAGTCGCCAACTCGGTGGCGCGACGCCTGGTGATGTCGCCGCAACGCACCGGTGGTCAGGCGCAGTTTATTCCGGCGCCGGTCAGCGCTTCGCCGCGCAGCGATTTGTCCCGAGTCATGCAATGGGCGCGCGAGCGTTTGCACCAACCGCTGGAGGTGCGCGACCTCGCCAGTGAAGCCGCGATGAGCGAACGCACTTTCTTGCGGCGTTTTACCGAGGCCAGCGGCCTGTCGCCGAAAACCTGGCTGCAACATCAACGCCTGGCCCGGGCGCGGGAACTGCTCGAAAGCACCAACGCCAACACCGAACAGATCGCCGAACGCTGTGGTTACCGTTCCGTGGAAAGTTTTCGGGTGGCGTTTCGCAGCGTGGTCGGGGTGCCGCCATCGGTGTATCGGGAGCGCTTTGGGCGGGAGGTCACGGCGATTTCCTGAGGTGCTTTTACTGGACCAATCGCGAGCAGGCTCGCTCCTACAGAGTCCGCGTATTCCCGTGTAGGAGCGAGGCTTGCCCGCGAACAGGCCCGCGCAGACACCTGAAGTTTCAAAGCTTGCGCAGCAAATACGTATCCATGATCCAGCCATTCGCCAACCGCGCGGCTTTGCGCACCCGCTCAATCTGCGCCGCGACGTCTTTGAGCTTGCCCGAGATGAGGATTTCATCGGGCGTGCCGAGGTAGGCGCCCCAGTAAATCTGCGTCTCCGGATCCGCCACGTGCTGGTAGGAATCTTCGGCATCGAGCATCACCACGACGCTGTCCGCCTCACTCACCTGCCCCGCCGCCAGTCGCCGGCCGGTGGTGATTTCAATCGAGCGGCCAATGCGGTTCAGTGGCACTTTGTGTTGCGCCGCCAACGCCTGGACGCTGGTAATGCCGGGGATCACTTCGAACTCGAAGGTGCAACGCCCGGCGTCGAGGATCGATTGCAGGATGCGCACGGTGCTGTCGTACAACGCCGGGTCGCCCCACACCAGGAAACCGCCGCACTGGCCGTCGGACATTTCCTCGTTGATCAGTCGTTCGAAGGTGTTTTGCTTGGCCAGGTTCAGCGCCTCGACGCTGGTCTTGTAGTCAACATCGCCGCGCTCGCGCTCGGGGCTGTGGGCTTCGACAAAACGATAAT
Source organism: Pseudomonas sp. SJZ131 (assembly GCF_007828705.1). NCBI lineage: Bacteria > Pseudomonadati > Pseudomonadota > Gammaproteobacteria > Pseudomonadales > Pseudomonadaceae > Pseudomonas > Pseudomonas sp. SJZ131. Next base: position 318,151 of record NZ_VIVC01000001.1, on the reverse strand, counting down.
CGTGATCGGTGATGTAGCGTTCGCAGATCTCGCGGCGCAGGTCGATCAACTTGTCTTTGCTCTGGCCCTTGTCCATGAGGAAAAACACGTCGGCGCGGTTCAGCGCTTTCACCGCTTGCATAGTTATGTAGTCCGGGTTGCCGGCGCCAATGCCGATGACCAGCAAGGTTTTCATCAAATTGCTCCTTCGAAAGCAGTGCCCGTCAAGCGTAGCCGCCAGCGCCCGGTGAAACGCAATTCGAGCGCCGAGAGCGGCTCGACGTCGATCAGGTGGCTCGCCGGGCTTTGCAGCACGTGCGCCAGTGCGGCGCGAATAACGTAAGGATGAGTGACCGCGATCACCTGGCCCGGCTGCGCCTCCAGCGTGGCCAGCCATGCCGCAACACGTGCGCCGAGTTGGTTTACCGACTCGCCACCGTGCGGCGCCGAATCCGCGTCGGCGAGCCAAGCGTTCAGTGCTTCGGGCTCATGCTTTTGCAAATCGCTGAGGCGCTGGCCCTGCCAACGGCCGAAATCACAATCGCGCAGGGCTTCGACGACTTGCGCATCGTTGCCAAACAGCTCGGCGGTTTGCCGGGTCCGGGCTTCGGGGCCGCACAGCAGGATTGGCGCCACGTTGGATGCATCGCGACGGCAAGACTTCGCCGATTGCCAATCGATTTCCACCGATTCGTCCGCAGGAAAACGCGCGAGTTTCTGTGCGACGGTTCGCGCGTGGCAGATCAGGGTCAAACGGGTCGCCTGCACGGGTGATTACTCTTTGATGGAAAGCCGAACGGCAACACGCCGCCAACAGTCGGGCGATTGTGCCGCAAGAAGTGTCAGCAATACACACAGCCTGCTGGAAATTCCGCAGCCAAATAGATCATGTCTGACACGCCAATGGTCAATGTCCTACACGCGCTGTCGACATCTACTTAGCCCAAAGGACACGGGCGTTTCGCCCGATCTCACCGACAAATATCCTCTCGTGAAAAACCGCTAGACATGTAGTGTGAGTTACATAAATACTGTTTTGGCGAATTGTGAAATAAAACCGACACACCCATCCAGCAGGAGCCCGGATGCCGCCTCTCAGAGACTTGATCACCGATCCCGGCCTCGTATTGACGCCGTCGGAGCGCAAAGTCATCCGCGCCTTGCTCGACCAATACCCGCGTAACGGGTTGGGGCCGATGTCGCGTCTGGCCGAACATGCCGGTGTCAGCGATCCGACCATCGTGCGGCTGGTGAAAAAACTCGGTTTTGGTGGTTACGCTGAATTCCAGGACGCCCTGCTCAGCGACATGGACCACCGCTTGCGCTCCCCCAGCGCCCTGCTGCAACCGCGCGCTCATTTGCAAAAAGACGATCCGTGGAGCCATTACCTGGCCGAGACGCACCGCTCGCTGCTCGAAACCCAAGCCCTGACCCAACCTGAAGACGTGCGCATTCTGCTCGAATGGCTGCTCGACGTGCGCCACCAAGTGCATTGCTTCGGCGGGCGTTTCAGCAGTTTCCTCGCCAATTACCTGCTCAATCACCTGCGCCTGCTGCGTCCCGGCTGTTTTGCTCTGGAAGACAACGCCCAGCTACCCGACCGTTTGTTCGATGTACAGCGCCAGGACGTGGTGCTGGTGTTCGACTATCGGCGTTACCAGACCCAGGCCTTGCGCGTGGCCAGCGCGGCGAAAAACCGTTATGCGCGGGTGGTGCTGTTTACCGACATCTATGCTTCGCCGCTGCGTGAAATGGCCGACCTGATCATCAGCGCGCCGGTGGAATCGGTTTCCGCGTTCGACAGCATGGTCCCGGCACTGGCGCAAATCGAGGCGTTGATCGCCTGCCTGACCTTGCGCAGCCCGGACCTCGCCGATCGGCTCGAAGGCATCGACGCCGTGCGCTCCGACTTCAATACTCATTTGCTGGAGGAAAAATAAGGATGTTGACGCTCCCTCACCGCTCGCCCCGCGACGTGCCGTTTGTCACCGACCACACCGCGCTGTTGCTGGTCGACATGCAACGCGCCTGGCTCGAACCGCAGTTCGACCCGCACCTCAACGAGCCCGACGCCGAATATTTCCTCAGCCGCACGCGCCAGCAGGTGGTGCCCAATCAACAACGCTTGCTCGAAGCCTTTCGCGGCGCGCGGCAGAACGTTCTGCACACCTTGATCGAAAGCCTCACCGCCGATGGCCGCGACCGCTCGCTGGACCACAAACTCTCGGACATGCATTTGCCCAAGGGCAGCCCGCAGGCGCAGGTGATTGAGCAACTGACGCCGCAGGAAAACGAAATCGTCCTGCCGAAGACTTCTTCGGGCGTCTTCAACTCGACCAACATCGACTATGTGCTGCGCAATCTCGAAACGCGGCACCTGATCATCGCCGGCATCGTCACCGACCAATGCGTGGACATGGCGGTGCGCGACGCCGCCGACCGTGGCTATCTGGTGACGCTGGTCGCCGACGCCTGCGCGACCTATACCGAGCAACGCCATCAGGCCTGCCTCAACGCGATCAAGGGTTATTGCTGGATTACCGACACGCAAACCGTGCTCCGCCGTTTGCGGGAGATGCAGCCATGAGCGCGCATCTGTTGCCGGTGCCGATGACCACGATTGTCACCACCGACCTGATCGGCGTGACCCGTGGCCGTTCGTTTCCCAGCGATGAGCTGGACCATTACCAAGCCGCCGGTTGCGGCTGGGTGCCGGCCAACAGTGCGCTGACCCCGCAAGACGTGATCGCCTCGAGCAACCCGTGGGGCGCTTACGGTGATTTGCGGCTGATTCCAGATCTGGGCAGCCGGGTGACCGTCAACAATGGCCCGGACGCCAACGCCCCGGCGCTCGATTTCATCCACGGCGACCTTTGCGAAACCGATGGCCGGCCGTGGAGCGCTTGCCCGCGCACGCTGCTGCGCAATGAAGTGGAACGTTATCGCGCCGAACTCGGTTTGCAGGTCAACGCGGCGTTCGAACACGAGTTCAATCTCGACAGCGGCACTGCCGAACACCTGGCGTTTTCCCTTGAAGCGCAGCGCCAGGGCGCCGAGTTTGGCGGCTGGCTGCTCAGCGCTTTACGCGCGGGCGGCGTCGAACCGGAAATGTTCCTGCCGGAATACGGCAAGCATCAATACGAAATCACCTGCCGCCCGACCCTCGGCGTTGCGGCCGCCGACCGCGCGGTCAATGTGCGTGAAATCACCCGCGAGATCGCCCGGCAAATGGGCCTCGACCTGAGTTTCGCGCCGAAAACCGCCGAACATGCCGTCTGCAACGGCGTGCACTTGCACATCAGCCTGCAGGACCTGGCCGGGCAACCGCTGCTATACGACGCCGGCACCAGCAATGGTTTGTCGATGCTCGGTGAGCAGTGGGCTGCCGGCGTTCTGCATTACATGCCGGCACTGTGTGCGTTTACCGCGCCGACGCCGGTGTCTTATGAACGATTGCAGCCACATCACTGGAGCGCGTCGTACGCCTGCCTCGGCCAACGCAACCGGGAAGCGGCGTTACGGATTTGCCCGACCGTCAGCTTCGGCGGTAAACCGGTCGCGGCGCAGTACAACCTGGAATTTCGCGCGATGGACGCCACCGCCTCTCCGCATCTGGCAATGGCTGCGCTGCTGATCGCCGGGCGACTGGGCATTGAGCAACGCCTGGCGCTGAACGCCGTCACCGATGAAATCCCCGATGCCTTGAATGACGAACAACGCCAGTCGCGCGGCATCGTCGCCCTGCCCGCTTCGCTGGCCCAGGCGCTGGATTGCCTGCGCAACAGCGAGGCGCTGATCGAAGCCTTGCCGCAGGCCTTGCTCGACACCTATTTCGCCCTGAAAACCGAGGAATTGACGCTGACGGAACAGCTCTCGCCCGCCGAACTTTGTGAGCACTATGCGCGCCTGTACTGAATCCGTTGAACAGGGGCTTTACACCCGCCCCGCGTACACCTTGAGCCGGGAAGCTTCCGAGCACCCGCTGATTCTGGTGTGCGAACACGCCAGCCGGTTTATTCCGCCGGCGCTGAATGACCTGGGCCTGAACGCCGAAGCCGCGCGCCAGCACATTGCCTGGGACATCGGCGCCCTGGCGTTGGCCGAACGTTTGTCGGAGACCCTCGGCGCGACCCTGCTGGCGGCGAATTATTCGCGTTTGCTGATCGACCTCAACCGCCCGCGCCACGCCCCGGACAGCATTCCCGGGCAAAGCGAAATCTACCAGGTGCCGGGCAACCAGCAACTCGACGAAGCGACGCGCGAGCATCGTCGGCAGATGTTGTTCAAGCCGTTCCACACGCGCCTGCAAACCCTGATCGATGAGCGCGTGGCGCAAGGTCGCCCGGTGCGGGTGGTGGGGATTCACAGTTTCACCCCGGTTTATTACGGTCAGCAGCGTCCGCTGGAGGCCGGTGTGTTGTTTGGCGAGGCGCGGCAATATGCGCAAAATGTGCTCGACGGCTTGGCCCGTCATCCGTTGAAAGTCGCCGGTAATCAGCCGTACAAAATCGACCCGTTGGGCGACATGACCGTGCCGGTGCACGGCGATGCTCGCGGCTTGCAAGCGCTGTTGATCGAGGTCCGCAACGACCTGCTGCGCACGCCGGAAAACGTTGATCGCTGGGCCGGATATCTGGCCCCGCTGCTGTAGGAAAAAGCTCTACGTTCACAAAGCTCTATGTAAAAAAGCTCTACATAAAAAAAAGCTCTGCCCGCATAAAAACTAAAAGTTGTCCGAACGACTGATAAGGAGAAACGCTTCATGGAAATAGAAGAATTCGGCTACAAGCAGGAGTTGAAACGTAGCCTGACGCTCACGGACCTGGTGGTGTACGGGATGATCTTCATGATCCCGATCGCACCGTTTGGTGTGTATGGCTACGTCAACGCCGAGGCGCCGGGGATGGTGCCGCTTGCGTACATCATCGGCATGGTTGCGATGCTGTTCACCGCGCTCAGCTACGGCAGCATGGCCCGGGCTTTTCCTATCGCCGGCTCGGTGTATTCCTACGCGCAACGCGGCTTGAATCAACACGTCGGGTTTATCGCCGGTTGGTTGATGCTGCTCGATTACCTGCTGATCCCGCCGCTGCTGTACGTCTACGCGGCGATGGCGCTGAATCATCTGTATCCGGACATCCCGAAAGTCGGCTTCATTCTCGCGTTCCTGGTCAGCGCAACGTTTGTAAACCTGCGCGGCATCACTTTCACCGCGCGGATGAACATTGTGTTTCTGCTCGCGCAACTGGTGGTGCTGGGGATTTTCCTGTTCTACGCCTGGAACGCCCTGCACAACGGTGGCGGCAACGGCCAACTGACTTTGGCGCCGCTGTACAACCCGCAAACATTCAACTTCGCCCTGCTGATGCAAGCCGTGTCGATTGCGGTGTTGTCGTTCCTTGGCTTCGATGCGATTTCCACGCTCGCCGAAGAGATCAAGGGCGATCCCGGCCGCAGCGTCGGCAAAGCGGCGTTGATTACGCTGGTGGTGATGGGCGTGATTTTTGTCGTGCAAACCTGGATCGCCACCGACCTCGCGGCGGGCATGGGTTTCACCTCGGCGGACACCGCGTTTTATGAAATCGCCGAAATTGCCGCTGGCAGCTGGCTCGCAACGCTGACCGGCGTGGCTACCGCGCTGGCCTGGGGCGTGGCGGTCGCCATCACTTCACAAGCGGCGGTGTCGCGGCTGCTGTTCGGCATGGCGCGCGACGGCAAACTGCCGAAGGTGCTGGCCAAAGTCCATCCGAAACACAACACGCCGTACATCAGCATTTACCTGGTGGCGGTGCTGTCGCTGGTGATCTGCTACTTGTTCATCAATTCGGTAGACACCCTGACCTCGCTGGTGAACTTCGGCGCGCTGAGCGGGTTCATGCTGCTGCACCTGACCGTGATCAATTACTACTGGCGCCGGCAGAAATCCGGCCAGGTGATTCGTCACCTGCTGTGCCCGGTGATCGGCTTCATCATCGTCGCGGCCATCATGTACAACATGGGCGTTGATGCGCAGAAGCTTGGCTTGATCTGGATTGCGCTGGGTCTGGTCTATCTGTTCTTCCTCAACAAACTGGGCGCCAGCACAACGCTGCCGGACCCGAGCAACGTCTGACAATAAAAAGGGCGGCGTCTGACAACAAATCAGGCGACCGCTGCTTTAACGCGTGGAAACCGACAGTGATAGTCAGGTTCGGCGGAACACCGTCGAACCCTTTGATACAGGAGTGCATCCATGCTGGTCTTACGTCCAGTCGAACTGACCGACCTGCCCCAGTTGCAGCAACTGGCCCGCGACAGCCTGGTGGGCGTGACCTCGCTGCCGGACGACAGCGAATGCTTGCGGGAAAAGATCCTCGATTCCAACGATTCGTTTAACCGGGACGTTGAAAGCAATGGCCCGGAAAACTACTTCTTCGTCCTCGAAGACCTGGCCACCGAGCGCCTGACCGGGTGCTCGGAAATCCTCGCCACTGCCGGGTTCGCCGAGCCGTTCTACAGCCTGCGCAACCGCCACTTCACCAGCGCCTCGCGCGAACTGAACATCGAACACGGCGTGCCCGCGCTGTCGTTGTGCCACGACCTCAGCGGCCACACCTTGCTGCGCGGCTTTCACATTGACGCGGCGCTGGTGCGCACGCCGTTTTCCGAATTGCTGTCGCGCGCGCGACTGCTGTTTATCGCGGCGCACGCGGCACGCTTCTCCGAAGCGGTGATTACCGAAATCGTTGGTTACAGCGATGAACAAGGCCAGTCGCCGTTCTGGAATGCCTTGGGCAAACACTTTTTCGATCTGCCGTACGTCGAGGCCGAAAGGCTGTGCGGGTTGCAGAGCCGGACGTTTCTCGCTGAATTGATGCCGCATTACCCGATCTACGTGCCGATGCTGCCGCCAGCGGCCCAGGAATGCATTGGCCGGGTTCACCCCGATGGCCAGGAAGCGTTCGACATTCTTGAGCGTGAAGGCTTCGAAACCAACAGTTACATCGACCTGTTCGACGGCGGGCCGACGCTGTTCGCGCGCACTTCAACAATCAATTCGATCACTCGCAGCCACACGGCGCGGGTGCAGCAGGTTGAGGTTATCCAGGCGCGTGGCAGTTATCTGCTGAGCAATGATTCGCTCAGGGACTATCGGGCGATTGTCGCCGAACTGGCATTCAACGATGGGCAAACGGTGGGTCTGAGCGCCGAGATGTGCGCCGCGTTGCACGTGACCGACGGCAGCCTGATCCGGCTGATCGCCCTGTGAGCATCATCCGGCCCCGCGCCCAACGACAGCGCCCGAGCACGTGCGCAAAAGGAGCTGCATCATGATTGTCCGCCCGGTTAGCGTCGCCGACCTGCCCGCCTTGTTGGCGCTGGTGCAACAGGCCGGCCCGGGGTACACCACCCTGCCGGCCAACGAGGAACGGCTCGGCCATCGGGTGCGCTGGTCGCAACGCACGTTCGCCGAACAAGTCGAGCGCGCCGACGCCGATTATCTGTTCGTGCTCGAGGACGATGATCAGCAAGTGGTCGGGGTCAGTGCGCTGACCGGCGCCGTCGGCATTCGCGAGCCCTGGTACAACTATCGGGTCGGGCTGACGGTGAATTCGTCGCCGGACCTGGGCATTCAGCGGCAGATCCCGACGTTGTTCCTCAACAACGAAATGACCGGGCAATCGGAGTTGTGCTCGCTGTTTCTGCGACCGGATCAGCGTCAGGGTTATAACGGGCGTTTGTTGTCGCTCGGGCGCTTGCTGTTTGTCGCCGAATTCCGCCAGTTGTTCGGCGAAAAGATGATCGCCGAGTTGCGCGGCAGTGCCGACGAGCACGGTCGCTCGCCGTTCTGGGACAGCCTGGGCCGGCACTTTTTCCAGATGGATTTCAGTTATGCCGACCAATTGTCGGGGCTCGGCAACAAATCCTTTATCGCCGAACTGATGCCGCGCCAGCCGCTGTACACCTGCCTGCTGACCGAACAGGCGCAAGCGGTGATTGGACAGGCCCACCCGAACACGCAACCGGCGCTGAAAATTCTCAGCGCCGAAGGTTTTGCGCATAAGGACTACATCGACATTTTTGACGGCGGACCGGTAATTGAGGCACCGGTGGCGAAGATCCGCACGGTGCGCGACAGTCAGCCGCTGATTCTCGGCATCGGTACGCCGGATGATCAGGCGCCGGTGTGGCTGATCCACAACCGACGACTGGAGAATTGCCGGATCACTACGGCCCAGGCACGGTTGGTCGGTAACAGCCTGATCGTCGATCGATTGACCGCGAAACGCCTGCAACTGCAACCGGGCAACTCGGTGCGCGCGGTGCCGTTGCCGAATCAGGAGCAGCAGGCTGTGGCGGCCTGACTGCAACACCATACGCCCCTGTAGCAGCTGGCGAAGCCTGCGTCGGGCTGCGAAGCGGCCCTGAAATTACCGACCCGGTACACTTTGTTCACTCGACTGAGTGAATTTGTTTATGCAGGTTTATCCAATTGCGAGCGCTGCGCACTCGGACGCAGCCTTCGGCAGCTGCTACAAGGGGCTCGGCAAACTGAGCGAAATCCAGGCAAGCCCAACCCTGCCGAGAGCGGTATCGTTTCACCCGAGTTTAAATTCGTCATCATCTTTGCCGCGCTCGCGTGATAGCCTTTTGTTCCTTCGGCGTTGACAGTTTTGTTCAAGCCCTTCCATTCCAATGCAGTGGTGGAACTATATGTCCAGGCTTTCCCATCAAGATTTGCGCCGTAACTTTCGCCAATTGCTGGCCTCCGACACCTGCTATCACACCGCCTCGGTGTTCGACCCGATGTCGGCGCGCATCGCCGCTGACCTGGGTTTTGAAGTCGGCATTCTCGGCGGCTCGGTCGCCTCTTTGCAGGTACTGGGCGCTCCCGATTTCGCCCTGATCACCCTCAGTGAATTCGCCGAACAAGCCACGCGCATCGGCCGCGTCGCGCAATTGCCGGTGATCGCCGACGCCGACCACGGCTACGGCAACGCGCTCAATGTGATGCGCACCATCGTTGAACTGGAACGCGCCGGCATCGCCGCGCTGACCATCGAAGACACGTTGCTGCCCGCGCAATTCGGCCGTAAATCCACCGATCTGATCGGGGTTGCCGAAGGCGTCGGCAAGATCCGCGCGGCCCTCGAAGCCCGGGTCGACAAGGAAATGGCGATCATCGCCCGCACCAACGCGGGGATTCTGCCGATCCAGGAAATCATCAACCGCACCCAGCAATACCAGAACGCCGGCGCCGACGGCATTTGCATGGTGGGCGTGCAGGATTTCGACCAACTGGAAAAAATCGCCGAAAACCTCAACGTGCCGTTGATGCTGGTGACCTACGGCAACCCGGCGCTGCGCGACGACAAACGCCTAGCGGAACTGGGCGTGCGGGTGACGATCGACGGCCACGGTGCGTATTTTGCGGCGATCAAGGCAACTTACGACAGCCTGCGCGAACAACGCCAAATCTTCACCCAGGCCTCGGACCTGAGCGCAACCGAACTGACCCACACCTACACGCAGCCAGAAGAATACATTCGCTACGCCGAAGAGTTTATGCGCGTTAAAGAGTGATGACGGCGCCAGTCGCGACACCGCTCATCTGATCGTTCCCGCGCAGAGCATGGGAACGATCGATGACGGCGGGGTTTAGCGCTTGGTCAATTCCATGATCATCCGCGACAGCAGATAGATGCGTGGCGCGACGCTCTCGACTTCGGCGTATTCCTCCGGCGTATGAATGTTGCCGCCGACAATCCCGAAGCCGTCCAGCGTCGGCGTGCCAACGCCTGCCGAGAGACTCGCATCCGCCGCCCCACCGCTGCCCTCTTCGGTGAGCTTGCGGCCGATTTCGCCGTAAATCCCCTGGGCAATGGCCATCAGCCGATCCGACTCCGGCGTTTGCGGCATCGGCGGCAAACCGCGCTCCAGCGTGGTGGTGACTTCGGTGTCGGCGATCAACTTGTCCTTCGACACCCGCGCCAGATCCTTCTCGATCCGGTCGAACTCTTCCGGCACCGCTGCGCGCACATCGGCCTTGGCGGTGGCCTGATCCGGGATCACGTTGGTACGGTCGCCGGCCTTGAGCACGGTGAAGTTGATCGTGGTTTTTTTCGCTTCGTCGCCCAATTTGCCCAATTGCAGAATCTGGTGCGCGGCTTCCATCGCGGCGTTACGCCCCAGCTCCGGCGCGACCCCGGCGTGGGCGGCTTTGCCCTTGACTTCAACGACGGCAGTGGCGCTGCCCTTGCGCCACACCACCAAACCATCGGCCGGGCGACCGGGTTCCAGATTGAGCGTGACGTCGTGGGCCTTGGCGGTTTTCTTGATCAGGTCGGTGGCGACGTCCGAGCCGGATTCTTCGCTGGCATCGAGCAGGAAAGTGATTTGCGCGTAGTCCTTGAAGTCGAGGTTTTTCAGGACTTTCAGCGCGTAGATCCCGGCAACGATGCCGCCCTTGTCGTCCATCACGCCCGGCCCGTAGGCGCGACCGTCCTTGATGTGGAACGGACGCTCGGCGGCCGAACCTTCCTTGAACACCGTGTCCATGTGCGCCATCAGGAGGATTTTCGCCTTGCCGGTGCCTTTGAGCGTAGCAACCACGTGGCTGCTTTTATCCGGAGTGTTGGGCACCCGTTCGATGCTGAAGCCGAGTTTTTTCAGCTCATCGACGGCGATGTCGCTGACTTGGGTCAGGCCCGGTTCATAACCGGACCCGGAATCAATGTTGACCAGTTTTTCCAGCAGCTTCAGCGCTTCGGCCTTGTACTGCTCGGAATCGGCGAGCACTTGTTTGTGTGGTTCGGCGAGGGCTGCTGGGGCGAAAACGCCGAGGGCGAAGGTCAGCGCGAGGCTGGTGGCTAGCGGGGAGCGAGTGAGATTGAAGGTCATGAATCGATCCTTGTTTCGTGTCGGGGGTCGTCGAACCCTACCGCACTGCGACGCCCGGCTCTATACCGGATGCGACATCGAGCGTTCGCAACGACACACCTCTGTATTGCGCTCAGACCGGATCGAGCAACTCTCGGCGGGGCTTGCCGTCGCCGCAGCAGATTACCCGGTTGCGCCCGGTGCTTTTGGCTTCGTACAGCGCCTGATCGGCATCGTTGAGCCACAACGTCGCATCGCTGTGCGCCGGGTTGAACGCAGCGAGGCCAATGCTCAGGCTGACTTTCAACGCCGGGCTCTGCTCGTAGCCGAGGGTGGCGAAACGATCGCGCAAGGCATCCATGACCAGCGCGGCGCTGCTCAGCGGCAGGTCCGGCAGAATCACGCAGAACTCGTCGCCGCCGTAACGCCCGGCAACATCCGTGGCGCGCAGGTTTTGCTTGAGCATTTTGCTCAGTTGCCGCAGGACGATGTCGCCGGCGACATGGCCATAGGTGTCGTTGATGGTTTTGAAGTGGTCGATGTCGATCAGCGCAATCGCCCCGCCCTGATGCGTGCGATGGCAACGCTGGAATTCGACTTCGAGCTGATCCTTCCAGGCGCCGTGATTGAGCAGGCCGGTCAGGCTGTCGGTGCGGCTCAGCGCCAGCAGTTCACGTTTGTGTCGGCCGAGAGTGTCGGCCTGGCGAAAGCAGATCCAACCCAGCGCCAACGGGTACACGCACAACAACGGCAAACAGGCGTACAGCTGTAATTGGCTGGTTTGCGCGATGAACAACGGGGTGAACATCAGCATGCCGGCGCCCATGCCGAAGATCTGTACCACGCTGCCGACCAGCAGAAAACGCAGGCCGCCGATGGCGACGTTGTTCATCGCCATCATTGAGATGGTGGTGGCGCTGGGCAGCGGATTGAATTGCATGGCCGCGACCCAGAAGCCGCCAAGAAAAGCGTCGACCAGCAAATTGCGGTATTCGGCGTGATAAGGAACTGGAGAGCGGCGCGACCATTGATAGGCCAAATACGGCCAGAGCAAGCCGTTGAGCAGCATCAGCGCCCAGACCCACGGCGCCGGATCGAGCGGGTACATCGCTGCGCTCACGCACAATAATCCCAGGGCCAGACCCAAGGTGCGCGACGTGTAGAGACGCTTGGCGAGCGAAAATCCCTTTCCTCCAGTTTTTGCCATAAAGGCCTCGATCACTGAACGGAATCTGATACCCGGGCTTGCGGGGGTGCTGGCAGTCTATCAGGGCAACGTCAAATAGCCATCACCGGCTGGCGGTGAATCCCCCGGCCCCGATTACGCCGCAACCCCCTGTAGGAGCAAGGCTTGCCCGCGAAGAATGCTGACGCGATTTGTCTGATGTACCGCGTTTTCGTTTTTTGCGGGCAAGCCTCGCTCCTGCTTGAGAAACATGACGCGGACTTCTGGAAAACCGCGGCGCCGCTATCGCGAGCAAGCTTTGCTCCCACAAAAGCAGGCTATACATGTTGGGTGGGTTCAATAAACGAGGAGGCGCATGCAAACCTTTCAGGTGTTGATCATCGGCAGCGGTTTTGGCGGGCAATGCGCGGCGGTGAATCTGCTCAAGGCAGGCATCAGCGATTTTCGCCTGCTGGAGCGGCGGGATTTTTTCGGCGGCACTTGGTGCCAGAACACCTACCCCGGCGCCGCCGTCGACGTGCCCTCGCCCCTGTATTCGCTGTCCTTCGCGCCTTATCCATGGACGCAAATGTTCGCCGAACAAGCGGAACTGCAGCGCTACACAGAGCATGTGGTGGAGCAATTCGGTTTGCGCGACAAGGTCGAACTCGAGGCCAACGTCGAAGCCATCGAATGGGACGACGCCAATAAACGCTGGGCTGTGCACGTCGGCAGCAAAGGCACGTTCTACGCGCAGTTCCTGATCAACGCCACGGGGCCGCTCAGCCAACCGGTTATCCCACGCTTCGCTGGCCAGGATCTTTTCCAGGGCAAGACCTTTCACACCAATCATTGGGATCATTCCTACGACTACCGGGGTAAACGGGTCGCGATCATCGGCAGTGGCGCCAGTGCCGCGCAGATCATTCCGGCGATTGCGCCCGAGGTCGAACACCTGCACGTATTCCAGCGCTCGGCGCACTGGGTATTGCCGCGCGCCGACCGCAGGTTCGGGCGCTTTCAGCGTTGGCTACTGGGGCTGAAGCCGGCCTACAAACTGCTGCGCTGGATGATCTACTGGCAATTCGAAACCCGGGTAATTGCCTTCAAATATTCCCGCCCGGCGATTCATCTGGTGCAGAAACACGCGCTGCGTTTTCTCAAACGCCAAGTGCCTGACCCCGAACTGCGGCGCAAACTGACCCCGGATTTCACTATCGGCTGCAAGCGGGTGATCGTTTCGAGCACGCTGTATCCGGCGCTGGCCCGGCCGAACGTCACGCTGCATAGCCGCGAACAGGCCATCGCCGCACTCGATGCAAGCGGAATCAATACCCTCGACGGCCAGCACATTGATGTCGACCTGATCGTCTGGTCGACCGGTTACGACGCCACCGATGGAGTGATTTCCTACCCGGTCACCGGCAAAAACGGCACGCGTCTCAAAGACGTCTGGGCGCAATACCCGCGCGCCTATCTGGGCACCAGCCTGCCGGACTTTCCCAACCTGTTTATCGTCACCGGACCCAACACCGGCATCGGCCATACCTCGGCGCTGTTCATCATCGAATCGCAGATGAATTACATCCTCGGTTGCATTCGCGCACTAAAAGAACAGGGTCTGCGCAGCATTGAAGTGCGCCCCGCAGCAGAACGTACCTACACTGAAATGATCCACCGGGAAATGGAACGCACGGTGTGGAAGTCCGGTGGCTGCAACAGTTGGTATCAAAGCAAGAGCGGTCATGTGATCGCCATGTTTCCGGGCTTCAGTTTCAGCTATCACCGTTTGACCCGAACGCTGAAACCCGCTGACCACATTCTGTCCTGATCACGTAAAAGGAAGCGCCTGATGCTTGTGTTGGTAGTCGCGATTGCGGTGTTTGCAGCCTGGAGCTGGTTGAGTTACCCGGCCATCGGCCATTGGCTGTATGACCTGAGCATGGCCCTGGAGGCCAAGTTGTATCGGCTGCACAAGATTGTCGTGCCGATCAGCGAAATGACCGTTTCGACCTGGCAGGGCGGGCCTTACGAAGCGACGAGCGCCGTGCTGATGCTGCACGGCTACAGCGCCGACAAGAATTTGTGGCTGCGTTTTGCCCGGCACTTTGTCGGCGATTACCGGGTGATCATCCCCGACCTCGCCGGCCATGGCGAAACCGGGTTCAAGGCTGGCGGCGGCTACGACATCGCGCTGCAGGCGAAACGCATGATCCAGTTGCTCGATGTCTGCGGGGTCGAGAAAGTCCACGTGATCGGCAATTCCATGGGCGGCTACATCGCAGCGTGGCTCGCGGCCACCTACCCCGAGCGCATCGCCTCGGTGGCGCTGATCGACCCGGCCGGCGTGACCGCGCCGGAAATCAGCGACCTGGAGCGCCAATTGGCCAAGGGCCACAATCCGTTTTTGATCAATTCCAGGGAGGAATTCCAGCAGTTCTACGCGATGACCATGGCCAACCCGCCGTGGGTGCCCGGCGTGGTGCTCGACGCGGTCGCCCAGCGCTACGAGCAGAATCGTGAGGAACTCGCGGAAATATTCGAGGATTTTCGCGCCAGCCCGCCGATGGAGCCGAAACTTGCCGACATCAAATGCCCGGCGTTGTTGTTGTGGGGACGCAAGGATCGGCTGATCGACGTCAGCAGCGTCGCGGTGTGGAGCAAGGGCATCGACAATTTGCGCGTCGATATCTGGGAAGGCATCGGCCATATGCCGATGGTCGAGCAACCGGTGCGCGCGGCGCGGTTGTATCAAGAATTTCTGAAACCGGGCGCGTAGCCCCTGTAGCAGCTGCCGGAGGCTGCGTTCGGCTGCGCAGCAGTCGTAAATGGGTAAATGCCCTATTTCAGGTGGGCAAGGATTTGGCGTCTGCTGCGCAGACGAACGCAGCCTTCGGCAGCTGCTACATGGAGCAAAAGCGGATTGCGGCGGGTGTTGCGTAGAGCAGAAGCAGCTTTGGCAGCGGCTTGAGAGGGCTTTCTGGAAGGGGCATTGCGATGAACATTCTTTACGACGAGCGTATCGACGGTGTCCTGCCAAACGTCGACAAAACTGCTGTGCGCAATCAGCTCAACCAGCAGATCCCCGACCTCGACCTGCTCTGGCGCGAAGAAGAACTCAAGCCTTACGAATGCGATGGCCTCTCCGCGTATCGCACCACGCCAATGCTGGTCGCCCTGCCCCGGCGTCTGGAGCAAGTGCAAAAAATCCTCGAAATCTGCCACGCGCAACACGTGCCGGTGGTCGCGCGCGGCGGCGGGACCGGGTTGTCCGGCGGTGCTTTGCCGCTGGAAAAAGGCCTGCTGCTGGTGATGGCGCGCTTCAACAATATCCTGCACATCGACCCCGCAGCACGCACCGCACGGGTCCAGCCCGGCGTGCGCAACCTGGCAATCTCCCAGGCTGCCGCGCCGTTCGGTCTGTATTACGCGCCGGACCCATCGTCGCAAATCGCCTGTTCCATCGGCGGTAACGTCGCCGAAAACGCTGGCGGCGTGCACTGCCTCAAATACGGTTTGACTGTGCACAACCTGCTGAAACTCGAAGTGCTCACGGTCGAGGGCGAACGCCTGACGCTGGGTTCTGAAGCGCTCGACTCACCGGGCTTCGACCTGCTGGCGCTGTTCACCGGCTCGGAAGGCTTGCTCGGGATCATCACCGAAGTCACGGTCAAACTGCTGCCCAAACCGCAGGTCGCCAAGGTCTTGCTGGCGAGTTTCGATTCCGTGGAAAAGGCTGGCCGCGCGGTCGCCGACATTATTGCCGCAGGAATCATCCCCGGCGGGCTGGAAATGATGGACAACCTGGCGATTCGCGCCGCCGAAGATTTCATCCACGCCGGTTACCCGGTAGACGCCGAAGCGATTTTGTTGTGTGAACTGGACGGCGTCGAAGCCGATGTTCACGACGATTGCCAACGCGTGCGCGAAGTCATGCAACAGGCCGGCGCCAGCGAAGTTCGCCAGGCGCAGGACGAGGCGGAACGGGTACGCTTCTGGGCCGGACGCAAAAATGCGTTCCCGGCGATCGGTCGCTTGTCGCCGGATTATTACTGCATGGACGGTACGATTCCGCGCCGCGAATTGCCCGGCGTACTTGAGGGCATCGCCCGTCTCGGCGTCGAATACGGTTTGCGCGTTGCCAACGTCTTCCACGCCGGCGACGGCAACATGCACCCGCTGATCCTGTTCGACGCCAACCAGCCCGGCGAACTGATGCGCGCCGAAGCGCTGGGCGGGCAAATCCTCGAACTGTGCGTGAAGGTCGGCGGCAGCATCACCGGCGAACACGGGGTCGGCCGCGAGAAAATCAATCAGATGTGCGCGCAGTTCAACAGCGACGAGTTGACCTTGTTTCATGCGGTCAAAGCCGCGTTCGATGCACAAGGCCTGCTCAACCCCGGCAAAAATATCCCGACCCTGCACCGCTGCGCGGAATTCGGCGCGATGCACATTCACGCCGGGCAACTGCCGTTTCCTGAGCTGGAGCGTTTCTGATGAACGATTTCGATGCCAGCGAAGCGCTGCTCGCGCAGGTCAATCAGGCCCGCGACAACGCCACGCCGCTGCGCATTCAGGCCAGCAACAGCAAGGCGTTTCTCGGACGCGAGGTGACCGGCGAAGTGCTCGACACCCGCGCCCATCGCGGCATCGTCAGCTACGACCCGACGGAATTGGTGGTCAGCGTGCGCGCCGGCACGCCGCTGAGCGAACTGCTGGCCGCGCTCGACGCCAAGGGGCAAATGCTCCCGTGCGAGCCGCCGTCATTCGGCGACGGCGCCACGGTCGGCGGGATGATCGGCGCCGGGCTCTCCGGCCCACGGCGCCCGTGGTCAGGCTCGGTACGCGACTTTGTCCTCGGCACGCGGGTGATTACCGGCCTCGGCAAACACCTGCGCTTTGGCGGCGAAGTGATGAAAAACGTCGCCGGTTATGACCTGTCGCGCTTGCTCGTGGGCAGTTACGGTTGCCTCGGCGTACTGACCGAAGTTTCGCTCAAAGTGCTGCCCAAACCGCGGCAATGCCTGAGCATCAGCCTGGAAATCGATAGCGCCCGCGCCCTGATCAAACTTGCCGAATGGGGCCAGCAACCGCTGCCGATCAGCGCCGCCAGCCACGATGGCCAACGGTTGCATCTGCGCCTGGAGGGTGGCGAAGGCTCGGTGACGGCGGCCCATCAACGCCTCGGCGGCGAGCCGCTGGACTCAGGTTATTGGGCGCAGTTGAACGAACAACGCCTGGCTTTTTTTGACGAGGCTTTGCCGCTGTGGCGCTTGTCCTTGCCGAACAATCTCGGGCCGTTGACGCTGCCCGGCGAACAGTTGATCGACTGGGCCGGCGCGCAACGCTGGTTGAAATCCGATGCCGACAATATTCAAGCGCTGGCCCACGAACTCGGCGGCCACGCGACCTGTTTCAGCCACGGCGCCAGTCACACACCGTTCCAGCCACTGGCCCCGGCGTTGCTGCGTTATCACCGACAACTCAAGGCGCAACTCGACCCGCAAGGGCTGTTCAACCCTGGCCGGATGTACGCGGAGTTCTAGCATGCAAACCACCCTCAGCGAACAATCGCGCAAACTGCCACGGGCCGCCGAAGCGGAAAAAATCCTCCGCACCTGCGTGCATTGCGGGTTCTGCAACGCCACGTGCCCGACGTATCAACTGCTCGGCGACGAGCTCGACGGCCCGCGCGGGCGCATCTACCTGATCAAGCAAGTGCTCGAAGGCGCGCCTGCCACCGCCAAAACCCAATTGCACCTGGACCGTTGCCTGTCATGCCGCAACTGCGAAACCACCTGCCCGTCCGGCGTCGATTATCACAATTTGTATGACATTGGCCGCGCCGTGGTCGACCAAGCGGTGCCGCGCACGCCCGGTCAACGCCTGCTGCGCGAAGGTTTGCGGGCGCTGGCGCCGAATCCGAACCTGTTCAAATCGCTGCTGCGGATCGGCGCGACGTTTCGTCCTTTATTGCCACGCAATGTCGAAGCGAAGTTGCCGCACGATCTGCCAGTGACCGGCACACGCCCCGCCATTCGGCATGCGCGCCGGGTGTTGCTGCTCGAAGGTTGCGTGCAACCGGGTTTGTCGCCGAACACCAACGCAGCGGCGGCGCGGGTGCTCGACCGCGTAGGAATCAGCGTGATTGCAGCGCCCGAGGCCGGTTGCTGCGGCGCGCTGGATTATCACCTCGACGCGCAAACCAAAGGCCTCGACCGCGCTCGCCACAACATTGATGCGTGGTGGCCGCACCTGGAAAGCGGCGCCGAAGCCATCGTGCAAACCGCCAGCGGCTGCGGCGCGTTCATCAAGGATTACGCGCATCTGCTTGAACACGATCCGGCGTATGCCGCCAAAGCGCAGCGGGTCAGCGCGCTGGCACTGGATTTGGTGCAAGTGCTGGCCGAGGCACCGCTGGAGCGCGTCTGCTCGGCAACCGCTCAGCGCATTGCTTTCCATTGCCCCTGCACTTTGCAGCACGCGCAAAAACTCGGCGGCGCGGTGGAAGCGCTGCTCAGCCGCTTGGGTTTCAACCTCACCGCGGTGCCGGACAGTCATTTGTGTTGCGGCTCGGCCGGCACTTATTCATTGACCCAACCGGAACTGGCCCGGCAACTGCGCGACAACAAACTCAACGCGCTGGAAAGTGCTCGCCCGGATCTGATCGTGACCGCCAACATCGGCTGCCAGAGCCACCTCGCCAGCGCCGCGCGCACGCCGGTCCGGCACTGGATCGAACTGGTGGACCAGTCGCTGGGAGAATGAAGTTCGTAGGATTCTTCGTTTGTCGGCGTAGCTGAAGGCTGCGATCTTGCCCCTCATCCGATCAGTCTTACGCCAGGAAACACTTTTCATGAGCCAGCCGAGCTTCGTCAGCCCCGACCTGATCCGCCAGCGCTTTTCCAAAGCGATGTCCGACATGTACCGCGAAGAAGTGCCGTTGTACGGCGCGCTGATGGCATTGGTGGAACAGACCAACCGTGAGGTTTTGGCGAGTGATCCGCAGGTCGCCCGGCAGCTCGAAAGCACCGGCGAGATTCAGCGTCTGGACCTGGAGCGTCACGGCGCAATTCGCGTCGGCAGCGCTGCCGAACTCGCCACCCTCGCCCGTTTGTTCGCGGTGATGGGCATGCAACCGGTGGGTTATTACGACCTGACGCCGGCGGGCGTGCCGGTGCATTCGACGGCGTTTCGTGCGGTACACGAAGCGGCGTTGCAGGTCAGCCCGTTTCGGGTGTTCACCTCTTTGTTGCGCCTGGAATTGATCGAAGATCTCGAACTGCGCGCGTTCGCCGAATCGGTGCTGGCGCAACGTTCGATTTTCACCCCGACCGCGCTGCAATTGATCGAACTGGCCGAAACCCAAGGTGGGCTCAGCGACAAACAGGCGTGGCAATTTGTCGAGCAGGCGCTGGAGACGTTTCGCTGGCATCACAGCGCCACCGTGACTGCCGCGCAATATCAGCAACTCAGCGCCCAGCATCGTTTGATCGCCGATGTCGTGGCGTTCAAAGGCCCGCACATCAATCACCTGACCCCGCGCACGTTGGACATCGACATGGTCCAGGCGCAAATGCCTGCGCATGGCATCACGCCCAAAGCCGTGATCGAAGGCCCGCCGCGCCGCCAGTGTCCGATCCTGCTGCGCCAGACCAGTTTCAAAGCGCTGGATGAGCCGATCGCCTTCACCGATCAGGACAACGCGCGCGGCAGCCACAGTGCGCGTTTCGGCGAAATCGAACAACGCGGCGCGGCGCTCACGCCCAAGGGCCGCGCACTGTACGACCGGCTGCTAAATGCGGCACGTGATGAATTGAAGGACTTTCCGAATGAAGCCAACTCCGACCGCTACAACGAATTGATGGCCCGGCACTTTGGCGAATTCCCTGACACGCTCGACGGCATGCGCCGACAGGAACTGGCGTACTTTCGCTACTTCGTGACGGAAAAAGGCTTGGCGATGGAAGGATTGAGCGGGGCACTGCAGGACTTGCTGGATCAAGGTCTGGTGCGGGCCGAGCCGCTGGTGTACGAGGACTTTTTGCCGGTGAGTGCGGCGGGGATTTTCCAGTCGAACCTCGGGGACGCGGCGCAAACGCATTATGGCGAGCATTCCAATCAGCGAGCGTTCGAGCAGGCGTTGGGGCGCAAGACCATTAATGAGTTGGAGCTGTACGCCGAGACCCAACAGCGCTCGATTGATCAGTGCTACGCCAGATCCTCCAGCACCCAACCCCTGTAGCAGCTGGCGCAGCCTGCGTTCGGCGGCGCAGCCGTCGTCAATCTCTGCACGCGATGTTTCAGTCGAATTGCGGCGGTTGAATAAACGACTGCTTCGCAGCCGAACGCAGGCTGCGCCAGCTGCTACAGGACGGTGTTGGCGACGGGAATGGTGTTGCTCAGCTGGCCAGTTTCGCCAGCAACGCTTCTGCCGTCGCTTCCGATGAAGCCGGGTTCTGCCCGCTCAGCAGCAACCCGTCGGTGGTCACGTAGCTTGCCCAATCCTCGCCCTTCGAATAAATACCGCCCTTGGCTTTGAGCTCATCCTCAACCAGAAACGGCACGACATCGGTCAACTGCACCGCCTCTTCTTCGCTATTGCTGAAGCCCGTCACACGTTTGCCTTTTACCAACGGTTGACCGTCCGCGTCTTTGACGTGGCGCAACACACCCGGTGCATGGCACACGGTGGCGACAGGTTTACCGGCCTGGTAAAGCGCTTCGATCAGCGTGATCGAGTGCTGATCTTCAGCCAGATCCCACAGCGGACCATGGCCGCCCGGATAGAACACGGCGTCGAAATCTTCAGCCTTGACGCTGCTCAGCACCACGGTGGAAGCCAATGCGGACTGTGCTGCTGAATCCTTGCGAAAGCGCTCGGTGGCGGCGGTTTGCGCGTCCGGCTCGTCGCTTTTCGGGTCCAGCGGCGGTTGGCCACCCTTCGGCGAGGCCAGGGTCAACTGCGCGCCGACGTCTTTGAACGTGTAATACGGCGCGGCGAACTCTTCCAGCCAGAAGCCAGTCTTCTTGCCGGTATTTCCCAATTGATCGTGGGACGTTAGAACCATCAGGATTTTCATGTCGTGCTCACTTGATTTCAGGAATGTTCAGACGCCAACGGCGTTCAGGTACAGAGTCATTGACTGCCGCGCCGGGCAGTTCGTTTCACTCGGCGCGGGCCAGTGATTCCGGATCATACGCAACAGTTTTAAATTTAGATATTGAAATATCGCAATATCGTGATACTCCTATAAAGGCGTTCACAGCGCACCCTGCTCAGCCCGCCGCTGACGGCGCACGAACGCACTCATTCCGCTTTACAGGACTTTACCGATGACCGGCTCCACGCTTTTCACACCTATTCGCCTCGGCCCGTTCACCCTGCAGAACCGCTTGGTGCTGCCCCCGCTGACGCGTTCGCGCAGCAGCCAACCGGGCAACATTCCCAACGCCTTGATGGCCGAATACTATCGCCAGCGCAGCAGCGCCGGCCTGCTGATCACCGAAGGCATTCAGATCGAACCGCGCGGTCAGGGCTATGCCTGGACGCCGGGCATCCACAGTCAGGAACAAATCGAAGGCTGGAAACTGGTGACCGAGGCGGTGCACGCCGAGGGCAAACCGATATTTGCGCAGTTGTGGCATGTCGGCCGGGTCTCGCACACCTCGCTGCAACCGGGTGGCGCGGCGCCGGTCGGGCCATCAGCGATCCCGGCAACGGCGGTCAGCGTGTTTATCGAAACCGGCCCGGGCACCGGCGCACTGGCCGAACCGTCTGTGCCGCAAGCGCTGAGTACCGCGCAAGTCAAGGAACTGGTGGAGCTTTACGCCCAAGGCGCACGCAATGCTTTGGCCGCCGGTTTTGACGGAGTCGAGCTGCATTGCGCCAACGGTTACCTGGTGAATCAATTTATCTCCGAGCACAGCAACCAGCGCACCGACGAATACGGCGGCTCGCTGAGCAATCGCCTGCGCTTTCTGCGTGAAATCACCGAAGCCGTCGCGGCGGTGGTCGGCGAGGATCGTGTCGGCGTGCGGTTTGCACCGCTGTTCGCCAGCACTGACGAAGCCCGCGTGTACCTCGGTCTCGTCGAAGAAAACCCGCACGAAACTTACCTCGAAGCGGTGAAGTTGATGGAGCAGATCGGCATCGCTTACGTGTCGTTGGCCGAAGCCGACTGGGACAACGCGCCGGAGTTGCCGACGACCTTCCGCGTGGCTGTGCGCGAGGCGTTCAGCGGGCTGCTGATGTACGCGGGCAAGTATTCGAGCGCGCGTGCCGACAAGGTTCTGGACAATGACTGGGGCGATCTGATCGGTTTCGGCCGCTGGTTCATCGCCAACCCGGACCTGCCGGCGCGCCTGCTCAATCAATGGCCGCTCAACGAACTGGACGCGTCCAGCCTGTATGGCGGAACTGCCGTCGGCTACAGCGATTACCCGCGTTACCAGCCGAGCCTGTAAACTGCGCCGCAGATCGCGCCGTGGAATCTCGGCAGCGGTCTGCCGGCCGTAAGGTTTCGGCTTATTTCGACGCAGCAAACAGGCGCCAGGCTCGACCATGACTCTTGATCTGAACGACATCATCAAAGCCCTTTCCAACCCCACACGCCTGCAAATCATGCAATGGCTGAAGGATCCGCGTGTGCACTTCCCGTCTCAGGAACGCGACCCGGAAGAAATCGGCGTGTGCGTCAGCATCATTCAGGAAAAGGTCGGCCTGTCGCAGTCCACCGTGTCGCTGTACCTGACGGCGCTGCAACGCGCCGATCTGGTGACCTCGCAGCGACTCGGGCCGTGGACGTATTACCGTCGCAACGAAAAGACCATCGCGCAGTTTGTCGAGCAGATCGGCGCCAGCCTTTGATGATGGCGCATGGCCTTGATGCGCAAGAAGTTGCGCACTTGTGTTGTCGAATCAGCCGTCAATGGCGCTGAGCGACCGCCCTGTCCGGGCCTGCAGCGGAGTGCGCAAGAAGTTGCGCAGTGTTGCGCAAGAAGTTGCGCACTTTACCGGATTAGCTCTTTGCGAAATCTGCGAAATAGCCATCTGGGCCGCCGCAAACCCCTGGTTTCACTGGCCACGAAAGTTTCTGGCACGGACCTTGATAACAGTCAGGCACCCACCGGGCGATATCGCCTCCCGGGCACCCTAAATTTTTAGCAAGGAGCACCTCCATGGCTACACCAGCGTACATGTCCGTCACTGGCGAAAAACAAGGTCTGATCACCGCCGGCGCTTTCACTGCCGATTCGGTTGGCAACACCTACCAGGAAGGTCACGAAGACCAGGTCATGGTTCAGGCTTTCAGCCACGACGTCCTCATCCCGCGTGACCCGCAGTCCGGCCAACCAACTGGTCAGCGCGTTCACAAGCCAGTCGTGATCACCAAGGTCTACGACAAATCTTCGCCACTGCTGCAAGCGGCTCTGACTTCCGGCGAGCGCATGAGCGAAATCGTTATCCAGTGGTACCGCACTTCGGCCCAAGGGACCCAAGAGCACTACTACACCACCAAACTGGAAGACGCGATCATCGTCGCCATAAACAACAAAATGCACAACTGCCAGGATCCGTCGAACTCGCACTTCACGCACCTGGAAGAAGTACAGTTCACCTACCGCAAAATCACCTGGACCCACGAAGTATCCGGTACTTCGGGTTCCGATGACTGGCGTCAGCCAGTCGCTTAATCGCGGCTGACCGCTTCAAGCATCGGCCAGCTCTGCTGGTCGATGTTGTTTACGCCCCTCCAGAATTTCGCGTCCGTTGACCCGGTTTCCGGGTGTCGACGAGCGCAGTAAGCACTGCACAAGGAACAAGGGATGTTCGCGCCGGCCAATCAGACTCACTTTGCCCTGACTATCGAAGGTCTTTCCAACGATCTGCAGGTTCTTGCCCTGCAAGGCCGGGAAGCCATCAGCCAGCCGTTTGTGTTTGAGGTGGATCTGGTCAGTGAACAGCCGTCCCTGGACCTCGAAACCCTGCTGCACAAACCTGCATTCCTGCAGCTATCGCCCGATGGCAGCGGTATCCACGGCCAGATCTATCGCGCCGCCCAGGGTGATTCCGGCAAACGCCTGACCCGCTACGCGGTGACCCTGCGCCCGCAACTGTCCTACCTGGCGCACCGCATCAACCAGCGCATCTTCCAGAACATGACCGTGGCAAAAATCATCGCCACGGTCCTCGAAGAGCATGGCCTGAAGGGCAACGCCTACGAGTTCACCCTCGGCGCGACTTATCCGGAACGCATCTACTGCGTTCAATACGATGAGTCGGACCTGCAATTCGTCCAGCGCCTGTGCGAGGAAGAAGGTATCCACTACCACTTTGAGCACAGCACCACCGCGCACAAATTGGTGTTCGGCGATGACCAGACAGTCTTCCCGAAACTTGCGCCAGTGGCCTACCTGCAAGACTCCGGCATGGTCGCCAACGACCCGGTGATCAAGCGCTTCGACCTGCGCCTGGAAACCCGCACCAGTCGCACCACTCGCCGCGACTATGACTTCGAAAAACCACGCCTGACCCTCGAAGCAGAAAATCGTGGCGACGCCCTGCCCGACCTCGAAGACTACGACTATCCCGGTCGCTTCATCGACCGCGAGCGCGGCAAACACCTGTCCAAACGCGCCCTCGAACGCCACCGCAGCGACTTCCAGCTCGCCGAAGGCAAAAGCGATCAACCGTTGCTCGTCAGCGGCCACTTCCTGGCCCTGACCGAACACCCGAAAGCCAAATGGAACGACTTGTGGCTGCTCACCGAAATCTTCCACGAAGGCAAACAGCCACAAGTGCTGGAAGAGTCAGTCACCAGCGACACCACCACGCTCAAAGATGACTTCCATCAGGGTTATCGCAACCGCTTCCAGGCCACCCCGTGGGACGTGCCGAACCGCCCGCCGCTGAACCACCCGAAACCGCGCATCCTTGGCAGCCAAAGCGCCGTGGTCACCGGACCGAAAGGTGAAGAGATCCACTGCGACCAGTACGGCCGCGTCAAAGTCCAGTTCCACTGGGACCGCGAAGGCCAGGCCGACGACAAAACCAGCTGCTGGCTGCGCGTCTCCTCCGCCTGGGCCGGCGCCCACTACGGCGGCATCGCCATCCCGCGCATCGGCATGGAAGTGCTCGTCACCTTCCTCGAAGGCGACCCCGATCAACCGCTGATCAGCGGCTGCCTGTACCACAAGGAAAACCTCGTCCCCTATCCCCTGCCGGCGAACAAAACCCGCAGCACCTTCAAAACCCTGAGCTCCATGGGTGGCGGCGGCTACAACGAACTGCGCATCGAGGATAAGAAGGGTCAGGAACAGATCTTTCTGCATGCTCAACGCGACTGGGATGAGAACGTCGAGCACGACCAGAAGATTCGCGTCGGCAATGAACGGCACGATACGGTTGAGCAGAACAGCTACACGGAATTCAAGGCTGAAGAGCATCACACGGTTTATGCGGATCGCAAGGTTGAGGCGCGGGCGAATGATCACCTCACTGTCGGCGTTAACCAACACATCAAGGTCGGCACCGGCCAGTTCATCGATGCTGGTCAGGAGATTCACCTAAGCAGCGGCATGAAAGTCGTGCTCGAAGCCGGCAGCGAGTTGACCCTCAAGGGTGGTGGTAGCTTCATCAAGATTGATGGCAGCGGTGTAACGCTGAGCGGGCCGGTGATCAACATGAACTCTGGTGGCAGTCCGGGGAATGGGACTGGGGCTGCGCCGTTGTTGCCGGGGCCGTTGAAGCAGGCGGATGCGGATAAGGCTGGGGAGTTGTTGGTGCCGGCGCAGCGGCAGGCGTTGATGCGCGGCACACCACGCTGTGAAATCTGCGAGCGTGCAGCCAAAGAGCGAGCCGCTAAGGAAAACGCCAAGTGACCAATGTTACCCAAGCCAATTTTTTGTTGATTGACGGCGTGCTGCGACCCGATGCGATTGTCCAGCTGTACCAACGTGGTGAGCCGCTGGAGATAGAGCCGCTGTACATTGGGACGCGATGGAAGGAGTTGCATGATTTGGGGCCGATATTGGTCAAGCTGCCAAGCAACACACCCCTACTCAGCGAGTGGCAGCAAAACCACCTGACCCAAGCCGATTCCTGCCCCTTGTTCAGCCGTGCCTCCCTCAGCACGGTGGCAGATCACCTTCGTCACTTCATTTGCCCGCCCGACTTTCATGGAAACACAGGGCTGCTAAGGTTTGCAGATCCGCTTGTCATGTATCACTGGTTAACCAGTTATGGGCCAGAACAGCTTAGCCAAGTGCTGAGCCCCGTCGATACCATCTGGGTCAATACACCTGTCCACACCTGGCAATCCAGTGGCGATACACCTGTTAGCTCGTTCATACGTCCACACTCAACAGACGTTCGCGACAAAAACTTCGCCATCCTCGGAGAAAATCAAATCAGCGCCCTTGAACTTGCCTACCGATGGCAGTTCAAAGAGCGTCTGTACGCTTGGCTAAATACCCGCGACCCGCAAACCTTTTCATTGCTCGACAACGATCAAACCGAGCGCTGGCTGAACCAGGTACTGGACAGCGGTAGCGCTTGGGGGCTGGTCAGCGAGAGAGGACTGGTAACATGGGCGGAAACCTGCGTTGACTGGGGTAGAGACTTCGCCACCCGCCTCGACAGTCCCTATCAAGATTGGTTGAGGCTGGCCCCCGAACAGGGACGCCTGGCACCTGAATTACGCATCGAAGCATTGGATGACTATCGCCAGCAAACGCTGGAAGCAAAGGACACTGCAAATGGCTGACAAGAACGGAACCCCTCAACAACAACGCAACGCCTGCTTCCCGACGACCCCGGCCAAAGCCACCGGCGGCTGCCCCCTCAACGGCCCCGATATCGCGATCATCCCGATGCGCTACGCATTGGATCGCTCTCGCTACGACGAAAATCCGAAAAAGCTCAAACCACTGCTGAAGACTGGCAAGTGGGCGGCGATGCCTGCGTTGAAGACGCGGAGTTATACGTTGCGGCAACTTCGCAATGGCTACGTTTACGTATTCGATGAAACAGAAAAAACCCTTCATGAATACGAGTACAACGCTGACACCGCGATGCTGACCCGTATCAAGTGGGACGGCGGATTAACGGGTAAAGACGTGCGCGCTGGCTCGGGCCCAGCCAAGACACATCTGCTCTACCCTCGAAAAAATACAATTCGCATCGCTTATTCAACCCTACAGTGGACATGGCGTATTTGTGAGTATATGCGATCCAACGGCGGCAACCGTAAAGCCTGGATGCAGACGCTGGACCTCAAAGAATATTGCCTCACGATGAAAAGCCCCCACGTGCTACCGCTTTCGCAACTGGCGGATGCTGTCGCAGATATCGACAAAGGCGCCGTAACAAAAGACAAACGCTTTGCGGATTCGGCACATCCTCCAGAGAGTAAGTTTTGCAGCAAGGATGACGTCACACCATTGGCTGCTGATGTTGTATGGACTGGCAGTGTGCCTGATCCAACCAGTGCATTAGTCATAGCACTTGATGACTCTTTGGCAATGCTGGAAGAACTCAATATTCAGCTGATGGCTGACCAAGCCGCCTATATTGAATGGCAGGATGAGCATCTACATAAAATCAGCATTGCAGAAATAGTGGA
Organism: Pseudomonas sp. SJZ131; assembly: GCF_007828705.1. Classification (NCBI taxonomy): domain Bacteria; kingdom Pseudomonadati; phylum Pseudomonadota; class Gammaproteobacteria; order Pseudomonadales; family Pseudomonadaceae; genus Pseudomonas; species Pseudomonas sp. SJZ131. The sequence continues at coordinate 290,521 of NZ_VIVC01000001.1, read as the reverse complement.
AAGCTTGTGTGGAACGGGTAACGATAAAATGTCACTTCCGGCGTCTGTGGTGAACAATGAAGTGAAAACAAGGCAATACGCCAGCGAGGTTGAGGCCTATTTTGAGCAACTGAAAGTCGAAGAGCAATTAGCCAACGGCACTGATAGCATTATCATGCCGCCGAATTTACCTTCAGAAACAATGGTTGCGGAACTAAAAGCAAAATATGGCAGCGCGCCCCCATCAGCATTGCGGGAGGCGTGGGAATCCCGAACTAAATGGCGTAGGCAAGTTGATCTTGAAGGAGCACGAAGTTACGTTTCAATTAACAAAAGCCAGGGTGAAAATTTACTAAAAAATGTAAAAGAAACTCAAAAAGACCTTACTGAGCTAGCGTTATATATTGGATCCGAGCCTCTACGCCTGTTTGTCGACACCACAAATTCCGCCTCTTTACTTTATCTTCAGGCCATCACCGCAGAGATTCTAAAATCACTTGGACAAGATCACCTTACATCAAGTTGGCTTACCGAGCAGGATATTAAAGCAAGCACACTGCTTGGGCTTAGTCGATTCGGATTCTCACAAGAAATTCAGTTAATTCTCACAAAAAAAGCTAACGATCTAGTCCAAAATACCAGCGACACGACGGCGCTCGTTAGTCGGCTCGGTGAACTTAACGGTTTTATCACTCACGACGTAATCGCAGATAAACCGTGGGTGAAGGCATTGACCGAGCCGGCTAGACTCACGTTAGACGCAATGAAAAATCTAGCCAAAGGCGCAGGAAAAGTTGTTTTCGAGCAAACACTCCTAGCTCTTCTGCCAATTGACAGCAGACTTGCTCGTAGCAAACAACAGAACTTGCCTGCACTCCTTAGAAATATATGGGTCGGGCATCTGCTGATAGAACACAAGGGGCGACTCGAATTTGACAAGTCTGGAAGTCAACGATTTATAGAGTGGAAGCGTCACTATCTTCTTACAAAAACGAACCTCGACCGAAATCTGAAAGCTTGGCACCTCCCACAGTCGGGCTATGACAGACGCTCCTTAGGTCGTACGATACTCAAACTTCAAAATGACGTTCAACTCGTCATTCAAGAACTGCCAAGCTCACTGGATTACCAAACTAATAAGTACACGCAAATTCTTAGAGACGAAATAACCAGCACCTTGAAAAAAGGTGGTCTCGCAGCGAACCAGTGGCAACAACGCGCAAAAACTTGGAGCGGAAAATATGGCATTGACGCATCCGCCATTACATGGGGCGTAGCGATTATAAATTTATTTAACACAGTAGTAACTTATAATAACATAACCAAAGATGGCGATTTTAATAGAAAAGACCAAGCTAAAGTATTTTCTAGCGCTGGGTATACTGCCAACGCAATAATGGCAGTGCTTATTGAAACTAAATGGACAACAATGAAAGGCTTACAAATTGTCGCTGGATCAAAAACGATAAAAATAACTGATCATACAGCATCATTTTGGGAAAGCCCCACTTCGCAGAGGCAAGGCTGGGGAAAAATAATTCGAGGTTTCAGCGGACGTCTTATTGGACTTGGTGCATTTTCGTTGCTAGCGACAGGCTTTGAATATTGGGATATACAAGACGATCTGGAAGGTACGACAAATAGCGATGAGCGAGCGACGCTTGTGGTAAAACAGGTGGCAGTTGCATCTATGGCTGTGATCGGCCTATTCCAGTTAATTGCAGGTATCTCTGGCTTGCTGGGAAGCGCGAAATTAATAGCACTCGCCATGAATCCGTGGTTTGCCGCGGCTGCGTTAATCGCTGGGATTGTGTACCTATTAGCAACTGTTACACTAAATTATCTAAAACGAGATGCAATTGGAAATTGGCTGTACAAATCTACCTGGAGCAAAACACCCAGTGAAAAAATAAATGATAAAAATGAAGAAAACAGGTCTTTATTAGAAATTCAAATGAGCCCATCTTTATTTGTAAAGCCTACGTTTATCAAAGCATATCAGTATAGTCCATCCATTGGGCAAACGGAATATTACCTTCAAGACGGCGCCTGGATACAGATATATTTCCCCGCACAACTAAGAGGATCTCTTGTTAGAATGAATTTAGTTTCCAGCCATAGACCTTTTTATATACTCCCAGTGGCGAAATTAAATGACGAATTAGAGTCACCGCTCTTGAATAATGGAGAAATTGTCCAAGCCGGCTCATTCGGAATAACACCGAGCACACGTCAAAAACCTAACATTCGCCATAATGCTGCGCCTTCTTTACCAACCGAAGATGAGCCTCTTATATGGCAGACTTGGGTTCCTCTTACCAAGGAAGCTCAGAACATTGAAGTGCAAATCTGGTACCCTACCGAAACCCTAGCGACTGGCGAGGGCGACAGAGGTTACCGCTATCAGTTAGAGCTTTCAGAAGAAGGCGTGAAAGATCAAAAAGATACTCGAATTAGCGCATTGGACAAAAGTAGTTTAGTGGTGCAACAACTTGGTGGCCGTGAAAATGCAGCCGTACTTCCTATTCACGAATGACGTAAGCCGCAAAAACAATGAAAACTGATGACAATGTAACCCTCCATGAGTCCGTTGATAAAAAAAATCAAAAAACACTAATGGAATGGACAATAAAAGCCTTACCTAGCGATACTTTGTGCATGGATATTGGCATGTCCATAATGACGCTGACTGGATTAATTGCGATTGCGAATGGCGTTTATGAAAACTATTTTTTACACTTGCTTGAAAATGAGCAGTCTGTATTTCTAAGTCTTCGCTTCGGCACCGTAATGACATTAATGTCTATCTACTTATGGACACTAGTGGTTCGACAAAAAACAATTTACCGCTACACCATCACAGACTCATTTGGCGTCGTGGAGTCGAAACTCCACTTCCCAAAGGCAGCTGGGACATTATTTAAAAGCATCTCTATATTATTTCTTGTTTTTATTATTGGCCTAGCTGTATTTGAACAATCTTTAATTTTATTGCTTGCCGGACCAACAGGCATGGCGGTGGTCGCGGCGAGATTTTTTATACAGTGGACTAACACACCGCAGATCGAGACATCAGCCGAATGGAGTAGTTATAAATTTGTAACAGTAGACAGAAAACGAAAAATCATCTTAGCGCAAGAGACTGAATTTATGGTTGGGTTCGAGGCTAAACTGCCCAACGAACTATTTGATAAATATCTAGACACCCTGCGCTCACTACTACCAGCAGGCGCGATATTTTCAGAAGCCGAGATGAAATGGTAAACAGAAGACTAAAGGGAGACTATAGAGGACATGTCTAGTTTTCTTAGCATTCTTTGGCAGGAAATCGCGTCAAATGAATCAGGCGCAAGGTAAACGAAGGCAAACGGGACAGATTTATTTTCTTCTTGGTCACGAGATCCAGAAGAGAGCTTTCCATCCACATTAGAAGGGCAAACCGAAGAAACCAGATCGTTTCTTGAAATCCAACTCAGCTCCTCAGTTTTTGTCAAACCGACTTATCAGTCCATAACAAAATATGTGCCGCGCATAGGTATGACGCAAAAAACAGACGTGAGGGACGGGGCATGGATACAGATCCAACTACCACCAGCACTGCACGGCAGACTATTACATACAAACCTTGTAGGGAGCCATCGACCGCTATATATACTGCCTATGGAAAAAACTGAAGGTGAATTGAAGGACGCATTTATGAGCAACTCCGACTTCAAAAAATCCAACACCCTTGGATTAACACCTAGAACCAAACCTACGCACTCTTTATACCCCTCACCTAACATATCAGAAAAAGATACAAGCTTAACACTACAAACCTGGGTGCCATTATCCGAAAAGGCTCAGAACCTGGAATTGCAAATTTGGTATCCAATAGAGGTTCTGGCTTCTGGTGAGGGAGACAGAGGATATAGGTATCAATTAGAGCTATCTAATGAAGGAATCAATGATCACAAAGATACACGTATAAGCGCATCAGTCAAAAGCACTTTGCAAGTGCAAACCCTTGGCGGCCGAATGCAGGGTGCTGTGGTACCGATTCCGCTTTAAGGAAAGAAAATGAACAATTCAACACCGAGTGAATGTGCGATCGAAGATGATCCAATTATAGGCGAAGTCCAGATGTCCTGGACTATAAAAGCTTTGCCTCACAACACTTCAATCATGGATACAGGCATGATTGTATTGACTTTGATTGGACTGACTGCGCTACTAAATGGAATATATGAAATATTTTACTTGGACCTACCTTTGCAACAACGCTCAACTTTTTTAAGTGCTCACTTTGGAATTATTTGCCTATGCATGACTTTGTACTTTTGGACATTAGTCATACGACAAAAAAACATCTACCACTATGTTATCACCGACAAAGAACTAGATGTCAAGTATAAGATCCACTTCCCTGAGCTTGCCGGGACCATATTTAAATGGCTAGCCGGAACGTTCATTATTGCAATATTTATTTTTATCGCCTACAACCCATCAGCGGCATGGTTCCTAGCAGGTCCAGCAGGAATCTCCATTGTCAGTGCGATACACCTTTTAAACTGGAAAAACCCAACAAAAAATCTGAGATTCAATTGGGATCGCCCAAATCTGGTACTTATCGACAGGAAACGCAGATTAGTTGCCGTTCAACGCCGTTACAACCCAGATATGCGTATTGAAGACAACTATCTTTACATACCGATACATCTGCCTAGAGCAGATATTGACAAGTTCGTGGCTATTGCAAAAAAATTTGCTCCAGCTTCTACCGATTTCGAGGAGGGGCGCGACAAAAACTAGTCAATCGCTTCGAGTGATAATCGGGGACAGGAGCGAAAATAAATCCGCTCCTTTTCTGCGTATTGCTGGAATTGGCCATCCATCGGCGACAGTCCGAATTAGAATTATTCTGCCCCAAAATCAGCCATGACTTCATCCACGCCCGGCAGCCGAACGGGATTGGCACATCAAAACACTAAGTTCTCTGTATGACTTTTCAAATAGATAATTCGTACGCTGCCAGCGCCTACCGCAGCAACAGCCGTGCCCCGCTGCCTCCTCCAAAATGGGCGGAAGATGCCAATCGCTCAGGGAACTTTGAGACCCACCTCGCCTTTGGTCATTACGCAAATCTTGAACCGGCGATGGAAATTAATACCCAGCTACAAGGTGAGGAACGGACCATTTACCAGCGACAGCAGAAGCTAGGAAAAAAGGAAGAGGCATATTGCGATGCCAGACGCTGGCGCTTTCAAAACTCAAGTAAAATCCCCCACTTGTTTTCAGTTTTAAAACTCATGTGCTTCTTCTTCATATGGGTTCCTTGGGGAGCGGGAATTATAATTAATTTCATCCCTGAAACCGGACGCAAAGATGTTAATGCATTTCTCGTTTTACTTTCTTCAGTTCTGGTCGTCGCACTGATGGTTACTTCACTTGCTCTTTACATGAACGGGAAAAAAGTCGTTCATCACATCCAAATTATTGGTTTATGCATTTTTTCCGTCATTGTCTACTCCCAGAAAGGTTCACTATTGGGTAGCGATGAAATCCAGATTGCCCTCTGGACCGGTTCGTTCCTTTACTTCATGGGTGCTATCGGCATTGATTGCCTTATTTGGCTCCACAGCAAAATCACCACCCACGACGGCAGCGAATTCAACCGCATAGACGGCATGCTTCGCTTCAAACGCCGTTTCCGCCGACTCTTCGTTGCGCCTTTTGAAGAGTTCGATCCAGTGCTGCAATTGTTGCCCAGCGGTTATGGTTCCCATGACTATGCCCTGTGGCTGCACCACCGCTATACCGACAACAAGATTTGTCTGGCCACCAAGGTCCACGCCTTGGGCCTCGACCAGGTGAATGCACTGGCCTTCTGGGATTGCCTGCAACGTTATATGGATGTCACGCAACCGTTGCCGGACCTGCCAGTACTGGAACAAAGTCGCCACCTGGACCCGGTAACTTCCATCTACGACGCCAAAACATGCCGTAACCCGAGACGCTGGCGCGACCAATCGGAAAAGGGTTGGCTGGCAATAGGCCTCAAGCAGCTGACACAACAATTGCAGCAATATCCTTGGCAAAAACAGCCCTGCATCATCAAGGCTCGCATTGATCCATCTTTGAGCATCGAAGCTTACTACCGCGCGCAGGAAGCTAAAGGCATTCAGGCGACGCCGAAAGCCGACGACTTTGATGATGTTCATCGCGGTTGAGCGTAAAAGCTTAAAGGGGACAGTTTTATTTCCTAAGCAGTCTCCTAGCGGGAAATCGCGCAAGAATAAATCCGCCTCTTTTGCGCAAGCTCAAAAATCCGTCTCGCAGTTTTCTCAGCCAACTGCCGTTGGCCTTCTGAGAGCTTGCAGCGGGATATCTGCCCAGCCTATTGCAAATCAAAGCCACTGAGTTCTCTGTATGACTGTTCAAATGGATAACCCGTATGCTGGCAGTGCTTACCGCAGCAACAGCCGAGCCCCGCTGCCTCCTCCAAAATGGAAGGAAGATGCCAATCGCTCAGGGACCTTTGACACCCATCTCGCCTTGGGTCACTACAGCAATTTGGAACCAGCGATGGAGGTTACGACCCAGCTTCAAGGTGAAGAGCAGTCGGTTTATCAACGACAGCAGGAGCTAGGAAAAAAGGAAGACGTGTATTGCGATGCCAGACGCTGGCGCTTTCAAAACTCAAGCAAAATCCCGCACTTACTTTTCATTTTAAAATTGATTAGCTTTCCATTTGGCTGGATAGCGTGGGCAGGGATATTGGGATCATTTATTCCAGGCCATGATGCAGCTAAATACTTGCAAGACTTAGCATTACTATTCTTTCTTTTGATTTCCGCCACCCTCATAGTTGGCTCACTAATGCTTTACATGAGGGGAAAAAAAATAGTCCACCACATGCACATCATAGGTTTTTTCATTTGTGCGGGTATCGTGTATTGGCAGAAAGGTTCTCTTTGGGGGAATGATGGAATACAGATCTCCCTATGGATCGGCGCCTTCCTCTACTTCTTGGGGGGCATCGGTTTTGATGGCCTGCTATGGCTCCACAGCAAAATCGGCACCTATGATGGCAGCGAGTTCAACCGCATCGACGGCATGCTTCGCTTCAAGCGGCGTTTCCGCCGACTCTTCGTTGCGCCTTTTGAAGAGTTCGACCCCGTGCTGCAATTGCTGCCCAGTGGTTATGGTTCCCATGACTATGCCCTGTGGCTGCACCACCGCTATACCGACAACAAGATTTGTTTGGCCACCAAGGTCCACGCCTTGGGCCTCGACCAGGTGAATGCACTGGCCTTCTGGGATTGCCTGCAACGTTATATGGATGTCACGCAACCGTTGCCGGACCTGCCGGTACTGGAACAAAGTCGTCACCTCGACCCAGAAACTGTCGCCTACGACGCCAAAATAGGCCGTAACCCGCGACGCTGGCGCGACCAGTCGGAAAAGGGTTGGCTGGCAACAGGCCTCAAGCAGCTGACACAACAATTGCAGCAATATCCTTGGCAAAAACAGCCATGCATCATCAAGGCTCGCATTGATCCATCTTTGAACATCGAAGCTTACTACCGCGCGCAGGAAGCTAAAGGCATTCAGGCGACGCCGAAAGCCGACGACTTTGATGATGTTCATCGCGGTTGAACGTTAAAAGCTCCAAGAAGCTCAAACTCACAAGCAAACTCAAAAGGGAAAGATTTATTTTTATACACTCCAAAATAAATCCGCCCCTTTGTTCTACTGCAAGTTCCAAACTAATGACTTATTTATGTTGCAGTGCAATGTCGGAGTTACCAAGGTTTCGAATCAGTTTTGACGTGTGTTTGAGGTAGCGAAACGGCAAGCGGGTGCTGTCCTGCGACACGGTGTATGTCTTGCGGGAGTAGCGCCAGACGTGTTGGCGGAGGAGGCGTTTTTGCCACACGAGCAGCCAGCAGATAAAGAAATTGGACAGATTTATTCTTCTTAATTCGGGTTACCGAAATCTGAAACCAACGTGGCGACGCCCTGCCCGACCTCGAAGACTACGACTATCCCGGTCGCTTCATCGACCGCGAGCGCGGCAAACACCTGGCCAAACGCGCCCTCGAACGCCACCGCAGCGACTTCCAGCTCGCCGAAGGCAAAAGCGCTCAACCGTTGCTCGTCAGCGGCCACTTCCTGGCCCTGACCGAACACCCGAAAGCCAAATGGAACGACTTGTGGCTGCTCACCGAAATCTTCCACGAAGGCAAACAGCCACAAGTGCTGGAAGAGTCAGTCACCAGCGACACCACCACGCTCAAAGATGACTTCCACCAGGGTTATCGCAACCGCTTCCAGGCCACCCCGTGGGACGTGCCGAACCGCCCGCCGCTGAACCACCCGAAACCGCGAATCCTCGGCAGCCAAAGCGCCGTGGTCACTGGGCCAAAAGGTGAAGAGATCCACTGCGACCAGTACGGCCGTGTCAAAGTCCAGTTCCACTGGGACCGCGAAGGCCAGGCCGACGACAAAACCAGCTGCTGGCGGCAATGAGCGGCACGATACGGTTGAGCAGAACAGCTACACGGAATTCAAGGCTGAAGAGCATCACACGGTTTATGCGGATCGCAAGGTCGAGGCGCGGGCGAATGATCACCTTACTGTAGGTGTGAATCAGCACGTGAAGGTGGGTACTGGGCAATTCATCGATGCTGGTCAGGAGATTCACCTGAGCAGCGGCATGAAAGTCGTGCTCGAAGCCGGCAGCGAGTTGACCCTGATTGGTGGGGGTAGCTTCGTCAAGATTGATGGCAGCGGTGTAACGCTGAGCGGGCCGGTGATCAACATGAACTCCGGGGGTAGTCCCGGCAACGGCACAGGCGCCGCCCCGCTGATGCCCGGAGTGCTGAAAAAAGCCGATGCGGATAAGGCGGGGGCGGTACTGACACCAGCGCAAATCAATACGTTGAAGCGCAATGCGCCGTTCTGTGAAGAGTGTGAGAAATGCAAGGCAGGTTTGTGCGATATCGAAAAAGCCATCCCAAATACAGGCAAAACCACCCACGATTTAGTGTTCGTCGTGAATGACGATACAACAGGCCAACCCAAGCCAAATACTTCTTATCAAATAACGCTTGAATCTGGACTTATTGTTAATGGCGTCACCGACAGTAAAGGACAGACCCAAAAAGTCTCATCCAACAAACCCGAAAAAGCCACCATTGAGGCCCCCTATTATGGCGACACTACAAGCGACACTCACTCCGACTGCGGATCAGACGCCTGTAGCTGTTAGTGTTTCAGCGGAAGAGCCGAGTGGAGCTCAATGGGTGGGTAGATTCCTTGGCAGCGCTAGTGTCACGACGCTTGCGTCCCCATTTCGCGAAGCTGTATCCAAGTTTCTGGATGCCGTAAAAGCTGGCGGAGGATCTGTCCATATTTCTGCGACATTCCGTCCTCCAGAAAGAGCCTATCTGATGCACTGGTCTTGGAAAATCGTAAAAACAGGCTTCGACCCGAGGCAAGTTCCCAGCTATCCCGGTGATGTTATAAAAATCAAGTGGGCACACGTTTCCGCGTCTGGCGCATTTGACCAGCAAGCTTCAGTGCAAGGGGCAAGGGCTATGGTGAATAGCTACGGCATCAGTGGACTCAATGTCGCCCCGGCGCTTAACTCCCGGCACACTCTAAAGCTTGCCATTGATATGAACATTAGCTGGACAGGGACGTTAGCGATTAACAATGCCTCAGGCACCGCAGTCAGTATAAGCTCGGCTCCCAAAACCGGCATGAACAGTGAGCTGCATACCGTTGGAGCTTCTTATGGCGTGATTAAATTTTTAGGGGGAAGTAGTGACAAACCTCACTGGTCGAATGATGGGCATTAAAATGCAAAATATCCCACCTTATTGCTTACTTTTTGCGTTAGCCCTCCCCTTGATTTCTTGCGCAGCGGAAAGCGATAGCAAAGTGCCGGTTGATGTCTCCAGCTACATAAAAGGCAGAGATACTTGCGACTCTTTGCGTGGAGATATCCCTGAGCCTGACCCCACTGACCCTGAAAATCTCAACCGTGTCATCAGCAATATAAATAGATACTGCAAGGGTACCGATCTAAAGCTGAAACAGTTGAAAGAAAAGTATTCTGGAAACGAAAACGTTGAGAAACTGCTCTCGACTTACGAAGAAAATATTAAAGCGGACATGAGTTTTTAGATTCACTCATCAAGGACGGCTGTTGTGACATCTGAAAACATTTCCCCACAGGTCTGGTTATCTACAACCCCGTTGCGAGAGGGAGAACGGCTTTATCTGGTCCTCAGCGTCGCCAGTGATGCCGAAGCGATCAAGACGCTGTATCAAGTAGAACCCACCACCCAAGTCACCCCCATTTGGGGCGGCACGCCCTATGCAGCGTGGCAACCGGTGATGCCCTACCTCACCGAAATCAGATCCAACTCGAACTTCTTGCCGTGGATCGCCGAAACCGATGCCCAGGACTGGGGCTGGCTGGCAGTGTCCCGCAGCGAACCGGAGGTGGTGTTTGAGCATTTGCGGAGTATGACCCAAGTGAAGATGCCGGACGGGACTGAGGTGTTCTTCCGGTTTTGGGATGGACGGCATATTTATCCGATTCTTGAAGAATTAGGTGAAGCGGCCGGACAAGAGTTACCGGTGTTTGATCGGTATTTGATTAACGGCCAAAGCCTTGAGATTGGGCCGAGGGTGGTGCCGCCGGCGAAAGACTGGCCGTGGTGGCAGGTGCCGACAGGATTGCTGGATGGGCTCGCCAAGCAGAACCCATCGACCCTGATTGGCAACCTGATGCAATGGCTGGGAGAGGAACGTCCAGACATCTATGCCGCTTATCCCGAGAGCAACCTGAAGCTGAAAATTGCACGCTTCGTGCGCCGGGTCGATGCTCCAAAAAACCTTAATGAAGCACTGTTAAACCACCTGATTCTGGAGCGAGGCTGATGGATCGCGTTGCTTTTGTTGATGACCAACTGACCACATTCAAGGACAGTCTGAAACTTTATCGTGAAATGACCGAAAGCAATTTCGCTCAGTGGGTAGATAAACGCCCTCAGTTCTTTGACAAGCCAGCCTTAAGTCTCGAGAATCAGAACCTTTTATAAAGATGACGGAAGAAGCGCCGATCCGTTTAAGTCAGCGATTGATTTAGCTAAAGGTCTTTAACATGCGGAAAATCTCTCGATCCGATGCAACTCATATACTGAGCAAACAAGCTTTAGCGTCCCTTGACAATAATACGCGCGAATCACTGTTATTGAACTGGTGGGGAATTGATGATAGCGATGAAGAATTTTCCTTACTTTCAAAAGAGATGCAAGAACTACTTGTCTCAAACGACGAACCTCCGAGCGATGTGCAGAATCCTTTATATGACGAGTTGCTTTTGATTGCTTTGTACTCAGAGTACAAAGGCGTGACAAACTCATATTTATCTACCTCCATGAAAAAAATTGGACTTGGCGAACATGAGGTCGTTGGGTTTATCGAACCATTGGAGACTTGCCCCTGCTGCGGCTACCGAACGCTATCGTCAAGGGCAAACTATGAAATTTGTGATCTATGCAGATGGGAAGATAGTGGAGTAGTTGATCCTGAGCAGTACAGCGGCCCAAATCATATGACACTCGGGGAAGCGAAAGCGATATTTGCCAAGAGCATGAGCACATTGCCTTTAGATAAATGGGCTATCTGATAACAACCGAAAATTGAGTGTTATTTTTATACTATGTCTAGTCTTGGAAAAAGTTTAATTGAAGACACAAACGGAAATTATCTTAGAGTGTATGAGGCTCTTTTTCCCAGAGGAAAGAAATTACCTAGATTTACAAAGCATTCAACGTAGCAAAAATCGACTCATGGAAGGCAGGCAGGAAGAACAGAAAGCGAACACAATGGATTAATGGATTTCCATAAAGAGCCATAAGATGAAAACAATCTCCGTCCCGTTGCGCTCCGAAGCAATGAAGCGCCTAGATCTAGATGACTGTTTGCTTGGTGATCTTGAAGAACTGCAATTACCAGAAGAGCAATACGCAAAACTACTGCAATCTGGAGTACTTGAAAAAATCAACTCATCGCTAGGAAAACTTATAGATGAGTACGAAGACGAAAGCATTCAAGGCAACACAGACCTGACCAAATCTCTAGATATTTTCACCAGCGTTTATGAACACACTAAACTTGAAGTATTAGGAAAGATTATAAGCCTGAACAAGCTAGCACTAAAGAGCAAGACAGGGTTGTTTTTTTATTTCTGAGTAAAATAAATTAAAAGTGTAGAATGACTTTCCATATAGGAAATTTTATCTATCCCTGTTCACTCTTGAAACAGATATTTTGCAGCACTTGAGAATTACGCGTTCTAGGATGGTCAAGACATCAAAAATGGAAAGCCATGGAAGGTCATTGAAATAGGGAAACCATTGACGCCAGCGACGCTAAGTAATTGCGATTCAAGAAAATTGAGCTAAGTTCGAACACGATCTATAGCGGCTAATGCAGGGCGACCGCTACTACGACTACGATACGTTCGGCTACCTGAGACGAGCAAAAACAGGGGACAGAATTATTTTCTATGCTCGAAATAGATCCGCCCCTCTTTTCAAAGAGGATGGACTTATTCTGAGAAGTACAATTGGCGACCCAAAAGAAGGGGATAAGTGGTCATGGCGGTATTCGGAAGATCGTTGGGGGGAGCAAGAAGTTCTCTTGAAAGGACCCCGCAGCGGGGATGTTGAGGCGTTTAAACCATGAATATATTAGATTTCTTACAACAGTATTTTCATCTCGCAGACGTCGAGACGAAATCGGCCCAACTATTAAATAAATCAGCTAAAGAAAGTTTCATTTTTAAAAACGCTTACATAATAATAAAAACTAGCGACGCGTACAAAAAAGAACTCATCATTCAAAAAGAAATTGCAAATACAACCTCATCGGAAATACTAGGATTTGAAGAGCTTATAAGTTCGCTTTCAAATATCGCGCCTGACGCAATACTATCAATGCGTTTCATTAATAGTACTAGTTGGGACGGTCGCATTTTTTATGATGAAAAAAATGCATTCATTGGCGCGATAATTGGAAAAAAGAAAAATAAAAATTGGGAGACGCCCCCAAACTGGGATGGCTCAGAGGAAATGCTACGAACATACAATGCCCAAAAAGACACCTAAAACCTCTATAAAACGCACACCCATGCACGAGCCGATCTCCAGTCAAGGCCAAGGTGTTTCTTTTTCGTGTAAAGGCATGTCGAATCGGGATAATTCGATAGAACGCGGCATCATTACATAATGAAAGCTGCGGTTCCTCAGAAGCTACAGTTGCACTACTTAAGACAAAAACGGAAAGGTACCCCTTTTTAAGCTGAGTCGTAAACTCACCTTCCGACTGTAAAAGGTAAGGACGGAGAAACAGTACACATTTACTAACAAAGGGAGACAGATTGTTTTCCATTCTCAAAATAAATCCGTCCCCTTTTCGCAGAGATAATCGCGCAGCAGGAACGGTGGAACTAAAACTGCAAGGCATGTATCGAACGACAGAAAAAACGCCAGTATTGAAATCGACAGGCAATTCGATTGATGATACGTGGTCTGTAAAAGGGATGACGCAACCGTCATCAGGTGGGGGCACTCAAGTCTTTAGCAGCGCTAAAGGAAATTTTGAAAAAACCCAGTGATTTATCAAAATCTAAGAGGCTACGAATGAAGCAAACTGATTTATATAACATGGCAAGTCGTTGCGGCTTCACGGTAACGGTGTTTTCGGAACATCCAGACTTCTTCTCATCTTGGTCGTTAAACATAGGAAAAGACGATAAAAAATACATGATAGAGCACGACGGTAGAAACGGCTGGCTGATGTTCTACCAAGAAAACGAACCAAATAAATTCAAAGAAATTGATAAGAAAATATCTCATGCCATGGACGACAATGAAAAAATAAACCAGTGCGAGTCTTGGCTGTTAAGCGTTTAAAAAGTAAAGTCCAGCGAGACGTCAACAAAGAGGGGACAGATTTATTTTCTCTCTGAAAATAAATCTGTCCCCTTTTCTCTCAGTATTAGCCAGAAGGATCGCAATCTGTTCCAGCGCCGCTACGCCTACGATGCCAATGGCAACCTCGCCGGCATAGACGACAGCCGCAGAGGCAACTTGGCAAAGGCGGACGAGATATATGGGGTGGGGGCCGAGAAGGCCGAGAAGGGAAAATAAAAACGGAATAATTGGAGCACTGATATGAAACACATTCATTATATCAAGATAAACGACCTGATCGATTTCTTAAAGGCTCAGAAAAAAGAACACACCTATTGTGTTTATGGGAAAGGATCATCGGACCAAGCGACGCTGAAAACCGACTGCGTGATTGATGAATACTCGGAGATCACCGATGACGACGAAGAGATTTTTCCAAAATACATCACTCAAAACAATCTTGAGTTTTGGTTTACCGACGAACTCTTGGAGGATGTTACATCCAACGCGCTGAAGCAAAAAATGTCTGCTACAAATGAGGAAATACTAAAAGCCATTAAACATTATAATGAGCACGACAGCTTCATGAAATCATGAAAATACAGCCCACGAAAATAACCCCGTTATTTTTTGCTTGCTGAATGGGAATGCATCTAGACAAGGTTCGGAAATTGCCCCGCCGAAACGATAGACTCCCATAAACTTGCACGTTCCCATCTCCAAGGAAAGGGGGGCAGAGTTATTAACTGCGCGCGAGTCTGACATGAAATTCGAATTGAGTTCTTTAGGGGTTGAACAAGGTCCTTCGGTGGACGGGGATACGATTACGCAAGTACAAAAAATTTACTTGGCGCTGCTCTTCCAGAGTCATACTTGGAGTTGGTCAAATATCCCAATGAGGCATCTCCAGAAGTATCGTCATTTTCGTATGGGAACGAAGCTGGTAAGAGAGTTCTTTTGGTTCTCGCCTGATGCGACTCCATATACCATATCAGGGTACTTTGTTTTGGGAAGACCCCCAAGACTGTTGGTGCTGACGGCAAATTGATCCAGTTGCCAAGTTATCACTGACCCAGTCTGTTCCTCGCGAACCATTGCCTTAGCTGAGTTTGTTTAGCTTTGGAGGTGGTTCAGTCTTACGTCAGTATGTGGGTTAATTCGGCGTTGACGTCAACAGGGGTCGCTTTTTGAGCTAGGTTGTAAGACTCCCCTTACGACCTTAAAAAGCAAAAATAGGGGACAGATTTATTTTCTACGCTCGAAAATAAATCCGCCCCCTCTTTTCAAAAGAGGATGGACCTATTCTGAGAGTTAAAAATTGGCGCACTAAAAGAAGGGGATAGGTGGTCATGGCAGTATTCGGAAGATCATTGGGGGGAGCAAGAAGCTCTCTTGAAAGGACCCCGCAGCGGGGATATCGAGGTGTTTAAACCATGAATATATTAGATTTCTTACAGCAGCATTTTCATCTCGACGAATAGAAAATAAATCAGTCCCTTTCTGCAGATCCCTTCCGCAATGTTGGAGGGATCGTGCCACCGAGGTAAAAAATGATACCCCCAGAATTAGTTAGCCTGATAGAAAAGCAGCCAGACAGCATACATAGAACCGACAAGGACTTGGCTATAAGCGCCCTTGAAAAACTAGGAGTCTCTCCAGACAGCGAGTTCGGTACTATTTATATAAATTACCTACCTGCTAATTTTAAGAGCTCTGTATCTGATGAGTACATTTGTGACGTATCCGAGCCTACAGAGCAGATCTTGATGGGTACCGAGTTCATTCACGACATGTGGGAGCTACCAGAAAATTACATAGGCTTCACATCCTTGCAAGGTGAGGGATGTTACTTGCTGGACAAAAATAGTGGTGGCGTTTGGGACTTCGACTTAGCTCAGCAAGAAGACTTCGTATCTGGCCTGATCCCTCCAAAATGGAGTGGATTTTTTGAGTTTATCAGGTGGTACCTTTCGCCAGCAGAATAAAGAAAATAGGGCAGGTGTATTTTATCTACACTCACGAAAATAGCCCCGTTACCTTTTTGCTTGCTGAATGGGAATGCAGCTAGACAAGGTTCGGAGATTGCCCCGCCGAAACGATAGGCTTCCATAAACTTGCATACATAAATTATGTAGACTGGACGGCGATTGGAAGGCGGGTCCGATGCTCTACCATCAGGACTAGAACTGAGGAAACGAAAATGGGGTCGAAAAAAATCGTTTGTATTTGGACGGTAAATACCGATTGGGAACCGTCTACTCTTCGAGATGTGATGAGCGCAGAGTACTCTAGGGACGGAGACTTTCTTGGCTCTGAGTTCAGCAAGGCTTTCTCACTTGGTTTTGTTGACGATGACACTGTCGAAGCAGATAAAATCGAGCCAACAAATTCTTTAATTGATGCAATTGACGGGTGCTCATACGACCTTGACATCTCGTCTGACATGAAAAATAAAAACACTACTCTGACCGATGCGCCTATAAACACCATAGTTGCAATATACGACTACTCCTTCTCAGGCACTCCCCAAAATACTAAAACCAGAAACAAGCTCTTTACATACCGAGGAAGCTTTGAATACCAACACTAAACTCTCAGAGAACAGAGCGTAAGGAATAGATATATTTCTGCATTCTTAAATAAATCTGTCTTTGGGAATTCCCTATGAACAGTAATCCGACTTATAAAAGTATGTGGAAACTTCCTATCCTGGCATCTCCGATAAAGTCAGCCCAAGCCCCAAAGGCAGTGGACAGACGGGTGCCCCAGGTGATGGCGTGGACCATTGCGTTGAGCTCACAATTCCCCGTGACGAATGGCAGCACACGGCCCCGGACCAAGATTAAATACCGTGCGCGCCGATGACCAAAAACCCTGATCAAGGAGTATTCGCAGTTTCCTGAGCAGTAGATTCTCCACTCTCAGTCCCCTTCCCGCTCTCCTCACGCTTCTTCGGATCAGTCGGGCGCAACGCATCGTTATCACGCTCCACCTCACCCGGTGGCCGTGGTTCGTCGGGGTGTTCGGTTTGGTTAATCGGTTTCATTCGAGTCTCCTCACGCTTCGGGGTCGTCGACTTCTTCGGCGACGTTGATGGCGGGCGAATCCTTGTGGGATTGCTCGGCTTTGGCTTTCAGGGTTTGCCATTGTTGGAGGTCGATGGCGCCCTGCCCCAGCAAGTCGTCGGCGACGCGCAGCAGTTCGCTGTAATGCGCGTCGGGGGATTGTTGCCAGTAGGCTTTGTCCTCGAACAGACGTTGCCAGGTGTCGAGGTCCGGGGCTTTGAGGTCGTCGCTCATGGCGCACTCCAGTGATCGGTTTCTTAACTTAGGAGGGTGGCGCGATGGCGAGAGTTCCGACTTAATACCCGGTCATTTCCAGATAACCCTGCCCCGCGTGGCTGCCGCTCAAACGTACCGGACCTTCCCAATAGGGAATGCGCAAATCCATCCACGCGTTGGGGTTGAGCGCGGTGGTGCTGATGTCGAGGTTTTTGCTGGGGATTTTGATGGTCCAGCGCACCGGCATTTGGTGTCCGGCGACTTTCGCGGTGTCTTGCGGCGTGAGACTGATGTCGTCGCCGTGCAGCGGTTGAGTTTGCCCCTGGGCGTCGATCCAGGTGCCGGTGAGGTAAGGCGCGCCGTCCTTTTGCCGCATGCGATAGAGCATGACGTTTTCGCCACTGTCCAGGTGCAGCGAGAACCAGTCCCAGCCGGTCTGGTTGGCGGTCAGTGGTTGGCTGCTCCACTCGCGATCGAGCCACGCCGGGCCGCTGACGGTGTAGGTTTTGCCATCGATTTGCAGCGTGCCGCTCGCCTGGAAGAACGGTTGGCTGTAGTAGTACGACGCCTGGCCTTGTTCGGATTTTTGACTGAAGCCTTTGTCGCCCTGAAGCACCAGCGGTCGAGAGGATGTCAGCCGTAATTGATAGCTGAACGCCTTGTCGCGGGCGCTGAGTTGCATGTCAGCCAACGGATCGGCGCTCGCGCTGCTGAAACGCCAGTCATCGATCCACGCATTGAACGGCGCCACGCTTACACCGGCCTGCGCCACGCCGCCTCGGGCGTAGCGTTCAGCGGCGTGGTGCGCGGTCGCCGAGGTCACCGCTGCGTGGCCGAGCCAGATGGTCTGGTTGGCCCAGCCCGCCACCTCGGGCGTGGCTTTCAACGCGCTGCGGAAGAGCGTCCATTGCACGCCGAATTCCTCGCCCTGGTCGTCCTTGAGGTTGGCGGTGACGTACCACCATTCGATGCGAAAACCATCGTGCGGTCCGTGGTCTGCCGGAAAACTGAACGGCCGCCCCGCCACCACCGGAGTGAACGCCGCCGCGTCGCCGCCCATCCCGGCGAAGCCTTTTTCGACCGGTGCGGAGTTATCGCAGCCGCTCAACAGCGCCACTAACCACGCCAATGACAAAGCCAATAACGGCCCGACAACCTTAATCCTCATGCGCAAAAGTCCTTAGCAAATCCGCCGGGCGTGTGCGGTACAGCGTGTACAACGGCCACGCCGACGCCAGCAGTGTGGCGAGCAGCGCCAGCCCCATCAACTGCAGTAATTGCAGCGGGAACACCCGCAACGGCAGGCGCCAGCCAAACGCCTGAACGTTGATCACCGTGTCCAGGCACCACGCCAACGCGATGCCCAATGGCAGCGCGAGCACCAGCGTCAGCACCGCCAGCAGCCAGGTTTGCCCGAGGTTGAGCAGCATCAATTGTCGCCGCGTCACACCCAGCGCCCACAGCGGCGCGAGTTGGCCGAGACGGCTCTGGCTCTGCGTCAGCAGGCTGATGAACAGCGCCACGCCGGCGACCCCCAGCGTCAGGCTATTAAGCGCGGCAGTCGCGGCGAATGTGCGCTCGAACACTTGCGTCGACCAACCCTTGAGCCGCGCCTGATCGACGATGTGGCTGTCGTCCAATTCAAAGCGCTTCTGCAGCTCAGTCAGGAACGGCGCGACGGCGGGCGGATCGATGCGCAGATTGAAGCGGTTCGGCGTGAGCTGCGGCCAGCCGCGCAGCAAGTGTTCGACGTTGACCAGCAGGTGGCCCTTGGGATTGCCGTAATCGGCGTAGATCCCGACGATGCGCGGGCTCCACGTGGCGTCCGGCGTGGGAAACGTCAGGTGATCGCCCAAACTCACTTTTAAACGCCGCGCCAATTGTTCGCTGAGCATCACCGTATCGTCGCTGGCCAGACGTTGCCACGGGTTGTCGCCGAGCGCTTCGAGCAGCGGCCAGTGTTCGCGATAACTCGGGTGGTCGATTACGCCGTAGACGTCCGCCGGCCAACCTTGCAGTTGCACCGAAACCTGCCAATTTGGCAGCACCGCCGTGACCTGCGGTTGTTGTGTGAGCCAGCTCTGCATCTCGCGCGCCTGCGCCGGGTTTTGCGGATTGATGTAGAGCTCGGCGGTCAGGCGTTGTTCGAGCCAGTCGCTGAAGGTCTGACGGAAACCGGCGGTCATGCTGCCGGCGCCGATGTTCGCCGCCAGCGCCAGCAGCAACGCCATCAGCGCCAGGCTCAGGGCCGGCAATTGCTGGCGGCAATCGGCGAGAAACCATTGGCCAAGCACCGAACGACTGCGCCGCAGCACCAGGTTGAGCACGCCGTTGAGCAACACCGGTAGCGCCAGCGCGGCGCCCAGCAACATCGTTGCCATCAACACAAAACCGCTGGCCAGGCTGTCACCCCAGATCCACGCCGACAGCGCGATCAGCCCGGCAATGCCAGCCACCCAACCTTGGCGGCGCAACCACCGTGCATGGGCCTGATGCCAGGCCTGCGGATTGGCCAGCGCCAACAGCGGCAGACGCGCCGCTCGCAATAAACTGTTAGCGCCGGCCAGCAGCGCGCCGAGCAGGCTGAGGCCGACGCCGCTGAGCCACCACAGCGGACTCAAACTCAGCTGCCCCGCCACTTCGGCGCCGTACAAACCGCGCAAACTGGCGGCGACATCGGGCAGCAATACGCTCGCCAGCAGGTAACCGCTGGCGACCCCGGCGATGCCACCGATCAGCGCCAGACCTCCCAACTCGACCGACAGACAGGCGATCAGCATCCGTGCGCTGACCCCGCAAGCGCGCAAGGT
This sequence comes from Pseudomonas sp. SJZ131, assembly GCF_007828705.1. NCBI lineage: Bacteria > Pseudomonadati > Pseudomonadota > Gammaproteobacteria > Pseudomonadales > Pseudomonadaceae > Pseudomonas > Pseudomonas sp. SJZ131. The sequence continues at coordinate 270,475 of NZ_VIVC01000001.1, read as the reverse complement.
TCTGAGCAAGCCTCGGCGTTGTTCCAGCGCCAGACCGATCGCCGCGTGAACGATGAACAGGCCGACGACAAACGAGAGAAAACCCAGGGCATCGAGGTTCAGGTGAAAGCTTTCGGTGAGGCGCGAAAGATTGTTTTCTTCGCCACTGCTTTTGAGCTGCAACTGGCCTTTGAATTGATCCGGCAATGGCGCGGTGAAGTCTTTCGGCAGCAGCAAGCGCGACAGCTGATCCGGCTGATCGAGGATCTGCTGGGCGAAGCCGATATCGACCAGCAATACGCCGGGCGCCATGTCCGGTTGCGCGTGCAGCGGCGGCAAGCTGTGCCCGCTCTCTGCAACTGGCCGGTCACCTTCGCGCAACCCCAGCGCCTGCAACGTCTGCGGCGCGATCCAGGTGCTGCCCGGCGGAGAGAAAAACTCGACGATTCCCTCTATCGCCAAGGCCTGCCCCGCCACCGCCGAACCGGCCGGCAATGACACCGGCTCAATGCCCATCAGCTGCAAGCGCTGGTCGTCGTGCTGTTTGAGGGTCAACCGGCCTTGCAGCACCGGCGATACTGGCCAACCGGCGCGGCGCAGGTCGACGAACAATTGCTGGGGAAATACCGCGCCGCTCGGCGCGCTCAGACTGGCCTGCGGTTCGCCGCCGATCAACTGGCTGGCCTTGGCGTAGCTTTCTCGCGCCTGGCTGTTCAGTGCCTGGACGCCGGTGAGCAGGCTGGTGGCGAGCCACAACCCGGTCAACACACTGAAGAACTGCACCGGGTGCTGGCGCCAATGGCTGAGCAGCGCGCGCAAGGTTTCAGCAAAGACCCGCACCTCAGCGCACGTCCGCGTCGGCCAGACGGCCACGGTGCAGCACGACTTTTTCCGCCAGCCGCGCGGCCACCCGAGGGCTGTGCGTGACCATCAACAAGGTCGTCGGCGTGTCGTCGAGCAGCTCCAGCAACAACTTCAAAACTTCGTCGCTGGTGGCTTCGTCGAGGCTGCCCGTCGGTTCGTCGGCCAGCAGTAATTTAGGTTGCGAGGCCAGTGCGCGGCCGAGGGCGACACGTTGTTGCTGGCCACCGGACAGTTGCTCCGGATAGCGCCGCAGCAAATCGCCCAGACCCAGACGCTGCACCAGATGCGCCTGCCAGCGCGGATCGTGACGCCCGGCAAGCCGCGCCTGAAACGCCAGGTTGTCTTCCACACGTAAACTGCCGATGAGATTGAACTGCTGGAACACCAAGCCGATTTCAGTGCGCCGCCAGTTGGCCAGTTGCGCTTCGTTCATCTGATCGAGCCGATGCTCGCCGCTGCTGATGCTGCCGCGATCGACCTTGTCCAGCCCGGCAATCAGGTGCAGCAATGTGCTTTTGCCACTTCCCGACTCGCCCATCAGCGCCAGGCTGCTGCCAGGTTTCAGCGTCAGGTCGATGCCTTGCAGCACTGGCAATGGGCCTTGCGGGGTGGCGTAGCTTTTGTAGACACCTTGGACAGACAACATGGGCAAACCCGTTTGATAAGCGTGGGGCAAGGATAGCGGACGCGACCGCAGGTTACCTGACAGTTCTAACAGTAGCGGGCGCGCAGGCGGGGGTATCTAATATTGTCATGCAAGGGGTGTCTGATACCGGGGATGGTCATCGCTTCGCCCACCAGCGCTGCGCAGGAAAGAGGCTCGAATGATGAAAACGTCACTGCACATCAGCCGCAAGACCGACGCCAAACCCGTCGGCAAATTCCTGCGCAAGCCGCTGGTCATCGGCGTGGTCGAAGTCGGTCGCGAGCCCAACAGCCTCGCGTTGGCCGCCAACGATTGTCTGGCCCTCGTGTGCAATACCGAGGACAGCACGCTGTCGCTGATCGACACTGACGCGATGTGCGTGATCGCGGTGATCACGCTGCCGATCCGGCCACTGACGATCGTTGTCGATGCCCGAAGAAATCGCGCTTATGTCGGCGGACTGGGGCAATCGAAAGTCATTGTGGTTGATATTTCGGCGCGCAAAATCGTCGGCGAAATCGCTGCCAGCGAAGGCCATGCGATGACCATCGATATCCACGGGCAACGCCTTTACGTGCATGCCAACAGCGCCGGCAATGGCCAGTTGTGCATTATCGATACCGCGAGCGACACGCTGATCAGGCGCATTATCACCGGTCCGTTTGCCAGCGCTGCGGTGCTCAGTCGCGATGGACGTCTGTTCATCTGCGATTACCTGCGCCACGCGCTGAACGTGCTCGATAGCGTAACCGGAGAAATCACTACGGTCCTGTCGCTGCCCGATCCCTTCGAGGAGTTCGCCCTCAGCCCTGCGGGGGATTTCGGCTACGCGCCTTATCGGACGGATGAGCGCATCGTCGCCAAGATCGATCTGGCGAGCTACGACGTGGTCGACCTGCTGCCAGTTCCGCCGCTGCCGCACGGGCTGACGTTCAGCCCGAACGGTGCACTCGCGTGTTGCTGCAGCGCGGCTGAACGCAACGTCACGATCATCGACACCGCAACCTGGCAAGTGGTCAGCCGCTTCCAGGCAGGCCTTTATCCGCAAAGCCCGGTGTTCAGCGCCGATGGCACGCGGTTGTACCTCTGCGATTCGTTTGGCAATGCGGTTTGGGTGGTGGCGCTGGACTGATCGCTGCAGATCAACAACGCGCTCGTGCCCTCACTGCCCCGCCGCCACACTCGTCGCCGACTCGGCTGGCGTCACAATCGTCTTCAGGTCGATGTGCTTCCACTGCGGTTTCGCCCCCAGCCGCGCGTTGAACCGGTAGTTGAAAGTGAAGTCGTCTGCCGTAGCCACGTTCAGCGGTTTGCCGTACACCGCTTCAACGCCCGCCAGGTCGTAACCCATCAACTGCAGCAGCGTCGGGAAGATGTTGTAGTGGCTGGAGCGATCCTTGTTCGCGGTCAATTGCGCTGACCAATCCAGCGTCTGCAAATCGCTGCCCTGAATCACCACCAGCGGCACCAGCCCTTCTTCTTCCACCGGATCACCGCCGCAGTGGGTATTGAGCCCCGGGTTGCCGCGTTCATGCAGATCCTGGCCATGATCCGAGGTGTAGATCAGCACCGCATTGCTCAGGTCAGCCTGGGCAAACAGCCGCGAGAAAAACTCCCCGACGTTCCACAGCAACGTGTTTTTGTAGGCGTTGCGGTAGAGCATCCAATCGTCCGGCTGACCATTGAAGCCATCGCGTTTACCGGTATCCGCCACTTCGACAAATTGCCCGCGCGGCAAGGTCGGACGATAGGTCATGAAGGCGTCCGGGTATTTGTCGTGCACCGGAAAATGCGCGCCGACCTTGTTGATCACCACCAATTGCGGCGTGCCGTCGTTGAGCAATTCGATGAGCTTGGTCGCAGCCGCCATGTCGCGGTCGAGCACGCTGGTTTTGTCGAATTGCACGAACTCGTCGATGTCTTTTTTCTCGGCATCGTTCATCAGATTTTGCAGATTGCCGCCCGTGCGCTGGGCGTCGATGTAGACGGTGCGCAAACCGGCTTTTTTCGCGTACTGCCAGATCGACGGCAACGTGGTGTTGATGCGCATGTAGTCGGCGCGGGTGCCGCCGTAGCGCAGGGTGATATTGGTGTCGGCGCTGCAATTGGCGATGGAAGCGGCATAGCCATAATTGAAAATATCGACGCCGGGCCGCGCTTGCTTGAGGTTGCTGTGCACGCCGAACGGCGCGTTGATGTCGAGGTAATTGCCGGAGATGCTTTCGTCGATGATCAGCACGATGTCGTGGCCGACCGGTTGCTCGTTGCGCGCCAGTTTTACCGGTTCGCGCGGGCCGACGGTGTTTTGCAGCGCCTCGTAGGTAAACAGGTTCAGATACGCCAGCGGCGTGTACATGATCGGCAAGCCGCGCGCGCCCTCGCCCGCCCTGACGAACAGCACCGCGCTCAATAGCAACACGCCCATCAGCGGCGCCGCTACCAGCACCGCGCCCGGCAAGCGCAGGTGCCGACGCGGTTTGAGGCCGATGCCGAACAGCAGCAGCAAACCACCGAGCAAACCGCTGATCAGCGGATCGCGGTACTGGTACGCCGCTTCCTGAATGAACCCGCCCGAGTACACCAGCGAGACGAAACTGCTGTACGTCAGGTAGTCAGCGGTCACCCGCGTATAGACGTCGAAGAACACTGCCGAAGCAAACATCGCCACTGCGAACAGATGCCGAATCAATGTTTGGCGAATATACGCCGTCATAAACAACGCAATAACCAGCGCCGCAAACATGGCGCCAAATAAAAGTAATGGAATACCAATGCCCAACGCACTTAGACGTTCGAGGTAATAGTCATAATTCTTTAGTAAGTACAAAACTAAGAGCAGTTCTTTAAGGTATCGATTCATAGTATTTGCACGTCTCGTGGAGGGCGTCTGGCCAATAGATTGTCGGCCATTTTTTGACACTAGCACCGGGCCATCAAAGCGCAAGAAATGCCCGACATTTTAAAAAAGCGTCAAAAAATTGTTGACTCAAATCTGACACACTCAAGGCGCTACAGCCCTTGCCAACCGGGGCTCTCGACCGTTTATCGCTTTCTTTTAAATGTGAAAAACCCGTCAAAACCGCGGCAAATCCAGCTACATCAAGCCTTTGATGGCAATTCGCCCGTGAAAACTCAGGTGTACTAACAGTGCAACATGTCATTTTGCTGACACGATTTCCTGCGGCTGGGCTATACCCCTTTTGACAGTCTAATTCCTGATTTTTTAACCGTCTTACGAGGCACGCCAATATGGACGTGAGCGTATTTGGTACGGGCTACGTCGGCCTGATTCAAGCAGCAGCACTTGCCGATGTCGGACACCGAGTGTTGTGTGTCGATATTGACCCGAACAAGATTAAACAGCTGCAACAAGCTGTTCCGCCTATTAGCGAGCCAGGACTTTCCAGCACACTGGAAGAGAACATCAAGGCCGGTCGTTTGCTGTTCACCACTCAGGCCAGCGACGCGGTCGAGCACGCCGAGCTGATTTTCATCGCGGTCGGCACGCCGGCCGATGAAGACGGCTCCGCTGACCTCAGCCACGTGCTCAACGTGGCACGGCAGATCGCCAATTTCATGGAAGCCGATCGCACCTTGATCATCAAGTCGACGGTGCCGGTCGGCACGGCGGATCAGGTCATCGCCACCGCCAATGAAGAACTGCAACGCCGTGGCAAAGGCGCGCTGACGGTGCGCGTGGTGTCCAACCCGGAGTTCCTCAAGGAAGGCAGCGCCCTCGCCGATTGCATGCGCCCGGACCGGATCATCGTCGGCACCAACGACGACGTGGCGCGCGACCAGTTGACCGAGCTCTACGCGCCCTTCTGCCGCAACCGCGAAAAACTCATGTTCATGGACAACCGCAGCGCCGAACTGACCAAGTACGCCGCCAACGCGATGCTCGCCACGCGCATCAGCTTCATGAACGAGCTGGCCAACCTCACCGAATTGCTCGGCGCCGACATCGAAGCGGTGCGCAAAGGCATCGGCTCCGACCCGCGCATCGGTTATCACTTTATCTACCCCGGTTGCGGCTTTGGCGGCTCGTGTTTCCCCAAAGACCTGCGCGCGCTGCTGCACACCGCCGAACACAACGGCATGCCGCTGCGGCTGTTGCGCAGCGTCACCGATGTCAACGATACCCAGCGGCACATTCTGTTCAGCAAACTCAAAGCGCAATTTCCTCAAGGCCTGGCCGGCAAGTCCGTCGCGATCTGGGGGCTGGCGTTCAAACCGAACACCGATGACATGCGCGAAGCGCCGAGCCGTTACCTGATGGAAGCGCTGTGGGCCGAGGGTGCGAGCGTACAGGCCTACGACCCGGAAGCCATGTCCGAATGCCGGCGCATCTACGGTTATCGCAACGACCTGCATTTGTGCGCGACCCGCGACGACACCCTGGAAGACGCCGATGCGCTGGTGATCTGCACCGAGTGGAAGAACTTTCGCGTGGTCGACTTCGACGTGCTCGCAAGCAAGCTGCGCTCGCGGGTGATCGTCGACGGACGCAACCTCTACAACCCTGAACAAGTCGCCGCCGCCGGTCTGCATTACAGCGGCATCGGCCTGCGCCACGTGGTTCCCGAGGTGCTGCGCCCATGAAGATTCTGGTGACGGGAGCAGCAGGATTCATTGGTGCCCATTGCGTGTTGCGGCTGATGCGCGACGGGCATGAGGTCTGCGGGCTGGACAACTTCAACGACTATTACGACCCGCAACTCAAGCACGATCGGGTCCGTTGGGTGCAGTCGCAAGTCGGCAGTTTCCCGCTCGCACAGACTGACCTGGCCGACGCTGCGGCCATCGACGCCTTGTTTGCCCGTGAACAACCGGAGGTGGTGATCAACCTCGCGGCCCAGGCTGGCGTGCGTTATTCGCTGGATAACCCGAAGGCGTACCTGGACAGCAACCTTTGCGGCTTTTTGAACATTCTCGAAAGCTGCCGGCACCACCCGGTCAAACACCTGATCTACGCCTCGTCGAGTTCGGTGTACGGCGCCAATCAACAAACGCCCTACTCGACGCACCACGGCGTCAATCACCCACTGTCGTTGTACGCCGCGACGAAAAAAGCCAATGAACTGATGGCCCACAGTTACAGCCATCTGTTCGGCATTCCCTGCACCGGCCTGCGCTTTTTCACCGTGTATGGGCCGTGGGGCCGGCCGGACATGTCGCCGATCCGCTTCGCCCAGGCGATCGTCGAAGGCAGCCCGCTGAAGTTGTTCAACTACGGTCAGCATCAACGCGATTTCACCTACATCGACGACATCGTCGAGAGCATTGCCCGCCTGGTCGAGCGGCCACCGGTTGCCTCGCCGCAGTGGGACCGCGAGCAACCGGACGCGGCCACCAGCATGGCGCCGTGGCGGCTCTACAACATCGGTGGCGAACACCCGGTGGAACTCAAGGATTACCTCGCCCTGATGGAAAAACATCTGGGCCGCAAAGCCAATGTCGAGCTGCTTCCCCTGCAACCGGGGGATGTGCTCAACACCTGTGCCGATGTCCACGAGCTGGAACGCGACACTGGATTTCAACCGCGTATCGAGCTTGACGAGGGCCTTCGCCGGTTCGTCGCCTGGTTTCGCGATTACTACCCACTGCCTGCCCACGCGCCGCTTGCGGCTGAGCTTTTGGGCTGAACTTGAGCGGAGGCGTCTATGACTGGACATGAAAAAGGTGTGCCACTGCAAAACCTGCGGCGCGACAAACGCCTGGACCCCGAACACCGAATGCGCCTCGACAGCGCGATCCATATGCAGGGTCGCGGCTGGATCACCGGGCGTGACGGCGGCCGGCCCTGGACCTTGTCGCGGACCAATCGGGTGGTCGCCTGCATCGGCGCGCTGGTGATTCTGCTAGCGATTTCGCCGCTGTTGCTCGGTCTCGCTGTGGCGATCAAGTTGAGCAGCCCGGGCCCGGTGATGTTCGTGCAGAAACGCACCGGTTATCGCGGCCGCGTGTTCGGCATGTACAAGTTTCGCACCATGGTCGCCAACGCCGAGGAGCTCAAGGAATCCTTGCGGCACCTGAACAAGCACGGCGCCGACGCAATTGATTTCAAGATCGACAAGGACCCGCGCATCACCCGTATCGGTGGGTTCCTGCGGCGCAGCAGCCTCGATGAGCTGCCGAACCTGATCAACGTCTTTACCGGCGACATGCGCCTGGTCGGCCCCCGGCCTACCTCGTTCAACGCCTACCGCTACAAGGATAACCACCTTGCCCGCCTGAGCATCTACCCCGGCATGACCGGCCTGTGGCAGATCTCCGGGCGCAGCAACATTGACTTCGACCAGCGCGTTGAGTTGGACCTCAGCTACATCGCCGAGCAGAGCCTGTTGCTTGATCTGAAGATTCTGTTGAAAACCCCCTTCAAAGTATTCAGCGGCCACGGAGCAAGTTAAATGGACGGTTCAACCAATAAAAGCCTGAGCATTGCCAACCCGAGCGAGTCCAACCTGACATCGACCGTGCTCGATCAAGATCTGCGGATCCTATTCCTGACCGCCGCCAACCCCGGCGCGGGCACCACCACCAGCGCCCTGGTGCTGGCCAGCCAACTGGCACAAATGAGCAGCGGCCAAGTGCTGCTGGTCGATGCCAGCCAGTCGGCGACCAACTTCACCGCGCAAATGGGTCTGCAAAAGGAACGCGGCTTCCGCGACCTGCTGTTCAGCAGCGGCACCCCGCCACTGCTGCAGGATTGCGTGGTGCAAACCTCCAGCCTGCCGTTCGACGTGCTGCCCAACGGCCGGCAAATCCGCGGCACCGAACACCTCACCGCCGAACGCTTGAGCCCGTTGCTCGACCAGTTGGGCAGCCGCTACCGCTTTGTCGTGATTGACGGCGACGCGGTGTATTCGGCCGCCGACACGCTGGTCATCAGCACCCAGGTGGACGGCGTGATCATGGTCGTTCGCGCCGAAGACACGCGTTGGGAAGTGGCCCAGGCCGCCGTCCAGCGCCTGACTCAGGCCGGGGCAAAACTGGTCGGCAGCGTGTTCAACCGACGCAAGTACTACATGCCCAAGTGGCTCTACAAAAACCTCTAAGCCAGCAGAAAAGGATGACGCCATGAACGCCAAAATGCTGCTTCTGCTGTTGCTGCCGCTTGCAGGTTGCTCCAGCAATTCAGATACCCAGAACATGCCGGTGAATATCCTCACCGCCTCGCCGGCCAATGCGCAGGCCACCGACATGCCCCGCGTCGAACAGACCTTGCGTCCGCAAGATGTGCTGGACGTGATCTTCCACATCAGCACCAGCGGCTCGGACGCTTACCGCGTGCAGTCGGGTGACCAGATCGGCCTGAACTTCACCGCTGCCAGCCAGCTCAACGGCAATCAACTGGTGCTGCCCGATGGCACCATCGAACTGCCGGGGGCCAATACTTCGGTGAAAATCGCCGGGCTGACCTCAGAGGAAGCGCGCACCGAGATTCAGCGCGCTTACCAACGCAAACAACTGTTCCAGCCCAACCGCAATCAGCTGACGGTGCAAATCATCAGCCCGCTGAGCAACGAAGCGAACCTGAAAAGTGCGCTCAACCACCCGGCTACCGGCATGAGCCGGGAGATCACCGTGGGCACCGACGGCTACGCAAGTTTCCCGGAAATCGGCGCCGTGCCGCTGCAAGGCATGACCGTCAATCAACTGGAAACCTTCCTCAACAAACGCTACGCGCAACTGCCGGGACGGATGACCGTCGACGTGCTGCTCAAATCCACCGCCGGCAACGAAATCTACGTATTGGGCGAAGTCGCGCAACCGGGTTCCTACCCGATTCGCCGGCCGGTTTCAGTGCTCGAAGCGTTGACCCTGGCCCGTGGCACCAACATCAAGGCACGCCTCGATTCAGTGGTGATCATGCGCCGCAACGGCAATCAGGTTCAGGCCCGGCGTTACGACGTGGAGAAAGCCCTGTCGGGTGACGCTTCGCAATTCGCCTACCTGCAACCGGACGACATGCTCTATGTGCCGAAGACCAAACTGGCCAGCGCCGGTGAGCTCGCGCGGCAACTGGCCGACGTCGTGTTGTTCCAGGGTGTGGGTTTCAGCTTCGGCTACCGCGTCGACAACAAAGACAGCGACAGCAACTAACGCTTGGGGGATCTGACATGAATCCAAAGGAAAACTACCTGCACGAGTTCTTCAGGATCTTCTTCGCCAACAAGCAATTGGTGAAACGAGTGTTCCTGATCTTTGCAGTCATCGCGCTGATCTTGCCAATGGTGCTCAAGCAAAGCTTCGACATCACCGCGCAAGTCATCGTCCAGTCGAAAAAACTCTCCCAGGGCGACGCGACCACCTCGCTGACCCAGGAAAACGCCAGTTTCATTCCGCCGTCACTGGCCGACATGGAAACCGAGAGCAACATCCTGCGTTCGCCGGCGCTGATTCGTCAGACCATCAGCGAACTGCGGGAAAAAGGCGAGTACACGCCCAGCCCCGGTGCGTTCAACAAACTGGTGTCCGAACCGTGGCAACGCTACGTCACCACGCCGCTGCGCGAGTACGTGATCAACCCGGCGAAAGCCGCGCTCGGCATGGAAACCGATCCAGTGCGTGACACCACGCTGGACGCGCTGACTGAAGAAGCCATCGCCAAGCTGAAAATCGAAACCCTGCCGGGCTCCAACGTGATCTCGATCATCTACAGCTTCGGCGATCCGCATCAGGGCACGCAGTTTGTTGCAGCGCTGCTGCAAAACTACCTGGTCAGCCGTCAGCAGTTGCAGTCGATCGAATTGCCGCAAAGTTTCTATGAAACCAAAAAGCAGCAATACGAAGTGCGCCTCGACGGTCTGGAAGGCAATCGCCTGGCGTTGCTCGAAGCCATCGGTTCGTCTGATCCGAAAGAGGAAATCACCTTCCGCCTCAACGCGATCAACACCGAAGAACAAGCGCTCAACCTCTACCAGGACCGTCGCCTGCAAAGCCAACGCTGGCTCGAATACCTGAAAACCAGCCTCGCCGCCGCGAGTGCCTCGAAACTCAACGACTACACCTTCCCGTACACCTTCACCACCACCGTCGACAACGTGGCGTTCGAAGATCGCGAGATCAAGCAGATGGGTGAGGCGCTGACCTCGCAAGTCAGCCGCTACATGAACGATCTGGCGATTTTCCAGCCAAGCAGCGAACCCATGCTGCTGACCCGCGAGCAGATTGCCCGCACCCGACAGCAGTTCTTGAAAGTGGTGAGCAACCGGATTCAGGAACGCACCAACGACCTGGCGATTGTCAGTTCGGTGATCGACCAGAAAACCGCGCGCATCGCCGAGTTCAAGAATCGCATCCACCAGTTGCAGGAAACCCAAAGCAAACTGCGCCAGATGGACACCGAGATCGATGCCCTGCACGCGGCGTTCGGCACCTACGCCCAGCGTTTTGCCGAAAGCACCGCGACCAGTTCGCTGAACAACGACCTGTCCAACGCCCGGGTGCTCAGCCCGCCGTTCGAACCGACGGCGCCGGCGTTTCCCAAGCCGTTCCTGATCATTCCGTTCGGTTTGTTCACCGGTCTGTTGCTGGCGATTGCCTTGGTCTACGTGCGGGAGTTCTTTGACCATCGCTTCAAGCACCCAGCGCAAATCAGCCACGAACTGGGCTTGCCGGTGCTGCTGGTGATCAACGATCAACACCTGCTGCCGACCAACCCGCACAAGAGCTGGAGCGTGCCACGCTTCGTGCATTGGGTGCGCAATTGAACGCGCCGCTCAACCCGACCAGCGCCCTGCCGATCATTCATTTGCTCAGCAGCGGCGGCTTCTATGGGGCTGAGCGGATGCTGCTGGACCATTGCCTGGCGACGCCGGGGCAGCACCAAGTGCTGTTTCTCGATGCGCCGCCAGCCCTGATTGCACGGTTTCGCGATGCCGGGGTGGATTGCCAGGGCGTCGCGGGGTTGGGGGCGTTGCTGACGCATTTGCGTCAGCGCCGGGCGGAACAGCCGCTGATCAATACGCACAATTTCAAAGGCCTGTTGTTTGGCTGGGTCGGCGCGACGCTGTTGCGTCTGCCGCTGGTGATTACCCAGCACGGCTTCACGCCGCGCAGTCGCAAGCAGAAGTTCTACACCTGGCTGAGCCTGCAACTGTGCCGCACTGCCTCGGTCAACCGGGTGGTCTGCGTCGCTGAAAGCATCGCCACGCTGTGCCGTCAGGCCAGTGTGCGGGCGGAGAAATTGCAGGTGATTCCCAACGGCTTGCCGGCGGCCAAAGGGGTGTTGCCGCAGAGCATCAATCGCCAGCGCTGGATCGCCGGTTACGTCGGACGGCTGAGCAGTGAAAAAGGCCCCGACCTGTTTCTCGACGCGCTGATTCCGCTGTGTCAGCAACACCCGCAACTGGACGCCGTGATGCTCGGCGACGGCCCGGAACGCGAGAGTTTGCTGGAAAGGATCAACGCCGCCGGTCTGCAAAAGCGCATCACCCTGCCCGGCTATCAGACGGACATGGGCTTGTGGTGGCGCCGCCTCGATGCGCTGGTGATCAGCTCGCGCACCGAAGGCACGCCGATGATTTTGCTCGAAGCGATGCAGGCCGGCGTGCCCGTGGTCGCGTTTGGTGTCGGCGGGATTCCCGATGTGCTCGAAGAACGGCACAACGGCTTGCTCGCCACGCCGACCGACAGCGCCGCCCTCGCCCGGCAGATCGGCACCTTGTTGAGCGAACCGGCACTGGCCCGTGAATTGAGTGACAACGCAAAACGTACACAACTGGATCGCTATGACCTCAAGGCCCTCGCCGAACGCTGGTCGCAGCTTTATATCCGTACCGCACGGGAAGCACGCGCATGATCTTTCCACTCTCGATCATCAGTCTTTTCGGCCTGGTCTGCCTTGCTCTGCTGGCCAGCCCTTATCCATTCCTCGCCCCCGGCGCGGTCCTCGGCCTGGTCGGCGTGGCGGTGCTGTACCGCAAACCGGCCTGGGGTTTGTTGGGGATTATTGCGCTGGTGCCCTTTGAAGGTTTCTTCAAGGACAACGCGCTCTCCGGGACCAAGTTCATCGGTGCTTCGCTGGCGCTGATCCTGATGCTGCAATTGGCGCTGCACCAGATTCCCTCGGAACGCCTGCGCAGCAACATCTGGCGTTTCCTCATCTGGTTCATGGTTTTGTACCTGCTCAGCACGCTGAACACCGATGACATGGGGATGTCGCTGGGGCATCTGCGGGAACTCAGCGTGGGCCTGGTGTTGTTCGTGATCACGCTGCTGATCGGCCGCGAACTGAACCTCGACCTGTTCGCCCGGCTGGCGACCCTCAGCGTCACGGCGACGTGCGCCTTGGCGATGTTCTCCAGCAAGTATCAGGATCAGGGCCGCGCCGCCGGCCTGCTCGAAGACCCGAACGCCTTCGCCATGCTGATCGCCTTTGCCGTGCCGCTTGCTTTGCTGCTGGTAATCCGCAGCCCGAACCTGTGGCACCGGTTGTTCTGGGGCGCTTGCTTTGTGCTGCTGCTGGGCGGCATGACCAAAACCGAATCGCGTTCCGGGCTGGTGGTGTTGTTCCTCAGCCTGATGATTGGTGTCTGGCACTACCGCACCGAGTTGACGCGCATCCGCCCTCGGCATCTGGGTTTTGCCATGCTTGGGCTGGTGATTGTGATTCCGCTGGCGATTTACGCGATGCCCGCCGGTTATGTCGAACGCATCCAGTCGCTGAGCATCCTCAGCGCCGGCGCCAAGAGCCAGGACGAATCCCTCGGTCGGCGCGCCTCTTATATCGTCGTCGGCGGCCAGATGATCAGCGAAAATCCGCTGCTCGGCACCGGCCCCGGCACCTTCCCGCTGCACTACGCAACCACCGGTTACGCCAAGGCGTTTTCGGCCAACCGCAAGGTCGGCGACCTCTATCGCCGCGCGCACAACACCTACCTGGAAATCTTCAGTGAACTGGGGATTCCTGCCGGCCTGTTGTTCGTCGGCATGCTCGCCCTCGGCGTCTACAACATGATCCGCGCCCGACGTGCGTGGATGCTGCGCAACAACGGCAACCAGGCTGACCTGATGACGCACCTGGGCATGAGTTTCCTGTCGCTGGCGTTGTTTCTGATGTTCCTCAGCGCGCCCAACCAGAAATACGTGTGGATCATGCTCGCGCTGACCAGCGTGTTGCGCCTCAAAGCCGAGCAGGCACCACTGACGGGGACCAAGGCATGAATCGAATCAGCATTGTTATCCCGATGTACAACGAAGCCCGGCACATTGGCCGCACCCTGCTCGCCGCGCAAAAAGCTGCGGTGGCGGCCGGTGTCGAGTGCGAGTTGATTGTGGTCGATAACGGCTCCGACGATCACGGCCCGCAGATTGCCCGGCAATTCGGCGCGCAGGTGTTGGTGCAACCGGGTGTGCTGATCGGCGCGTTGCGCAATCGCGGCACCGCCGTCGCCACCGGTGACTGGCTGGCGTTTATCGACGCCGACGTGGAAATGCCCGAAGACTGGCTGAGCCTGTTGTTCAAACTCGAATCCGCTGCGCAGGCCGACGTCTTCGGTCTCGACCTGCACGCCCCGGCCCAAGCGCCGTGGTACGCCGACGCCTGGCAACGGCGCACCTTGCGCCCGACCACGCAGAAACTCTACGCGGCGCAATGGCTGCCAACCTCCAACCTGCTGATGCGCCGTAGCTGGTTCGATCAGGTCGGCGGTTTTGATGAAAACCTGCGCACCGGCGAAGACAAGGATTTCACCATGCGCGTGCGCGCGGCTGGCGCGCGGTTGCTCTCGGTCAATCAAAGCGTCGCGCTGCATTGGGGTTATGAAGTTACGTGGCGTGAATGGACGGGCAAAGAGATGTGGCGCCAGGGCAGTCATCTGCAATTGCTCCGCAGCCACGGTTACAGCTTGCGGCTGCTGCGCTTTCCGATGTTGTCGCTGCTGGTCTGGCTGCTGGATTTTCTGGCGATCTCGGCGTTGCTTGATGGCTTCCCGCACCACGCCGCCGTGATGGTGACCATCACCGTGCTGCCGGGTCTGGCGCTCAGCCTGCGCCAAAGCCTCAAACATCGCGATGTGCTGTTGACCCTGCAACTGTGGGGCCTGCATTGGGTGCGCCTGCACCTGGCCGGCGCCGCGTTTGTCCTCAGTCTGTGTCGTTGGAATGCCAGGAGGCCTGCCCGTGGCTGAATTCATTTTCTGGACGTGCCTGCTCTTGCCGGTCTACGCCTACCTCGGTTATCCGCTGCTGCTGACGCTGCTCGCGCCGTTGTTCGCCGCGCGCCGTCACGACGCTGCGCCGCCGCTGAACATCAGCATCGTGATCGCCGCGCACAACGAAGCGCGGCACATCGAGCACAAGCTGCGCACTTTGCTCGCCCAGGATTATCAACCGGCGACGCTGGAAATCATTCTGGTCAGCGACGGCTCCACCGATGACACTGTGGCCTGCGCGCATAAAGTCGTCGACCCGCGCATTCGTGTGCTCGACCTGCCGCGCCAAGGCAAAGCCGCAACCCTGAATGCCGGCGTAGCCTTGAGCAGCGGCGACATTCTGGTGTTCACCGACGCCGACAACCAATGGTCGCGCGACACCCTCGGGCATTTGCTCGCGCCGCTGACTGACCCGAAAGTCGGCGCCTGCGCCGGGCACATGGTGATCCCGGTGACCGGTGGTGGCTTGAGCGTCGGCGACAGTCTGTATCGGCATTACGAAGGCTGGTTGCGCCGCGTCGAAAATCGCACCGGTTGCATGGTGTCCGCCGACGGCGCGCTGCTCGCGTTACGCCGCGAATTGTTCGAAAACGTACCGGCCGAGGTCAACGACGATTTCTTCATCAGTACCTGCGCGCCCGTGGCGTTCAAACGCATCGTCTATGTGCCCGAGGCGCAAGTCATCGACCACGGCGTCGACGAAGCCGACAAGCAATTCCGCCGCCGCCAGCGCGTCACCGTCGGTGGCCTGCAAAGCCTGGCGCAGCGCCGCGAACTGCTGAATCCGCTGAAGCATGGCTTGTACTCGATTGCGTTGATCAGCCACAAACTGATCCGACGTCTGGCGCCGATCCTCTTGCTGCCGTTGCTCCTGAGCAACCTGTGGCTGTGGGATGACCACGGTTTTTATCAGTTCTGCCTGGTGGCGCAACTGCTCGGTTACGCAGTGGCCATCGTCGGTCTGCTCGATTCACAGCACCGTTTACCGAAACCCTTTCGCCTCGCCGCTTTCCTTCTGGTGACCCTCGCCGGAATGAGCATCGGTCTGTGGCAGTTTCTGCGTGGCCAGCGGTACAGCCAGTGGAACCCCGAGCAAAATCGTTGAGAGGCGCGCGCCATGGCGATCAAACAATTATTAAAACGCACCAGTGGCTGGCTGTACCTCAACTCACCGGTGGGGCGTAATCAGCTGCACGGCGCCGGGGTGATCCTGATGCTGCACCGGGTGCTGGCCAGCGACCGCGCCGCCGACCTGCCGCATCGCAATGAATTGTGCGTCGGCCCGAAGGCCTTCGAGCACTTGCTGGCGTGGCTGAAAAAACACTTCGACTGCGTGCCGTTGATGGACATTCTGCAACCCGGCACCCAGCGTTCGGAGCGGCCGAAAGTCACCCTGACCTTCGACGATGGCTGGCGCGACAACGACATCAATGCCTTCCCGCTGCTGCAGAAATACCAGGTGCCGGCGAGCATTTTTCTCTCCACCGATTTCATTGGCAGCCGCCAGCGTTTCTGGTGGGAAAGCATCGGCGAAACCTTGTGGGGCAGTTATGGCGAAACCGCCCGCCATCATCTGATCGAAAGCCTGCTGCAGGTCGGTCGTGCGCTGCCGGTGTTGCTGGATGACCTCGACGTCGAGCGCCGCAGCCTGACGTTGCTGCATTACCTGCAAAGTCTGAAAAGCCTGTCGCCCGACGACTTGAACCGGCTGACCTACGAATGCCCTGACGAGTCGATGCCCCAGGCGCTCGACTGGCAACAAGTGCGCGCGCTGGAAGCCTCCGGGCTGGTGCGTTTCGGCCCGCATGGCGCCAGTCACGCGATCCTCACCGGCCTCAGTGATCGGCGCCTCGACGAAGAACTTAGCCGCAGCCGCGAGGCGTTGTTGATCGGCTGCAATCGGCCGTTGCCGGTCTACTGCTACCCCAACGGCGACCACGACGCGCGGGTTCGCCAGTACGTCGCCGGGCATGACTTCCCGTTCGCCCTCGGCACCGGCACCGGCATTTATCGCGGCGCCAGTGACCCCTTGGCATTACCGCGTTTCGGCGTCAGCCAACGCACCGCGCGTAACCCGGAATTGCTCTCGTGGCGCATTTATCGCGGAGCACGACCATGAGCCGCAGCCATTACCTGAAACACCTGGCCCTGAGCATGGGCACCAAACTGGCGATGATCGGCCTGCGCTTGCTGCGCAACGTCCTGCTCGCGCGGATCCTCGGGCCAAGCGAGCGCGGCTTGTTTGCCCTGCTCAGCACCCTGCCCGACCTGATCAGCGCCGCCACCAGTGGTGGCTTGAATTCGGCGGTCGGTTATCAAGCAGCCAAGCAACGGCCGATGGGTTTGCTGCTGAGCCAAGTGTTGGTGTTCGGATGCCTGCTGGCACTGTTGCTGACATTGCTGGTGGTGGCGTTGACCCGTGAATTCGGCAGCGAACTGGACATCACCACG
The DNA here is from genome assembly GCF_007828705.1 of Pseudomonas sp. SJZ131. Classification (NCBI taxonomy): domain Bacteria; kingdom Pseudomonadati; phylum Pseudomonadota; class Gammaproteobacteria; order Pseudomonadales; family Pseudomonadaceae; genus Pseudomonas; species Pseudomonas sp. SJZ131. The sequence goes on along the minus strand of NZ_VIVC01000001.1, from coordinate 253,375 downwards.
CAGCTCGGTTTGCTCGCCTGGCTGTTGTTGCTGGCGGTGCCGTTGACCGTGCTCAAAAGCGGTTTGCTCACACTGCACAATGCTTCCGGCGGCGTCGTTGCATTCAACGTCTTGCGCCTGATCGAATCGTTGGCGCCGCTGCTGCTGTTTCTCGCCTTGTTCTGGATGTGGAAAGAAGCGGCGCTCGAAGCGGCGCTGATCAGTTGGCTGGCCGGTATCAGTCTGGTGGTGCTGGCGGGTTGGATCTGGCTCAAACGCATTCAACCGGTGACGCTGCAATGGGACCGCGCCAGTCAAAATGAGCTGCTGCGCTACAGCGCGCGCAGCCATCCCGACTTGTTGTTCCAACAAGTGATCCTGCGTTCCGATTACCTGTTCATCGGCGCCCTGCTCGGCAGCACCGCGCTGGGGCATTACGCGATGGCCAGCGCCGCCGCCGAACTGCTGCTGATCGTCCCGGAAGCAGTCACCACGCCACTGATGAAACGCCTGTTGCAGCAAGAGGCCGGAATCGAGAAAGTCACGCCACTGGCGCTGCGCCTGACCGCAACGGTGATGCTCGGCGCGTGCCTGAGCATGGCGGTGATTGGCGAATGGCTGATCGTCACGTTGTTCGGCGCCGCCTATCAACCGGCGTATCCGGCGTTGCTGGCGCTGCTGCCGGGGCTGTTCGGCTTGTGCTACGCGAGCATCCTGCGCCTCGACCTGCTGGGCAAAAATCGTCCCGGCACGATCTCGCTGATGATGGGCCTGGGTGCGCTGCTCAACCTTGCGCTGAACCTGTTGTTGATCCCGACTTACGGCATCGTCGGCGCCGCTGCTGCGTCATCCGTCGCCTACCTGGCGGTGACTGTGGCGATGCTGGTGTTGTATTGCCGCTTGAGCGGCGTGCCGGTCTGGCAAACCCTGATTATTCTGCCCAGCGACATCACGCCGATGCTGCTGATGCTGCAACGGAAATCGGCATGAAATCGGTGTCGCGGCTGCTCGCGCTCGGGCTCACGTGCGGGCTCAACCTGTGCCTGACGCTGAGCGCCCACGCGGCGCCGATGCGCTGGGGCGAGATCCGTGACGGCAGCCTGTACCTGCAAGCCAATCGCCCTGACACGGTGAACGTCAGTTGGGCGCCGGCGTGGCAGGCCGACGCCAATGAAGAACGAATTTATCTGCTCGATGGCCAAGGCAAACTGCAGGGCGAACGCCTGATCGCCGCGACCGAATCGCGCGGCAAGCAGAGCTGGCCGCTGCTGCCCGGCGCGGCGAGTTATCGACTGGAAATTCCCGGCTACAGCTTCCGCCACTACAAGGTCGAACACGACGACAGCACGGTCGCGCTGTTCGCCCCGGCCAAGGTGCATTTCAGCGCCGAAACCCCTGACGGCGCCGAGCTGTATTTCAAAGTCGCGCCGGGAGAACGCGCGGTGCTCGCCGGCAAGTTCCATGGCGGCGTCAGCACCCTGCAAGCGCAACGGCTGAGCGACAAACTGCAACTGCTGCTGCCGCTCAAACCGTATCGCGCTTATTGGCAATTCGATGAGGTTGAACTGCCGGTGGCCACGACCGAACAAGTCTGGCGCCTGCGGTTGCGCGGCAGCGGCAAAGCGGCGTTCTGGCTCGACGGCACGGCTAATCTGTTCGCGCAAAATCCGCAGCAACTCAAGCCGCTGCGCGAGGACGCCGGCCAGACCCAATTGACCCTGCACAACGAGCTGCTCGGGCCGACGCCGAACCTGGGTGTCGCCCTGCCCTACGTGATGCCGCCGCCGTCGAGTTTTGCCGTGCTCGATGCGCTCAAGGCACGCTCGGCCAGCTACTACAGCTTTGTCGACGTCACCCAGAAACAACCGAAATACGAGAACAAATTCCGCCAGCTCTATCAGCAGCGTTTTGGCATAACCCACGACATCACGTTGCTCGCCGGCAGCCAACGCCAGGCCGATTTGCGCGCCAACACCATGAGCAACGCCGGCCTTGACGCCTGGCTCGCCGCCACCCGCGCGCTCGGTGGCAAAGGCACGCACTACATCGGTTTCGCCGACGAGCCGAACCTCAATTACCCGGACTACGCCAGCTACCAAAGCATCTTCAACAGCATGGCCAAACAAGTGCGCAGCAACCCGGCCAACGCCAAGGCTGGCGTGCGCATCGCCATGCCGGCCACCTCGCGGCTGGTCAACGGGCCGTTCGCCGACAACGCGGCGGACAAGCGCGGCATCGACTGGGCGAAACGCATGCTCGCCGAATCCGCCGATCAGGTCGATGCGCTGGCGTGGCACGAATGGATGATTCGCGATTTGCTCGCCACCCGGGTCTACCGCGACAGCGTGCGCCGCGCCGCCGACCTCGTCGGGCTCGACGCCAAGGGCCGGCCGCGCAAAGCGTTGCTGCTCGACCAGACCAACATGTCCAGCGGCTCCAGCCTCAGCCCCTACGATCAGGAAACCCATTACGCCTCGCTGTGGTGGGCGTCGGTGGTGATCAATTCGTCGCAGGACGGCTTGCTGGAAATGCTCAATTTTTTCCAGGCAGCCGATGAGCCGAACTACCCAAAGGGCATGTTCAAAGTCATCAACGACGACCAGTTCGTGATGAAACCGGTCGGCTGGGCGCAGCAGTTTATTCAGGAACATTGGTTGCACAGCGTGATGCGCCTGGAGAACAGCGCGTTTGAAGTCGATGCGTTGGCGATGGCCAGCGAACTGCAACGCAGCGTGCTCGGCGTCAACAAAGCCAAACGTCTGCAGCAGGTCAGCCTGGCCGGGGCGAAGTGCCCGTTGGCCAACGGTTCGCTGCGCTACTTCGGTGCCGATAACCGCAGCCGCGACGCGCCGTTCAGCTGTGATAACGGTCGCCTCAGTTTTGAGCTGCCGGGTGAAACCCTGTTCGCGCTGAGCTGGAGCGCCCAATGAGTACTTGTCGATTGAATTGCCGCGCCGGTCATGCGCCGCGCGACGCATTACTCCACCCACGGACCATCCCGACAGGAGTTCAGCACATGGGTATTTTTCGCAAACTCAGCGAGCACATCAAACACAAAGGATTGCGCGCCACCCTTGCCAAGATCTGGAAGCACTTCTTTTTTGCCCACCAGGAGCTGCTATGGATGGAGCGCGATCTGGTGACGCCGGTGCCGCCGCACAAGCTGCGACCCTACGCGCCGCTGCGCCTGGAGACGATTACCCCGCACAACACGCTGGCCTTCAGCAAACACTTCGGCGACCGCGTCGGCACCATGGCCGAACTGGCCGCCGAGGGTCACACCGGGCACATGTACCTCAATGAACACGGCGAAGCGGTCGCCTTCATCTGGGGCAGCAAGGTCAATTACCACGACCGCCATTATTACGGTTGCTGGTTCCCGGTGCGCCCCGGCGAGTTTTTCGAGTTTGGCGGCGAGCAGATTCGCGCCTATTGGGGCACGACGTTGTCGGTCGATCTGCAACTGAATCTGTGGCAAGCCATGGCCGCTCAGGGTTGCAACAAAGTCGTCGACGTCTGCGAGTACCACAACATTCCCGCCCTCAAACTGCACATTCGCATGGGCTACAAGGAGCAAGGTCGAATCATGAACATCTATACATTGTTTGGCCGCTGGCGCTTCTACCGGGAAACGGCCTATAGCGGTTCGCGCCTGGATGCCTTGCGCAAACCGGCGTCCGCCGCTGTCACCGCGTCGGCGGCCTGACCGATGGCGGCGCGATTCGAATGGCGCACTTCGCTGTGCGCCGCGGACTTTCCGGCAGCGGCTTACGAGGCGTTGCGTCTGCGTGTGACCGACCACACGCCGTTCAACACCCTGGCGTGGCTGGGCGCCGCCGAAAAGGCCCTCAACCCCGGCGAGCAATTGCACGTGCTGCTCGGCTGGCAGGGCGATGAATTGGCGCTGTGCCTGCCGTTGGTGACGACCACCGAACGCTTCGGCGGTCTGCCGTTTCGGGTGCTGCATCACCTCGGCTACCCGCTGACCGATCGTCTGGCGCTGCTCGCCTGCCTCGACGACGAGAGCATCCGCAAAGCGCTGATCGTGATCCGCCGCCGCTTGCCCCACGCATTGCTGCAACTTAACGAGCTGTCCGAACCGACCGGCGAAGAAAGTGCCCTGACGGTGTGGATGGCGCACAGCTCCACCGGCGAACGGCGCTTGAGTTGCAAGGTGCCGGTGCACCTGATCAGTGACGCGGATCGCCAGGAAGTATCCGGTGATCCGCGCTACAAACTGCGGCGCGCGCGCAAGCGGATTGCCGCGTGTGGCGCCGAAGTGCGGCGCATCACCCCGGATGCGTTGACCATGGGCCCGCTGTTGCAGGCCATCAGCGAAGTCGAAGCGGTGAGCTGGAAAGGTGATGAGGGCGTGGGGATCTTCGCTGACGACCGCCATCGCCAATGGATGAATCGCGCCTTCACCGCCCTCGCCGCCCAAGGTCTGGTGCGCGTGGTGCTGCTGGAACTTGACGGCCGCTGCATCAGCTATCGCCTCGGTTTGCTGGAGCAGGGTCGGCTGTACGACTACAACCTCGCGTTCCTGCCGCAATACGCTGATCTGGGCAGCGGCCGGGTCTTGCTCGAAGAGTGGATTCGCTGGGGCCTGGACGACAATTGGCGCTGGATCGATGCCTCGCGCGTCAGCCTGGAAAACTCCAGCCATCAACTCCACGAGCGCATGACCGGGCAACTCGAACACTGGCGCTGGAGTTTCTATTCCTGGCGCCCGAGCGGCCTCACGTTGGGGCTGGCGTTACGCGTCTGGCAGCGGCTGAAACCGACCTTGCAGAAATGGCGGGCGAAACGTGCGGCAGCTGCGGTGGTGACCACACCTGCGGTGGCCAAGCCTGCGGCGATTATCGAGAAACCAATGGAGGGCGAGCATGCCTCAGCAAGTCATAGTCAACGCTGACGATTTCGGCCTCAGCCCGTGCGAAAACGCGGTGATTCTCGGCGCGTTTCAGGCTGGGGTCATCAGTTCGGCGACAGCCATGGCCAACATGCCGGCGTTTGAAGCCGCGTGCCAGATGGCCCAGCACCCGCTGCTCAAGGGACGCATCGGCCTGCATTTCAACCTGACGTATGGCCGGCCGTTGAGCCAGAGCATTCTCGCCCGCCCGACGTTTTGCGACAGTCAGGGCGGGTTTGAACTGAACCTGCGGCGCCACAGCTTCTGGCTTAGCCGCGAGGACCGCGCTGCGGTGTTGGAGGAACTGCAAGCGCAATGGCAGCGTTGCGTCGACCACGACATGCGCCCCAGCCACATCGATTCACACCAGCATGTGCACAACATTTGGCCGATTGGCGAGATCGTCGCGCGGTTCGCCGCGCGTCAAGGGGTGGCGGTGCGCCTGGCGCGAAATCTGGGGCAAAACCTGAGTTTGCCGAAGCGGATTTTCAAGGGTTTGCTCAATCGCCGCTTGCACACTTTGGCCGGTGCTTCGGCGGACTATGTGTGCACGCCCGTGGACCTGCGCAATCAGCCAATGCCGACTGACGGTTTGCTGGAAATCGTCGCTCATCCGAACCAGTTGGGCGCCGATTTTGGTGACGCCTATTTGAACCCCGGGGAGTCGCTGACGCAGGTGCTAGAGGGGCGCCTTGCGGGTATCGAACGGGTGTCGTACGGCGTGTTTCATCGGGATCTCACCACCCGAACTGCAGTACTGGAATGAGCAACATAAGTTGCAACATATTCAAAGCTGGCGTTTTGATATGAACCGCCAGCCTTGATCTATACCCATAAAAAGAACCACCACAACACACCCTGGCTTCGGCCACGGAGGGCTCCATGAACGTCATCGAAAAGCTTCGCGAACGCATCAGGCAAAAGGGCTTGGGCAACCTCTTCAAGGCATTCTGGAAGCGCTATGTGTTCTTCCACTGGGAGCTGTTGTGGATGGAACGTGACTTGGTCAGCCCGGTACCGCCGCACAAACTGCGGCCCTATTCAGGTTTGCGCAAGGTCGACATCACCCCCGAGAACGCAACGGCGTTCGCCAAGCATTTTGGCGACCGCGTCGGGACCATGGCCGAACTCGCTGCCGACGGCCACACCGGGCATATGTACCTCGACGAACACGACGATGCGGTCGGCTTCATTTGGGCCAGCACCCGCAACTACCACGACCGCCATTATTACGGTTGCTGGTTTCCGGTGAAACCGGGCGAGTTCTTCGAATTCGGCGGCGAAATGATCCGCACCTACTTCGGCACCAGCCTGTCGGTGGACGTGCAAATTGAGTTGTGGGAAACGATGGCCGCGAAAGGTTGCAACAAGGTCGTGGACGTGTGCGAAACCCACAACATTCCAGCGCTGAAATTGCACATCCGCATGGGCTATCAGGAACAAGGTCGGGTGACCCACGTCTACGGCTTTTTCGGCGGGCGCTGGCGCTTTTTCCGCGAAACCCGCTACCAAGGCTCGCGCCTCGACCCACTGCGCAAACCGGGCCGGCCAGTGGTGGTGTCGGCGGCTGTTTAGGCTTTGTGAATGCTTGAGATGGAGGGATGGCGCCTGGCGCCATCGCGAGCAGGCTCGCTCCCACAGGGGATTTGTATTAGGCACTGATTAAGTGTGCGCAACACATCACCTGTGGGAGCGAGCTTGGTCGCGAGAGGTCTCACTGCGAAAGCAGATTAACCTGCCAAACCGACAAACATGTCCTGCACGTCATCGTGGTTATCGAGGCCTTCGAGGAAGGCTTCGACTTCAGCCATTTGCTCATCGCTCAAACCGCTGACCGGGTTTTTCGGCTGGTAGCCCAACTTCGCCGCCAACACGGTAAAACCCTGTTCTGGCAAGGCTTTCTGCACGGCATCAAGGTCCGCAGGTTCGGTCAGGAACAGGGTCGTGCCCTCTTCTTCGCCCGGCTCGAAATCCTGTGCGCCGGCCTCGATGGCGGCCATTTCCGGATCGGCGTCAGGGCTGTCCGGGGACGCCTCGATCATGCCGACATGGTTGAAATCCCAGGCGACCGAACCGGAAGCGCCCAATTGGCCCTTGCGGAATGCGACGCGGATTTCCGCGACGGTGCGGTTGATGTTGTCGGTCACGCATTCAACGATCAGCGGCACCTGATGCGGGGCGAAGCCTTCGTAGGTCACGCGATGGTATTGCACGGTTTCGCCCAACAGGCCCGCGCCTTTCTTGATCGCGCGGTCGAGGGTTTCTTTCGGCATCGAAGCCTTCTTGGCCTGCTCGACAACCAGACGCAAGTGGGCGTTGGTCGAGACATCGGCGCCGTTACGCGCAGCAATGGTGATTTCTTTCACCAGTTTGCCGAAGATCTTGCCTTTGGCATTGGATGCCGCTTCTTTGTGTTTAACCTTCCACTGTGCGCCCATTACTCACTCTCTTGATCTGTGGCGCCGAGACATCTATTGGCCGACGCATGGCGGCAAGTTTATACGGCCTAAAGTCGGCAATCGACCAAAAATTCCATGCTGTTTAGCCAAGCCGCGTCGACTTATTCAACAGTGCTTGTAGGGCAAATCTGAAAAGTCGCTTTGCAGGGTCTATTCCTGCGCGCGGTTACGTACCCTCTGCGCCCCGTAATCCATGGCAGAAGCGCACTCGATGCACAACGACAAGGAAAGTCCCTTCACCCTGACGCTGGTCGAGGATGATTTGAGTTGGCAAGTGTTGCAGTTCAGCGGCCACGAAGCCCTCAACCAGCCTTACCGCTTCGACATCGAAGTGATCGGCCTCGCCCCGGCGATGAACCTCGACCGCGTGTTGCAGCAACCGGCCTACCTGAGCCTGGGCGCTGGCCAGGGTTTTCATGGCGTGGTGCACAGCGCCAGTCGCGAGCAGCGCGGCGCGCAGCGCATCGGTTACCGACTGGTTTTGGTGCCGCACCTGCAACGGCTCGAGCAAGCACTCAAGCGACGGGTATTTCAGCAGCTCGACGTGCCAGCGATTCTTCGCCAATTGCTGTCGGAAAACGCCCTGCCCGAGGACAGTTATCGCCTCGAACTGAACACCGGGCATTACCCCGTGCGGCCATTTTGCATTCAGTACGAGGAAAGTGATTTGGCGTTGCTGCAACGGCTCTGCGAGGAGGAAGGCATTCACTACCACTTCGAACACAGCGGCGCCGGGCATGTGGTGGTGTTCGCCGATGACAGTTCGAGTTTTCCTCAAGCACCGGTGATCACGCCGTTTCAGGGCGACGCTTTTGATGAACCGTCATTTGTTGCCATCAGCGAGATGTTCCAGCGCCTGGATTCGCCGCCGATTCCACCGCTGCCCGGCGCCAATGATCGGGGCATGCAGGTGCTCAGCGCTGACGCGGCCAATCATCCGCCGAGCGAAAAACCCGGGTTGATCGGGTTTCCCGGTGCCGGGCAAATGCACAGCGAACAACGCAGCCGCCGAACGTTGCAGCAGTTGCGCTGCCAGCATCGGCAACTGCATGGCAAAAGCGATCAGCCCGCGCTGCTCAGCGGCCGTGTCGTGCAGGTCGAGCAACATCCGCTGGCGAGTTTCAATGATCAATGGTTGCTCACCGAGGTTCGCCATCAAGGTCGGCAGTCGTCGATTCTGGCGCGGGACAGCGCCTCGCGGCCGGCAGGTTATTGCAATGAGTTCAGCGCGATTGTCTGGTCAAGCGTGTTCAGGCCAGCATTGAAACAACCGCGGCCGATTATCCCCGGCTATCAACCGGGGCGTGTGATGGGCGAGCCGGGGCAAGCGCCGACGCGGGATGAATTGGGCCGAATTGAGGTCAGCCTGTGGCCGGAATCGTCGGCGCAGGTTTCGCGGGGAATATGGTTGCCAGTGGCGCTGGGCGCGGCTGGCATGCCGCTGGCGGGCAGCGAGGTGTACGTGAGTTTTCTCGACAGCGACCCGGATCGGCCGATTGTCTGCGCAGAGGTCAATCCGCAGAAACGCCGAAAATCACCGACAGCAACACCGCGTGGTGATACGCGGCTGCTGCTGGATTGGTTGGTCAATTGTCCGGATAACCCTTGAGAATTGAGTGCTGAAGGTCACGCCAAGGTATGCCCTTGTGGCGAGGGGGCTTGCCCCCGTTAGGCGGCGCAGTTCGTGCCGCAAAAGCGACGGCTGCTGCGCAACCGAACGGGGGCAAGCCCCCTCGCCACGGGGTTATGTGACTTATCGGCAGAGTCGCTCAGCCCTTGTCAGCCTTGCCCGCCGCTGCCGCGAACTTCGCCAGGCGCATGTCCAGATGCCGAGGCCGGCGGCCGTGATCCTCGGCGCGTTCCTTGCGGCGGATGGCGTTGCGCACCATCAGCGAACCGAGATACCGAATCGGCTCCGGCGGGAAGTAGCCCAGCGGTCCATTGACCAGCGGCGAGCGCGTCCACGGGTTGTCCAGCCCTTGCACCATCGAGGCCAGAATCTGCCCGCCCATGTGGCACGGGCCGACGCCGCTGCCGGAATAACCGAAACCATAAAACACATTGCCGCTGGTGCTCATCTGACCAAAAAACGGCAGCCCGGTGACCGAGCGATCCGACGGCCCGTTCCACGTTGCCTCGACCTTGGCCTCGGCAAACGCCGGGAAAAAGTCCGTCAGGCTGCTGCGCAACAACCCGGCGTACGGCGACGGCTGATCGAACACCGGCGACATCCGCCCACCGTAGGCAAAGGTGTTGCCGCCCTTGCCGAGCATGATCCGGCCGTCCGGGGTGTTGTGGTAATAGTGCACAAAAATCCGCGAATCGAGCACGGTCACGCCGCTGGTCAACCCGATTTCAGCGAGCAATTCCGGGCGCGGTTCGGTGATCAGCATGTCGCTGGAGACAATCGCCACGCTGCGTTCGAACTGCGGGAACGCGCGGGCCATCCACGCATTCATCGCCAACACCACACGATCGGCGCGGACCGTGCCGTGGGGCGTTTGAATGCCCGCAGGCCTGCCCTCCTCCAGCCCGGTCATCGCCGTGTTTTCATGAATCCGCACACCCAACTGCAACGCCACGCGGCGCAAACCGCGCACCAGTTTGCCCGGTTGCACGCTGGCAGCGGCCGGGGAAAACCAGCCTTCCAGATGTTTGCGCGAGCCGGCCATGCGTTGCACATCGGCGACTGGACGCTGGCTGAACGAGTTGATGCCATTGCGTTCCAGCGCTGCGATCACCGCGTCGGTCGAGCCGCATTGCGCGCGGTTGGTCGCGGTGTACAGCGTGCCGTCGAGACGGTAATCGGCTTCGACGCCGTACTGCTGGCAAAAGTCGCCGATCGCGTAAATGCTCCGCTCCGACTCCTTGACCAGGCGCACCGCTTCTTCGACGCCGAACAAGCGCTCCAGGGTGAAATACTTCGCCGACCACGACAACGCACAACCACCGTTGCGACCACTGGCGCCGGCACCGCAGATGTCGGCTTCGATCAGCAACACGTCGAGCTCGGGGTTTTGCTCCTTGAGCATGACCGCGGTCCATAACCCGGTGTAGCCGCCGCCGACAATGCAAACGTCGGCGCGGGTGTCGGCCGTCAGCGGCGCGCACGGCAAGGGTCCGCACGGCGCGCAGGACTCGGCCGCCAGCGCTTGGTCCAGCCAGAAAGGTCTCATGGGATTTCCTCAGGTACGCAGGGGTTTGATGGTGATTGCCTGGTTGGGCACAAAAGCATTTTCGCCGCGCAGGCCGGCCGGGCGGCTGTTCCAGTGCGGGATCAGCACGAAGGCTGAAAACATCGCGCAACCGGCGAAGATGATGAACACCGTAACCGAGTCGAAGTAACCCGGCAGCAAACCGCCGAGAATCGCCCCGACCGAGCCGCAGCCATTGACGAAACCCGCTGCGGTGGCGCCAGCCTTGGCGGTGCCGAAGTCAATGGCCGCCGCGCCGCTGATCATCGAATCCGGCCCATACAGCGTCAGGCCCATGACGAACAGCAGCGCCACCACCAGCAACACGCTGCCGGTGCTCAAGGCACCCATGAACAGCGCCAGGGAAACCGTCAGCGCCAACAGGCTGATCACGCACGCCGGCATGCGCCGGGCGCCGAACAGTTTGTCCGAGGCCAGACCGATCATGATCGGCCCGAGCAACCCGGCCAGTTCAAACGCGGTCGGAATGATCGCCGCGCCAACCTTGCCGACCGAGGGCATCTGTTCAAAAACAATCACCGGGCCCCACAGCAGAATCGCGTAGCGCGCCGGTTTCAACAGGAAGTACGAGAGCCCGAGGACCAGCACCGTGCGGTTACGCAGGATTTCCTTCAACGGTTCCCAGCAACTGAGTTTGCTCTGCGCATCGGCCTGTTCAACGCTCAACTCAGGCTCGGGCTCGACGGCGGGCAAACCGACGTCTTCGGGTTTATTGCGTTGAAAAATGAAGAACAACACCGCAACCACGCCGACCACCGCCGCGCTGGAAATAAACGCCGCGTGCCATGAGCCGACCAGCGTGTACGCCCACCAACCGGCGAAGGGCGACGCCACCAGACCGCCGAATGCGTAACACGAACTCCACAGCCCGAGTACGCGCCCACGCTGCTCGGCGGGGAAGAAACTGCCGATGTTCTTGCACAGCCCCGACCAGCCGGTGGACTGCGCCAGGCCCTGGATCAACATGCACGTGGCGAAGATCGGCAATGTCGCGAAACTGCCCATCACCAGTGCCGCCGCCGCAGAAATCACCAGACCGCCGAGCACTACGACCCGTGGGCCAAAACGGTCGGCGAGGATGCCCCAGGTGAATTGGCCGACGGCGTAAGCAGCCAGGTAGATGGCGTCGAGGTTGGCCATGGCCATTTTGTCGAGCATGAACTCGGGGTCTTCGCCGATCCCCAGTTTGGCGACCGAAAAAGCTTTGCGAGTGAAGTAGAAAGCGGCGTAAGCGAGCCAGGTGATGGCGAAGATCTGCACGCGCCAACGCTTGATGGTGCCGATGTGCTGATTCATGGTGGTTCTGACCTCAGGGTGTGAGTGTGCCGGCAGAAATTGAGAAATAACGCCTGTTTTTTTATTGTTGAGCACTTCGATATCGCTGCTTCCCTGAGGCGATACCGGTCAGATGAGTCCTGCTGTTGCACGCACAGGCTCATGGCCACCGGCGCTGTTCGAACGAGCAGTCGCCGGGGCTGAGGCCGATAAAAACAATTACGGACTAATAAGTGAAATCGATTTATCGTATTTCCAAAATAAGCTCAGCTTGTTACTGGAGGTTTCGATGTCGGTGTCTCACGCCCAGTTAAAAGCCTTCCATGCCGTGGCGGTGCACGGAAGCTTCACCAAAGCCGCCGAGCGGCTTTTTCTCACGCAACCGGCGATTTCCGACCAAGTGCGCAAACTCGAAGAACGTTTTGGCGTGTTGCTGTTCCATCGCAACAAACGCTCGGTGCGCCTGACCGATCTGGGCGAGCGTTTGCTGAGCATCACCCAGCGTTTGTTTGTGATCGAGGCCGAAGCGCAGGAGTTGTTGCAGGACTCCCAGGCGCTGCAAACCGGCAGCCTGATCCTCGCCGTGGATGCGCCCGTCCATGTGTTGCCGCAGATCGCCCGGTTCTGTGAGCGCTACCCCGGCATCAGCGTGAAGATCGAAACCGGCAACACCGATGAATCGCTGTTCCGGTTGTTCAACTATCAGGCGGATCTGGCGCTGCTCGGGCGCGATGTCAGTGATGAACGATTGATCTCGTTGCCGCTGCGCAATGACCCGATGGTGGCATTCGTATCGCGCAATCATCCGTGGGCCGACCGCGAATCGATCTGCCTCGCCGACCTCGACGACACGCCATTGGTGCTGCGGGAAATCGGTTCGGTGACCCGGCAGACCCTGGAAGAGGAAATGGCCGGGGCCGGGTTTCGGATTCGCCCGGCAATTCAGGTTGAAGGCCGGGAAGCGGCGCGGGAGGCGGTGGTGGTCGGGATTGGTGTCGGGGTGGTGTCGGCAGCCGAGTTCGGTGCCGATTCGCGGGTGTGCGCGCTGCCGATTACCGACTGCAAGCGGCGGCTGACGGAGACGCTGGTGTGCCTGCGCGAACAGAGCTCGCGGCGCGTGGTGGCGACGTTTCTAGAGATGGTGCGCGAGAGCCTGGTGTAGGCAGGTCTGGCCCCATCGCGGGCAAGCCTCGCTCCCACAGGTTTTGTGTCGTACACCAAATGTGTGTCTGGCATAAATCCCTGTGGGAGCATGGCTTGCCCGCGATGGCCGCGCCTCGGTCTACTCCCGCCTAACGCAATTCCCCTGTGGGAGCATGGCTTGCCTGCGATGGCCGCGCCTCGGTCTAACTGGCCGGGGCCAAATCAAAAAACGCCTGAATCAAGCGCAAATCCCGCCGCCGCTGCATGCACCCGATCATGTGCCGGTTGACCAGTCCATCCCCAATAATCGGCACCGCCACCACCCGCGGGTCATGGCTGACTTCCACCGACGACACCACGCCAACTCCCAATTCCGCAGCAACGGCCTCGGTCACCGCCTCACGGCTGTCCAGCTCCAGCAGCACCCGGGGATTAATCTTCGCCTGGCTGCAAGCATCATCAAACGTGCGCCGCGTAATCGAGCTCGGCTCGCGCAGCACCATGATTACCTGATCCAGTTCCTTCAACGGCACATCCCTGACCCGCTGCGCCCACGGGTGCGCGGCCGGCACCAACGCGCAGATCCGTGATTCGCTCAGCGCTTGCAGATGCAAGCCTTTGCGCGGTTCGACCTCGGTCAGCACCGCGACATCCGCGTGTTCGGACAACAACGCGCCAAGAGTTTCCTGCGCATTGCCCAAGCGCAGGTTCACCGTTATTCCCGGATAACGCGCGCGCAAACTGGCGAGCATTGGCATGACCATGTGCGGCCCGTCCGCCGCAACCTCCAGGCGCCCGGTGAGCAACTGCCGGTTAGCCTCCAGCAGCACTTGCGCTTCTTCGGCCAAACCAAACATCGCGCGGGTGATCGCTGCGAGTTTGGTGCCCTCCTCGGTCAATTCGACCCGGCGCGCGGTGCGCCGCAACAAGGTGATCTGGTAATGCTCCTCCAGCGCTTTGATGTGCCCGGTGACCGCCGGTTGGCTGATGAACAACCGCGCAGCCGCCCGGGTGAAGCTGCCCTCGCGGGCCACCGCATCGAACGCGCGGAGCTGGAACAGATTCATGAATAACCCTCGCTGATGGTTGGCATAACAACAAACAATTTGATTGATGCAACGGCAAATTGCAATTTAAGCCCCGTAGCTTCATCCCATCGATTGCGAGGACACGAGAATGAGTATTGCCGAACCCATCCTGCTCACCCCCGGCCCACTGACCACTTCGGCCCGCACCCGCCAGGCGATGATGGTCGACTGGGGTTCATGGGATGACCGCTTCAATCAACTGACCGCCAGCCTCTGCGAACAATTGCTGAGCATCATCAACGGCGCGCACAGCCACCATTGTGTGCCTCTGCAGGGCAGCGGCACCTTCGCGGTCGAAGCGGCAATCGGCACGTTGGTGCCGCGCGATGGCAAAGTCCTGGTGCTGATCAACGGCGCCTACGGCAAACGCCTGGCGAAGATTTGCGAAGTGCTCGGCCGCCCGTTCAGCACCTTCGAAACCGCCGAAGACGAGCCGACCACCGCTGCCGACGTCGATCGCCTGTTGCGCGCCGACCCGAGCATTAGCCACATCGCGTTGATCCATTGCGAAACCAGCACCGGCATCCTCAACCCTTTGCCGGAGATTGCCGCCGTCATCGCGCAGCACGGCAAAAGCCTGATCATCGATGCGATGAGCTCGTTCGGCGCGCTGCCGATCGACGCGCAACAGGTGCCGTTCGACGCGCTGATCGCCGCCTCGGGCAAGTGCCTGGAAGGTGTGCCGGGCATGGGTTTTGTCTTCGCTCGCAAAGAGTCACTGGCGCAAGCCGCGGGCAATTCGCACTCGCTGGCGATGGACTTGTTCGACCAGCACAGCTACATGGCCAAGACCGGCCAGTGGCGCTTCACCCCGCCGACCCACGTCGTCGCCGCGCTGCACGAAGCGCTGCTGCAATACAACGAAGAAGGCGGTTTGCCCGCGCGCCATCAGCGTTACGCGAACAATTGCCAGGTGCTGCTCGATGACATGGCCAGACTCGGTTTGCGCAGTTTTCTGCCTGCCGCGATCCAGGCGCCGATCATCGTTACGTTCCATGCACCGAAAGATCCGCGCTACCAGTTCAAGGAGTTTTACGAACGGGTCAAAGCCAAGGGCTACATCCTCTATCCGGGCAAATTAACCCAGGTCGAAACCTTCCGCGTCGGCTGCATCGGCCACGTCAACCAGGCGGAAATGCATGCAGCCGTGGCAGCGATTGCCGAAGTGCTGCGCGAAATGGAAGTCCTCGACATCTGACCCCTCACCGCCCTGTAGCAGCTGCCGAGCCCCGGCGAGGCTGCGTTCGGCAGCGCAGCTGTCGTAAAACCATCCACCTCGGTGTTTCAGGTGGACGGCGTGGCCAGGGTTAACGACGGCGGCGCCGCCCGACGCAGCCTCGCCGGGGCTTGGCAGCTGCTACAGAAAATCAGCGTTGCACATTCTCGAATTTGCTCATTTAAAAGGATCACATCACATGAATTACAACAACCCAAGCAAACTCCAGGCGGCCATTCTCGATTGGGCTGGCACCGTGGTCGATTTCGGTTCGTTCGCGCCGACGCAGATTTTTGTCGAGGCGTTCGCCGAATTCGACGTGCAAGTTTCCATCGAAGAAGCCCGTGGACCGATGGGCATGGGCAAGTGGGACCACATCCGCACGCTGTGCGATCAGCCGCAAGTCGCCGAGCGTTATCGCAAGGCGTTCGGGCGCACGCCGACCGACGATGACGTCACCGCGATTTATCAACGGTTCATGCCGTTGCAGATCGAGAAGATCGCCGAGCACTCGGCGCTGATCCCCGGCGCGCTGGAAACCATCGCCGCGCTGCGCGAGCAAGGGATCAAGATCGGTTCGTGCTCCGGTTACCCGAAACAGGTCATGGATAAAGTCGTCGAATTGGCTGCCACCAACGGCTACGTCGCCGACCACGTCGTCGCCACCGACGAAGTGCCAAACGGTCGCCCATGGCCGGCACAGGCATTGGCCAACGTGATCGCGCTGGGCATCGACGACGTCGGCGCCTGCGTGAAAATCGATGACACCGTGCCGGGCATTCTAGAAGGTCGCCGCGCCGGCATGTGGACCGTGGCGTTGATCTGCTCCGGCAACGCGCTGGGGCTGGATTACGACGGTTATAAAGCGCTCGGCAGTGAAGAACTGGCCAGCGAACGCAAACGGATTCACGCATTGTTCGAAAGTTCGCGCCCGCATTACATGATCGACACCATTACTGACTTGCCGGAAGTCATCGCAGATATCAATAAGCGTTTGGCTAATGGTGAAATGCCACAAAGTTTCTGACAATACAAAATGCCGCGACTCTTTCGAAAGTCGCGGCATTTTTATTGGATAAATTGTATTCAGTTGATCTGCACACCATTGGCGTCAATGATTACGCCGTCGGGATAAACAGTACTGCCATCCGCGCGAAGTTCGGTGCCATCCGCCCAGACAATTCGCCCATCCAGGTACTCAACAGTACCGTCCGGCCATTCGATACGACCATCCGGATAACCGATTCGGCCATCGGCATATTGCACAATGCCGTCCGGGCGCGTTACCGATTGCTCATCTTCGCTGATCAGGCTGCCATCCGGCAGTTGACCGCGGCCGTCAGCATTGCGGATCAGGCCCGGAGCAGTGAGCAGGTTGTACCAGCCCAGCGGGTCGATAGTGATGTTGAAGGTCGGCCACGGCAGCGGCGGACGCGGGCTCGGCCGCGGCGCTGGTTTCGGCGCAGGCTTGGGGGTCAGGCCAGGTTTCGGTGCAGGTTTTGGCGCCGGTTTCGGAGCTGGCTTGGGGGCTGGTTTTGGCGCAGGTTTCGGCGTTGGTTTTGGAGCTGGCTTCGGCGCCGGTTTCGGCGTGGGCGCAGGTTTTGGCGCAGGTTTGGGTTTCGGCGCAGGCGGTTTGGCCGCCATCATTTTTCGCGCTGGGCCTTGTTTCTGTGCTTGGGTGAAAATGAATCCTTTCATGAACTTCTCCAGTTATATAAGTAGGTGATCAACTTTTACTAAAGCCACCAGTAAATTGAATCAAACAAGTGAGGGCTTGGCGACAGAGTATATAACCGGCATGAAAAGGCAAAACCGCAAGCGATACAAAACATGAGTAACGTTTAATTAACAACTATCAACTAGCAGAACAAAAGCTCATTAAGCAACAGCAAATCCACGACGCCCCTGCAAACCGCCAGTATGAATAAAGATCAAACGCGAACCCGGCGCAAGTCTGCCTGATTCAATATGTTGTTTGAGTGCCAGCAACGCTTTACCGGTGTACAGCGGTTCCAGAGCAATGCCGCTTTGCTGTTCAGTTTGTTGAATAAACGCCAGCAACAGCGGATCGACCTTGGCAAAACCTCCACGACTGGCGTCGAACAGTTCATACAGCGGCTCAGTTAAACCCGCCTCGCGCACAATCGCCTCAACCTGTTGCGCCACGCCATGATCGTCGGGCACGGCCAGCGCGCCGTAAACCGGATGCTCGCCGGCCTCGGCCAGGACCAATCCAGCGAGCGTGGTGCCAGTGCCGCAGGCCAGCCACCAGCCGTCGTAATCGCGCCAGCCCAGAGCGCTCAATTGTTGCTGCACCTGACTCTTGAGCTGCACACAGCCCAGCGCCCCCGGCAATCCGCCACCGCCCTCCGGCACCGCGTGCAGCGTCGGGTATTGCGTCTGCCATGGCCGCCAGAAACCTGGTTCGTGGCGCGCGCGATAGCCGCCGTAACCCAGCCAATGCAGCTGCATGCCGAACTCGCGCAGATCGATGACGGTCGGCGTGTCTTGCGCATGCCCGCGCAGCAAACCGACGGTTTTGAAACCGAAACGTTGGCCCGCCGCAGCAAGCGCATGCAGATGATTGGAGTGCGCGCCGCCGAGGCTGATGATGCCTTCGGCACCGGCGCGATTCGCCGCATTGAGGTGCTCGGTGAGTTTGAACCACTTGTTGCCGCTGATCAGCGGGTCGATCTGGTCGAGACGCAGGATCGCCACGTCGACGCCGGCGCGGGTCAGCCAGTCGACGTGCAGCGTTTCGAGGGGAGCGATGGCTTGCCAGTCGCTGGGAGGGAGAAACATCGATGCCGGCCCTGGGTTAAGAGCCGGCATCTTATCAGCACGCTGACCGGTTTAGAGTTCGGCGGCCAAACGCGAACCCTGGTTGATCGCACGCTTGGCGTCGAGCTCGGCTGCCACGTCTGCGCCGCCGATCAAGTGCACGTTCTGCCCGGCCGCGAGCAAGCCGTCCTGCAACTCACGCAACGGGTCCTGCCCGGCGCAAATCACGATGTTGTCGACCGCCAGCAGCTGCGGCTCGCCAGTTTCGCCGATGCGAATGTGCAGGCCCTCATCGTCGATTTTCAGGTATTCGACGCTGTTGAGCATTTGCACCTGTTTGTTCTTCAACCCGGTGCGGTGAATCCAGCCGGTGGTTTTGCCCAGGCCATCGCCGACCTTGGAGCTCTTGCGTTGCAGCAGGAACACCTCGCGGGCCGGCGCATGCGGTTGAGCCTTGATCCCGGCGACGCCGCCACGCGCTTCAAGGTGCGTGTCGATGCCCCACTCTTTCCAGAACGCGGCGCGGTCGAGGCTGGTCGACACGCCTTGATGCACAAGAAATTCCGAGACGTCGAAACCGATGCCGCCGGCGCCAATCACTGCCACGCGTTTGCCCACCGGCTTGCGCTCGAGGATCACGTCGAGATAGCTCAGCACTTTGGCATTGTCGACGCCCGGAATCGCCGGTGTGCGCGGCGCAATGCCGGTGGCCAGGATGATCTCGTCAAAACCGCCGGCAACCAGTTGCGCGACGTCGACGCGAGTATTCAGGCAGACCTCGACGTGGGTGGTCTGCAACTTGCGATTGAAATAACGCAGGGTTTCGAAGAACTCTTCCTTGCCCGGCACGCGTTTGGCGATGTTGAACTGGCCGCCGATTTCGCTGGCCGAATCAAACAATGTCACCTGATGCCCGCGCTCGGCAGCCACGGTGGCAGCGGCCAGACCCGCAGGCCCGGCACCGACCACGGCGATTTTCTTGATTTGTTGCACGGGCAGGTAATTGAGTTCGGTTTCGTGACAGGCGCGCGGGTTGACCAGGCAACTGGTCAATTTGCCACCGAAGGTGTGATCGAGGCACGCCTGATTGCAGCCGATGCACGTATTGATTTCATCAGCGCGACCGGCCGCAGCCTTATTGACGAAATCGGCGTCGGCGAGAAATGGCCGCGCCATCGAGACCATGTCCGCGTCACCTTCGGCGAGGATCTGCTCGGCGATTTCCGGGGTGTTTATGCGGTTGGTGGTAATCAGCGGAATGCTCACCGAGCCGCGCAGTTTTGCCGTGACTTTGCTGAACGCCGCGCGCGGGACTTTGGTGGCGATGGTCGGAATCCGCGCTTCGTGCCAGCCAATCCCGGTGTTGATAATGGTCGCGCCGGCCTGCTCGATAGCTTTGGCGAGGGTAACGATTTCTTCCCAGGAGCTGCCGCCCTCGACCAGATCGAGCATCGACAAACGGAAAATGATGATGAAATTCGGACCGACCGCTTCGCGCACGCGGCGGACGATTTCCACCGGCAGGCGCATACGGTTTTCGTAGCTGCCGCCCCAGCGGTCGGTGCGGTGATTGGTGTGGGCTGCGAGGAACTGGTTAATGAAATAACCTTCGGAGCCCATGATCTCGACGCCGTCGTACTCGGCTTTTTGCGCGAGAACCGAACAGGTGACGAAATCGCTGATTTGCTTATCGATGCCTTCCTCGTCCAGCTCTTTAGGCTTGAACGGGTTGATCGGCGCCTGAATCGCGCTCGGCGCCACTTGTTTCGGGCTGTAGGCGTAACGCCCGGCGTGGAGGATCTGCATGCAAATCTTGCCGCCCGCCGCGTGCACCGCGCGGGTAACGATCTGGTGTTTGAGCGCTTCTTCTTCGGTGGTCAACTTGGCCGCGCCGGAGTACACGCCGCCCTCATCATTCGGACCGATACCGCCGGTGACCATCAGGCCAACACCGCCGCGCGCACGCTCGGCAAAATACGCCGCCATGCGCTCGAAGCCGCCGGGTTTTTCCTCAAGGCCAGTGTGCATCGACCCCATCAGGGTGCGGTTGCGCAGCGTGGTAAAACCCAGGTCCAGCGGGGCCAACAGGTGCGGGTAATGAGCGGCGGCCATCGGTAACTCCACATCGAGCGATCACGGAAATTGCGGAAGCTCTGCGGCCCCCGTCAGTCATGTGGCACAGACTAAGAGTCGCACTCGTGTCACTCAATGACCCAAACTGACAACTTATTGATCCAAATGCGCAGCGCCCCTTGGCAAGCGCCGGCATGCGCCCTACCCTAGTCGGCGAATCCTGCACACGGCTGTCGACTGTTTTCCCATGCGCAAACTTCTGTACCTGACCTTTTCCATGGCGTTGATCGCCGCCCTGACGACCTACGCAATGTGGGCCGCAGACCGTCCGGTGGGGCATTACCTGTCGGACCTGCGTATCAATCTGGCGGTCGATCAAGGCACGCCGGCCGATCGCGGCAACTTGCTCGGCATCCAGCCCGAGCTGTTCCCGACCGACTACCAAAGCCCCGAACGCCTGCGGCGCAAGCTCGGCGCCTATCTGCAACAGGCCCAGGAACAAGGCCTGCTCAACGAAAAGACCGTCGTTGTGCTGCCGGAACATGTCGGCACATGGCTGATGATCAGCGGCGAAAAAGACGAGCTGTATCAGGCCGGCACCCTCAAGGAAGCGATGAACTGGCTGGCGGCGAGCAATCCATTGCAGTTCGCGCGCGCGCTGCTGCGTGCCAAGGGCGCCAGCCGTCTGGATGACGCGCATCTGCGGATGAAAGCCAAAAGCATGGCCAAGGATTACCAGACGTTGTTTGGTGGTCTGGCGAAAGAATTCAACGTGACGCTGGTGGCCGGCACCATCGTGCTGCCGGAGCCAAGCGTGCGCGACGGCGAGCTGAAAATCGGCCACGGCGCGCTGTTCAACAGCACCGTGGTGTTCGGTCGCGACGGTCTGCCAATCGGCCAGCCGCAACGGCAGATGCACCCGATCTTCGCCGATCAGGACACGCTCGCCGCCAACAGCGAGCACACCATCAGCGTCGTCGACACACCGGCCGGACGCCTTGGCGTGTTGATCGGCAGCGACAGTTGGTACCCGGACAATTACCGCAAGCTCGACGAACAGAACGTGCAACTGGTGGCGGTTCCGGCCTTCGTGGTCGGCCACGGCGCGTGGGACAAACCGTGGCGCGGCTATAAAGGCCTGTCGACGCCGAGTTCGGTCAGCCTCAAGGCCGGCGAGCTCAGTGAAGGCCAGGCCTGGCATCGTTTGACCCTGATCGCGCAGCCGCCGAGCAGTCAGGCGATTGCCGGGGTCAGTGTGTTTATGCGTGGGCAATTCTGGGACAAGGCCAGCGCCGGGCAGAGTTTCCTCAGCAGCAATGGCCAGCACGCCGCTGACGGCGATCAGCGTGGCGCGCGTTTGTTGAACCTGTGGTTGTAAAACATGAAACCGCTGCCGATGCGCCTCGGGGATCTGTCGGTCGGCTTCGTTAACAGCCTGGCGGATGCGGTGCGCAGTCATGGCGCCGATCCACAGCCGTTGCTCGACCAATACGGCCTCGACGCAGCGCGCCTCGGTGAGGCCGGTGCGCGGTTGTCGATTCCGCGGTACATGCGCCTCGGACACGGCGCGATCCAGCTGACCGCCGACCCGGCGCTGGGTTTGCGCATGGGCCAGTTGAGTCGGTTGAGCCAGGCCGGCCTCGCCGGGGTCACCGCCGCGCAGGCACCGACGGTTCGCGAGGCGGCGCGTTGCCTGATCCGCTTCGAAGCGTTGTACGGCTCCAACTATCGCGGTCAATCAAGTTTTCACGAAGACCCGCGCGGCGCCTGGCTGCGGTTTTATTCGATCAATCCCTACAACGCCTACAACCGCTTCGTCGTCGATTCGATTATTTCCGGCTGGTTGCGGCAGTTGTCCAGCGTCAGCGCTACCGCGTTGCCAGCCGAACGCATCGACATCGAATTTGAAGCGCCGCCGTATCGCGAGGCTTACAGCGTACTGGGCGATTGCCCGATCCAGTTCGGCGCCGAGCACAATCAACTGCGCCTGAGCCTGAGCAGCCTCGCCCAGCGCAACCCGGAGCATTGCCCGAGCACCTGGCGGCACCTGCTGCAATTATGTGAGCGCGAACTGGAACAATTGACGCGCACCCGCAGCCTGCGTGAACGGATCATTCAGCTGTTGGGGCCGTTGCTCAACGGTGGCCGGGAACCCGACCTGGAAGAAGTGGCGGCACGCCTGAAGCTGCCAACCTGGACCTTGCGTCGCAAACTCGCCGAGGAAGGCACGCAATTTCGTGCAATTCTCAACGACACTCGCCGCGACCTAGCCATGACGTACATTCGCGACACCGAACTGGCGTTCGGCGAAATCGCCTATCTGCTGGGCTTTGCCTCAGCCGAAGCTTTTCAACGGGCCTTCAAACGCTGGAACGGCCAGACGCCCGGCGAATTTCGCCGAAGTCATCGCCAAACCGCGTGAAGGCTTAAAGCTCGGTAGCGTCTTCGGCTGGTTCCAGCGGATCCAGTTCAAATGCCGAATATTCCAGCAACTCTTCTTGATAATCGTCCATGGTGATCTCCCCTCGATTGCTCATTAAAAAAGGCCTGATCAACTGACCAGCGCCTTGAGCATAAAGTGCCCGCGTGAAAGAAAAATGACGCTCACACGGCACTCGACCGCTACTCAATAAAACGTAGCAGTCGATCAGGAATTTATCAGGGGATTTTTTCGCCGCAGTGCGTAGGAAAACGCACTGCTGTGACTTCGATCAATTGGGCGGTTGGCGGCGGGAAGCTCTGACACGTTCCCGCCCTCTTGCCGCAGGGGCGGTTATTGACCCGAGGATGGCATCGCCGGAATCGGCTCGCTCGGTGCGGGCATGTTGTCCGGGTGCGACGGCGTGGTGTTAGTTTCCGTGGCGGGCGCCGGTTCGGTGGTTTGTGCCGGGGTGATCGGTGCAGATTCTGCCGGCGGCGCGACAGGCTCCGAAGCGCCAGGTGCAAAGTCGACTGCGGCAGGTTCTGTAGTTGGCGCGGCTGCGGGCTCTGCGGCAGGTGTTGCGGCAGGTGTCGGCGCGGCTGCTGGGGTTGCCGGAGACGGTGAGCCTGCCGCTGGCGCGGGCGCCAGTGCTGCCGGTGCGGCTGGCGCCGGTTTGGTTTCCGGCATGCCCAAATCGGTTTTTGGCTTCTCGACGATGTGCGCGGCTTTCTTTGCTTCGGCCGGCAGGAACAGCTCGACCAGGGTAAAAAATCGCTCATAGAACTTGGCCGACGACACGGTTTCGCTGGCCACTTTGACCATCGAATCGTCAGACGAGCCGATCGGCATCGACACCGAGCCCAACACACCGACGCCGAGGCTGGCGGAGTTGTTGGTCTTCTTCAACGCATAACGGTCCTGCAAGGCGTTGGCGAACATGGTCGCGTGGTGTCCTTCGGAACCATCATCGGCGCACACCACACTGAAGCTGATCTCCATGTGCGTCTCGCCGGTTTGCTGGAAGCTTTTGTGGCCGCTGATCAGTTTCGGATCGCTGCTGGTAATGATGTAACCCTGGCTGAGCAACGCACGGCGCGCGGCTTCGCAGGTCTGCACGTCGGTCACCGGGTAATTGCGCGAAAACGTTCCGGAATCGTCGAAGTTCTCATGCTCATAGATGGCGGCTTTTTTCGACGAACAACCGGCAGCAACGGCCAGCACTAAAGCCAGCCCGACAACACGCATGGGAATTGATCTGAACATTGAACATCCTGAGAGAAAACGGTCCGGGGCGTATTGTGCAACAGAACGATGCTTAGCGTCGCATCCATTGATGTCTTAAACCTGTTACAGGAAGTTGACCCCGATATGCCGGAAAAGTCGCACAACCTCGCGGATTACCGATAAGCCGGCGCCGAAATTTTCCTTCATGCACAAAAAACCCCGGCGTTTCGGCCGGGGTTCTTGTGTAGCGAGCAGCTCAGTCAGCCATCAGAAACGCTTGATGTCCGCTTCGCTTTCCAACTGCTTGCGGTAGGCCGCAAAGTCTTGCTGGCCAATGCGCGAAGCGAGGAAACGACGGTACTGAGTCTTCTCTTCTTCGGTCGGCGCTGCGGCTTCGTTCACGCCATTCAGACGCACGATCACCAGGCTACCATCGGCCAGGGTCACGCTGTTGAACGTCGGCTTGTCCTTGGCAGCAGGCTTGGGCATCCGGAACAGCGCTTGCAGCACAGTCGGGTCAACCCCTTCCTGAGCGCGAGTAGCTGCTGCGGTGACTTTCCAGGTCTGGCCGTCAATCGCCTGATCCAGCGGCGTCTTGCCGTCGCGCAGACTGGCGATCAGCTCATCAGCCTTGGTCTTGGCGGCAGCAATGGCGTGCTCCTTGGCCAATTGCGTGCGGATGTTGGCGGCAACGCTTTCGAGTGGCAACTGCGCAGGCTTCAAGTGCTCCTTGGCGCGCAACACGATCACGGTTTCCGGATCGAGCTCGATGGCGGTGCTGTTGGCACCTTCATCCAACACTTCAGGGCTGAATGCTGCAGTGATCACGGCACGGTTGGCCGCAACACCTTCGCCACCTTCACGGCCGAACGGCGCAGAAGTGTGAACGGTCAGTTTCAAGTCTTGTGCCGGCTGAGCCAGATCGGAAGCTTCAAACGAGGAGTCTTCCAATTGCTTGGTCGCCTCGACGAAACGCTGCTCGACTTGCTGGGTTTTCAGTTCACGGGTCAGTTTGGCCTTGAGGCTGTCCAACGTCGGAACTTCAGGCGCTTCAACGCCCAGCAGCTTGATCAGGTGGAAACCGAAATCCGTGCGAACCGGTTCCGACACTTGGTCCTTGGTCAACGCGTACAGGGCTTTTTCAAACGCTGGATCGTAGACACCTGGACCGGCGTAACCGAGGTCACCACCATTGTTCGCCGAACCCGGGTCCTGGGAGAATTCCTTGGCCAGAGCCTCGAACTTCTCGCCTTTGGCCAGACGAGCCTGAACTTCTTCGATTTTCGCCTTGGCTTGCGCCTCGGTCACTTTGTCGTTCACTTCGATCAGAATGTGCGCAGCCCGGCGTTGCTCGGCCAAGTTGGCGATTTCTTTCTGATAAGCCGCTTGCAGCTCTTCGTCCTTGACGCTGACTTCATCGAAGAAGGAAGCCTTCTTCAATTCCAGGTAATCAATGACTACCTGATCCGGCGTCATGAATTCCTTGGCGTGCTCGTCATAGTAAGCCTTGACCTCGTCGTCGGTCACTTTCACCGCAGACGGATCAACTTTGATGTTCAACGAAGCGAAATCACGCGTCTGTTTTTCCAGACGGGCGAACGCCAGCACCTGGGCGTCGGTGACAAAACCGCTGCCCGCCAGACCGGCGCGCAACTGACCGATCAGCATTTCCTGAGCCAGCATCTGGCGGAATTGCATACGGCTGTAGCCCAGTTGACGAATCACCTGGTCGAAGCGCTCAGGGCTGAACTTGCCATCCACCTGAAATTCAGGCGTCTGCAGGATCACTTGGTCCAGAGCGGCTTCGGAGAAAGCGAACTTCGATTTTTCTGCGCCTTGCAGCAGCAGTTTGCGATCGATCAGGCCTTTGAGGGCCGATTCGCGGAGCATTTTTTCGTCGAGCAACGAAGCGTCGAAATCCTTGCCCAGCTGTTGCATCAGCTGACGGCGTTGCATGTCGACAGCTTGGCTCAGCTCGTTGGTACTGATTTCTTCACCGTTGACCTTGGCCGCATCCTGGCTGTTGGTCGTCGCCTGGAAAATGGCCTCGATACCGGTGAAAGCCATCAATACAACGATGATTCCGATAATGGTCTTGGCAATCCAGCCTTGTGAATTGTCCCTGATATTCTGCAGCATGCGTCCCCCAGAAACGGTTGAACTTCAAAATTAGGCAACCGTGGAGCGTGGGTAGAATCCGGATAGAAGAAAGGCGCATCCGGGGATGCGCCTTCTCGTAACTGGCGGAGCGGACCGAGGGGTTCGAACTTGCGACCCTCGGTGTCTCAGACCAGCAATGTGCTGACTGGACTACCGCTCCGCTGCCAGGTCAGGCATGACCCCGACCCGGATAGGCAAAAACCTGAATCTGACTTAGTTGACAGCTTCTTTCAGTGCTTTACCGGCTTTGAAACCTGGTTTTTTGGCTGCAGCGATTTCCAGTGTCTTACCAGTCTGTGGGTTACGACCGATGCGAGCTGGACGATCGGTAACGGAGAACGTACCGAAACCAACCAGAACAACAGAGTCGCCAGCCTTGAGAGCGCCAGTGACGGATTCGATTACAGCGTCCAGCGCACGGCCAGCAGCAGCTTTCGGGATATCAGCGGATGCAGCGATAGCATCAATCAGTTCCGACTTGTTCACTCTAAGTCCCCTTATATCTATTTGAGTATGATTCTAAGTTTTTTGGTGAAAGCAAAAAAACGAGTGCTGAATGGCCTACAGACACTTAAGAGCCGCTTTATAACAAGGGCTCTAAAAAGCTGTCAAGGAAGCCCCCCAGGCAAATGCGTACTAATGCGTGCTAATTCTTTCCTTAGAGTCAGACTCGCGTTTTTCATCCTTTGCAACTATCTCGGGAGCCACATCCGGCAAGGGCTCCGGCGCGTATTGCAGCGCAATTTGCAGGACCTCGTCAATCCATTTAACCGGTTTAATCTGCAGATCCTGCTTAATGTTGTCAGGAATTTCCTTCAGATCACGCACGTTCTCTTCCGGAATGATCACAGTCTTGATCCCGCCACGGTGAGCCGCGAGCAGTTTTTCCTTCAGACCGCCGATGGCCAGCACTTGGCCACGCAGGGTGATTTCTCCTGTCATAGCGACGTCTGCGCGCACCGGAATCCCGGTCAACGCCGATACCAGCGCCGTGCACATGCCTACACCGGCGCTAGGGCCGTCCTTCGGGGTCGCCCCTTCCGGCATGTGGATGTGCGTGTCGCGCTTCTCGTGGAAGTCCAGAGGGATCCCCAGGCTTTTCGCACGGCTGCGTACCACGGTCAGCGCTGCGGTGATCGATTCGACCATCACATCGCCCAGCGAACCGGTCTTGATCAACTGGCCTTTGCCGGGTACGACAGCGGCTTCGATGGTTAGCAATTCGCCACCCACCTGAGTCCAAGCCAAGCCAGTTACCTGGCCGATCTGATCCTGGGATTCGGCAAGACCGTAGCGGTATTTGCGCACGCCGAGGAAGTGCTCGAGCATGTCCGCAGTGACCTTCACCGAGAAGCGTTTTTCCAGTGCGTGCTCTTTGACGGTCTTGCGGCAAACCTTGGCAATCTGGCGCTCAAGCCCCCGTACACCGGCTTCGCGGGTGTAGTAGCGGATGATGTCGCGGATCGCTTCGGAGTCGAATTCCAGCTCGCCTTTCTTCAAGCCATTGGCCTGAATCTGCTTCGGCGAAAGGTACTTGACCGCGATGTTGATCTTCTCGTCTTCGGTGTAGCCCGGCAGGCGAATGACTTCCATCCGGTCCAGCAGCGCTGGCGGAATGTTCATCGAGTTCGAGGTGCACAGGAACATCACATCGGACAGGTCGTAGTCGACTTCCAGATAGTGGTCGTTGAAGTTGTGGTTCTGCTCAGGGTCGAGCACTTCCAGCAACGCCGACGCCGGATCGCCACGCATGTCGCTGCCCATCTTGTCGATTTCATCGAGCAGGAACAGCGGGTTGCGAACCCCGACTTTTGTCATCTTTTGAATCAATCTTCCTGGCATCGAACCGATGTAAGTGCGGCGATGACCACGAATTTCCGCTTCATCGCGCACGCCACCGAGGGCCATACGCACGAATTTACGGTTGGTGGCGTGGGCAATCGACTCCGCCAACGAGGTTTTACCCACGCCAGGAGGACCGACCAGGCACAACACCGGACCACGAATCTTCTTCACGCGCTTTTGCACAGCGAGGTATTCGAGGATGCGTTCTTTGACTTCGTCCAGACCGTAGTGGTCGGCATCGAGAATATCTTCGGCGCGGGCAAGGTCCAGACGCACTTTGCTCTGAGCTTTCCACGGCACTTGAACCAGCCAGTCGATGTATGAACGAACCACGGTCGCCTCGGCGGACATCGGCGACATTTGTTTCAGTTTGTTCAGCTCGCCGTTGGCCTTGGCCAGGGCATCTTTGGGCAGGCCAGCGGCATCGATGCGCTTTTTCAGCTCTTCGATTTCGTTGTGGCCTTCTTCGCTGTCGCCGAGTTCTTTCTGAATGGCTTTCATCTGCTCATTCAGGTAGTACTCGCGCTGACTGCGCTCCATTTGCTTTTTGACGCGACCGCGAATGCGTTTTTCGACTTGCAGCAGATCGATCTCGGCATCCAGCAACGCCAGAACGTGCTCGACCCGGGCCGACAAATCGATGATTTCGAGGATTTCCTGCTTCTGCTCGATCTTCAGGGCCATGTGTGCGGCCATGGTGTCGACCAAGCGGCCCGGCTCGTCGATGCTGTTGAGCGACGACAGGACTTCAGCCGGGACTTTCTTGCCCAGCTGGACATATTGTTCGAACTGAGCCAACAGACTGCGGACAAACACTTCCGACTCGCGCTCTGGCGCGTCGACTTCGTCGATCAACGAGACTTCGGCACGGCAGTGGCCGTCCACTTCGCTGAAGCGCTCCACGGCGCCCCGCTGCTCGCCTTCGACCAGAACCTTGACGGTGCCGTCAGGCAGCTTGAGCAGTTGCAGAACAGTGGCGATGGTACCTACGCGATAAAGTGCTTCTTCACCGGGATCGTCGTCAGCAGGATTGCGCTGAGCCAGCAGAAGGATCTGCTTGTCGCCGGTCATCGCTGCCTCGAGGGCTTCGATGGATTTCTCGCGCCCCACGAACAGCGGGATAACCATGTGCGGATAAACCACAACATCACGCAATGGCAGGAGAGGCAATTCGATGGTTGTCTTCATGATTTCGCCTCTACGGCGGCCATAAGGCCGTAAACAGATGGATGTAAGCTTGAAACCAAGATGGGGGCTGCTTTCAAAAAAAACAAGCGTAAAGAGGGTGTTAAAACGCTTTAAAAGAAAAGGGGCCCGAAGGCCCCTTCTTTATTCCAGCAGCGTGACGCTTAAGCGTCTGGCGCTGCCTTGGCAGTCGGCTCACTGTTTTCGTAGATATACAGTGGCTTGGACTTGCCTTCGATCACGCTTTCATCGATCACTACTTTGCTCACCTCGGACTGCGAGGGGATTTCATACATAGTGTCGAGCAACACACCTTCGAGAATCGAGCGCAAGCCACGGGCACCGGTTTTGCGTTCCAGGGCACGTTTGGCGACCGATTTCAGTGCGTCGGCCCGGAATTCCAGGTCCACGCCTTCCATCTCGAACAGCTTGGCGTACTGCTTGGTCAAAGCATTTTTCGGCTCGGTGAGGATCTGCATCAACGCAGCTTCATCAAGCTCGTCCAGCGTTGCAAGAACTGGCAGACGACCGACGAATTCCGGGATCAGACCGAACTTGACCAAATCGTCAGGCTCGACTTCACGCAGGGATTCACCGACTTTCTTGCCTTCTTCCTTGCTGCGCACTTCTGCGTTGAAACCGATGCCGCCCTTGGTGGAACGGTTTTGAATAACCTTTTCCAGACCGGAGAACGCACCACCGCAGATGAACAGGATGTTACGGGTGTCGACCTGCAGGAATTCCTGCTGCGGATGCTTGCGACCACCTTGCGGCGGAACGGAAGCGACCGTGCCTTCGATCAACTTGAGCAAGGCTTGCTGCACGCCTTCACCGGAAACGTCCCGGGTGATCGACGGGTTGTCAGACTTGCGCGAGATCTTGTCGATTTCATCGATGTAGACAATGCCCATCTGGGCCTTTTCCACGTCGTAATCGCACTTCTGCAGCAGCTTCTGAATGATGTTCTCGACATCTTCACCGACATAACCCGCCTCGGTGAGGGTGGTTGCGTCGGCGATGGTGAACGGAACGTTCAGCAAACGAGCCAGTGTTTCGGCAAGCAGGGTTTTACCCGAGCCTGTCGGGCCGATCAGCAAGATGTTGCTTTTGCCAAGTTCGACGTCGTCATTCTTTTTGTCACGCTGGTTCAAGCGTTTGTAGTGGTTGTACACCGCTACGGCCAAAACCTTTTTCGCACGCTCCTGACCAATGACGTACTGGTCAAGGATGCCGCTGATTTCTTTAGGCGAAGGCAATTTATGCGCGCTGCTCTCGGCCTGGGCTTCCTGCACCTCCTCGCGGATGATGTCATTGCACAGGTCGACGCACTCGTCGCAGATAAAGACCGAGGGGCCGGCAATCAATTTGCGCACTTCATGCTGGCTTTTGCCACAGAAGGAGCAATAGAGCAGCTTGCCGTTGTCCTCGCCGTTGCGGGTGTCAGTCATTCGTTCGATCCAAATCCGATAGGCTTGCAACACAAGATGAAGGCTATTGCGGGCTTTTTCAAGCCCGCTGGTGATCGGAGCAACCGACCAGCCTTATTTTGAGCTGCTTATTTTAAGCCGGGCGCTGTTCGATCACTTCATCGATCAACCCGTACTCACGCGCGGCTTGTGCACTCATGAAGTTGTCGCGGTTGGTATCGCGCTCGATTTCTTCAAGGGTGTGCCCGCTATGCTTGGCCATCAGCGTGTTGAGACGCTCACGAATGAAGAGGATTTCCTTGGCATGGATTTCGATATCCGAAGCCTGACCCTGGAAACCGCCCAATGGCTGGTGAATCATCACACGCGAGTTCGGCAGGCAGAAACGCTTGCCGGCAGCACCTGCGGTCAGCAGGAACGCGCCCATGCTGCAGGCCTGGCCGATACAGGTGGTCGATACGTTTGGCTTGATGAACTGCATGGTGTCGTAGATCGACATGCCCGCTGTCACCGAACCGCCCGGGGAGTTGATATAGAGATGGATGTCCTTGTCCGGGTTTTCCGCTTCAAGGAACAGCAGTTGCGCACAGATCAGGTTAGCCATGTAGTCCTCTACCGGGCCAACCAGAAAAATCACTCGCTCCTTGAGAAGACGCGAATAAATGTCGTAAGCGCGCTCGCCACGAGCAGACTGCTCGACAACCATCGGGACCAGGCCGCCAGCGGCCTGGATATCTGAGTTCTGCTGAATATACGAATTACGGAACATGCTCTGCAGTCACTCCCAAATAGTTATGTCTTGAATACGCATAAGCCAGCGCGAAGGCTGGCTTATGGTGATTACTTCTTAACGCTAAAACGATCAGTCGGCTTGTGGAGCTTCAACCGGCTTGACTGCTTCTTCGTAAGAGACCGACTTATCGGTCACACTAGCTTTCTGCAGAACAGTATCCACAACTTGTTCTTCCAGCACAACCGAACGAACTTCGTTCAGTTGCTGGTCGTTCTTGTAGTACCAGGACACAACCTGCTCAGGCTCTTGGTAGGCCGAAGCCATTTCCTGAATCATTTCGCGAACGCGGGCTTCGTCAGGCTTGAGGTCGAATTGCTTGACCACTTCAGCCACGATCAGACCCAGTACAACGCGGCGCTTGGCTTGTTCTTCGAACAGCTCGGCCGGCAGTTGGTCAGGCTTGATGTTGCCGCCGAACTGCTGAACAGCCTGCACGCGCAGACGGTCAACTTCGGTGGACAGCAGAGCCTTAGGCACTTCGATCGGGTTGGTGGCCAGCAGACCGTCCATTACCTGATTCTTGACCTTGGATTTGATCGCCTGACGCAGCTCGCGCTCCATGTTCTTGCGAACTTCGGTGCGGAAGCCTTCCAGGCCAGTTTCCTTGATGCCGAATTGAGCGAAGAATTCTTCGGTCAGCTCAGGCAGTTTTGGCTCGGAAACAGTGTTCACGGTAACGGTGAACTCGGCGGTTTTGCCAGCCAGGTCGAGGTTCTGATAGTCCTCTGGGAAAGTCAGGTTCAGAACGCGTTCTTCGCCAGCTTTAGCGCCAACCAGACCGTCTTCGAAACCAGGGATCATGCGACCCGAACCCAGTACCAGCTGAGTGCCTTTGGCGGAACCGCCAGCGAACACTTCGCCGTCAACCTTGCCAACGAAATCGATGTTCAGTTGGTCTTCGTTCTGGGCAGCGCGTTCGGCCACTTCAAAACGGGTGTTCTGCTTGCGCAGGATTTCGAGCATTTTGTCCAGGTCAGCGTCAGCCACGTCAGCGCTCAGGCGCTCGACAGTGATGCCTTCGAAACCGGCAACGGTGAACTCAGGGAACACTTCGAAAACTGCAACGTATTCCAGATCCTTGCCAGCTTCGATCGATTTAGGCTCGATCGAAGGAGCGCCAGCCGGGTTCAGCTTCTGCTCGACGACAGCTTCGTAGAAGGAGGACTGGATGACGTCGCCAACAGCTTCCTGACGTGCATCAGCACCGAAACGGCGCTTGATTTCACTCATTGGCACTTTGCCTGGACGGAAGCCAGCAATCTTGGCCTTTTGGGCGGTCTGCTGCAGACGCTTGTTGACCTGAGTCTCGATGCGCTCAGCCGGCACGGTGATGCTCATGCGGCGCTCAAGAGCAGAAGTATTTTCAACAGAAACTTGCATGGATATTCCTCGTTGCACAGACGTTAGCCGGCCGTTTCCGACCCCAGAATCAAGGGCATGCATTCTAGTGGGTCAAACTCAAGAAGTCACCCTACTGAAAAAGGGTAAAAAAACAGCAGGCAATTTATAGGCGAGGGACAAACGGTTGCGCCTCACCCTGTTCGCAAATACAGCCAATCAAGCCAGGGCTCTGCGCCAACCCTTCTATATAAAGAAGAAGTTGCCAGTCATCTCCCTGACAACCGACCTTGCGAGCAAGGCCGGCGGGCGGCGCGGCATCATCGGGAAACATAAATACGACGAAGCACCCCACCCCTGCGACCCGGAATTGCAGCCGCTGAATACTCGAACCGCTAAAACAAAAAAGGCGCCAGACTGTTAAATCTGGCGCCTCTCGAAATATGGGGTGGACGAAGGGGATCGAACCCTCGACAACGGGAGTCACAATCCCGTGCTCTACCAACTGAGCTACGCCCACCATATAGCCTGACAAAGAAGCCAAACAACCTTCCTTGCTGCGCCCCAACCAAGCCAATGGCCCGAGTGAAGCTTTATTTGGTGCGGATGAAGAGACTCGAACTCTTACACCTTGCGGCGCTGGAACCTAAATCCAGTGTGTCTACCAATTCCACCACATCCGCGTTTGAAGCTGTTAAAGCAAAGGCGCCAGACTGTTAATCTGGCGCCTTTCGAAATATGGGGTGGACGAAGGGGATCGAACCCTCGACAACGGGAGTCACAATCCCGTGCTCTACCAACTGAGCTACGCCCACCATATTGCGCTACTTGTGCCAAAGTTGCCTAATGGCGCACCCGGCAGGACTCGAACCTGCGACCATCCGCTTAGAAGGCGGATGCTCTATCCAGCTGAGCTACGGGCGCCTTATTAATCTGTACTCTTGGAGGACTACAAACTAAGTGCTTCCAGCCTTGCAGAACCGTAATTCCGCTCGACCTTCTCATCCAGTGCTAGGCTGTGCCCGACAAGTGCGACGAATAGTATAGAGCGGCCCAAAGTCCGTCAAATCCTTTTTAAAAAAAATTCATTTAATTAAAGGGCTTAGAGGAATTTGCAGACCAAGCGCCTTTGCCCTCGGCGCCTGACATGCGAGAATGCGCCCTCTTTTTTTCCCCTCTCGATGGTTAATCACGCGCAATGACTGCACAACTAATCGACGGCAAGTCAATCGCCGCCAGCCTGCGCCAGCAGATCGCCAAACGAGTTGCCGAGCGTCGCCAGCAAGGTCTGCGCACGCCAGGCCTCGCGGTGATCCTGGTCGGCAGCGATCCTGCCTCTCAGGTTTATGTCTCGCACAAGCGTAAAGACTGTGAAGAGGTCGGCTTTCTATCCCAAGCCTACGACCTGCCTGCTGACACCACTCAACAAGCACTGACCGAACTGATCGATCGCCTCAACGACGACCCGGCCATCGATGGCGTGCTGCTGCAGTTGCCTTTGCCTGCACACCTTGATGCATCCAAATTGCTCGAGCGCATTCGCCCGGACAAAGACGTGGATGGTTTCCACCCTTATAACGTCGGTCGTCTGGCACAGCGCATTCCACTGCTGCGCCCGTGCACACCAAAAGGCATCATGACCTTGCTCGAAAGCACTGGCGCCGACCTTTACGGGATGGACGCAGTGATCGTCGGTGCGTCCAACATCGTCGGCCGCCCGATGGCGATGGAACTGCTGCTGGCCGGCTGCACCGTCACCGTCACCCACCGCTTTACCAAGGACCTGGCCGGCCACGTCGGCCGCGCCGATCTGGTTGTTGTCGCTGCGGGCAAGCCAGGCCTGGTCAAAGGTGAGTGGATCAAGCAAGGCGCGATCGTGATCGACGTCGGCATCAATCGTCAGGACGACGGCAAGCTGGTTGGCGACGTGATCTACGAAACTGCCCTGCCCCGCGCTGGCTGGATCACCCCAGTGCCGGGCGGCGTTGGTCCGATGACGCGCGCCTGCCTGCTGGAAAACACTTTGTACGCGGCAGAAACCCTGCACGGCTGAGTTGTTTTGCTGCACCCACAGAGCCCCGCCCAGTGCGGGGCTTTGTTGTTTTCGCGGTGTGTATTTGTAGCGAACAAACGCATCAATTGCGCCAACCCATGCCCCACCAGAGATTAAATAATCTTCATCTACAGCTCCCACTGCACAGGCGTCTGGCGCTTTATTGGCTCATACTCATAAAATGCGTCGTTTTTATGAAACAGCCCGTAACAAAACGGCATATCCACCCTTTATGAGTTCGCCCGCGTGAAAATCCGTCTTTCCATCCTGAGTCTATTTTTTGCATTTACAGGGACGTTCATCACGCCAATGGCCAGCGCCGCAGAAACCACTGCCGCGCCCCGAGACGCTTCACAACTGAAAATCGCTTCCGGCAGCGCACTGCTGCTGGATCTGCAAACCAACAAAGTCATTTATTCCAGTAACCCCGACGTTGTCGTGCCGATTGCTTCAGTGAGCAAATTGATGACCGGCCTGGTGGTGGTTGAAGCCCGCCAGAACATGGACGAATACATTAACGTCGACATCAGCCACACGCCGGAAATGAAAGGTGTGTTTTCGCGGGTCAAACTCAACAGCGAACTGCCGCGCAAAAAGATGCTGCTGATTGCGTTGATGTCTTCGGAAAACCGCGCCGCCGCTACCCTCGCCCACCATTACCCGGGCGGCTACGTGGCGTTTATTGCGGCGATGAACGCCAAAGCCAAGGCGCTGGGCATGACCAGCACGCATTTTGTCGAACCCACCGGCCTGTCGCCGCGTAACGTTTCGACGGCACGCGACTTGAGCAAGCTGCTGATCGCCGCGCGCAAATATCCGCTGCTGACCGAGCTGACCACCACCAAGGAAGCCACCGTCGCGTTCCGCAAACCCAACTACACGCTGGGTTTCAATAACACCGACCACTTGGTGAAAAAGCCCAATTGGGACATCAAGATCACCAAGACCGGTTTCACCAATGAAGCAGGGCATTGCCTGGTGTTGGTGACCAGCATGGGCAATCGCCCGGTGGCCCTGGTGATTCTCGACGCCTTCGGCAAATACACGCATTTCGCCGACGCCAGCCGCATCCGCAGTTGGGTCGAAACCGGTCGCAGCGTCGATGCACCGTCGGTAGCCCTGCAATACAAAGCCGCGAAAAATCTCAAACAGCGCCAGAGCGGCGTGGTTGAAGCCTCGAAATAGCCGCGCGCCAACAAATAGAAACCCAACAAAAAGCCCCGAATATTCGGGGCTTTTTGCAGGTGGACGAAAGATCAGTCGTTGGGCAACGGCATCTCATCGTCGTTGGGAATGCCATCGCCGTCGCTCGGATGTTTCGAACCCCGCGCAGGATCAGTCGGTGTCACCAACGGCCGCGCCAGCGGATCGCGCAGCGGACTGTTCGGATCCATGGCGCCGTCCACGTCGTCTTCGGGCGTGGTTGGAACGCTGTCCGGACGTCGGTCATTGAAACTCGAATCGGTAGA
This sequence comes from Pseudomonas sp. SJZ131, assembly GCF_007828705.1. NCBI lineage: Bacteria > Pseudomonadati > Pseudomonadota > Gammaproteobacteria > Pseudomonadales > Pseudomonadaceae > Pseudomonas > Pseudomonas sp. SJZ131. The sequence continues at coordinate 217,318 of NZ_VIVC01000001.1, read as the reverse complement.
CATGATTCACCTCATTGCGATTGCGCGTCAGGTTTCAGGTCACCCAGCGGATCGTAAGGCTTCGCCGGCTTCTTTTCGTCCTCGCCTGGCTTGATGTCTCGCGGCGCCTTGGCTGGCCCGATAGGGTCAACCTGCGGGTCCGCAACATCGGGCGAATCGGGATCGAAACCCAGATCATCGCCGGACGAATGCTCGGACGAATGTGGGCCATCTGGGGAATTGGAATGTGCCATGGACGCCTCCTTGGGTCTGGCCCGGAGGAATCCGGGCCTTACTCATATGAGGCGCGCGGCACGTGACGGTGCCCGAAACATGACGAACGGAGCCTTCAGCGCAAATAGCCGCTACTGAGCCTGCAACGCTTTGCTCGCCCGCGCGGCTGGCTGTTCTTGCCCGGCCTGGCCTAAATCGCTGGCGGCCTTGAGCCAGCGCGGCCCGTCGACCTTGGCCGGCAGCTGATTCGGCTTCTGGATCAAAACCGCCCAGCCGCCAGCATCCTTGAAGGCAGACTCAAACGAATTGAAGTCCATCAGCAATCGGCGATTCATCCCGGCGCGCAGCAGCACGGTCTGCTTCTGCCGGTTGTAACCGGCGAGGATCGCGTAACGCGGTTCGGCCCAGAATGCCGAGCCTTCAGTGAACCGCACCATCACCGGATAACCGGCCGCGACTTGGGTCAGCAGCGCCGACAGATTGCCATCGAGCGGGTACACGACCATGCCGTATTCACGGGCAAGGTTCTGCATGTTCTGCTGCAACTGCGCCTCGGCGCCCGGCAACTTCAAAGGTTTTTCGAGCAGCCCAGGGGTGATCACGATGCCTTGTTGCGACAACATGCTGGCCAGCACCTGCGGCCCACTCTGATTGGCCTGCCCGCGATAAAACGTACCGCTGAGTTCCACGCGTTCCGGCAGTTGCCGAACCTCTGGCGCCACGCTGCCCGCGCATCCTGCCAGCGCAGCAACGCAACTGATCGCCAGCACTAAAGTTCGAATTCCAGACATTACCCGCACCATCATCACCCGCTTGTTCAGACGCCAGGCAATCACGCCCCTGGCTTGGGCCACCGATCATAGGTCGCCATGGCGCAGCGGTATAGCCTAAACCGGCAGTTGTTTGCATTCGATAGAGCGAACTGGCTGGAGACAGGCGACCTTTGGTCAATAGCCTGAAACACGCTAACGACTAGACTGTCATTTGAAAGACGTGATGCGCCCGATGCAGGGCGAAGAGGAGGCACCGATGAGCCTGACAATGACAATCGTAATGCTCGTATGTGGCTGGCTGGCCGTGGCCGCCGCCATGCTGTGGGGCGTGCTGCGCATCACTCGCCGCCACCATCACCCGCCCGCACAAGTGACGCCCGAAGCAAAAACCGAACAAGCACCGACCCGCCCCGCGACCGCGCACTGATCATTCTTTAGCACCTGACAGGTAAGTTTGCGTATGTAGCAGCTGCCGAGCCTGCGAGGCTGCGTTGGCCTGCAAAGCGGCCCCCCGAGGGCGCTCCTGCGGACCGCAACGCAGCCTCGTGCCTCGGCAGTTGCTACAAGGGATCGTTATTTATTCGCGCCAGACGTCTTTGAGAACGCTGACCCAGTTAATAAAACGGCCACCTGCACCCTCGCGAGTACAGGTGGCCGTTGTTTTCTTGCGCGGATCAGACTTTAGCGGCGCTACGCTTTTGCTTGGCCCGTCGAGACATCATGTTCAAGCACTCGATCGTCGCCGAGAACGCCATGGCGGCATACACGTAGCCTTTTGGTACGTGAGCGCCGAAGCCTTCGGCGATCAGCGTCATGCCGATCATGATCAGGAAGCCCAGAGCCAGCATCACCACCGTCGGGTTGTCGTTGATGAACTTGGCCAGCGGGTCAGCCGCCAACAACATCACCAGCACCGACACCACCACCGCGATGATCATGATCGGCAGATGCTCGGTCATGCCGACAGCGGTAATGATGCTGTCGATCGAGAACACCAGGTCGAGCATCAGGATCTGCCCGATAGCGGCGGCAAAACCCAACGTCACGGTAGACGTCGCCGACTTCGGATCTTCCGGCGCCGGGTCCATGCTGTGGTGAATCTCGGTAGTCGCTTTCCACAACAGGAACAGGCCACCGGCGATCAAGATAATGTCCTTCCACGAGAACGCGTGGCCGAGCAACTCGATCACCGGGGTGGTCAGCTGAACGATGAAGGCGATAGTGCTCAGCAGGCCCAATCGCAGAATCAGCGCCATGCCGATGCCGATACGCCGCGCCTTCTGCCGATGCTGCTCGGGCAGTTTGTTGGTCAGAATCGAGATGAAAATCAGGTTATCGATGCCGAGCACGATTTCCATGACCACCAACGTCGCCAAGGCGATCCAGGCGGTTGGGCTGGTGGCTAGCTCTAAAAGGTATTCCATGGGTCAGTCCTGACTCGTTGCGATTCGGGGTTAGATTTCCTGGGACGAAGAACTGGATTGCTCTTCATCTTCGGCCGAGGATGGTTTTTTGCTGATCAGCCCGCCAGTGGCGTCGCTGAGCGCTTGTTCAGCGGCCTTATGCGTGTCGTCGATCGCCTGTTTGGCGGATTCGGCGGCCTTGCCCATCAGTTGCTGCGCACTCTTTTCAGCCTGATCACACCCGGCCAGTACCAGTAAAGACGTGATCAGCAGGGCCGTAGCGGTAAATTTCATGACGCTCTCCTTGTAAAACGGGCCGGCGCCAAGCGGCGCCCCGTCGATAGCGAGGCATTCTATGTAAGGAAATACTTCAGGAAAATTCGTATTTTCAGCGGCTATACTTCGTTTTTTACGAACTGACAGGCCGCCATGCTCAATTACCGACAGCTGCATTACTTCTGGGTCGTCGCCAAGACCGGCAGCATCGTCCGCGCGTGCGAGCAACTTAACCTGACGCCGCAGACCATCAGCGGACAGATTTCATTGTTTGAACAAACTTTCGGTATCGAATTGTTTCGCCGCGTCGGGCGCAATCTCGAGCTCACCGAGGCAGGGCGCCAGACGCTGCCCTTTGCCGAGCAGATGTTTCAGCTCGGTGGCGAATTGGAGTTGATGCTGCGCGCCCAACCAAATGAGCAACAGATTCTGTTCCGCGTCGGTGTCGCAGACGTGGTGCCGAAATCCATCGTCTATCGACTGATCGCGCCGACCATGGAGTTGAGCGAGCCGCTGCGCATCAGCTGTCGCGAGGACAAACTGGAGCGGTTACTCGCCGACCTGGCGATTCAACGCCTCGACCTGGTGATCTCTGACAGCCCGATGCCGTCGCACCTCGACATCAAGGGCTACAGCCAGAAACTCGGCGAATGCGGGATCAGTTTTTTTGCGACGAAAGCCTTGGCGGCACAGTACGGCGAGGATTTCCCCCGCAGCCTGCACGGTGCGCCGCTACTGATTCCCGGGCCGGAAACCGTGGTGCGCAGCCGTTTGCAGCGCTGGTTTGCCGAGCAGCAGATTCAGCCACGGATTGTCGGCGAGTTCGATGACAGCGCGTTGATGCAGGCGTTTGGGCAATCCGGCAGCGGGATTTTCATCGGCCCGAGCGTGATTGCCGACGAGGTGCAACGCCAGTGCGGCGTCGAATTGATCGGCCAGACCGAAGCGGTGACCGAGTCGTTCTACGCCATTTCCGTCGAACGCAAGGTCAAGCACCCCGGCATCGTTGCGATTGCCGAAGGTGCCCGACGCGAGCTGTTTACTGACTGACTGTTTACTGAATAGCAGTTTACTGACCAGCTGTTTACTGAACGGTGAGAATCTCGCGCGGTTTCATGGTCATGAGGGCCATGGCCAGCAGCACCGAGGCGAGGATGATCGCGGCGGCGGCGAAACCCAGCCCTTGCAGGCCAAAACTGTCGATCACCCGACCACCGAGCATCGCGCCCAGGCCAATCCCGAGGTTGGCCCCGGCGATGTTCAGCGACGCGGCGAAGGCCGGCGCTTCCGGCGCAGCTTTCATCAAACGCACATGGCTGACCAGGAACAGCGCGGCTTGGGTCACACCCCAAATGCCCATCGCCGCCGCCAGACCCAGCGGCGAGTGAATATTCGGCACCAGCGCGACCATGCCGGCAATCATGAACGCGCAAAACATCATCGACGCGATCAACGGATGACGATCCACCGCGCGGCCACCCAGCGAATTGCCGATCAAACCGACCGCGCCGAAGCCCATCAGGCACCAGCCGACCACGGTGCCGTTGAAACCGGCGAGGCGCTCAAGGATGTCCGCCAGATAGGTGTAAGCGGTGAACATGCCGCTGAAGACCAGAATCGACAACAGCACATGACCGATCATCAACGGGCTGTGGAGGATCTTGAATTGCGAGCGAAAGCTCACTTGATGCTGATGCAAGCTGGTTTTCGGCAAGTAGATAAACAGCAGCAGAGCCTTGGCAAACGCGATCACCGCGAGAATGCCGAAAGCGCTGCGCCAGCCGAAGGCATCGGAAATCAGCGTGCCGACCGGAATGCCGAACACCGTGGCGCAGACGATGCCGAAACCGATCTTGGCGATGGCGCGACCGGCGTGGTCCGGTCCGACGATGTCCACCGCAGTCTCGCTGGCCAAGGCCCAGAACACCGGCAAGCCCAGCGCCGGGATCAACCGCGCGGCGGCCATCACCCAGATATTCGGCGCAAACGCCGCGACCGTGTTGGCCACGCCGAACATGATCAGCACCGAGATAAACAGTTTGCGCCGTTCGAAACGGGCGAAGTAGGCGGTCAGGAACGGGCCGAACGCGGCCACGGTGAACGCGAACAGCGTCACCAGCAAACCGGCTTGGGGAATCGTGACTTCGAGGTCTCGAGCGATCGCCGGCAACAGGCCGACGATGATGAACTCCGTGGTCAGCACCGTGAAGCCGGCAGCGGACAACAGAATGATGGGCAGCAACAGCATGCAAAACTCCAGAAAAACGACGACAGCAGCGACAGCCCGAGGGCGCACTGGCAGAAACTGAAAATGAGGATGGCGAATCTTAACAGAGTGTGTCCGGGCCGGGTTGCACGAACCTGCAAATCGCGCCGGCGCCACGGGCGGCAGATCGTCACAGGTCTGAAGGAAGCGGACTACCCTGTGATAAAGTTCGCGCCCTGCGATTCGTACACCCTGATCATCGGCCACTTTGCGGCTCTGATGGCGCACTAACCCGTAGTTCTTGAACATAGTTCTTAAACGTAGTTTCTATCCGTAGCTTCTACCAGTGGCTCCTTCCTGTGGCCTGCCCTGTTATTGCCGCGTGATGCGCAACCCTGCACCCAAAAAAATCAGAGATACCGCTATGAGCGCTGCATCCCCTGCCCTATTACATCGTTTGAAACGTATTAGCCTGGTCACGCAAATCATCATCGGCCTGATCGCCGGCATCGCCCTCGCGCTGCTGGCACCAGAAGTGGCGAAGTCGACCACGTTCATCGGCAAAGTATTTGTCACAGCGTTGAAAGCGGTCGCGCCGATTCTGGTGTTCGTGCTGGTCATGGCCTCGATTGCCAACCACAAAGTCGGTCAGGAAACCCACATTCGGCCGATTTTGTATCTGTATTTGCTGGGGACTTTTGCCGCTGCGGTGGTCGCGGTCGTGGCCAGCACGTTGTTTCCCTCGAGTCTGGTGCTGACCACTCACGATGTCGCGATCACTGCGCCGGGCGGGATTGGCGAAGTCTTGCAAAGTCTGCTGCTGAGCGTGGTCGACAACCCGGTCAGTGCGCTGATGAATGCCAACTTCATCGGCATTCTGGCCTGGGCGATCGGCATGGGCGTAGCCATTCGCCATGCCGGCGACACCACGCGTGAGGTGCTGGGCGACTTGTCCAACGGCGTCACGCTGATTGTGCGCATGGTCATCTGTTTTGCGCCGCTGGGGATTTTTGGCCTGGTGGCGTCGACGCTGGCCACTTCCGGTTTCGGCGCGCTGATCGGTTATGTGCATCTGCTGGCGGTGCTGCTCGGCTGCATGCTGTTCGTGGCGCTGGTGATGAATCCGGCCATCGTTTTCTGGAAACTGCGCCGCAACCCGTATCCGCTGGTGTGGATGTGCTTGCGCGAAAGTGGCATCACCGCGTTTTTCACCCGCAGCTCGGCGGCGAACATTCCGGTCAACCTGGAACTGAGCAAACGCCTGGGCTTGCATGAAGACACGTATTCGGTGTCGATCCCGCTCGGCGCGACGATCAACATGGCTGGCGCGGCGATCACCATTACCGTGCTGACCCTCGCCGCCGTGCACACGCTGGGGATTGCCGTGGACATTCCGACGGCGATTCTGCTCAGCGTCGTCGCGGCGATTTGCGCGTGTGGCGCTTCGGGTGTGGCCGGCGGTTCGCTGTTGCTGATTCCGCTGGCGTGCAGCTTGTTCGGCATTCCGAGCGAAATCGCCATGCAAGTGGTGGCGGTCGGTTTCATCATCGGCGTGCTGCAGGATTCGGCCGAGACAGCGCTGAATTCCTCCACCGACGTGCTGTTTACCGCAGCAGCCTGTTTGGGTGAAGAACAGAAAGCATAACCCCTCTCCTGTAGGAGCCAGGCTTGCCGGCGAAGGCGTCCTTGAACTCGCTTTCGCCGGCAAGCCTGGCTCCTACAAAGACAAAAAAATCCCGCCACGGCGCTAACCGTGGCGGGATTTTTTTTATTGCCGGACGGTTTAGAACGCGCCCATGTAATCGCGCTTGCCCACTTCCACGCCGTTGTGACGCAGCAGCGCGTAAGCGGTGGTGACGTGGAAGAAGAACTGCGGCAAGCCGTAGCTCAGCAGGTAAGCCTGGCCGCTGAAGCGCTTCTCTTTCGGCGTGCCTGGGCGAGTGACGATTTCGATGCCTTCGTTGCCATCGATCTGCTCAGGCTTGATCTCGCCGAGGTAGGCCAGAACTTTGGTGATCAGCGCTTGCAGCTCGGCGAAGGTGGTTTCTGTGTCTTCGTATTTCGGCACTTCCAGCTCGGCCAGACGCGACGAAACGCCTTTGGCGAAATCGACGGCGATCTGTACCTGGCGAACCAGCGGGAACATGTCCGGGTACAAACGCGCTTGCAGAAACGCATTCGGGTCGATGTTTTTCGCGGTGGCGTGGGCTTCAGCCTTGTTCAGCACATCGCTCAGGGCGTTGAGCATTTGCTTGAAAACCGGGACAGAAGCGGCGTACAGGGAAATAGTCATGGCAGTCTCGTGTTGTGGCGGGTGTAAAAACGTGGGGCGATTATAGCCATGCTTTGCGCATCGGGCGGCTTGCCTTTTGTTTGGCAAGGATTACGCTAGGCGGCTTCGACTGCACGCATCGACAGCAAAGGGAAAAGCGCGAATGAGCACTGAGCAAGAGACGACCTTCGACGAGCCGCGCCTCAACAGCACGGAAATCCGCATCCTTGGCTCGCTGATCGAGAAACAGGCGACCAGCCCGGAAACCTACCCGCTGACCCTTAATGCGCTGGTGATTGCCTGCAACCAGAAAACCAGCCGCGAACCGGTGATGAACCTGACTCAGGGCCAAGTTGGCCAGAGCCTGCGCGCCCTCGAAGGTCGCGGCTTCAGCAAACTGGTGATGGGCAGCCGCGCCGACCGCTGGGAACACAAAGTCGACAAGGCGCTGGAACTGGTGCCGGCGCAGGTGATTTTGACCGGTTTGCTGTTCTTGCGCGGTCCGCAAACGGTCAATGAGCTGCTGACCCGCAGCGGCCGCATGCATGAATTTGAAGATGCCGAGCAGGTGGTGCATCAGCTCGAACGGCTGATTGCGCGGGGGTTGGCGCTGTTGATTCCGCGTCAGGCCGGGCAGCGCGAAGACCGCTACATGCACGCGCTGGGCGATCCGGCAGACATCGAGACGATTCTCGCGGCCCGGCAAAATCCTGCGGAACGTGGCGCCAGTGGCGGGGTTTCGGTGGAGCGTATTGAAGTGCTGGAAGCGCGGATTGCAGCGCTGGAAGAACGCCTGTCGCGGCTGGAATAACCCGACGCCACAGATCAAATGATGTCGGCTGACACTTCGTCATCGCGAGCAGGCTCGCTCCTACAGGGATTTCAGCATTCATGAGATTTCCTGTGGGAGCGAGCTGCTCGCGATGAGGCCGGCACTGCCCATGCAAAAACCCGGCAATCAACTCCGTGCAAACGCCACCGCAGCCTGAAACTGCTCAGCCGTCGGCCGCACGCCGGTGTACAGCACAAACTGCTCCAGCGCCTGGATTGCGATCACTTCGAGCCCGGTGATCACGCGTTTGCCTTCCGCGCGCCCGCGCACGATCAGCGGCGTCTCAGACGGAATCGCCACCACGTCGAATACCGTCTGCGCCGCAGCAATTACCTCTGCATCAAACGCCAACTGATCCGCTTCCGGTCCACCGGTCATGCCGATTGGCGTCACGTTGATCAGCATCTGCGGGCGTCGCGCGCCCAACTCTGCTTGCCATTCGTAACCCAGCGCATCGGCCAGCGAGCGCCCGGCGCGCTCGTTACGCGCGACGATCACGCCGTTTGCGTAGCCGCCATCGCGCAACGCGCTGGCCACTGCTTTGGCCATTCCGCCGCTGCCGCGCAGGGCGAACGTCGAGTCTTTCGGCACCTGATGCGTTTCCAGCAACTGCGCGATGGCGATGTAATCGGTGTTATAGGCCTTGAGATGGCCGTCAGTGTTGACGATGGTGTTGATCGACTGAATCGCCGCCGCCGACGCATCCAGCTCATCGACCAGTGCAATGCACGCTTCCTTGAACGGCATTGACACGCCGCAACCGCGAATGCCCAGCGCGCGAATACCACCGACGGCGCCGTTCAGGTCTTTGCTGCTGAACGCCTTGTAATAGAAATTCAGCCCCAACTGTTCGTACAGATGATTGTGAAATCGCAGGCCAAAGTTGCCGGGGCGCCCGGAGAGCGACATGCACAACTGCGTGTCTTTGTTGGGGTTCATCTGCATGAAACATCTCCTTCCAATGCACTTTCAGATGGACGGGATTAGCCATTCCATCCTCTTCTGTTCGATCATGATCCGGTCTGCAAACGGCGCTGCAGGACGGTAAAGAAGCCGGTACAGACCTTACACAAAATTTACCCAACGGCTGTGCAGTATTTGCAAAAAACGCTGTCTTAGAAATATCCCCGCGCCAATCCCAAGGTCTATTGCAGACTCAGGCGCCGGGTCGAAGAACCGAGGAATTATCATGATCCGTAAAATCCCCACAGTGGCCTTGTTGATAGGTGTACTGGCAGTCGCCGGGCAGGCCGAAGCGCATGGCGGTGGCGGTTGGCAAGGTCCGGCGGTGTTCGGTGCGATTGTCGGCTCGGCGATCGTCGGCTCGGCCCTGATCAATGCCAATCGACCGGTTTATGTTGAACAGCCGCAGCCGGTTTACTACCAGCCACAACCGGTTTACGTACAACAACCGCCGCCACCGGTTTATTACCAACCAGCACCGGTCTACGTGCAGCAACCGATCTACTATCGCCCGGCGCCGGTTTATTACGGCCCGCCACGCGGCTATTACGGTCGTCCGCACGGCTATTACGGCGGCCCGCGCTACTGATTGATCGAATCACCAGGCCCCGCCTCAACCGCGGGGCTTTTTTATGAGCGCGAGGTGTACGAGGTCTGGATAGACCGCGTCGAGGTCGTTATCGAGACAGCGCGCACGGACGATTTTGGCAAGATTGCCTTGAGTGCCCTTCCCTGACCTTGGGGCCAAACCGTAATATTTGTGTCATGACAGGTGCGCAATCTGCATCTGCAGGCGTATAGCAGCGTTGAATAACAGCCATCAATAACAAGAAGGACGAGCTCATGCCCACGCAAAACCCGCACCGCAATGTCGGCTTGTGCACTTCCAGCAAGGTTTATGACGCACTGACCGAACTCAAGCATCTGGAAGGCCATCGCAGCGCCAAGTTCCTCTCGCTGCTGGCGGAAAACCTGGTGCGCAAAGGCCTGCTCAACGAGCAGGAAGTCGTGCACATGCTCGATCAGGTGGTCGATTGAGCGCAAAGCTCAGTCGCATCAATGACCACTATCGAGAACGTTGATTGTCCGTTGCGCGGCGCGATCCGTAAGGTAGCCCCATCGTTTGATGGAGGTACTTATGAATCAGGTCCAAATCATGTCAGTCATCGGCAGCGCCGTTCCAGCATCGCTCAGAGCATCTGGATTGCTCGCTTGCTGGTACTTGGTGCTCAACGGCGAACCGGTCAGCGGCCCGTTGACCTCGCTGACCGCCGCCCAGGCCCTGTCACAGCGCATAGGCGGCGGCTCGTTCAGCGCTTAAGAAGGCAGTTGAACACGCGGCTTGCTTTCGACGAAGATCGCCCAGCTCGACATAAACAGCGCGGCGATCAACGGCCCGATCACAAACCCGTTCAGACCGAAGACGGCCATGCCGCCCAAGGTTGAAATGAGGATCATGTAGTCGGGCATTTTCGTGTCCTTGCCTACCAGAATCGGGCGCAGCACGTTGTCCACCAGGCCAATCACGAATACCCCGAACAGCGCCAGCACCACGCCCTGCCAGACATAACCGCTGAGCAGGAAGTACAAGGCCACCGGCGCCCAGACAATCCCCGCGCCTACCGCCGGCAACAGCGACAGAAACGCCATCACCACTGCCCAGAGCAACGCGCTGGGGATGTCCAGAAACCAGAAAATAAACCCGCCCAACGCACCTTGGGTAACCGCCACCAACAGGTTGCCTTTGACGGTGGCGCGCACCACGCGGTTGAATTTGAGCTGCAAACGGCGCTTCTGCTGTTCCTGCAACGGCACGGCGGTGCGCACTTTGCGTGCCAGTTCGGCACCGTCGCGCAGGAAGAAGAACAGCAGGTACAACATGATGAAGAAACTGACGATGAACTCGAACGTGCCTTGGCCGAACGTCACCACTTGCGAAGCGAAGAACTGACTGCCCTGCATCGCGCCTTTCACCGCTTTGTCCTGCAGACCGTTCAACTCGCCGATACCAAAGCGGTCGAGCAGATGCTGGAAGGACATCGGCAAGCCATGCTTGAACTGGGTGATGTAACCGGCGATGTCCAATTTGCCGCTTTCGATGCTCTCGTAAAGCACCGCGCCTTCCTGAACCAGCAACGCACTGATGATGATCACCGGCAAAATCGCGATCACCAGACACACGCTCAAGGTGCACAGCGACGTCACGTTGCGCTGCCAGCCGAACTTCAACTGCAGCCGTCGTTGCATGGGCGCAAAGATAATCCCGAGAATCACCGCCCAGAACACCGCGCCGTAGAACGGCAGCAGAATCCAGATAAAGGCCAGCGTCACTGCTCCCAGTAAAATCAGCAGTGATCGTTTTTGTACCGTCGTTTCTTTCATGTCCGATCCATGTCAGTGCGCAGAGGACGCAAGTTCGCGTCAGATGCTTAGTCCGCCACGGTTCGCGCGAGTGCCATCCGTTTGTTCAACAAGCATAGATCCAGATCAATAAAGCCTCGGAGCAAGGCGCTTAACCTCGCCGACTTTTGCGATCGACACGACCATGACCCTTGCGCCGCCGCCCTCCAGCCCAGAACTGCTCGCCCCCGCCGGCACCCTGAAAAACATGCGCTACGCCTTTGCCTACGGCGCCGATGCGGTGTACGCCGGGCAGCCGCGCTACAGCTTGCGCGTGCGCAACAATGAATTCGATCACGCCAACCTCGCCCTCGGCATTCGCGAGGCGCAGCAACAGGGCAAGCGTTTTTACGTGGTGGTGAACATCGCGCCGCACAACGCCAAACTCAAAACCTTCCTCAAAGACCTCGAACCGGTGATCGCGATGGCGCCGGACGCGCTGATCATGTCCGATCCGGGGCTGATCATGCTGGTGCGCCGGCACTTTCCACAGATGCCGATTCACCTGTCGGTGCAGGCCAACACGGTGAATTGGGCGAGCGTCGAGTTCTGGCAGCGGCAGGGGCTGAGCCGGATCATCCTCTCGCGTGAACTGTCGCTGGAAGAAATCGCCGAGATCCGCCAACAAGTGCCGGCCATGGAACTGGAGGTGTTCGTCCACGGCGCGCTGTGCATGGCGTATTCCGGGCGTTGTCTGCTGTCGGGTTACATGAACAAGCGCGACGCCAATCAGGGCAGTTGCACCAATGCCTGTCGCTGGAAGTACTCGGCGCAAGCGGCCACGGAAAATCAGCTCGGCGAGATTGTGCAGCAATTCGTGCCGCAACCGACCTTGGGCATTGGCGCGCCGACCGATCAGGTGTTTCTGTTGCAGGAAGCCAATCGGCCGGACGAATTGATGCCGGCATTCGAGGACGAGCACGGCACTTACATCATGAACGCCAAGGACCTGCGCGCGGTGCAGCATGTCGAGCGTTTGACGCAGATGGGCGTGCATTCACTGAAGATCGAGGGCCGGACCAAATCGCACTTCTATTGCGCGCGCACCACTCAGGTGTATCGCCAAGCCATTGACGATGCGGTGGCGGGCCGCGCGTTTGATCGCAACCTGATGACTGATCTGGAATCGCTGGCCCAGCGCGGCTACACCGAGGGTTTTCTGCGCCGGCATGTGCACGACGAATACCAGAACTACCAGAACGGCAGCTCGGTGTCGGAGCGTCAGCAGTTTGTCGGCGAGCTGACCGGTGAACGCCGCGATCGCCTGGCAGAAGTGCAAGTGAAGAACCGCTTCGGCCTGGGCGATCACATGGAACTGATGACGCCCAAGGGCAACTTTCACTTTGACCTGCATGAATTGCAAAACCTGCGCGGCGAACCGATCGACGTCGCGCCGGGCGATGGCCACACCGTGTACGTACCGATCCCGGATGCAGTGGATCTGCGCTTCGCCCTGCTGATGCGCGATGTCAGCGGCAGCTGACCGACCAACACGCAATTGCGCAGACAACGCCAAACCCTGTAGGAGCAGAGCTTGCTCGCGAAGAGGCCGTCAGCCGCACCATCTTCATTCCCTGAACGACCGCTTTCGCGAGCAAGCTCGGCTCCTACAGGAAACCAGGGCGCCAGTGGGATTCAGGCAAATTCTTCGCGGAGCATTCCGACAAACGCCTCGCGCGCCGGGTGCACACCGGCGTTCTCGTGCCAATAAAACAAATTCTCCACCGCCGTCAGTTCCGCGAACTCATACCCGGCGCACCCGGCGCCTTTTGCGTACTGATCGAACACGCCTTTGGGCACCAGCGCCACGCCGGCCCCGGCGCTGACGCAACCGACAATTGCACCGTAACTGGCCAGGCTGACAATCGGCAGCGCCTGCCCCTGACGCAGCAACCAATGCTCCAGCGCCGCCCGATACGGGCAACCGGGCGGCCACATGAACACGGTTTTATCCTGCAAATCGGCAACATCGCGCACCGGTCCCAGCGACGTCGAGGCGATCAGCAGCAGCTCTTCGCGGTACATCGGCGTGCGCATCAGGTGCGAGCGCTCGACATCCACCGCGACGATGGCGCCGTCGAGGCGATGGTTGGCGGTGTCGTCGAGCAGTTGGCTCCAGGTGCCGGTGGTCAATTCCAGCGCGACACCGGGATAACGTTTGTGAAATTTCGCCAGCAAGCGCGGCAAGCGCCCGGTCGCCGAGGATTCGATGGCGCCGATGCGCAGCGGCCCGCAAGGCTCGGCGGATGGGTCGAGGGCGCGTTTGGCCTCAACTGTCAGCGCCAGAATCTTCGACGCGTAGGTCAGGAAGGTCTGCCCCGAAGGGCTGATCCGCAGCCCGCGCCCCTCGCGCAGAAACAGCGCCACGCCGAGCTCCGCTTCCAACGCCTTGATCCGCGCAGTGATATTCGACGGCACGCAGTGCAGCAATTCTGCCGCGCGGGCAATGCTGCCGACGTCGGCCACAGTCTTGAACATGCGAATCTGCGCCAATTCCATAATGCTCATCCAAAGTGATGTATCGGCGCAGTATAAGTCAGTTGTAGCGAACGACCAGGCTTCTGATACTCAGTGCATCCAACACAGGTGCACGACCATGCCGCAACTTTCTCCCGCTGTGAAAATCATGTTGGCCATGGCATTTGTCGTGGTGTGCTGGGGTTACTCACCGACCGGCATTCACCTTGGCTTGCAGGCCTACGAGCCGGGACATCTGGCGTTGCTACGGTTTCTGCTGGCGTCGGTGTTGATGGCGGCGGTCGCGCTATGGCGCGGCATCAGCCTGCCGAAGATGCGTGACGTGCCGTCGCTGATCGCGCTCGGTTTGTTTGCCGTGAGCTTGCATCACGTGCTGCTGAACATCGGGCAGCAGAGCGTCAGCGCCGGCGCGTCGAGTGTGCTGGCGCAATCGACGCCGCTGTTCAGCACCTTGCTGGCGCGGTTTGTGTTCAAGGATCGGGTCAGTGCCTGGCGTTGGGGTTGCGTGCTGCTGGGGCTGATCGGCGTGGTAATCGTCGTCGCCGGAGACAAAGGCCTGGCCAGCATTGATGCGCAGGGTTTGCTGATTTTGCTGGCGGCGGTTTCATGGAGTGTTTACTTCGCATTGCAGAAGTATCACACCGGGCGTTACGACGGGTTGACCCTGACCTGTTACACGGTTTGGGCGGGGACGCTGTTGTTGCTGGTGTATCTGCCGGGGTTGGCGGATCAGGTGTTACGCGCGCCGGGCGAGGTGCAAATAGCGGTGATTGGCTTGGGCGTGTTTCCGAGCGCACTGGCGTATCTGGCGTGGGCATTTGTGTTGGCGCATGTGGACTTGAGCCGCGCCGCGATGACCCTTTATCTAGTGCCGCCGACGGCGATGCTGATTGCCAGTTTCGCCCTGGGCGAGCGGCCGTCGATGCTGGTGATAGTCGGCGCAGTGGTGGTATTGAGCAGCGTGCTGGCGTTGAATCTGGAGCGAAAACTGCTGGCGCTGCTGACGCCATCGCGAGCAGGCTCACTCCCACATTGACCGCACAAACCTTTAGGAGCTGAGCTTGCTCGCGATAGCGGTCTTTCGGGCAATGAAGATGTTGTGGCTGATGGCCTCATCGCGAGCAAGCTCAGCTCCCACAGGGCTCGCGGCGTGCTGGAAATCCCCCGTAGGAGCGAGGCTTGCCCGCGAAAGCGGTGGTTCTGGTGATGAAGATGTTGTGGCTGATGGCCTCTTCGCGAGCAAGCTCAGCTCCTACAGTGTTCGCGGCGTGCTGGAGATCCCCCGTAGGAGCGAGGCTTGCCCGCGAAAGCGGTCTTTCAAGCAATTGAGGGTTTGTGTCCCCCAAGGTTCGCGGCGCGCTGAAGATCCCCCGTAGGAGCGAGGCTTGCCCGCGAAAGCGGTGGTTCAGGCAATGAAGGTTTTGTGTCCCACAGGGTTTGCGGCGCGCTGGAGATCCCCTGTGGGAGTGAGCCTGCTCGCGATGAACGATGACGCGGTCAACCTGCGGCCCACAAAAAACCCGGCACTCTGGCCGGGTTTTGTTTAGCGCCGATCATCGGACAATGGCGTTTGCTCATCTGCCGCCGGCATGTCTTCGTCGGCGCTCGGGTCTTTCCAGTCATCGGGGCGATCCGCATCCGATTGCGCCGGGTCCCGGGCGGGGTCCATGCCGGGCGGAGCATCATGGTCCAGCGACGGTTCGTCCGTGCCGGGCATGGGTCTGGTGGGATCGGTATTGGGCGTTCCACCCTGGAACATCGAATCGTTAGCCATGATGCACCTCACTGATGTTGGCCGGATTATCCGGGCCGTATCATTTGGAAAACCGGCGCATGAAGACCGTGCTATCGACTAGACCAACGGTTATCAGCCACGCGCCAGAAAGCGGTCGCGGCTGTTGGTCAGATGCAGCCACATAGCCGCGCGAGCCGCGTCAGGGTCCTGGCGTTTGATCGCGTTGAGAATCGCCTCGTGCTCCTGATTGGCCAATTGCCCGAGCTTGCTCAAATCCGCCGCGCCACGCTCAACGGCATTGACCCGGGTTCGCGGAATCATCGCACTGCCAAAATGCTGGATGATTTCGCTGAAACACACGTTGCCGGTGGCTTCGGCGATCAGCAAATGGAAGCGCCTGTCGGCCTCCACGCAACTGTCGTTATTCGCCAGCAAGTTTTGATAGTCATCCAGCGCCTCGCGCATCTGCTGCAATTGCGCGTCCGTGCGGCGACTGGCGGCGAGCGCGGCGGCCTGGGTTTCCAGGCCCATGCGCAGCTCCAGAATGCTGCGCACACCCAGCGCCGTGTCGACGTTCAGCCGCAAGCCCTGCTCCGCTGCCCGCTCAATCACAAACGTGCCAATGCCATGCCGGGTTTCCACTAACCCCGATGCCTGCAATTTCGAGATCGCTTCGCGCACCACGGTGCGGCTGACCCCGTGTTCCTGAACGATCGAGTTCTCCGACGGCAGCTTGTCGCCGGGCAACATCTGCCCGAGCAGGATGCTCTGGGTCAGCTTCGCGACCAAATCATGCGCCAGGTTATGGCTGCGTTTGCGGGCGGGAACGTCGAAGTCTTCTTGCATGGCGATCTTCCGGAGACTGGGCAATCGGGATCGTAGCACTGGCGTGGGCGGGAGACCTTCCAAAATGATGGCGAACTTGTATGACAACATTCCACAAAACGCCACAATCGCGCTCAGGCATTTCCTACCAACGCCACCTTCAAGAATCGAAACCGTCCAGGTGAGCGCTATTTCATTGACCAACAACCTTGCACATCAAAAAAACCTAGTTGTATGATGTCTATCAACAAGCAACACGCAGTTACACCCCGCATAAAAATAATCAGTGGGAGAAACGCAAGTGAATACAGCCCTGTCCGGGATGCATGACGGCACCGATTCGGTGCTCAAATCCGCCATCTCCAAAGTCAAACGCCACGTCCTGCCGCTCTTCGTGATCATGTTCATCGTCAACTACATTGACCGCGTGAACATTGGTTTCGTCCGCGCCCACATGGAGCAGGACCTGGGCATCGGCGCTGCCGCCTACGGTCTCGGTGCCGGCCTGTTCTTCATCGGTTACGCGCTGTTCGAAGTCCCCTCCAACATGCTTCTGCAAAAAGTCGGCGCGCGCATCTGGCTGACCCGCATCATGCTGACCTGGGGCCTGGTCGCCGCCGGCATGGCGTTTATCCAGAACGAAACCCACTTTTATATTCTGCGATTTCTGCTTGGTGTCGCCGAAGCCGGATTCTTTCCCGGGGTAATCTATTACTTCACCCGCTGGCTGCCAGGCGTCGAGCGCGGCAAGGCAATTGCGATCTTCCTCAGCGGCTCGGCGATTGCCTCGCTGATCTCCGGCCCGCTGTCCGGGCTGCTCCTGCAAATCAACGGTCTGGGCCTGCACGGCTGGCAGTGGATGTACTTCATTGAAGGCATGTTCTCGGTTGGCTTGTGCGTGTTCGTCTGGTTCTGGCTCGACTCCAAACCCCACGACGCCAAATGGCTGACCCGCGCAGAACAGGACGCGCTGGTCAAAGCCATCGACGACGAACAACTGGCTCGCGAAGCCGCGACGCCGATCAAACCGTCGTTGGGCAGACTGCTCAAGGATCGCCAGATCATTCTGTTTTGCCTGATCTACTTCTTCATTCAACTGACGATCTATGCCGCGACGTTCTGGCTGCCGAGCATCATCAAGAAGATGGGCGACCTCAGCGACATTCAAGTCGGGCTGTTCAATTCGATCCCGTGGTTGCTGTCGATTGTCGGCATGTACGCCTTCGCCGCCCTGTCGGCCAAATGGAAAAACCAGCAAGCATGGGTCGCCGCGGCGCTGTTGATCGCCGCTGCCGGGATGTTCATGTCGACCACCGGCGGGCCGATCTTTGCCTTCGTTGCGATCTGTTTTGCGGCGCTCGGTTTCAAATCGGCGTCGTCGCTGTTCTGGCCGATTCCCCAGGCCTATCTGGACGCGCGAATCGCTGCCGGAGTGATCGCGCTGATCAACTCGGTGGGCAACCTCGGCGGCTTCGTCGCGCCAACCACGTTTGGCCTGCTGGAGGAACACACCGGTTCGATCCAGGGCGGCCTCTACGGTTTGGCCGCGACCTCGATCATCGCTGCGATCATCGTTTTTGCCGCCCGCAATACGCCGAGAAAAGCCTCGGTCACCGTCGGCCAAACCGCGTCCAGCCACGCCTGAATTTCTGATCCAAGGACAATAAAAAATGCACACACAAGACCACGCTCAAGACCGCACAAAAAACACCGAAAAAGCGCCGATCATTACCAGCATGCAAGTGGTTCCGGTGGCCGGTCACGACGGCATGCTGCTCAACCTCAGCGGCGCCCATGGGCCGTTTTTCACCCGCAACATCGTGATTCTCACCGATAACGCCGGGCACACCGGGGTCGGCGAAGTGCCCGGTGGCGAGCGCATTCGGCAGACGCTGGAAGATGCGCGTGCGCTAGTGGTCGGCAGTCCGATCGGCACTTATCAGAAGATCCTCAATCAAGTGCGCCAGACCTTTGCCGACCGCGACGCCGGCGGCCGTGGTTTGCAAACCTTCGACCTGCGCATCACCATTCACGCGGTCACCGGCCTCGAAGCCGCCCTGCTCGACTTGCTCGGCCAGCACCTCGACGTGCCGGTCGCGGCGCTGCTCGGCGAAGGGCAGCAGCGCGATGAAGTGAAGATGCTCGGTTACCTGTTTTACGTCGGTGATCGGCACGCCACTGACCTCGCTTATCGCAGCGAACCGGAAGCCGATAACGACTGGTTCCGCGTCCGTCATGAGCAAGCCATGACCGCCGATGCGGTGGTGCGTCTGGCCGAAGCCGCGCACGCGCGTTATGGCTTCAAGGACTTCAAACTCAAGGGCGGCGTGCTCAGCGGCGACGAGGAAATCGAAGCAGTCACCGCGCTGGCCGAACGCTTCCCCGATGCGCGAATTACCCTCGATCCGAACGGCGCGTGGTCATTGAAAGAAGCGATCCGTTTGTGCCGCGATCAGCATCGCGTACTCGCTTACGCCGAAGACCCGTGCGGCGCGGAAAACGGTTATTCCGGGCGTGAAGTCATGGCCGAGTTTCGCCGCGCCACAGGGCTGAAAACCGCGACCAATATGATCGCCACCGACTGGCGGGAAATGGGCCACGCGATCCAGTTGCAATCGGTGGACATTCCGCTCGCCGATCCGCATTTCTGGACCATGCAAGGCTCGGTTCGCGTCGCGCAGATGTGCCACGAATGGGGCCTGACCTGGGGTTCGCATTCCAACAATCATTTCGATATTTCGCTGGCGATGTTCACCCATGTCGCGGCCGCCGCGCCGGGGGAAATCACCGCGATCGACACGCACTGGATCTGGCAGGACGGCCAGCGCCTGACCAAAGCGCCGCTGCAGATTGTCGGCGGCTGCGTGCAAGTGCCGAAGAAACCCGGGCTCGGCGTCGAGTTGGACATGGACCAGTTGGCCAAGGCGCACGAGTTGTATCAAGGCATGGGCCTCGGCGCGCGCGACGACAGCGTGGCGATGCAGTTTCTGATCCCGGGCTGGAAGTTCGATAACAAGCGACCGTGCCTGGTGCGCTGAACCACTCACCGCCCCTGTAGGAGCAAAGCTTGCTCGCGAAGGCGTCGTGTCAGTCGACACCCGTTTGCCTGACCCGACGCTATCGCGAGCAAGCTCGCTCCCACAGGGTTTTGTGCCCGGTGCATCCCCCCTCGTTCACACACCACCATCGCCGCAGTCTCGGCTCGCGATTACAATCGTGCCCATCAGCAGACACGACATGGATGAAACACGATGAGCAGACTGACTATTCTCGCCGCTTGCCTGGCACTGGGCAGCACAGGTGCGTGCCTGGCGCAGGCTCGCACCGACCAGCAGATCGAAACCTCAGTCGATGCGGCGATCCGCCCGATCATGCAAAGCCAAGGCGTGCCGGGGATCGCGGTAGCGGTGACGGTCGACGGCAACGCGCATTACTTCAACTACGGCGTCGCCTCGAAAGAAAGTGGGGAGAAGGTCACTAAAAACACCCTGTTCGAAATCGGTTCGCTGAGTAAAACCTTCACCGCCACCCTCCTCGCCTACGCCCAAGCGACCGGCAAATTGTCCCTGAACGACAAGGCCAGCCAGGTTCTCCCGGCGTTAAAGGGCAGCGCGCTGGACAACATCAGCGTCGTGCAATTGGCCACTTACACGGCGGGCGGTTTGCCGTTGCAGTTCCCGCAAGCGGCGGACAGCGCGGACAAGATGCTCGGCTATTTCCAGCAATGGAAACCGCTTTATGCGCCCGGCACTCATCGGCAATATTCCAACCCGAGCATCGGCTTGTCCGGGTATCTGGCCGCACACAGCCTCGGCGTGCCGTTTGAGCAGGCAATGGAAAAAACCCTGCTGCCAAAACTCGGGTTGAAGCACACATTTATCCACGTCCCGCAGGATCAGATGGAGCTTTACGCTCAGGGTTACGACAAGGCCGACAAGCCTGTGCGTGTCAGCCCCGGAGCGCTGGACGCAGAAGCCTACGGGGTGAAAACCAGCGCGGCAGACCTGCTGACTTTTGTCCAGGCAAACATGCAGCCGGCCGCGCTGGACGCGCCGGTGCAGCACGCGATTGCCGCAACGCACGCCGGTTATTACACGGTGGGCGACATGACTCAGGGCCTGGGTTGGGAGCGTTATGCCTACCCGATTACCTTGGATAAATTGCTCGCGGGCAATTCGACGCCGATGGCCATGGAGGCGCATCCAGTCCAGTGGTTGAACCCGCCGCAGGCTGAGCCGAAGGATGTGCTGCTGAACAAGACCGGTTCGACCGGTGGTTTCGGCGCTTACGCGGCGTATGTGCCGTCGCGCAAGATTGGCGTGGTGATCATGGCCAACAAAAACTACCCGATCCCGGAACGAGTGAAAGCGGCGCATCAGATATTGCAGTCATTGACCGAGTAGCACGCCCCCCATGATCCCCTGTGGGAGTGAGCCTGCTCGCGATGGCGCCAGCCCAGTCGACATCGATGTTGCCGCATTTACCGCCATCGCGAGCAGGCTCACTCCTACAGGGATTTATGTATCGGTCTGAATTTTTTTCCGCTCCAAACACGCCAGCGCACTCACCGCGAGACACAGCGCCGCCCCGCCGTACACCCATTCCGACGGCGCCACCGGCAGCAGAAAACCCGCCAGCAACGGCCCGATCCCGGCGCCGATGTCACGCCACACCGCGTTCCCCGCCAGCGCGCGCACCCGGCCGCTGTCCGGATGACGCTGGGCGATCACCGTCACCACCAACGGCAATTGCAGCGCGCGCAATATCAACACCAGCGCGCCGCCGACGATCAACCAGTGAAACCCGAAGCCGATCAGCGCTATCGAGGTCATCAGCGAGAACACGATCAACATTCGCGTCGCGCCCCAGCGCTGCGCCGCCACGCCGCCCAACGGGCTCAGCAACAATTCCGAGACATAACGCAGCGCCAACAACGTGCCGGCGACCACCACGGCGTTGCCTTCCAGCAAGTGATCAGCCAATAGCGACAGGCCGATGATGAACAAGCCGTCGAGCGTCAGGCCTTCGATAAACGACCACATCGCGACACTGTCCGGCCACTGGAAACGCCGCGTCGAAGCCGCCATCGGATGCGCCGCCGACGGCAGCCCGAGCGCCTTCCACATTCCGATCAGCGAGGTCACGCACATCAGGTAGAAAATCACTCGCGGGCCATACTCGACACTGAGCAACGCGCCCAACGGCAGCGCCAGCATCGGCCCCGCCGCGATCACCGCGCGCGAACGGCCGGTACGCCGCGCCGCACCCAGCGGCTCGGCGGTGGCCATCACTTGCGTGGACAAATTCAGCGCCGCGTACGACAAGCCCCAACCGAGGCGCAACAGCAGCAACCACCAAAAACCCGACAGCGTCGCGTAACCCAACGCGCACAACGCCGCCGTGCCCGTGGCCAGCAGCAACGCCGGGCGATCACCCTGGCGGGTGTAAAACTGCATGACGTAGCGATAACCGAAAATCCGCACCAGCCGATTCGCCGCCAGCAAAATCCCCGCCTCGGCGAGGGTGATGCCAAACGCCTGCGGCTGCATCGGCAGCAGCAGGTACAACAAGACATCGCCAGGTAAACACAGGGCCAACACCGAAGCGGCCCGGAACGAGTGTTGGTCGGCGGTTTTTTCTGACATGAGAGCGGCAGGCCTTGGCAAAAATCTTCAACGTTCAGACTGGCGTGAAGCGGCGCCGCTGACAAACTTTTTTACAAATCATCGGAATGCCTTGAACTCCATAAAGCCCCGCGCAGTCATCCCTGTTACCTCCCCTTCAAGCGAGTGCTACCCATGAACATCGATCTATCCAGCAAAACCGCATTGGTCACCGGCTCAACCCAAGGCATCGGTTTTGCGATTGCCAAAGGCCTGGCGCAATCCGGTGCCGAGGTAGTGATCAATGGGCGCAAGCAGGATGCTGTCGACGCCGCTGTCAGCCAGCTCAAAAAGTTGCTGCCCAACGCCAAGGTGCGCGGGATCGCCGCCGACGCCGGCACCGCCGAGGGCTGCAAGAGCATGGTCGCCGCCCTGCCGCACGTGGATATTCTGGTGAACAACGTCGGCATTTATGGCCCGCAGGATTTCTTCGAAACCGAGGATGAGGTCTGGGAAAAATTCTTCGAGGTCAACGTGATGTCCGGTGTGCGCCTGTCGCGCGCCTATCTCGAAGGCATGGCGAAGAACGCCTGGGGCCGGGTGGTGTTCATCTCGTCCGAGTCGGCGCTGAACATCCCGGCGGACATGATCCATTACGGTTTCACCAAGACTTCAAACCTGTCGATTTCACGCGGTCTGGCTAAGCGCATGGCCGGCACCGGCGTGACCGTCAACGCCGTACTGCCAGGGCCGACACTGTCCGAAGGGCTGCAGGAAATGCTCAAGGATGAACAGCAGAAGTCTGGCGAATCGATGGAAAAAGTTGCAGCCGATTTTGTCATGGCCAACCGTCCGACCTCGATCATCCAGCGCGCGGCGGAAATGGAAGAAGTGGCGAACATGGTCGTCTACGTCGCCTCGCCACAAGCCTCCGCCACCACCGGCGCGGCATTGCGCGTGGACGGCGGCGTCGTCGACAGCCTCGCCTGACCGCCCCCCGAACCCTGTAGGAGCAAGGCTTGCCCGCGAAAGCGGTGTATCAGGAATCAAAAGTCGCCTGACCGACCGCCATCGCGAGCAAGCTTTGCTCCCACAACCGCGCGGATGTCCACGGTTATATGCCCCACCCAAACCCTGTAGGAGCAAGGCTTGCCCGCGAAAGCGGTGGATCAGGCAATCAAAAGGTGCCTGACCGACCGCTATCGCGAGCAAGCTCCGCTCCCACAACCGCGCGGTCGTTTGCGGTTATGTGCCCAACCCAAACCCTGTAGGAGCAAGGCTTGCCCGCGAAAGCGGTGGATCAGGCAATCAAAAGCCGCCTGACCGACCGCCATCGCGAGCAAGCTCTGCTCCCACAACCGCGCGGTTGCCTGCGGTGATGTGCCCAACCCAAACCCTGTAGGAGCAAGGCTTGCCTGCGAAAGCGGTGGATCAGGCAATCAAAAGTCGCCTGACCGACCGCTATCGCGAGCAAGCTCTGCTCCCACAATCGCGCGGATGTCCACGGTTATGTGCCCAACCCAAACCCTGTAGGAGCAAGGCTTGCCCGCGAAAGCGGTGGATCAGGCAATCAAAAGTCGCCTGACCGACCGCCATCGCGAGCAAGCTCTGCTCCCACAACCGCACGGTCGTCTGCGGTTATATGCCCCACCCAAACCCTGTAGGAGCAAGGCTTGCCCGCGAAAGTGGTGGATCAGGCAATCAAAAGTCGCCTGACAGACCGCCATCGCGAGCAAGCTCTGCTCCCACAACCGCGCAGTTGGACGTTAATCAGTCATCCGGCATTTCTGGTGGTTTGGTTGGCTTGGCCGGTTTTGCCGGTTTGGTAGCCTTCGTGCCTTTTGCCGCTGCCGGCTCGGCTGCTGCCGGTGGTGGCGTGGCGGCGGCAGCGGCGGCCGCTTCTTTTTCGGCCATCGGCATGGCGTCGATGGTTTCGAAGATTTTCTTCAGGTCGACGGTTTTCGATTCATCACCCGAGCTTTCGAGTTTTTTCTCGCCATCCTTGCCCACCAGAATGACTTTCGGCAACGCACCGGCACCCAGTTTCAGCGAACGAATCAGCGCCATGGTGTCCTGCTGCCCCATGTCCTTGCCGTCGAGTTGGCCGGACATGTTCAGCACGCTGTAGACCCGGATGTTGCGCTGGGCCAAGCCTTCTTTGTTGGCCGGATCGTCCAGCGATTTTTTCAAACCGAGCCAGACCGGGTCGATGGTGCTGGACGTGATCACGATCAGCGGTCGAGCCCTGCCCTTATCGATGTCCAACGGGGAATCGCCATCGGCGGCGAGCAAGGGGCCAGCAAGCGCCAGCAAGGTTGTCAGGGTCAATGACCTGATGAGCATGCGCGTCTCCTTTTGATATCCACGCTCTACTGATTGCGCATCGCGGCGATCGTTCCGGGTGACGGCCCGTAAAAATGTTTCGCCTAGGCCAAAGCTTAGGTCAGGGCCGATATTGCGCAACCGCATTCACCAGCGCCCCTAACCGCCCCCCTGCTACAAAAAACTTATTCGGCTGCTGGCAGCGAGAAGGTGAATACGCTGCCGACGCCCGGTTCGCTTTCCACCCACATTTCGCCGCCGTGGGCGTGGACGATGCTGCGGCAGATGTACAACCCCAGGCCGCTGCCATTCGGATTGCCCTCGCGCACCGACCAGTAGCGCTCGAAGATGTGCGGAAGTTGTGTCGGCAAAATCCCGCCACCGTTGTCGCGCACCGAAATCATCACTTTGTCGTCGAGTTGCCAGGCACTGACGTCGATGCGTCCGCCGACCGGGGTGAATTTGATCGCGTTGCCGAGCAGGTTCGACAACACCTGAAACAATCGCTGCGGGTCGGCGTGAATGCTCAGGCCCTCGGCGCTGCTGCAATTGAGCTCGATGCCTTTGTGCGAGGTCAGCGTCACCAGCAATGCGCAGGCCTGTTCAAGCAGCGCGACCACGTCCAGCGGTTTGCAATCGAGCGGATATTGCCCGGCGTCGAGTTTGGATTTGTCGAGCAAATCGGCGATCAATACATTCATCCGCGAGGTCGCGTCTTCCATCGTTCCCAGCGCCGCGCTCATGCGCCCGGAATGGTTGCTCTCGTCGCGCGAGACCAGGCGCTGCATCATCCCGCACTGCATGATGATGATCGTCATCGGGTTGCGCAGATCGTGCGAAACCACCGCGACCAACTCATCGCGCACCCGCACCGCCTCGTGCTCACGGCGTACCTGGCGGGCCAAATCATCTTCAATCGCCGCGCGGCGCAATTGCAGCGCGGCAAAACTGTCGGCGGCGCTCCATGGCCGCGAACGGCCGTACACCTGTTGCTCCCAGACTTCGAAGGATTTGCGCGGTTGCAGGCGTTGGTCGGGATCAGTGCCAGCGACAAAATGCTCGTCGGGATTGCCGCTCCATTGCATGCTCGAACGCAATTGCCCACCGAACCAGATCACCGCGTTGTCCACCGGTTTGGGCAGCACAAATGCCAACAATCCGCTGGCGGCATCGCTGTACACCGCGCTGCCCGCATGCAGACTTTGCAGGTGCTCGGTCTGGAGCAATTCGCCCTTCTCCTGGCAGCGTTCGCGCACCCACAAATACAACGCGCGGACCTGCTCGGCAGTCGGGCATTGGCCGATCAACTGCAAGCGATCCTCGACCAACACCGCGACGCCACTGGCGCCCGTCAGGTTGAGCAGCTGTTGCGGGTGATTGGCCAGGCCGTCGAGCACGTCATGTTTGGCCAGGCGCATGGCGGCGGTCAGTTCGTTGATCAGCAGCGATTTTTCGTCGCGATCTGTTTGCTGATCGCGGGTTTGCAGCGCGCTGATCTGCACGCTCAGCAACTGCGCAATGGCGACGCACATGCTGCGCACCGGATGGCTGACCAGCAGCGGCTGATGATGGGCGCAGGTGATCAGGCCCCAGAGCCGATCCTGTTCCAGCAGCGACAGGCTCATTGAGGCGCGCACGCCCATGTTGTCCAGGTATTGGCAGTGCACTGGCGAAACACTGCGCAACATCGAGAAGCCAAGGTCCGGCGGCTGGCCGTCGGGGCGCAACGTCGGCAGGATCGGCACCGGCACGTAACGCGCATCCGGAATCACCCGAATCCAGTTCAGGCGATACAGCTCGCGGGCCTGCGGCGGGATGTCCGAGGCGGGAAAACATTGACCGAGGTAACCCGGCAACTGCCCGCCCAATGCTTCACTGATGACCCGCCCATGGCCCTGACTTTCGAAGCGATAAATCAGCACGCGGTCGAAGCCGGTCAGTTGGCGAATCTCCGCGACACTGACCGCGTACAAATCCTCCAACGTCGCCGCCGCCTGCATCCGTCGCAGCGCGCGCAGCAGAATGACCGTGTTGTCCTGAGTCGCCTCAAGCCACGGCTCCAGTTCAAGAATCACCACGCTGTCGTGGCGGCTGAGCGAGCCGTTGAAGCGTTGCCCGCCGATCTCCAGCAGCAGTGGATTGGCTTCGTCGAGTTGCGGCAGTAACAGCGCCTGACGGATTTGCTCGGCGGCGGCGATGCCGGTCAATGTTGCCAAGGGTTGCTGCCATAGCTCGGCGGGCGACAGACCAAACAGCGCCTGGCAATTGCTGCTGATCTGGCCAATCAGCAAACCGTCCTCACTTGACCCAGGTTCACTCAGCGTCAGCAGCACGCCATGCGGCTGGATCGAGCCCGGCAGGCGAATTGGTTCGCTGGCGCATTGCGCGAGCGCGGCTTGCAACTGCGCGGCGTCGAGCTGCTCGGAACTGAGGCGAATCATTGCAACACCCCGCACTGCTCCAGCCACTGCTCGAACGCCTTGAAGGTCGCCTCGGCCGCGACCACCGTTTGCGCTCGCTCGGCGGGGTCGCGCACTTCATACAAGCACGCGAGAAAACCGCGCCACATCACCAGCGTCGAGGTGCCGTACACCGCGAAAAATCGTCCGCCGCTGTGTTCGTCGATGCCCAGGCGCGAGTACAAACCGTTGCGCATCGACTGGCCGCCGAGGGTCGCGCCTTCGAGCACGTACAACACGCCGAGGACGTCGGCGGCGCTGTTGATCTGGAAGGGAATCGGGCATTGCGCGAGCGCCTCGACGGCGTCGGTGCCGAGGCCGAGGGCAAACAGGTCTGCTTCAAGCGATGGGGTTTTGCTGCGGATCAGCCAGTCCAGGCCGGAAATGTTCATCGCCTGCCGGGACAGCAAATGCTCCAGCGGCCGATAAAAACCGTAATAGGCTTTGATCAATCGCGTGTAAAGCGCCTGGTCGGCGGTGAAAAAAGGGATGCGTTTCTCCAGCAACTGATGCTGCTGGGTGGTAGCGACGCGCAGCTCATTGAGAATCAGCGGCAAACTCTTCGGCGGGACGTTCACGACAGGGCGTCGTGGCAGTGTCCGGCTGGGGAACGGAGACGTTCAATAACGTCGATTAAAGCGTGCACGTGTCACCTCATTCTTGTCGATCACAGGGGAATGCCGACAGGTCAGCCGCGAACGGATGAATGGGTGGCTTGGCACCGTAGCACCTAATGGGACGGGAGCAGTGGTTTGTTTGTGCGTGGCGCAAATCGCTGTGGGAATTAGCTTGCTCGCGATGAGGGTGAATCGGTTAAACCGGTGATTGAATGCTAGTGCGCTATCGCGAGCAGGCTCGCTCCTACAGGGGCGGGTCTGTTCGATAGCGGCGGGATCAGAACGCCAGTTTGTAGCCGATCAGCAGCAGCATCGTCGCCAGGCACGGACGCAGCACTTCGTCGGAGATGCGCCCGGTGAGGTGGCTGCCGAGCCAGATGCCCGGCAACGATCCGATCAAGAGGAAACCCAGCACCTGCCAATCCATGTTGCCCATGCTCGCGTGGCCGAGGCCGGCGACCAGGGTCAGCGGCACGGCGTGGGCGATTTCGGTGCCGACCAGGCGCCGGGTCGGCAGCAGCGGATAAAGGATAAACAGCGCGACCGTGCCGAGGGCGCCGGCGCCGATCGAGGTCAGCGCGACCATGGTGCCGAGGATCAGCCCGGTGATCACCGTCATCACATTCAGGCGAGTGCCGCTGGGATTGTAGTTGCCGCCGGCGCGTCGATGGGCGAAAGCGAGCAGGCGTTTCTTGAAGAAAATCGCCATCGCCGTGGCGAATAAAACAAAACCCAGGGCTTGCTTGATGATCGCGTTCATCGCGTCGGGCGCGGTGTGCAGGCTGCTGAGAAACCACAAGGTCATTGCCACCGCCGGCACGCTGCCGAGGGTCAGCCAACCGGTGATCGCCCAATCGATGTTCTGGTTTTTGCGGTGCACCAGCACGCCGCTGGATTTGGTAATGGCCGCGTACAACAGGTCGGTGCCGACTGCGGTGGCCGGGTTGACGCCGAACCACAACAGGATCGGCGTCATCAGCGATCCGCCGCCAACGCCGGTCATGCCGACGATAAAGCCCACCACCAGTCCTGCGACGACTAAACCAAAATTCCCGAAATCCATTAACACGCCCGCAACAATCGCATGAAAAAACTGGCCCGCAGCATAGCGATTTTTCTTATAACCACTTATATCGATACGGTCTATCGTTATGCCCGAACCCCGCATCCCTCCGTAGGAGCAGAGCTTGCTCGCGAAGGGGCCATCACCGGCAACATTTATGGTGAATGTTGATAAGCCTTCGCGAGCAAGCTTTGCTCCTACAAGGGCCGGCCCGAGTTATTGCACGGGCAGGAAGTTGAGGAACAACAGGCTCTGTGCGTAATTCAGGCCAATGCGCCGATAGCGCTCATCGAGCATCTGCGTGAGCAAGTCCAGGCGCGCGACGATCTTGCCGAACTCCACGGCAAAACTGAGGTTGCTGCCCTCCTCCGAAATCTCGTTGGAAAACAGCAACGGTTCGCCATTTTTGTTTTGCCGCTGGCTGAGAATCCACGTGGCTTTTTCGATGTTGCGCGCGGCGTTGCTGACGAACACCGGGTTGATCGCATCGGTCATGTAGAACTCCAGCCGATTGCCGTGCGCGGTCACCAGCATGCTGCCGATTGCATAGATGAACGCGCCGACTCGATCGCCGAGAAACTCCGGGCTCATCGCGAAACTCAATGCCGCCAAGTCTTTTTTGCCGCCCAAGGTGGGTAATGGCTGCTGCATTTCGATGGCTTCGCGCACTTGTTTTTCAGCGGATCGAGCGTCGAGGAAGCCGGATTTTTTCAGTTCTTGCGGGTTGCGCAGGTACAGCTTGCTCATCAGCAAATAGAGGCTTTCGAGGTTGTCGTGCATCGCCAGCGTGGCCATGCGATCGACGCTGGTCTGGAGGAATTCCTGAGGTTTGCCCTGGCGAAACTGGCTGAGGATATCGCTGCCCTGCTGCTGGCTGCAACCACTGGCGAACAGCAACGCCAGGCAGGCCAAAACGCGCATTGGGCTAGTAAGGAAGGATGAAACTCGAACCATGGGATGTTGAGCTGACACGTCTTTGCGCGGCGGGAGTCGCCGCAGCCTGGCCATGCATAGAGCCGCGCATTGGCAAAAAGTGCAGTGCTGGCGCGGGTCTACCGATCACCGGCAGTTTCACGCCATCCATTTAGTATGACTTTATATTGAATAACCTCGTTTATCGGCTATAAATTGTAATTCCTGCGTTATTTAGTCTGACTACTACCACAACAACAAAAAATGGAAGGTCAACCATGCTTCAATCCCGCTACCTGCTCTCCGCCCTCGGACTGTCCCTGATGATCGCTACCCTCCCCGCCCACGCCGCCGGCCTGTCCAGCGAGCACAAGGCTTTCGGCAAAACCAATGACGGCACGCCCGTCGAACAATACATCCTGCGCAACAGCCACGGCATGCAAGCCACGGTGATCACTTACGGCGCGACGTTGCAGTCGCTGCAAGTGCCCGACAAGAACGGCAAGGTCGATGACATCGTCCTTGGATTTGACGATGTTCAGGGTTACCAGGCGGGCACCGCGTACTTCGGCGCGACCATCGGCCGCTTCGGCAATCGCCTGGCCGGCGGTGCGTTCGAGCTGGACGGCAAACGATATCAGGTGCCGAAAAACGACGGCCCCAACTCGCTGCACGGCGGCAGTCAAGGTTTCGACAAACACGTGTGGAAAGCCGAGCCAGGCAAAGGCAAGGATGCGGCGAGCGTGACCCTGACGTACCTTTCGAAGGACGGTGAGATGGGTTTTCCCGGCAACCTGAAAACCGAGGTCACTTACAGCCTCACCGAGAACAATGAGCTGCGCATCGAGTACAAGGCCAGCACCGACAAACCGACGGTGCTGAACCTGACCAATCACAGTTATTTCAACCTCGCTGGCGCGGGCAATGGCGATGTGTTGCAGCAACTGGCGACCTTGCACGCGAGCCATTACACGCCGATCAATGACACGCTGATCCCGACCGGCGAACTGGCGCCAGTGGCCGGCACGCCGATGGATTTCAGCAAACCGACGGCGATCGGGCAGAACATCAAGGCTGATCATCCGCAGCTGAAATTTGCCGAACCGAAACAGGGTGGTTTCGATTTCAACTGGGCGCTGGACGCCAAGGGCGACGTGAGCAAACTGGCCGCCGACGTCAGCGATCCGCAATCCGGCCGGCGCCTGCAGCTCTACACCAGCGAACCCGGCGTGCAGTTCTACACCAGCAACTTCCTCGACGGCACCGTCAAGGGCAAGGGCGGCAAGGTCTATTCACACTGGGGCGCGTTCACCCTCGAAACCCAGCACTACCCGGATTCGCCCAACCAGCCAAATTTCCCCAGCACCCGCCTCGACCCAGGCAAAACCTACAGCCAAAACACCGTGTTCAAATTCACCACCGAGTGAGCCGCCCAAAACCCAAACACACCCCCAATCCCTGTGGGAGCCCAGCTTGCTCGCGATAGCGGTGGATCAGCCAACATGTAATTACCTGACCCACCGCTTCGCGAGCAAGCTCAGCTCCTACAGAATCCGGGGTGAATCCGAAATCCCGGCAACCCCACAAATCCCCATGTAGGAGTGAGCCTGCTCGCGATAGCGGTGTGCCAGTCACCCTGCAATCACCTGACCCACCGCCATCGCGAGCAAGCTCAGCTCCCACAGAATCCGGGGTGAATCCGAAATCCCGGCAACCCCACAAATCCCACGGGAACCCATGCGCCTTTCTGCTGCCCATTGTTGTATCGATTGTGTTTAGCGAAGGAGGTTTTGCATGCGTACTCTCGAACTGGCCGGCGTTGCGGTTCCTGTGATCGGCCAGGGCACTTGGCGGATGGGTGAGGATCGCTCGGCGCACAAGCTTGAAGTCGCGGCCCTGCGCCAAGGTATCGACCTTGGCATGACGCTGATCGACACCGCCGAAATGTACGCCGAGGGCGGTGCCGAGGAAGTGGTCGGCGAAGCCATCGCCGGGCGACGCGATCAGGTGTTTCTGGTGAGCAAGGTCTACCCGCACAACGCCAGCCGCAAAGGCGTTGCGCAAGCCATCGAGCGCAGTCTGCGGCGGATGAACACCGACTACATCGACTTGTACCTGCTGCACTGGCGCGGCCAATACCCTCTGGAAGAAACCGTCGAGGCCTTCGAACGCCTGCGCGAAGAAGGCAAGATCGGCCGCTGGGGCGTGTCCAATTTCGACCTCGACGATATGCACGAACTGGCCTCAGTCGCCCCGGCCAACGGCTGCGCCACCAATCAAGTGCTGTACAACCTCGAAGAACGCGGCATCGAATTCGACCTGCTGCCGTGGAGCCAGCAACAGCGCCTGCCGATCATGGCCTACTGTCCGATCGGCCAGGGCGGGCAAATGCTCGGGCACGCGGCGCTGGCGCAAGTCGCCGCCCGTCACGCAGCGTCCCCGGCACAGGTTGCGCTGGCATGGTTACTGCGCCAGGACAACGTTATCGCTATTCCCAAAGCGGTCCGCCCGGAGCACGTGACGCTCAATGCGCAAGCGGCACAACTGAAGCTGGACGCTGCGGACCTGACGGCGCTGGACCAGGCATTTCGTGCGCCACAACGCAAGCAGCGACTGGCCATGGTCTGAGCCATCGCGTGCAAAGCGTTTCCCCATGAAGAGCGTTTTCACATGAAGGGCGTTTCCACATGAAGAGCGTTTTCACATGAAGGGCGTTTTCACATGAAGAGGGCTTCCACATGAGAAGCACCGATCAGCTCGACTCGTTCAATTTGCCGCGCTTCGTCCAAGCGCAGGACCCGGTGTTCGCGCGGGTCGAGGAAGAATTGCACAACGGCAAAAAACGCAGCCACTGGATGTGGTTCATCTTCCCGCAGATCGCCGGCCTGGGCGGCAGCGAGATGTCGCGCCACTTCGCCATTAGCGGCGCCGAAGAGGCCACCGCCTACCTCAATCACCCGCTGCTGGGTTCACGTTTGCGCGCTTGCACGCAATTAGTGCTCAACGTCAAACAACGCTCGGTGGCCGATATTTTCGGCCATCCCGACGACCTGAAATTTCATTCGTGCATGACCCTGTTCGCTCAGGTCGCGCCCGAAGGCAGCGTCTTTCATCAGGCGCTGGAGCGTTATTTCCACGGCATTCAGGACGACTGGACGCTGTCGCTGCTGGACCTAAAACAAGCCCAGTTGCCCCCCAATCAGGGTTGAAAAATCGTCATCGACAAACGGCAAAATCGCGTCGGCGACCGGTTGCAGTTGGCGAGTCACGTAGTGGTCGTAATCAATCGGCGCGCTGCGGATTTCCAGCGGTTCCGGCCCGGCGACCGTGATCACATAGCTGATCCAGCCGCCATTCTGATATTGCAACGGCCGGCCCTGCTGCTCGTTGTAGGCATCGGCCATGCGCGCAGCGCGCACGTGCGGCGGGACGTTGCGTTCGTAGTCGTCAAGGGTCCGGCGCAGGCGCTTGCGATACACCAGTCGATCATCGAATTCACCGGCCAGGGTTTTGCGCACGTAGTCGCGCACGTAATCCTGATAAGGCTTGCGATAGAAAATCAGCGAGTACAGCTCCTGCTGAAATTGCCGGGCCAGCAGCGACCAATCGGTGCGCACGGTTTCCAGGCCTTTGTAGATCATTTCGTCAGTGCCGTCGGCGCGAGTGACCAGCCCGGCGTAACGCTTCTTGCTGCCCTCCTCGGCACCGCGAATGGTTGGCATCAGAAAGCGTTTGTAGTGCGTTTCGAACTGCAATTCCAACGCGCTTTCGAGGCCATATTCCTCTTGCACATGCTCGCGCCACCAGTGGTTGACGTGGTCGACCAGCGCGCGGCCGATCTGCGCCGCTTCTTCCTGACCGTGCGCGCGGCGCAGCCAGACAAAGGTTGAGTCGGTGTCGCCGTAAATCACCGCGTGCCCCTGGGCCTCGATCAACTGCCGGGTGCGCAGCATGATTTCGTGGCCGCGCAAGGTGATCGACGACGCCAATCGGGTATCGAAAAACCGGCAACCGCTGGAACCGAGCACGCCGTAGAACGCGTTCATGATGATTTTCAGTGCCTGGGACAGCGGCGCATTGTGCTCGCGCTTGGCGGTTTCGCGGCCCTCGGCCACTCGCGCGACGATCGCCGGCAGGCAATGGCGGGTGCGGGAAAAACGCGCACCACGAAAGCCCGGCACCGACTCGCTGTCATCGGGATGTTTGAGTCCGTCGATCAGCCCGACCGGGTCAATCAGGAACGTGCGAATGATCGACGGATACAGGCTTTTGTAATCGAGCACCAACACCGACTCGTACAAACCGGGTTGCGAATCCATGACAAACCCGCCGGGGCTGGCCTCCGGTGGTTTGCCGCCAAGATTCGGCGCAACGAAGCCCTGACGGTGCATCAGCGGCATGTACAAATGGGTGAACGCCGCCACCGAGCCGCCGCTGCGATCGGCCGGCAACCCGGTGACGCTCGCCCGCTCCAGCAGGAAGGTCAGCAATTCGGTCTTGGCGAAGATCCGCGTGACCAGTTCACAGTCTTTGAGGTTGTAAGTCGCGAGCGCCGGTTTGTCTTCGGCGAACATGCGGTTGATTTCGTCCATGCGCTGGTACGGCGTGCTGATTGCCTTGCCTTCGCCGAGCAAAGTTTGCGCAACGTTTTCGAGGCTGAACGAAGGAAAACTCCAAGTCGCTGAACGCAGCGATTCGATGCCGTCGATGATCAGCCGCCCGGCCGCCGAGGCGAAAAAATGATTGCGGCTGCCGTGTTCGCGCCACTGCATTTCTTCGCCGCCACGCCCCAGTTTCAGCGGCACCCCGAGGCGTCGGGCGTGTTCGTGAAGGACGCGCAAATCGAACTGCACGACGTTCCAGCCGATGATCGCGTCGGGATCGTGGCGGGCAAACCAATCGTTGAGTTTTTTCAGCAGCGTAGTGCGGCTGTCGCAGTATTCGAGCTGGAAATCCACGGCGCTGGCATCGCCATTCGGCGGGCCGAGCATGTACACCTGACGCTCGCCGCAGCCTTCGAGGCCAATCGAATAGAGCTCGCCACGGGCGGTGGTTTCGA
This sequence comes from Pseudomonas sp. SJZ131, assembly GCF_007828705.1. NCBI lineage: Bacteria > Pseudomonadati > Pseudomonadota > Gammaproteobacteria > Pseudomonadales > Pseudomonadaceae > Pseudomonas > Pseudomonas sp. SJZ131. Next base: position 182,907 of record NZ_VIVC01000001.1, on the reverse strand, counting down.
TGTCCAGCGACACCAGTCGCAGGTTCGGCCGATAACCCGGCGCCGGTTTCATCTGCGCGTCGAGCAGTAAGCCATCGTCACCCGGCGTGCCGCCGAACAGCACCGGCGCGGTGATGAAGCGCTCCATCATGTAACGCTCAGGCGGGCGCACATCGCCCTCGAACATCTCGACGCCGGCCTTGCGCAGCGTGGTTTCGAGGCGCATCAACTGATTGTGCTGCTGGCAATACAGCCCGAGCACCGGCCGATGCTCGAAATCGAGCAGCGCCAGCGGCCGCAATTCGACGTTCTTTTCGCCGTGCAGCACGGTTTCAGCCTGCTCGCGCTGCACGGCCGGGATAAAAGCTACGGACGGTTGATGTGGCAAACGAATGCGCCGCGGCCCGGCATCGGTCGCCAGCCAGAACTCGACTTCGGTGCCGGCCGGGGTGTCGCGCCAATGCCGGGTCAGGACGAAGCCCTGCTGTAAATCCACCGCTGTAACCTCAAGATTTGATTCGAGTGAGGATTCTACCCGTCATTGCCCACGGTGACGCCGCTTCATCCGCGACAGAATTCTCAAAGAAAAAACGCCAAATGGCGTTTTTTGCGTGTTATCTGCCGTTTTCCGCCTTGCCCGGAACGCTTGCGTCTACGATTCTTCAAGGACAACGACAACACCTAGAGAAACCGCCATGAAAACCGTCGCGCAACTGCTCAAATTAAAGGCCCAGCAAAATCAGGAAGTGCACACCATCGCGCCACATCAGATGGTGCTGGAAGCGCTGATGGTGATGGCCGCGAAGAACGTGGGCGCGCTGCCGGTAGTGGCCAATGGTGAGGTCGTGGGCATCATCAGCGAGCGTGATTACGCGCGCAAACTGGTGCTCAAGGGGCGCTCTTCGGTCGGTACGCCGGTCAGCGAAATCATGGTTTCGCCGGTGATTACCGTGGACACTCACCAAACCGTCGAAACCTGCATGGGCATCATGTCGGAGAAACGCCTGCGGCACTTGCCGGTGGTCGAGAACGGCCAGTTGATCGGGCTGCTGTCGATCGGCGACCTGGTGAAAGAAGCAATTGCCGAACAGGCGGAATTGATCAAGCAACTGGAACAGTACATTCGCGGCGAGTGATCGTACTCGATCGCAGACCTGATACATCCCCCTGTAGGAGCGAGGCTTGCCCGCGAAAGCGGTGTGTCAGCAAACATTTGTCCCGACTGACACGGCCTATTCGCGGGCAAGCCTCGCTCCTACAGGGTTTTCTGTGTGGATCGAAAGCCATTGGCTCAAGCCGGCCAGTGCCGTTCAAACACCGGCGCCAGGGTCGGGTGTTTATCGATGCGGGTCAGCCAGGCATAAAACCCCGGCCGCGCCGTGCGCAAGTGCTCGCGGCTGCCGGCCCAGCGCGACACCACGGCCGCCAGCACGTCCAGCGCGCCGGGCGTTTCGTCGTCCAGGTACAGCTCGGCGGAAAACTGGTCGGCAAACACCTCCCAACTCCAGTGCAGGCGCTGGCGTGCGCCGGCAATCAGGTTCTCGCGCGAGGCGTCATCGGCCGCGACCAGCCAGCGCTCCGGGTAATCGATGATGCCAATCGCCGCGTAGCAATTGCTGACGATGTAGACCAAACCGCGAATCGCCTGATCACGTTCCGCCGGGTCATCCGGCAGCAGCCCCGAGGACGGAAACGTCAGACCGAGGTGAATCAGGATCGCCGCGCTCTCGGTGAGGATGCTGCCGTCGGGCAGTTCCAGGGTGGGGATCTGTTTCAGCGGGTTGAGTTTCGCCAGCGCGTGCGCCGACTCCGCCGCCCCGTCAACGTCGATAAAACGATAAGCAATCTCGCAGAGTTCAAGGGCTGCTTCGATCGCCGCCGCGCCGGAATTCTGGTGTCCGTAAAGCTGATACATGTCGCGCCCTCCCGCGAGCAAACAGTCAGTCGGTAGACGGCTGGCCGAGCGAGCATGTTCCCTGCCATTTAGCCGAATGATGCAGGTAAGATGCGCCAACCCGGGACGCACCGTTGCCGTCCCGCCGCACATTTCAAGGAAAGAACATGCGCCACCTGGCCGGCAAACTCGCCTCAAAGCCCCGTATTTATTGGTTGCTGCTGGCCAGCTTCGCGTTGAGCGGCTGCGGCCCCAGCGAACGTTCGTCATCGGCCAGTCTAGCCGGTGAACAGGGACGCGGCGGCGCGATGCTCGCTTATGAGCACGATGTGCAATTGAAACTGCCGGAGGCGCAAATCGTCCCGCGCCTGCAGGCCAGTCGCGAAGCCTGTGAAACCGCGAAGTTCGGCGCCTGCAATGTGTTGCGCATCGAGCAAGGTGCCGGCCGCGCCGAGATTACTTTGCGCATCGTCCCCGCTGGCATCGAGCCGTTGGTCGCAATGGCCGCCGAGGGTGGCGAACTGGGCCAGCGCATCACCACCGCCGAAGACCTTGCCGACGCGGTGGACAACACCCGCCGCCAGCAGGAACGGCTCAAGGCCCAACAACAGCGCCTCGATGAACTGGCCAGCCGCCGCGACATCAGCGTCAGCGACCTGGTGGTGCTGAGCAAGGAACAGGCAAGCATCGAAAACGATCTGCAAGCCTTGGCGCAAGTCGCCGCCGGCCATCAGCGACGCCTGGACACCAATCGCATCACCCTGTCATTCGAGCCAACCGCGGCGAGCAATCGCGCGTCGAACCTGAACCGGGCGTTCAGCAATCTGCTCGACAACTTGGCCGACGGCGCGGTGGATGCGCTGGAGAAAGGCAGTTACGTGCTGCCATTCCTGATCCTGGCATTCCCGTTGTTGATGTTGTGGGTGTGGCTATGGCGCAAATTCGTCCGCCGCCGCACCTGAGCCCGCCACACGCCAATCCCCTGTAGCAGCGGTCGCGGCCAGCGAGGCCGCGTCCGGCGGCGCAGCCGTCGCCAAGTGAACACGCGGTGTATCAGGGCAACCGTGAATACCGGGTCTACGACGGCTGCGCCGCCGAACGCAGCCTCGCGGAGCTCGGCAGCTGCTACTTCGAATGGCGTCGCGCCCAAACCCGCCACACGCCAATCCCCTGTAGCAGCGGTCGAGCCCAGCGAGGCCGTGTCCGGCGGCGCAGCCGTCGCTAAGTGAACACGCGGTGTATCAGGGCAACCGTGAATACCGGGGAGCGGGCATCTCGCCTGAAAATTTATTTTCGGCGCACTGCATCCAAAGCGCTTCGTCGTGGGTAGTACCTGTAGCAGCCCCTGATGCTGCCGAGCGGGTTACCCCTTACGGAGAAAAAAAATGATGAACGCCAAACAGCTGCTGTGCCTTGCAGGTCTGTTCGCCGCCGTACCTTTCGCCAATGCGCAAAGCGACTTGCCGGACAGTGTCAAAGTCCCCGCCGGGCACAAGGTCGCCCTGCAAACTACCGGGGTGGGCGAGATCACTTACGAATGCCGCGACAAGGCCAACGCGGCCGGCCAGACCGAATGGTTTTTCGTCGGTCCCAAAGCCGTGCTCAATGACAGCAGCGGCAAACAGGTCGGCACCTACTTCGGCCCACCAGCCACCTGGCAGGCCAAGGACGGTTCCAAAGTCACCGGCACGCAATTGGCCGTCGCGCCGTCGAGTCCGGGCAACCTGCCCTATCAACTGGTCAAAGCCAATCCCGCCGAAGGCAAAGGCGCGATGAGCGGCGTCAGCTACATCCAGCGCGTGGCCCTCAAGGGTGGCGTGGCGCCGACCAGCGAGTGCGCGGCAGCCAACAAGGGCAAGCAGGAAGTGGTGAAGTATCAGGCGGATTACATCTTCTGGACCGCCAGCTAAGCAGACACAGCTCAGCCACGCCCGACCGTTTGTTCGGGCGTCGCTCCTACCCATGTCGGGATTGTTTGCTAGATTGCATGGACCCTCCCGACTTCAGCGGTTGCGCACAGTGTCCTTGCCTGAACCTTCTTTTGATTACGAAGCCCATTTGGCTGCTTGCGGGCGTGGCGAGCGTCCGGCCCTGCACGCGTTGTATTTGCAGGAGAGCCCGCGCTTGCTCGGCGTCGCCAAACGGCTGGTCGGTGACACGGCGCTGGCCGAGGACATCGTCCACGATGCGTTTATCAAAATCTGGTCCGGCGCCGCCGGTTTCGACTCGGCTCGCGGTTCGGCGCGCGGCTGGATGTTCAGCGTGACCCGGCACCTGGCGCTGAATGTGCTTCGCAACCATCGCCGCGAAACGCCACTGATGGATGACTTCGAACCGCCGCTCCACGACTCAACTGAAGCGCCTGAATCACTCGACCCGGCCGGACGCATCCACCGCTGCCTGGAGCAACTCGACCCCGAACGCCGCAGCTGCATCCTGCACGCTTACGTCGACGGTTATTCCCACGCGCAAATCTCGGCCAGACTCGGCACGCCGCTGGGCACGGTCAAAGCCTGGATCAAGCGCAGCCTCACAGCCTTGCGGGAGTGCATGGGATGACGAACGAAACCCCGGAAGAACTCGACGAACTGGCCAGCGAATATGTGCTCGGCACGCTGCCGGCCGAACAGCGCCGCGAGGTGCAACAGCGTCTGCGCCAAGAGCCGACGTTGCAGACTGCGGTGGATGCGTGGGAGCGGCGTTTGCTCGGCTTGACCGATCTGGCCGAGCCACAAACACCCTCGCCGCACCTGTGGCGGCGGATTGAGCGCGGCGTCAACGAGCTGCGCCGGCCAGCGCCGCGCTCTGCGTCTCAGCGCACGTCGTGGTGGAATTTACTGCCGCTGTGGCGCGGCCTCGCCGGTGCCGGGTTGGCCGCCAGTCTGCTGCTCGGCGCGTTATTGCTGACTCAGGCGACGGTCAAACCAACCTATCTGGTGGTGCTGGTCGGCCCGCAAGACAAGGCGCCGGGCTGGGTGATTCAGGCGAGCAATCAGCGCGAAATCCAGCTGATTCCGTTGGGCGCGTTCGAAGTTCCGAGCGACAAGGCACTGGAGTTCTGGACCAAGGGTGACGACTGGCAGGGCCCGGTGTCGCTGGGTTTGGTGAAACCGGGGCAAACGCTGTCGGTGCCGCTGGACAAGCTGCCACCGCTGCAACCCAACCAATTGTTCGAGCTGACGCTTGAGGGCGCCAATGGCTCGCCGATTGGCAAGCCGACCGGGCCGATTCAGTTCATCGGCCGCGCAGTGAAAGTGATCTGAAGCGAAGCGGGATTCAGCAGAGTTGTGGCTGACACCGTTCTTTATGGAAACCTCCTGGGGAAGCCTCCTGTGGGGGCCTCCTGTGGGAGCCGAGCTTGCTCGCGATGGGGCCATGTCAGTCAACACTGAGTTGAACGACAGACCGCTATCGCGAGCAAGCTCGGCTCCCACAGGGATCCTCGGCGGTTCAGCCTCAGATCAGCCGATCAAATACTCAACCGCCCTTGGCCATGCAGCGCCGATAACGCTCATCAACCCGTTTGGCGAACCACGCCGTGGTCAGTTTGCGGGTGATTTTCGGGCTCTGCAGCACGATCCCCGGCAACACCGCTCGCGGCAACGCGCGACCTTCAGCCTGTTCGGCCAGGGCGAAAACCCGCTGATAGAGCTTGGTTTCCTCGAATTCGAGGCTGTTGCCCTTCTCCAACTGATCGCGAATTGTCGGGTTGCGCATGCCCAGTTGTTTGCCGAGGGCGCGCACCGCCAGTTCCGTTGTGCCAGGCATGATCGAGCCATAGCGGATCAGATCGCCGTCCAGCGCCAGGGGAATGCCCGAGGCGCGGCTCAAGGCGTTCTGAAACGCCGCATTGCGACTGGCGTACCAACCGGCGTTGAAGTCGGCAAAGCGGTACAGCGGTTCGGTGTAGCTCACCGGATAACCGAGCAAATGGGCGATGCCGAAGTACATGCCGCCGCGACGGCTGAACACTTCGTGGCGAATCGAACCCTCGACCGGGTACGGATAATTGCGCGCCTGCTGCTCGGCGAATTCGATGCTGACCTGCATCGGCCCACCGGTGTGCACCGGGTTGAAGCCGCCAAACAAAGTGCGGCCCATCGGCACCATGCCGATGAAGTCATCGAAGATCGCGCTCAGTTCTTTTTCGCTGCGCGCCGCATTCAGACGGCTGCTGTAACTCTTGCCGTTCGGCGAACTGACCTGCAGCGCGCCGTTCACCAGCAGGTTGGGGATATGCACTTTGGCGGCGCGCCGGTTGATTTCGTCACGGGCGATCTTGCCCAGGCCCGGCACGCTCGGATCAACCTGAAAGGTCGATTCCTGCTCGGTCACCGCCAGCACCGAGCAGAGGTTTTGCGTGGTCGGCGAAATCTCCTGCGCGGCGAAAGCGGCATAGATGTCCGTCGCCCAGCCTTCACGGTCGACGGTTTTCGCCGGCAATAGCCGCACGATCTGCGCCTTCACCTCGGCAGGCTTGCGCGCCGGCGCTTCGTCGGTTTGCCGCGTGCTGCAACCGGCCAAAACCAGCAGTGCGGCGATGCTCATGATCAGTCGAGGGGCGTGCATGGTGCTCCAGAATTCCGTTCAGCCGAGGTCAACCATACGATCAATCGTGTGGCGCAGGCTATGACTGTGCCCATCTTCTACTGTTCCCCAGTTCCCCGTTGTTCCCCCATTCCCTCGTCGCTTCCCCATTCCCTCGTCGCTTCCCCATTCCCTCGTCGCTTCCCCATCCCCTTGTAGCAGCTGCCGAGCCCAAGCGAGGCTGCGTTCGGCGGCGTAGCCGTCGTAGATTCGTGAGACATGGCGGAGGCTGGGCCGTCGGACGCAGCCTCGCTTGGGCTCGGCAGCTGCTACAGGATTTGGGTTGCAGGTGTTGTGATGACAAACTGATTGCAGGATGTGACTGAGAAAATCTATCATTCGCGCCTGGAGTCGTATTTGCGCAAGGAGTTCCCCGCGCCGTCAATTTCCTTACCAGCGGCGCGCCGCCAGGATCGACACAATGCTCACTCCAACCCGCTCTGGCGTTCCATTTCGCCCGACGTTGCTTGCCCTGTTTTGCGCCCTCTCTGTTTCCGCCCTGCCTGTCTGCGCCGAAGCCGCCACCGCCGAAGATGACAGCAAAGCCTTGGTGCTGGACGACGTAAACGTCAACGCTCAAGCCCCGACCGCCGCTACCGCCCTGCCCCCGGTGTATGCCGGCGGTCAGGTCGCGCGCGGCGGCCAATTGGGCGTGTTGGGCAATCAGGACATGATGGACGTGCCGTTCAGCATGGCCTCCTACACCGAACAGTTGATTCAGGACCAACAGGCTGAAGACGTCGCCGACGTCCTGCTCAACGATTCTTCGGTGCGCCAGGCGTCCGGTTTTTCCAACCAGGCACAGATCTTCATGATTCGCGGCTTGCCGTTGACCGGCGACGATATTTCCTACAACGGCCTGTACGGCGTCCTGCCGCGCCAGATCATTTCCACTGACGCTCTGGAGCGCGTGGAAGTGTTCAAAGGCCCGAACGCCTTCATCAACGGCGTGACCCCGACCGGCTCCGGCATCGGCGGCGGCGTCAACCTGCAACCCAAGCGTGCCGGTGACGTGCCGCTGCGTCGCTTCACTACCGACATCAACGACGAAGGTCGCCTCGGCCAGCACCTCGACCTCGGTCAGCGTTTTGTTGAAGACAACCGTTTCGGCGCGCGGGTCAACCTTGCCCAGCGTGAAGGCGACACCGGCATCGACCACGAAAATCAGCGCTCGAAACTGTTCTCGGTCGGCCTCGATTATCGTGGCGACGCGCTGCGCATTTCCGGCGATTTCGCCTACCAGAAACAGCGCGTCAACGGCGGGCGCAACACGGTCAACCTCGGCAACACCACGCACATCCCGGACGCGCCATCGGCCGACACCAACTACGCGCCGAAATGGGGTTTCACCGAGATCGAAGACACGTTCGGCATGCTCCGCGCCGAGTACGATCTGAACGACAACTGGACCGCCTACGCCGCTGGCGGCGCCAAGCACACCCGCGAAACCGGGCTCTACAATTCGACCACGCTGGTCGGCAACAGCGGCGCTTCGACCACCACCGGTTCGTTCATCCCGCACGACGAAGACAACACCAGCGTCATGGCCGGCCTCAATGGTCGCTTCGCCACCGGCCCGGTCACCCACAAACTGAATTTCGGCCTCGCCGGGATCTGGACCGAACAGCGCAGCGCTTACGATTTCGACCTGACGCGCTACTCGAACAACATTTACCACCCGGTGAACACGCCGTCGCCGGTCGGCAATTTCTCGGGCGGCGACCTCAACGATCCGGGCATCGTCGGCAAGTCGTTCAACCGCAGCGCCGCTGTGTCCGACACCCTCGGTTTCTTCGACGATCGCCTGTTGCTGACCGTCGGTCTGCGCCGCCAGCAGTTGGTGGTCCAGGGTTACGGTTATGCGCCTTACGGCTCCGGCAGCCGCACTTCTTCCTATGACGAATCGATCACCACGCCGGTCTACGGCATCGTGTTCAAGCCATGGGACCACGTGTCGTTCTACGCCAACCGCATCGAAGGTTTGGCCGAAGGTCCGACCTCGCCGACCACGTCCGGCAACTTGATCGTGACCAACGGCAACGAAGTCTATGCGCCGGCCCGTTCGAAGCAGGTTGAAGCGGGGGTGAAGATTGACATGGGCACCTACGGCGCCAGCCTCGGCGTGTACCGTATCGAGCAGCCGAGCGACGGTTACTCGATCGCTACCAGCGCGACCACGGCGGAATATGTGCGTGAAGGCGAGCAAATCAACAAGGGCGTCGAGCTCAACGTCTTCGGCGAGCCGATCGACGGCTTGCGCCTGATCAGCGGCTTGACGCTGATGGACACTGAACTGAAAAACACCCAGAACGGCGCCAACGACGGCAACCGCGCGATCGGCGTGCCGACCTTCCAGTTCAACGCGGGTGTGGATTGGGACGTGCCGGGCCTGCAAGGCGTAGCGCTGAACGCGCGGATGTTGCGCACCGGCGGCCAGTACGCCGACGCGGCGAACAACCTCAGCCTGCCGACCTGGAACCGCTTCGACGCCGGCGCGCGTTACGGCTTCAAGGTTGACCAGAAAGACGTGACATTGCGTTTGAACATCGAAAACCTCGCCAACGAGAAATACTGGGAGTCGGCCCAAGCCGGTTACCTGACCCAAGGCGAACCGCGCGTGGCGAAATTGTCCGGCACCATCGACTTCTGATTTTCGCCGTTTGAAGCAAAGCCCCGCAGTTGAATGGCTGCGGGGCTTTTTGTATCCGCAGAATAAGCCGAAACCGCACAAATCCCCTGTAGGAGCTGAGCTTGCTCGCGAAAGCGGTGGGTCAGCTTGCATCTGTTTTGGCTGACAGAGCGATATCGCGAGCAGGCTCACTCCTACGGGGGAATGGATGTGTCTACAAAATCCCGGACCACCACAAATGCCTGTGGGAGCTGAGCTTGCTCGCGATTGCGGTGGGTCAGCTTGCATCTGTTTTGGCTGAAATACCGCTATCGCGAGCAGGCTCACTCCTACGGGGGAATGGATGCGCCTACAAAATCTCCGCCCACCACAAATCCCTGTGGGAGCTGAGCTTGCTCGCGAAAGCGGTGGGTCAGCTTGCATCTGTTTCGGCTGAAATACCGCTATCGCGAGCAGGCTCACTCCTACGGGGGAATGAATGCGCCTACAAAATCCCGGACCACCGCAAATCCCCTGTAGGAGCTGAGCTTGCTCGCGAAAGCGGTGGGTCAGCTTGCATCTGTTTTGGGTGACAGATCGCTATCGCGAGCAGGCTCACTCCCACAGGGGAATGGATGCGCCTACAAAATCTCCGCCCACCACAAATCCCAGTAGGAGCTGAGCTTGCTCGCGAAAGCGGTGGGTCAGCTTGCATCTGTGTTGGCTGACACATCGCTATCGCGAGCAGGCTCACTCCTACAGGTGAATGGATGCGCCTACAAAATCCCGGACCACCGCAAATCCCCTGTGGGAATGGTTGCGTCTACAAAATCCCGGACCACAGCAAACCGTTGTGGGCTTGGGGCTGGTCAGATCCCGGCCAGGGCCAGGTCCATGGCGAAGTAGGTGAAGATCAGGTCGGCGCCGGCGCGTTTGATCGCGCCGAGGCTTTCGCGGACCACGCGGTCTTCGTCAATTGCGCCGGCCTGGGCGGCGAATTTGATCATCGCGTACTCGCCGCTGACCTGGTACGCCGACAGTGGCAAACGCGATACTTCGCGGATGTCGCGGATGATGTCCAGGTACGCGCCGGCCGGTTTGACCATCAGCGCGTCGGCGCCTTCCTGTTCGTCCAGCAGCGATTCGCGCACCGCTTCGCGGCGGTTCATCGGGTTCATCTGGTAGCTTTTGCGATCACCTTTCAACGCGCTGCCGCCGGCCTCGCGGAACGGGCCATACAGCGCCGAGGCGAATTTGGTCGAATACGCCATGATCGCCGTTTGGGTGAAACCGGCTTCATCCAGCGCGCGGCGAATCGCCTGAACCTGGCCATCCATCGCTGCCGACGGGGCGATCACATCAGCGCCAGCACGTGCCGCCGCCACCGCTTGTTTACCCAGATTGACCAGCGTCTGGTCGTTGTCGACTTCGTGGTTGTGCACCACGCCACAATGGCCGTGGTCGGTGTATTCGCAGAAGCAGGTGTCGGACATGACGATCATTTCTGGCACTGCATCCTTGGCGATCCGCGCCATGCGCGACACCAGACCGTTGCCGTTCCAGGTGTCGCTGCCGGTGCTGTCCAGATGGTGGGAGACGCCAAAGGTCATCACCGATTTGATCCCGGCATTGGCGTAACGCTCGATTTCACCGGCCAGTTTCGACTCGGGAATGCGCATCACGCCGGGCATGCTTTTGATCGGTACGAAGTCGTCGATTTCTTCTTCGACGAAAATCGGCAGCACCAGGTCATTCAGGCTGAATTCGGTTTCCTGGAACAGGCTGCGCAGGCTCGCATTGCGGCGCAGACGGCGTGGACGTGCTTCGGGGAACTGGCTGGACATGGGCATTCCTGGGAAAACGGCGATAAGACAAAAGTATCAGGGCGCGAAGCTTATGCCCTGTCAGGCGCCGGGCACAAACATCAGGCTGGAAAAAAACCGTTACCGCTCCGGCAATAATTGCCGCCGGCGCGTCCGTTCCCAACACAAACCTCTGTAGGAGTGAGCCTGCTCGCGATGGCGCCGTGTCAGGCGACATTTGTGGTGATTGAGCGACCGCTATCGCGAGCAAGCTCGCTCCCACAGGGGTTTGGGGGCAGCCATAAAGTCTGCGGTCACCCGAGTTCAAATGTGGGAGCGAGCCTGCTCGCGATGGGGCCGTGTCAGGCGACATTGATAGTGGCTGAGCGACCGCTATCGCGAGCAGGCTCGCTCCTACAGGGTTTGCTGGCAGTAGGCGGTTACAGCGTCAATGTGCCGTCGATGCAGGTCACTGCCGCGCCGCCGATCCAGATTTCATCGCCGATCCGTTCCACTTGAATGCGCCCGGCGCGGCCCATGCTCAGGCCTTGGCTGACCACATACGATTCAGGCGCCAGCCCTGCGCCCAGCAACCATTGCGCGATGCCGGCGTTGAGGCTGCCGGTGGCCGGGTCTTCGGGCATGCCGTCGCCGGAGATAAACGCGCGCACTTCGAATTGCGCGTTATTGCCGTCACGCTCGGCGTTCCACGGCGCGATCACGCCGACCGCCAGGCCAAGCATCTGCGAATGGTCCGGTTGCAAATCCAGCACCTGCTGGCGATCTTCGACCATCACCGCCAACCAGCCCGCACCGTTATCCACCCATTGCGCGCGAACGATCGCCCCTGCCGGCAAGCCGAGCCCACGTCGAACGCGCTCCAGCACATCAGCCTCGACCGGCCCGGTGCGCAACAGCGGCGGCGCGAGAAAGGCCAACTCCGCGCCCTGCCGGCGAATCCGCACCAGCCCGACGCCGCATTCCTGAATGACCTCGTCACCCTGCGGCACGCCGCCCGCCTCCAGCCACGCATGACAAGTGCCCAACGTCGGATGCCCGGCAAACGGCAGCTCCGACAGCGTGGTGAAAATCCGCACCCGGTAATCGGCGCGCGGGTCGCGAGGCTCCAGCACAAACGTGGTTTCGCTGAGATTGGTCCAGCTCGCGAACGCCGCCATGCGCTCATCACTGAGCCCGTCAGCGTTGAACACCACCGCCAACGGATTGCCTTTGAGCGGCGTGCGGCTGAACACATCGACTTGTTTGAACGAATAAGAGCGCATGGCCATCCTTGATCCTGAACAACGTTACTTGGGAATTTCCAGACCCCGGATCACCGCTGGCCGCGCAAGGAAGCGCTGCAGCACGCGGAGGATATTCGGGAAATTGCTGATGCCGACCAGATCGCCAGCCTCATAAAAGCCGATCAGGTTACGAATCCACGGAAACGTCGCAATGTCGGCAATCGTGTAGCGCTCGCCCATGATCCAGTCGCGCCCGTCGAGGTGTTTATCGAGGACCTTGAGCAGGCGTTTACTTTCCTCGACGTAACGATCACGCGGCCGTTTGTCCTCGTAATCCTTGCCGCCGAATTTATTGAAGAAACCCACCTGGCCGAACATCGGCCCGATACCGCCCATCTGAAACATCAACCACTGAAGAGTCTCGTAACGCGCTGCCGATTCCTGCGCCAGCAACTGGCCACTTTTGTCGGCGAGGTAGATCAGAATCGCCCCGGACTCAAACAGCGGCAACGGCTGATCGCCGGGCCCGTGGGGGTCGATGATCGCCGGGATCTTGTTGTTCGGATTCAGCGACATGAACTCCGGCGACAGCTGATCATTGCTCTCGAAACTCACCCGATGCGGCTCGTACGGCAGGCCGATCTCTTCGAGCATGATCGAGACCTTGACGCCGTTGGGGGTCGGCAAGGAGTAGAGTTGAACCCAGTCGGAATACTGGGCCGGCCATTTTGCACTGATCGGGAACGCCGAGAGATCGGTCATGGGGTCATCCACACAGACATTGGAACGCCGATCATAAGGGACGATTGACTGGTTCGGCAGCAGCATTTTTCGCCTGTCCCTCCTCCATCAATCTCTCAATCCATCTCTCAATCCATCTCTCAATCCATCTCTCCATCCATCTCTCCATCAATAATTCCGCAACATCCTGTCAATATCCTTCACCCACAGCATCAAAGGTTGCCGTTAAAGTGCTGCGCACTCGCGGCAATCGAACCAAATTGGCATCAGAGACTCTGAGCACTGCCCATTATGGAAACGGACCGCACCACGACAGGGAAAACACCCGAGGCTGGACGCCCCCGGTGTAAAGGTTTGTCAGCCTTAATCGAATACGCTGAAGAACCCTTTATTCAATGATCAATCTTCTGAAATTCGCCCAACGTTTCAAGCATCGCGCTTATGTCGTCCTGCCGACCGTGCTCGCGGCAAGCGCGCTGTTCCTGTCACTGGAGTCGAGCGAGAGCCGCGCCCAACAGGCCGATGGCACCCAGACGCTAGTGTTCCTGCGCCACGCCGAGAAACCCGAAGGTGGCCTCGGCCAGCTCAATTGCCAGGGGCTGAATCGCGCGATCAACCTGTCGACGTTGCTGCCAGAGAAATTCGGCAAGGCTGACTATGTGTTTGCGGCCAACCCGACGCGCAATGTCGAGGAAGGCGAGCTGGACAATTCCTACAGCTACATTCGTCCCCTGATGACCATCAGCCCCAGCGCGATCAAGCTCGGTTTGCCGGTGAACATCGAATACTCGGCCAATGACACCAGTGATCTGGCCGACGAATTGCTCGAAGACAAGTATCACAACTCGATCATTTACACCGCGTGGTCCCACGGCTACCTGCCCGAGCTGATCAACAAGGTCGCTGGCGACGCGGTCGGCAAGAAGCAGAACATCACCGATGACTGGGAATCGAGCGACTTCGATTCGTTGTATGTGCTGACGCTCACCTGGCACAACGGCAAGGCCAGCCTGCAGAGCCACACCTACAAACAAGGGCTGGATAACGGTTCGCAGGCCTGTCCTACGTAACCGGTCGGCGACGTCCCACGCGTTGCCGCGACCCCGTGTGAGAAGAGGCTGGGCTATCATGAGCGCAACTTCTTCTTGCCCGGAACCTCACCATGTCGCTCTCAACCGCCGCCACCCCCGCCCGGGGCTGGTCATTCTGGTGGAAACCCGCCCTGTTCCTGCTGGTCGCCTGCGTCGGCCTGTATTACGTCAAATGGTCGCCGTACTACGTCAAGGCCTTCGTCGCCGCTGACAGCCACAGCATCGGCGCCTCGATCATCAACGATCAATTGGCCGACCCACTGGCCGCTGCGCTGGCGTATGCCAAGGTGTATTTCCTCGCGATCTGGAAAGCCGCAGTGCTCGCGGTAATCCTCGGTTCCCTGTTGCAAGTATTGATTCCGCGAGACTGGCTGCTGCGCCTGTTCGGCCGCGCCGGTTTTGCCTCGACCCTGCGCGGCGGCCTGTTCGCCCTGCCCGGCATGATGTGCTCGTGCTGCGCCGCCCCGGTTGCCGCCAGCATGCGCCGGCAGAATGTTTCGGTCGGCGCTGCGCTGGCGTTCTGGATCGGCAACCCGGTGCTCAACCCGGCGACGCTGGTGTTCATGGGTTTTGTGCTCGGCTGGGGTTTCACCGCGTTGCGCCTGGTGGCAGGCATCGTGCTGGTGTTCGGGGTGTCGTGGGTGGCGCAGCGGATTTCCGGCCCGGAAGTCTTGCCTGAAGCCGCCGTCGAAGCGGTCGCCGAGGCTCGCGAAGTCGATTCGCAACCCTTCCTGACGCGCTGGGGCCGGACGATCTGGCAGCTATTCTGGAGCACCATTCCGATCTACATCCTGGCGGTGTTGGTGCTCGGCGCGGTGCGCGTCTGGGTGTTCCCGCACATTGACGGCGCAATGGCCGACAGCCTGTTGTGGCTGGTGCCGCTGGCGATCATCGGCACGCTGTTCGTGATCCCGACTGCTGCGGAAATCCCGATCGTGCAAACCATGATGACCCTGGGCATGGGCACCGCGCCGGCAGTTGCGCTGCTGATGACGCTGCCGAGCATCAGCCTGCCTTCGCTGCTGATGCTGCGCAAGGATTTCGACACGCGGGTGCTGGTCAGCGTGGCGCTGATGACGATGGCGATTGGTGTGGTGTGCGGGCTGATCGGGGCGGCGTTGCTTTAAGGGATTGGACGGCTGATCGGGCGTCTTCGCGGGCAAGCCTCGCTCCTACAAGGGATCGCATACAACCTGTAGGAGCGAGGCTTGCCCGCGAAAGCGTCAGCCCGGACAACATCAAACCCGCCGACTGTTCCGCTCGCGCAGGTACTCAATCACCGCCCCGCGCTCCCCGGCGAACTCGATCCGCGTGCCTTTCTTCTCACGCTGAAAGGCATACATCGGGTCGTAGTATTCGCTGAGCAAACCCTCGATCCACGCCCGGTGCAGATCCACCGCACCGCTGCGCGCCTGCTCGATCAGCGCCTCTTCCATCAGCAACAACATGCGCCGATGGCGTTCGCCGCCGAGGCGTTTTTGCACGTTGTTGAGGCTTTCCAGCAAGCGCTCGGAAAACAGCGCAAAACCCTCTTCGCCACGCACCTCGATGAATTCGGCGCACAGGTCGACCACGTAATCTTGCAAGATCCGCTCGACACGTCCTTCGAGGCTGTCTTCGAGCCAGACCATCGGGAACTGCTGCATGCCTTGATACAGCGGCAGTGGCAACGCGCAACTGCCGACCGCGCGACTCTCGTCTTCCAGCACAAATTGCTCGATACCTTGGCCGCGCTTCTTCAGCACGTCCACCGCCAAGCGGTTTTCAAAATCGATATTCGAGGGTTGGCCGGTGGCGCGTTTGCCGAAACTGGAACCGCGATGATTGGCGTAACCTTCCAGATCGAGGCCGTTGTTCAGTTGCACCAGCACTTCGGTCTTGCCGGTGCCGGTCATGCCGCCGAGCAGGACAAAATCGCATTGCGCAATCGCCTGATCGACCGTCTCCAGCAAGAACGTGCGCATGGCTTTGTAACCACCGCCGATGCGCGGATAGTCAATGCCCGCCTCGTCCTTGAGCCAATGCTGGACGGTCTGCGAGCGCAAGCCGCCGCGAAAACAATACAAATAACCGTCAGGATGCGCTCGGGCAAAATCAGCCCAGGCCTGGATACGTTCAGCCTTGATGTCGCCCGAGACCAATTGATGGCCGAGGGTGATCGCCGCTTCCTGGCCGTGCTGTTTGTAGCAAGTGCCGACGCGCTGGCGTTCGTGATCGTTCATCAGCGGCAAGTTGACCACGCCGGGGAACGAGCCCTTGAGAAACTCGACCGGCGCGCGCGCGTCCATCATCGGGCGATCATTGAGAAAGATGTCGCGGTAATCGGTGTATTCGATGGGCATCAAAACACCTCGACCGCGTTGGTCTGTCGCTCGACCAATTCGCCGATTGGTTGAAGATCGAGGCCGAGTTCGGCGGCGACTGCGAGGAACTCTGCATTACCCTCGGGCGTGACCGCGATCAGCAGACCGCCGCTGGTTTGCGGGTCGCACAATACCCGTTTGTGCAGTTCCTGCAGGCGCCCGAGTTTGCTCGCGTAGCTGTCGAAGTTGCGCAAGGTGCCGCCGGGCACGCAGCCCTGTTCGAGGTAATACTCGACGCCGGCCAGACGTGGCACGCGTTGGTATTCGATGCGCGCGGTAACGTTGCTGCCATCGGCCATTTCCACCAGGTGGCCGAGCAGGCCGAATCCGGTGACGTCGGTCATCGCCGTCACGCCGGCAAGTTTGCCGAAACGGCTGCCGGGTTTGTTCAGCGTGCACATCCAGTCGCGAGCGAGGCCGATGTCGGCGTTGCGCAATTTGCCCTTCTTTTCGGCGGTGGTGAGGATGCCGATGCCCAGCGGTTTGGTGAGGTACAACTGGCAGCCGACGGTGGCGGTGTCGTTGCGTTTCATGTGGCGTTTTTGCACGAGGCCGGTGACGGCGAGGCCGAAGATTGGCTCCGGGGCGTCGATGGAATGGCCGCCGGCCAGCGGAATCCCGGCTTCGTCGCAGATCGAGCGACCGCCGCGAATCACTTCGCGGGCGATTTCCGGGGCCAGCACATTGACCGGCCAGCCGAGGATCGCAATCGCCATCAAGGGATCGCCGCCCATCGCGTAGATGTCGCTGATCGCGTTGGTGGCGGCGATGCGGCCGAAGTCGAACGGGTCGTCGACAATCGGCATGAAGAAGTCAGTGGTGGAGACTACGCCGCGTTCGTCGTCGATGGCGTAGACCGCCGCGTCGTCGCGCGAGGCGTTGCCGACCCAGAGGTTGGGGTCGAGGTTTTGCGCGCCGCTGCCGGCCAGGATCACTTCCAGGACCTGCGGGGAAATCTTGCAACCGCATCCTGCGCCGTGGCTGTATTGGGTCAGACGAATCGGCTCGCTCATGGGTGCACCTTGTGGGGTCAATTGCCGGCGATTCTAGCAGACCGGACTGATCTCGACCTTTCGGGCCGCATCGCGAGCAGGCTCACGCACAAGAAATAGGATCGTTCCTGCGCTGCGCGTTGGAACGATCAACACACCGCCTCAACTGACCGCACAAAAAAACCGCCCTTGCGGGCGGCTAAAACACTTCTCCCGCGATCAGAAGCCGAGGCTGAAGCTGATGGTCATCGCGTGGTCCTCGTTTTTACCCGAGACCTGCCCCGAGTAGCCCAGACCGAGTTTGCCGGTCGGGCTGATCTGGAAGTCCACGCCCGCCTCCAGCAGCGCGCTGTCCTTGGCGATCGGTACGCCTTGGGTGGTGAACGAAGCGCCGCCGTCGATGAAGCTCAGGTCGGCATCCGGTTTGGTGTCGCCGAACGCGTGGCGCCAGCCGATGGCCGCGCGCGGGGTGAATTGCCCGCCGTTGGCCAGGGTGATGACTTTGCCGGCGCGCAGGCCCAGGGTCGAGAACGTGATGTCCTGACTGGAATCCGCTTTCAGGCGCCCGACGCCGCCCTTCTCACGCACCGTGTCGCTGTCGTAATTGACGTAAGACAGACCGGCAAATGGTTCCAGCGCGATGCCGGCCGCTTCGACGGTGTATCCGACTTCGCCGAACACTTGAGCACTGCGCGCGTCGTAATCACCTTTCAACCGATCGTTGTAGGCGCCGACGTTGACGTCGCGTTTGGTCTCGATGTCGTGCCAGCTGTAAGCCGCGCCCAAACGCACCGCCAAGGCATCGAACTGCGAGTTGAGGTACGCCGCCAAGTGGTAGCTTTCGACCGTGGCGTCGGAGCGACGATCATGCGCGTCGAGGTCGCTGCGGGTGTACCCGGCGGCCATCCCGGCCCGCCACTGGTCGTCGATCTGCTTGTCGGTGCCGAGCATGAAACCGCTGAGGTTGCGATCAAGACTGGCGGCGCCATTGCCCCCGTCCATCTCGCCCCAGGCGCCGAGTGCGCGCATCCAGCCGACCATTTCACCGTGGCAGCCGCCGCTGGTCAGGCGATTCTCGCTGGGCGCCAAGGCGCGGCGCGGATCGTCCGGGCCACTGCAGGACGGCTGGCGCATGCGGTCGTTGACCGCGTCGCGGATGTAGCGCGAATCTTCGAGAATCGCGCTGGCGGTGCTCGCGTGAATCTCCCCGGACAGACTGTCGAACGCCGCACGGGCTCCGGCGCTGCTCAGGTTGACGATCTCGGTTTGCAACGCTGCGCCCGCCACACCGTTACGGCTCAGCGCCGAAGCGGCCGCACGTTGATTGCCCGTCGCAGCGACCGCAGCGAACGAGTTTTGATTGCGGCTGACGCTCAGTGCAACCTCGTTGGCGTTGTACACCAGCGAAGTGTCGAGGAACGCCCGCTCCGGCAGATCGGTGGCGCTGAACGTACCGTTGACGCCGCCGCCCGCCGTGATCAGCGCGTAAGACGCATCGCCGGTATACGGCAGCAGATTGTTCACCACCAGACCGCCGCTGAGGGTTGCCGCGCCACCGACCACCAGAGGCGTGACGGTTGGCGAAGTGACGGTCAGCGCCAGCACGCCGGTTGGCGCGTTGGTCAGGTTGCCGGCGACGCGCAGCACGCTGGCATTGGCACCGGAAACCATCAGCCCGTTGTTGTTGATCGAACCGACGCTGCCGTTGCCGCTCAACGCCGCGCCATTGGCGACATTGACCTGGCCACCGAGGGTGCTTGGCGTGCTGCTGTCGCCGACTTGCAACGTGCCTTGCTCGACATCGACTGTGCCGCTGAACGGCTGATCACCGGTCAGCAATAACAGACCTGCGCCCTGCTTGACCACGTTGCCGGTGCCGCTGAGCACACCGTTGAACCGGCCGCTGCTGAGCTGAGCAAACAGCATCCGCGCGTTGATCAGGAAGCGCCCCTGCAGGCTGGCGGTATTACCGACCAGCGTGCCGCCGCTGACAAGGGTGCCGCCGCTATAGGTGTTGGCGCCGCTGAGCACCAACGTGCCGGAATCGAGTTTCTCGATACCGCCAGTGCCCACCAGCGGCGCGGCGATTTCCGTGGTCACGCCACTGTTGACGCGCACGGCCGCCAGACTGCCGTCGAGCGCATTGATCGGGCTCAAACTGCCGTCCGCGCCTGCGACCAGGCGATACCCGTTGTCGAGCACTTGCAACCCGGTAAAGCCCTGATTGCCGACCACGGTAACAGTGCCGCCCTGCCCGCCAAAGACTGCGAACTGATTGTTCGAATCCTCGCTGACGGTGCCGTTGGCGTTGGTCCAGTTGGTGTCCGAACCCCAGGTGCCGCTGCCGCCGCCAATCGTGCCGTCAGCATTGGTTTTGTCACCGTTCCAGAACTGCACTTGGCCCGGCGCACTTTCCACCAGCAGATTGACCTGATTGGCCAACGCCGTTTGCAAGGTCAAGCTCGCCGGCAATACCGCGCCGGGCAAGCTGCCGTAGATCAAACCATTGTTGGTCAGGGCACCGCCGTAGCGGAACAGTTGATAGACGCCGGTGCCAAAGCCGCCGGCATCAGTGATGTTCAGCGTGCCGTCGAGGGTCAGGTTACCGGCGACATTCACCACAGTGGTCGAAGCCGTCGCCGCGCCGAGGGTGAAGTCGAGCACCGAGCCCGAGGCCAACGCCAGCGTGCCGAATGACAGTGGCGCGACGTTGCCGCCGCCGACCAGCGTTGCGTCGCTGGCCAGTTGCACGGCGCCGCCGAGTTGCCCGCTGCCACCGAGAGTGGCGCCGCTGGCGACGGTGACATTGGCGCTGTTCAACGTGCCGTCGACCATCAGCGAACCGGCCTGCACATTGGTGTCGCCGGTAAAGCTGTTGTTGCCAGTGAGCAACAATTCGCCGGTCCCGGTTTTGTTCAGCGTGCCGGCGCCAGTCAGGTTGCCGGTGTAGGTGCCGTCGCTGGTTTGCTCGAAGGTCAGCGCGGCGTTGTTGACGATCGCGCCTTGCAGGCTGGCGGTGGTGCCACTGGTGCTGCCGCCGTTCAGCGTGGTGCCGCCGCTGTAAGTGTTGGAACCGCTGAGCAACAAGGCGCCGCTGCCGTTTTTCACCAGGCTGCCGGTGCCGGCAATGTCGCCACTGAGCGCGGTGTCCTGCGTGCCCGCCAGGCTCAACTGACCGTTGAGGTTGATGTCGTTGGCCAATTGCAGCGCGGCCGTGCTGTCGAGCTGCGCGGTGCCAGCGACGTCCAGTGCGCCAGTGCCGATTGCGCTGTTGTTGCCGAGCACCAGCGTGCCGGCATTCAACTGCGTGCCGCCGGCGTAGGTGTTGCTGCCGTTCAAGGTCAGCCGCGCCAAGCCGTTTTTGCTCAATCTGCCGCTGCCGCTGACCACGCCGTCGAGGGTCAAGGCGTTGGAACCGCCGACATTCAATCCGCCGTTCAACACCACTGCGTTGGCCAGGCTGACGGCTGTGTTGCTGTCCAGCGTGGTGCCGTCGGCGGCGGTCAATGCGCCGCTGCCGAGCGCCGCGTTATTGCCTACCACCAGCGTGCCGCCGTTCAGCGCGGTGCCGCCGGTGTAGCCGTTGGCGCCGTTGAGCACCAAGGTGCCGGCGTCGTATTTACCCAAAGTGCCGGCGCCATTGATCGCTACGTCGACGGTCGCGGTAGCGTTCGGATCGACACGGAGCGTCGAGTTGCCGAGGCTGCCGTTGACCAACGTCAATTCGCCGGCCGTGCCATTCAACAAGCGGTAGCCGTCGCTGGCGAACTGCATGCCGGTGATCGCTTGCGCACCGTTGAGCGTGACATCACCCGCCGTGCCCTGGAACACCGCAAAGCTGTTGGCCCACGCCTGATTGGCGGTGCCGTTGACGTTGGTCCAATTGCTGATGCCGCTGCCCCATGTACCGCTGCCGCCATCGACCGCGCCGTTGCCAAGCAACTGCGCGCCGTCCCAGAACTGCACGGTGACGTTCGGTGCGGTTACCAGCAAATTCACCTGATTGGCCAGCGCGGTCTGCACTTGCAGATCACCCGGCAGCACACTGCCCGGCACGCTGCCGACCTGCAGACCGTTGTCGGTCAAGCCGCCGACGTAGTCGATCAGCCGATACACGCCGCTGCCAAAACCGCCGATGTCGCTGACGTTCAAGGCACCGTCGAGGGTCAAGTTGCCGCCGACATTCAGCAGCGCATTACCGCCGCCGACCACGGGCACACCGAGGCCGAAATCGAGGTTGGAATTGCCGCTTAGCGCCAGCGCACCCACCGACAAACTATTGCCGGTCGCCAGTGCAAGGTGACCGCCATCGGCGACGTTCACCGCGCCTGCGAGCGCACCGTTGCCAGTCAGGGTCGCGCCGTTGTTGACGGCAACGTTGGCACTCGCCAGCGAACCGCTGACGTTCAAGGTGCCGGCGTCGATGCTGGTGTCGCCGGTCAGGCTGTTGGCGCCGGTCAGGTTGAGCGTGCCGCTGCCGAGTTTCGCCAGCAAACCGCTGCCGTTGAGCACACCGTCGAACGTGCCGTTGGCGCTGTTGCCGCCAATGCTCAGCGTATTGCCCGCGCCGATTTGCGCGGTGCCGCTGCCACTCAGGCTGGCGAGACTGGCGGACGCGCCGAGGTTGAGGTTGGTGCCTGCGCCCAGATTGACCGCGGCGTTGTTACCCAGCGCCGTGGTGCTGAGGGTGGTCAGGCTGCCGTTCGCCACATCGAAGGTGCCGCTGAAGGTGTTGTTGCCGCTGAGGCTCAGATCGGCGGCGCCGTTTTTGATCAACGTGCCTGCGCCCGCGACGACCCCGGCCAGCGTCAGGTTGTTGTTGCCCGCCACGTCCAACTCAGCATTGACGTTGAGGTTGTTGGCCAGCACCAGCGCCGCGCTGTTGTCCAGCGTCGAAGCGCCAGCGACGGTCAGTGCGCCCGTGCCCAGCGCTGCTGCGTTGCCGAGAGTCAGGGTGCCGGCGTTCAGCGTGGTGCCGCCCGACAGGCTGTTGACGCCGTTTAGGGTCAGGTTCGCCGCGCCATTTTTGCTCAAGCTTCCGGCGCCGCTTATGACCCCGCCGAGGGTCAGATCATTGCTGCCGGCGACCGCGAGATTGGCGTTCAGCACCACGTTATTGCCCAGGCTCAACGCCGTGCTGTTGTCCAGCGTCGAAGCGCCCGCGACGGTCAGATTGCCCAGCCCCAGTGCCGCAGCATTGCCAGCGGTCAAGGTCCCGGCGTTGAGGTTGACGCCGCCGAGGAAGCCATTGCTGCCATTCAAAGTCAGGTTGGCCGCGCCGTTTTTGCTCAGGCTGCCCGCGCCGTTGAGGTTGCCGGCGAGGGTCAGGTCAGCGCTGCCGCCGATGCCAAGGTTGCCGGCGAGGTTCACCGCGTTGTTGACGGAGATTGGCGCAGCGGCGTCCAGCGTGGTGCCGTTGGCGGCGTTCAATACGCCGGTGCCGAGCGCCGTGTTCGAGGCCAGCACCAGTGCGCCGGCGTTCAGTGCGACCGGGCCGAGGAAGCTGTTATTGCCGCCGAGGGTCAGGTTGGCCGCGCCGGTTTTGATCAAACCGCCAACACCACTGATCGCACCGTTGAGGGTCAATGCGTTGCTGCCCGCGACGTTGAGATTGCCGGCCAGATCGACGGCGTTGCCGAGGGTCACTGCGGCGTTGCTGTCGAGGGTCACGCCCGACGCGGCGGTCAAAGTGCCGCTGCCCAGCGCGCTGTTGCTGCCCACGACCAGTGTGCCGCCATTGAGCAACGTGCCGCCGGCGTAGCTGTTGGCGCCGTTGAGCACCAGCGTGCCGCTGTCGAGTTTGGCCAGGGTGCCCGCGCCACCGATGTTGACGCCGAGGGTGGCGGTCACGCCCGGATCAACGCGGATCGCCGTGTTGCCGCCGCTGCCATTGACGGCGGTGAGTTGCCCCGCCGCGCCGCCGATCACGTTGTAGCCATCGGTGACGAACTGCATGCCGTTGAAAGTCTGCGTACCGTCGACCGTCACCGTGCCCGCCGCGCCTTGGAAAATCGCGAAATCGCTGGCCCAGGTCTGATTGACCAAACCGTTGACCGAGGTCCAGTTGGTACCGCCCGCCGTCCAGGTGCCCGTGCCGCCATCGACGCTGCCGTTGGCAATCGACTGGCTGCCGTCCCAGAAACGGATCGCCACGTTCGGTGCCGAAACCAGCAAGTTGATCTGATTGCCGACGCTGGTTTGCACCGCCAGATCGGCGAGGCTGTAACCGATGGGAATCGCGCCGACGTCCAGCCCGAGGTCGACGAGGCTGCCGGTGTAGTTGATCAGGCGATACACGCCGACGCCAAAACCGCCGGCGTCGGTGACGTTGAGCGAACCGTCGAGGGTCAGGTTGCCGCCGACATTCAGCAGTGAATTGGTGGAGGGCGTGCCGAGCGCCACGTCCAGGTTCGAGCCCGCGCCCAGCACCAACGAGGACGCGGACAACTGGTTGCCGCTGCTCAGCGCCAGATGGCCGCCGCTGTTCACGTTCAACGTGCCGAGCAACGAGCCGGTGCCAGTCAACGTGCCGCCATTGCCGACATTGACGTTGCTGCTGCCCAGCGAACCGCTGAGGTCGAGGGTGCCGCCGCTGACCAAGGTATCACCGGTAATGCCGTTGATCCCGGTCAGGTTTAGGATGCCGCTGCCGACTTTGGTCAGCCCGCCAGCGCCGGACAAACCACCGTCGAACGTGCTGGTGGTGTTGATGCCGCCGACCGACAACGTGCTGCCCGCGCCGATGGCCACATCACCGCTGCCGCTGAGGCCGGCGAGGCTGACATCGGCGCCCAGATTGAGGCTGGCGCCGGCGCTGACATTGGCCCCGGAAGTGTTGCCCAACGCGCCGGTGCTGAGGGCGGTGACGCTGCCGGACAGAATGTTCAGCGCGCCGGTGAAGCTGTTGTTGCCGCTGAGGGTCAGGTCGGCCAGACCGTTTTTGTTCAGCGCGGCGGCGCCATCGATAACGCCGCTGAGGTTGAGGTCGTTGTTGCCCGCGACGTTCAGGCCAGCATTCAGGGTCAGCGCGTTGGCCAAGGTGAACGCCGCGCTGTTATCCAGCGTGGAGGTGCCGCCGACGATCAATCCACCGGTGCCAAGCGCCGCGCCACTGCCCAATGTCAGGCTGCCGGCGTTGAGTGTGGTGCCGCCCTGGAACGTGTTGATGCCATTAAGGGTCAGGTTGGTGGCGTCATTCTTGATCAATTGGCCGCTGCCGCTGACCACGCCGGACAAGGTCAGCGCTTGTGTGCCGCCGACGCTCAGGCCGGCATTCAGCACGACA
Source organism: Pseudomonas sp. SJZ131 (assembly GCF_007828705.1). Classification (NCBI taxonomy): domain Bacteria; kingdom Pseudomonadati; phylum Pseudomonadota; class Gammaproteobacteria; order Pseudomonadales; family Pseudomonadaceae; genus Pseudomonas; species Pseudomonas sp. SJZ131. The sequence goes on along the minus strand of NZ_VIVC01000001.1, from coordinate 158,321 downwards.
TTGTTGCCGAGGTTGATCGGCGCAATGCTGTTGAGGGTCGCTGCGCCGCCGACAGTCAGGTTGCCCAGCCCCAGCGCCGAGTTGCTGCCGACGGTCACGGTGCCGGCGTTCAGCGTGGTGCCGCCGAGGAAGTTGTTGGAACCGTTGAGGATCAGATTCGCCGCGCCGTTTTTCACCAGGCTGCCGGCGCCGTTGACGTTGCCCGCCAGGGTCAGGTCGGCGCTGCCGCCGACATTCAACGCACCGGCGAGGTTGACCGCATTGTTCAGGCTGACCGCTGTGTTGCTGTCCAGTGTGGTATTGCCCGCCGCGTTCAACGTGCCCGAGCCCAAGGCACCGCTGGCGCCGACGATCAGTTTGCCGCTGTTCAGCGCCGTGGCGCCGAAGTAGCTGTTGGCGTGGTTGAGGGTCAAGTCAGCCGCGCCACTTTTGATCAGCCCGCCAATCCCGGCAACGGTGCCGTTGAGGGTCAGCGCGTTGCTGCCGGCGACGGTCAGGTTGCCGCCGAGGTTCACCGCGTTGGCCAACGTCGCCGCGGTGCTGGCATCGAGCGTGGTGCCAGCGGAGACGTTCAACGTGCCAGTGCCCAGCGCCGTGTTGGAACCGACGATCAGCGAGCCGGCATTCAGCGCGGTCGTGCCGGTGTAGGTATTGGCACCGGTCAGCGTCAGGCTCGAAGCGCCGGTCTTGATCAGGCCATTGCCGCCGCCAATCACCCCGCCGAGGGTTAGCGCGTTGGCGCCGCCAGTGGTCAGGTTGGCATTGAGGTTGATCGCGTTGTTCAGGGTCAGCGCCGAACTGCCGGTCAAGGTGCTCGCGCCGCCGACGGTCAGCGCGCCGGTGCCTAATGCAGCAGCGTTGCCGACGGTGATGCTGCCGGCATTCAGCGTGGTGCCGCCCTGGAAGGTGTTGATGCCATTGAGCGCCAGATTCGCCGCGCCGTTCTTGATCAAATTCCCGCTGCCGCTGAGCACGCCGCCGAGGCTCAAGGCATTGCTGCCGCCGACGCTCAGTGCGGCGTTGGCGATGATGTTGTTGGCGATGGCCACGCCGGTATTGGCGTCGAGTGTCGACGAAGCGGTCACGGTCAATGCGCCGCTGCCCAAGGCATTGGCGTTGCCGACGGTCAGGCTGCCGGCGTTGAGCGTGGTGCCGCCGAGGAACGCGTTGGCGTTGTTGAGCGTGAGGTTGGCCGCGCCGTTTTTGCTCAGCCCGCCGCTGCCACCGACCACCCCGCCGAGGGTCAGATTGGCGCTGCCGCCGACGGTCAGGTTGCCGGCGGTGTTGACCGCGTTAGTCAGCGCAACGGCGGTGCTGGCGTCCAGCGTGGTGCCGGCGGCGGCGTTCAACGCGCCGCTGCCCAACGCGGTGTTGGCGCCGAGAATCAGCGAACCGGCATTCAGTGCGGTGTTGCCGGAGTAGCTGTTGTTGCCGCCCAGCGCCAGCGCCGCGCTGCCATTTTTGATCAGCCCGCCAGCGCCGCTGACCACGCCAGTCAGGTTCAACGCCTGGGTACCGCCGACGGTCAGGTCCGCGCCGAGGTTGACTGCGTTAGCCAGCGTGACCGCGACGCTGGCATCAATCGACGTCCCCGCCGCCGTGTTCAACGCGCCGCTGCCCAACGCGGTATTGGACGCCAGCACCAGCGCGCCGGCATTCAGTGCGGTCGGGCCCTGATAGGTGTTGTTGCCGGTCAGCGTCAGGGTCGACGCGCCGTTTTTGATCAGGCCGCTGGTGCCGGAAATCAGCCCGTTGAGGGTCAGCGCATTGCTCCCGGCGAGAGTCAGATTACCGTTCAGCGCGATGGCATTGTTCAGCGCTACACCGGTGGTGGTGTCTAGGTTGGCCGCCGCGTTGACGTTCAACGCACCGCTGCCGAGCGCGTTGTTGGCGAGGCTGAGGGTGCCGGCATTGAGGCCAGTGCTGCCGCTGTAACTGGCGTTGTTGCCGGTCAGCGCCAAGGTACCGCTGCCGTTTTTCGAGATACCGCCAGCGCCGCTGATCGCACCCGCCAGGGTCAGGCTGCCGACGCCGGAAGTGCCGAGCGCGCTGTTGAGCACCAAGGCGTTGTTCAGCGTGACAGTGCCCGGCGCTTGCAGAACGGTCGAACCACCGAGGGTCACGGTGCCGGTGCTGAACGCCTGATCATTGCCCAGTTGCACTGAGCCGCCGTTGAGGGTGGTGCTGCCCAGATAGGTGTTGGCGCCATTGAGGATCAGTTGGCCGGTGCCGGTTTTGGTCAGGCCGCCGCTGCCGCTGATCACGTTGCCGAGCGTGATGGCGTTGGTGCCCATCAGTTGCAAACCGCTGGCGCCGAGGTTGATCAGGTTGCTCAGGGTCAAGCCGCCAGTGCTCGCCTGCAACCCGCCACCATTGGCGGTCAGTACGCCGCTGCCGAACGCCGCGCTGTTGTTGAATTGGGCGATACCGCCATTGAGCGTGGTGCTGCCGGTGACCACCGGACCTTGCAGCGTCCAGGTGCCGCTGTTGACCGTGAGGTTGTTGAAGTTGACGTAATTGTCGCTGGACACCGTGCCGACCCCAGTGGTGCCGCCGCCGAGACCAATCGGGTTCTGCAGGGTCAACGTGTTGACCCCGCCCGCGCCACCGTCGACCTGCCCGGTCGGTGCAAAGGTCAGGTTGACGCCGAGCAGCCCGCCCAAAGCCAGACCGATGCCGCCGCCAGTGGAAATGCTGGAACCGGTAATCGCGGTGAAGGTGTTGGTGCTGCCCGCCCCCATCGACACGCCGCCACTGATGGTGCCGGAGTTGGTGAAGGTATTGCCGCTGGCCGAGGTTTCGAACGCCATGCGCCCAGTGACTGTGCCGGCGTTGATCACGTTGACTTGAGAACCACCAGTGACCGCGACGATCGGGGTGTCGGCGGGAAACAGCGTCAGGCCCGCTAGCGAGACTGAACCGAGGCTGCCGTTGTTGACGATGTTGGTGCTGCCGCCAACGCCGTTACTGAGGTTCAGCGCCATGCCGTTGAGGCTGGCCAGGTTGACGCCCAGCAAGGCGCCGGTACCGCGAATGATCCCGGTGGCGGCGTTGCTGATGTTGACCACCGAGGCGCCGGTATTGCCGATGACCGCGCCCGTGCTTAACACGCTGAGTGCGCCGAGTAACGAAGGGTCAATGGTCCCGGCGTTATTCAACGTGATGTTGTTGCCCGTGAGGGTCAGCGCCTGCCCGCCCAGAGTGGCGTTGAGTTGCGCGCCGGTGTTGACGTTGACGGTGAGGTCATTCACCGCGCTGGAGAAGGTGTTGAGAAACAGCGGCAACGACGGCACGCCGCTACAGGTCACCGTCGCACCCGCCGCCGGGCTGGCGGGCGTACACGCGGCCATCGCTTGCGGGCTGACAACCCCGACAAACACGCCAACGATGCTCAGGCGCACGGCAAGAAAAAGTGGGGAAACGCGCGAAATCGGGGCGATGACGGATCTCAAGTCCACGGGCAATTCCTTTTACGTGGTTAACCATTCTTCCTTGAAAGGCGTGTGACAGCGGCGTTGTTTTCCGTGGGTCACGGCACGCGAATCAAGACTGCGACGGCGTTGTAAACCGTTCAAATCTTCAACCACGGTAGTAGACGCCCGGCGAAGGGACAGCGTCTGGCGCGGGTTAATTAGCATTAATACTTTGGTGTTGGAGCAGCGTTTACCCCTTGTGGGAGCGAGCTTGCTCGCGATGGCGATCGTCCAATTCAGCGCCGTGATTCCCTGACCCACCGCCATCGCGAGCAGGCTCGCTCCTACAGGGAAGCAGTGTGTTTTCAGTCGAGTTTTCCGGGTTGACCAAAGCGACAACAAAAGCCCCGATTCCCGAGATTTTTCATGCAATTGAAATAATTGGTATGAGTTGTGCAAACGTTTGCGAGTCGCCGATCACGGCGTTTTCGCTACATAACCGCGCTAGCCCGAGAACACGGGCCTTCGATTCGCACGAAAAGGGACTTTTAATGCACCACACGTCCAGCCGCGTGACTTGCTCGCGCACTGTTGCTGTTTCCTTGCTACTGGCCAGCGTTACAGGACTACTCAGCAGCACCGTTTTGGCGCAGCCCGCCCTCCCCGATGAATCCGCCCAGGGCGAAGCGCTGAGTGTCGAGGCCAGCCCGCCGAAAAAAGGCGCGTACCTGTCGGACTGGTTCAACCAGGACCTGACGGTGATCGGCAGCAAGGACATCAGTTTCGGCCCGCAACCCACCGACGATGTGTACCTGGAGTACGAATACTTCGGGCGCAAGGGCCCGTTCGAGTTGTACGGCTACATCGACATTCCGAAGATTTTCGACATCGGCAACAGCAATGACAAAGGCGCGTGGGACCACGGTTCGCCGCTGTTCATGGAGCACGAACCGCGCATCTCCATCGACTACCTCGCCGGCCGCAGCCTGGCCATCGGGCCGTTCAAGGAATGGTACGTGGCGTTCGACTGGATCTACGACCACGGCAGCAACACGCGCAACCGTAGCAACACGCTGTACAGCGGTTTGGGCACGGACATCGACACGCACTCGCGGGTCAATCTGTCGGCGAACCTATACGGTCGTTATCAGTGGGAAAGTTACGGGGCGAGCAACGAGTATTCCTGGGACGGCTACCGCGCCCAGCTGAAATACATCGTGCCGATCAGCAGCTTCAGCAACGGCGCATCGCTGACTTACATCGGCTTCACCAATATCGATTTCGGCTCGGACCTGCACAAGGACAATCCGGCGCGAACCGCCAACGCCACCGTCGCCACCAACGTCTTGCTGTACTCGTTCACCCACTTGCGCTTCACCCTGGTCGGCCGTTACTTCCACAACGGCGGCAACTGGGAGGATGGCAGCGAGCTGAATTTCGGCGACGGCGATTTCCGCGCGCGCTCGGATGGCTGGGGTTATTACGCCGGTATCGGATATCAATTCTAAGGAGGTTTTATGAAAGCAATGACGCGTCTTTCCCTGTCCGTAAGCTTGGCTTGCGGCGCTTTTCTCAGTTCAACCGCGTGGGCCGCTGAAGCACCGATTCAGCCGAAAGTGATGCTGGTCACGATGTTCGCCCCTGAGGCGCAAAACTGGATTGATCGCCTGGCGCTCACGCAGGAAGTGCGCGTGCCGGGCCTGTCCGCCGAGTACCCGAACATTCGCTGCAATACGCAGCAGGTGTGTTTGCTGGTGACCGGCATGGGCCAGACCAACGCCGCTGCATCGACCTTGGCGCTGGCGCTGTCGCCGAAATTCGATCTGCGCAAAAGCTATTTCCTGATCGCCGGGATTGCCGGGATCAGCCCCAAACACGGGACGATCGGCACCGCTGCATGGGCGCATTACCTGGTGGAATTCGGCACGCAATGGGAGATCGATTCGCGTAACGCGCCGAAAGACTGGCCGACCGGTTATATCGGCATCAACACCCAAGGCCCGAACCAGAAGCCGCCACTGGACTACAAGACTGAAGTGTTCGAGCTCAACCCGAAGCTGCAAGCCAAGGCATTTGCGCTGTCGCACAAGGTTGAATTGAGCGAAAGCAAAGAGTCGGCGGCATGGCGTTTGAAATACCCGTCAGCCCCGGCCAATCAGCCGCCGGTGGTGACCCAATGCGATACGTTGGCGGGCAATACCTGGTTCTCCGGCACACGTTTGAGTGAACGCGCCGAGGTGTGGACCAAGTTGCTCACGGACAACAAAGGGGAATATTGCACGACGCAGCAGGAAGACAACTCGACGTATGAAGCGCTGCTGCGCGCCAGTCGTGAAGGGCTGGTGGACGTACAGCGGCTGGCCGTGGTGCGCGCCGGTTCCGACTTCGACCGCCCGGCGCCGGGGCAAAGCGAAGTGGACAACCTGCTGAAATACGCCGACCAGGGCGGCTTCGTCCCGGCGCTGGAAAACCTCTACCGCACCGGCAATCCGCTGGTGCAGGACATTCTGAAAAACTGGTCGGCGTGGGAGCAAGGTGTGCCCGAGGCTTGAGTCCGACTCCAAGGCGCCATCGCGAGCAAGCTCGCTCCCACAGGTGATCGGTGTTGAACACAAAATTCTTGCCCACCAAACATCCCCTGTAGGAGTGAGCCTGCTCGCGATTGGGCCAGCACATCCAACATCTCCGCGCCTGACACACCGACATCGCGAGCAGGCTCACTCCTACAATTGATCTGTGTTGAACACAACATCTGTATCCACCAAACATCCCCTGTAGGAGTGAGCCTGCTCGCGATTGGGCCAGCACATCCAACATCTCCGCGCCTGACACACCGCTTTCGCGGGCAAGCCTCGCTCCTACAATTGATCTGTGTTGAACACTAAATCTATGTCCACCAAACATCCCCTGTGGGAGCGAGCTTGCTCGCGATGGCGTCAGATCAGGCAACCCATCTGTCAGTCAGGGCAGCAATATCACCTTGTCACCCCCGCCCGCGTTCACTTCGGCATACCGCGCCACGCCCTCGGCCAATGGCGATTCCACCAGCCCTTGCGGCAATGGCAGCAACCCCTGATCAAAGAATTTGCCGAACTGATCCAGCATCGCCGCGCACGCCGCTACCCCGTACAACAACGAGTTGATCCCGACCACCGAACCGCCCTTGCGATACAACGCCAGCGCTGGCAATTGCACGTGACCGTCTACCGGCGCCGCGATGATCGCAATGCGTCCGAACGCTGCCAGCGCTGAGACTGAGGCTGGCAACCAGAAACCGGTGGTGTCGAAAATCACCTCGGCGCCGCCGGCGAAAACCGCATTGACCTGCGCGCCAAGGTCTTCAGGTTTGTCCAGTTGCAACGTCTGGTAACCCTGAGCCTGCAACGCTTCGACCTGCTCGACCCGCCGCGCCGCCGCCAACACCTGCGCGCCCCGCACCTTGGCCAATGCCAGCGCCGCAGTGCCGACCGCCCCGCCGCCGATCACCAACAAACGCGTGCCCGCCGTCACCAGACTGCGTTCCAGCGCATCCCACGCCGTGGTGTACGGCACGCCGAGGCTGGCGGCCTGGGCGAAACTCAGATGCGTCGGTTTCAGCGCCACGCCGTTGGCCGGCAACTTGACGAATTGCGCATGCGAACCGTCAGCGAAAAACCCCAGCTCGCGCCCGGTGCCCCAGACGTCCTGGCCGATCAACGCCTGCGGCCCCTCCACCACCACCCCGGCGAAATCCCGGCCGGGAATGCGCGGCAGCGTGGTGTAAGGGAAACGCCCGAGTACGTTTTTTACATCGCTGGGGTTGAGACCGGCAGCCTTGATTTGCACCAGCACTTCATCGGCGCCAGGCACCGGGGTGGGCACCTCGACGTAGCGCAAGGCCGAGAGGTCGCCGGTGTTGTCGAATTGCAGAGCTTTCATCGCGAGCTTCCATTGAATGAGCGAAGGATGTTCAGGAGATCCAACCGGCGACCCACTGCCGGCCCACCGGCCACAACTGCTCGCCGGCCAGCATGCCCAGCAATCCCACCAGCGCAATCGCCGGAGGCGCCGGCGAGCGGAAATTCAGCGCGCCATACAGCAGGCCAACGCCGAGGCCGATGGCCAGCGAGATGAGGTAGTTCATGACAGACTCCGTGGCATTGATTGGGGGAATGCGCAGAGTCTAAACAAGGGTCGCGAAAGCAATCGGCCAAGGGCTTCTGGCTATCGGCCAAAATCCCGCCACTCCACAACCCCTGTAGGAGTGAGCCTGCTCGCGATAGCGGTCGATCAATCAACATCTCTGTCGAAAGTAAAACCGCCATCGCGAGCAGGCTCACTCCTACACGGGGTCAGCGATTGGTCATGAACTGCGACGGCGCCACGCCCAGTTCACGGCGGAACATGTCGCTGAAGCTGCTCGGCGAATAGCCCAGTTCGCGGGCAATCGTGCTGACCGCCACGCCCTGAATCAACTCCGCCACCGCCGTCGCCAATTGCACCTGGCGCCGCCACTCGGCGAAGCCCATGCCCAGGGCCTCCTTGAACAACCGCGCCAGCGTGCGCACGCTGGCCCCGGTATTTTGCGCATGTTGTTCAAACGAGATATCCAGCGACGGCGCCGCCATGACCGCCTGACACAGATTGAGCAAGCGCCGGTCAGAATCGTCCGGCAAGGGAATCTTCAGCATCGAACGCTTGGCACGCTGCAGCTCCAGCAGCGCCAGACTCACCAGCGCTTCGTAATATTGCGGCGCGTCTGCTGCCGGCTGCGCGGATTGATCGCCCTGTTCCACCAACCCGACAATTAATTCGCGCAGCAACCCGCCGACTTCGATCACCTGCACCCGATCATCCAGCGTCGCCGCCAGCGCCGGGCGCAGGTAGATATTGCGCATCTGCAAGTCCGACACCACGCGAATCCCATGCGGCACGCCGGGCGGCAGCCACACCGCGCGTTGCGGCGGCACCACCAGCGCTTCGTGCGGGGTTTCGACCCACATCACGCCGCTCATGGCGTATAACAACTGACCCCACACATGCGCGTGCGGCTCGATGAACAAGCCGCGCGGATAGGTGCGCGCCAGCGGTTGCACCGGCACATCGGTGTCACTCAAATCGGGCGGTGCGGCGAGGGCCATGGGCAACGTTCATTGGGGTTGGCGGGAGTCGCCATGGTAACGGCGCGCCCGGCGTGTCGCCAGCGACGTCGCCGTCTGACAATCAGACTGAATTTTCAGCGCCGCCAACGATCCCTCTATTACTACAGGGAGGAATACGGGCTTTATGAACAACGCAAAACTCTTCGTCATTGAATACACCCTTCATGGCGTTCCCAAGTCTTTCATTATTCGTCTGGACAAGATGGATAACGCCGAGGCGTGGCATTGGGCAAGCTGCGACGCCGGGGTTGGGCGAATCCCGAGGTTCGGCCGCGAAAAAGTGCAAAAGACCAGTAAGCCGCTGGCGGAGAAATTCGGCGTCGAGAACGTCTCTTGGCGACCGGCGAAGTAAAAGACACTCAGGGAGACAAGGACGTCAGATACAAAAAGTGGAGCCCGGATGGCTCCACTTTTCGCATCCGGCGTTTGCCTGAAGGCTGTATCTGACGGCTACTTTTGCGAGCACTTGCAGCCTTTGCTCGAACACGCTTCACCGTGTTCATGATGCTTGGCGCAAGCTTCGCAGCAGTAATGCTTGCCGTGCCGCGCGATGGGATGCTCGCCTAACTTGCACGAGCATTTGGGGCAGTCGCAGGTACTTTCACTGTCGGTCATGGGGCGGACTCCATTGTGATGGTCGTCCGGTGCAACGAGCGTGCACCGTATCCCCAGTGTAGAAGCTCATGTAGCAGCTGCCGAGCCCGCGGGGCTGCGTTCGGCAGCGCAGCAGTCGCCAATCACTTGCTCAAGCCAGGCGCTCAGGCCTGGGCTCGGCTGCTGCTGCGATACATGAACACCAGCGCCAGCGCCAGGCAGACCATCGCGACGATGCGGCTGCCGGACAATTCGATTGCCGGGTTGCCGAGCCAGCCGAAATTGTCGATCAACATGCCCATCCCCAACTGGCCGAGGATCACCGCCACGGTCGCCACAGCTGTGCCGACTCGCGGCACCGCGCCGACCATGACGATCATGTAGATCACACCGAACAACGCGCCGCTGAGTTGCCATTTCGGCACGTCCAGCAGGCTCACGGCGTGCGCCGGTTCGAAAAACAGGATCAACAACCCGGTGACCACAGCGCCGACCGCGAAGGTCAGCAGACTGCTGCGCAACACACCAACGCTCTCGCCGAGACGGCCGTTGATCGCAGCCTGAATGCTCAACACCGCACCGGCGGCCACGACCACTGCCAACAAAATAATCAGATTCATCATTAACCCCGTGCGATCAGAACAAGTGCCGCGACAATCAGCAGCAACGCCAGCCAGCGTTCACCGTTGACCTTTTTGCGCGTGGTGCCGAACCAGCCGAAATGGTCGATCAGCACGCTTTTGCCGACCTGCCCGGAGAGGATCGCGATCATTGTCATGGCGACGCCAATGTGCGGCGTGGCCAAGGTCAGCACCACCACGTAGATCGGCCCGAGAATCCCGCCGATCAACTGCCAGCGCGGCAACTCGCTGAGCGCCGGGCCCTGTTGTTTGCCGCTGAACAGCAACAGCAAAAACAGAATCGCCGAGCCAACACCGAAAATGCTCAGGGTCGCCCACAAATGCCCGACCTGAACTCCGAGCGGCCCGAGCAAACCGGCCTCCACGGAAAGGCCCATGCCGGCCAGAATCACCAGCGGCAACAGCAACAGCCGCAGCCCCGGTTTGGTCGCGGGCGCCGCTGGGGCCGCCGCAGTATCGATTGAAGAAGATTGCATAAGAAATCCTGCCAGTCAGTGAAAGCGCAGATCCACAAAAGCCGGTTTGCTGAGGAGCAGTGGCAACCAAGTTTGCACATCACCTGGAGCAACCAGGCTTGCACATCATCTGAGACAACCAAGTTTGCACATCACCTGTAGCAACTAGGCTTGCACATCACTGGAGACAACCAAGCTTGCACATCGCCTTGAGCAACCAGGCTTGCACATCATCTGTGGCGAGCGAGCTTGCTCGCGCTGGGTTGCGCAGCAGCCCCAAAATCTTGTGAGCGCTACGCACTCCAGCGCGAGCAAGCTCGCTCGCCACAGAAGCTCATTTGCCATAACAGCTGGTTAGCCCTAACAGCTGGCTTTGCCACTACAGCTGGTTTACCACCCAAAGCAACTCTGCGGATCTGCAAAGTGGCGCGCATTATCGGCTGGCGATCCTTTGCGATAAATGGGAGCATCCGGACAACACTTTTGCGCAACTCGCACAGCAGGATCTTCCATGCACGGGCTCAACGAACTCGGATTCAAGGCACTTCGGCTGTTTGTCGCCGTGCTCGACCACGGCAGTTTCTCCGAGGTCGCTCGCCGCGAAGGCCTGGCGCCCTCCTCGATCTCGCGGCAAATCCAGCTCATGGAACAGGCCCTCAGCCAACAATTGCTCTACCGCCACACCCGCGCCGTCACGCCGACGGAGGCCGGGCGCATGCTCGGGCATCACGCGCGGCTGGTGCTGGCGCAACTCGAAGAAGCCGAACAAGCCCTGCAAGAACAGCAAAGCGAACCCAGCGGACTGGTGCGCATCAACGCACCGGTGGTGTTTGGCCAGCGGCATCTGACGCCGTGGCTCGGGCAACTGTGCGAGCGTTACCCGAAGCTGCAACTGGATATCCAGCAAACCGACAGCTACGTCGACCCGCTGCAGGAAGGCGCCGACCTGCTGTTTCGCATCGGTACGCTGCATGACTCGAGCATGCAGGCGCGCATCCTCGCGCCGCATCGCTTCCAGGTCGCCGCCAGCCCCGCGTACCTGCAACGCCACGGCATCCCGCAACACCCCGCCGACCTCGCCCAGCATCAATGCCTGGCCTACAAAGGCGTGACCGGCCAGCAGCGCTGGTTCTTCCGCCGCGAGCAACAGGACTGGACGCCGTACTCGGTCAAAGGCCCGCTCACCGGCAACCACGCCGACACCCTCACCCAAGCCGCCGAACAAGGCCTGGGGCTGGTGATGTTTCCGTCATGGCTGATCGGCGAAGCAGTGCGCGCCGGCACACTGGTTCCGGTACTCGAGGAATATCAAGTGTCCAACAGCCTCGAACCGCAGCAGATCGCCGTCCTGTGGCCGGGCAGTCGGCGGTTGTCGGTGAAGGTCAGGACCGTGATTGATTATTTTGTCGAATGTTTTGGTGCAGTGCCGTATTGGGACAGGCCATAACAACCTGCCCCTCACGGGCCTGGATCAATCGGGCATGGCACGGATGATGTCAGCCAAATCATCTTTGGTGATTCCATTGGCCTTTATGGCAGCGGCGACTTCGTCCTTGGTAAGAGGAAATCTCTTAAAGATTTCTTTCAAAGCATCTGCATCAATGTTCGATATCCAAAGAGGGTCGATGAAAGATCCACCGTATTCCGGCTTCATCGGTACATCCTCGTGCGCTATAGATCCCTTGTGATTTACATAAACCACATAGCGGTCGTGTCCCTCGGGAAAGCTCTTATCGTGATAGAGGGTGGTCCCAAGAGGTAAAACATAATAATTTTCATCGCCATTCGGCCCTTCGATGAGCAAAGGCTCTTTGGTTTTTATCATCTTCATGCCATGGTCCCTCGATAAATTACTTATTAATAAAAACCCTAATACAGCGGCATTTACAGCCACCAAAACTGAAACCCAGAAAAAAATCGACTTATTTGTAAATGTTCTTTTTGTCATAACGTGCCTCGGTATTGCCTTCAAGCATAGCTTGGAGGTCCGCCGGCATAAAAATACCGTCCTGAGTTGATTTTTGGGTGCGCGCTGCTTGCCTCTCCACCCACGAAAGCCCTCTCATCTCTGAGTATTCAGAAGGATTCTGTACAATTGGTTTCCCTGAGATTTTCGCCCCGTCAATTGTCACGGTCGTACAATTATTTACCGTTGGATGATAATCACCAAGCAACACATAACGAGTAACTGCTGCAGTTTTTTTTCGAATTTCTTTCTTCTGCGCAATGACCCCATCGAAATAAGCAACAATTGCTTGCGCCTTGGCTTTATCCAAGTTATAGACGAAGCCGGTTGTCACTCTTCCCAAGCTATTCTCACCAGAAATATATGTTTTAAAAGACGTCCAAACGTTTAATACGCCTTCTCCCTCACTGTCAAAATTCCCCCATGTCCTCCCATATCGCCCGAAGTCGTATATAAAATCGTTACCACCTACAAAAACATGCAAAGCCGCATGCCCAAATAGATGTTCCTCTTTATCGCGCGCATACGGCCCTCCAATGAGAATCTCCATGTAGGAACCTGATACCACTACTTGATTAGTCTTGGTGGTTTTCCCTGGCGCTCCTGCATTTTTTGCTATTTCCGCTGTGCTAGATGTTCTAGTAGGCTGGACCATTAAAGATATTCCGTATCTTCAAGTTTTGGAAACTTTATACTGCAACTCCCTCTAGGCACGTTTGCAACGTGCACAAACCCGTTACTATCAAGCGCACCCGAAATTACATTACCATCAGGAAGTGTTAACACAAACTCTTCATTGGCAATGGGCTTGTCTTTTTCATCTAACAATTGAAACTCAACAAATGTTTTTTCTTGTAAGAACTGAGAAAGTAAGTTACTAGCACTGGCGGAACCAGCGCTGCCTACAAATGTATTAGGTGAACCGGCAGTGATAGAGGCACCACAAGCACTTAAAGATCCAACATGCGCGACATCTCTACCAAGTCCAAAAACGTGTGGAGCACCCGTCGTGATCGGGTACTGCCGTGTATGGGGCAGGAATATGTATCTCCTACCAGAGCCACTGGAAGAGCGTTGACGAAAATTGGGCTCGAGCCAGTTGAGATTTTTCCTCCGTGACTGCCTGGGTCTCCAAGTCGCGCTACTGGCTTTCCTGCCATGATTCTTCTCCTTTGAATATTTTGAACCGCGAATAGTACATGACTCTGGAGATTACTTCGTTTCGTCGTAGGCTTAGGAATTCACCTACAAGCAGCGTAGCCGTTTCCCGCTTTTACCCAGTTGACTGCCCTGCCCTCACTCCCTATCCTCGCGCCTGTCACGACTCATCGTGATCGAGTTTGACGGCTCGGAATCCTTACTACGCGCATATCCTCTTTGCTCGTGCACTTGTGTGCCCGTTCATTGCCTATGGTGACTGTGCGTGGGGCATCTTCGGATGCGCCGGGTTAGTGAGGACCGGTCCGTCAACCTGCGCGCAGTTGCCACCCTATTCGTTTGACGGCGATTTCGTGGCAACTCTTTTTAACCTAAGAGTGTCACCTCGCTTATGACAAATGCCACTACAAAACTCACGCCGTTCGCGGCGTGCGATCACGTCGACCATCACCTATTTGCCGTACAGCCTGATATTCCGATTCTCGACGCACTGGAACATGCCTCGGTCCATCTCAGTTGCGCTGAAGCCCTCTTCCACCAAGCCACCAACGCCGCCCGCGCAGAGCACAGCGCGACTATACGCTGGGCCAGCAAACACATGCTCAACACCGCACGCTCACTGGTACAAGCCTCGATTGATGGTTTGCACACAGCAAAAGCTGGGGGTGAAGCATGAACCCGTATATAGCCATGGCCAACAATGATTCCAACATCGCAGTGTTGCTGGTTGCCACGCAAGCACCGCTGGAGGTGCTGCACAGCAACGCTGCCACGCGTTTTCTGGCGGGCACACAGATGATGGAAAGTCTGGCCAGCCTCGACATCACTCAGGCCAAGGGTGCCGACGTGCAGCAATTGGCATATGCAGCGGCTATTTTGCTGCGCGACGCGTGTGATGTGATGGATGTGTTGGGGCGGCAGATTCGGGCAGCGAAGGTTTGATATCCATTCTGTAGGAGCATGGCTTGCCCGCGACGGCGATTTCAAGGACGCCAGCGCGAGCAAGCTTTGCTCCTACAGGTTTTGTTGATATCAGATGCGGAACTGGCCGACCAATTTACCGAGGCGCTGGCCCAAATCCGCCAGGCTGCGCGAGGTCTGCGCGCCGAGCTGGGTTTCGTCCGCCACGCTGTCTACCGCCACGGCAATTTGATGCACGCTGCGGTTGATCTCTTCGGCCACCGCAGTCTGTTCTTCGGCAGCGCTGGCAATCTGGGCGTTCATTGAGTTGATGGTGCCGATCAGTTGCGCCATCGCGTCCAGCGACGCGCCCGCTTCGTTGGCCTGCGCCGAGGTGCCGTCGCCGGCCTCGCTGGAACGGCGCATCGCTTCTACCGCCGATTGGGTGCCGGCCTGCAAGCGGTCGATCATCCCCTGAATTTCCTGAGTACTGATTTGCGTGCGGCTGGCCAGCGCTCGTACTTCGTCGGCGACCACTGCAAATCCGCGTCCAGCCTCACCGGCGCGCGCGGCTTCGATCGCCGCGTTGAGCGCCAACAGGTTGGTTTGCTCGGCGATCGAGCGGATCACCCCGAGCACGCTGACAATCGACGACACGTCTTTTTGCAGGCTGTCGAGCGATACACCGCTGCTGCGAATGTCATCGACCAAGGCATGAATTTTGACGATGCTGCCGGCCACCACGCGTTTGGCCGCCTGGCCTTCGGCGTCGGTTTGCTGGGCGGCGACCGCAGCGTTTTGTGCGCTTTTCGCCACTTCCTGCGCGGCGGCGGACATCTGGTTGATCGCCGTGGCGACCTGATCGGTTTCGTGGCGCTGACGTTCCATCGCCTGATCCGAACGCTGCGCCTGATCGGAAACCTGATTCACCAGCCCGGTCAATTGCGAGGTCATTTCGGTGATCTGGCGTACTAGTCCGTGAATCTTGTCGACGAAGCGGTTGAACGAGCCGGCCAGTTGCCCGAGTTCGTCATCGCTGGTGATGGTCAGGCGCCGGGTCAGGTCGCCCTCGCCGGCCGCGATGTCGTCGAGGTTGGCTTTCATCAGGTTCAGCGGACGCAAAATGGTGTTGGCCAGGAGCATGCCGACCGCAGCAATCACCAGCAACACCACCACGGCGATGCCGATGATGCTCAGCACCACGCCTTCCATGCGCTCGGTGATTTTTTCCTGGACCAGCGCGACTTGCGCTTCGATGCCGTCAAGGTTCACCGAGGTGCCGACCGCCATGTCCCACTTCGCCAGGTAGTCGGTGTAGCCGAGTTTGGGCACCAGCACTTGCGTATTGCCCGGCAGCGGCGAGCTGTATTGCAGATAGTGGGTGCCGTCCTTGGCGACTTTCACCAGGTCGCGGTTGACGTAGACGCCGTTCGGGTCGCGGTTGTCCTTGAAGCTCTGGCCGACGCCTTCGGGGCTGTTGGCCTTGAACAGGCGCACGGTGTTGGAGTCGTAGCCGAAGAAGTAGCCGTCCTTGCCGTAGGTGATGCTCGAGAGCAATTTGATCGCTTGCGCGCGCGCCGCGTCATCGCCGGGGGCGGCCGCGTCGTAGAGCGGTTTGATCGTGGTCATGGCCACGGCGACGTAGCTCTGCAGGGTGGCTTTGGCGTCATTGAGCAGGTTTTGCCGGGTGTCCTCGACCTCTTTGCGCGCCTGATCCTGAAGGATGAACAGCGTGGTCAGGCTGATGATCAAGGCAAAAAGCAGCACCGGGAGGACGGCAAGGGACAGGACTTTAGCCTTCAGGCTCATGCGCATGACGGTTCACTCTTTTTGATTTTATTGGCGAGGTTAAAGGCGTTAACGGCCAGCCGGATCAAAAGTTGAATCGTCAGCTACAAGTCCCTTGCAGGAGCGAGGCTCTGTGGCGAGGGGGCTTGCCCCCGTTGGGTCGCGCAGCGCCCCCGCCCTATCTTCAAGAAAACTGAATTGGCAGCTTTTACAACTGCTGCGCAGTCGAACGGGGGCAAGCCCCCTCGCCACAAAAGCAGGTTCGTGCGGGGTTACAGGACCATCGCCGCCACCCAGCCGAACGCCAGCAGCGGCAGGTTGTAGTGCAGGAACGTCGGGACCACGGTGTCCCAGATGTGATGGTGCTGGCCATCGATGTTCAAACCCGAGGTCGGGCCCAGCGTTGAATCCGAGGCCGGCGAACCGGTGTCGCCCAACGCACCGGCCGTGCCGACGATGCACACAATCGCCATCGGGCTGAAGCCCAGTTGCACGCACAACGGCACAAAAATCGCCGCCAGAATCGGCACCGTGGAGAACGACGAACCGATGCCAATCGTCACCATCAGGCCCACCAGCAGCATCAGCAGCGCGCCGATGGCTTTGCTGTGATCGATCCACGCCGCTGCGCTTTCGACCAGCGTGCGCACCTGCCCGGTGGCCTTGAGCACTTCGGCAAAACCGGACGCGGCAATCATGATGAAACCGATCATCGCCATCATTTTCATGCCTTCGGTGAACAGGTCGTCGGTCTCACGCCACTTCACAATCCCCGACACCGAGAAAATCAGAAACCCGGCCAACGCGCCGATGATCATCGAATCCAGCAGCAACTGAATGATGAACGCCGCGGCAATCGCCAGCCCGGCAATGCCCAGGGTCATCGGGTTGTAGGCAACGCTGACCTGCTCGACTTGCTCGATCTTCGCCAGGTCGTAGACACGCTTTTTGCGGTAGCTGAAAAACACCGCCACCAGCAGCCCGAACACCATGCCCATCGCCGGAATCGCCATGGCGTGCATGACGTTGATGTGGCTGATATCGACGCCGCTCTTGCTGACGTTGGCCAGCAGAATCTGGTTGAGGAAGATGTTGCCGAAACCTACGGGGAAGACCATGTACGGGGTGATCAGGCCGAAGGTCATGACGCAGGCGATCAAGCGCCGGTCCAGTTGCAGTTTGGTCAGCACGTATAAAAGCGGCGGCACCAGCAACGGAATAAACGCGATATGTATCGGCAGGATGTTCTGTGAAGCGATCGCCACCACCCACAACAGGCCAATCAGCAGCCATTTGACCTGGCGGCCACCGCTGGCGTGTTGGCGGTCGACCATCAGCAGGGCTTTGTCGGCCAGCGCGTGGGCGAGGCCGGATTTGGCAATCGCCACGGCGAAAGCGCCGAGCAAGGCGTAGGACAACGCGACTGTGGCGCCATTGCCGAGCCCGCTGTTGAAGGCTTTGAGCGTGGCGTCGATGCCCAAACCACCGGTCAGGCCACCCACCAGCGCGCCGACGATCAGCGCGATCACCACATGCACGCGGGACAGGCTGAGCACCAGCATGACGCCGACCGCGGCAATTACAGCATTAATCATCGTTACCTCTGGGCATGCGAAATGAGACCGCCCGGCAGTTCGCAAAGCGCCGCCAGCGGAATAAAGGAATGGGTTTTATTAGAGGGCGCGCACTGTGCCGCAGAGTGGCGTCGGTGTCAAAGCGCACATGGCCCGGAAATGTGTAACAGCTTGCGATCACCTGACCGCGCTCTGTAGGAGCAAGGCTTGCCCGCGAAGACGGTGTGTCAGTCAACATGAATGCTGAATGTGCCGCCACCTTCGCGGGCAAGCCTCGCTCCTACAGATTGGATTTGTCCTTAAGAAAGCCGAATCGTGGCCGTTACAGTGCAAAGTCTCAGATAAATATCGAATAAGGACGCCTTTTCATGTCGCTCAGACAGCTCTCCATCCAATGGAAGATCACCCTGCTGGCCGGGCTTTGCCTTGCGGGTATCGTGACGCTTCTGGTGGGTCTTTCGTTGTATCGCATGGAGCACAGCTCTGCGCTGGTGAAGGCGTCGAGCATGCAGATGCTCACCGAATCGGCCCAGGCGCGAATCGAATCCCAGGGTGAAAACCAGGCGCTGAACATTCGTCAGCAGTTCATGGACGCCTATCAATACGGCCACGGCTTCTCACGCCAGGTGCTGTTTTTGCGCGAGCAGGCCGAGAAGCGTTTTCTCGACGCCTTCGACCTGCGCGAAGACTTGACCCGTCAAGTCAAAGCCGCGCTGCAAGCCAACCCGGAACTGCTCGGTTTGTCGCTGGTGTTTGAAGCCAATGCGCTGGACGGCAAGGATGAATTGTTCGCCGGTCAAGCCGAGCTGGGCAGCAACGACAAGGGCCGTTTTGCCTTGTACTGGTCGCAACCGACCGCCGGCAAACTGACCTCGATGTCGCTGCCCGAAAGCGACATGGCCGACACCAGCACCGGCCCCAGCGGTCAGGCCGCCAACGCCTGGTTCACCTGCCCACGGACCACGCTCAAGCCGTGCGTGATCGAGCCGTATTTCTACGTCATCGACGGCCAGAATGTGCTGATGACCAGCATCGTGTTTCCGCTGATGGTCGATGGCAAGGTCATCGCCTCGCTGTCGGTCGACATCAACCTCAACAGCCTGCAAGCGATCAGCGTCGGCGCGAGCAAAAAGCTCTACGACGGCCAGACTCACGTCAGCATCCTCAGCCCGGTCGGCCTGCTCGCCGGTTACAGCGCCGACGCCAGCAAGCTCAGCCAACGCCTGGACGCCGTCGACAACGTCAACGGCGCCGAGCTGATCCGCCGACTCGCCGCCAGCAGCAACACCGAAAGCCTGCACAACAACGGACAACTGAAAGTGCTGGCGCCGTTCCAGCCGATTCCGGATGGCAAGTCGTGGGGCGTGTTGCTCGACGTGCCGGAAAAAGTCCTGGTCGGCCCGGCCGAAGCGCTGAAAAAACAGCTCGATGAAAGCAACCGCGCGGGCTCCCTGATGGAGCTCGGCCTCGGCGTGCTCGCAGCGTTGATCGGTTTGCTGCTGGTGTGGCTGATGGCGCGCAGCGTGACCCGGCCGATCCTCGGCGTGGCGCACATGCTTGAAGACATCGCCAGCGGCGAAGGTGATTTGACCCGCCGGCTGGCTTACGACAAAAAGGACGAACTCGGTCAGTTGGCCGGTTGGTTCAACCGTTTCCTCGACAAGCTGCAACCGATCATTGCCGAAGTAAAACGCTCGGTGCAGGACGCGCGCAGCACCGCCGACCAGTCTTCCGCCATCGCCACCCAGACCAGCGCTGGCATGGAGCAGCAATACCGCCAGGTCGATCAGGTCGCCACCGCGTCCCACGAAATGAGCGCCACCGCCCAGGACGTCGCCCGCAGCGCTGCGCAAGCGGCCCATGCTGCGCGCGATGCCGACGAAGCCACGCGTCAGGGCCTGACCGTGATCGACCGCACCACCGCGAGCATCGACCACCTCGCCGCCGACATGAGCGCGGCGATGGTGCAAGTCGAAGGGCTGGCGGCGAACAGCGAGAAGATCGGTTCGGTGCTGGAAGTGATTCGCGCCATCGCCGAGCAGACCAACCTGCTGGCGCTCAACGCGGCCATCGAAGCGGCGCGCGCCGGTGAGGCCGGTCGTGGTTTTGCCGTGGTGGCCGATGAAGTGCGCAACCTGGCGCGGCGCACGCAGGAGTCGGTCGAGGAAACGCGCCTCGTGATTGAGCAGTTGCAGAACGGCACGCAGGAAGTGGTCGGTTCGATGAACAACAGTCATCGCCAGGCGCAGAGCAGCGTCGAGCAAGTCGGCCAAGCCGTGACCGCGCTGCGCCAGATCGGCGATGCGGTGACGGTGATTACCGACATGAACCTGCAAATCGCCAGCGCCGCCGAGGAACAAAGCGCGGTGGCCGAAGAGATCAACAACAACGTCGCAACCATCCGCGACGTCACCGAATCGCTGTCCGGCCAGGCCAACGAATCGGCGCGAGTGAGTCAATCGCTGAACACCCTGGCCAACCAGCAGCAGAGCCTCATGGACCAGTTCCGGGTCTGATTCCAACCTCCCCTCCCACAGGAGATTGGTGCCAGCCCTCGGAATCCCAGCAACAGATAACCTGTGGGAGCCGAGCTTGCTCGCGATGGCGGCGGCACATTCAGCATCATTGCTGGCTGATAAACCGCCATCGCGAGCAGGCTCACTCCTACAGGAGATTGGTGCCAGGCCTCGGAATCCCAGCAACAGATAACCTGTGGGAGCCGAGCTTGCTCGCGATGGCGGCGGTACATTCAGCATCATTGCTGGCTGATAGATCGCCATCGCGAGCAGCCTCACTCCTACAGGGGGTTGTGTCCGACCTCGGAATCCCAGCAACAGATAACCTGTGGAAGCTGAGCTTGCTCGCGATGACGGCGGTACATTCAGCATCATTGCTGGCTTATAGATCGCCATCGCGAGCAGGCTCACTCCTACAGGGGATTGGTGCCAGACCTTGGATTCCCAGCAACAGATAACCTGTGGGAGCCGAGTTTGCTCGCGATGGCGGCGGTACATTCAGCATCATTGCTGGCTGATAAACCGCCATCGCGAGCAGGCTCACTCCTAAAGGGGATTGGTGCCAGACCTCGGAATCCCAGCGACAGATAACCTGTGGGAGCCGAGCTTGCTCGCGATGGCGGCGGTACATTCAGCATCATTGCTGGCTGATAAACCGCCATCGCGAGCAGGCTCACTCCTACAGGGGATTGGTGCCAGGCCTCGGAATCCCAGCGACAGATAACCTGTGGGAGCCGAGCTTGCTCGCGATGGCGGCGGTACATTCAGCATCACTGCTGGCTGATAAACCGCCATCGCGAGCAAGCTCGGCTCCCACAGGTTTCCCCCCAGTGATGGTTCCCATCCATCAGGTTTTCCTGTCGTTTCTGCCGTTTGAAGTGGCCGGGTGGATATTTGCGCGAAGCTGATTATGCTTTAGGAAACTTCGCAGCAATGCGCGGTTTGTCCGCTTCCCTGCTTCGCGCAATCCAATGTCATCAGCCCCAGGGCCTGGGTGCGGCAATAAGGGTGTGAGGTGCTCCGGCCTACAACAAGAACAAGACGGAGAAGACCCATGGCCGCAATTGACAACACCACCACGGGCAGCGCGCCCAATCACGGGATCACCAAAGAGGAGCGCAAGGTGATCTTCGCCTCCTCGCTGGGCACCGTATTCGAATGGTATGACTTCTATTTATACGGCTCCCTCGCGGCGATCATCGCCAAGCACTTCTTTGCCGGCGTCAACGAAACCACCTCGTTCATCTTCGCCCTGCTCGCCTTCGCCGCCGGTTTCGCGGTGCGGCCGTTCGGGGCGATTGTGTTCGGCCGCCTGGGCGACATGATCGGGCGCAAGCACACCTTCCTCATCACCATTGTGATCATGGGTATCTCGACCGCGGTGGTCGGTTTCCTCCCCGGTTACGCGACCATTGGCGTCGCGGCCCCGATCATCCTGATCACGTTGCGCCTGCTGCAAGGCCTGGCGCTGGGCGGTGAATACGGCGGCGCGGCGACTTACGTCGCCGAACATGCACCAAAAGGCCGGCGCGGCTTTTTCACCTCGTGGATTCAAACCACCGCGACGCTCGGACTGTTTCTGTCGCTGCTGGTGATCCTCGCCTGCCGCACCGTGCTGGGCACCGAAGCGTTCGAGGCGTGGGGCTGGCGGATTCCGTTTCTGCTGTCGATCCTGCTGCTGATCGTCTCTGTGTACATTCGCCTGCAACTCAGCGAGTCGCCGGTTTTCCTGAAAATGAAGGCCGAAGGCAAAGCCTCGAAAGCGCCGCTGACCGAATCTTTCGCCCGTTGGGAAAACCTCAAAATCGTCATCATGGCGTTGCTCGGCGGCACCGCCGGTCAAGCGGTCGTGTGGTACACCGGGCAGTTCTACGCGTTGTTCTTCCTGTTGCAAACGCTGAAAATCGACGCGCAAACCGCCAACCTGTTGATCGCCGGCTCGCTGCTGATCGGTACGCCATTCTTTGTGATTTTCGGCAGTCTGTCGGACCGCATCGGCCGCAAGGGCATCATCATGGCCGGCTGTATTCTCGCGGCGCTGACGTACTTCCCGATCTTCCACGCGCTGACCCAGTACGGCAATCCTGACGTGTTCATCGCACAGGAGAAAAATCCGGTGACGGTGATCGCGGATCCAGAGCAGTGCTCGTTCCAGTTCGACCCGGTGGGCAAAGCCAAATTCACCAGTTCCTGCGACCTGGCGAAAACCCTGCTGGCGAAACGCGCGATCCCTTACAAAAATGAAACCGCCGAGCCCGGCACCGTTGCCCAGGTACGGATCGGCGACCGGATGATCCCGAGCTTCGAAGGCAGCAGCCTCGCCGCCGCAGACTTCAAAACCCGCAACGACGCCTTCACCGCGACCCTGAGCGGTGCGTTGAAAGAGGCCGGTTATCCGGAAAAAGCTGACCCGGCGAAAACCAATTATCCGATGGTGTTACTGCTGCTGACGATTCTGGTGATCTACGTGACCATGGTTTACGGGCCGATTGCCGCATGGCTGGTGGAACTGTTCCCAGCGCGGATTCGCTACACCTCGATGTCGCTGCCGTATCACATCGGCAATGGCTGGTTTGGTGGGTTCCTGCCGACGGTGGCGTTCGCGATGGTCGCGGCCACCGGGGATATTTACTACGGGTTGTGGTACCCGATTGTGATCGCGGTGATGACGGCGGTGCTGGGGATTTTCTTCATGCCGGAAACCAAGGATCGCGAGATTCACCACACGTAGTCATTGGCTGACATTAAACCTGTGGCGAGGGGGCTTGCCCCCGTTGGACTGCGTAGCAGGCCCGCTTGTTTTGGGGCCGCTTCACGACCCAACGGGGGCAAGCCCCCTCGCCACAAAAGCTGCCTCACCACAAAAGCTCCCTCACCACAGTCAGCAGAGCGATCGCGATCAACGCTTGGGCAATTCGATCACGACTTTCAGCCCGCCCCACTCGCTTTCCAGCAACAGCATGCGCCCGCCCCAGGTGTCGACGATGTCGCGCACGATGCCCAGGCCCAAGCCGTGGCCGTCGGTTTGTTCATCCAGACGAGTGCCGCGACTGAACACCTGAGTGCGCTGGTCTTCGGGAATGCCCGGGCCATCATCCTCGACGCTGACTTCAAACTGTTGCGCACTTTCAACCACGCTCAGACGCACCTCGGCGTCCGCCCATTTGCAGGCGTTGTCCAACAGGTTGCCGAGCAATTCGAGCAAATCCTCGCGATCCCACGGCAAGAGCAGACCGGCCGGTGCGCGATAGCTCAGGTCGAGGTGTTCACCGTGAATCATGTTCAGCGTCGCCAGTAATCCCGGCAGCTCGGCATCACAATCGAACAACACGCCCGGCAACGCATCGCCGGACAACCGTGCGCGATTCAGTTCACGATTGAGCCGCTGCTGCACCTGCTCCAACTGCTGCTGGAAGACCTTGCGTAACTCCGGATGCGCATCGAGTTTTTCGCTCGACGCCAAGCTGAGCAACACCGCCAACGGGGTTTTCAAGGCATGCCCCAGATTGCCCAGCGCATTGCGCGAACGCTTGAGGCTGTCTTCGGTGTGGGCGAGCAAATGGTTGATCTGCGCCACCAGCGGCTCGAGCTCTACCGGCACCTGATCGTCGAGTTGCGAGCGCTGGCCTTGCTGCAATTGGGCGATCTGTTCGCGGGCCTTTTCCAGCGGCCGCAAGGCGCGGCGCACGGTGATCCGTTGCAGCAGCAGAATCAGCAGTAACCCGGCCAGCCCCAGGCCCAAACCGACCTGTTGCATGCGCAGAAAACTCTCGCGCACCGGCGTGTAATCCTGCGCGACACTGATCGAGATCGACTGGCCGAGTCGTCGATAGTCCGAGCGCAGCACCAGCAATTGCTGGCCTTCGGGCCCCAGTTGCAGGTTGCTGTGCAACCCGGCGTGGTCCAGGCGCGGCAGTTCCTGATCCCACAATGAGCGGGAGCGCCAGTGACTGTCGGCAAAATCGATGCGGAAGTAATGCCCGGAAAACGGTCGCTGATAGGCCGGCGACAAGTGCCGCTCATCCAGCTGCAACCCTTGCGGACCGCGCACCAGCGCCGACAGCAGGTTTTCACTGTCGTTGCGTAGACCGGCCTCGAGGTAGCGCTGCAAACCCATCTCGAACAACCACAAACTGGTTTGCGCCAGCACCAGGCCGACGATCACCATCACGCTGATCAGCCCCAGGCTCAAGCGGCGCTGGATCGATCTCACTGCGCTTGCCCGCCGAACAGGTAACCCTGGCCGCGACGGGTTTCGATCACGGCGCGCCCGAGCTTACGCCGCAAGTGGTTGACGTGAACTTCGAGCACATTGGAATCGCGCTCGGTTTCGCCGTCGTACAGGTGTTCGGCGAGGTGGCTTTTCGAGAGGATTTGTTCGGGGTGCAGCATGAAATAACGCAACAGGCGAAATTCGGCAGCGGTGAGTTGGATGTCGGCGCCGTCGCGGGTCACGCACTGGCGACCCTCGTCAAGGTGCAACCCGGCAGCCTTCAGCGTTGGCTGATTGGCCTGGCCGTGGGAGCGGCGCAACAAGGCCTGGACGCGCAGGTGCAGCTCTTCGGGATGAAACGGTTTGGTCAGGTAATCATCGGCGCCGGCCTTGAGGCCTTCGATGCGCTCGGCCCACGAACCACGCGCGGTGAGGATCAACACCGGCGTCGCCAGACCGCCGGCGCGCCACTGCGTCAGCACGTCGAGGCCCGGCACACCGGGCAAGCCGAGGTCGAGGATGATCAGGTCGTAAGGCTCGCTGCTGCCCTGATACACCGCGTCGCGACCGTCGGCCAGCCAGTCCACGGCGTAACCCTGGCGGTTGAGGCCGGCCAGCAATTCGTCGGCCAGGGGCACGTGATCTTCCACCAGAAGCAAGCGCATCGATCAATCTTCCTTGTCTTTCAGTAGTTCGCCAGTGGCAGCCTTGATGTCCAGCTCGCGGACCACGCCTTCGGTGGTCAGCAACTCGACTTCATAAATGTACACGTCGTGCTTTTCTTCCAGCTCGGCTTCGAGCAGTTTCGAGCCTGGATAACGGTCCAGCGCTTGCTGCAGCAATTGCTCGAGCGGCAGGATCACGCCCTGCTGGCGCAAGCGCAAGGCTTCGTCCTGGTCCAGGTCGCGCGCCACGACCACCGAGCAAAACGTCAGCAGCACCAACGCTGTGCGTGAAAATGAAAACAGCTTCATTACGTATCCTGATGATCCTTGAGAACCTGCCCGCTGACAGCGTCCAATTCCAGGTCCCACTCAAGCCCTTGCGGGTCGCGCATTTCCACCTGATAGATGTACTTGCCGTACTCTTCTTCCAGCTCGGTTTCGGTGATGGTCGAACCGGGGTGTTTGGCCAGTGCGGCGGCGTTGAGTTTCTCGAAAGACACAATGGTACCAGCGTCGCGCAGTCTCAGGGCTTCGTCGGGGCCGAGGTCGCGGGCCTGGGCGATGCCAGCGGTCATGCCGATGATGGCAGCGAGGGTCAGGGCAGTCAGGGTTTTCATGGGTGTCTCCGTGTTCATTATGTTGTTGCGCAAGGAGTGCACCATAGCGGGGCGAACTTAACTGAAACTGAATTGCCATCATTGCTCGGGCGTGCACTATGCCCTTGTAGGAGCCAGGCTTGCCGGCGAAGGCGTCCTCGAAATCGCCTTCGCCGGCAAGCCTGGCTCCTACATTTCGTCGTTGACCTGTCTATAATTCCCCGTTCGCCAAACACTGAGACCGGTATGACCGCCATCCACATCAAGTTCCCTTCCCTGACGCTCAAGGCCGGCCCGCGGGCCTTTGCGCGTATTCGCCAGAACGGCTTGAACGCCGCCGACGTCGGCACCCTCCCCGGTGCGGCAGGTGGGCCCAAGGCGTTGGGCATTCAGGGTCTGGACCTGGCGCTGTTTGGGGAGTGGCTGCCGGCGGCGCCGCGCGAGCGTTCGCTGATCGGCGCGTCGGTGGGTTCCTGGCGCTTCGCCAGCGCGTGCCTGCCGGATGCGGCCGCGGGCATTCGGCGCCTCGGCCACCTGTACACCGAGCAGAATTTCGACAAAGGCGTGACCATGGCGCAGATCAGCCAGAGCTCGCGGCGCATGCTCGATGAACTGCTCGATGGCCGCGATGCGACGATCCTCGATAACGCGCATTACCGACTGAACATCATGGTGGTCAGAAGCCACGGTTTGCTCGCACATGATCATCGCGGCCGGCTGGGGCTAGGCTTGTCGTCGGTGATTGCCGACAACCTGCGCGGGCGGGCACGGCTGGCGCGGCACTTCGAGCGCCTGATCATTCACGACCCACGCCTGGCGCCGCCGGTGAATGCGCTGAACGACTTTCCGTCGCGCTTCGTCGCCCTGAATGCCGGCAACTTGCGTCAGGCGCTGCTGGCGTCGGGCTCGATTCCGATGGTCATGGAGGGCGTGCGCGACCTGCCGGGGGCCGGCGCCGGGACCTTCCGCGACGGCGGTCTGCTCGACTATCACCTCGACCTGCCCTACAGCGGCGACGGCATCGTGCTCTATCCGCATTTCACCGATCGGGTGATTCCCGGCTGGTTCGACAAGACCCTACCGTGGCGCCGCGCCTGCACCACGCGCTTGCAGGACGTGTTGCTGCTGGCGCCGTCAAAGGAATATCTGGCGCGGCTGCCCTTCGGCAAACTGCCGGACCGCAACGACTTCAAGCGCTTCATGGGCGATGCGCCGAGCCGGCAGAAATACTGGCGTGCGGCGATGGACGAGAGCCGGCGCATGGGCGACGAGTTTCTCGAACTGGCCGCCAGCGGTCGACTTGGCGAGCGCTTGCTGACCCTTTAGTCAGGACAAGCTGTTAAACTCGCCGCCTGCCCAAATCGCCGCGGCGATCGCCACCTGACAGAGCTGAAAATCACTGTGGAAATCTTCAAAGAATTTACCTTCGAATCCGCCCACCGCTTGCCCCACGTGCCGGAAGGCCACAAGTGCGGTCGCTTGCACGGTCACTCGTTCAAAGTCGCGATTCATCTGAGCGGCGACCTTGATCCGCACACTGGCTGGATTCGTGACTTCTCCGAGATCAAGGCGATCTTCAAGCCGTTGTACGAGCGTCTGGACCACAATTACCTGAACGATATTCCTGGCTTGGAAAACCCGACCAGCGAAGTGTTGGCCAAGTGGATCTGGAATGAGCTGAAGCCGCTGCTGCCGGAACTCAGCGCCATCCGCATTCATGAAACCTGCACCAGCGGCTGCATTTATCACGGCGAGTGAAACCGCTGTTGGAGAAGAACCACCGGCGACGGTGGTTTTTTTATGCCTGTCGTTTCGCGCTCACGACCGGTACAGTCGGGCCCCATCCTTGGCTCCAAAGGAGTCCGTGTCATGTCGCTGATCATTCGTCCCGCAACGCTTGAGGACATCGCGCAGATCGAGGCCATCGTCGAGGCAGCTTACTCGCCTTACATCGAACGTATCGGCCGCAAACCCGCGCCGATGCTCGATGACTATGCGAGCCAGGTGCTGGCCAGGCGCGTGCATGTGCTGGCCGATGAGAAGCGCCTCAGTGGTTTTGTGGTGTTGATCGACACGGAAAACTATTTGCTGCTGGACAATATCGCGGTGAGCCCGGCGCTCAAGGGCCAAGGCCTCGGCCGGCAGTTGCTGGACTTCGCCGAACGCCATGCGCTGGAGGCGGGATATTCGTCGATCCGCCTGTACACCAACGAAGCGATGAGCGAAAACCTCGCGCTGTACGCCCGCCGCGGCTTCGTGGAAACCCATCGGGTCGAAGAAAACGGCTTGCGCCGCGTGCACATGAGCAAGTCGCTGTAACGGGCACAAACCCCGTGCCCATTCGAGATCCATTGTAGGAGCGAGGCTTGCCCGCGAAGGGGTCGTGTCAGACAACATCATTGCTGAATGACCCAGCGCTTTCGCGAGCAAGCTTTGCTCCCACGGGGTTGCGTGTTGGCATAAGTCCCATGACCACCCGAGATCCATTGTGGGAGCGAGGCTTGCCCGCGATGGGGCCGTGTCAGGCAACATCATCGCCGACTGACCCAGCGCTTTCGCGAGCAAGCTTTGCTCCTACGGGGTTGCGTGTTGGCATAAATCCCATGACCACCCGAGATCCATTGTAGGAGCTAGGCTTGCCCGCGAAGGGGCCGTGTCAGGCAACATCATCGTCGACTGACCCAGCGCTTTCGCGAGCAAGCTTTGCTCCTACGGGGTTGCGTGTTGGCATAAATCCCATGACCACCCGAGATCCCTTGTGGGAGCGAGGCTTGCCCGCGATGGGGCCGTGCCAGGCAACATCATTGCTGACTGACACGACGCTTTCGCGAGCAAGCTTTGCTCCTACGCGGTTGCGTGTTGGCATAAATTCCATGACCACCCGAGATCCACTGTGGGAGCGAGGCTTGCCCGCGATGGGGCCGTGTCAGGCAACATCATCGTCGACTGACCCAGCGCTTTCGCGAGCAAGCTTTGCTCCTACGGGGTTGCGTGTTGGCATGAGTCCCATGACCACCCGGGGTCCCTTGTGGGAACGAGGCTTGCCTGCGATGGGGCCGTGTCAGGCAACATCATTGCTGACTGACACGACGCTTTCGCGAGCAAGCTTTGCTCCTACGGGGTTGCGTGTTGGCATAAATTCCATGACCACCCGGGATCCATTGTGGGAGCGAGGCTTGCCCGCGAAGGGGTCGTGTCAGACAACATCATTGCTGAATGACACGACGCTTTCGCGAGCAAGCTTTGCTCCTACGGGGTTGCGTGTTGGGCATACCGGGCACCAACGGCAAACCCGCAATTTTCGTCCTATGCTTTTGCGCTCGAACATGCCAAGAGGACATCCTCATGACTGACTGGCCGCTGGCTCAGACTTATCGTTTCAACGGACATTGCGTTCGCTACGCCGTGCGCGGTGACGGGCCGCCGTTGGTGTTTGTGCATGGCACGCCGTTTTCTTCCTATGTGTGGCATCGCATCGCGCCGCATTTTATTGCCACGCATCGGGTGTATTACTTCGATCTGCTGGGTTACGGGCAGTCCGAGAAAATCAGCGGCGACGTGTCGCTCGGCGTGCAGAACGAACTGCTGGCGCAACTGCTCGACCACTGGGGCCTGCAGCAACCCGACGTGGTCGCTCATGATTTCGGCGGCGCCACCGCGCTGCGCACGCATCTGCTCAACGGCAAAAACTACCGCAGCCTGACGCTGATCGATCCGGTGGCGCTGACGCCCTGGGGTTCGCCGTTCGTGCAGCATGTGCGCCAGCATCAAGCGGCATTCAACGGCCTGCCGGATTACATTCAGCGCGCAATTGTGCCGGCCTATATTCGTGGCGCGATCCACCGCGACATCCCTGACGAGGAACTGGCGCCTTACGTGCAGCCGTGGCTCGGCGACTCGGGCCAAGCGGCGTTCTACCGGCAGATCGCGCAAATGGACGAGCGCTATAACCAGGAAGCCGAACCGCTGTACCCGAGCATTCGCTGCCCGGTACAGATTCTGTGGGGCGAAGATGATCAGTGGATCCCGATCGAGCGCGGGCGCGCGTTGCACCGGATGATCCCGGGATCGAACTTCCACGCCATTGCCAATGCCGGGCACCTGCTGCAAGAAGATGCGCCGGAAGCGATTGTCGCGGCGCTGCTGCGGTTTTTGCCGTTGTCGCGCACTCCATAATCCCCTTCGCTACAGGTGATCGGTCTGCCTCATTACGGTGTCGCGGTTTCAACACTGCGCACCGCTTTCGCTCGCAATTCCACGCAATCCCCGCGCCTCGGCAATAAATGAGCCCATCACTCCAGCCTTGGCACGACCACTGCAACCCTTCTCGCGTCCCTCATCCCAGCAAGGAATGCCCCATGGCGCAGAACGATCCCGGCAACGATTACCCGCTCAGCGAAGTACCGATGCATGCCCGCAAGGGCCTTGCCTCTACGGCCATGGTGCTGCTGGGTTTCACCTTTTTCACTGCGACCATGTTTGCCGGCGGCAAGCTCGGCGTGGCGTTCAGTTTCGGCGAGATGATGGCGGTGATCGTCGTCGGCAATCTGCTGCTCGGCATCTACGCGGCGGCGCTCGGTTACATCGCCTTCAAAAGCGGCCTCAACTCAGTGCTGATGGGGCGTTTCTGCTTTGGCGAAGTCGGCAGCAAGCTCAGCGATTTGATCCTCGGTTTCACCCAGATTGGCTGGTACGCCTGGGGCACCGCCACTGCAGCGGTAGTGCTCGGCAAATATTTCGAGCTGAGCGAAGGCACGGTGCTTGGGCTGATGGTGCTGTTCGGCATGGTGTTCTGCGCCACCGCGTATGTCGGTTATCGCGGACTGGAAATCCTCTCCTACATCGCGGTGCCGGCGATGATGTTGCTGCTGATGCTGTCGATGTGGGTGGCCACGGTGAAGGTCGGCGGCTTCAACGGTTTGCTCGCGGTGATACCGACGGGAACACTCGATTGGTCAACCGCCATCACGTTAGTGTTCGGCACCTTCGTCAGCGGCGCGACGCAAGCGACCAACTGGACACGTTTCTCGCGTTCGGCACGGGTGGCGGTGCTGGCGAGCCTGATCGGCTTCTTCATCGGCAACGGCCTGATGGTGTTGATCGGCGCTTATGGCGCGATCGTCTACCAGCAACCGGACGTGGTCGAAGTGCTGTTGCTGCAAGGTTTTGCGATGGCCGCGATGGCCATGTTGCTGCTCAATATCTGGAGCACCCAGGACAACACCATCTACAACTTCGCCGTCGCCGGTTGCAATCTGCTGCGCACCGGGCGGCGCAAAACCGTGACCCTGGCCGGCGCGGTGATCGGCACGCTGCTGGCGCTGCTGGGCATGTACGACATGCTGGTGCCGTACCTGATTCTGCTCGGCACGGTGATTCCGCCGATCGGTGGCGTGATCATGGCGGACTTTTTCTTCCGTTATCGCGGTCAATATCCACGACTGGCCGAAGCCCGGCTGCCGGCGTTCAACTGGTCCGGACTGAGCGCCTATGCGGTCGGCACCATTGCCGCGTTCAGCTCGCCGTGGGTCGCGCCGCTGGTAGGCATTGCCGCTGCCGCGCTAACGTATGTGTTATTGACCGGCGTGCTGGGTGTCCGCACTGCCGACGCGCCACTACAAGATCTATAAAAGGATTCGCCTGATGCACATCATCAACGCCCGCCTGCGCAACCAAGAAGGCCTGCATGAATTGCACCTGGAAAACGGCCTGATCGGCAACATCGCCCGCCAGACCGAAGCCCCGACCCTCGGCCCCGGTGACCTCGACGCCGGCGGCAACCTGGTGGTGCCGCCCTTCGTCGAGCCGCACATCCACCTCGACGCCACGCTGACCGCCGGCGAGCCGCGCTGGAACATGAGCGGCACGCTGTTCGAAGGCATCGAATGCTGGGGCGAGCGCAAAGCGACGATCACCCTCGAAGACACCAAGACCCGCGCCAAAAAGACCATCCAGACCCTCGCCGCCCACGGCATCCAGCATGTGCGCACGCACGTCGATGTCACCGACTCGAGCCTCACCGCGCTCAAAGCCATGCTCGAAGTGCGCGAAGAAAGTCGGCACCTGATCGACCTGCAAATCGTCGCGTTCCCGCAGGAAGGCATCGAGTCGTACCGCAACGGGCGCGAGCTGATGGAAGAAGCGATTCGCATGGGCGCCGACGTGATCGGCGGCATTCCGCACTTCGAATACACCCGCGATCAAGGCGTCAGTTCGATCAAGTTCCTGATGGACCTGGCCGAGCGCACCGGTTGCCTGGTCGACGTGCATTGCGATGAAACCGACGACCCGCATTCGCGCTTCCTCGAGGTGCTGGCCGAAGAAGCACGCAGCCGTGACATGGGCGCGCGCGTCACCGCCAGCCACACCACGGCGATGGGCTCCTACGACAATGCCTACTGCGCCAAGCTGTTCCGCTTGCTCGGGCATTCGGGGATCAATTTTGTCTCCTGCCCGACTGAAAGCATTCACCTGCAAGGCCGCTTCGACAACTTCCCGAAACGCCGTGGCGTCACCCGCGTCAACGAGCTGCTCGAAGCCGGGATGAACGTGTGTTTCGGCCAAGATTCGATCGTCGATCCGTGGTATCCACTGGGCAACGGCAACATCCTGCGCGTGCTTGAAGCGGGCCTGCACATTTGCCACATGCTCGGTTATCGCAACCTGCAAAGCGCGCTGGATCTGGTGACCGACAACAGCGCAAAAACCATGGCGCTCGGCGACCGTTACGGGCTGGAGCGCGGGCGCCCGGCGAACCTGCTGATTCTGTCAGCGGACAGCGATTACGAAGTGATTCGTAGCCAGGGTCTGCCGCTGTACTCGATTCGCGGGGGTGAGGTTTTGATGAAGCGCCAGATGCCGAGCGTGGAATGGCCGCAGCAGGTTTGAATGTGAGTTGAACTGAGAGGACGCCTTCGCGGGCAAGCCTCGCTCCTACAGCGGATTTATCTGTTCACCACAACCCCTGTAGGAGCGAGCCTGCTCGCGATAGCCCTCGCAAAATTCACCCGATCAACCGCGCCGCACCAAACAACCTCACCCGACTCAATTCACCGCCCTGCTCTTCCAGCAAAACCGGCGCCGTCCCGCCGGGCATTTTGACCTGCACTGGCCCGGCTTGGACCCACCCAACCCGCCAAGCCGCGCACGCCACCGCACTCGCGCTAGTGCCCGACGAAGCCGTCGGCCCTTCCCCGCGCTCAAACACCCGCGCACGGATTTGCCCGGCAGCATCCAGCGCCGCCCATTGCAGATTCAACCCCGCCGCACACGGCTGCCCGGCCCCGCTCGGCACGGCAAAAGCAATCCGCGTCAGCCCTTCAGCCAGCGGCGCTTCACGCATCTGCTGATTGCTCGGCAAGGCATCGACGTCAGCCACCAGCGTCACGCAATGCGGGTTGCCAATCCGCACAAACTGGCTGCGCGCCCACGCGGAACTCAGCGCCGATAACGGCGGCACATGACTGACTTCGCAAGCGTTCAACATCACCGTTTGAACATCCCGCGCACCGACGGCCTGCGGGCCGAACGCAGGCTTGCCGAGGTCCAGCCAGAAGCCGTGGAGGCCGTCGACCTCGGCGGGTTTCACCGAGGTTTCCACCGGTGAGACAGCGTCGGTTTTGTCGTGATGAACTTTGAGCACGCAGGCCTGCTGATTGCCCAGCAAACCTTGCTCACTCAGCGCTTGCGAGAAAATCGTCAGGCCATTGCCGCTGCGCTCGGCAAGCGTGCCATCAGTGTTGACGATGAGCAGGTCGAAGGGTGGCGACGTCTGGAACGGCCCGACCAGCAGGCCGTCGCAGCGATGTTGTTTGGCGTGGACTGGCTGAGTGCCGGGCGCCCAACTGCAGAAAGCCTCGATGGCCGGCAACGCCCACTGCTCGCGGGTTTGCGCCGCGTCGCGGGCGTTTGCCGGCAGCTCGATGCCGTTGCGGCGCAGCGCGTCCGGCGTCAGTACCGCGTAGATATTGCCTCGGGCGTCGTAGAACGGCGTCATGAATCTTCCGATTAATCTGCTGGAAAATGTTTGCCACTGTATTCGCAGGCGCAGTTTCAAGGAAACTGATAGCACTTAGCCCAGAAACATCTTGTATCAATACCGTGATGCGTAACCGGGCCGTAGCGCCAAGCCTATGTGCGCAACTTCTTGCGCAACTTTAAGCCTTTATCATCCAGCGCAGTTCGCGATAACGCACTCGGATCGTGCGGGCGTTAGCTTTTCCATGGAGCACACGCAACACCTCAAGGAGCCAGAGATGTTCAACCCAGCTAACGAAACGCATTTCAGCTTGATCATTGAAGGGCTTGAGCACGACCTGCAAGTGCTGTCGTTTAAAGGCACTGAAGGCATCAGCCAACCCTATGCATTCGATGTAGAGCTGGTCAGCGAAAACCCCGACCTGGACCTGGAAACGCTGCTGCACAAACAGACGTTTCTGGCGCTGGACGCAGCCGGTAGCGGGATCCACGGCCAGATCTACCGCATTGCCCAAGGCGATGCCGGCAAACGCCTGACCCGCTATCGCCTGACCTTGGTGCCGCAGCTGAGCTATTTGAAGCACCGCACCAACCAGCGCATCTACCAGCAAATGTCGGCGCCGAAAATCATCGCGCTGATCCTCGAAGAACACGGGATCAAGGGCAACACCTACAGCTTCCAGCTCAACGAAACCTGCCCCGACCGCGACTACTGCGTGCAGTACGACGAAACCGACCTGCACTTCGTCCAGCGCCTGTGCGAAGAAGAAGGCATTCACTACCACTTCCAGCACACGCCCGAGGGCCACTTGCTGGTGTTCGGCGACGACCAAACCGTGTTTCCGAAACTCGGCCAGCCCACCGCGTACGTGCAGGGCAGCGGCATGGTCGCCGACGAGCCGGTGATCAAAGGTTTCAAACTGCGTTTGGAGACCCGCACCGGCCGCGTCACCCGTGGCGACTACGACTTCGAAAAACCACGCCTGCAACTCGAATCCGCCTACAAACCTGACGGCGAAAGGACCGAGCCGGACCTGGAAGACTACGACTACCCGGGCCGCTTCATCGACCGCGCGCGCGGCAAGTTCCTCAGCCAACGCGCCCTCGAAAGACACCGCGCCGACTATCAACAAGCCGAGGGTAACGGCGACCAGACGCGACTGGTCAGCGGCCATTTCCTGGAACTCTCCGACCACCCGCGCCAGGAGTGGAACGACCTCTGGCTGCTCACCGAAATCTTCCACGAAGGCAAGCAGCCGCAAGTGCTTGAAGAGGCGGTGACCAGCGACACCACCGACAACAAAGACGACTTCCACCAGGGCTATCGCAACCGCTTCCTCGCCACTCCGTGGGCAGTGTTCTACCGCCCCGCGCTGCAACACCCGAAACCGCGCGTGCTCGGCAGCCAAACCGCGCTGGTCACCGGGCCCAAGGGCGAAGAAATCCACTGCGACCAATACGGCCGCATCAAAGTGCAATTCCACTGGGACCGCGAAGGCCAGGCCGACGACAAAACCAGCTGCTGGATGCGCGTTTCATCAAGCTGGGCCGGCGACCGCTACGGCGCCATCGCCATCCCGCGCATCGGCATGGAAGTCCTCGTCACCTTCCTCGAAGGCGACCCCGACCAGCCGCTGGTGACCGGTTGCCTGTACCACAAGGAAAACCTCGTCCCCTACGAACTGCCGGCGAACAAAACCCGCACCGTATTCAAAACCCTCAGCTCACCCGGCGGCGGTGGCTACAACGAACTGCGCATCGAAGACAAAAAAGGCGCGGAACAGATCTACCTGCATGCCCAGCGCGATTGGGATGAAAACGTTGAGCACGACCAAAAAATCCGCGTGGGCAATGAACGCCATGACACGGTGGAGAAGAACACTTACACCGAGTTGAAGGCTGAAGAACATCGCACCACCATTGCTGATCGCAAGGTGGAGGTGAAGGCTAGTGATCACTGGGTAGTTGGCCAAAACCAGCACATCAAACTGGGGACCGCGCAGTTAATGACGGCAGGCAAGGAAATCCATCTCAAGGCCGGGCAAAAGATGGTCATCGAAGCAGGTATGGAACTCACCGTGAAAGCTGGCGGAAGTTTCATCAAACTGGATGCGGGCGGCATAACCGTGGTGGGCCCGGTAATCAGATTGAATGCCGGAGGTGCACCGGGCGTGGGAACCGGAAATGCCGCGCTCTTGCCGCTGGTGCCCCTGCCCGCTGCGTCTGACAAGGCCGGCGAAGTACCGGAACGTGGCGAGTCGCAACCGGCACCGGAAGTCATTCATAAACTCAGCGCAACCATTAGTGCAGTGCCCGGCCATCCCGGTTACGAGGATGAACCCTATACGCTGTTCGCCGATGGTGCCGTGATTCAGGAAGGCCTGACCGGCGAAGACGGCGTGATCAAGTTCGATCATGTCCCCGGCACTCAGACTTACGCAGTGGAACTGGTGAACGGTCACCGCTTCGAGATCGAGCCCAAGGAAGAAAGCGGTGAAGCGGCCTCGCAAAACCAGCAATTGGCACGCCAGGGCTACCGGGACTACCAGGCAAAAGCGGACCAGCTTGAACCCTTGAGCTCGGCGGATGACTACCGTGGCGCGGCTCTGAACCCGACAAACAAGCCGAAAAGCCTTTGAGTGCAGGAAGCCTCCGAATGACGACTGATTACAGCAAAGAAGTGATTCAGCTGACGCCCAAAGATCACAAGTCCACCGCTCTGACCATGGACTGGTTCGCGGCCAAAGCGATGTACCCGCCGCGAGCCGGCATTAAGGTCACCCCGCTGATCAATGGTGACAAGGCGTTTGGTGCGGTATACGACGCAATTTATTCGGCGCAGAAGAGCGTCGAAATCATCAGTTGGGGATTCGACCCGGCGATGCGTTTCAAGCCGGGCGGCGATCGCATTGGCGAACTGCTGGACGTTAGAGGACGCCACGGCGTAAAGACCCGCGTGTTGATCTGGAAGAACCCGCTGGCCAACTTTGTTGAAAACACCATTATCGGCGATGGCCTGGGAGGCTCGGGCGGGACGGCCATGGGCTCGGGCATGACCAGGGGCAGCGCCGGTTCCAACCGCACGCTCGAAGATCGCCAGCAACTGGAGTATCGCCGCACAATTCACCAACATGAATTGACCAAACTTCGGGCCGGTGAAATCCCTGCCTACGGCACCAGCGGCTATCGATACGATAAGCGCGAACAGGAGCTGCAGGACATTCTGACCGACACGGAAACCAGACTGAACGGCCAAGGCGCCTATAACAAACTCAGAGGTTCGGGCGCCCCGGGGTATTCACCTGACGACGAGGAATACACCCGGGAATGGTTCAATCGCATCCACGATGGGCGAATGCAGAACGTTGAGTTTCGCACCCGAGACTTTTCTACTGAAATCCCGCTGAATGCGATCATCCGCGGACCGCAGATGGCCAAGGAAAAAGGACGCCTGGCAACCTTGTATCGGTTGATGAAAGACGAAGCGCCGGACACCCATTTTGCCCACATGTTGGGGTTGACCTTATTCGCCAGCCACCACCAGAAGATGGTGTTGGTGGACTATGAAGACGCCGCGAACGCGGTAGGTTTCGTAATGGGTCACAACATGCATCGCAACTACTGGGACACCAGTGCGCACCTTTACAACGACAAAGCCGCACAGCGCAGTCCGGGTTTCGGGCCCTGGCAAGACCTGTCCACCAAGGTACAAGGCCCGGTCCTGCATGATCTGAACCACAACTTCACCAGCGCCTGGGATCGGGAAACCTCTTGGGTCAAAAGATGGTTTGAAGACGGGATGCAGGCGCAGCGCCAAGCCATCAAACCGGACAACTTCAAAGCTGCCGGCTCGACCACGGCGCAGATATGCCGCACACAACCGCAAGAAGGCGCGGAAACGTCAATTCTGGAGCTCTATCACAAGGCTTTGGGTAACGTGCGCGACTACGCCTACTTTGAAAACCAGTACTTCCGCTACGCGCCGTTCTCCCGGCAACTGCGTGAACTGGCGGCGGCCTACATGGCCAAGGGCCGAGATAAAGACTTGTATGTATTCGTGGTCACTAACAACCCAAACTCCAAGGATTTTTCCAGTACCACTTATTCGAGTCTGCAAGAACTGGGGCAAGAACAACTGATGCCCCAGGCCCAACGCAGCCTGACAGAAGACATGCTGCGTAAACGCAGCGAATTGGCCTATCTCGAGGCCAATCCGAACAACGACTCCTACGTACAACGTGCTCAACTCAATCGCGCCGAAGTATTGAAAAGCCAGATCACTGAACTGGAAAAAAAGGGCGTCACCCCCGAAGTGGAAGAACGCATGGGCGGCCTCAAGCAAAAAGACGTCGCCGAACTCGGCAAACCGAAATCGGATGACGGCGAAGATGCAAAACCCTATACCCTCAAGGATTTGCCAGGCATCAAAGTCGCCATCGCCACACTCACCGCCTGCACACCAGAGCCTGGCGGCACGTTGGGCAAAGGCAATCAGGCCTATTTCCGAGACATCTATGTGCACTCGAAATTGCTGGTGGTAGATGATGTTTTCAGTTTGCTGAGCTCAGCGAATATCAATACTCGCAGTATGCATACCGACTCGGAATTGGGGGTTGCGATGCCGGATCCGGAGTTGGCGAAGCAGTGGCGGGAGGAGTTGTGGGGGTTGCATGCGGGTAGGTCGTTTAGCGATAGCAAGGGGCGGTTCAAAGCAGCAGCCAACTTTAAACATTGGAACAAAGTAATGGATGATAACTGGGAAAAAAAAGGACGTGGTCTGCCACTTGTAGCTCATCTAAGCCGGTTCTGGGACGTGGAGACGCCTTATGCAAAAGCCATTGACTAACTCCATTTCTCTTTTTGCCCTCATTCTCTTTACTTTGTTGAGCGGAGCTCCGGCCATGGCCTATCCAACATTTACCTGCGCCTACGAAAAAGACTACAACCCACTACTGGATGCGGAAGCTGAGCGCTGGTTCCAACAAGCACGTGCTTTGGAGAAAGTGCGAGGGGTCAAAGACTGGAACACCATCGTTGGACTTTACGAAAAAGCAATCGCGAAAGATCATTGGAAGGCGATGCACAACTTGGCGGGTCTCTATCGCACAGGTTGGCCGGGACAGCCTGGCGTTGAACAAGACACCAGCAAGATGCTCGATCTTTACGAACGGATGGTGAAGCTCAAAGTACCATTGGGCTATTACAACTGGGCGGTGGTTGCGGAGCATGGGAGCGGGATATTGAAATCTGACCGAATGGCCAGTTCCTATATGTTTCAGGCTGCACAATTGGGCAGTCCACTGGCGCAAGTTCAACTGGGACAATACTTCGCTTTTGGACTTCCAAGGAATCAGCAGGACGACGAAATGGCTGAGCGTTATTACCGTTGTGCGGGTGCTCAGGAGGATGCAGAGTCTGTAGCGAAAACAGCATCGTTTTACAAGAACGCCAAACAAAACATGTCTCTTTCACTGTTCTACTACCAACGAGCAGCTTCGCTAGGCAGCGCTACGGGTTTCAGTTATCTAAGCGGTGCGTTTGAGTCTGAACCAGACCCTGTAGACAACTTTGGATACCAGCCAGATTCAAAGCTTCATGAGCTTTATACAAATCTATGGGAGCAACTGGAGGCTAACCCTCAGTTACGCTTCCCTGACCTCATGAAAGACCATCCTCTTCCGCCCCACCCCAAACAAGGTTTTGACGCAGAACATCCAGACCGCAGGCCGGAAATATGACCTGCAGCGAGATTAAGTCATGACACATCGACACTGGAAGCGACTGGCGGCCACCGCCAAAGCTGCTGCTTTATGCATCGCTTTTGTTTGTATATTGAGCGGCGCGCCAGCCATGGCCTACCCAATCTTCACCTGCGCCTATGAAAAAGATCACAACCCACCGCTGGATGCAGAAGCCGAAGAATGGTTTCAACAGGCTCGCGTTTTGGAGAAAGTACGAGGGGTGAAAGAGTGGGTAACGATTGTGGGGCTTTACGATAAAGCCATCGCCAAAGATCATTGGAAAGCAATGCACAACTTAGCGGGGCTCTACCGCACGGGTTGGCCAGGACGGCCTGGTGTTGAACAAGACACCAGCAAGATGCTTGATTTATACGAACGCATGGTGAAACTCAAGGTCCCGTTGGGTTACTACGATTGGGCTGTGGTCGCCGAACACGGGCGTGGAATCATGAAATCGGACCGGATGGCTAGCTCCTATATATTCCAGGCCGCGCAATTAGGTAATCCATTGGCTCAGGTCCGCATCGGAAATTATTTTGCGTTCCAATTGCCCAGAGACAAACAAGATGCACGAATGGCAGAACCTTATTTCCGATGTGCCGGCGCTCAAGACTCACTAGATGCAATTATAGAAACAGCGGCATTCTATAAAATCTCTAAAGAAAACATGCCTCTTGCACTGTTTTATTACCAACGCGCCGCATCACTGGGTAGCTCTTCAGGATTAAACAATCTAAAAGGTGCCTTTGAACCTGCACCCCGAACAATATACAACTTTGGATATCAGCCAAACTCGAATCTTCACGAGCTATATGCCGGCCTATTAAAGCAACTAAATGCCGACCAAAAATTGCGCTTTCCGAATCTGATGAAAGACCACCCCCTCCCACCCCACCCCAAACAAGGCTTCGACGCCGAACACCCGGACCGTCGCCCAGAGCTATAACCCTAATCCTCACGGAAGACCCACCAACAAAGGAGCTACACCATGCGTAAAACCCTCGCCATTCTCGCCGCTATCCTGCTGGCCATTTCCCTCTTCAGCGCACTCATCGGACTAGGCGGTGTCGCCGGTGCAGCGTCCGGGGCAGGGAAAGTCTCCAGTGATGTGGATGTCGCGTTCATGGCTGCCAAAGTGTTGTTTTTCTTGAGCCTGGCCGGTGGCGTCATCGCGATCTGCTGGCCGAAAGATAACGCCGAGTAAACCTTCAAGGCCCGAGGAAATACCGCCCCGGCGTCACCCCAAACGCCCGGCGAAACATCGCAACAAACGCGCTCACATTGTCATACCCCAATTCCAGCGCAACGGTCGTCACCGCCGCCCCGGCCGCCAGCAACTCCAGCGCTCGCAACAACCGCGCGCGTTGGCGCCATTGGCTGAAGGTGAAGCCGGTTTCGCTGACGAAGCGCCGGGCCAGGGTTCGTGTCGATACGCCACCCCACTGCGCCCATTGCTCCAAAGAGCGGTTGTCGGCCAAGTCGTCGACCAGCGCCTGGGTGATCCGCCGCAGTCGCGGATCCTGTCGTTTTAGGCTGAGCACTCATTCAACAGGAGTCACCGATGTGCGCGCCGAAGACCTGCTTCCCGACCATCTCGACCAAGGCCAATTCAGCGGCACCACGGTGCGCAAAGGCACGGTTGGCGCCTTCCTTTTCAGTGCGCGAGTGCTCACCGACGCAAATGCCAGGGACGAACAACGACAGCAGGCCGAGCAAGATATCGTCGAGGCCTTGCCGGCGTTAAAAGCGCTGGGCCTGTTCGAAATTCTGCAAGTGCGTGACCAAGCGCTGCGCCGATTGTGCGAACGAAGGTGACACCCGCGCTCGCGATGGAGTGTCGGGCTGTGCAACGATGTCGCCCTGCCTGACCGCGAACCACTGCGGACGCTGATCGAACCTGACCGGTAAGTCACTGTCCCTTGGGTACGCGACGTTTTTTGCCAAGGATTGATATGACCAACCTCAACACCCCCACCTCATTTGTGCCCGGACGCCTGGAGCAGATGTCCACCCGCGTGGCTTTTTTCATTGCCGGTTTC
This sequence comes from Pseudomonas sp. SJZ131, assembly GCF_007828705.1. Taxonomy (NCBI): domain Bacteria; kingdom Pseudomonadati; phylum Pseudomonadota; class Gammaproteobacteria; order Pseudomonadales; family Pseudomonadaceae; genus Pseudomonas; species Pseudomonas sp. SJZ131. The sequence goes on along the minus strand of NZ_VIVC01000001.1, from coordinate 116,944 downwards.
GGCATCGCTGCGTGGGCGCCGCTGGTGCCTTACGCCAAGGCGCGTGCCGGGCTCGACGAAGGCACGCTCGGCTTGCTGCTGTTGTGCCTGGGCGTCGGGTCGATTATTGCGATGCCATTGGCCGGGTTGCTGGCTACGCGTTTTGGCTGTCGGCGGGTGGTCAGTGCCGGGGTGTTGCTGATTTGTGCGGCGCTGCCATTGTTGGCGACGGTGTCGTCGATTCCGGCGCTGATTGCGGCGTTGTTCATGTTTGGTGCCGGGCTGGGCACGGTGGATTCGACGGTGAATCTGCAAGCGGTGATTGTCGAGCGGGCCAGCGGCAAAACCATGATGTCGGGTTTTCATGGTTTGTTCAGTCTCGGCGGGATCGTCGGCGCGGCGGGTGTCAGCGCCCTCCTCGGCCTCGGCGTTTCGCCGCTCGGCGCGACGCTGGTGGTGAATGTGATGCTGATTGTCGCGCTGCTCAAAGCGGCGCCGCATCTGTTGCCGTATGGCAGCGAAAGTTCCGGGCCGGCGTTTGCCGTGCCGCATGGCATCGTGCTGTTTATCGGGATGATGTGCTTTATCGTTTTTCTCACCGAAGGCGCAGTGCTCGACTGGAGTGCGGTGTTCCTGGCGTCGGAACGCGGGATCGACACAGCGTATGCCGGGCTCGGTTATGCAGCGTTCGCGCTGACCATGACCGCCGGGCGTCTGACCGGCGATGCGATTGTGCGCCGCCTCGGCGCGACCAAAGTGATGGTGTTTGGCGGGCTGACGGCGGCGGTAGGTCTGGCGCTGGCGACATTTGCGCCGAGTTGGCAGGCAGCGTTGGTGGGTTATGCGCTGGTCGGCGCCGGTTGCTCGAACATCGTGCCGGTGCTGTACACCGCCGTGGGTAAACAAACCGTCATGCCGGAAAGCATTGCCGTACCGGCGATTACCACACTCGGCTACGCCGGGATCCTCGCCGGACCGGCACTGATCGGCTTCGTCGCCCATGCCAGCAGCCTGAGTTTCGCGTTCGGGCTGATGGCCGTGTTGCTGGTGGCCGTGGCGATTGGCGGGAAAGTGTTGAAGGTGTGAAAAGCTGAAAAGCATCGCGAGCAGGCTCACTCCTACAGGGTTGCATGTCGATCACAAAAACCGTGTTCACCGCAGATCCAATGTAGGAGTGAGCCTGCTCGCGATGACGGTGGCATATCCAACATCGATAGCGACTGACACACCGCTTTCGCGGGCAAGCCTCGCTCCTACATTGGATTTGCGGGGGGCATGGGATTTGTGTCCGACGCAGATCAACTGTGGGAGTGAGCCTGCTCGCGATGACGGCCGCCTATCCAGCACCAATCTCAACTGATGCATCTAATCCCCGCGCCACAGCACACTGCTACAAATCAGTGCAAAAAAATCATTTTGCCACTACCTCCTGCGCCGCTCTGTACTAGGATACGAAGCAGCCGCATCGTCGGCGTGATCGGCAATCGTGCCGTTCACTTCATCAAATCGCGCAAAAGGACCTGGACCTCAACACCTCAAACTCACGGATGAAATGATGAATACACAAATTCTGTTTCCGCACATCGGCAGAGTCATTGCCAGCACCGGCACGCGCGGTTTTGCGCAGATGCTCCACGAGCTGATGCTCACCCGCCTGGCCATCGACGCCACGCACATTTCGCAGACCAACGTCGACGCCCACGGCCATTTGCAGACGCAAACCTGCGGCTGCTGGCTCGGCGCGCAATTGACGTCCCTGCCCACCACCGAGACGTCGCCGCAATTGCACATGAGCCGCCGCGACGCCAATGTGCGTTATCTGGTCTCGGTGCATCGATCGCCGCACGCTGCGGACTTTTCCGCGCAGGATCGACGGCTTTTCGAAGGTTTCGCCCCGCTGCTGCTGCCGATGGTGGAAAAACACGTCGCCGCCCTGCACCACGCCGCCATCGGCCACGAACACGCCACCGCAAGCAGCGAAGGCCAGCACCTCGACGTGTTGCGGCAAAGGTTTTCCGAACGTTTGCTGCAGTCGGGCTTGAGCCTGTCCAATCGCGAACTGGAAGTGTGCATCGGCTTGCTCGCCGGCAGCACCGCGCCCGAGTTGGCGCAGCAGTTCAACCTCAAGGCCAATACGGTCGAAAGCTACCTCAAACGCGCCGCGATAAAAATGGGCATCAGTGGCCGCCATTCGCTGAAGCGCTGGATGTACTCAGCGCAGGACCGCGCGGCCACCGAGACGTCCTTCACGCTGGCCTGAGCGCATTGCTCGTGCTCAATCGCGCGCCAGCGCTTCAATCGGGTCCAGGCGCGCCGCGTTGCGCGCCGGGACAAAACCGAAAACGATGCCGATCAATGTCGAGCAGGCAAACGCGGTGATGATCGAGCCCATCGAGAAGACCATTTGCCATTCCTTGACGAACAGCGAAAACAGATAGCCGATAGCGTAGGACAACGAAATACCGATCACCCCGCCAATCAGGCAAACCATCACCGCTTCCACCAGAAATTGCTGGCGAATGTCCGATTGGCGGGCGCCGACCGCCATGCGGATGCCGATCTCGCGGGTGCGCTCGGTCACCGACACCAGCATGATGTTCATCACGCCAATGCCGCCGACCAGCAACGAAATCACCGCAATCAGCGACAACAACAGCGCCAGTGAACGGCTGGTTTTCTGCACCGTTTGCATGATGCTGTCGAGGTTGTTGGTGAAAAAATCCTTGCTGCCGTGGCGCTGCAACAACAGCTTGTTGACGTGATCTTCCACCACTTTGCTCGGCTGGCCGTCCTTGATCCGCACGGTGATGCTGTCCAGATAACGCTGGCCCAGCAAACGTCCGGCGGCGGTTTCGTACGGCACCCAGACGTTGAGCAATTTGCTCGCGGCGAAGATGTTCTTGTTCTCGGCAGTGACGCCGATCACCGTGCACGGCAAATTGCCGATCAGGATCACCTGCCCCAGCGGATCGACCCCGGCACCGAACAGCCGCAGACGCGTGTTGTGATCAATCACCACCACTTGCGCCTGGCGCCGCGCATCGCTTTCGCTGAAGGCAATGCCGGCCGCCATTTTCAAACCTTTGACCTTGAAATACTGATCGCTGACGCCGTTGACCTGGGCATTCAGGTCGATGTTGCGAAAGCGCAGCAACAGGTTGCGCCCGACCACCGGGGTGGCGCTGTCGACGTAATACAACTGGCTCAGCGCGAGCACGTCCGCCGGCACCAGTGTTTCTATCGCCGTCGCCCGACTGTCGCCGAAACTGGTGCCGGAATAGACGTCGATGGTGTTGCTGCCAATCGCCTGAATGTCCTTGAGGACGTAGCCCTTGGCGCCTTCGCCGATGGCCGAAATCGACACCACCGAGGTGATGCCGATGACAATCCCGAGCATGGTCAGCAGCGTGCGCATGCGATGGGAAATCAGCGCCACCCACGCCATGTTGAACGCTTCCTTGAACAAGCCGAGGCTCGCCACCAGCCGCCGCGTGCGGTTCGGTTTGAGCGTGGTTGATGGCTCGGAGGACAACGGCTGCTCGGTGCGTTCGTTGCGCCGGTCGCTGAGGATCTGGCCATCGCTGACCTCGATGATCCGTTGCGCGTTGGCGGCGACTTTCGGGTCGTGGGTGACGAGTATCACCGTGTGCCCGGCCGCGTGCAGCTCCAGCAGGATGCGCATCACTTCCTTGCCGCTGGTGGTGTCGAGCGCACCGGTCGGCTCGTCGGCGAGAATCACTTCGCCGCCATTCATCAAGGCGCGGGCGATACTCACGCGCTGCTGTTGCCCGCCCGAGAGCTGGCTCGGCCGATGCGTCAGATGCCCGGACAAGCCCAGCCGCGCCAGCAGGTCCCTGGCGCGGCCATGCCGTTTGACCTCGGCGGTGCCGGCATAGATCGCCGGCATCTCGACGTTGTGCATCGCGCTCAGGTGCGGCAGCAAGTGGTATCGCTGAAAGATGAAACCGAAGTAGTCGCGGCGCAGCTCGGCCAACGCCTGATCGTCGAGTTCTCGGGTTTCCAGGCCATTGATTTTGTAGCTGCCGGCCGTTGCGTAATCGAGGCAACCGAGGATGTTCATCAAGGTCGATTTGCCGGAACCGGAAGCGCCGATAATCGCCACCATTTCCCCGGAATGGATCGTCAGGCTGATGTCCTTGAGCGCGAGAAACTCACGCTCGCCGGCCATGAAACTGCGGGTGATGCCCTGAAGTTCGAGTAATGGCTGGCTCATGTTCAGCTCCCGGCCACGGCGGGCAGCGGATCGCCAATCACCACTTTGTCGCCCTCGGCCAGGCCTTGGTTGACCTGAACTTTGACGTTGTTGTTGATCCCGGTGTGCACGTTGCGCGTTTGCGCCTGGCCCTTGGCATCCAGCACGCGCACCGGAAAAGTGCCGTCACTGTTGCGCGGCCCGAGCGCCGCGACCGGCACGGTCAAAACCGAGGTCGCGGTGTCGAGGACGATGCGCACCTGCGCAGTCATGGCGATGCGCAAACGGTGGTCCGGGTTCGGCACATCGAACAGCGCGTTGTAGAACACCGCAGTGTTCTGTTTCGGCGTGCCGGCGGTCTGGGTTTCGAGGAAGTTTTGCGGCGCCGGTTCGGTGCCGCGCAATTTGCCGTAGTAGCGTTTGTCCTCGCCGAGAATGGTGAAATAAACGTCCTGCCCCGGCGTGATGTGAATCACGTCGGCTTCCGAGACCTGCGCCTTGACGGTCATGGTGTCCAGGTCCGCCAGTTTCAGCAGCACTGGCGCCAGTTGCTGGGCGATCACCGTTTGCCCCTCCTGAGTGACGATGCCGACCACGTCGCCGTCAATCGGCGCGACGATTCGCGTATAGGCGAGATTGACCTTGGCGGTGTCGATCTGAATGTGCGCGCTCTTGATTTGCGCATCGAGGGACAACAGGTTGGCGCGCTGCACGTCGTAGGCGGATTCAGCGGTTTCGAAATCCTGTCGGGAGATCGAGGCGTCTTCCTGCAAGTCGCGATAACGCGTGTAAACCGCCTGCGTCTGTTTGAGTTGGGCCAGCGTGGCGCGGCGTTGCGCTTGCAGGTTTTCTTCGTCGACCTGGGCCTGGCGCAAGGTGTTCTGCAGCACCAGTGGATCGATTTCCGCCAGCCATTGGCCCTTTTTCACCTTGTCGCCGAGCTTGACCTTGAGCGACTTCATTTGCCCGGACACCTGCGCGCCGACATCGACCTGCTTGATGCCTTCGAGCAAACCGGTGGCCAACACGGCGTTTTCGATGTCCGCCCGCTCGACGCTGGCCAGCAGGTATTGCGGCGGCTCGGCCGGTGCTTGCACGGTGTAGAAAATCAACCCGGCCACCGCCGCCAGTCCCAGCGCCAAACCGATTTTGCGTAGCTTCGACTTTTCCATAAATGACCACAAAAAGCGTTGAGGGCAGACCCGACCGGCAGCGGCCGGGCCTGTGTTCAAGCGAACGGCATTCAAGACACCTGCGCGGCGCGCGGCAGCGCCAGACCATCGCGCCACCACGCGGCCAGGTGCAACACGTGCGGGGGTTTGAGCAAAGTGAAATGGTTGCCCGGCCCGTGCCATACCGCTAACTCGCGACAGTGCTGGCGCCAGCCTTCGAGCATCGCCATTTGTTCGCGCTGGTTGCCGGCGGCATCCAGTGTCGGGTCGTCGGCGAGCACCAGCCGCACCGCGCCGGTGTAGGGCTGGCGCGGTTGATAAACCGTGCGCAGCGCCGTGGCGAACGTGCGCGCCAAGCCGTGAAGCGACTGCGCCGTCGAACGCGCCGGAATCAGCCCAACGCGCACCATGCCGGCGTGCAATTGCTGCAACTGCGTGGCGTCATCGGCGTCGGCAAACTGCGCCGGTTCGATGCCCAGCGATTGGCCGCTGGCCAGTTGCATGGCTTCGATCAAACGCTGCAACGCCGCCGTGGTGGTGTACGGCTTGCCGACCACGCCGTTGCCGCCGGGTGATTCGCTGTCGATCAAGGTCAGCGACGCCACTTCACGCCCCTGCGCTTGCAACCGCGCGGCCATTTCACAGGCGACCCAGCCGCCGAACGAGTGGCCGAGCAGATGCAAAGGGCCGTCTGGATAATGTCGTTGCAGCGCTTCGAGGTAATGCTCGGCCGCGCTCTCGACGGCGCTGTGCGGCACCGCTTCGCCGTCCAGCCCTCGGGGTTGCAGACCGATGATCGGCCACTGCGGCCCGAGCGCCTGGGTCAAACCGATAAACCCGGTGACGCTGTCGCCCGCGCCCGGCACGCAGAAAATCGGCGCATGCCCCGGTTGACCGATCTGCAACGGCAATACCGGTTGATGACGCGACGGCGGCTGTGCTTTGACCCACGCTGCCGAAGCCTCGATCGCCGCGCTGATGGCCTGCCCCAGCGCGGCGATGTGCGGCGCTTTCATCATGCTTTGGTGATCGCCGGGCACACCAATGCACTGCAGCCGTTCGGGCGCCACCACCTCGGCCCAACCGAGGGTTTGGCTCAAATGCGCCAGCTCTGGCGGCCGCTCCTGCGCTACGAACAGATGCAGCGGCACCGGCAGCGGCGCCAGGCTGTAATGGGCCATGGCATGACCGTGACCGACCTCGCGTTCCAGGTAATGGCGCACGTCGCGGTCCGCCGCAGCGGCGATTTGCGGGTACAACAGTTGCTGCTCACGACAGGTTTGCAGCAGCGAATCGAAATCCAGCCGTTCAAGGGATTGCTCAAGGGCCTGCAATTGTCCGCGCGCGGCCTCACCCGCAGCGCCCTGGCCGGTCCAGTATTGCGTGCACAGCAGCAGCAATTGGCGTTTCGTTGCATGGTGATCGGACCAACGCGCCTTGCCCTGATCCGCCAGACGCGGCACATAAGTGTCGATCAAACCGAGGAATTCCACCGCTTCGTCGGCACCGAGCAATTGCGCGGCAATCTCGTAAGCCAGCACCCCGCCAAAAGACCAGCCGGCCAGCCGATAAGGCCCGTGCGGCTGCACCGAACGGATGATTTTTACCAGCCGCGCCGCCAGACAGTGCATGGTTTGCAACTGTTCCTCCCCGAGCGCCAGCCCCGGCAGACCGTACACCGGAATCCCCTCGGCGATGTGCCGACCGAGTGCCGGAAAATATAGGTCCTGACCGCTGAACTCATGCACCAGAAACAGCGGCGGCTGACTGCCGCCAGTGCGCACTTTTACCAGTTGCTCATCATCGCCGGCAGCGCCTGAGCGTTGGCTCAAGAACAACGCCATCGACTCGATGCTGGCGTGCTGGAAAAACTCGGCTAGGGTCACCGGCAAACCGGACTTTTGCATCAGGTTGACCAAGCGCACGGCCAACAACGAGTGGCCGCCGAGTTCGAAGAAGTTGTCGTGACGACCGACCCGTTGCACGGTCAACACTTCGGCCCACAAGCTCGCAAGGTTCTGCTCCAACGGCGTAATGGGCGGCGCGTAGTCGCGGCTGAGCATTGCGCTTGGCTGCGGCGCGGGTAACGCTTTGCGATCGACTTTGCCATTAGCGGTCAACGGCAGGTTTGCCAGGTGTACGTAGGCGGCCGGGATCATGTAGTCCGGCAATTGCCCTTGAAGGTGCGTGCGCAGATGTTCGATGTCGAGCGCGTCGTCGGCGGTGTAATAAGCGACGAGGCGCTTGTCCCCCGGCGCGTCCTCGCGGGCCAGCACCACCACGTCCTTGACGCCTTTAGCGGTGGTCAGCCGGGCTTCGATCTCGCCCAATTCGATGCGGAAACCACGGATTTTCACCTGATCGTCATTTCGCCCGAGGCATTCCAGCAAGCCTTGCGCGTTCCAGCGACCGAGGTCGCCGGTGCGGTACAGCAAGGCGTCGGGATCGGCGCTGAACACGTCAGGCACAAACTTTTCGGCAGTCAGCTCCGGGCGATTTAAATACCCCTTGGCCACACCCTGCCCGCCGATGCAGATTTCGCCAACGGCGCCGATTGGCACGGGTTGCCGAAAAGCGTCCAGCAGATAGATCTGCGTGTTGGAAATCGGCCGGCCAATCGGCACGTTGTCGGCATCGGCCGCTAACGATTTCACTTCGTAAGTGGTCGCGTAAGTGGTGCTTTCCGTGGGTCCGTAGCAATGCACCAAACGCAGTTCTGGAGCAAATGCGAGCAAGCGCCGAAACGCCGCCGGGTCCGCGCGTTCGCCGCCGCACAGCAAAATTCGCAAACCCTTGAGCACTTCGGGAATCAGTTGCACGTATTGGTTGAACAACGCCGTGGTGACAAACAACACAGTCGCCCCGGCGTCACTCAGCACTTGGCCAAAGCGTGCCGGTTCGAGCAGCGTCTGATGGTCGATCACCAGCACTTGTCCGCCATTGAGCAACGGCCCCCAGACGTCCATGGTGCTCGCGTCGAATGCCGGATTGGAGGCAAACGCCACGCGATCCTGCGGATTGAAATCGGCGTAACCGTTATTCAGCACCAGCCGCGTGATCGCCCGGTGCGGGACCAATACGCCTTTTGGCGTGCCGGTCGAACCAGATGTGTACATGATGTACGCCACCGCTTCCGAGGACTGCGGCAGTTGCGGGTTGTGCGTTGGTAAGCCGGTCAGCGTCAGCCGGTCGAGGTCAACCCGTTGCAGCGCGCCGCTGCTGGCAAGGTTGCTGGCAAGACCGCTGCGGGTTAACAGGCACACGGCGCCGCTGTCGCCCAACATGAAGGCCTGGCGCTCGGCCGGGGCATTAAGGTCCAGCGGCACATACACCGCCGCGCATTTGCACACAGCCAATTGGCTGACGAGCAAGTCCAGCGAGCGCTCCAGCACTATCGCCACGCTGTCGCCCGGCGCCACGCCGAGGCTGACCAAGTGGTGGGCCAGTTGGTTGGCGCGCTGATTCAACGCGGCATAGCTCAACGCGGCACAGCCCTGCGAATGCGCGCCGTCCAACGCCGCCAAGGCTTCGGGGCGCAGCAGCACTTGCGCTTCGAACAGTTGATGGACCGTTTGTGTCTGCGGATAAGCACGGTGGGTGGCGTTGAAATCCACCAGCAACTGCCGGCGCTCGGGCTCATCGAGCAAGTCCACCTGCGCCAGCAGCGCTTGGTCATTGGCGACCATCGCTTGCAACACCCGATTGAAATAACCGGCAAAACGCTGCGCTGTCGATTGATCAAACAGCGCCGTCGCGTATTCCAGCACACCGCTGATCCTGCCCTGCCCTTCGCCGAGGCTCAGCGACACATCGAACTTGGCAACATGACTGGCTTCGGCCAGCCCTTCCACACGCAAGTCCGCCAGGGTCAACGCCGTGCTTTCGAGGTTGTGCCACGCCAGCGAAGTCTGGAACAACGGGCTGTACGCCAGGCTGCGCGTGGGTCGCGTGACTTCGACTACTTGCTCGAACGGCAGGTCCTGATGGGCCTGCGCTGCCAGGGTTTGCGCCTTGACCCGGGCCAGCAGCGCCGCGACGTCGAGCGCGCCGGACGTGTCGATGCGCACTGCCAGAGTGTTGACGAACAGGCCGATCAAACCTTCGACCTCGGCGCGCTGCCGATTGGCCGCCGGCGAACCGATGACCACATCGTCCTGCCCGGACAGACGACTCAACACCGCGGCCCACGCCGCCATCAGCGTCATGTACAGCGTGGTGCCGTGGCGCTGACTCAACGCCTTCAACGCCGTCGTCAGTTGTTCATCGAGACGAATGTCGACGCTGCTGCCGGCGTAATCCTGTTGCGCCGGGCGCGGCCGGTCGGTCGGCAACAGCAACAACGCCGGGGCGCCGGCCAGCGCGTGTTGCCAATATTCGCTCTGGCGTTGCAGCACCTCGCCGCTCAACCAGCGCCGCTGCCACCGGGCAAAGTCGCCATATTGCACGGCCAGCGCCGGCAGCGGATCGGCCTCGCCCTGACTGAATGCCTGATACAACGCGATCAACTCAGCGGTCAGCACGCCCATCGACCAGCCATCGGCAACGATGTGATGCAGGGTCAGCAGCAACACGTGGTGATCATCGGCGAGGGTCAGCAAACTGCCGCGAATCAACGGGCCATGCTTCAGATCAAACGGCTGCACCGCTTCGGCCTGAATCCGCGCGCTCAATGCCTGCGGCGATTGCGCCTGATCACGCCAGTCTTCGATTTGCAGACGCAACGTCGCAGTGGCGTCGATCGACACCTGCGGCTGGTCCTGATGCTCGACAAACCGGCTGCGCAACGTGGCGTGCCGCTCGACGATGCGCGCCAATGCCTGTTGCAGCGCCGCGACGTCGAGCCGCCCGCGCAGCCTCAGGCTCGCCGCAATGTTGTAGGCGCTGTTGCCGCCGTCCATTTGCGCGAGAAACCACAAGCGCTGCTGCGCGAATGACAGCGGCGATCCTTCGTCATCCGCGCCAGCCATGATCGCTGGCAAGGTGCTGCGCCCGGCCTCGGCCAGCACCTGCGCGACCGCGCTCAGTTGCGGGTTGGCGAACAGTTCATTCAGGGCCAGCTCGACACCCAAACGCAGACGAACGCGCGAGACCATGCGCATCGCCAACAATGAATGGCCGCCCAGTTCGAAAAAGTGATCCTCGCGGCCGACCTGCTCGACTTGCAGCACTTCGGCCCAGATCTGCGCCAGCACGGTTTCGATTTCGCCCTGCGGCGCCTGATATTCGCGGGTCAGCAGCGCCGCGTGATCGGGGGCCGGCAAGGCCCTGCGCTCGACTTTACCGTTGGCGTTCAGCGGCAGCGTTGGCAGGTGCACGCAAGCGGACGGGATCATGTAGTCCGGCAGCGAATTTTGCAGGTGAGCGCGCAGGCTTTCGCCGCTCAACGCCGCGCCGTGCACCGTGTAATAAGCCACCAGACGCTTGTCCCCCGGCACGTCCTCGCGGGCCAGAACGACAACATCTTTCACTCCGGGACAGGTTGCCAAGCGTGCTTCGATCTCACCCAGCTCGATGCGAAAACCACGGATTTTCACCTGGTCGTCATTACGACCAAGGCATTCCAGCAAGCCTTGCGCGTTCCAGCGGCCGAGGTCGCCGGTGCGGTACAGCAATTCCTGGGAATTGCCGCTGAACACGTCAGGCACAAACTTTTCGGCGGTCAGCTCCGGGCGATTTAAATACCCCTTGGCCACGCCCTGCCCGCCGATGCAGATTTCGCCGACAACGCCGATGGGCACCGGTTGCTGAAAAGTGTCCAGCAGATAAATCTGCGTGTTGGAAATCGGCCGGCCAATCGGCACGCTGTCGGCGTCGGCCGCTAAGGATTTCACTTCATAAGTGGTGGCGTAAGTGGTGCTTTCCGTGGGTCCGTAGCAATGCACCAAACGTAAATCCGGAGCAAATGCGAGCAAGCGCCGAAACGCCGCCGGGTCCGCGCGCTCGCCGCCGCACAGCAGAATTCGCAAGCCCTTCAGCGCTTCGGGAATCAGCTGCACGTACTGGTTGAACAACGCCGTGGTGACAAACAACACGGTTGCCCCGGCCTGACTCAATACCTCACCGAAACGCGTGGGATCGAGCAGCGTCTGCCGATCAATTACCAGCACTTGTCCGCCATTGAGCAACGGCCCCCAGACGTCCATGGTGCTCGCGTCGAATGCCGGATTGGAGGCAAACGCCACGCGTTCCTGCGGATTGAAATCGGCGTAACCGTTGTTGATCACCAGCCGCGTGATCGCCCGGTGCGGGACCAATACGCCTTTTGGCGTGCCGGTCGAACCGGAGGTGTACATGATGTACGCCAGCGCTTCCGAGGACTGCGGCAGTTGCGGATTGTGCGTCGGCAACGCTTCGCCGGGCGGCAACTGTTCGGGGTCGATGCGCCGGGCGGGAAAATCAAGCGTGGCGCTGGCCGGGCTCAGCACACAGTACGCCTGGCTGTCCTCGACCATAAACCGCTGGCGCTCGGCCGGCGCGTGAATATCCAGCGGCACATAGGCCGCCGCGCACTTGCTGATCGCCACTTGGCTGACCAGCAAACCCACCGAGCGCTCCATCAGGATCGCGACGTGGTCGCCGGGTTTGAGCCCAACGCTGATCAGGTGATGAGCGAGGCGATTGGCGCGGATATTCAGTTGCCGATAACTGAGGATTTGCTCGCCGTGGACCACGGCAATCGCCTCGGGCTGCGCGAGTGCCAGCGCTTCGAACACGCCGTGCACGGTCATTTGATCCGGGTAATCGCGGCGCGTGTCGTTGAAGCCGAGCAACAATTGTCGGCGCTCGCTCGGCGGAATAATCGCCAACCGCGTGAGCGCCGCATCAGCCGGTTGCTCAAGCGCACCCACGAGGTTTTCCAGGGCCTGATGCAAGTAACCGCAGATGCGCGCCGCGTCGATGCCGGGCGCCGTCAGTGCGGTCAGGGCAAAATGTTCGCCGAGGTCATCGACACTCAAGGTCAGCGGGTAATTGGTCCGTTCTTCGCTGCTCAGCGCTTCGATGCCGCGCCACGCCGCGAGCGCTTCGGCACTGGCATTGGCGGCGCTGGAGGTGCTGTGCCGATAGTTGAGCAATGCGCTGAACAGCGGCGTCGGCGCCACGACTGCGCTGCAGCGTTGGGCCAGGGCCAGCGGCGCATGTTCGTGACGCAGCAATGTGGTCAGGCGCGCATGGGTCGTCTTGACTGCGGCGTGCAGCGATTCGCCGCCGACATCGACGCGAAACGGCAAGGTATTGATGAAAATCCCCAGCGCGCGGTCGGTCGCGTCGGCACCGAGCATGCGCCCCATCAGCACTGTGCCGAACACCACGCGCTGCTTGCCGGACACCACCGCCAGCACCTGCGCCCACGCCAGGTGAAACAGGCTCGCCGCGCTCACCCCCAACACCCGCGCTTGCGTGCGCAGACGCCGGCCCAGCTCAGCGTCAACCGCAAGGCTGGCCTCTTCGATGGCGTGGCCGTCGCCCTGCACATCCTGCAAACCGAACGGCAATGTCGGTTCATCGATGTCGCCGAGCATCTCGCGGAAAAACCCTTCGTGCTCCTGTTCGCTGACCCCGAGCAACGCCTGCGCCACATAAGTGCGAAACGGCACTGCGGCACCCAGCCGTGCGCTGCGCCCGAGCAGGAACGCCTGCATTTCCTGGCTCACCACTTCCAGCGCGCTGTGGTCGAGGGCCATGTGGTGAAACATCAGCATCGCAACGATGCGCTGGCTCGCTGCATCCCACGCGTGCACCAGCCGCAGCAACGGCGCCTGGGTCACGTCAATTCGGTAACGCCGACCGTCGAAACGCTGGTGCAATTGATCAGCGATCTCGCCATTTGCCGGGTCGAGGTGCAACGCTTCGACCGGCAACGTCGCCTGTCGCCAGACCACTTGCATCGGTCGCTCCAGTCCTTGCCAGACCACCCCGGTGCGCAAGATGTCGTGACGGTCGATGACGCCCTGCAAGGCGCGGACAAAATCGTCGAGGCGTTCGCGGCTGTCGAACGCGAACCGCGATTGCATGATGTACGGGTCGCCCTGCACGGCGCTGACGTGGTGGAACAGGATGCCTTCCTGCAACGGCGCCAACGGGTAAATGTCCTGCACATTGGCCGCGCCGCCAGGTACGGTGGCGACGATGCGCTCGATGGCGGCCTGATCAAGTGTCGCCAAGGTCAGCATCGACGGGGTGATGCGCTTGGTGCCGGGGCGGATCGCGTTGGCCGGTACCTCGACCGAACCGGCGCGGCTCGGCGAATACTGCCCGGCGCGGATCATCGCGATCAGCGCCGGTTTGTGTTCACGCATCGAAGCGAGGATGGCCGGCTCGCTGAGTGCCTGTTTGTTGCCTTGCACCAGCAACTGATCACCCTTGAGCGACAGCTGAATATCCTTGGCTTTGAGTGTCGCGAGTAATTCGATCACGCTCACAGGACGATCTCCATTCGTTCGGTTACAGCGGCGTAGCCCGCCAGCGTCGGGTGTTCGAACAACGTGCGCACGTCGGCTTCAAGACCTTCCTGGCGCAAACGGCCCATCAGGCTCACGGCCAGTAACGAGTGGCCGCCCAGTTCGAAGAAATTGTCGTCGCGCCCGACCTGTTCGACGTGCAACAACTCGGCCCAGAGCCGCGCCAGCAGTGTTTCGGTATCGCCAATCGGCGCCCGGTATTCGCGGACCTGCATTGCGCTCAGGCCTGGGGCCGGCAAGGCTTTGCGGTCGAGTTTGCCGTTGGGGCTCAGCGGCAAGGCGTCGAGGTGGACGAACAGTGCCGGCACCATGTAATCCGGCAGGTGTTGCAGCAAATCGCCGCGCAGCGCTTCGATGTCCTGCGCGATGCCGGTGTACCAGGCGACCAGGCGTTTATCGCCGGGCACGTCTTCGCGAGCGAGGACCACGGCTTCCTGCACGCCGCTGCACTGAGTCAGCCGCGCCTGGATTTCCCCGAGTTCGATGCGCAAACCACGGATTTTCACTTGGTCATCGTTGCGTCCCAGGTACTCGATGTTGCCGTCGGCGCGATACCGCGCAACGTCGCCGGTGCCGTACATGCGCGCGTTTGGATCGTCGCTGAACGGGTCCTGGAGAAAGCGTTCGGCGTTGAGTTGCGCGCGGTTCAGGTAACCCCGGGCGACTTGCACGCCGCCGATGTACAACTCGCCGATCACCCCCAGCGGCACCGGTTGCCGGTGCGCGTCGAGCAAATAAATGCGCGTGTTGGCAATCGGTTTGCCAATCGGCGTGTTGTCCGGCACTTGCGTTGAAGGCCCGGCGCAATGCCACGCGGTGACGTCAACCGCAGCTTCGGTCGGGCCATAGAGATTGTGCAACTGAGTGGCGGGTAATTGCGCGTGGAAACGCCGCACCACACTGCCCGGCAACGCTTCGCCGCTGCACATCACGTTTTTCACCCCGTGGCAGGCAGCGACGTCGCCGTGGGCGAGGAACACGTCAAGCATCGACGGCACAAAGTGCAACGTGGTGATCTGCTCGGCGGCAATCACTTCGCAGAGGTAGGCCGGGTCCTTGTGCCCTTCCGGGCGCGCCATCACCAGGCGCGCGCCGGTCATCAGCGGCCAGAAGAATTCCCACACCGACACGTCGAAACTGAACGGGGTTTTCTGCAGCACTGCGTCGCTCGGCGTCAGGTTGTAAGCGTCCTGCATCCACAGCAAACGGTTGACCACCGCGCGGTGTTCGTTGATCACGCCTTTGGGTTGACCGGTCGAGCCCGAGGTGTAAATCACGTACACCGTGTGTCGCGGCGTCAGCGCCGCAACCTGCGGATTGGCGATTGGCTGCGCTTGCCACAGCGACTGATCAACCTCGAGATCGATCACCGGCACTGCAACGGCACCGAGCAAACCACGCGTGGCACTTTGCACCAGCACCGCGACCGGCGCGCAGTCTTCAAGCATGTAGGCCAGACGCTCCAGCGGATAGCTCGGGTCGAGCGGCACATAACCGCCGCCAGCCTTGAGAATGGCCAGCAGGCCGACGACCATGTCGAGCCCGCGCTCGACGCAGATCGCCACCCGCGAATCCGGCCCGACACCTAGTTCGCGCAAATGATGGGCCAGTTGGTTGGCGCGCTCATTCAGCTGGCGATAGCTCAGGCGTTGCGGGCCGGCGAGCACCGCCAGCGCCTGCGGCGTGCGTTGCGCCTGGTCTTCGAACAAGCCATGAACGGTTTGCTCCAGCGGGTAATCGGCTTCAGTGGCATTCAGTTCAAACAGCAGGTGTTCACGCTCGCGCGCAGTAAGGACCGGCAAGCGATTGAGCGCGCGTTGCGGCGCCTGCTCCAGCGCATCGACCAGACCTTGCAGCGCCGTGTGCAGGTAATCGCAGATGCGCTGGGCGCCGACCTCGGCCAGGGTCATCGCGCTGAGCATGAAGCCTTCGCCAAAGTCATCGACATTCAGCGTCAGCGGGTAGTTGGTGCGTTCTTCGCTGGTCAGCGTTTGAATGCCGGGCCACTGGTTTTGCGCGGACTGCTGCGGTTCGCTGTGGCGATAATTGAGCATCGCGCTGAACAGCGGCAATGGCGCCGCCACCGCGCTGCAACGTTGCGCGAGTGCCAGCGACGCATGTTCGTGGCCAAGCAACGCGCTGAGCCGCGCATGGGTCGCTTTGAGCGCATCGTGCACGGCGTTGTCACCGAGATCCACGCGCAACGGCAAGGTATTGATGAACAGACCCAAGGCACGGTCGGCACCCTCGCCGCCCTGCATGCGGCCCATCAACACCGTGCCGAAAACCACCGAGTCCTTGCCCGAAGTGGCGCCCAGCACCTGCGCCCAAGCGAGATGAAACAGGCTGGCGGCGCTGACCCCAAGCAGCCGCGTTTGCACGCGCAGACGCTGGCTCAACTCTACCGGCAATGCTTGTCGCGCCTGCTCGATGTCGGCGGCATGCCCTTGCACATTGTGCAAACCGAACGGCAGCGTCGGCTCGTCGATGTCGCCGAGCATGTCGCGGAAAAAGCCTTCGTGTTCCTCCTCGCTGACGCCGCGCCGCGCCTGGGCCACGTAATTGCGATAAGGCATCGCCGCGCCGGGCAGTTGCCCGCCACCGAACAACAAGGCGTGAATTTCGCCACGCACCACGTCCAGCGCGGTGTGGTCGAGGGCGATGTGGTGGAACAACAGCGTCGCGGCGACCCGTTGTCGCGACGAATCGCGCGTGTAGAACAGGCGAATCAGCGGTGCCTGGGTCAGGTCGAGGCGCTCGGGCAGTTGCTCGACCGGGGCCTCCAGCAACAGCAATTGCGCCTGACGCCAGACCACTTGCAGTGGCTGGCTCAACCCTTGCCAAACCACCGCCGTGCGCAGGATGTCGTGACGGTCGATGACTTTTTGCAACGCCTGGGCGAACGCTTGCAGGCGCTCGAGGCTGTCGAACGCCAGCGCCGATTGCAGCAGGTACGGGTCGCTCTGCTCGGAAGTGATGTGGTGATAAAGAATGCCTTCCTGCAACGGCGCGAGCGGGTAAATGTCCTGCACGTTGGCGGCGCCACCGGGCACGTTGGCGAGCACTTGGTCGATGGTGGCTTGATCGAGCTCGACCAGCGGCAACAGGTCTGGGGTAATGTGCTGGCAACCCGCGGTTATCCGATTGGCCGGGACCACGATTTCGCGGCCACTGCCAATCGCAGCGGCCAGCGCCGCCAATGTCGGTTGGCTGAACAGCACACGCACGTCGGCGCCCAAACCTTGCTGGCGCATGCGTTCGATCAGGCTGACGGCGAGCAACGAATGGCCACCGAGTTCGAAGAAATTGTCTTGCCGGCCGACGCGTTCAACCTTGAGCACGTCGGCCCAGATTTGCGCCAACGCCTCTTCGACCGGGCCTTGCGGCGCCTCGTACTCGCGATTCAACAGCGCTGTTTGGTCCGGCTCGGGCAAGGCCTTGCGGTCGAGTTTGCCGTTGGCGGTCAGCGGCAGCTGGGCGAGGCGCACATACGCTGAAGGCACCATGTAATCCGGCAATTGCCCCTGCAAATAACTGCGCAAATCCTCGATCAGCAGCGGCGTGTGCTCGACGAACCAGACGCCCAGGCGCTCGTCGCGCACCAGCGCCACAGCCTCTTTGATCCCGGCGTGACTGGACAACGCCGCTTCAATCTCGCCCAGTTCGATGCGCATGCCACGAATTTTTACCTGATCGTCGTTGCGACCGAGGTATTCAATCCGCCCGTCCGCCAGCCACCGCGCCAGATCGCCGGTGCGGTACATCCGCGAATGCTCGACAAAAGGATCCTCAAGGAAGCGCTCGGCGGTCAGCTCAGGACGATTCAGATAACCCCGCGCAACTCCAGAACCCGCCACGTACAGCTCGCCGGCCACGCCAATTGGTACTGGTCGTTGCTGTGCATCGAGCAAATAAACCCGCGCATTGGCGATGGGCTGGCCGATATGCAGCGGCTCGCCAACATTGACCCGTCCCGAGCTCGCGACTACCGAAGCCTCAGTCGGACCGTAGTTATTGATCACTTCAAAGGTTTGCTGGCGGGTGAACTGACGCAAACGGTCGCCGCCGATCAGCAACGTGCGCAAGGTCGGGTGTTCGAGGTGTTGACTGAAGGCATATTCGGCCACCGGCGTCGGCAGGAAACTCACGTCCAGCGGCTGCGCTTGCCACCAATTCAACAGCTCATCGATGTTCTCGTTGCCGACATCCGCCGGCGGCAAATGCAAGGTTGCGCCGCTGCAAAGCGCTGGCCAAACCTCCCACGCCATCGCATCAAAACCAAAACCGGCGACGCTGGAGGTCTGGCTGTCCTGGCCCAGATCAAACGCTGCGCAGTGCCAGTGCACGAGGTTTTCCACGGTGTGATGCTCGACCATCACGCCTTTCGGCAACCCGGTCGAACCCGAGGTGTAGATCACATACGCGAGGTGCGCCGGGCTCAAACCGGCGATCAGCGGATCGGCGATTGAATGTTGTTGCCAGGTCGCCCCGTCGAGGTCGATCAGCGGGATGTCACCGAGCAAAGCGCGGGTTGTACTGTGCGCCAACACCGCGACAGGCGCGCTGTCCTGCAACAGATAAGCGATGCGTTCGGGCGGGTACGCCGGATCAATCGGCACGTAACCGCCGCCCGCCTTGAGAATCGCCAACAGCCCCACAAGCATGTCCGGCCCGCGCCGCACGCAGAGCGCCACGCGGTCATCCGGTTTGACCCCGTGCTGGACCAGATGATGGGCCAACTGGTTGGCGCGGCGGTTGAGTTGCTGATAGTTCAGCTCCTGCGAGCCCTGAACCACCGCCAGCGCATACGGGCGCAACTGCGCTTGGGCTTCAAACAAACCGTGCAAGGTCTGCGGGCTCGGATAATGCGTGTCGGTAATGTTGAAGGTTTGCAGCACTTGCACGCGTTCGTGCGCCGGCAGGATCGACAACTCGTTGAGCGCCCGTTGCGGGGTCTGTTCCAGCGCGTGGATCAGTTGTTCAAGCGCGGTGTAAACGTATTCGGCCACTCGCCCGGCGCCGACCGAGGCCAGCGTTTGCACGCCCAGTCGAAAGCCTTCACCGGCATCGTTGACGTTGAGCACCAACGGGTAATTGCTGCGCCCGCGCACATTGAACACCTCGATGCCGGGCCAACCGACAAAGCGCTGGCCACCGTCGTCCGCCGCGCTCAGCCGATAGTTGAGCAGTGCGCTGAACAATGGCAATGACGCAGGCACGCAGCTGCAACGCTGGGCCAGCGACAGCGAGGCATGTTCGTGACCGAGCAATTGCGAGAGTCGCGCGTGGGTGGCACGGACCGCCGATTGCACGCCGACCGCATCGACGCTGATGCGCAACGGCAGGGTATTGATGAACATTCCGAGCGCGCGGTCGGCGCCCTCGCCGCCCTGCATGCGACCGAGCAGCACGGTGCCGAACACCACGTCTTCGCGCCCGGTAACCTGCCCCAACACCTGCGCCCACGCCAGGTGCAGCACGCTGGCGGCGCTGACCCCGATTTGCCGCGCCTGTTCGCGCAAACGCTGGCTCAAGGCATCGTCCAGGGTCAATTGCGCGTCTTCGATATCGCTGCCGTCACCGCTGACGTCGTGCAAACCGAACGGCAGCGTCGGTTCATCAATGTCGCCAAGCATCTCGCTGAAAAACCCTTCGTGCTCGTCCTGACTGACGCCCAACCGCGCCTGCGCCACATAGTTGCGATACGGCACGGCGGCGCCCGGTTGCGCGCTCGGGTCAAGCAGAAACGCCTGAATTTCCTGCCCGACCACGTCCATCGCCATGTGGTCCAGCACCAGATGATGGAACAGCAGCGTCGCTTCTATGGGTTGTTGCGACGCCGGGTCCCGCGTGTAAATCATCCGAATCAGCGGCGCCTGGCTGATGTCGAGGCGTCCGGGCAACTGAGCGACCGGCGCTTGTGTAACCGGGGCTTCTGTAACCGGCAAGCGCGCCTCGCGCCAGACCACTTGCAGCGGCTGCTGCAACCCTTGCCACACCACGCCGGTACGCAAAATGTCGTGGCGGTCGATGACTTTTTGCAGCGCGTTGGTGAACGCTTGCAGGCGTTCGAAGCTGTCGAACGCCAGTTGCGTTTGCAGCAGATACGGATCGCCGTGAGTCGCGCTGAGGTGGTGATAAAGAATGCCTTCCTGCAACGGCGCGAGCGGGTAAATGTCCTGCACGTTGGCCGCACCGCCGGGCACGCTGGCGACTACCTGGTCGATTGCGTCCTGATCCAGATCTACCAGCGGCAACAGGTCTGGGGTGATGCGCAGGCAACCCTCGGTTATCGGATTGGCCGGGACCGCAATTTCGCGACCACTGCCAATCGCAGCGGCCAGCGCAGCCAATGTCGGTTGGCTAAAGAGCACGCGCACGTCGGCGCTCAAGCCTTGCTGGCGCATGCGTTCGATCAGGCTGACGGCAAGCAGCGAATGGCCGCCGAGTTCAAAGAAATTGTCTTGCCGGCCGACACGTTCAACCTTGAGCACGTCGGCCCAGATTTGCGCCAGCGCCGCTTCGACCCTGCCTTGCGGCGCCTCGTATTCGCGGTTCAGCAGCGCGGTTTGGTCGGGCTCCGGCAAAGCCTTGCGATCAAGTTTGCCGTTGGCGGTCAGCGGCAAATGGTCGAGGCGCACATAGGCGGACGGCACCATGTACTCCGGCAACTGATTTTGCAGATGTTCGCGCAGGTCCTCGATCAGCAGCGGCGTGTGTTCGACGAACCACACGATCAGGCGTTCGTCGCGCACCAGCGCCACGGTTTCCTTGATCCCGGCGTGGGTTGCCAGCGCGGTTTCGATCTCGCCCAACTCGATGCGCATGCCGCGGATTTTCACCTGGTCGTCATTGCGACCGAGGTATTCGAGGCTGCCGTCGGCCAACCACCGCGCGAGGTCGCCGGTGCGGTACATCCGCGAATGATGCACAAACGGATCGCGGAGAAAACGTTCGGCGGTCATTTGCGCACGATTCAGATACCCGCGCGCCACCCCGGCGCCCGCCACGTACAACTCGCCAGCCACGCCAATCGGCACCGGACGTTGTTGTTGATCAAGCAAGTAAACCCGCGCATTGGCAATGGGCTGGCCGATGTGCAACGGCTCGCCGACGTTCACCCGTCCCGACGTCGCGACGACCGAGGCTTCGGTCGGACCGTAGTTGTTGATCACCTCAAAGGTCTGCGCTTTGGCGAACTGGCGCAAACGGTCGCCGCCAATCAGCAGCGTGCGCAACGTTGGATGCTCGAGGTTTTGGCTGAAGGCGTATTCGGCCACCGGCGTCGGCAGAAAACTTACGTCCAGTGGCTGCGCCTGCCACCAAATCAGCAGTTCATCGATGTTCTCGTTGCCGACATCCGCCGGCGGCAAATGCAGGGTCGCGCCGCTGCACAGCGCTGGCCAGACTTCCCACGCCATCGCATCAAAACCAAACCCGGCGACGCTTGAGGTCTGGCTGTCCTGGCCCAGATAAAACGCCTCGCAATGCCAGTGCACGAGGTTTTCCACGGTGCGGTGTTCGACCATCACGCCTTTGGGTAAACCGGTCGAGCCGGAGGTGTAAATCACGTAAGCGAGGTGCGCCGGGGACAGCCGCGCAAGCTGCGGATTGCTGATTGGTTGTTGTTGCCATGTGGACGAATCCAGATCTATCGCGGCGACATCACCGAGCAAACCGCGCGTGGCACTCTGCGCCAGCACGGCGACGGGCGCGCTGTCCTGCAACAGGTAAGCGATGCGTTCGGCCGGGTACGCCGGGTCAATCGGCACGTAACCGGCGCCAGACTTGAGAATTGCCAGCAGGCCGACGAGCATCTCTGGCCCGCGCCGCACGCAAAGCGCCACGCGGTCGTCGGGCTGCACGCCGTGTTGCAGCAAGTGATGCGCCAACTGATTCGCGCGCTGGTTGAGTTGCTGATAATTGAGCCGCTGCGAACCCTGAATCACCGCCAGCGCATACGGGCGCAATTGCGCCTGCGCCTCGAACATCCCGTGCAAGGTTTGCGCGCTCGGGTAGTCGGCGTCGGTGTGGTTGAAGGTGCGCAGGACTTGTTCACGCTCGTGCGCCGGCAAAATCGACAAGCCATTAAGCGCGGCGCCCGGCGCCTGTTCCAGTGCATTGACCAGTTGCTGCAAGGCGCCATACATATAGTCGCCGACCCGCTGCGCGCCGACCTCGGCGTGGGTTTGCACCACCAGGCGAAAGCCCTCGCCGAGGTCGTCGACGCTGAGCACCAACGGATAATTGCTGCGCTCCTGCGATTGCAGAATCTCGATACCTTCCCAGCCCAGCGGACTGGCGGCAGCGTCGTCCGCGTCATTTTGGCCCGCCGCACTGTGGCGATAGTTGAGCAAGCTGTTGAACAACGGCAACGAGGCCGGCACGCCGCTGCAACGCTGCGCCAGCGACAACGAAGCGTGTTCGTGGCCGAGCAATTGCGAGAGCCGCGCATGGGTCGCGCGCACACCGGCCTGCACGCCGCTGGCGCCGACATTCACGCGCAACGGCAAGGTATTGATGAACATGCCCAACGCGCGGTCGGCGCCCTCACCGCCCTGCATCCGCCCGAGTAAAACCGTGCCGAACACTACGTCTTCTCGACCCGTGACCTGGCCCAACACCTGCGCCCACGCCAAGTGCACGATGCTCGCCGCGCTCACGCCCAACGTGCGCGCCTGCTCGCGCAACCGCCGGCTCAGCGTGGCGTCGAGGTTTTGCTGCGCTTGCTCGATGCCGCTGCCGTCGCCATTGACATCCGGCAAGGCAAACGCCAGGGTAGGCTCATCGATATCGCCGAGCATTTCGCTGAAAAATGCTTCGTGCTCAGCCTCGCTCACGCCCAACCGTGCCTGCGCCACATAGTTGCGATACGGCACCGCAGCGGTTGGCGGCAGCGCCTGGCCGCAGAGGCTGGCGCTGAGTTCCTGCACCAGGACGTCGAGCGCGGTGTGGTCGAGCACCAGGTGATGCAGCAACAGAATGCCGATCCAGCGAGAGTGATCCGGGTCATGCGTATAGGCGAAGCGCATCAGCGAGGCTTTGCTGAAATCGAGGCGATAGTGCCGCGGGTCGAAGCGTGCCTGCATCTGTTGCAGCACGTCACCGTCCTGCGGGTCGGCATCGACGCGTTCCAGCGCCAGCGGCGCCTGCCGCCAGACCACTTGCACCGCTTCGTCGAGCCCTTGCCAATGCACGCTGGTGCGCAAAATATCGTGGCGCTGGATCGCTGCTTGCAGCGCACGTACAAAAGCTTTGATCTGCTTCAGGCCGTCAAACGCAAACTGCACCTGCAACACGTAAGGGTCGCCCTCGGTCGCGGCCAAATGGTGATAAAGAATCCCGGCCTGCAACGGCGCGAGCGCATAAATATCCTGCACATTGGCCACGCCGCCCGGCACGCTGTCGACGATCTGGTCGATGGCCGCTTGGTCGAGCGTCGCCAGTGGCAACAACTCCGGGGTGATGCGCGGGCAATCAGCGGCAATGCGATTGGTCGGCACGCGCACCTGCTGCTGGCCGCCGACCGCTGCCGCCAGTGCGGCGAGGGTCGGTTGGCCAAACAGCACGCGCACGTCGGCGGCCAATTCCAACTGCCGCATGCGTTCGATCAGCTTCACCGCCAACAGCGAATGGCCGCCGAGTTCGAAAAAGTTATCGTGCCGCCCGACCTGTTCGAGGTTGAGCAAGTCGCGCCAGATCGCGGCAATCGCACGCTCGACCTCGCCCTCCGGGGCCTGATAATCGCGACGGGCAACGGCCTCGGCGTCCGGCGCCGGCAAGGCTTTGCGGTCGAGTTTGCCGTGGGTGGTCAAGGGGAAATGATCGAGCAGGACAAACGCGCTCGGCACCATGTATTCGGCCAATGAGCGCAGCAAGTGATCGCGCAATTCGGCGGCGCTCGGCTCGGCGTTTGCAGCGGCATTTGGCTCGGCAATCAGATAAGCGACCAGACGCAAATCACCCGGTGTGTCTTCGCGGGCGACCACCAGCGCTTCGCGCACGCCGTGATGCGTGAGCAATCGCGCTTCGATCTCGCCAAGTTCAATGCGAAAACCACGGATCTTCACTTGATCATCGTTACGCCCCAAGTAGTGCAGGCTGCCATCGCCGCTCCAGCGCGCGAGGTCGCCGGTCTTGTACAGCCGCGCATCGGCGCGGCCGCTGAACGGGTCGGCGATGAAGCGTTCGGCGCTCAGTTCGGCGCGGTTCAGGTAACCGCGCGCGACCCCGGCGCCGCCGACGTACAACTCGCCAATCACCCCGGCCGGCACCGGCTCGCGGCGGGCGTCGAGCACGTACAGTTGCAGGTCGGGAATGCGTCGGCCAATCGGGCTGACGCCGGTCAATTGGCTGTCCGCCGCTTCCAGTGGGTGGTACGTCACGTGCACCGTGGTTTCGGTGATGCCGTACATGTTGACCAGTTGCGTGCCGGCGTTGGCGACCCGGCCATACCACGGTTTGAGGATGCCGGGATCGAGCGCTTCGCCGCCGAAAATAACCTGGCGCAGCGAGTGTTTCTGTTGGCTGTTGCCCTGAGCGACGATCAATTGGCGAAAGGCGCTCGGCGTCTGGTTGAGGATGCTCACGCCGGCCTCGCAGAGCAACGCGTAGCACTCGTCCGGCGAGCGGCTGACCAGTTGCGGCACCACCAGCAATTGCCCGCCGTGCGCCAGCGCGCCCCAGATTTCCCAGACCGAAAAGTCGAACGCAAAGGAATGGAACAGCGCCCAGACGTCTTGCCGATTGAAGTCGAACCAGTCACGCGTCGCCGAAAACAGCCGCGCGACTTGCCGATGCTCGACCATCACGCCTTTGGGTAAACCGGTCGAGCCGGAGGTGTAAATCACATAGGCGAGATTGGCGGCAGTCAGCGCAGGGACGTGCGGATTAGTGGTGGTCTGGTCGCGCAATTCGCGACTTTGCAGATCGATGACCGGCACCGTCAGTTGGCCAACCAGCGCCAGCGTGGCTGGCTGCACCAGCACCGCGACCGGCGCGCTGTCGCTCAGGGTGTAGGCAATTCGCTCGAGCGGATAGGCCGGGTCAATCGGTACATAAGCGGCGCCGGACTTGAGGATGCCGAGCAGGCCGATGAGCATGTCCAGACCGCGCTCGACGCAAATCGCCACGCGATCATCCGGGCGCACGCCGAGGCTCAACAATTGATGCGCAACCTGATTGGCGCGCTGATTGAGCGCGCCGTACGTCAGGTTCCAGTGCTCATACATCACCGCGATCGCGTCCGGGCGCACGGCGGCTTGGGTTTCGACCTGATGATGAATCAGCGAAGCATCGGCGTACTCGCCTTGGGGTGCATTCAGGGTGTGCAGCAGATGATGACGTTCGCTGGCCGGCAGAATATTCAGGGTTTGCACGGCGATCTCGGGTGTTGCTTCGAGCGCCTGAACCAGACTTTCCAGCGCGGTTTGCAGGTAACGTGCGACCCGCGTGGCGCCAATCGAGCAGGCGACCATCACCGTCACCGAGAAGTCGTCGCCGAGATCGTCGACGTTGACCGTCAGCGGATAGTTGGTGCGTTCCTCGGAGGCCAGCACCTGAATGCCCGGGGCAATGTCGATGACGTCCGCGACATCGACCGCGTCGGTGTGCCGGTAGTTGAGAATCGCACTGAACAGCGGCGTCGGTGCGGTCACGCCACTGCAACGTTGCGCCAGCGCCAGCGATGCGTGCTCATGGCCGAGCAATGCGGTCAGGCGCAGGTGCGTGGTTTTCACTGCGGCGCGGACACTTTGCGCGTCGATGTCGACGCGTAACGGCAAGGTGTTGATGAAGATCCCCAGTGCCTGATCCGAGCCGGCGCCGGCGTCCATTCGCCCGAGCAGCACGGTGCCGAACACCACCGACTCAGCAGCCGACACCTTGCTCAGCATCAAGGCCTGCGCGAGGTGCATCAGGCTCGCGGCGCTGACCCCAAGGTGTCGCGCCTGCGCGCGCAAGCGCAGGCTCAACGCGCTGTCCACAGCTACCCGCGACTGTTCGATGTTGCGGCCATCGCCCTGCACATCCTGCAATCCGAAGGGCAATGTCGGCTCGTCGATATCGCCAAGCATGTCGCGGAAGAACGCTTCATGTTGCTGCTCGCTACTGCCGCTCAACGCCTGCGCCAGGTGATTGCGAAACGGCACCGGTTGGCCCAACAGCTCGGTTTGATCAAGCAACCTGGCGCGCAACTCGCGACGCACCACATCGAGCGCGGTGTGGTCCATCACCGTGTGATGGAACAGCAGCATCGCCACCAGGCGTTTTTGACTGGGATCCTTGGCAAATACCAGCCGCAACAGCGGTGCCTGACGCAGATCGAGCCGATAGTGGCGCGGGTCAAAACGGCTTTGCAATTGGCTGAGGCTGTCGCCCTGGGCTGCCGCCAGTCGGACCTCTTCGCAGACCAGTTGCGCGTGGCGCCAGACCACTTGCAACGGCTGGTCGAGGCGTTCCCAGACCAGCGCGGTGCGCAGAATGTCGTGGCGGTCGATCACCCATTGCAGCGCTTCGGCGAAGGCGTTGAAACGCTCGCGGCTGTCGAAGGCGAATTGCGCCTGCAACACGTAAGGGTCGCCCTGTTGCGCCGACAAATGATGGTAGAGCATGCCTTCCTGCAGCGGCGCCAGCGGGTAAATATCCTGCACATTGGCCGCGCCGCCGGGCACGCCGGCGACGATGCGGTCAATGCTCGGCTGGTCGAGTTGCACCAGCGGCAGCATGTCCGGGGTGATGCGAAACGCCGGGCTTAACCAGTCGCCACCGTTGCGCGCGACCAGTTCGAGCAATTGCGTCTTGTGCCGCAGCAGGTTGTCCCACAGCGCGTCGTCCAGCGCTTCATCGTCACCCAGAATGACCAGATCATCCTCTTCGCGCTGAAGACGAATCGCGTAGGTGGAAATAACGGCCATCAATTCGCTGAACTGCATGGGTAACCTGCTCCTTGGTTCAAAAAACGAGTAACGGCAAGACCCGGTTCCAGCGACGCATCCACGCCCGCGCGACAACCTGAAAGTCTGTTTGGCCGTCATGCTCAAAAAGTAAAAAGACACTGCTCCATCAGGCCTGAAAAACTAAAACATCCGCGCGAAGGCGTCTGACACGGGAAGCCGGGACAAGCCGCATGCCCACCAACGCAAGACCCCCACTGATCTGCGTTTGGAAGATCGGGGCGCGGCGTATGACCAACGCAAAACCTGTGGGAGCAGAGCTTGCTCGCGATGGCGTCTATCCATTCAACAATGATGTTGACTGGGCGGATGCTTTCGCGGGCAAGCCTCGCTCCCACAGGGGTTTTGCGGCGTTACGCCGATCGGGTAAACGCTCGATAACCCTGTAGGAGCAGAGCTTGCTCGCGAAGGCGTCTATCCAGTCGATATTGATGTTGACTGACCCACCGCTTTCGCGGGCAAGCCTCGCTCCTACAGGGGTTTTGCGGCGTTACGCCAATCGGGTAAACGCTCGATAACCCTGTGGGAGCAGAGCTTGCTCGCGATGGCGTCTATTCAGTCGAAATTGATGGTGCCTGACACCACGCTTTCGCGGGCAAGCCTCGCTCCTACAGGGGTTTGCGGCGTTACGCCAATCGGGTAAACGCTCGATAGAGCCTGTAGGAGCAGAGCTTGCTCGCGAAGGCGTCTATCCAATCGAAATTGATGGTGCCTGACACCACGCTTTCGCGGGCAAGCCTCGCTCCTACAGGGGTTTTGCGGCGTTACGCCAATCGAGTAAACGCTCGATAAACCTGTGGGAGCAGAGCTTGCTCGCGATGGCGTCTATCCAGTCGAAATTGATGGTGCCTGACACCACGCTTTCGCGGGCAAGCCTCGCTCCTACAGGGCCGCGATTGTGGTCAGAGGCGGCGCTTGCGTTGCAGGGTTGGAATGGTGGTTTCGGGGATGGCGAGTGGTTGCACGTGTTCGACGGTTTTCGCCGCCAATGCCGACAAAGTCGGCTCGCTGAACAACGCGCGGGCGTCGGCGTTCAGGCCCGCTTCACGCATGCGCGCGACCAGATTGACCGCCAGCAGCGAATGCCCGCCGAGCTCGAAAAAGTGATCGTGGCGCCCTACCCGCTCGATCTTCAACACCTCGGACCAGATCGCCGCCAACGCATTTTCCACCGGGCCCAGCGGTGCTTCGTAGTCGCGGGCCAGCACCGCGTCCACGCCCGGCGCTGGCAAGGCGCGGCGGTCGAGTTTGCCATTGGGGCTCAGCGGCAGACTGTCGAGCACCACGTACGCCGACGGCACCATGTAATCCGGCAGCAGGCGCAACAGATAACCGCGCAGCTCTTCGATTGTCGGCATCTGCGCGGCAGTCGTCAGCGTGTAATAGGCGACCAGACGCTCGTCGCGCATCAACACCGCGACCTCTTTCAACGCCGGGTGCGCCGCGAGCCTTGCCTCGATTTCACCCAGCTCGACGCGCAAACCGCGCAACTTAACCTGGAAGTCATCGCGCCCAAGAAACTGCAGCGAGCCGTCCGGCAGATAACGCGCCAGATCCCCGGTGCGGTACAGCCGATCCCCCGCGACAAACGGGCTGGCGATAAACCGCTCGGCCGTCAGTTGCGCCAATCCCCGGTAACCCCGAGCCACGCCGACGCCGCCGATGTGCAAGTGCCCGCTGACACCGAACGGCACCGGCAAATCGTGCGCGTCGAGCAAATACAGGCGGGTATTGGCGATGGCCCGGCCAATTGGCAACTGAATATCGGGAATGGCCGCGCCCGGTTCGAGGGTCCAGGCGCTGCTGTCCACCGTGGCTTCCGTCGGGCCGTAAACGTTGTGCAAACGCACTTTAGGCAATCGAGTTTGCAACTGTCGCGCCAGTTCGGCGGTCAACTCCCCGCCACCGCACACCACGTCAGTGAGGCTGCCGCACAGGCTGATGTCGGCCAGTTCGAGAAACTGCTGGAGCATCGCCGGGACAAACTTGATCACAGTGATGTGCTGTTCATGCACCTGTTGCGCCAGGTACGCCGGTTCGCGATGACCGTCCGGGCGCGCCAGCACCAGGCGCATGCCGACGGTCAGCGGCCAGAAGAATTCCCACACCGAACCGTCGAAACTGAACGGGGCTTTTTGCAACAGCGCGCCGTTCTGGCTGTGCGGGATGAGCTGCGAACTCCACAACACCAGGTTGTTCAAACCCCGATGTTCAAGCATCACGCCCTTCGGCGTACCGGTCGAACCGGAGGTGTAAATCATGTACGCCAAGTGCGACGCGTTGAGGCCCGGCACCTGCGGATTGCTCGGCGACTGACCTTGCCAGGTGCTGTGATCGAAGTCGATCAGCGGCACGCCGATGTCCGGCAGCAACCCGCGAGTGGCGCCGTGAATCAGCAGCGCCACCGGCGCGCAATCGCGCAGCATGAAAGCGATGCGCTCCGGCGGATAACCGGGATCGAGCGGCACATAAGCGCCGCCAGCCTTGAGGATCGCCCACAGGCCAATCACCAATTCCAACCCGCGCTCGACGCAGATCGCCACGCGCGCATCCGGCACCACGCCGTGCTCGCGCAAGTGCGCGGCCAGTTGGTTGGCGCGCGCGTTGAGTTCGGCATACGTGAGGCTTTGCGCGCCGGCCACCAGCGCCACGGCGTCCGGCGTGCGCAACACCTGAGCCTCGAAGATTGCCTGAATGGTCTGCTCCAGCGGCCAATCGACATCAGTGGAATTCAGCTCTGTCAGCAGGTGCTGGCGCTCCTGCGGCGTGAGGATCGGCAAGCGATTCAGCGCCCGATGCGGCGTGTGCTCCAGCGCTTGCACCAGCGACTCCAGCGCAACGCGCAGGCTATCGCCGATGCGCTGCGCGCCGATCTGCGCGGGGGTACGGGCGGTCAGCAGAAAATCTTCGCCGAGGTCATCGACACTCAAAGTCAGCGGAAAATTGGTGCGCTCGTCACTGGCCAGAATCTCGATGCCTTCCCACGCGGTTTGCTGCTGCAACGTGCTGTCGCTGTGACGATAGTTGAGCATCGCGCTGAACAGCGGCAACGCTGGCGCGACACCGCTGCAACGTTGCGCCAGCGCCAGTGAAGCGTGTTCGTGGGCGAGCAGTGCCGTCAGCCGGGCGTGGGTGGCTTTGACCCCGTCGCGCACGCCGGTTTCGCCGACATCAACACGCAACGGCAAGGTGTTGATGAACATGCCCAAGGCCCGATCAGCACCGTCGCCAGCGTGCATTCGCCCCAGCAGCACAGTGCCAAACACCACTGTGTCGTTGCCCGACGCGGCGCCCAACAACCGCGCCCACGCCAGGTGAAACAGGCTCGCCGCACTGACCCCGAGCACACGCGCCTGGCTGCGCAGCCGCACACTTAACGCATTCGGCAGCGTTTGCGTGGCTTCTTCAATGTCGCCGTGCACGCGCTGCAAACCGAACGGCAGCGTCGGCTCGTCGACGTCACCGAGCATCTCGCGGAAAAACGCTTCGTGCTTTGCTTCGCCGACACCCAACCGCGCCTGCGCCACGTAATTGCGATACGGCATCGGCGCGTCCAGCGGGGTGCCGTTGCCGTGCAAAATCGCCTGGATTTCAGCGCGCAAGACGTCGAGCGCTGTGTGGTCCATGACGATGTGATGAAACAGCAACACCGCCACCACCCGCGCATTCCGAGGGTCCGGCGCGTACATCAGCTGGATCAGCGGCGCCTGGGCGAGATCCAGTCGATAGTGTCGGGCATCAAATCGGGCGTGCAACTGGCCGAGCACATCGCCGTCGCGCGGATCGAGAATGATCTGCTGCAGCGGCAACATCGCCGCGCGCCGCACCACTTGCAGCGGTTGGCTGAAACCCTGCCAAAGCACTGCGCTGCGCAGGATATCGTGACGGTCGATGACGGTCTGCAATGCCTGCGCGAACGCCTGCAAGCGCTGAATGCTGTCGAACGCCAATTGCGCGTTGAGCAGATACGGGTCGCCTTGCTGGGCGGTGATGTGGTGGTAAAGCACGCCCTCCTGCGACGGCGCCAACGGGTAAATGTCCTGCACATTGCCGACGCCACCGGGCACGCTGGCGACGACGCGGTCGATGCCTGGCTGATCGAGCGTCAGCAAGGGCAACAGCTCTGGCGTGATCGACTGGCAATCGGCAGGGATGAGATTGACCGGCACCTCAATCTCGCGACCGCTGCCGATTGCGCCGGCCAGCGCGGCCAAAGTCGGTTGGCTGAACAACACGCGCACATCGGCGCTGAGCCTGACTTGACGCATGCGCTCGATCAACACCACCGCGAGCAATGAATGGCCGCCCAGTTCGAAGAAATGATCATGGCGCCCGACGCGTTCGACGTTGAGCACTTCGGCCCAGATCTGCGCCAGCGTGGTTTCCACCGGACCTTGCGGCGCGACGTATTCACGGCTGCGCAGCGCCGATGCATCCGGCGCCGGCAAGGCCTTGCGGTCGAGTTTGCCGTTGGCGGTCAGCGGCAGGCTGTGGAGTCGCACATAAGCCGACGGCAACATGTAATCCGGCAAACGCGCTTGCAGGTGCGCGTGCAGATCTTCGATTGCCAGTGTGCGGAACTCGGTGAACCAGGCGACCAGACGCCCCTCCAGCAACTGCACCACGGCTTCTTTCACCGCCCGGAAAGTGCCGAGCGCACGCTCGATTTCGCCGAGCTCGATGCGCATGCCACGGATTTTCACCTGATCGTCATTGCGCCCCAGGTATTCGATGTTGCCCTGCGCCGACCAACGCGCGAGGTCGCCGGTGCGGTACATCCGCGCGTGCGCAGCGCTGCTGAACGGGTCGCTGAGGAAACGCTCGGCGCTCAATTCCGGACGGTTGAGGTAACCGCGCGCGACACCGGCACCGCCGACATGCAACTCCCCGGCGACACCGATCGGCACCGGGCGCTGCTGCTCGTCCAGCAAGTAGATGGTCGCGTTGGCAATCGGCTGGCCGATGTGCAAGTCATGCCCGACCTCGACGCGCCCGGAGGTGGCGACGACTGTGGCTTCGGTCGGGCCGTAGTTGTTGATCACCTCGAAGGTTTGCGCGCGCGAAAACTGCCGCAAGCGGTCGCCGCCGATCAGCAATGTGCGCAAGGTCGGGTGCGAACGGTTTTGGCTGAATGCGTATTCGGCCACCGGCGTTGGCAAGAAACTGACGTCCAGCGGCTGCTCGCGCCACCACTCAAGCAGCGCGTCGATGTCCTCGTTGCCGTCATGCGCCGGCGGCAAGTGCAGGGTCGCGCCGACGCATAACGCCGGCCAGACTTCCCAGGCCATCGCATCAAACCCGAAACCGGCGACGCTGGAAGTGTGGCGCCCCAGGCACAGGTCGAACGCCCGACAATGCCAGTCGAGCAAATTCGACACGCTTCGATGCTCGACCATCACGCCTTTGGGCAGGCCGGTGGAGCCGGAGGTGTAAATCACGTAGGCGAGGTTCGCGGCGCTGAGGCCGTCGACCTGCGGGTTGTGCGCGTTGTGTTGCGTCCACGCGGCGTCGTCGAGGTTGATTATCGGCACGTCCAGCGACGGTAAATGCACGCGTAAATCTGCCTGCGTGAGCAGCGCAACCGGCGCGCAATCGCTCAATAAATACTGCAGACGCTCGGCCGGGTGCGCGGGATCGATCGGCACATAACAGCCGCCGGATTTGAGGATCGCCAGCAAGCCGATCAGCGTTTCCAGGCCTCGCCGGGCGACAATCGCCACCCGGTCATCCGGCTGTACGCCGAGTTCACGCAAGTGATAAGCCAGTGAATTCGCCCGTTGATTCAACTCGGCGTAGGTCAGCGATTGCCCCTGATACAGCGCAGCCACGGCGTGCGGATGTTCGGCGGCGCGCGCTTCGATGCGTTGATGCAGTGTGGTGTTATCGCTGAACGCCTGCTCGGTCGAATTCCACTGCTGCAACAGCGTCGTTTCGGCAGGCGTACTCAGGGAAAAATCGGCCAGTGTCAGGCGCGGATTTTCCAGGCCTTGCTCAAGGATGTGGAGCAAGCGCTGCGCCAAGGCCTCAACCTCGGCGCGCTGAAAATAAGCCTCGTTGTAGACGTAATGCACCCAGGTCTGGTCGTTGCAGGCATTGGAGCGCAAATGGATGGCCAACGGCATCGGCTCGTGGTTGTTCGAGACTTTGACCGACTGCGCCAGTGCCTCGCCGTAGCGATAGTCGTGGTCTTCCTTTTCGTAGGACACCGAGACGTCGAACACCTGCGCGCGATCGTCACGCAACAGCCCCAGCGCCCGATTCAGCTCGCTGAGGGCAAAGCGCTGATGACGAAAATCCTGCTTCAGCACCTCGCTCGTCGCGCGCACTTGCGCGCTGAATGACAGCCCTTGATCGAGCGGAAATCGCACCGCGCTGACTTGGGTGAACAAGCCCAGCGTCGACTTGAACCGCGCGTTGCTGCGGTTGAGCAGCGGCAGCCCGACCACCCACTCGTCACGCTGGGCGCTGCGGCAGAAATACACCTGCAACGCGGCCAGCAACACATGAAACGCCGAGGCCTGGCAGGCGCTGCCCAACTGCTTCATGCGCTGGTGCAACGCCGTCGGAAACGCCAGCACCAGGTTGCTGCTGTGCGCCGCGAGTGTGCCGTTGCGCTCGCGATAACGCGGCGCCAGCAACGGTTCGGGGAGCGAGTGAAATTTCTCCAGCCAGTACGCGCGGTCGCGCGCATGACGCGGCGAACCGTGGTAACGCGCGTCGTCGACAATGAAGTCGATATACGACGGCGCGACGCTGTCGATCGGCTGCTGGCGTTCCAGCGCACTGTAGATTTCGCCGAGCGACTGGAGCATCTGGGCAAACCCCCAGCCATCAAGAATCAGGTGATGCGCCTGAGTGCCCAACAGGTGATGACGCTCGTCGAGGCGTAGCAGAAAAAATCGGAATAACGGGCCGTCGTGCAGCGCGTAGGCCTGCTCCATCTGCTGCTGCATCAAGGCCTGCGCGGCGGCGTGTGGGTCCGGCTGCTCGGAAAAATCATGCAGCGGCACTTCGACTGGCACGCTTTGAGGAAATGTCTGCAACGGCAAGCCGTCGGGGCCGGGTAACAGTCGCGTGCGCAAGGCGTCATGTTTGGCCACCAGCATTTCGATGGCCTGGCGCATCAGCGCGGGGTTGAGGGGGCCGCGGAGTTCGAGGTAACCGCCAATGTTGTACAGCGGTGAATCGCCACGGCTCTGTTGATCGAGCCAGATATCGCGTTGGGCGCTGCTCAGGGCGAAGGTCTGCGGCGGCGTTTGTGGACGGCGCGCAGGGTCAGTAACAGCCACAGCAGCGGCGGCAGAAATAAGCGTCATAAGATCCGTCTCATGGGAGGTGTCGCTGCGCAGCGCCGGTGGTCGGACGCACCGCCCTGTACAGGTTTTTTCCGTATTCAAGCATCGGCGCTGACGGGTGTCTGTCACCGGAAACCCGGACAACGCCAGACGCCCGACGCAGAGCCTTGGTTAATCAATCGCGCGGACAGGGAAAGCTGAAAAATGTGTAGGAGATCGGCTACAGATTGTGCGGGGGCGGGTGGTTAATCTCTGCTATTGAAATGCTTTGTTTTCAGATAGTTAACTAAATTTCAGGGTTCCTCCCGACAGCCTTCGAAAGAGTTTCCTGGTGAAAGCGTCAATTTCTCCACGCGATTTTCATGGCAGGTTTGTCCCCGGATTCCGCTACAGACGTTGCACGGTTCCATGGCTTAAATACAACTCGGGCACTCGGGCCTGTTCAAGGAGAACAGGAACATCGAGTTTCCAATGAGTGGCCGCATCACGTTTGGACTTCAAGGATGATCAGAAAATGGGCCTGACCAGCAGTATCCGCAACATTGAAAGCCCCCATTTCTACGGCGAGTTAGGCGAGCTGATCGCCAGCACCGGCGACGACCGGTTTGCCGCGAACCTGCTGCATCTGGTGGAGAAACTGGTGCCGGTCGACCTCGTCGATCTCAGTGAATGGACCCTCGACGAGCGCCAGGCAAGCATTCTCGAGATCAAGCTGCTCGGCAGCGCCAGCCTTGAGCAGGCAACGCCTTCGCCCGCTCGAACACTGCAACAGCGCGATGATCATCCGCTGCTCAAAACCCTGATCGACATGGACGATTCGCTGCTGATCCAGATGAACGCCCGCACCCGCAGCGCGCACCCGCGCGACACGTCCCACCAATGCAATCTGGTGTCGCGCAACTCCAATCGACGCTGTGTGATTTCCCTCTATCGTCCGCCCACGCAACGGGTCTTTTCCCTGTCTGAACTGGCGTTTCTGAAAAACCTCTCGCAAACCTTGCTGCCGCTGATCGAGTGCCACGCCTACATCAGTCGCCAAACCACCCCGGACAAACCGCAAGCGCACGTTATCGGCAGCATTGGAGAACAGGCCCCGTTGCAACGGGAGTTCTATACGCGGCTGGAACACGGCGACATCAATTTATCGGCGCGGGAAAAAGAGGTGTGCCTGGGTTTGTTGAGCGGCGGCACGGTGCCGGAAATGGCGGAGAAGCTCAGGGTCAAAACCAGCTCCATCGAAACCTACCTGAAACGCGCGGCGGCGAAACTCGGCGTCAGTGGCCGGCATGGTCTGGCCAAGTGGATGGCCGGGGCGTGAGCGCTGTTGATCTGCAGCTAGGCGCGTGAATGAAAGGCTTATCGATGTGGCATTTGGGCATGGCGCTGTTGCTTGGCGGTTGCTCGCTGAGTCCTGAATACCAGACGCCGCAGTTGCCGGTTTCGCCGCAGTATCCGCAGGGTCCGGCGTATGCCGCCGCCGAACCGGCCGCGACAGCCGCGAGGGATTGGCAGCAGGTGTTCCGTGATCGCGGATTGCAGCAGTTGATTGGCGAGGCGTTGCTGAATAACCGCGATTTGCGTGTTGCCGCGCTGAATGTGCAAGCGTTTCAGGCGCAATACCGGATCCAGCGCGCCGACCTGTTCCCCGCCGTTTCCGCGACCGGCGCGGGCAAACGCCAACGGGTGCCGGCCAGCGTGACGGGTGCCGATGACGCGGTGATTACCTCAGCGTATTCGGCGACGTTGGGTATCAGTGCCTACGAGCTGGATTTTTTCGGTCGCGTGCGCAGCCTCGGCGAGCAGGCAATGCTCAACTATCTGGCAACGGAACAGGCGCGGCGCAGCGCCGAATTGAGCCTGGTCGCCAACGTCGCCAATGCCTACCTGACGTGGCGCGCCGATCAGGAATTGCTCGAACTGACCCGCCAGACCCTCGCCGCCGATGAGCAGAGCCTGCGCCTGACTACGCGCACCAGCCAGGCCGGCAAGGTGTCGGCACTCGACCGGATTCAGGCGCAGACCAGCGTCGACAGCACCCGCGCCAGCCTTGCGCGTTATACCCGGCAGGTCGCGCAAGACCTCAACGCGCTGACCCTGCTGGTTGGCGCGCCGGTGGCCGAGTCGATTCCCGGGCAACCGCTGGCCAACGATCTGCTCGCGCAAGTGCCCGCCGGTTTGCCGTCGAACCTGCTGCAACGCCGCCCCGATATCGTTCAAGCCGAATACCAGTTGCAAGCCGCCAATGCGAATATCGGCGCGGCTCGCGCAGCGTTTTTCCCCAGTGTCAGCCTGACCGCCAATGCGGGAAGCAGCAGCCTGGAGCTGTCCGGTTTGTTCAAGGGTGGCTCTGGGAGCTGGACATTTCAGCCGCAAATCAGCCTGCCGATTTTCAACGCCGGCAGCCTGCGCGCCAGCCTCGACTACGCGACATTGCAGAAAGACATCTTCGTCGCACAGTACGAGAAATCGATTCAAGTGGCTTTCCAGGAAGTCGCCGACGGGTTGGCCGCGCGCCAGACTTACAGCGATCAACTCAGCGCTCAACGGGCCTTTGTCCAGGCCAGTCAGGACTATTACGCGATGGCCGAGCACCGCTACCGCATCGGCGTCGACAGCCATCTGGTGTTTCTCGACGCGCAACGCTCGCTGTTCAGCGCCCGGCAAACCCTGATCACCGATCGCCTCGCGCAATTGATCGCCGAGGTGAATTTGTACACGGCTCTGGGCGGCGCGTGGGAGGTGGCGCCGGGATTGGCGGGTAACCAATGACTGCCGTCGTCCGGCCTTGCTCGCGATGAGGCCGGCACCTGCAAAATTAATGTTGGCTGACAGATCGCTATCGCGAGCAAGCTCGCTCCCACAGGGGGATTGTGGTTGATCACAAAAACTGTGTTCACCGCAGTTCCAATGTAGGAGTGAGCCTGCTCGCGATGAGGCCGGCACTCGCAAAATTAATGTTGGCTGACAGATCGCTATCGCGAGCAGGCTCGCTCCCACAGGGGGATTGTGGTTGATCACAAAAACTGTGTTCACCGCAGTCCCCATGTGGGAGTGAGCCTGCTCGCGATGAGGCCGGTTACTGCGAAATAAATATTGGCTGACAGATCGCTATCACGAGCAAGCTCGCTCCCACAGGGGGATTGTGATTGATCACAAAAACTGTGTTCACCGCAGTCCCCATGTGGGAGTGAGCCTGCTCGCGATGAGGCCGGTAACTGCGAAATAAATGTTGGCTGACAGATCGCTATCGCGAGCAGGCTCGCTCCTACAGGGGGATTGTGGTTGATCACAAAACCAGTGTTCACCGCAGTTCCAATGTAGGAGTGAGCCTGCTCGCGATGGCGGTCTATCAGGCGCTTTCCAACCTGGATCGCTGCTTGGCAAGTGCCAACACCAACGAGAAGCCAGCGCAGACCATCAACGTTTCGCCCAATGCCTGAAACCATGCGACAAGCATCAGTCCGCCGCCAATCAACAGGTAATACATCAAGCCGAACAGCGCCCCCGCGGTCCCGAGTCGATCAGCATAATTGACCAGCGCCGCGCCAAGAATGTTGGGGATCGCCATGCCAAACGCCAACACCACCCACAGCATCGCCAACACAAACCAGGCGCTGTCCTGCATCAGCCACACGCCGATTCCGCCGATTAATCCCGAGCCTGCCGCGACAACGATCAAACGTTGGCCGCTAAACCCGCGCCGCAGCAAAGACTTGTTCAACCACGCGCCCAAACCAGACCCCAGCGCCAGAATCTCACCGCTGTAACCGAACCATTGCCCGCTCAAACCCAGCCGTTCAAACAGGAACGGGCCGAGGCTGTAGTAACTGAACAAAGCCACGTTGAACAACGCCACCAGCAGCGCCGCACGCCAGATGTCGCGGTCGCGCAGCATGCGCCACAGCGTTTCGAACAGGCCCGCGTTGACCAGATGCGCCGGCCGGGTTTCCGCGAGAACGCGCCAGCACCACAGCCACAATCCCAACGACAGCAACAATAAACCACCGAGCACGCCGCGATAACCGAAGGCGTGCACCAGGCTCGCACCGCTGAACAAACCGATCGCCGGGCCGGCGGCCAACGCGATGCCGATCAGGGAAAAGACCTGTGCCAGTTCCGCGCCTTGAAAACGATCGCGCAACAACGTTTGCGTGACTACCGAGCCCACCGCCACCCCAAACGCGCCCAGCGCCTGTGCGACTAACAGGCCTTCAAAGGTGCTGACCTGCAGCGCCAGCAACGACGCGCCGGCGTAAATGCCAAGGCCGATCAGCATCGTCGGTCGCCGCCCAACGCGGTCGCACACCCGCCCCCATACCACCATGCCAAAAGCGAATGCCAGGAAATACACCGACAACGTCTGCGCCGCCGCTTGCGGGCCTACGCCGAACGCCTCGCCGATGTCGGCCAGCGCCGGGCTGTACAGGGTTTGGGCGATCTGCGGGAACATCAACAAAGCAATCGCCAATAGCAGCAATGGTTTGGCACTCATCACGTCAGTACTCTTCAAGAAAACTGCCGAAGAGTTTAAGAAGTGCCGGATGACGTATTATCCAAACCCGGACAATTTATCGCTGAAATCGGACAGACCATGGCTTGGCTCGATCCCCGCAGTTCTTTCGACCCTGATCACTACGCCGCTCCGGTCATCGGCATTGCCTCGACCCTTGGCGACCACGACTCCGGGCTGCACCGGCATCATCGCGGACAGCTGCTATTCACGCGCCGCGGCTGCACGCGCATCACCCTCGCGCAGCAGTTGTGCCTGTTGCCGCCGTCGCGCGCGGCGTGGATTCCCTCCGGTGTGGCGCATCGCGTGGCAATGCAGCAAAGCGTGGATTACCGCTCGATTTACCTGACGCCGGCGCTGTGTGCCGACCTGCCGCAGCAAGTCTGCGTGATTGCCGTCAGCCCGCTGCTGCGCGCCGTGCTGGAGCCGATAGCGCTGGCCGATTTCGCCACCGATTGGCAACACGGCAAATTCGCTCATCTGCTCGGTTTATGCCTGAGCGAGATCAACGAAGCGGCGCAGCAACCAATGCTGCTGCCCCTTCCCCGCGACAAACGCCTCGCGCCGCTGCTGGCAAATCCGCAAATCATGCCGCCCGAACTGCAGGTGCTCGAACAACAGATCGGCGGCAGCGGGCGGACCATCGGCCGGATCTTCCGGCGCGAAACCGGCATGAGCTATCAACAATGGCGCCAGCAATGGCGGCTGATGCGCGCCATGGAATTACTCGCCACCGGGCGCAGCCTCAGCTACAGCGCGTTCGAACTGGGTTTCGCCAGTGACAGCGGTTTTATTGCGTTCTTCAAAGACCTGACCGGCACCACGCCCGGCGCCTGGCTCAAGTAAACACCTGACGACCGGCAGCAAATACCAATTGCGACAAAATATTACCTGCGTCATATTACACCCGTAATAAAGACCCGATTCCCACAGGTATTCGCCATGACCAGCATGCCCACCGTTGAACCCGACCTGGCTGCCCCCGTGCAAACCCCCAAGCCACCGCTGCTCAAACGCCTGTTGTTGCTGATCGCAGCAGTCGCCGCGCTGGTGGCTATCGGGCTGTACGGCGTGCACTGGTGGAGCGCCGGGCGGTTTATCGAGGAAACCGACGATGCCTACATTGGCGGCGACGTCACGGTGATCGGGCCGAAAGTCGCTGGTTACATCGAACAAGTGCTGGTCACCGACAATCAGCAGGTCAAGGCCGGTGACGTTCTGGTGCGCATCGATTCACGCGACTATCGCGCCAATCTGGCCAAGGCTGAAGGCGCGGTGGCCGCGGAAGAAGCGCTGCTGGCCAACCTCGACGCCACCGAACAATTGCAGCACGCGGTGATCGGCCAAGCGCGTGCCGGGATCGACGCGGCAGGCGCCGAGACTTCGCGTTCGCGCGATGACGATGCACGCTATAAAAAACTCGTCGGCAGCAACGCGGTGTCGGTCGAAAGCGCGCAACGCGCCAACGCCACGTTCAAGACTGCCCAGGCCATCAGCGCCCGCGCGCAAGCTGAATTGCTCGCCAGTCAGCGCCAATTGCTGGTGATCGAAACACAGAAACAACAGGCCCGCGCGGCACTCATGCAAGCCAAAGCCGAGCGTGATCTGGCGCAATTGAACGTCGGCTACACAGAGCTGAAAGCCCCGGTGGATGGCGTGATCGGCAATCGCCGGGCGCGGGTTGGCGCGTATGCCCAGGCCGGTTCGCAGTTGCTTTCGGTGGTGCCGTCGAGTGGCTTGTGGGTCGATGCCAATTTCAAGGAAGACCAACTGGCGCGGATGACCTCCGGCCAACGCGTGGTTATCCGTGCTGATGTGTTATCGGGTCAGGTATTCCATGGTCATCTCGACAGCCTGGCCCCGGCCAGCGGCGCGCAGTTCAGCGTGTTGCCGCCGGAAAACGCCACCGGCAACTTCACCAAAATCGTCCAGCGCGTGCCGGTGCGCATCGTCCTCGACCCGGCCGACGGCGTGCTCGGTCATTTGCGCCCAGGCCTGTCGGTAACCGCCGAAGTCGACACCCGCGCCGAGGACAAAAGCCCAGCCGTGGCCAGCGCACCATGAGCGCGCTCGCCGCCCCGGCACAACCGACAAGCGCCGCCAACATGGCCACGGCGACCAAGGTTTTCGCCTTCGCCAGCATGTGCATCGGCATGTTCATCGCGCTGCTGGACATCCAGATTGTCTCGGCTTCGCTGCGCGACATCGGCGGCGGGCTCTCGGCCGGCACCGACGAAACCGCGTGGGTGCAAACCAGTTACCTGATCGCCGAAATCATCGTGATTCCGCTGTCGGGCTGGTTGTCGCGGGTGTTTTCGACGCGCTGGTTGTTCTGCGCCTCGGCGGTCGGTTTCACCCTCGCCAGCCTGCTGTGCGGCGCGGCGTGGAACATCCAGAGCATGATCGTCTTTCGCGCGCTGCAAGGCTTTCTCGGCGGTTCGATGATCCCGCTGGTATTCACCACCGCGTTCTTTTTCTTCACCGGCAAACAACGGGTGATCGCCGCCGCGACCATCGGCGCCGTGGCCTCATTGGCGCCGACACTGGGGCCGGTGATTGGTGGCTGGATAACGGACATTTCGTCGTGGCACTGGCTGTTCTACATCAATCTGGTGCCGGGGATTTTTGTCGCGGTAGCGGTGCCGATGCTGGTGAAGATCGATCAGCCGGAACTGTCGCTGCTCAAAGGCGCGGATTACCTGAGCATGCTGTTTCTGGCGCTGTTTCTCGGTTGCCTGGAATACACCCTCGAAGAAGGCCCACGCTGGAACTGGTTCAGCGACAGCACGATCGTCACCACCGCGTGGGTCAGCGGCATCGCCGGCCTGGCGTTCATTGGCCGGACGCTGCACGTGGCCAATCCGATTGTCGATCTGCGGGCCTTGAAGGATCGCAACTTCGCCCTCGGCTGCTTCTTTTCCTTTGTCACCGGGATTGGCCTGTTCGCGACGATTTACCTGACGCCGCTGTTCCTCGGCCGGGTCCGTGGCTACGGCGCGCTGGACATTGGCCTCGCGGTTTTTTCCACCGGGGTGTTCCAGATCCTGGCGATTCCGCTGTACGCCTTTCTGGCCAACCGCATCGATTTGCGCTGGATCATGATGACCGGGCTGGGACTGTTCGCGTTGTCGATGTGGGATTTCAGCCCGATCACCCACGACTGGGGCGCCAAGGAATTGATGCTGCCGCAAGCTCTGCGCGGGATTGCCCAGCAATTGGCGGTGCCCCCCGCCGTGACGCTGACCCTCGGCGGGCTGGCGCCAGCGCGGCTGAAACATGCTTCGGGGTTGTTCAACCTGATGCGCAATCTGGGCGGCGCGATGGGTATCGCCGCGTGCGCGACCATCCTCAACGACCGCACCAACCTGCACTTCACGCGGTTGGCGGAAAACCTCAACAGTACCAATGAAGCGCTGAATCAGTGGCTGTCCCAGGTCGGCAACAACTTTGCCAACCTCGGCCAAAGCGGTGACGCCGCAGTCACCGCCAGCCTGCATCAACTGTGGTTGCTGACCTACCGCGAAGCGCAGACACAAACCTACGGCGACGCGTTTTTGATGATCATGCTCTGCTTCATCATCGCCACGGCGATGGTGCCCTTGATGCGCAAGGTGCAACCACCGGCCGCGCCGTCAGCCGATGCGCATTGATCAGGCTTGAGGCATTTTGCGGAAGCCGACTGCGAGGCGATTCCAGGCATTGATGGTGGTGATCGCCACGGTCAGATCGACCAATTCCTTGGGGCTGAACTCGGCGATGGCCACTTCGTAGTCTTCGTCCGGCGCGTGGGTCTGGCTGAGCAGAGTCAGGGATTCGGTCCAGGCCAGCGCTGCACGCTCACGCGGGGTGAAAAACGGCGTTTCGCGCCACGCCGACAACGTGTACAGGCGCCGCTCGTCTTCGCCGCCCTTGCGCGCATCGGCGCTGTGCATGTCGAGGCAGAACGCGCAGCCGTTGATTTGTGAAGTGCGCAGCTTGACCAGTTCGATCAGGTTCTTTTCCAGCGGCAGTTTCGATACCGCCGTTTCCAACGCGATCATGGCTTTGAGCGCGTCTGGCGAAGCGGTGTAGAAATCGATACGCGGTGTCATGGTGGGGCTCCGTCACAAGTGGGTGTGGAGCTAAGTTAATCCCGCGCGGGCCGCGAACAAATAGCCAATATCCCGGAAAACCCCTAGGCCAGACAGCGGCCATCCGCCCAATCCCCCAAGCCGCCCACCTGCTCACCTGCTCACCTGCTCACCTGCTCACGCACGATTACGCAGCCACTGCAAAAAGCCCTTTTTCGGCACCACCACCGGCTCGTCCTCGGTCAACGCCTTGGCCTTGTGCAAACGGAAGTCGAGCAAGGCTTTCATCGCGTCGTTGATGTCGTGGCGCGCGTCCAGGCACGGTTTGAGGTAGCTCTTCTCTATGCGGTACAGCGCGCAGAATGTCTTCGCGGTGAATTCGGCCGGCACCGAGGTATCGGACAGAATCCCGGCCTCGCCGATCACCTCGCCCGGCCCCATGCGCCCGGACTCGAACGGTGTGCCGTGGCGAGTCAAGGTCACTGTGACCACGCCGGATTCGATGATGAACAAATGATCGCTGACCTCCGCCGCCGCCAGTATCGTTTCGCCGGCGCGGAAGGTTTGCAGGGTCATGTTCTGGCTGAAGGTGTCTTTCTCTTCCTCGCGCAGGGTAGAGAAAATTGCCGAGCTTTCCAGCAATGCCCGTGGCCGCGAAAAATTGCTCGGTGTGTTCGGCTCGACGCTCGACAGCAGATTAATCCCGGACGCCTGCAAGTGCCGGTACGCCAGGTCAAACAGCTGATTACGCACCGCGCGTTTCTGCTCCATCGAGGCGACAAATCCGCTGATTTCGTACTCCATGCCACTGCTGGTAGCGGTTTTCAGCGCGACACTCGGCGCCGGTCGATCGAGCAGAAAACGACAGCCCTGCATTGCTCGCTCCAGTGCTTCGACCACGGTGTTGGGCCGCGCGTGCGGGCTCAGTTGCAGGCTGATGGAGACGCCGAACATGTCGCTCGGGCGGCTGAAGTTGATGATTTTGGCTTTCGCCGCCAGCGAATTGGGAATCACCGCGAGGCTGCCCTGCGCGGTTTGCATGCGCGTGGCGCGCCAGTCGATGTCGGTGACCCGGCCCTCGGTGCCGTCGATGGAAATCCAGTCATCGATTTGGTAGGGCTTGGTGGTGTTGAGGACGATGCCGGAGAAGACGTCGCTGAGGGTACTTTGCAGCGCCAGGCCGACAATGATCGCCACCGCGCCGGACGTCGCGAGCACGCCTTTGACCGGCAGGTCGAGCACATAAGCCATGGCCGCGATGATCGCGATGAGGAAAATCACAGCGCCGAGCAAGTCCTGGAGCAGCCGCCCGGTGTGCCCGACCCGCTGCATCATCACCGCGCCGAGCAGCACGGTCAGGGTCCGCGCGCCGAACAGCCACCAGCCAATCTGCAACCCGGTGGCGGCCAGGTGCAGCGGCACGTTGTCGGCCCATGGCGCCGGTTCCAGCGGGTTCAGGCCTTCGTTGAACAGCACGACGCTGAACAGCGCGAAGATCACCAGCCGCACCAGCAGTTTCCAATTGCTGCCGTTGCTGCTGATCAAGCGCCACAAACCGAGATCGATGAGGATCAGGATCAGCGCGGCCAACAGAGGATGAGCGGTGAGCAGTGACAGCATCAAACAACTCCAGCAAAGGCCAATGACGCGAAGATCGCACATTGCGCACAGTGTAGGAGGAATTGATCACCTGCGAACAACCCTAACCACTGTGGGAGCGAGCTTGCTCGCGATAGGGGTAGAACAGACACTTGTGCAGTGAATGTCAGACCGATATCGCGAGCGAGCTCGCTCCCACAGGGGATTGCGGTGTGGCTTTGGTTACTGGCTCATACGGCCGAATTGGCCGGAATGGAAATCGGCGAAGGCCTGGTGGATTTCCGCTTCGCTGTTCATCACGAACGGCCCGTGACCGACAATCGGCTCGTCAATCGGCTCGCCGCTGAGCAGCAACACCACGGCGTCGTTGTTCGCTTCCAGGCTCAGTTGCTCGC
Source organism: Pseudomonas sp. SJZ131 (assembly GCF_007828705.1). Lineage (NCBI taxonomy): Bacteria > Pseudomonadati > Pseudomonadota > Gammaproteobacteria > Pseudomonadales > Pseudomonadaceae > Pseudomonas > Pseudomonas sp. SJZ131. The sequence goes on along the minus strand of NZ_VIVC01000001.1, from coordinate 72,299 downwards.
CGTCGCGCTCGAACAACGCCAATTGCCCTTCGCGCGCCAGTTCGCCGCCATTGATCTGCACCGTGCCGCGCAGCACCACCAGCGCGGTGTTGCGCCCTTCGTGCAAATCGAGGGTGAGCAACTTGCCGGCATTCAGGCGAATGTCCCAGACATCGATCGGAGTAAACGTGCGCGACGGCCCGGTTTGCCCATCGAACTCACCGGCGATCAGGCGCAGGCTGCCGGCCTGATCCTGGAGCGGGATGTTCGGAATGTCACGGTCGAGAATGGTCTGGTAACCGGCGTCAGCCATTTTGTCCTTGGCGGGCAGGTTGACCCACAGTTGGACCATTTCCATGTTGCCGCCGCGTTCGGCGAAGGCTTCGGAATGGAATTCCTCGTGGATGATGCCGGATGCGGCCGTCATCCATTGCACGTCGCCGGGACCGATTTTGCCGCCACCGCCGCTGGAGTCGCGGTGCTCGACTTCGCCGTCGTAGACGATGGTCACGGTTTCAAAGCCTCGATGCGGGTGCTGGCCAACGCCGCGACGTTCGCTGGTCGGGGTGAAGTGCGCAGGACCGGCGTGATCGAGCAGCAGGAACGGGCTGATGTGTTGGCCCATGGTGTCGTAGGAAAACAGCGTGCGAACGGGAAAACCGTCGCCGACCCAATGGGCGCGTGGACTGGTGTAGATACCGATGAGGTTTTTCATCGTGCCTCCGAAAAAGGTGGGTGACGCAATGAACCCAGCTTAAAACTGATCGTATTGGTGCGCTAGACGGTAATAACCCACCACAGCGTTCTATCAGTGGGACGATGGGTTGGCGGCAAGGCGTGAAATTGTCTTCGCGGGCAAGCCTCGCTCCTACGCGTTTGAGGGGTATTCATGACTTCGAGTAAACAGTGCTTTGTCCCATCGGCGGTTTTTCTCAAGGATGCGAGCGCGGATACTCGGGGGCATTCCCACTGCAACCCTGGAGTCATTGATGTCTATTCCCGCATTCGGTCTTGGTACGTTTCGCCTGCAAGGTCAGGTGGTCATCGATTCCGTCAGCGCCGGTCTTGAATTGGGCTACCGCGTCATCGATACCGCGCAAATCTACGACAACGAAGCCGACGTCGGCCAAGCCATTGCCGCCAGCGGCATCGCCCGCGAAGAACTGTTCATCACCAGCAAGATCTGGGTCGCCAACTTTGCCAAGGATCGCTTGATCGACAGCCTCAAAGAGAGCCTGCAGAAGTTGCAGACCGACTACCTCGACCTGACGCTGATTCACTGGCCATCGCCGGAAGACCAGGTGCCGGTCGAAGAATTCATGAGCGCCCTGCTTGAAGCGAAAAACCTCGGTCTGACCCGCCAGATCGGCGTGTCCAACTTCACCGTCGACCTGCTGAAACAGGCGATTGCCGTGGTCGGCGCTGAGAACATCGCGACCAATCAGATCGAGCTGCATCCGTACTTGCAGAACCGCACAGTGGTGGAATTTGCCCAGAGCCAAGGCATTCAGATCACGTCGTACATGACCCTGGCTTACGGCGAAGTGCTGAAGGACCCGGTCATCCAGCAGATCGCCGAACGCCTGCACGCCACTCCGGCGCAAGTCACGCTGGCCTGGGCCATGCAATCGGGGTACGCGGTGATTCCGTCCTCGACCAAACGCGCCAACCTGCAAAGCAACCTCAAGGCCTGCGAATTGACCTTGAGCGACGCCGACATGGCGCTGATCGCCAGTCTGGAGCGCGGCCATCGCTTGACCAGCCCGAAAGGCATCGCGCCGCACTGGGATTGATCGACAGCGTTAACCGAGGCTCTGATCGAGGCGCGTCATGCTCTGCTGCAAATGCTCGACCGCGTCATCGATCAGCGCCGCTTGACCATCGACGCAGGCCTGTTCCAGCAACTCGCAACCGTCGATCAGGCGTTGCGCCTGTACCATCCGCGCGCCGCCCTTGATGCGGTGCGCCAACTCTTCGAGCGCCGCACGGTTGTCCGCCGCGTGCGCCCGCAGCAAACGTTCGCGGTCCTCGCGATTGCTGATCGCCAGATCACGGCGCAACTGATTGATCAACGTGCGATCGCTGCCGACGTAGCGTTCCAGAGCGCTCAAATCGAACGCTGATTCCTCGCCGATCAAGCTTTGTTCCTGAGCAACGTCAGCGGCAAACCGCGCCGCCAGCCACGCGCTCAAATCCGCCAGGCGAATCGGCTTGAACAAGCAATCGTCCATCCCCGCCTCCAGGCAACGGAGCTTTTCCTCGGGTTGCGCATTCGCGGTAAACCCCAGAATCAGCGTCGGCGGCAAGCCCTGCGCCTGTTCTTCATCGCGGATAGCCATTGCCAGTTCATAGCCGCTCAGCACCGGCATGTTGCAGTCGGTGATCAGCACGTCGAGCGGTTGCTTGCGCCACTCCTGCAAACCCTGCTCGCCGTCCTCGGCTTCCAGCACCCGATGCCCCAGATAGCTCAACTGGCGCGCCAGCAACAGCCGATTCGGCGGGTAATCGTCGACCACCAGAATCGCCAGCGAACGACTGAATGCCGGCGATTCCACGGTCTGCACATCGCTGGGCAGCCGCGGCAACAAGGTCGGCAAATCCATGCTGACATCGACCGTGGTGCCGACGCCGAGCGCACTGTGCAACTGCAAGCGGCCACCCATCATTTCGCATAACGAACGGCTGATTACCAAGCCCAGCCCCGAGCCGTGGCGCGCCGATTGCGCACTGTTGCCGGCCTGCACAAACGGGCTGAACAAGCGCTGCTGATCGACCGCGCTGATACCGATGCCGCTGTCGGCAATGCTCACCGTCACCGCCAGATGGTTGAACGGCCCAGGCTTGACGCGCAGGGTCAGGCTGACCTCACCTTCACGAGTGAACTTCAGCGCGTTGTTCAACAGATTGGACAAAACTTGCTTGAAACGCAGCGGATCGACCAGCACATCGCAGTCGCTGTGAGCATCCAGATCAACCCGCCACTCCAGCTCTTGCTGACGGGCCAGGCCCTCAAACACCCGACACACTGATTGCGCCAGTTCGTGCAGGTTGGCGCGTTCCGGGGTCAGCGACAGATGCCCGGATTCGATGCGCGCGATGTCGAGAATATCGCCGATCAGCAACAGCAATTGCTGCGCCGAACTGGACGCCACTTCAATTGCCAGACGATCGGTAACGCCCTCCTCCGCGCGTTTCAGCGCCAGTTCGAGCATGCCGATCAAGGCGTTCATCGGCGTGCGGATTTCATGGCTCATGGTCGCAAGAAACGTGGTTTTCGCGCGGTTGGCGTCGTCCGCGACTTGCTTGGCGTCGTGCAATTGCTGCAACCATTGCTGGCGCTGGCGCAATTGTCGACGCTGCCGGGCGATCCAGATCACCGCCAACAAAAGTAAGGCACCGGCGACAGCGAAGCCCTGCAAAATGGCTTGGCGATGACGCAACCAATAACTGTCATCGACCGCCAGATCGCTGCTCCAGCGCGCGACCAGTTCGTTCATTTCCTGCGGCGAGATACTCAGCAACGCCTTGTTCAGGATCGAGCGCAATTCCAGTGCGCCGCGATCGGTAGCGAGGGCGATGTGCGCCGGTTCGTCGCCCACGGTGCTGCGGATGTGCAGCCGTTCGCGATACTGCCGGGCGATCAGGTAACGCGCGACGATCAACGAACTGACCGCCACATCCGCCTGGCCCTTGAGCACTGATTCCATGCCTTGCGCCGGGCTTTGCGCATCTACCAGACGCACGCCCGGGACGTGATTTCGAATAAACCCGGACAACGGGTGGCCACGGTAAATCGCCACGCGTTTGCCCGCCAGATCGTCGAGGGTTTGCGGGCTGCCGGGCGCCGTGGCACTGACCAGCACAAACGGATTTTTCAGATACGCGCGGGTGAAGCGCAACTCGGCCTCGCGTTCGACGCTGGGCGTGATCACCGGCAGCAGGTCGATTTCGCCAGCCTTGAGTTGCTCGACTTGCCGGTCGAGAGAATTGCCGCGCAACACTTTGAAGGTCAGGCCGCTGCGCTGGCTGATCAACGTTAGCAACTGTGCGGTCAGACCGCTGAAACGGCCTTGGGCGTCGAAAAATGTCAGCGGTGCGAAGTCTTCGATGGCACCGACGGTGAGTAGCGGATGCTCAGCCAGCCAGCGCTGTTCGCTGGCGCTCAATTGCACACTTTGCTGCCCGGAATGGCTGACCCGGCCGGCGCTCCAGCGCTGCTCGATGGCCGCGCGCTGATCCGGCGGAATCGCCGCCAGCGCGCGGTCGACAATCGCCGTCAACCGGGCATTGCTGCGGGCCAGCGCGAAGCCGAACGGGTTGGCCTCCAGAGTGGAAGGCCCGGCCACAGTCACGTTGTTCAGGTAGTTATTGTTGATCAGGTATTTGGCGCTGATGAGGTCTCCGAGGTAGACGTCATCCTGGCCGAACGCGACCGCACCGAGCGCTTCGAGTGTCGAGGGATAAAGGTGCACGCTCGCCTTGGGATACAACGCCGTGACACTCGCCATCGGCAGATAGTCATCGACCATCGCGATGCGTATGCCGACAAGGTCGTCGGGCAAGCGCTCATCGAGCCGTGTCACCAGCATCGGCTGGTCTTCGGCGTAGGCGCGCGAACGGGTCAATTGACGGTCAGCGGCCTCGAAATTGTTCGAGGTGCCGAGCAGGTCCAGCTCATCGTGCTTGAGCGCCTGCATGGCCGCCTGACGATTGGCGTAACGCCGAACCTGGATTTTTACGTGGAGCAGCTGCCCGAGCAGATCGGCGTAATCGGCGGTAATGCCTTCCAGTTCATCGGGGTTGCGCGTGACCTCGAACGGTGGGTAATCGGGGCCCGACACGCCCAGTCGCAGCACCCGTTTATCGCGCAGCCATTGCCACTCGGCTTCGCTCAATTGCACCTGATAACCGTCGACGGTCGAACGCCCGAGCACGTGCTGGATTTTTGGCTCGTGCAGTTGCTGCTCCGATGCCTGAGCCCCCGCATGGAGCAGGAGCATGAGCAGGAACAAAACCAGGAACAGGCCGACACTCAGGTTCTGGCGCATTCAGATCAGGTGGTTGCGTTTGGCAAATTCGCGCAGGTGCACTGCCGAACTGACCCGAAGTTTTTCGATCAATCGCGTTTTGTAGGTGCTCACCGTCTTATGGCTCAAGTGCATCACCTCGGCAATTGCCTTGTTACTCAACCCGCGCGCCAAATGCTGACAGATCGTCAGTTCGCGATTGGACAGTGAGTCGATCATGTAAGTCTCGCTGTGCTGCACATTGTTCAACGATGCCGACGGCAATCGGGCGAAGTAGGTGTAGCCGGCCATGACCGCCTGCACTGCTTTGTGCAATTGGCTGAGGTCGTTGGTTTTCGACACATAGGCCAACGCGCCTGCGCGCATGCAGCGCTCCTGAAAGTGCTGCGGGTCCAGCGATGAAAACGTCAGCACCCGACACGACAGCTCACCAGTCTTGATCCGTTCCAGCACATCCAGGCCATCAAGCGACGGCATGACCAGGTCGAGCACCAACAGATCAGGCGAATGTTCGCGCAGCAACGACATGACTTCGTTACCGCTGGAAGCCTCATGGATTTTTTTGAAACCTTCCTGCTCAAGCACGATTTTGACTGCGGCCCGTACAACCGGATGATCATCCACAATCAGTGCAGACTTCATGGCAACTCCCTAGACGTGACAATTGCCCAACGCGGATACCCGGGACCGGCCCGGCCACACGCATTGACTGCGCGATGACTTTTGCATGGGTGAAAAGGCAAAACTACCTGTCAGATCTGACAGTTCCGACGAACGGCAAGGCGCATTTGGGATTTGTACAGTTCGGTGAGCCAGGGTTGATCAGCGTCTTTGAACGGAGGATCGATGGCCGTCATTAACCGCTGGATGCCGACCTGATCAGGCAGGAATGCGTGGCTGACCTGGACTCTCCCCTGCCCCGCGACAGGCATTGGCGAGCGCCGCGCCTGGGCGTTGTAGACCAGCGCGTGACGTACTTGCGGGTTGTCGAGGAGAAATCCGTGCAGGCCCAACGTTTCGCCAGCCATCGAGGCATTGATCACCACCAGATCGAACGGCTCGCTGCCGTATTCGACCACCGTCAGCATTTCCCCCAGGCTTTGCACCGGGGCCACACGGTAATAACCCAGCACATTGAACAGCCGCTCGATTTTCATCCGATGGAAATGTTGCTCGTCGGCAATCAGGATTCTTAAGGCTTTGTTCGGCATCGTTGGCCTCGGGGAAGCGGCAATTTTGTGAGGACGCAAGGCTACGGAACACTTGACGCTTGTTCTGTAGGACTTTTCCTAAAATAGGCGTCTCACTTCGACCAGGACGCTCTGCGTCACCTGCACAGCGCAATGCGCAGCGTCCCCGGTGGCGCTCCCGCCCGTTGCCAGCCGAACCGGGCAATCCGCTGAGTACCTACTGTGGGTCTGCGCTAATGGAGGAAAACGGGCGAGGCTTACGCCGCGATTTTCGCGGAGTAGATGCTGTATGGCGGGGGGCTGGGGGGAATTCTAGGGTTTTGCAGGAGGGGTTCAGGATGATCGTTCCCACGCGCGTGGGAACGATCAGGATTGGGTGTCAGCTGGCAGTCGCCAATAACAGATCCTGCACCGAGCGCACCTTGCCGCGGGATTTGTCGTGCTCATACAGCGAGCCGGCGATTTCATCGGCGCGAATCGGCAGGATCGACAGCAAGGTGTCGCTCAGGCCATGGCTAGCCTGGCAGAAGCCCTGCATGTAAATGCCAGCCTTGCAGCGCTCGTCGGTGATCAGCTTGTAGTTGCGATCAACTTCAAATTCACCCAGATATTCTTCCAGCGGCGCCAGCAGTTTGCGGTGCATCTGCCGCTCGTAACCGGTGGCCAGCACGACCGCGTCGTAATGCCGGACCGACACTTCACCCGTGGCGTTGTTGCGCACCGCCAACTCGATTCCGCGCTCGGTGGCGGTGGCTTTCTCGATAGTGGTCAAGGTGCGGAACGCGTGACGGGCAATCCCGGAAACCTTCTGCCGATAGAAGATGCCGTAGATGCGCTCGATCAGGTCAATGTCGACCACCGAATAGTTGGTGTTGTGGTACTCGTTGACCAGCCGCTCGCGCTCGCTATTGGCCTGCTGGAACACCAAGTCAGTGAATTCCGGCGAGAACACTTCGTTGACAAATGGGCTGTCATCGGCCGGTTTCAGCGCCGAGCCCCGCAGGATCATGTCCACTTGCACCGACGGGAAGCTGTCGTTCAGATCGATAAAGGCTTCCGCCGCGCTCTGCCCGCCGCCGATGATCGCAATGCTCATCGGCTGATTGTTCACGCACGGCTGCTTGGCCATTTGCGCCAGGTATTGCGAGTGGTGGAACACGCGGCTGTCATCCTTGAGTGCCTTGAACGCTTCAGGAATACGCGGCGTGCCACCGGCGCTGACCACCACCGAACGGGTGGTGCGCACGTGTTGCTGGCCTTGGGTATCGCGCGAAATCACGCGCAGCGCTTCGACCTGCTGGTTGTGCAGCACCGGCTCGATGGTCAGCACTTCTTCGCCGTAACGACTCTGCGCTTCAAACTGGCCGGCGACCCAGCGCAGGTAGTCGTTGTACTCCATGCGGCACGGATAAAAAGTGCCGAGGTTGATGAAGTCCACCAGGCGCCCGTGGTGCTTGAGGTAATTGACGAACGAATACGGGCTGGTCGGGTTGCGCAGGGTCACTAGGTCCTTAAGGAAGGAAATCTGCAACTCGCTCTGCGTCACCAGGGTGTTGCCGTGCCAGCGGTAGTCGGCCTGCTTGTCGAGAAACAGCACATCCAGCTCACCCTGAATCGGCCCGCGCTCTTGCAGGGCGATGGCCAGCGCCAGGTTCGATGGGCCGAAGCCGATGCCGATCAGGTCGTGAACGATGGGCGATGCAATTGCCTGTGTCATTTCCAGTGTCCTCTGGATGAACCCCTCAACAAGGGGAGGAAGCCTATGTGACCCGGTCGGCTTTGAGCAGCGCGGCAAGTCGTCTGTTGATTAGGAACGAGGACAATGAAAAAAAATTTAGCGAGAAGAGATCAGTGGGCGTCCCACTGCTTGATGCGCACGCGGCAATGTTTCATGGCGTTGACGATGTGTTTTTCGACCAGTGCGCGGGAAATCCCCAGGTGCTCGGCAATCTCCGGGTGCGACAAGCCTTCGATCTTGCGCAGCAAAAAGCTTTCGCGGCACAGCTGCGGCAATTCCGCCAAGGCGCGCTGCAACATGGCCAGGCGCTGACCGTGATCGAGACTGGTGTGCGGCGACGGGGTGAAATAGCGCTCTTCGGTGTCGAGTACGTCGAGCGATTCGAGTTGGCGCAGCGAGTTGCGCCGATGATCGTCGATCACCAGATTCAGCGCAGTGCGATAAAGGAAGGCCCGGGGCTGCTCGATCGGCGTTTCGCTGGAACGTTCCAGCACCCGGACATAGGCGTCATGCACCACATCTTCGGCAACCTGACGGTTGCCCAGCTTGGCGTTCAGGAAACACACCAGCTCGCGATAGTAGTTTTCCAACATGACTCCCGGCCGCACGGGGTGCGGTTTTCTGTCCTTGAGCCACATTTTCGCCAGCCAGAACAGGCAGTGGCACGATAGTGGCAGTTCGAGGTGCGTAATTTATAGTAATTCTCATATAGATTTAAAGTGTTGTTTCGATTTGCCCGACAACTTGCCGCAAACCACTGGGCGCGGGCAACGCTAAATTTGTCGCTGCTTTCATCGTTTACAGGACAGCTCCCCGTCTCTGTCGCCCTGCGGCAGCGCGCAGCTGTCGCCTGATTCTGTGCGTCATCTGCGCGACGGGCCGATTTCCATTGGCCGGAACCCTGCATGAAACGTCCCCGCACCGCACGACGCGCCTTGCTTGTTGCACTGTGTCTGATCCCCGTCATTGCCGTTGCCGCGTGGCAGATTCTGCCGCCGGGGCGTGATCAATTTGCCACGGTGCAAGTCAGTCGCGGCGATATAGAAAGCAGCGTCACGGCGCTCGGCACCTTGCAACCGCGGCGTTATGTCGATGTCGGCGCCCAGGCGTCGGGGCAGATCCAGAAGATTCATGTGGAAGTCGGCGACGTGGTCAAGGAAGGCGACCTGCTGGTGGAAATCGACCCGTCCACCCAACAGGCCAAACTCGACGCCGGACGCTTCTCCATCGATAACCTCAAAGCGCAGCTGCAAGAGCAGAAGGCTCAGCACGAACTCGCCCGGCAGAAATTCCAGCGTCAGCAAAACCTCGCGGCCGGCGGCGCCACCCGCGCCGAAGACGTGCAAACCGCTCAGGCCGAATTGCGCGCGACGCAGGCGCGGGTCGACATGTTTCAGGCGCAGATTCGCCAAGCGCAGGCCAGTTTGCGCAGCGATCAGGCCGAACTCGGCTACACGCGCATTTATGCGCCCATGAGCGGCACCGTGGTCGCGCTCGATGCCCGCGAAGGCCAGACGCTGAATGCGCAGCAGCAAACTCCGCTGATTCTGCGCATCGCCAAACTGTCGCCGATGACCGTCTGGGCCGAGGTCTCCGAGGCGGATATCGGCCACGTCAAACCGGGCATGAACGCGTGGTTCACCACCCTCAGCGGCGGCAACCGGCGCTGGAACAGCACGGTGCGGCAGATTCTGCCGATCCCGCCGAAACCGCTCGACCAGACCAGCCAGGGCGGCGGCAGCCCGGCCAGTTCGAGTAAAAGCGGCACGGGCCGCGTGGTTTTGTACACGGTGTTGCTCGACGTCGATAACGCCGACAACGCCCTGATGGCAGAAATGACCACGCAAATATTCTTCGTCGCCGACCAGGCAAAAAATGTCCTCACCGCGCCGATTGCCGCGTTACAGGCCAGCGCACAGACCAGTTCCCAAACCAACATCCAGACCGCACAAGTGGTCGCGAAAAACGGCGCGATTCAACCCCGACAAGTGCGCACCGGCATCAGCGATCGGCTGAAAGTGCAGATTGTCGATGGTCTCGAAGAAGGCGATCACCTGTTGATCGGCCCAGCTGACGGGAGTGGCGGCTGAATGCAGACGCCACTGATCGACCTGCAGGACATCCGCAAAGCCTACGGCGGCGGCGATTCACCCGAAGTTCACGTATTGCGCGGCATCGATTTGGCGATTCATGCCGGCGAGTTCGTGGCAATTGTCGGCGCTTCCGGCTCGGGCAAATCGACCCTGATGAACATCCTCGGCTGCCTCGACCGCCCGACCTCCGGCGAGTATCGCTTCGCCGGGGAAAACGTCGCCGGGCTCGACAGTGATGAACTGGCGTGGCTGCGCCGCGAAGCGTTCGGGTTTGTGTTCCAGGGTTATCACTTGATCCCCTCGGGCTCGGCCCAGGAAAACGTCGAGATGCCGGCGATCTACGCCGGTTTGCCCGCCGCCGAGCGTCACGCTCGTGCCGCCGCCCTGCTTGACCGCCTCGGCCTCGCGTCGCGCACCGGCAACCGTCCGCACCAATTGTCCGGCGGCCAGCAGCAACGGGTGTCGATTGCTCGCGCGTTGATGAACGGCGGCCACATTATTCTCGCCGACGAACCGACCGGTGCCCTCGACAGCCACAGCGGCGCCGAAGTGATGGTTTTGCTCGACGAACTGGCGAGCCAGGGCCACGTGGTGATCCTGATCACCCACGACCGCGAAGTCGCGGCGCGGGCCAAACGCATCATCGAAATCCGCGACGGCCTGATCATCAGCGACAGCGCCCGCGACGACCCTGCGGCGCAGACTTCGGCCAACCCCGGCGCGCTGCAAGCGGTGGATTTGCGCAAGCGCCTGAGCGCAGGCGCCGAAGCCACGGGCGCCTGGAAAGGCGAATTGGTGGATGCCGTGCAAGCGGCGTGGCGGGTGATGTGGATCAACCGGTTCCGCACCGCCCTGACGTTGCTCGGGATCATCATCGGCGTGGCGTCGGTGGTGGTGATGCTGGCGGTCGGCGAAGGCAGCAAGCGCCAGGTCATGGCGCAAATGGGCGCGTTCGGTTCGAACATCATTTACCTGAACGGCTCGGCACCCAACCCGCGCACGCCGCCCGGCGTGGTCAGCCTCGACGACGTTGCCGCGCTGACCAGCCTGCCGCAGGTGCGGCGGATCATGCCGGTCAACGGCGCCGAAGCGGGCGTGCGCTTCGGCAACGTCGACCATATGAGTTACGTCGGCGGCAATGACACCAACTTCCCGGAGATCTTCAATTGGCCGGTGGTTCAGGGCAGCTATTTCACCGACGCCGACGAACGCAACGCCGCCGCCGTCGCGGTGATCGGACACAAGGTCCGGACCAAATTGCTGAAAGATGTGGCTAACCCGATCGGCCAATACATCCTGATCGAAAACGTGCCGTTCCAAGTGGTCGGAGTGCTCGCGGAGAAAGGCGCCAGCTCCGGCGATTCCGACAGCGACAACCGCATCGCCATTCCCTATTCAGCGGCCAGCGTGCGCCTGTTCGGCACGCACGATCCGGAATACGTGGTGATTGCCGCCGCCGACGCGCGCAAGGTCAAGGAAGCGGAAACCGCGATCAAACAATTGATGCTGCAACTGCACAACGGCAAGCAGGATTTCGAACTGACCAACAACGCCGCGATGATTCAGGCCGAAGCGCGCACGCAGAATACCTTATCGCTGATGCTCGGCTCGATTGCCGCGATTTCGCTGCTGGTGGGCGGCATTGGCGTGATGAACATCATGCTCATGACCGTGCGCGAACGTACCCGCGAAATCGGCATTCGCATGGCCACCGGCGCCCGTCAGCGCGACATCCTGCGGCAGTTTCTGACTGAAGCGGTGATGCTTTCGGTGGTCGGCGGTTTGGCCGGGATTGCCTTGGCGTTGATCGTCGGCGGCGTGCTGGTGCTCAGCGAAGTCGCCGTGGCGTTTTCTTTGATGGCGGTGTTTGGCGCCTTCGGTTGCGCGCTGGTGACCGGCGTTGTTTTCGGCTTCATGCCTGCCCGCAAAGCTGCCCGGCTCGACCCGGTCACGGCCCTTACCAGTGAATGATCGATCTATGAAAGCGCAACTCAGTCTCTTGACCCTTTGCCTGCTGCTCGGCGCGTGCGCCGGCCCTGCCCCGCGCCCGGACAGCGGCCTGACGCCGCCCGTTGCATGGCAATCGCCGCACAGCCAAAGCACCGCGCAAAGCAATAGGCAATGGTGGACACAATTCGCCAGCCCGCAGCTCAATCGGCTGATCGAACAGGCGCAAGTCGGCAGTTTTGACCTGGCGGCAGCGGTCGCTCGGGTGCGTCAGGCGCAGGCGAGCACGGTGATTGCCGGGGGTTCGCAGTTGCCGGAAATCAAGGCCGGGACCAATGCCAATCGGCAGAAACTGTTACGCGGCAATGGCTACAGCCAGCTCGATGTCGACAACAACGACAAGGCCGTCGATTACTTTGATGCCAACCTCAGCGCCAGTTACGAGATCGACTTCTGGGGCGGCCAGCGCGCCTCACGCGACAGCGCGCAATTCGCGCTGAAGGCCAGTGAATTTGATCAGGCGACGGTGGAGCTGACGTTGCTCAGCGGCGTCGCCAACAGCTATGCGCAAGCGTTGTCGTTGCGCGAGCAAAAACGCATTGCCGAACTCAATCTGGCCAACGCCCAGAGCGTTTTGCAGCTGGTGCAAACGCGCTTTGATTCGGGCTCTGCCACGGCACTGGAACTGGCGCAGCAGAAAAGCCTGGTTGCGGCGCAGCAGCGGCAACTGCCAACGGTGCAGCAACAGGCCCAGGACGCGCTGATCAGCCTCGCCGCCCTGCTTGGCCGCCCGGTGCAGGAGTTGCCGCCGATCGATGAATCTTTCGATCAACTGCAATGGCCGGTGATCGGCACCGGCGTGCCCAGTGAGTTGCTCAGTCGGCGCCCCGACATTGCCCGCGCCGAGGCGCAACTGGCCGCCGCGCAAGCTGACGTCACGGTTGCCCGCGCGGCGATGCTGCCGGCGGTGACCCTCGGCGCCAGTCTCGGTTCGGGGTCGAATATCGCCGCCGAGCTTTTGCGCAGCCCGTTCTACAACCTCACTGCCGGGCTGGCGGCGCCCATCTTCAACAACGGCCGCCTCGGCGCCGAACGCGACAAAGCCACGGCGCGTCAGCAAGAGCTGCTGGAAACCTATCGCGGAGCAATCATCAATGGCTTCGCCGACGTCGAAAAAGCCCTGAACAGCATTGATGGGCTGGACCAACAACGGCAGTGGCAGAGTGAAGAACTGAATCAGGCGCAGACTGCCTTCAACATCGCGCAGAACCGCTATCAGGCCGGAGCCGAGGATTTGCTGACGGTGCTTGAGACACAACGCACGCTGTACGCCGCGCAGGATATGAATGCGCAATTGCGGCTGTCGCGGCTGCAAGCAAGCATCGCACTGTACAAGGCACTCGGCGGCGGCTGGCAGGCGTTGTAACGCCAAGGACGCCATCGCGAGCAGGCTCACTCCCACATTTGGACTTATGGTGAGACGGATCTCAGACCTGCCGTTGCCGTACTTTCAGATGACGCGCATACCACGGGCGTTGCGGTACGCGGCGGAACAGGCTGGCGAGTTTTTTGTCGTCTTCGCTGAAGGTGATGCGCAGTGCGAGCTTCATGGTTTCCGGGTCCATTTCCACGCTCTTGCCGGCCTGCAACCCCGGCGTGGTGCTACAGCCGTGAGTGCTTGGGCCGAGCCACGGGTCGTCGATTTCAACGAAACGGCCCGGCGCGAACCACGGCACACCATTGACCTCAAGCCGCGTGACCTCGCCCGGATGGAAGCGCTCGTGCGCGCGGAACCAGTCTTCCAGTCGATCATCGATCCAGCCGTGGAAGTGCCAGAACACCGGGTTCACGTGGGAAGAAAACGGGTCGCCAAGAAAATCGTTTTCCGCCCCGAACCAGCGCGCGGAAAAGTCCGATGGATCCCTGGCGAACGGCACCGGTTGCCCATTCGACGGATCGCGCGGCACCGACGCCCAGCGCATGTGCAGCCAGTCGTGCAGGCCCAGTTCGACCTCCGAACCGAACTGCCCCAACGTCAACTTCGACAGATAACGCGGATCGCGGTACTGCGATTCCCAGACCTGAAAGTTGCTGTGATAGGTCTCGGCGGTCTTGATGTCACTGACCCACTGGGTGTAATCGGCGTCCTCGCTGGCCAGCCAGGTCGGCGGCAGCGAGGCGCCGTCGTGGTTATCGAAATAACGTGCGAAGCCCTGACGGTCGCGCTCCAGTTCCGGTTGCGGCATCGGGAAACTCGGCCAGGACGGCAAGTCCTGCATCGAGCGCGCGGTGCCGAGCATGTGGCGGTGCATGAAGAAAAAATCCACCCCGGAGCCATTGCGATCCTTGCGCGGGCCGCGGGCATCGCGCTCCTTGTCGCGCGGGCCGGGTTGCCAGCCAATGCCGCGCAACGCCCCGCGCTTGTCTTCGGAAAGCGTGTGCCATTTGTCCCGCGAGGCGTGCCACAACTGGTGGAACAAACGATGTTCCGGCGACGTCAGCCACGCCAGCAATGTCGGATTGAGGCCGGTGCGTTCGCGCGCTTCAGGGAACAGGCATTTGTGCGCGACAAACTGGCTGTCCAGCGCCGGTAAACCGAGCGGCCGGTCCAACCGCATCAGGCGACCGCTGAGGGTGCCGCTGCCGGCGTTGCCGAAATCTGCCCAGACTTCGTCAAGGGTAACCGCCAATTCATACGCAGCGGCGCCGTTGGCCGATTGGGTATCGACCAGGCGCCAGTACATCTCGCCGGGTTTGCTCGACACCAGATCACCAATCACCCGATAACGCGGTTCACCGTCGCTGCGTAACTGCTGCGCGGTGTCCACGCAGCCGCGCAAACCCCGGCCACGCTGGGCAATGTCGAGAAACAGCTGCAAGCCCTGCAACGGCAACCCGTCGAGCCCCGGCTGCGCGCCGTCAAACCGGATATCCCAGACCCCGCGCAGCGAGTTCGCCAAGTGCTGGCCGGCAGTATCCGCGAGATCGACAGTCGCCTCACCGGGGGTGATCGTCGGGTCCGGTCTGGTCCATTCGCGATGCCCATAATAAGCCGCAGGCACGGCGGCGCCGGTCAGCGCCAGGCCCGCCATGAACCATCGTCGAGAAATCGTCATTGCCCTACCTGTGTCAGCCATGAAGCAGGCTTTATCCAAGCTAGAACGTTCAACCGCAGGACAAATTTAAGCGCTTGACTGTAACCGCGAGACTCGCCCGCGAAGAGGCCCGAACAAACACCTAAATTCTTGCCCCAGCCACTCGTTCATCCCAGATAGCAAAGGCCCCTGCGTTGGCAGCGGGGCGGCGAACCTGACTGAGACGGCAATGACAAAACCACGTTCGAAAAAGGCTCTTTACATCGGCCTGCCGCTGGCCCTGGCGATCAGCGCAGGCGCCGGTTTTGCGGTTTGGAATCACTGGTTCAAGGACAACCCCGGCTACCCGGTCAAGGTAATGAAACAGGCCGACGAGCTGCACGAACGCATGTTGTCCTTCGACAGCCACATCAGCCTGATGCAGAACTTTGGCACCCAAGGCAACGAGGCCGACAAGGATGGCGAAGGTCAGTTCGACCTGGTCAAAGCCAATCGCGGCCACCTCTCCGGCGCCGCCCTGACGATTTTCGGCTGGCCGGAAATGTGGAACGGCCCGAACGCGCCGCACAAACCCACCGCCGGGTTTGTCGAGGAGGCCCGCAACCAGCAGGAAATCCGCTACAAAATCATCACCGGCATGGTTCGCGATTTCCCCAATCAGGTCGCCATCGCCTACACCCCCGACGATTTCCGGCGCTTGCACGGCGAAGGCAAGTTCGCGATTTTCATCAGCATGCTCAACGCCTACCCGCTGGGCCACGACCTGAACCTGCTGGACCTTTGGACGGCGCGCGGCATGCGCATGTTCGGCTTCAGCTACATCGGCAACAACGACTGGGCCGACTCGTCGCGTCCGCTGCCGTTTCTCAACGATTCGCCAGACGCGCTCGACGGCCTCTCGGATCTGGGCAAACAAGCGGTCAAGCGCCTGAATGACCTCGGGGTGATCATCGATGTTTCGCAAATGTCGACCAAGGCCCTGGAGCAAGTCGCGCAACTGAGCCGCACGCCGCTGGTGGCCTCGCACTCGGCACCGCGGGCGATGGTGGATATTCCGCGCAACCTCAGCGACAAAGAATTGCAACTGATCAAGCACAGCGGCGGCGTGGTGCAGATTGTCGGTTTTTCGCAATACCTGAAACCGCTGACCCAACCCACCCAGGACAAACTCAACGACCTGCGCAAACGCTTCGACCTGCCGCCGCTGCCGAACCTGGCGATGGCGCTGATGCCCGGTGACCCGATCATCTCGGCGTGGTCCGAGCAAAAGTTCGGTCAGTACGCCAGTGGCCTCTACGCGATTCTGGAGGAAGAACCCAAGGCCAGCCTCAAAGACCTCGGCGATGCGATTGAATACACCGTGCGCAAGATCGGCATCGATCACGTCGGCATCAGCTCTGACTTCAACGAGGGCGGCGGGATCAAGGGCTGGGAAAACGTCAGCGAGATTCGCAACGTGACCGCCGAACTGCTGTCGCGCGGCTATTCCGAAGCGGACATCGCCAAGCTTTGGGGCGGCAACTTCCTGCGTGTCTGGGACCAGGTGCAAAAAGCCGCCAGACCGGTGCAAATCTCGCAGCAGGACCAGAGCAAGCCATGAGTGATCGTCGAACTTTTTTGAAACAGGCCGGCATCCTCGCCGCCGGCCTGCCTTTGACTGCCGGCCTGCACCGCAGCGCCAATGCAGCCCCCGCCAATAACGCGCACGACGCCATGCCGGCGCCGCTGCCCCGGGACAAATGGGCGCAGTTGCGCCAGTTGTTCGACCAGGATCCGGACTACCTGCACTTCTCCAATTTCCTCATCACCTCGCACCCCAAACCGGTGCGCGAGGCCATCGAAATGCACCGCGCAGCCCTCGATAAAAACCCCGGACTGGCGATGGATTGGGACTTGGGGGTGATCGAGCAACGCGAAGAAGACGTGCGCGTGTGGGCCGGTCGCTACTTGCAGGCCGACGCCAAACAGATCGCGCTGACCGGCAGCACCACCGAAGGCCTGGCGATGATTTATGGCGGCGTGCACGTGCGCCCGGACCAGGAAATCCTCACCAGCGTCCACGAACACTACGCCACGCACACCATCCTCGCCCTGCGCACCCAGCGTGACGGGACCAAGGTGCGCAAGATCAAACTGTTCGAAAACCCGCAGACCGTCAGCAAGGAAGAAATCCTCGCGGCTATCGACCGCAGCATCAAACCCGAAACGCGGGTGCTGGGCATGACGTGGGTGCAATCGGGCAGCGGCGTGAAAACCCCGATCGCCGAGATCGGCGCACTGGTGGACAAGCACAACCGTGGCCGCAGCGATCAGGACCGGATCATTTATCTGGTGGACGGCGTGCATGGTTTTGGCGTCGAGGACCTGAGTTTCCCGGCCATGAACTGCGACTTCTTTATCGCTGGCACGCACAAATGGATGTTCGGCCCGCGCGGTACCGGCATCGTTTGCAGCCGCAGCGCCGAGGTCAAATACGTCACGCCGATCATTCCGACCTTCTCCGAAGCCACGGCGTTTTCCACCACCATGACGCCCGGCGGTTATCACTCGTTCGAGCACCGCTGGGCGCTGAATGAGGCGTTCAAATTGCATCTGCAATTGGGCAAGGCTGACGTGCAGGCGCGCATCCACGCACTCAACGACTACATGAAAAAACGCCTGCTGGCGCACCCGCAGATCGAGCTGGTCACGCCGCTGAGCCGCGAGCTGTCGTCAGGTTTCAGTTTCTTCCGGGTCAAGGGCAAGGACGCCGACAAGATCGCCGCTTACCTGATGCACAACCGCGTGGTCGCCGATGCGGTGGACCGCGACGTCGGGCCGGTGATCCGCACCGCTCCGGGGCTGCTGAATACCGAAGCCGAGATCGACCGCTTCATGATCCTGCTCGGCACCCAGCTCGGGTAAACATGCGCCAGCAAACCCAACCCAACCCAACCCCTGTGGGAGCGAGCTTGTGTGGCGAGGGGGCTTGCCCCCGTTGGAGCGCGAAGCGTTCCCAAAACCCAAGACTGCGGTGCATCAGGCATACCGCATGCGATGGTTTTGCGACTGCTGCGCAGCCGAACGGGGGCAAGCCCCCTCGCCACACAAGCCCGCTGCCACAGGGATGTAAGACACACCGGCGGTGCCAGCCCCACCCGACTCCTTTTACCTTTGCCTTTTATCTTTGTATCGAGAGAGATGATGAACAGTGAGCTGCGTAGTTTTTCCCTGAAGACGCTCCCCGCACTGGCCTTCGCCGCCGTCGTCGCCAGCCTGCTGCCGGGCGTCGCCCAGGCCGCTGAACCGGCGCAACCGGGCAAGGTGTTCAAGGATTGCAAGGACTGCCCGGAAATGGTCGTGCTGCCCACGGGCACCTTCACCATGGGCACGCCGGACAACGAAGTCGGACGCGAGCCGGATGAAGGTCCGTTGCACCCGGTGACCTTCGCCAAACCGCTGGCCATCAGCCGCTTCCAGGTGTTGGCCGGCGAGTGGGACGCCTATTTGCGCGATACCGGTTACGTGATGCCCGATGGCGATACGCGCCCCGGCCGCGAGTGCAAGGCTGGCGTGCCGCGTTACGAGCGCACGGCCAAACATCCAGCGGTGTGCATGGACTTCCCCGAGGCCAACGCCTACGTGGAATGGCTGTCGAAAAAATCCGGCAAAACCTACCGACTGGTCAGCGAATCCCTGCGCGAGTACGCCGCGCGTGCCGGCAGCAGCGGGCCGTTCCCCTTCCCGTTCGATGAAGGCAAGGAATACAGCATCGCCAAACACGCCAACACCTACGGCGCCGCCGACGGCTACAACTTCACCGCGCCGGCCGGCAGCTTCCCGGCCAACGCGTTCGGCGTGTACGACATGCACGGCAACATCTATGAATGGACCGCCGATTGCTACAACGAAAACTACGTTGGCGCTCCGAGCGACGGCAGTGCCTGGCTGACCGGCGACTGCAAAGTGCGGCGCATCCGTGGCAATGACTGGGGCGAAGCGCCGGTGTTCTCGCGTTCGGGCAACCGCAACGCGACCTACACCGACACCCGCGGCGACTGGATCGGCTTTCGCGTCGCTCGGGATCTGTGAGGCTCCCACCTCCTGTCGCATGACCTGCAACAAACCCGTGCGCGGCTAAATCGCCGCCCACGGGTTTCGTCTTTCAAGCAGCCAAACTCTTGAACCATTGCCCATTGCGGCCCTTGAAGCGGAAAACTTCCATGACCTCAAAATCGCGCGGAGCCTTCAGTGAAGTCCTCGGCCTGCTCAAGCCTTTCCGGGTCATCGTTGTCGTGTCGATCCTGCTCGGCATGCTCGGTGGCCTGAGCATCACCGCGTTGCTGGCGGCCATCAATGACGCGCTGAACGCCGCCACCAGCCCGTCGCCGCGCGCCTTGGCGGTGTTTGTCGGGCTGTGCGTGGTCGCGTTGACCACGCAGATTCTGTCGGACATCGGCACCAACCACGTCGGCCAGTACATCATTGCCGGACTGCGAAAATCGCTGGGTGAAAAAGTCCTGCTGGCGCCGATCGAACAGATCGAACGCTTTCGCAGCTATCGACTGATTCCGGTGCTGACCCACGACGTCGACACCGTCAGCGATTTCGCTTTCTCGTTCGCGCCGCTGGCGATTGCGTTCACCGTGACCCTCGGCTGCCTGAGCTACCTGGCGTATTTGTCGCTGCCGATGTTTGCCTTGCTGCTGGTCGCGCTGACCATCGGCACCGCCCTGCAATACGTGGCGCGGGCCAAGGGCATCAAGGGTTTCCAGGCCGCTCGCGAAGCCGAGGACGAACTGCAAAAACACTACAGCGCGATTGCCGCCGGGGCCAAGGAACTGCGCATCCATCGTCCACGCCGCCAGCGCATGTTCAGCCAGCGCATCGAAGGCACCGCCGACTTCATCTGCAATACGCACATCCGCGCGGTCAACACTTTTGTCGTCGCGAAGACCCTCGGCTCGATGCTGTTTTTCGTGGTGATCGGTCTGGCGCTGGCCCTGCAATCGTTCTGGTTGGGCACTGACAAAGCCGTGCTCAGCGGTTTTGTGCTGGTGCTGTTGTACATGAAAGGCCCGATGGAATACCTGGTGACCACCCTGCCCGTGGTCAGCCGCGCCAACATCGCATTCAAGCGCATTGCCGACCTCGCCGAGCAGTTTTCGTCGCCGGAACCGCACTTGTTGCTCAGCGACAAAGACGCGGCCAAACCGCTGGTCGAACACTTGGAAATGCGCGACGTGCATTTTGCCTTTCCGGCGGTGGACGGCAGCACGCCGTTCGCCCTCGGCCCGGTCAACCTGTCGATTGCCCAAGGCGAGATTGTGTTCATCGTCGGCGAAAACGGCGGCGGCAAAACCACGCTGATCAAACTGCTGCTGGGGCTGTATGCGCCACAGGGCGGTGAAATCATCCTCAACGGCGAGCCGGTACTGGCGAAAAACCGCGACGATTATCGCCAGTTGTTCACCACGATTTTTGCCGATTACTACCTGTTCGATGAACTGGTGCAGGGCGATCAGAAAGTACCCGAAGACGCCAGCCGATACCTCGAACGCCTGGAAATCTCGCACAAGGTGAGCATCCGCGACGGCGCTTTCACCACCACCGACCTGTCGACCGGCCAGCGCAAACGCCTGGCGCTGTTGAACGCGTGGCTCGAAGAACGCCCGGTGCTGGTGTTCGACGAGTGGGCGGCCGACCAGGATCCGGTGTTCCGGCGCATTTTCTACACCGAGCTGCTGCCGGAACTGAAATACCTGGGCAAGACCATCATCGTCATTTCCCACGATGACCGTTACTTCGATGTCGCCGACCAGTTGGTGCGCATGGAGGGCGGACGGGTCGTCAGCGAAAAAGCCCCGTTGGCCACCGCTTGAGCCGCCCCACTTTCTGCGCCTTTTGTGAGCTCCCATGAACGAACTTCTTGATGATGATCTGCTGGCGCTGCTGCTGGCAGAGGCCGATGACGACGTCCACGCCCCGGCGACCACAACCCGACTGGAGCAAGCGCCGCTGTCGTTTGCCCAGCAGCGCTTGTGGCTGGAGCAGCAACGCGCGCCGCACAGTTCGGCGTACAACTTGCCGCGCGCCTTGCGCCTGAGCGGTGAGCTGCATGCCGATGCGCTGGAAGCGGCGCTGAATCGCGTGATCGACCGCCACGATATCCTGCGCAGCGCCTTCACTGAACTCGATGGCGTGCCGACGCAGATCGTCGAGCGTGAAGCGCGGCTGACCCTGCACCGCGAGGACCTGTCGGTCCTCGACGAGCAGGCTCGCGCCGCAGCACTGGCGCAGCGCATCCAGGATCAAGCGACGCTGGCCTTCGATCTGCGCCAGGCGCCGTTGATTCGGGCGACGTTGCTGACCACCGCGCCGGGGCAATACCTGTTGCTGCTGAACATGCACCACATCGTTTCGGACGCCTGGTCCAACGCGATCCTCATGGAGGACTTGTCGCGCGCCTACGCTCAGGCGCGGGTCGGTGACGATTCGCCGCTGCCGCCGCTGCACCTGCAGTACGCCGATCATGCGCACTGGCAGCGCGGCGAATACCTCGACAGCAGCGCTTGCGCGCGCAGCGGCGATTACTGGCGCGAGTACCTGGGCGGTGAATTGCCGGTGCTGGAATTGCCGCAGGACGCGACTCGCGCCGACGGTCAGCAGCACTTGGCCGCACGCGTGCAGTGGACGCTTGAACCGGCTCTCGCCGAGGCCTTCAACGCGTTCTGCCAGCGTCAGGGCTTGACGCCATTTGTGCTGGCGCTGGGCGCCTGGCAATTGCTGCTGGCGCGCTACAGCAACCAGAACGACTTCACCGTCGGCGTGCCCAACGCCAACCGCAATCGCGGCGAAACCCAGGAGCTGGTGGGGTTTTTCGTCAGCAGCCAGGTGTACCGCGTGCGCCTCGATCCGTGCCAGCGCACGGTGGATTTCCTGCAGGCACTGCGCGGCCAGTCGCTGGCGGCGATGGACCATGCCGATTACCCGCTGGAACTGCTGATCGACGAGCTACAACGGCCAACCAACCACAGCGCAAATCCACTGTTCCAGGTGTTGTTCAATTGGCGCACGGGCGCTGCGGACGCGCCGCCGATGGTTTGGGATGGGCTGACCCTGGACTTCCTTGATGCCGGAGAAAATCAGGCAAAATTCGACCTGTCGCTGGATGTCGAATACTCAGCGAAAGGCCTGACTGCCAGTCTGGAATTCAGTCGCGACCTCTATCAGGTCACCACCATCGAGCGCATCGCCGGGCATTGGCAGAACCTGCTGCAAGCGATGATTCAGACACCCGAACGCAGCGTCGGCGAGTTGCCGATGCTCAGCCCGGACGAACACCGCCAGACCCTCGCCGAGTGGAATCCCCAGCCAACCCGGCTGCCGCGCCAATGCTGTCTGCATCAGGCGATCGAGGCACAGGCCAGCCGTGCCGGTGAAGCCATTGCGTTGACGTTTGGCGAACAGCACATCAGTTACGCCGAACTCAATCGCCAAGCCAATCGCCTGGCTCATCAATTGATCGGCGCAGGGGTCGGGCCGGAAGTACTGGTGGGCATCGCGGCGGAACGCACGCCTCAGATGATCATCGGCCTGCTGGCGATCCTCAAGGCCGGCGGCGCTTACGTGCCACTCGACCCGGCGTATCCGGCCGAGCGACTGGCCTACATGATTGAGGACAGCGGTATCACCGTGGTCCTGACCCAGCCGCACCTGCGCGAACAACTGGCGCTGCCGCCCGAAGTGCGCTGCCTGATCCTCGAGCCGACGACCACTGGCGCCGAGCACAACCCCGACGTTGCGGTGCACCCGGACAACCTTGCCTACGTGATTTACACCTCCGGCTCCACCGGCAAACCGAAAGGCGCGCTGCTGCCGCACCACAACGTGATGCGTCTGTTCGACGCCACGGCTGACTGGTTTGATTTCAATCACCGCGACGTCTGGTGCCTGTTTCATTCCTATGCGTTCGATTTCTCGGTGTGGGAAATCTTCGGCGCACTGCTGCACGGTGGCCGACTGGTGATCGTGCCGCACGCGATCAGCCGTTCGCCGCAAGACATGTACGCGCTGCTCTGCGCAGAAAAAGTCAGCGTGCTGAACCAGACGCCTTCGGCGTTCAAGCAATTGATGCAGATTGCCTGCGCGCCGGACCAGAGCCTGACGCAACAGTTGCGTTACGTGATTTTTGGTGGCGAGGCGATCGACGTGCAAAGCCTGCGCCCGTGGTTCGAGCGCTTCGGCGATCACGCGCCGCAACTGGTCAATATGTACGGCATCACCGAAACCACCGTGCACGTGACGTACCGGCCGCTGTCGCTGGCCGACCTCGACTGCGCGGCGGCCAGCCCGTTGGGCGTGCCGATTGTCGACCTGTCGTGGTACGTGCTCGACCCGCAGTTGAACCCGGTGGCCAGAGGTTGTATCGGCGAGCTGTATGTCGGCGGCGCCGGCCTGGCGCGCGGCTACCTCAACCGCCGGAGCCTGAGCGCCAGCCGTTTCATTCCTGATCCGTTCGACGCGTTGCCCGGCGGGCTCTTGTATCGCACCGGCGACCTCGCCCGCTATGGCGCCGACGGCAGCATCGAATACGCCGGGCGCATCGATCATCAGGTAAAAATTCGCGGTTTCCGCATTGAGCTGGGGGAAATTCAGGCGCGCCTCCAAGGCTTGCCAGCGGTGCGCGATTGCGTGGTGCTGACCCACGAAGGGCCGAGCGGGCAGCAACTGGTCGGCTACGTGATTGCCAGCGAACTACCGACCGCCGAACTGCGCGAGCAATTGCTCGCCGCGCTGCGGTCACAGCTGCCGGACTACATGGTGCCGGCGCATCTGTCGTTCATCGAAGATTTCCCGCTGAATGCCAACGGCAAACTCGACCGCAGCAAATTGCCGGCGCCCGACGCCAGTCTGTGGCAGCAAGCTTACGTGGCACCGCAAACACCGCTGGAACAGGCGCTGGCGCAACTCTGGCAACAAGCGCTGGGGGTTGACCGGGTCGGCATCAGCGACAATTTCTTCGAACTCGGCGGGCACTCGATTCTGGCGATCCAGTTCATTTCCACGCTCAAAGCGCAATTGAACATCGACCTGCGCCTGCAAGAACTGCTGGCGCACCCGAGCATTGCGCAGTTGGCGCTGTTTCTTTCGCGCAAGCATCGCGATCAGAGCCAATGCGTGGTCGAGCTGAACAGCGCGCCGAGCGGATCGCCCACATTGTTCTGTTTGCACCCCAGCGGCGGCATCGTGTTTTGCTACCAGCCGTTGGCGAAAAAACTCAAGGCGCATGCGGCGGTGAACGGCGTGATGCATCGCGGGTTCAGCGAGCAACATAACGACACGCACACCTGGGACGAGATGATTGCCGATTACAGCAGCGAAATCATCAAGGCCCAACCGCAAGGCCCTTATCACCTGCTGGGCTGGTCACTGGGCGGCGCCATCGCGCTGGACATCGCCGCCACGCTCGAAGGCCTGGGCCATCAGGTGGCTTTTTTAGGCTTGGTCGACAGCACCGTTCCCGAGCACCTGTACCCCGCCGACCTGCCGCGCCAGCGCCAACTCAGCGAGGCGAGCCACAGCGAAGCCTCGGAAGAAATCCGCGACGCCATTCACTACTTCGACCTGCTGTTCCCGACGCTGACCGAACACACGGCGGCGTGGCTGCGAGATTCGCCGCAAGGCTCGGTGAAAGCGTTTTATGACTGGGCAACCGGGCTGGTCGAACCCGGCCAGGGCGACTTGTTGGCGACCGTGCAAAACATCAAAAACGAAGTCATGAACGCCCAGGCGTTCGCGGTGCACGATCGGCTGGTCGAAGCGTTCGCAGCGTTCACCTTCAAACCCGTGACCGTCCAGCCCAGCTGCTGGTGGGCCGCGCCGGAAAAAACCGCTCAAGAACTGGCCTTCAACGAAACCCTGATCAAACGCTACAGCCGCACCGGCGCACTCAACCACTCAATGCACTCACCGCTGTTGCACCGCAGCATGATCTTCGACGACACACTGATTGAATCAGTGATTGAAACATTCCTCGCAAGCGTGAGCACCCAGCGTTAACCCCCCTCCTCCTCAGTAGAAATGCAGCGACGCGATGAAGTGATCCAGACACATCGCGTCGCTGCGTATCGCGAGCAAGCTCGCTCCCACAATTGGATGTCTTTGTGTCAGCACGAAAGGGGCGGCTGGTGGGGAGCTATCGCGAGCAGGCTCGCTCCTACAGGGATTGCGCGGATCGGGGAGAGCCAGGTCGGCTATCAGGCCGCCTCGTGGCGTTGTTGCGGTGCCCGCCCCCTCGTGAGGCCGAGCGCAGGTTCTGCGCAGTGGGCAACCCGGCAAGGATGCCGGGTTAGCCGCCCCCGGCCAGGGATGGCCGATGGCGGCGGGCCCACGGAGCAGGACCGGAGCGAGGGCATGCCGAGCCACGGCGAGGCACCGAACGAAAGGGGCAAAAGCGCTTTGGTTACTTTCGCGCTTCTCGAAAGTGACTCGCTGTAAGAGCGAACCCCAATGCCGCCGTGACCGCAGAAATGGATATGTACACCTGACACAAATAAGTCGGCTGATAGAAAGCTATCGCGAGCAAGCTCGCTCCCACATTTGGGTTTGTGTACATCTGAGAGAACTATGTCGGCTGGTAGAAAGCTATCGCGAGCAGGCTCACTCCTACAGGGACTGCGCAGACTCGGGGGAGACAAATCAGAGCCAATAAAAAGCCCGACTCACACATCGCGAATCGGGCCCAGTCAAACAGTGAAAACGCAATCAGAACTCAGGCGTGTACTTCACACTGAACATCACATTACGTGGATCACCATAATTATTGTTGCCATTAATCTGATTGTAAGCAGGCGTGAAATAACCCTTGTCAAACAAGTTGTTCGCATTCATCGCCAACTCGATCTCCGGCGTCAACTGATAACCGACCCGCGCATTCCACACCGCATAACCCGGCACATTCACCGCATGATCGAAACCCACCGTGTGAGTCTGAGCCGTGAAGCCCAACCCCGTACTGACCTGCTTCCAGTCGCCAGTGAACTGATAATTGCCCCACACCCGCAGCATATGTTTCGGCGTCCACCAGCTAAAGATCTTGCCCTCGTTCTCCGGGTCTTCCAGATACTTCGTAGTGTTATAGGTATAACCGGCAAACAGTTGCAGATTGTCGATCACCTCACCGCTGATCTCGGCATCCAGACCCTGACTGCGGACCTTGCCCGAAGCATTCGAGCAATACCAACCGTCACAACTCTGCTCGCCGGCAGTGTCGATAACGGCACGGTTTTCCTGGTCATAACGGAACAGCGCCAAGGACGTATTGATGCGCCCATCCATCAACTCGCCTTTGATGCCCACTTCGTAGTTGCTGCCGATAATCGGCTTGACCACCGAGCCGCCCGTAGTGCGTTCGGTCTGCGGCACAAACACGTCGGTGTAGCTGGCGTAAACCGACCACTCGCGGCTCAGGTCATAAATGATCCCGGCGTATGGCGTGACTTCACCGGATTCGGTGGAAGTGCTTTCAGGCTCTTCGGTGATGGCGGTGGTGGTCTGGGTCCAGGATTTGTAGCTGTAGTCGTACCAGCTGACCCGCGAACCGAGAACCAGCGTCAAGTCGTCGACCGGTTTGACCCGCCAGCTGCCATACAGGCCTTTCTGGCGAATGTCGTATTCGCTCGGGAAGCCACGGCCACCCGGGCTATTGATCAAACCTTCGTAGCTGATGTCCGGACGATCGTGATTGATGTCGAAGATATTGTCGGAGCTGTTGTTGAAGGTACGCGCGTATTTGTCATCGGTAGTCACCTTCGAATAGTTGCCACCGAACATCACTTCCTGCTGCATCGACCAGGCGTCGAACTTGCCGGTGACGTTCATGTCCAGAGCAACTTTGGTGGAGTCCAGGTCTGTCAGGAAGTCCGCGTATTGCACCCCGGTGCCATCGGCGTTGATGCCGTTTTGCACGCGCTGGTTTTTCGCTTTGTTGGTTTCCGTCATGCGTACGGCGCCGACCTTGAAGGCCCAGTCGTCGTTGAAACGGTGTTCCAGATCGGTGTAAAGCGTGGTGACATCGATGTCCGAATGGTTCCACTTCGCGCCGGTGTACGTCTTGCGTGGCAGGTCGATCGGTTTGCCGTCGGCATAACGCGGGAAGCCGCGGACATTGGAGCGCGATTCGCCGTCGGACTGGCTGACCGCGAAGCCGACGGTGGTGGCGTCGCTCAGGTCGAAGTCCAGAGCGCCGTACAGCGAGGTGGTTTCGTACCATTCGGAATCAACGAACGAGTGGCTGTTGTCCTGGTCGGCGACAAAGCGGCCACGGATCGTGCCTTCCTGGTTCAGCGGTCCGCCGGCGTCCAGTTGCAGACCGTAGTGATCCCACGAACCGGCCTTGCCAGTCAGGCTCACTGTGGGTGCTGCCTGACCGCGTTTGCGCACCAGGTTGACCGCGCCGCCGGGGCTGCCGGTGCCTTGCAGCAGACCTGAGGCGCCACGTAGCACTTCCATGCGGTCGAAGAAAATCAGGTCCTGGGTGGCCCAGTTGCCCAGCGCGTAGGTGTTACGCGGGATCGGCACACCGTCGTACTGCCAGTCATCGATCTGGAAACCGCGCGACGACAGGATCAAGCCTCTGCCCACGCCCTGCGCGCCGACCAGACCGGTGGTTTTGTTGGCCGCGTCCTTGAGATCGACGATGCCCTGATCATCCAGTTGTTTGCGGGTGATCACCGTCACCGATTGCGGAATTTCCCGCAGGGTGTGAGTGCCCTTGCCGATGGTCACGGCGTTCGAGGTGTACGAGTTCGAACCTTCAGTGGTGGCGCTGGCCTGTTGCGCGCTGATGGTGGTGGCGCCCAGTTCCAGGCCCTGAGTCGAGGTGCCGCGCACCAGCATCAGCGTGTTGCCTTCAAAGCTGTAGTTGACGCCCGTGCCGCTGAGCAACCGGCTGATCGCCGCTTCGCTGCTCAACTTGCCGCTGACCTGCGTACTGCGCAGGCCGGCCATATCGTCGGCGTTGTAGATCACCTGTTGATTGGTCTGCGCGCCAAATGCCTGCAGCGCCTGCGGCAACGACTGGGCAGGAATATTGAGGCTGAATTCTTCGGCACAGACCTGTGCGCTGAGTGGCAGCAGGCACGTCAGGCCGAGGCTGGCCATGGAACGACGCGAGCGCAGGGATCGGGCAATGACCAACGCCTTGAACAGAGGTTTGAACTCGTGAATTGCTGACATCGTGCTCTCTATTATTAAAGTGGTTAAGACCAATGGGCGCCCGAGCACCCTGTCGCTGCCAGACCTGAAAACCGCTTGCCTCGGCGGCCCATGCAGGCGCGCGTGGCAAGTCGTGACCGGCCCCTCCCCGGGCTCGATCGCTTGTCCGGACAGCGAAAAATGTTTGATGCAGTCGGTGCAACTGAACCTTGTGGCTACCCTGCCCGGTTCGATTTGTCTGCTTACGTTAGTAAGACGCAGCACCGGGGAAAAACCGGAATGAGTTTATTTATCATTCACAATAATTTTCCCAAAAAAAGGCCGGCGCACTAAGCGCCGGCCTGTTTTCTGCGCCGCCTCAACCGTTCAAAGCAGCCTTGGCGTTGTGCAATTGCCGGGCTTTTTCCGTGAGCAGGGCTTTTTCTTCAGGGCTCATGTTGTCCAGACGCACCCGCGCCTGGGCGATTTTCTCCAGTTGGCCGGGGCTGCTTTCCTGCGCACGCAACGCCGCTGCCAGGCCCGCCACGGTCGGATGATCGAAGACCACGCCCGGCTGGATTTCGCACTGCAACAACTTGCGAATGCCCGCCACCAGTTTGATCACCAGCAACGAATGGCCACCGGCAGCGAAAAAGTCGCGGTCGATGCCCAGCCGCTCGACTCCGAGCAATTGCGCCATCCGCGTGGCCAGCAGTTGCTCCAGCGCATCGCGCGGCGCCAGGCCTTCGTCGTTCGCCGGAATGGCAGCCAATTGCTGCAACGCGCGGCGGTCGATCTTGCCGTTGGCCAAGCGCGGGAAGCTGTCGATGAACTGCAAATGCTGCGGCAGCATCACGCTCGGCAAGCGCAGCGCCAGTTCATCGCGGATAGCCTCAAGCGCCCCGGCTGCCGGTGTTTGCGCAGCGACGATAAACCCGAGCAGCCCCGCTTGCGCGCTCTCACCCGGCAGCACCAGCGCCTGCGCGACATGCGGCAGGCGCAGTAACTCGGCTTCGATCTCGGCCAGTTCAATGCGGAAACCGCGCACCTTGATCTGTTGGTCGCGGCGACCGTGCAGTTGAATCGCCAGGTCCGGGCGATAACGCGCCAAATCACCGGTTCGGTACAGCCGCTCCTGAGGATTGAACGGGCTCTGAATAAACACCTGCGCATCGGCCTCGGCATTCACGTAGCCACGGCACAACTGCGCGCCGCCCAGGTACAACTCGCCGAGCACACCGACCGGCGCCAGGTGCAGGTTGTTGTCGAGCACGAACACATTATTGTTGCCCAGCACCTGCGAAAGCATTCCGCAGTCCGCTGCATCGGCGTCCAAACGCAGCGGATGCACCAGCACACCAACCGTGGCTTCGGTCGGGCCGTAGTGGTTGAACACCCGGCAATCGCTGCGCAACCGGGCGATTTGTTGCACCAGCGCCGGAGCAATCGGCTCGCCGCCTAGAATCAGCGTGCGCGGCAGTTGCGCGCGTTCGCTGGCGAGCAGCGCGGCAAGGTGCGACGGCACGATTTTCAGGCAATCAATCGCCTGTTGCTGGACGAATTCAGCGAACAGATTGCCATCCTGCATCTGCTCGTCGCTGGCCACGTGCAGCGTCGCGCCGGTGAACAGAGCGCCGAACAGCGCGGTGTTGCCGAGGTCTGCGGCCACGGTGGAGGTGAATCCGAACTGCTTGCACAGAGGCAAACCCAACGCCTGACTGGCGTGAGCGGTGTAGTTGAGCAACTGTTGATGCTCAATCACCACGCCTTTCGGCACACCCGTGGAGCCGGAGGTGAACAGCACGTAGGCAGCATCGTTGGCCTGCGCGTCGAACGCGGTGACCGAGACTGCCGAGCCCGGCGCCGATGTTGATGTCGATGTCGATGTCGATGTCGATGTCGATTGCAGCACGCGTTGCACGGTCGCCACGGGCAGCGGCTGATCGTGCCACTGGCCGATCTGCCCGTCCGCGACCAACAGCAGCGCCGCGCCGGCCTGTTCCAGCATCATGGCTTGGCGCGCCACCGGCCACTGCGCATCCAGCGGCAGGTAAGCGGCACCGATGCGCCAAGCGGCGAGCATCGCCACCACCAAGTCTGTCGAGCGCGGCAAGGCCAGCGCAATCACCGCACCCGGCGTCAAGCCTTGGTCCTTCAGGGCCTGGGCCAGGGCTTCGACGTTGGTCTGCAACTGCGCATAACTGAGGCGTTGTTCGGCGTCGGTCACGGCGATCGCGTCCGGCGTCGTTTGCGCCCAATCGGCAATGCGCTGCGGCAAATAGCGGCCATCGATCAAGGCTTGCGCGGGCGGGTTGAGCCCTAGCAGACGTTGCTGCTCGGCGGCGCCCGACACCTGCACCTGAGCGATTTCGCTGTGAACATTGGCGACGATGCTTTCGAGCACGCTGTGCAATTGTGCGATCAACCCTTCAATCGCCTGCGCCGAATAGCGCGACGCCGCGTAGTGAATGCGCAACGCCTGTGGGCCGCCCGCCGAATCGGCTTGCAGTTCCAGCAGCAATTCGAACAGCGCCTCGCCCGATTCGGCACGCGACTGCGCCGACCACTGCAGCCCGGCAGCGGTTTGCGCCTGCGCGGCCCGGCTCTGGGTAAATCCATAAGCCGGGCGCGCCGCGCTCGGCGCCAGTTCCGGCGACCAGTATTCCTGCCAGGTGCGGTGCTCTTCCAGCCGCGCGGCCAACTCGGCCAGCCACGTGCTGAACGGCGCGCGGGCATTGAATGACAAATGCAGCGGCAGGGTTTTCTCGAACACGCCCACGGCAGCGCTGAAGTAGTCGTAATCGTCGCGACTGTCATGCCGCGCGCCGACCAGCATCTGCTCCTGCCCACCGAGTCGGCCCAACAGCAACCACCAGGCACCTTGCACCAGCACCTCCAGCGATTGCCCCAACGAACCGGCCAACTGCTGCAAACCCTCGCGCAACGCCGGCTCAAGGTTGATCGACTGCAACGCGGTGCTCGATGGCAGCGCCGCGCCTGAGTTGCGATAAGCCAGCCACGGTGTGCTCAGCTCGGCGTCCGCCCCTTGCAGATGCTCCTGCCAGTAAACCCGAGCGCCGGCGGCGTCTTCGTCGAGCACCACTTCGCTGCGCCATTCCAGATACTGGCTGAATTCCCCGGTTTCTTCGTCGTCCTGCGCCGTCTCTTGCGCATACGCCTGTAGCAATTGCTGATAAAGCAGGCGCACGCCACTGTCATCGAAGCTATGGCGGGCCAGGCCGATCACCAATTGCCAGCGCTCATCGGCCAAGCGATACAGCACAGCCTGCGCGACCTCGGACTCCCCGACGACATAACACCGAGCGGCCCATTCAGCCAACTGCGCCTGGATCTCCGCAGGCGTTACGACTTGCGCCTGCACCGTCAGCGGAAACCGCTCGGCAGCCCCGGCAAACTGCCGCAGACCGTGCAAACCCGGCGCTTTACCCAGCCGCGCGAGCAACATCGGCTGCTGCGCCAGCACGCTATCGAGGGCGGATTGCAGGCGCTGCGGATCAAGCGCTGCAACAATGTCGACCTGCAGAAACCGCAGCGCATCGGCGCAAACCGGCGCGGTCGGCAGCCGTTCGATCAATAGCTGCTGCTCGGGGGTCAAGGCGTAACCCAGATCCTGCTGGTCCATCGATACCTCGTTCATGCTCCGGTTTCCTCGGTGTTCATTGCGCGTTCAAGGGCGCTGCGGTCGAACATGTCGCCCATCGCCACGACAATCTTGCGCGGCCCTTCGAACGGATCACGGGCGTGCGCCACCAGCATGTTGTCGAGCAGGATGGCGTCACCCTTTTGCCAGTCGAAACGCACCGCGCACTCTTCGTACAGATCGCCGATGCGTTGCATCACTTCATCTTCAATCGGCGTGCCGTCGCCGTAGAACACATGACGCGGCATGCGCTCGAGGCCGAACATCGACAACAGGTCTTCGCGCACATCCGGCTCCAGCCAATAAATGTGATGCAGTTGCACCTGATTGAAGAACGACTTGGCGCCGGTCACCGGGTGGCGAATGATCGCCGGGCCCGGCGTGCGGGTTTGCAGTTCGTTGTTGTCGAGCCAACGCCATTCGATGCCACCGGCGCGGCACCGCGCTTCGACTTCGGCGCGGTCCTCGGTCTTGAAGAAGTGCTGCCAGGACACGTCGAGGTTGTCGGTGAAGGTGCGCACGTAGAGCAGGCCTTTTTCCTCGAACTTGTCGCGCAGGTCCGCCGGCAGTTTTTCGTACATCAAGCGGCAATCCACCACCGGCGTCGCGCCGCCGACCGGTGCAGCCTGCTCGCAATAAAACATCTGTTTGCGCGGCCAGCGGTCCTGATGCGAGCTCTCGTTGTGGAACAGGATCATCTTGCGCTCCGGGTACGGCGTGGAGCGGTAGGTGTTCTTGCCGCCCTCCTTCTTCGGCAGATCGCCGTACTGGCCGTACAACCCCGGCTGGATCGCTTCGGCAAACGCCTCGAAACCTTGAATGCCATCGAGGTCAAAACCGCGGAACAGGATCCCGGCATGGGTCGCCAGTTTGGCTTCGATCAGCGCCCGGTTATGGTTGATCCACTCGATCAAATCCAGCTGCGGCTCGTTCGGTTCCAGCAGCAACGGGAACGGTTGCGGCGCGGCCATCAGCGATTCGCGCACCGGCGCTGGCCGGGCCTTGGCTGTCGGGGCGGCACCGCGTTTCAAAAACTTGCCGAGCTTGTCGGCCTTCGGTGCTGGGGCCTGAGGTGCGGGCGCGGCTGGCTTGGCGGCCACCGCTAAATTGTCGACTGGCATGCTGATAGCTCCCAATTGAATGTCCTGATCAGCGACGATCTGTTCCAACAGGGCTATCCAGGCCTGCACCAGGTGCTGAATGCGCTCGTGTCCGAACAAGGTTGTGGCGAATTGCCAATTACCCAGCAATTGCCCTTCTTCATCGTCAACGAACAACGCCATGTCGAATTTAGAATGGGTCTCCAGCGCCGGCAGCGCTTCGACGCTCAAACCGCCCATGGCGTGAGTGCTTCCCGGCAGGTTGTTCATCACGAACAACACCTGCACCAGCGGGTTCATGCCTTTGTGGCGCGGAACGCCCGACGCCTCGACGATCATGTCGAATGGCAGGTCCTGATGCTCAAGCGCGCTGAGCAGGGTTTCCTGGGTCTGGCCGAGGAACCTGGCGAACGGCATTTCAGCATCGAACCGCGAACGCAGCGGCAGTACGTTGACGAAGAAGCCGATCAGGCGCTCCAGTTCCGCTTGCTCACGCCCGGCGACGTCAGCGCCGACCAGCACATCGGCGCCGCCACTGACTTGGTGCAACAACACCTGGAACGACGCCAGCAGCGTGCTGTACAAGGTCACGCCGCGCTGCATCGACAACTGGCGCAACGCGGTGCTCAGGCCCGGGCTCAGGCGGAATTGCACGGCATCGCCCTCATAAGAAGGCGTCGGCCCGCGCGGGTTGTCCGTTGGCAGCGACAACTGACCGTTGTAACCGGCCAGCCGGGTCTTCCAGTAATCCGCCTGACGCGCCAGCACACCTTCCTGTTCGAGGGCCTGCTGCCACAACGCAAAGTCGGAATACTGCACGTCGAGCGGCGGCAACGGCGTCGAATCAGCGACTTTGCTGCGGTCGTAAATCTGCACCAGTTCGTTGACCAGCAAGCCCATCGACCAACCATCGGAAATGATGTGGTGCATCGCATAAAGCATCACGTGCTCGGTCGGCCCCAGGTGCAGGATCCGCCCGCGCAACAGCGGCGCGTGCTCCATATCAATCGGCGTGCGGGCGTTTTCCAGCGCCGCTTGCGCGACCAATTCTTCCTGCGCGCTGCGTGACAGAGCGGACAAGTCGATCACCGGGAAATCCAGTTCGACATGTTCGGCAATCAGCGCAATCGGATCACCTTCATCGTCCTGGGTGTACGCGGTGCGCAACACTTCGTGACGACGCACGACTTCAGCGAAGCTGCTGATCAGTCGCTCGACCGACAGCTCACCACGTAAGCGCAACGCCATCGGCATGCCATACGCCGACGTGCCGCCGGACAGTTGCTCGGCGATCCACAAGCGGCGCTGCACCAGCGACAGCGGCGCGCTGGTTTTACTGCCATGCGCCTTGAGCAGCGGCGCTTTGAGCAGCGGCGCATCGCTGTCAGGCGAGCCTTGCTCCAATAACCGTTGCTCATGCATGTACGCCGCGAGATCTTGCAGGCGCGGGTGGCCGAACAGGTCACGCAGGTTCAGCGGGCAATCGCTGAGTTTGCGCAGACGCGAAACTGCCTGGGTCGCCAGCAACGAATGTCCGCCGAGCTCAAAGAAGTGGTCGTTGCGCCCGACCTGCTGCAGTTCCAGGACCTCTTGCCAGACCGTGGCGATCTGCTGTTCCAGCGCGCCAACCGGAGCGACAAAGTCGCCGGACGCCGCCGTCGCATCGACCCGCGGCAACGCCTTGCGGTCGATCTTGCCGTTGGGGCTCAGCGGCAGGGTTTCCAGCAGCAGCACATGCGCCGGCACCATGTAATCCGGCAGGCTGGCGCGCAAACGGGCCTTGAGATCTTCACGCAGCAGCGCCTGCGCCGCCGCATCACCACGGGCCAATGCCGGGTCATCGAACGCCACGTAGGCGATCAGTTGCTGACCGATGGCCGCCGGTTGCGCCACCACCAACGCCTGGCGCACCGACGGCGCCTGTAGCAGATGAGTTTCGATTTCACCGAGTTCGATGCGGAAACCGCGAATCTTCACTTGGTGGTCAAGCCGTCCGGCGTAGTCGATCAAGCCGTCGGGGCGATACCGCGCCAGGTCACCGGTGCGGTACAGACGACCACCGCCGAGCGGGTCGAACGGATCGGGAATGAAGCGTTCGGCGGTCAGGTCTGCACGATTGAAATAGCCGCGCGCCAGCAAATCACCGCCAATCACCAGTTCACCGACTACACCGACCGGCGCTGGTTGGCCATGCATGTCCAGCACGTGCAAACCGCGCCCCTGCAACGCATAGCCGATCGGCATGGTCGCCGGCAACGGCCGCTGGCCGAGTGCGTAGTCAGTGCAATCGAGTTCCGTGGCGCTCACCGCCGCTTCGGTCGGGCCGTAGGTATTGAGCAGGCGCACGTGCCCGAGGCCAGCCTTGGCCCAGGTCGCGACGCCTTCCGGCGGCATCGCTTCACCGCCGACGCTGACCAGCCGCAACCGGCCGTAGTCGCGCGGCGCGCTGGCGG
Source organism: Pseudomonas sp. SJZ131 (assembly GCF_007828705.1). Classification (NCBI taxonomy): domain Bacteria; kingdom Pseudomonadati; phylum Pseudomonadota; class Gammaproteobacteria; order Pseudomonadales; family Pseudomonadaceae; genus Pseudomonas; species Pseudomonas sp. SJZ131. Next base: position 36,840 of record NZ_VIVC01000001.1, on the reverse strand, counting down.
CGAAGTCCTTGACCAGCATGTTCCAGTAAGCCGTGGTCAGGTCGCTGATGGTGATCTGTTTGTCGAGCACTTCGCGATGCCAGGTTTCGCTGTCCCAGATTTCCGGACCGCGCAGCACCACCGAGGCGCCGCAGATCAGCGGCGGGTAAAGCTGTTCGACGAAGGCATCGAAGTTGAACGTGGCGAACTGCAATCCGCGATCCGCAGCGCTCAATTCATGGAAACCCACAGTCACCTGGGTATGCCGGGACAGCGCCGAGTGATTGATCGCCACGCCTTTCGGGCGGCCGGTTGAGCCGGAAGTGAACATCACGTAGGCGAGGTTCTGCGCACTGCAACGCACCGGCAGATTGTCGTCCTGCTGCGGCAACGTCAGTTGATCGAGGCTGAGCAGCGTGACGTTTTGCGTGGTCGGCAGCGCGGCTTGCAGATGGCTTAGGGTCAGCAACACACGCAGCCCGCTGTCCTCGATCATTGCCCCGAGGCGCTCGGCCGGGTATTCCGGGTCCAGCGGCACGTACGCGCCACCGGCCTTGAGTACCGCCAACAGGCTGACGATCATTTGCGGCGAACGCTCGACGGCGATTCCGACCAGCACATCCGGGCCGACGCCGTGCTGCACCAGCAGCCGCGCCAATTGATTGGCCTGGCCGTTGAGTTCGGCGTAGCTCAAACGCTGCTCGTTGTAGATCAGCGCCAGCGCATCCGGGGTCTTTTGCACCTGTTGTTCGAACAACTGCTGCACGCAATGCTCGTCATCCGGTTGCGCCAGCACGTTGCGCAGCGCCACCGGCACCAGGGTCAACTCACCGAGACAACGCTCGGCGCCGGCCTCGACCATTTGCAGCAACAGCTGGTCGAGGCACGTCGCCAGTTGCGCAATCACCGCGCCATCGAACTGCTGACGGTTGTAACTGAACTGCAGCGACAGTTGCTCGCCGAGCATCACCGACAGCGTCAGTGGGTAGTTGGTCTGTTCGACATTCGTCACTTCGCCGAAGCGCAGGTCATGCGCTGCGCCCTGCTGCAAGGCTTCGGCAATCGGGTAGTTTTCGAACACCAGAATATTGTCGAACAGCGCTTCCCCGCCCTGCCCGGCCCAGCGCTGAATGTCGAACAGCGGCGTATGTTCCTGCTCGCGCAGCAACAGGTTCTGCGCCTGCACTTGCTGCAACCACTGGTGCAACGGCTGCTCGGCACGCGGGCTGGCGATCACCGGCAAGGTGTTGATGAACAGACCGATCTGCTGCTCGACGCCATTCAGTTGCGCCGGACGCCCGGACACCGTGGCACCAAAACTCACCGTGTCCTGCCCGGTGCAGCGCTGCAACAACAGCAGCCAGGCGGCTTGCACCAAGGTATTGGCGGTGACTTTTTGCGCTCTTGAAAACTGATTGAGACGGGCGGTGCGCGCGGCGTCGAGGTTGAGGAAATGCTCGCCTTGGCCGAGCTGATCCTTGGCGCTGCACAGCAGGGACTTGGCGAGGAACGTCGGCTCGTCGAAATGGGCCAGTTGGCCCTTCCAGAACGCTTCGCTGACCTGCGCATCCTGGCGCGACAGCCACTCGATGTAGTCGCGATAGCGCCCGCCGCCAAGTGTCGGCGCGTTGCCGTTGTAGCGTTGCAGCACATCGCCGAGCAACTGCGAATTGCTCCAGCCGTCCATCAGGATGTGATGGCTGGTGTAGATCAGGTGATAGCGCTCGGCGCTGACCTGCACCAGCACCAGACGCAGTAACGGCGCGGCCTGCAGATCAAAACCCTGCTCGCGCTGGGCGTTCGCCAACGCGCTCAGCGCTTGTGGCAGATCGCTGCGCGAGCGCCAGTCGAGCACGCTGAACGGCACGCGCAAGGTTTTGTGGATCACTTGCAGCGGACGCTGCAATTCACCGTCCCAGCGGAAACTGCTGCGCAGCACATCATGCGCGTCCATCGCCGCTTGCCAGGCTTGCTGGAAGCGCTCGACCTGCAGCCCATCGACGTCCACGCACAGTTGATTGATGTAGTCGCCACCCTGTTGTTCGTAGAGGGTGTGGAACAACATGCCCTGCTGCATCGGTGACAGCGGATAAAGGTCTTCGACCTGGCTCGGATTCAACCCCAGACCGTCGAGTTGCACTTGGCTCAGGCCGGCCAACGGGAAGTCGGACGGGGTCAGGCCCTGATGCGCAGATTGGCAGCAGTGCTCGATCAAACGCTCGAGTTCGCGGGCGTAGGCCTGGGCCAGGCGCTCGATGGTCGCCTCGTCGAACATCTGCCCGCTGAACGTCCAGCCGATGTTCAATTCCCCGGCAAACACCCGGCCGTTCAGGGTCAACCAGTTATCCAGCGGGGCCAGCGGGCTCTGCTGAGTGCCGGAGGCTTCGCTGGCCGGGGTGAACAACGCGGCGGATTCTTCGCCGAACGCGGCGTCAAACTGGCCGAGGTAGTTGAAGGTGATGCGCGGCACCGGCAGCTCTTTCAGAGCCTGGCGGCTGGCGTCGTTGCCGAGGTAGCGCAACGCGCCGAAACCGAGGCCTTTGTCGGGGATCGCGCGCAGTTGCTCCTTGATCGCTTTGATTGATGCACCTGGCTCGGTTGCAGCCGTCAGGCGCACCGGGAACAGGCTGGTGAACCAGCCGACACTGCGGCTCAGATCGATCTCGTCGAACAACGCCTCGCGGCCATGGCCCTCGAGCTGAATCAGCGTCGAGCTATCGCCGGTCCAGTCGCCGATCACCCGCGCCAGCGCGGTCAACAACAGGTCATTGATCTGCGTGCGATAGGCCGCCGGCGCTTCTTGCAGCAGCTTGCGCGTCTGTTCCTTGTCGAGTCGGGTGTGCACCTGTTGCGCATGCCGATTGTGCAGTTCGCCGTGCGGGCGGTCGCACGGCAGATCTTGTCGCGCGCCCTGCAATTGCGTGGTCCAGAAGGCTAACTGAGCCTGCATCGGCGCACTCTCGGCGTGTGCCTGCAAGCGTCGCGCCCACGCCTGGGTGGCGCTGGTCTTGGCCGGCAGTTTCAGCGCTTGGCCGGCGTGCAATTGCGCGTAAGCCTGTTGCAGGTCTTCGAGCAGAATGCGCCACGAAACGCCGTCCACCACCAAGTGATGGATCACCAGCAACAAGCGCTGGCGGCCATCGGCGAGGTTCGCCAGCACCGCGCGCATCAGCGGGCCTTGGGACAGGTCGAGGCTGCGCTGCGCTTGCTCGGCGAGCGCTTGCAGTGCGGCGTCATCCGCCACGTCGGCCTGCCACAACAACGATGGCTGACGCTGTTGTTCGGCCAGCGAACGATGGTTGGCGACCCAGACATCGCCCTGCCGCGTGAACGTCAGGCGCAACGCGTCATGATGCGTGACCAGCGCCAGCAAGGCCTGCTCCAGATGCCCGGCGTGCAATGGCTCGGCGGCTTTGAGCAGCACCGACTGGTTCCAGTGATGCGCCTCGGCGAGGTCGCGTTCGAAGAACAATTGCTGGAATGGCAACAGCGGCGTGTCACCGGTCACCGGGCCTTGATCGATGCTCAACGCATCTTCGCCGAGCGTCGCCACCGCAGCGAGGCTTTGCACGGTCTGGTGCAGGAACAGGTCTTTGGGGCTGAAATGAATCCCGGCCTGACGCGCGCGGCTGACCACTTGAATCGAGATGATCGAATCACCGCCCAACTCGAAAAAGTTGTCGCTGACCCCCACCGGCGTGCGCCCGAGCACGCTTTGCCAGATCTCCACCAAGGCCTGCTCGGTGGCGTTGCTTGGGGCGCTGTAAGCGTGGCTGCTGACGCTGGTATCAGCCTTCGGCAAGGCCTTGCGCTCGAGTTTGCCGTTGGGGCTGACTGGCATTTTTTCCAGCCACAACCAGTGCTGCGGCACCATGTATTCCGGCAGGCTCTGGCTCAGGTGCGCTTTCAATTGCTGCTGCACGGCGTGACGAGTTGCCTCGTCGGCGCTCAGCAGGGCCGCGCGTTGCGGCACCACGTAAGCCACCAGCAGCGTGCCGTCCTGGGCGATGACCACGGTTTCGCGGACTTCGTCGTGCTCGGCCAGCCTTGCTTCAATCTCGCCCAGCTCAATGCGCAAACCACGAATTTTCACCTGATGGTCGATGCGCCCGGCGTATTCGATGACGCCGTCGGCGCGATAGCGGGCCAGGTCGCCGGTGCGGTACAGGCGCTGGCCGCTGCCGAACGGACTGGTGACAAAACGCTCGGCGGTCAACGACGCGCGACGATGGTAACCACGGGCCAGGCCTTCGCCGCCGAGGTACAGCTCACCGGTCACCCCGACCGGCAGCGGCGCCAGCTCGGCGTCGAGAATGTAGGTGCCGACGTTGGCAATCGGCTGGCCGATCGGCACCACGTCATGCCCTTCATCCACGCACGTCCAGTGGGTCACGTCGATGGCTGCTTCGGTCGGCCCGTACAGGTTGTACAGCCCGGCGTTCGGCAACTTGGCGAACACCTGTTGCTGGGCATCGACTTGCAGCGCTTCGCCACTGCAAACGATGCGGGTCAGGCTGGTGCACGCGGTGACGGCCGGGTCCTGGACGAACACCTGCAACATCGACGGCACGAAATGCAGCGTGGTGATCTGTTGCGCGCTGATCAGTTCGATCAGTTGCGCCGGATCGCGATGCGCACCTGGCGCCGCGACCACCAAGGTCGCGCCGGTCAGCAGCGGCCAGAAAAATTCCCAGACCGACACGTCGAAACTGAACGGGGTCTTTTGCAGAACCTTGTCCGCGCCATCGAGCTGATACGCCTGCTGCATCCAGCACAGCCGGTTGACCAGCGCCGAATGGCGGTTGGCCGCGCCTTTCGGTTTGCCGGTGGAACCGGAGGTGTAGATCACGTAGGCGAGGTTTTCGCCGTGCAATGACGGCTGTGGGTTAGCGTCACTGCGCGCGGCCAGCCAGTCGTCGTGCTGATCCAGCACCAGGCTGCGAATGCCCGGCGGAATCGGCAACTGCCCGAGCAGACGGTTTTGCGTCAACAGCAGCTCGATGCCGCTGTCTTCAAACATGTAGGCGAGGCGCTCCGACGGGTATTCCGGGTCCAGCGGCACGTAGGCACCACCGGCCTTGAGAATCGCCAGCAGGCCAATGACCATTTCCACCGAGCGCTCGACCGCGATGCCGACCAAAACGTCGGGGCCGACGCCCTGCTCGATCAACAGATGCGCCAACTGGTTGGCCCGCGCGTTGAGTTCGGCGTAGCTCAAGCGCTGCTCGGCGAACACCAGCGCGCAAGCATCCGGGGTTTTCCCGACCTGCTCCTCGATCAGCTTATGGACCGGGCGCTGCAACGGGTAGTCGGCCGCCGTGGCGTTCCAGTCGTGGATGATGTGTTGGCGTTCGTGCTGATCCAGCAGCGCCAGTTGCGCCACCGGGCGATTGACGTCTGCCACCAGCGCGCGCAGCAGGTTCACCCAGTGCCGGCCCATGCGCTCGATGCTCGCCGGGGCGAACAAATCCGTGGCGAAGGTCAACGCGGCGTGCAGGCCCTGCGGGTTGTCGCTGGTGTCGAGGCTCAAGTCGAACTGCGCGTTGCGGTGTTCCCAGCTGAGGTGTTCCAGTTCGAGGCCGGGCAATGCCGCCGCCAGCGTCGATTCGGCTTCACTGCGGTGGTTGAACATGGCTTGGAACAACGGGCTGTGGCTGAGGTTGCGCTGCACTTGCAAGGCGTCGACCAATTGCTCGAACGGCAGGTCCTGATTCATCTGCGCCGCCATCGCCGTTTGCTTGACCCGTTGCAGCAATTGCGCCGCGCTCAGCGTTTCGTCGAATTCGGCACGCAACACTTGGGTGTTGACGAAGAAGCCGATCAGACGCTCGGTTTCCAGGCGATTGCGGTTGGCAATCGGCACGCCGACGCGGATGTCGGCCTGGCCGCTGTAGCGATGCAGGAGCATCTGGAACGAGCCCAGCAGCAGCATGAACAGCGTGACGTTTTCGCGCCGGGCCAAGGCTTTCAGTTCGGCGCTCAGCGCGGCGTCAATCGCCACTGGCAGGCGCGCACCACGGAAGCTCTGCTGCGCCGGACGCGGATGATCGGTGGGCAACTCCAGCAGCGGTTGTTCGCTGCCAAGTTGCGCGGTCCAGTAACTCAATTGACGGTCGCGCTCGCCGGCCGCCATCCATTCACGCTGCCACACGGCATAGTCGGCGTACTGCACCGGCAATGCCGGCAGATTAGCCGCTTGCTGCTGACTGATCGCCGAATACAGCGCGAGCAAATCTTCGACCATCACTTGCAACGACCACGCGTCAGACACGATGTGATGCATCGTCAGCACCAACACATGATCCTGCGCCGCTCTTTGCTCGCCAACTTGCTCGCCGACTTGCCCGCCGACGTTAAGCAGCACACAACGCACTAAAGCGCCGTCGAGCAGATCGAACGGACGTTGGGTTTCGTTCTCGACAAAGGCTTTGATCCGCGCTTCGTCGGCGCCCACCAGGCGTTGCTCGGTGAAGCTGATACGCCCTTGCGCCTGGATCACTTGCGAGGTTTTGCCGTCGTTCTCGATGAACGTCGTACGCAGGCTTTCGTGGCGCTCGACCAATGCGTCGAAACTGCGCTGCAGCGCGGTTTTGTCGAGTGCGCCGCGCAGGCGCAGGGCGGTCGGAATGTTATAGGCGGCGCTGTGCGGGTCGAGTTTCCACAGGAACCATTGGCGCTCCTGGGCAAACGACAGTGCCAGCGGTTGCTCGCGCGAAACCCGGTTGATGACCGGTGGCTGCTGGCTCTGCCCGACGTCCAGCGCGCGGACGAAATCCTCCAGCACGCTGTGTTCGAACAGGCTGCGCAGCGGCACCTGAATATCCAGCAAGCGACGCACGCGCGACACCACTTGGGTGACCAGCAGCGAATGGCCGCCGAGTTCGAAGAAGTTGTCGGTCAAACCGACGCGCTCAAGCTTGAGCACGTCTTGCCAGATGGCCGCGACTTGCTGCTCGCGCGCACTGTGCGGAGCCACATAACGCGTCTGCAATTGGCTGACATCGACGGCCGGCAAGGCCTTGCGATTGAGCTTGCCGTTCGGTGTCAGCGGCAGGCGCTGGAGAAACAGCCAGTGCGCCGGCACCATGAATTCCGGCAGGCACGCGCTCAGCGCGGCTCGCAGTTCATCGCGCAGGCGCTGTTGCGCGTCTGCGTCAGCGAGGTCCAGTGGCGGGGCGACCACGTAGGCCACCAGTTGCTGGCTGCCCAAGGCTTCCTGCGCCAGCACCGCCACTTCGCGAACGCTGGAGTGTTCGAGCAGACGCGCTTCGATTTCGCCGAGTTCGATCCGGAAGCCGCGAATCTTTACTTGATGGTCGATGCGGCCCATGTATTCGAGCACGCCGTCGTGGCGATGGCGCGCGAGGTCGCCGGTGCGGTACAGGCGCGTGCCGTTGCCGAACGGGTCCGGTAGAAAACGCTCGGCGGTCATCGCCGCACGCGCGTGATAACCACGGGCGAGGCCGTCACCGCCGATCAGCAGTTCGCCGATGCAACCGGCCGGGTTCGGCGCCAGTTCATCGCCAAGGATGTACAGCGTGGTGTTGGCAATCGGCTTGCCGAGGTACGGCTGGCGCTGTTGCTCGGTCAATTGCCAGGCCGCTGACCAAATGGTGGTTTCGGTTGGGCCATAGAGGTTCCACACCTGCCCCGCGAGGCCAAGCATGCGCTGCGCCAGATCATCGGCCAGCGCTTCACCGCCGCAGAAAAATTTGCAACCGCGCAGGATCGACGCCTGCTCGTGGTCGAGCAACATGCGCCAGGTCGACGGCGTTGCCTGCACCACCGTGACCTGCTGCTGTTCGATCATGCTCAACAGCGCTTGCGGGTCCTGGGCCGTCTGCTTGTCGACCAGCACCACGCGCGCACCGCAGAGCAACGGGCCGTAGATTTCCAGACCGAAAATATCGAACGAGAACGTGGTCAGCGAGAGCATGCGGTCGGCGGCCACCAGCCCCGGTTCGCGAACCATGCTGACGACAAAATTGACCAGCGCCTGATGGCGCACCATCACGCCTTTGGGTTTGCCGGTGGAGCCGGAGGTGTAAATCGCATAGGCGAGGTTTTCGCCATCAATCGCGACGTGCGGATTTGTCTCGCTGTAGCCGCGCGCGTACTCGCCCAGCGGGTCAAGCAACAGCGTCTGCACCTCGTGCGGAATCGGCAATTGCTCGAGCAGATGCGTCTGCGTCAGCAGCAATTGCAGGCCGCTGTCCTCGATCATGTGCGCGAGGCGCTCTTGCGGATATTGCGGGTCCAGCGGCACGTAAGCGCCACCGGCCTTGAGAATCGCCAGCAGCCCGACCAGCATGTCGAGGCTGCGATCAATCGCGATGCCGACCAGTCGATCAGGACCGACACCGAGCTCGATCAGACGATGGGCCAACTGATTCGCCGAACGGTTGAGCTGCGCGTAATCCAGCGCCTGCCCGTCGAACACCAGCGCAGTGGCGTCTGGCGTACGCAGCGCCTGAGCTTCGATCAACTGGTGAATGCAAAGCTCGGTCGGGTAGTCGGCGGCACTGCGGTTCCAGTCGACCAGCACTTGCTGTTGCTCGCTGGCGTCGAGCAAGGCCAGTTCGCCGATACGTTGTTGCGGGTCGGCGACGATGCTCACCAGCAGGTTTTGCCAGTGCCGCGCCAGCCGCTCGATGGTGCCCTGATCGAACAGGTCGGTGGCGTAGGTCAACTGCGCGCCCAGGCCTTCGGCGCCGTCGAAGGTTTCCAGGGTCAGGTCGAACTGCGCGGTGCGCGACGGTTGATGCAAGTGGCGAATGCTCAGCGCCGATGGATCGGCAGCCGGGGCATTGCGCGTGGTGCCGCTGCTCTGGTGGTTGTACATGACCTGGAACAACGGGCTGTAGCTGAGGCTGCGTTGCGGCTGCAACGCCTCGACCAATTGCTCGAACGGCAAGTCCTGATGCGCTTGAGCGGCCATCGCGGTGGTTTTTACCTGCGACAGCAGCGTGCTGAAACTCGCTTGTGCGTCGAACTCGGTACGCAACACCTGAGTGTTGACGAAGAAGCCGACCAACCGCTCGGTTTCAACGCGATTGCGGTTGGCTGTCGGCACGCCGACGCGAATGTCGGCCTGACCGCTGTAACGGTGCAACAAGGTCTGGAACGACGCCAGCAACAGCATGAACAGCGTCACGTCCTGAGCTTTGGCCACGGCGCGCAGCTGGTCGGCCAGCGACGTTGGCAAGGCCAGTTCGACCCGCGCCCCGCGCAGGCTTTGCACGGCCGGGCGCGGATGATCGGCGGGCAACTCAAGCACCGGATGATCGTTGCCCAACTGAGTTTGCCAGTAACCCAACTGACGTTCGCGCTCGCCGGCCTCCATCCAGTGCCGCTGCCAGATGCCGTAGTCGGCGTACTGGATCGACAGCGCCGGCAGTGCCGGAGTCTGGCCCTGACGGTAAGCGCCATAGAGGTGCAGCAACTCCTCGATCATCACCCGCATCGACCAGCCATCCGAAGCGATGTGGTGCTGGGTCAACGTCAACACATGATCCTGCGCGCCGAGGCGCAGCAGGCTCACACGCAGCAGCGGCCCGTTGATCAGATCGAAAGCTTGCGCGCCCTGCGCGGCGACAAACGCATCGACTTGCGCCGCCTGCGACAGCGCGGTGCTGCTGCGGTCGAGCTCGTGCACGCCGATCGCCAGCGGCATGTGCGGATGAATCACCTGCACCGCGCGCTCGTCCTGTTGCTGGAACGTGGTGCGCAAGCTTTGATGACGCTCGATCAACGCATTGAAGCCGCGCTCCAGCGCCGTGACGTCAAGCTCGCCGTGCAACTGCATGGCGCTGGGAATGTTGTAAGCGGCGCTGTCGGGGTCCATCTGCCAGAGAAACCACTGGCGTTCCTGAGCAAAGGACAGCGGCACCGGATCGAACTGCGACTGCGTTTCGGGGATCGGCAGGTTGGCTGGCGAAACGCCTTCTTCGAGCATCTTTTGCAGATACACCCTGCGCTTGTCGAGCGGCAAAGTAATGAAGCGCCGAGCGATCTTCAAAGCGACATTGGTATCCATCAAACTTCCTCCATTTCGTCAAGCAGGGCGTCCAGCTTGCTCAGTTTCAACGTATCGATCTGCTCACCGGCGGTGGCCAGACGGCTGACGAAATCTGTCAGTACAGGGTTCTGGAACAGCAGTTGCGGGGTCAGTTTCAGCCCCAGTTCGAGTTGCAGCCGTGACACCACATTGACCGCCAGCAGCGAGTGCCCACCGAGCTCGAAAAAGTGGTCATGCAAACCGACGCGCTCCAGGTCCAGCACTTGCTCCCAGATCGCCGCGACCTGCTGCTCAAGTTCGCTGACCGGGGCGACATAACCACCTTGCAACTGGCTGGCATCCGGCGCTGGCAGCGCCTTGCGGTCGAGTTTGCCGTTGGGCGTCAGCGGCAGTTGCGCGATAAACAACACGTGGGCCGGCACCATGTACTCCGGCAGGCTTTGCTTGAGGCGCGCCTTGAGTGCCTCGCGCAAACCGCGTTGCGCCTCGGCATCGTCCAGCGCCAGTTGCGTGGCGACCACGTAGGCCACCAGTTGCTGAGCGCCCTGTGCATGCAATGCGAGGACCGCGACTTCGCTGACCGCGTCCTGTTGCAGCAGGCGCGCTTCGATTTCACTCAGCTCGATGCGGAAACCGCGAATCTTCACTTGGTGGTCGATGCGCCCGCGATATTCGAGCACGCCGTCGGCCCGATAACGGCACAGGTCGCCAGTGCGATACAGACGCTCGCCGTTGCTGGCGAACGGGTTCGGCACAAACTTCTCGGCAGTCATGTCCGGCCGTGCCAGATAACCGCGCGTGATGCCGGCGCCCCCCAGGTACAGTTCGGCGCTGACGCCAATCGGCACCGGTTGCAGGTCGCCATCGAGCAGGTAACTGGCGGTGTGTTGCAGCGCTCGGCCGATGTTCGCTGTGCCGCCCGCCTCGCGCCGGGTCCAGGTCGAATAGGTGGTGTCTTCGGATGGGCCGTACAGGTCGAAAACCTGCTCGATGCTCGCCTGCTCGTAGAGCGCATCCACCAGCGATTGCTTGAGCGGCTCGCCGGCGAGGTTGATGATGCGCACGCTGTCGGGAATCTGCCCGGCACTGTGCAGCGCATTGATTGCCGAAGGCACGGTGTTGATCAGGCGCACTTGATCGCGCGCCGGCAATTGCGGCAGTTCCAGCGCATTGTGGGCGATGATCAGCGAGCCGCCGTTGGCCAACGTGACGAACAGCTCCCACACCGACAGGTCGAAGCACACCGAGGTCGAGGCCAGCACGCCTTGGATGTCGTCGCGGCTGTAGACCGTCTGCGACCAGTCGATCAGCGCCAGCACGTTGCGATGGGCGATCGCCACGCCTTTCGGTTTGCCGGTGGAACCGGAGGTGTAGATCACGTACGCGAGGTTGTCCGCAGTGACGCCGGTAACCGGTGCGGTGTGCGGATACGCCGCCAGTTGCGAGTCGAGCTGATCGATCAACAGCAGCTGCGTGTCGGCGCCGACGGTAAGCGTCGCGGCGACGGCCTGCTCGCTGAGCAGCACCCGCGCGGCGCTGTCTTCGAGCATGTAGGCAACGCGCTCCGCCGGGTATTGCGGGTCCAGCGGCACGTAGGCACCACCGGCCTTGAGCACCGCGAGCAGCGCGACCAACAAACTGGCGGAACGCTGCATGGCGACGCCGACCCGCACCTCCGGGCCGACCCCCAGCTCGATCAACTTGTGCGCCAGGCGATTGGCCCGCGCGTCGAGTTCGGCGTAGGTCAATTGTTGTGAGGCGAAGGTCACCGCCAATGCGTGCGGTTGCGCCGCCACTTGCTGCTCGATCAGCTGGTGCACGCAAAGGTCCTGGGCGAAACCCTGGCCCGGCGGATTCCACGCCAGCAGCACTTGCTGCTGCTCGTTTGCATTGAGCAATTGCAGTTCATCCAGGCAACGCTCGGTGGCGGTCATCTGGCTCAGCAGATGCTGCAGATGCGCCGCCAGTTGCTCGATGGTCGCCTGGGCAAAACTGCCGCGCTGATAGCTCATGTGCACCGTCAATTGACGGTCCAGGCTCACCAGCACGGTCAGCGGATAGTTGGTCTGTTCATGGTTGGCCACCGCGCCGAAGCGCAACCCGTCCGGCGCGCCCTGTTCCAGCGCCTGGGAAATCGGGTAGTTCTCGAACACCATGATGCTGTCGAACAAGGCTTCACCGCCCTGCCCGGCCCAGCGCTGGATGTCGAACAGTGCCGTGTGTTCGAACTCGCGCAGTGCCAGGTTCTGCGCCTGCACCGCTTGCAACCAACTGCCCAGCGGCTGCTGCGCACGCGGCGTGGCGATCACCGGCAAAGTGTTGATGAACAAACCGATCTGTTGCTCGACACCCGGCAAGTCGGCCGGCCGCCCGGCGACAGTCGCGCCGAACGCCACGGTGTATTTGCCGGTGTAGCGTTGCAGCAACAGCAGCCATGCGGCTTGCACCAGCGTGTTGACCGTGACTTTCGAGGCGCGGGCGAACTCGCTCAATCGCAAGGTTTGCTCGGCATCCAGCACCTGAAAGTGATCCGCATAACCTTGCTCGTCGGCGTCCGCCGGGCGGGCCATGGCTTGCGCCAGACGCGTCGGTTGCTCAAGGCTGCGCAGCGCCGGCAGCCAGAAGGCTTCGCTGGCGGCGGCGTCCTGACGTTGCAGCCAGTCGATGTAATCGCGATAGCGTCCGCCATGCGCAGCCTGAAACTGGCCGCTGTAACGCTGCAGCACTTCGCCGAGCAATTGCGAGTTGCTCCAGCCGTCCATGAGGATGTGATGGTTGGTGTAGATCAGGTGATGACGGTTGTTATCGATGCGCACCAGCACCAGACGCAGCAAGGTCGACGCGTGCAAATCGAGACGCTGGCGTTCGATGTCCGCGAGGGTTTGCAACGCCTGTTGCTGCTGCGGCTCGGCGCGCAGGTCATGCAAGCTGTACGGCATCTGCGCGTGTTTGCTGACCACCTGCACCGGCGCGTCCAGTTCACCCTGCCAGACGAAGCGCGTGCGCAGAATGTCGTGGGCATCCACCGCCGCTTGCCAGGCCTGATGGAAGCGCTCGGGGTCGAGCCCTTCGACGTCCAGACGCATCTGATTGATGTAGTCGCCGGTGGCTTCTTCGTACACCGCGTGGAACAGCATGCCTTGCTGCATTGGCGACAGTGGATAGACGTCTTCGATCAACTGCGGCGCCAGCGGCAAGTGGTCCAGTTGCGCCTGGCTCAAGCGTGCCAACGGGAAGTCCGAAGGCGTCACGCCGTGTTGCCCGGCCTCGCAGCAATGGCTGATCAGCGCTTGCAGTTCCTGCGCGTAATCGTCGGCCAACTGTTGAATGGTTGCCTCGTTGAACATCTCGCGACTGAAGGTCCAGCCCAGGTTCAATTCACCGCCATACACCTGACCGTTGAGCGCCAGATGGTTGGCCAGTGGCGCCTCGGCGTGCAGTTCATCACCGGGCGCTTCGCTGGACGGCACGAACAATGCGCCGTCGCTCTCGGTGAAACTGCCGTCGAACTGGCCGAGGTAGTTGAAGGTCAGGCGCGGCACCGGCAATTGCCCCAGGGCCTGGCGCGCGGCGGCGTCACCCAGATGCGCCAGCGCACCAAAGCCGATGCCTTTGTTGGGGATCGCGCGCAGTTGTTCCTTGATCTGTTTCAGCGAACCGCCGAGGTCGGCCAGCGGCGTCAGTTTCGCCGGGTAGACGCTAGTGAACCAACCGACGGTGCGGGTCAGGTCCACGCCGTCGAACAGTTCTTCGCGACCATGCCCTTCGAGCTGGATCAACGTGCTCTCGGCGCCGGTCCAGCGCACCATGACGCGAGCCAATGCAGTCAGCAGCAGATCGTTGACTTGGGTGCGATACGCCGCCGGAGCGTCTTGCAGCAGTTGCCGGGTCAGGTCTTTGTTCAAACGCGTGCGCACGGTCAGCGCGTGGCGATTCTGCTGCCCGCCCTCGGCGTGGTCCGCCGGCAACGCGACCTCGGCGCCTTGCAACTGTTGTTGCCAGTAGGCCAATTCCTGTTGCAACGGCGCACTGCGCGCATAGGTTTGCAGGTGTTCGGCCCAGACTTTTGCCGCGCTGGTTTTGCCCGGCAATTGCAGCGGCTGATCGGCGAGCAGCTGCCGATAAGCGCTTTGCAGGTCGTCAAACAGGATCCGCCACGACACGCCGTCGACCACCAAATGGTGGATCGCCAGCAGCAACCGCTGGCTGCCATCGTCGAGGTTCGCCAACACCGCACGCACCAGCGGCCCGTCTTGCAGGTTGAGGCTGCGTTGCGCTTCATTGGCCACGACTTCCAGCCCGGTCGCGTCGGCGACATCCACCGCCCAGACCAATGCGTCGCCGTGTGGCTCGACTGCGCGGTAGTGCGCCTGCCAGCCCTCGGCCTGCTCGACGAAACTCAGACGCAACCCATCGTGATGCGCCACCAGCGCGCCTACTGCACGTTCCAGCACAGCAGCGTCGAGAGGTTGCGTCGGTTTGAGCATGACCGCCTGATTCCAGTGCTGGCGCTCAGGGATGTTTTGCCCGAAGAACACCTGCTGCACCGGCAGCAGCGGCAGTTCGCCGGTCACCGGGCCTTGATCGATCAGCAGCGCTTGCTCGCCTCGTCGCGCAACGCTGGCCAAGGCCTGAATGGTCTGGTGCTGGAACAAGTCTTTGGGGGTAAAACGGATGCCGGCCTGACGCGCGCGGCTGACCACTTGGATCGAGATGATCGAATCGCCGCCGAGCTCGAAGAAGTTATCGCTCAAGCCGACCCGATCAAGTTTCAGCACGTCCTGCCAAATCGTCGCCAGTTGCTGCTCCAGCGCACTTTGTGGCGCGACGTAGGCTTGCTGCAACTGACTGACGTCGGGTTTCGGCAAGTTCTTGCGGTCGAGTTTGCCGTTGGGGGTCAGCGGCAGGCGTTCGAGCAGCAGCAAATAGGCCGGCACCATGTGCGCCGGCAAGGCGCTTTTCAGTTGCTCGCGCAGGCTCTCGGCAAAATCGGCGCGCGCGACATTTTGCGCATCGCTGACCACATAGGCGACCAGACGTTTGCCGCTGCCGGCGGTGCCTTCCTGGGCAACCACCACCGCTTCGCGCACGCCATCCAGCGCTTGCAGGCGCGCTTCGATCTCGCCGAGTTCGATACGGAAACCACGGATTTTCACTTGGTTATCGATGCGATCCAGATAATCGAAAGTGCCATCGGCGCGCTGGCGCACCAGGTCGCCGGTGCGGTACAGCAGGCCACCGACGTTGCTGAACGGGTCGGCCACAAAGCGTTCTGCGGTCAGCCCCGGACGGTTCAGGTAACCGCGGGCCAGGCCCGTGCCGCCGAGGTACAACTCGCCCGCCATGCCTTGCGGCAACAGGTTGAGGTCGGCGTCGAGCACATAGGCGCTGCGGTCGCCGATGCGGCTGCCGATTGGCGCGTACGCGGCGCCACACGGTTCGGCGCGACCGGCCTTCCAGATCAGCGGCGTGACCACGGTTTCGGTCGGGCCGTAACCGTTGATGATGTAATCCGGGTCGAGGGCGCGCTTGACCCGCTCGAAACTGGCGGCCGGCACGGCGTCGCCACCGAAGCAATAGATCCGCACTTTCGGCGGGTTGCCTTCGCGCTCGGCGTGCTCGGCCAGTTGCTGCAGGTACACCGGCGGGAATGCGACCACGGTGACGCCGTGCTCGCGCATGGCGTTGTAAGTCTGTTCCGGGGTCCACAGGCTGTCATCGCGAATCAACAGCGAGGCGCCGTGAGTCAGGCTGGTCAGCCAGCGCTCGTGGGCGCCGTCGAAAGCAAACGACATGAAGTGGAATTCGCAGTCGCTGGCGCGCATTTCGTAACGCTCGCCAATCGCCTGGCAATGCATCGCCAATGGGCCGTGGGCGACGCTGACGCCTTTCGGGTTACCGGTCGAACCGGAGGTGTAAATCACGTAAGCGAGGTTGTGCGGATCAAGCGCCACGGTCGGCGCGGTATCGGGTTGGCCACTGAGGTCGAGGCGGTCAAGTTCCAGCACCGGGGTCGCGCCGTCCAGCGGCAGTTGCGCCGACACGCGCGAATCGCTCAGCAACAGCGCCAGCCCCGAGTCCTGCATCAGATACGCCAAGCGTTCACGCGGGTAGCTGGTGTCCAGCGGCACATAGGCGCCACCGGCCTTGAGCACGGCCAGCAGCGCGACGATCACCCCTTCGCTGCGCGGCAACGCCACGCCGACCCGGGTTTCGGCGCCGACGCCACGGGCGATCAGTGCGTGAGCCAGCTGATTGGCGCGGCGGTCGATCTCGCCATAGCTGAAATGCTCCCCGGCAAAAATCACCGCAGTGCGCTCCGGCGCCTCGGCCGCCCATTGGCTGATGCGCTGGTGTACCGTGAGGTCCAGCGGATACGGCTGCGGGTGGTTGTTGGCCAGTTGCACGGCCAATTCCTGCGCACTCGCCAAGGCAATTTCGCCGAGGTTGCGTTGCGCCGACTCGGCAAATTGTTCGAGCAATTGCAGCAACTGCGCGCTGATGCGTTCGATCACCGCCGCGCAGAAATGCGCGCGGTCGAAGCTGTAATGCAGCGCCAGAGTCTGGCCGAGGGTCACGGCGACGCTCAGCGGGAAGTGCGTCTGTTCGAGGCTGGTGACTTCACCGAACACCACGCCTTGCTCCGCGCCTTGTTGCAGCGCCTCGGCAATCGGGTAGTTCTCGAACACCAGAATGTTGTCGAACAAGGCCTCGCCGCCCTGCCCGGCCCAACGCTGAATATCTGCCAATGGCGTGTGTTCGAACTCGCGCAGGCTGAGGTTTTGCGCCTGCACCGTTTGCAGCCAGGCCGCCACGCTCTGGTCCGGACGTGGCGTGCCGATTACCGGCAAGGTGTTGATGAACAGCCCGACTTGCTGCTCGATGCCCGGCAAATCCGCCGGACGCCCCGCCACCGTCGCGCCGAACGCGACCGTCTGGTGACCGGTGTAACGCTGCAACAACAGCAGCCAAGCGGCTTGCACCAACGTGTTGAGGGTGACTTTCTGCTGCCGGGCAAACGCTTCGAGCGCTTGCGTCTGGCTGGCCGGCAACGTCTGATAATGATCGCCATGACCGCTTTGGCTTTGCTCGTCGCTGACCACGCGCGCCAGCCGCGTCGGCTCTTGCAGGGGCGCCAGTTGCTCGGCCCAGAAGTTCTCGCTCAGCTGCGCATCCTGACGTTGCAGCCAACCGATGTAATCGCGATAGCGCCCGGCCGCAGCCGCTGGCGCGCGCCCGCGATAGCGCTGCAAGACTTCGCCAAGCAACTGCGAGTTGCTCCAGCCATCCATCAAAATGTGGTGATGGGTGTAAATCAGGTGCCAGCGATCGGCAGCGGTCTGCACCAGCACCAGGCGCAGCAACGGCGCCTGGGTCAGGTCAAAACCTTGTTGGCGTTCGGCATCGGCCAGGTTATCGAGGGCGGCGAGCTGATCGTCACGGCTGCACCAGTCCAGCGTGGTAAACGGCAATTGCACCTGTTTATGCACGATCTGCAGTGGTTGTTCGAGCTCGCCCTGCCAGACAAAACCGCTGCGCAGGATGTCTTGGGCATCGACGGTGGACTGCCACGCTGCGCGGAAACGCTCGGGATCCAGCCCTTGCACATCGACGCGCAACTGGTTGATGTACTCGCCCGCCGCTTGCTCGTACAGCGTGTGGAACAGCAAACCCTGTTGCATCGGCGACAGCGGGTAAAGGTCGTCGAGCAGCCCGACATTCACCGGCAGCGCATCGATTTGCGCCTGGCTGATGCGTGCCAACGGGAAGTCCGACGGCGTGGCGTGTGGCGCTGGCAGCGTGCTGCAGTGTTCGATCAACTCGCGCAGCTCGGCGCCGAAGCTATCGGCCAGTTGCTGCACCGTCGCCCGGTCAAACATCTCGTGGCTGAAATCCCAGCTCATTGCCAGTTCGCCGCCAAAGACCTGGCCTTCCAGGGTCAACCAGTTAGCCAGTGGCGCACTTGGGTCCTGAGCCTGGCCGCTGCCCTCGGTGGACGGCACAAACAGTGACGTTTGGTCGAACTGACGATCAAACTGCCCGAGGTAATTGAAGGTGATCCGTGGCGGCGGCAGTGCCGCGAGTTGCTCGCGCTGCGCCGGTTCGCCGAGGTGGCGCAACACGCCGTAACCCAGGCCTTTGCCCGGTACGGCGCGCAGTTGTTCCTTGACCGTCTTGATCGAATCCGCCAGCGTCGCCGCCGGTTGCAGGCGCACCGGGAACAGGCTGGTGAACCAGCCCACGGTGCGGGTCAGGTCAAGCTCATCAAACAGATCTTCGCGACCATGACCTTCGAGTTGAATCAGCGCCGCCGGTTGAGCGCTCCACTGGCAGAGCACCCGCGCCAGCGCCGTCAACAGCAAGTCGTTGACTTGCGTGCGGTATGCCGCTGGTGCGCTTTGCAGCAGTTGGCGGGTCAGTTCGCGGTCCAGGCGCCACTCGATTTTCTCGCCGAAGCGGTTGTCGAGACGACCGTCGGCGCGATCACGCGGCAGTTGCTGTTCGCTGGTTTGCTGCTGCCAATAAGCCATTTCTTCGTTGAGCGCTGGCGCGTGCAGCTGCAAGCGTTCGGCCCAGGCCTGATAGGCGCTGGTCTTGCTCGGCAGGACAATCGCGCCGCCACTTTGCAGCTGCGTGTAAGCCTGCTGCAGATCTTCGAGCAGCAGCCGCCACGACACGCCATCGACGGCCAGGTGATGGATCACCAGCAACAAGCGTTGCGCGCCATCCGCCAGGGTCACCAGCATCGCTCGCAGCAGCGGACCGTCAGTCAGATCGAGGCTGCGCTGGGCTTCGTTGCACAACGCGAGCAGCGCGGCCTCGCTGTCGGCCTGTCGCTGCCAAAGTGCGCACTCGCTTACTGCGCCGGCATAGTGTTGCTGCCAGCCTTGCGCGCCTTCGACGAAACGCAGGCGCAGCGCGTCGTGGTGATTGCACAAACGCGTCAACGCGGTTTCCAGCCACTCGGCTTGCAGCGGTTCGCGTGGTGCCAGCAGCAACGACTGGTTCCAGTGGCCGCGCTCGCTCATCGGTTGCGCAAAGAAATATTCCTGCACCGGCGTCAGCAGCACGTTGCCGCTGGCCGGGCCTTGATCGATGTTGCTCTGCTCAGCGACCGTCGCCACCAGCGCCAGGCTGCGCACGGTTTGATACTGGAACAAGTCGCGCGGGCTGAGGCGGATGCCGGCCTGACGCGCACGGCTGACGACCTGGATCGAAATGATCGAGTCGCCGCCCAATTCGAAGAAGTTGTCCTCCAGGCCAATACGCTCGACACCGAGCACGTCCTGCCAAATCGCCGCGAGGGCTTTTTGCAGCGCGTCTTGCGGTTCGACAAAGGCTTGCTGCACCGCCGCTTCCGGCTCGGGCAAGGCCTTGCGATCAAGTTTGCCGTTGGCCGTCACCGGCAGTTTGACCAGCGGCATCAGGTGCGTCGGCACCATGTATTCCGGCAGACTGCCGAGCAGCCAGGCTTTCAGCGTTTGCGGCCATTGTGCATCCGGTTCAGTGTCGTCGAGCACCAGATAGCCGACCAGATGTTTGCCGCCCTGCACCAGCACCACCGCTTCACGCACCAGCGGGTGCTGCATCAGACGGGTTTCGATCTCGCCCAACTCGATACGCAAACCGCGCAGTTTGACTTGATGATCGAGACGCCCGAGGTATTCGATAACCCCGTCGGCGCGTTGGCGCACGCGGTCGCCGGTGCGGTACAGGCGCGCACCGTCATGGAACGGGCACGGCACAAAACGCTCGGCGGTCAGCGCCGGACGACGATGGTAACTGCGCGCCAGACCGGCGCCACCGAGGTACAACTCACCGGCGACACCCGCCGGCACCGGCGACAATTGGGCATCCAGCACGTGGGTGCGCAGGTTGGCAATCGGCTGGCCGATCGGCACGCTGTCGGCGCCTTCATCGACGCAGGTCCAGTGAGTAACGTCGATGGCGGCTTCGGTCGGGCCGTACAAGTTATACAAACCAGCGTTCGGCAGTTTGGCGAACACTTGCAATTGCGCATCCAGCGGCAGTGCTTCACCGCTGCAGACGATCCGCTTGAGGCTGGTGCAGGCTTGCACGCCCGGCTCATGGATGAAGGCCTGGAGCATCGACGGCACGAAGTGCAACGTGCTGATACGGTGGCGATCGATGGTTTCGATCAAGCGCGCCGGCTCGCGGTGCTCACCCGGCGCCGCCACCACCAGGCGGGCGCCGGTCATCAGCGGCCAGAAAAACTCCCACACCGACACGTCGAAACTGAACGGGGTTTTCTGCAACACCGCGTCGCTGTCATCCAGGCCATAGGCTTGCTGCATCCAGCACAAACGGTTGACCAGCGCCGCGTGGCTGTTGCCGGCACCTTTGGGTTTGCCGGTGGAGCCGGAGGTGTAAATCACATACGCCAGGTTCTGGCTGTGCAGCGCCAGCGGCAGGCGCTCGGCGCTGTAGCGATCCAGCCAATCGGCCGGCTGATCAAGGGTGATGACCGTCACGCCAGCCGTCGGCAAGCGCTGCAACAGCGAAGTCTGGGTCAGCAACAGCGCAATCGCGCTGTCTTCGATCATGTAGGCCAGGCGTTCCTGTGGATATTCCGGGTCCAGCGGTACATAGGCGCCACCGGCCTTGAGAATCGCCAGCAGGCCGACGACCATTTCGATCGAGCGCTCAACGGCAATCCCCACCAGCACATCCGGGCCGACGCCGTGCTCGCGCAACAGCTGCGCCAGTTGATTGGCCCTGGCGTCCAGTTGCGCGTAGCTCAACGTTTGCTCGCCGAATACCAGCGCCGTCGCTTCGGGGCTGCGCGTTGCCTGAGCTTCGATCAACCGATGCAGGCATTGGTCGGTTGGATAGGCCTGCGCCGTGGCGTTCCAGTCGTGGACCAGCGTCTGCTGCTCGGCCGCGTCCAGCAGCGGCAATTCGCCGACACGCTGGGTGGCATCGGCGACCATCGCCTGCAACAGGCGCGTCCAGTGCCGGGCCATGCGCGCGATGGTTGCAGCGTCGAACAGGTCGTTGGCGTAGGTCAGCGCCGCGTGCAGTTTGCCGGCCTTTTCCCAGGTATCCAGTGTCAGGTCGAACTGCGTCGTACGACCCTGCCAGTCGATCATGCCCAATTCCAGGCCCGAGGCCGTGGTCACCGTGCTGATGTCGGCGACTTGCGGCTGGTGGTTGTACATCACCTGGAACAGCGGCGTATGGCTGAGGCTGCGTTCCAGTTTCAGCGCTTCGACCAGACGCTCGAACGGCAAATCCTGATGCGCCTGGGCGCCGAGCGCGGTTTCCTTGATGCGGCTGAACAGTTCACTGACGCGGGTCTGGCCGTCCAGTTGGGTGCGCAGCACTTGGGTGTTGACGAAGAAGCCGATCAAGCCTTCGGTTTCACCGCGATTACGGTTGGCGATGGGCACGCCGACGCGGATGTCGGTCTGCCCGGTGTAGCGGTGCAACAGCGCGTTGAAGGCGCCGAGCAGCAGCATGAACAAAGTGATGTTGTGCTTCTGCGCGGTGGCGCGCAGTTGTTCGGCCAGTTGCTCATCGACGGCAAATTCATGGCGGGTGCCGCGATAACTCGGCATCGCCGGACGCGGGTGATCGAGCGGCAACTCCAGCACCGGATGCTCATCGCCCAATTGCGCCTGCCAGTATTGCAGTTGCCGCGCCTGCTCCCCGGCTTCCAGCCAGCGGCGTTGCCACAGCGCGTAGTCGCTGTACTGGATCGGCAGTGCCGCCAGTTGCGGTTGCGCGCCGGCATCATGGGCGTCGTAGCAACGGATGAACTCGTCGATCAGCACGTTCATCGACCAACCATCGGAAACGATGTGGTGCAGGGTCAGCAGCAACACGTGTTCGTCCTCGGCGAGTTGCAGCAACTTGACTCGCAGCAGCGGACCGACGGCCAGATCGAACGGCTGCAACGACTGTTGCTCGGCCGCTTGCGACACCGCCAGTTCACGCTCGGCGGCCGGCAAGGCGCGCAGGTCGAGGTGCTCGATGCGCAGCGGCGCGGTGCTCGGCACTTGTTGCAGGCTGTCATCGGGCTGGCGCTGGAATACGGTGCGCAAGGTTTCGTGACGCGCGACCAGGCTGGCAAACGCCTGATCCAGCGCAGTCAGGTTCAACCGACCGGTAAGGCGTACCGCGCCGGGCAAGTTGTAGGCGCCACTTTGCGCGTCCAGTTGCCAGAGAAACCACATGCGTTGCTGGGCATAGGACAGCGCTTGGCGGTCCTGCGCCTCGACCCCTTGCGGGATCGGGAAACGGGCGAAATCCACGCCTTCCTTTTGCAAGGCCGCTAGGAACATCTGGCGCTTTTCAAGGGGCAACCCGATAAACCGGCGAGCAAGTTTCAAGGAGTCTTCAGCATTCATTTCTTAGCATCCGGATCAGTAGGCAGGAAGCACAAAGGCACGTCGTCCCTATAAAACGAATGCAGACCGGAAAAATTAGCGAATGAGAATAAGTGTCAGGAAGGCGATGCGCGGGGATGTGCCGAACACACAAAACCCTGTAGGAGTGAGCCTGCTCGCGATGGGGCCCACACAGGCAACATTCATGTTGCCTGCCAGGTCGTCATCGCGAGCAAACTCACACCTATAAAGGCTGATTCAGATGAGTCAGGCGCTGGTGGCCATGGCGTGGCGCCGATGGTGTACGTCGAGTTGATCCTTGATCACTCGCAGTACCTTGGCTTCGTGTTCATGAATAAAGAAGTGGCCGCCGGCGAGCATGTCCACCGAGAAACTGCCTTGGGTTTCCTTGCTCCAGCCGATCAATTGTTCGGTGGTGGCCTTGTCGGCCTTGCCGCCGAGCACGTGCACCGGGCATTTGAGCAAGGGCCGATGAACCGGCTGGAAGCGCCCGCACAACAGAAAATCGGCGCGCAGCACCGGCAAGGTCAGGCTCATCAATTCTTCATTGGCCAGCACTTCTTCGCTGGTGCCATTGAGCGTGCGCAGTTGTTCGATCAGCTCGGCATCGGTCTTCGGTTCGGCAAAGCCGCGATCATAATCGGCGCGCATGCTCGGCGCCGCCGTGCCCGAGGCGAACAGCGCCACCGGTTCCGGGCAACCGAGTGCACGAAAAGCGTGGGCCAATTCGCACGCCATCAGCGCGCCGAGGCTGTGGCCGAACAAGGCGTAGGGGGCTTTCAAGGTCGGGCGCAACTCCCGCGCCAGTTGCATCGCCAGCGCCCGCATGTCGGTGTGCAACGGCTCGTCGAACCGCGCGCCACGGCCCGGCAGTTCGACGGGCTGCAATCGCAGCCATTCCGGCAATTTGCGCCGCCAGCGGCTGTAGACCATGGCGCTGGCGCCGGAATACGGCAGGCACAGCAGGGTCAGTTGGGTCACCGTGGGCTCCTCGAAAAGATGGGTCTACCCAAAGGAACGGCCCGGCGCCGAGCGGAATTAGTCACCGCAGCTTAAATTTCCCCCGCAGGCGCTCGTCCCCTCATCAGACCAAAACCAACAAGAGTGCACGCTGTGGACCTGCAGACCATCCTGGGCAAACTGTTCGCCAATGCCGGCGCTGTCGGCATCGAAGGGGTTTTTCAATTTGTCTTCGGCCCGCATCAGGCGTACTGGTCCGAGGTCAAGGCCAGCAGCCGCACCGAAGCCGGGCGCCACGCCAGCCCCGACGTGACCATTGAAGTCGCGCAAAACGACTTTCTCGGGATCATGGGCGGCAGCGCCAACGTCGAGGAATTGTTCGCCAGCGGTCGCCTGAAAATCGGCGGCAACATGGGCCTGGCGACGATGCTGCCGCAGATCATCGACCATGCCCGGCATGGCGGCGCCGTCGCGCAAAAGGTCGACATGAACAAACGCTACCCGACCCCGCCGCGCCTCAGCGAACGCCTGACCGCCAGCCTGCCGACCCAGCGCACCGTTGAACGGCGCCCGCGCAGTGAACTGTCAAAAGAGCAGTTCGACAGCGACTATTTGCCCCACGGCATTCCGCTGGTGATCAGCGATGCCTTGCAGGACTGGCCGCTGTTCAAGCTCAGCCGCGAAGAGTCACTGGTGCATTTCGCCGAACTGCAAGGCATCACCCGCCATGGCGATTATGTGAAGAAGACGTTCTCCACCGAACGCGATTTTCGTTCGACGTCGATGGCCGAGTTCATCGCTTCACTCGACAGCCCGGCGGTCCACGGTGCGAATAGCGTGAATGGCGAGCCGCCGGCGTACATGGGCAACAACATCCTGCCGGCGCAATTGCTGCAACAGATCAAATACCCGCCCTACTTCGATCAATCGCTGTTTATCGCGCCGCGCATCTGGATCGGCCCCAAAGGCACGCTGACGCCGCTGCACCGCGACGACACCGACAATCTGTTCGCGCAGGTCTGGGGCCAGAAGACTTTTACCCTGGCCGCGCCGCATCATCGCGAGGCGTTGGGTACTTGGTCCACGGCGCCGCAGGGTGGCCTCGATGGTTGCGATTTCAACCCGGATGCGCCGGACTACCAACGCTTCCCCACCGCCCGCGACGTGACGTTTTTGCGGGTGACGCTGGAGGCCGGGGATTTGCTGTTTTTACCTGAAGGCTGGTTCCATCAGGTGGAATCGGTGTCGACGTCGTTGTCGGTGAATTTCTGGGTCAATTCGGGGCGCGGCTGGTAACCGTGCCCTGTAGGAGTGAGCCTGCTCGCGATTGCTCCGGGGCATTTAGCCGGATGGTCAACTGATACAACACCTTCGCGAGCAGGCTCACGCCAACAGGTAAAACATCATTTCAGATGACGGAAGCTCTGGATCGCCGAGCCAAGCACCACCGCCCCGGCCGCGATCGCCATCCAGAAACCGCTGCGCGCGCCGAACGCATCCACCAGCCACCCGGAACTCGCCGCGCCAATCGCCACGCCGATGCTCAGCCCGGTGACCAGCCATGTCAGGCCTTCAGTCAGTTTCGCCGGCGGCACGATACGCTCGACCAACGCCATCGCCACAATCAGCGTCGGCGCAAAGAACAATCCGGCGACAAACACCGCCAGCGACAATCCGAAAATATTCGTCGCCAACAACAGCGGCAACGTGGTCACCGCAGTCATCACGCCGCCATACAGAAACAATCGCGGCAACGGCACTTTCGAGCGCAGCGCGCCAAACGCCAACCCGGCCAGGCACGAGCCGATAGCGTAAACCGACAGCACAATGCTCGCCGCCGCCGGTTGCCCCTGCTGCTGGGCGAACGCGACGCTGACCACATCGATCACCCCGACGATGATGCCCATCGCGGTCATCAACAGCATCAGCAAGCGGATTTCCCCAGAACGAATGATCGAGCCCATGTGGTGAGCTTCATGCGCATGCACTGGCGGTTCGGTGCCGCGTTGCAAGACAAACGCGGTCACGCCAATCGCCAGCATCAGCAACGCCGCCAACGGCCCGGCCTCGGGAAACGCGACCACGCACAAACCGACCGACAGCGGCGGGCCGACGATGAAACAAACTTCATCCAGCACCGATTCCAGCGCATAAGCGGTCTGCAATTGCGGCTGGCCGCGATACAACTCGGTCCAGCGCGCGCGGACCATCGCCGACATGCTCGGCATGCAGCCGGCCAGCGCGGCGAAGACGAACAGCGTCCAGTGCGGCGCCTGCAATCTTGTGCAGAGCAACAGCAGCAACAGCGCCCCGCCACCGATCAGTGCCGACACCGGCAAGATCCGGCTCTGGCCATAACGGTCGACCAGCCGCGACACCTGCGGCGCACAAAACGCCGTGGCCAAGGCAAACGTCGCCGCCACCGCACCGGCCAAGCCATAGCCGCCCTTCAACTGCGCGAGCATGGTGATCAGGCCGATGCCGGTCATGGAAATCGGCATGCGCGCGATCATCCCGGCCAGCACAAACGCACGCGCGCCAGGCGCCTGGAACAGTTCGCGGTAAGGGTTTGCCATGGAATGCGGGCCTCGATTCGGGCCTGCAAGTTGCCATAAGGCGGGTGGCGGGGAAAGCGTGGAATTGTTGGCGGAATGTGAAGGCGCCATCGCCAGCACCGTTACCGCACAAATGAACTCTCAGCCCACCCCGTCAGTCAGCTACTTAGGCCCTCAACTCAAGGCGCTAGCGCTCATGCAGATTTCCCTCGATCAACAAGTTGCACTCGTCACCGGCGCCAGTTCCGGCATCGGCGCTGGCGCCGCGAAAGCCCTGGCCGCGGCCGGTGCTGCGGTGGTCATCAACTACAATTCGCAGGCTGAACCGGCCGAAGCACTGGCCCGACAAATCAATGACAGCGGTGGCCGCGCCATCGCCATCGGCGCCGATGTCTCGAAAGAGGCCGACGTCGAGCGGCTGTTCGCCGAGACCCTCAAGGCCTTTGGTTTTCTCGACATTCTGGTGGCCAATTCCGGCATGCAAAAAGACGCGAACGCCGTGGACATGAGCCTCGATGACTGGAACAAAGTCATCGGCGTCAACCTCACCGGGCAGTTCCTTTGCGCCCGCGCGGCGTTGCGGATCTTCAACCAGCAAGGTGTTCGCCAAGGCGTGTCGCGTGCCGCTGGCAAAATCATCCACATGAGTTCGGTGCACCAGCGCATTCCGTGGGCCGGGCACGTCAATTACGCCGCGTCCAAGGGCGGCGTCGACATGCTGATGCAAACCCTCGCGCAAGAAGTCAGCCATCAGAAAATCCGCATCAACGGCGTCGCGCCGGGGGCGATTCGCACGGCAATCAACCGCGCGGCCACCGAGGGCGATGCCGAGCAGAAACTCCTCGAACTGATCCCTTACGGTCGCGTTGGTGACGTCGAGGACGTCGCCAACGCGGTGGTTTTCCTTGCCGCCGATGCGTCCGACTACATCGTCGGCA
The DNA here is from genome assembly GCF_007828705.1 of Pseudomonas sp. SJZ131. Taxonomy (NCBI): domain Bacteria; kingdom Pseudomonadati; phylum Pseudomonadota; class Gammaproteobacteria; order Pseudomonadales; family Pseudomonadaceae; genus Pseudomonas; species Pseudomonas sp. SJZ131. Next base: position 10,019 of record NZ_VIVC01000001.1, on the reverse strand, counting down.
CCACCCTGTATATCGACGGCGGCATGAGCCTCTATCCGGAGTTCCGTGGCAATGGCTGATCATCATTCCGAACGACAAAGTGCCATCGACGCCCACGGCATCATTGGCGATATGCGCAGCGCGGCGCTGGTCAACGACAAGGGCAGCGTGGATTTTTTCTGCTGGCCGGAGTTCGACAGCCCGTCGATATTCTGTTCGCTGCTGGACACGCCCGAAGCAGGGATTTTCCAGTTGTCCCCGGATTTGCCCGACGCGCGCCGCGAGCAGATTTACCTGCCCGACACCAACGTTTTGCAAACGCGCTGGCTGAGCGATCATGCGGTGGTCGAAGTCACCGACCTGCTGCCGATCGGCGACAACGAAGATGACTTGCCGCTGCTGATGCGCCGGGTGCGCGTGGTCAGCGGCACGGCGACCCTGCGCATGCGTTGCGCGGTGCGCCATGACTACGCGCGCGCAGCGACGACCGCGCAAATGGACGGCGACGACGTGGTGTTTACAGCGCCGGACCAGCCATCGATGCGGCTCAATTCCGATCATCCGTTGACCCTGGATGGCGCGGCGGCGACCGCCGAATTCACCCTCGAACAGGGGCAAAGTGCGGCGTTCCTGTTGGGCGCCGTTGACGATCCGCGTTTCCAGGAAGGCGCAGCCCAACTGTGCATCGAGCGCACGCTGAAGTTCTGGCGTGACTGGATCGGCCAGTCCAACTACCGCGGGCGCTGGCGCGAAATGGTCAACCGCTCGGCCCTCGCGTTGAAGCTGCTGACCTCGCGCAAACACGGGGCAATCCTCGCCGCCGCAACCTTCGGCCTGCCGGAAACGGCGGGCGGCGAGCGCAATTGGGATTACCGCTACACGTGGATCCGCGACGCCTCGTTCACCGTCTACGCGTTTATGCGCCTGGGCTTCGTCACCGAGGCCAACGCTTACATGAAGTGGTTGCGCGGACGCGTCAGCGACTGCAATGGCAGCCCGATGAAACTGAACATTCTGTACGCCGTCGACGGCCGTCAGGAACTGCCGGAAACCGAGCTCACGCACTTCGCCGGGCATGGCGGGGCGAAACCGGTGCGCATCGGCAATCAGGCTTACGAGCAGGTTCAGCTGGACATCTTCGGCGAGCTGATGGACGCGGTGTATCTGGTCAACAAGTACGGCGACGCGATCTCTCACGAAGGCTGGCAACACGCGGTGGAAGTGGTCGATCAGGTCTGCGAAACCTGGCAGCAAAAGGACGTCGGAATCTGGGAAATGCGCGGCGAGCAACATCACTTTCTGCACTCGCGATTGATGTGCTGGGTGGCGCTGGACCGGGCGATTCGCCTGGCTTCGAAACGCTCGCTGCCGGCGCCGTTTGCTCGCTGGGACGAAACCCGTCAGGCGATTTATGCGGACATCTGGGAAAACTTCTGGAACGAAGAACGCGGGCATTTTGTGCAGTACATGGGCGGTACGGCGCTGGATGGCTCGATGCTGCTGATGCCGCTGGTGCGTTTTGTCAGCGCCAAGGATCCGCGTTGGCTGGCGACGCTGGAGGCGATCGAAAAAACTCTGGTGCGCGACGGCATGGTTTATCGCTATCGCAACGATGATGCGCAGATCGATGGTCTGGCCGGCACCGAGGGCGCGTTTGCTGCGTGTTCGTTCTGGTACGTGGAATGTCTGGCGCGGGCCGGACAGGTCGAAAAAGCGCATCTGGAGTTTGAGCAGTTGTTGCGATACGCCAACCCATTAGGGTTGTACGCAGAGGAATTCGACAGCCATGCGCGGCATCTGGGCAATACGCCGCAAGCGCTTTCGCACTTGGCGTTGATCAGCGCCGCGAGTTTTCTCGATCGCAAACTGAGTGGCGAGAAGAGTTCGTGGCAGCCTTGACTGTGGTCTGGTGGCACCAGGTGTTGTCGGAAAAGTCCTGTTTACTGGTGAGAAGAGAAACCTGAAGCCGATTCTCTCGGGCATCTCATCAGCCTTCGCCCAGGTTGTGCAGGGTAACTGCTGTTTTCGGTTGAAAAACCGATGCCGCTGCCCTGCCAACCCTGCGTCCGGCACCGGCAAATACCTTGTTGCCAGCTGTTACATCCGCACCTAACATTCACCTCCAACGGGTACAGCGGAGCTGTCCAACACAACCCGAATTCAAGGAACCTGAATGATCCAGCGCATCCACCGCACCATCGACGCCCCACTGCGCTCCGGCCTGAACCGGAATGAACTGTGGGAAGCCCCTGACATGGGCCTGATCAAATGCTGGGAAATCGGCCGCCAGCGCGCCAGCCGTTTCCCCAACGTCGCCCAACAGTGCCTCGCTGGCGAACTGCCGGTGCTGGGCTGGAAAGGAGGCGTGAGCCGCAGCCTGAAAAAACTCGAAAAATACGGATCGCTGAAATACCTGGCGCAGTGGCAAGGCTTGCGCGGGGAAGATCTGGACATCGATCTGGCCGTGGAAAAAGCACTGACCTGCTCGCGGACCAAAATGGTGGTGACGTTTACGCCGGACCGTACCAAGTATTTCAACCAGATGGCCGAGGCAGAAACCCAGAGCTGACACAGTTTTGGCGGTGAAAAAATCCCTCTGCGGCGAAGTACGTACCTGTGGCAAGCGAGCTTGCTCGCGCTCGGCTGCGCAGCAGTCGCCAATTATTGGGGTCACTGGAAATCGTCGGGGACCGCTTCGCGCTCCAACGCGAGCAAGCTCGCTCGCCACACAGTTGCGTGGCTGTGTGGGACGGTTTCATCAGCATGAATGTTTTTGCAGGTGCCCATTTTCAGGAGTTCTCTCGTGACCCAGTCGCCAGCCGTCCATTACGTTGACACGCCGCACTTGCACATTGCCTACGAACAGCACGGCCCTGCGAATGGCGAGCCAATCATTCTGCTGCACGGTTTTCCCTACTCGCCGCGCGGTTACGATGAAGTCGCCCCGGCCCTCGCCGCCCAAGGTTATCGCGTTATCGTCCCGTACCTGCGCGGCTACGGTCTGACCCGGTTCAAGCGCCCGGACACGCCGCGCTCCGGCCAGCAAGCGGCGCTCGCGCAAGACTTGCTGGACCTGATGGACGCCCTCGCCCTCCCGCACGCCGCGCTTTGCGGCTACGACTGGGGTGGACGCGCGGCATGCATCGTCGCGGCGCTGTGGCCGCAGCGGGTGAGTTGCCTGGTCACCGGTGATGGGTACAACGTGCAGAACATTCCCGGCTCGATCCGGCCGCTGGATCCTGAGACCGAGCATCGGCTCTGGTATCAGTATTATTTCCACACCCCGCGCGGCGTCGAAGGCTTGACCGATAACCGCCGTGCGCTGTGCGAACTGCTCTGGCGACTGTGGTCGCCAACCTGGGCGCGCAACGCCGAGCGTTATCCGTTGAGCGCGCCGGCCTTCGACAACACCGATTTCGTCGAAGTGGTGATTCACTCGTATCGGCATCGCTTCATGTACGCCCCCGGCGATCCGGCGCTGGAATGGATCGAAGATGCGCTGGCCAAGCAGCCGACCATCGGCGTGCCGACCATTTCCCTGTGCGGCGCCGACGATGGTGTGGGGCCGGCCCCGGAGAAGGACGAAGACCTCGAGCATTTCACCGGTCTATACGAGCGCCGGGTGTTGGCGGGCGTCGGCCATAACATTCCCGAAGAAGCGCCTGAAGCGACGATCAAAGCGCTACTGGATCTGCTGCGAGGCTGACACTGAAACGTTCGCGATAGGCTTGCGGCGTCACACCGATGGCCCGCACGAAGCTGCGGCGCAGGGTTTCTTCGCTGCCAAAGCCGCATTGCGCGGCGACGCGTTTGACCGGCAGGCCGGTGTCGCTGAGCATGCGGCGCGCGGTTTCGACGCGGATCAGTTCGATGGCGCGCGCCGGGGTTTGCCCCGTATCGGCACGGTAATGGCGGATGAAGCTGCGTTCGCTCATGCCGGCCTGCAGCGCCAGGGTGGCGACGCCGAGGTCTTTGGTCAGATTTTCGCTGATCCAGGCGTGCAGTTCGTCGAAGCGGTTGCCTTCCTGCTGCAACGACAGCGTTACGCTGAATTGTGATTGACCACCCGGACGCTTGAGAAACACCACCAATTGCCGCGCAACGTCGAGGGCCATCGCGCGGCCAAGGTCTTCTTCGACCATGGCCAGCGCCAGATCGATGCCAGCGGTGACGCCGGCGGAGGTCCAGATCGGGCCGTCGTTGATGAAGATCGGGTTGGGCTCGACGCGCAGCTGCGGATGTTTTTGCGCCAACTCATCGCAACGCGTCCAGTGCGTCACCACGCGCCGACCGTCGAGCCAACCGCTGGCCGCCAGCAAAAATGCGCCGGTGCAGACTGACGACACGCGGCGGCAACGCGATGCGTGTTCACGCACCCAAGCCACCAGCGGCTGATCCTCAGCCGCCGCGTAAACACCCCAACCGCCAGCGATGATCAACGTATCGCTGGGCGCTGGCGGCAATGGCTCGGCCAACAGCGCCAACCCTGCTGACGACATCACCGCCCCGCCACCGCTGGCAATCACCGTCGGCGCGTATGGCGCAGACAAACCCTGTTGCCGCGCGATGTCGTTGGCCGAAGCAAACACCTGCAACGGCCCGGTGACGTCGAGCAGTTGCACATTGGCGAATGCGAGCACATGGATGGCTTTAGGCATGATTGGCGGGATTCGTGGGGTAATTGGCGGATACGCCAAATCCTACGAGCCTACAGTGAAGCCGTCCACCCCCAACTCAGGAGAAAATGCCATGGCGCTGCAGATCGGTTTTTTGCTGTTTCCGCAGGTTCAACAATTGGACCTGACCGGGCCTTATGACGTGCTGGCCTCACTGCCGGACGTGAACGTGCATTTGATCTGGAAAGACCTGATGCCAGTGACCGCGAGCACCGGGCTGGTGCTGAAACCAACCACCACGTTCGACGATTGCCCAGCGCTGGACGTGATCTGCATTCCCGGTGGTGCCGGGGTCGGGCCGTTGATGGAGGATGAAGCGACCTTGGCGTTTATCAACACTCAAGCCGCCAATGCGCGTTACGTGACGTCGGTGTGCACCGGCTCGCTGGTGCTCGGCGCGGCCGGCCTGCTCAAGGGCAAACGCGCGACCACCCATTGGGCGTATCACGATTTGCTCGGGACCTTGGGCGCGGTGCCGGTGAATGAGCGGGTGGTGCGCGATGGCAATCTGCTGACGGGAGGCGGAATCACCGCCGGTATCGACTTTGCTCTGACCTTGGCCGCCGAACTCTTCGACGAGGACACCGCGCAGGTCATCCAGCTGCAACTGGAATACGCGCCGGCCCCACCGTTCCAGGCCGGCAGCCCCGACACCGCGCCACAGAGCATCGTGCAAGAAGCGCAGCGGCGCGCGGCACCGTCGTATCAACAGCGTAAAGCAATCACCGAACGCGCTGCGGCCAGACTCGGGATTTGAATAGGCCTGAACCGGGCTGAACTGGCCTGGCATGACCTGGCATTACCTGTGGGAGCAAGGCTTGCCCGCGATGAACGATGACACGGTGCAACAGGCAAACCGCATCATCGTTCTTCGCGGGCAAGCCTCGCTCCTACAAAAACGGTTTTTTGATGGGCGAAAAAAAACCCGCCTAAGCGGGTTCTCAAGACCATCGCGACATCCTGTCGGCAGCCATCCTGGCTAATGGTCGATCATCCATGATCCTGAGCACTTCCTGTGCTTCAGTTGATGGATCCAGAATAAGTGCTTCGCAGCAGGTTAAACAGACGACATACCCGCACCTGCGTGTAAGCGTTTGACCATAACCAGCAAAATCGCAGTTTTCGAAAGACCAAAAAAAACCCGCCGAAGCGGGTTTTTCCCAAGACCATTACGACTCCCTGTCGGCAGCGTGTCCTTGCTTATGGTCGATCATCCGTGATCCTGAGCACTCCCTGTGCTTCAGTTGATGAGGCTAGATTACGCTTCGGATCCAATGCGCAATAGACGACATAGCTGCTAACGCGTGTAAGACATTCGCCATAGCTACCCTTCCGCAAACCCTTAGACGGCTAAGGCATCAAACCTGCAGGCCTTAATTGATAAGGCTCTCAGCTATTTATTGGTTACCACGACCGCTCCACCCACGAAAAACCCAACCGCAGCCAATCAATCGCTCTGCTGCTCAACAATCTTCGCGGCGGGTTTCAAAAATTCTTCAATATTGCTCATCTGCTCATCCCAGCCACGGCTGTCCATGCGGAACGCCTTGAGCCGGCGATTTTGCGGAATATGGTCAAAACCGGATTCAGTCACCTTGAGCCACGTGCCGTTATCCATGTCTTCGAGCTCGAACAGCACTAGCGTGGTCGGCTCCTGGGAGTAATCGACGCCAGGCTCGACCGCATACGGGTGCCAGCGAAACGAAAACACCCGCTCCGGCTCGACCCGCTCCACCAACACATTCCACAGCAAGTGCTCATAACCGGGATAGGTAATCTGCCCCTGCGTCCACTCACCCGCAACAAAGCGCTTGCCCTCAAGCGCCACGCCAAACCACTGGCCAAACGCCTCGGCATTGGCCACCACGCGCCAGACTTGCGAACGCGGCGACTTGAGCAAAATCTTCCTTTCGATGCGATCTGATGCTGGATTCATAAGTCACCTCCTGTAAAGAACAGTAGGCCTGTAAGACCACAAGACCCACCCTAAAGTTGTATCAAGCACGCGAGACAATCGCCAAGACCTGAAATATGCCGCTGCGTTTGCGAGCGCAAGTTGTGCATTTGAGGCTTTGAGCGCGAATACATGGCTTCAACTGAAGACGCTTTTCTGTAGGAGTGAGCCTGCTCGCGAAAGCGCTGTTTGAGTCAGTCCATCCATCAACTGACAGGCTCGCCCTTACAGGAGCGGTGTTGGATTATGGACTTTCGCTTCGCTACACTGCACTTCAACTTTTCCGATCATCGCGAGGTTCTCCCATGCACTTACGCTCCCTCCTGGCGCTGACGCCATTGTTGTTGTTCAGCACTTTTGTGCAGGCTGTGGACTGTGACAATGCGACCAATCAGGGCGATATGAATCGTTGCGCGGCCGAGCAGAACAAAGCGGCGGACAAGGAGCTGAACGCGCTGTACCAGCAAATTACCAAACGCCTGAAAGACAACCCGGACGCGAAGAAGCTGCTGGTCGGCGCGCAACGTAACTGGGTGGCGTTTCGTGATTCGGAGTGCAAGTTCTCGGCGTCCGGGGTCGACGGCGGCAGCGTCTATCCACTGATTTACAGAAACTGCACGACGAATCTGACCCAGCAGCGGGTCGAGGCTTTCAAGCGTTATCTGAAGTGTGAAGAAGGTGATTTGAGCTGCCCGGTGCCGGGGGTTTGAGATTGCGGGGGATTTGAGCGCTGCCGCGCGTTATCGCGCCGACGCCGGATTGCTGGCGCCTGCCGCTGTACGCGGGGATTGTCGACGTCGACATTCATTTGCTATGGCAGCGCGAGCAGCGATGAGCCGGGCGCAAACGCCGCGTATCGACATTTTGCAGGCGCGCTCGACGGGCAGCTAAGTCACTGGTTCTTTAGCCGCCCATTCATCCATGTTCGCTCAGACGTGCGGATCACCCGGTGGTTTGGCCGGCGTGGCGTATTGCGGCTTGAGATGGCCGTCCTGATCGAGCAACCAGGCGTCCATGATCTGCCGCACCACAGGGCCGGCAACGCGGCCGCCGGCCTCACCGTTTTCGATCATCACCGATATCACGATCTTCGGGTGTTCGGCCGGGGCGAAACCGACGAACAAGGCATTGTCGCGGTTACGCTCCAGCGTTTTGGCGCGGTTGTACCGCTCGCCCTGCTTGATCGCCACAACTTGCGCCGTACCACTCTTGCCAGCGATGCGATATTGCGCGCCAGCCGCTGCAGCCCGGGCAATCCCGCGCGGGTCGTGCATGACCATTTGCATGCCGTGGTTGACCTGCTCCCAGTCGCGCGGGTCCTTGAGCAGAATGTTCGGCATCGGATGCTCGTCTACCGGCGCGACGCCGTCGACGGTCTTGGCCAGATGCGGACGGTTCCACACACCTTTGTTGGCGATCAGGGCCGTGGCTTGCGCCAATTGCAGCGGCGTCACCTGCATGTAGCCCTGGCCGATGCCAAGAATCACTGTTTCACCGGGGAACCAAGGCTGGCGGCGGGTGGCGCGTTTCCACGATTGCGACGGCATCAGGCCGGCAGATTCTTCGAACATATCGAGCGAAACTTTCTCGCCGAGGCCAAACATGGCCATGTAATCGTGCAACCGATCGATGCCGAGTTTGTGCGCAAGGTCGTAGAAGTAGGTGTCGTTGGATCGCATGATCGCCGCGTCCATGTCCACCCAGCCGTCGCCACTGTGGTTCCAGTTGCGGTACTTGTGATCGAAGTCCGGCAGTTGGTAGTAACCGGGATCGAAGACGCGGGTTTGCGGCGTGACTACGCCAGCGTCGAGGCCGGCAATGGCGACTTCCGGTTTGATCGTCGAGCCCGGCGCATAGAGGCCGCGCAGCACGCGGTTGAACAGCGGCCGGTCAATGGAATCGTGCAGCGCCGCGTATTCCTTGAAGCTGATGCCGGTGACAAAACTGTTCGGATCAAAACTCGGTTTGCTGACCATCGCTAGCACTTCGCCGGTCGCCGGATCAAGCGCAACCACCGAGCCACGGCGATCACCCAGGGCGTCCTCGGCAGCTTCCTGAAGTTTGACGTCGAGGCTCAGCACGATGTTTTTGCCGGGTATCGGGTCGGTGTGTTTGAGCACGCGAAGTACGCGGCCCTGCGCGTTGGTTTCGACTTCTTCGTAGCCGACGTGACCGTGCAACTGCGACTCGTAGAATTTCTCGATGCCGGTTTTGCCGATGGATTGGGTGCCGCGATATTCGACGCCGTCGAGCACCTTGGATTCTTTCTCGTTGATGCGTCCGACGTAGCCGATCGAATGCGCGAAGTGCGCGCCCATCGGGTAGTGCCGTACGAATTGCGGCTCAACATCGATTCCTGGCAAGCGAAACTCATTGACCGCGAGAACAGCGATCTGCTCTTCACTGAGTTCGTAGAACAAGGTCACCGGCACAAACGGATGCCGGCCCTGCTTCATGGCTTTGTCGAACGACGCGCGATCTTCAGCCGGCAAGTGCAGGAGGCTGATCACTTCGTCCAACTCTTCATTCACATCGACAGCGCGTTCGCGGGTGATGGTTAGGTTGAAGCTGGGGCGGTTGTCGGCGAGGACCACGCCATTGCGGTCGTAGATCAGCCCACGTGTCGGGGTGATCGGCAACACGTGGACACGATTGTTTTCGGAGATGGTCGAGTGGTAATCGAATTCGACGACTTGCAGTACGTAGAGGCGCACTACCAGTGCGCAGGTGATGGCGATAACAAACAAGGCGCAGGCCATCAGTCGCTTGTTGACCAAGCGCGTCTCTTTTTCGTGATCCTTGATGGGTATTGGTTCGGGCATTTCTGCAGCAGCTCTTTGACGATGAAGGGTGAGCCGATCCGTAGGCTTGAAATCAGTCCGTTAAAAACGAGCTGCACCATACCAAAAACTGCGCAGTCGCTTTAGCGCGATTTCCTCGAACGGTTGCACTTTTTGGTTCGAGCACAGAGCCCGATTTGGTTTTCCTGCAGGCAAAAACAAAACCCCTACCTGCATACGCAGATAGGGGTTTCGGAATTTAATCTTGACGATGACCTACTCTCACATGGGGAAACCCCACACTACCATCGGCGATGCATCGTTTCACTACTGAGTTCGGGATGGGATCAGGTGGTTCCAAGGCTCTATGGTCGTCAAGAAATTCGGGTACCGAATCGTGGCCGGAGGGCCGCGCTTCAGCAAATTGGGTATGTGACAGCTGTCGGTATTTGTGTGTGGCTTTGTGCACAGTCGAACTTTCGGTTCATTGCGTCTTCACACACCGCAATCTGGCGCTCTTTCGCTGTTCAGCTCAAAGCAAGCAAATTGCTTGGGTGTTATATGGTCAAGCCTCACGGGCAATTAGTATTGGTTAGCTCAACGCCTCACAGCGCTTACACACCCAACCTA